>NZ_JBIVDE010000002.1:757555-1220567 GCF_044746945.1 Streptomyces sp. NPDC090127 | reverse complement strand
CTCTGGGGTTTTTTTTGGGGGGTGGGGGGGGGGGGGCGGGGGGGGGGGGGGGGGGGGGGGCGCCCCCCGGGGGGGGGGGGGGGGGGGCCCCCGCCGGGGGGGGGGGGGGCCCCCCCCCCCCGCCCGGGGGTTCGGTCAGGGCGCGTCCACCAGGATCCGGCCGTCGGCGGGGGCGATCGAGGCGACGCCGCCCGCGTACGCGGACTCCACCCGGGCCTGCTCGGTCGCGTTCGGGACCGCGTTCGCGCACGCCGTACCGGCGCTCGACCCCGACATCAGCTGTGAGCACGGCCCCGGCTTGGTGTCGGGGAGACCCAGGCTGTGGCCGAGTTCATGGGCGGCTATGCGGGTCTTGTCGTACCCCTGGGCAACCGCCTGGCTCCCGAGTTCGACACGGACCTGCCGGCCCGGGCGGACGGGGCCGAGGGTGGCCTGGGGCCAGCCGGTGGTGGCCACGATGACGATCTCGGCGCGGGTGCCCGGCGCGGCCTCGACCAGCTTGACGTTGTCGACGTTGGCGTTCCAGGAGGCGACTCCCGCCGCGACGGCGGCCTCCCAGCCGCCGGCCCGGCTGTCGTCGTAGCGAAGCGTCACCGCGGCCGCGGCGCGCGGCGCCGACGGGACCGACGCGGACGCCGACGTGGAAGCGGACGCCGACGCGGGGGCGGCGTTCGCCGCGGTCGTCGCGGCCAGGACGACCGCGGCGGCGATCACGCCTGCCTTCGGCCATGTGCAGAGCGGCATGGCTGCTCCTTCACTCGTGGGGGGCTCGGAGCCTGGCGGCACCGAGAGTGCGGGAAGAGCGGCGCCGGTATCCGGTCGCCAGGGACGGCCGGACCGCCGGTCGGCCCTCACGATCCCATAGTCATGAACCTGTCACATCCCTTTCGTCGGTCAAGCTTCGTCAGTTCCCGGTCGGCCCCGGGCCGGCCAGGGACGGCCGCGGTCGGCCCCGGGCAGCCAGGGACCAGAACCGGAACGGCGTAGGGCGGCCAAGGGCCGGAACCGGAACGGCGTAGGGGACGCGTCAAGAGCGCGCCGCAGCGCGTCAGGGAGACGTCAACGAACGGCGTTTCCCGGCTGAAAGGCGGTTTTCTCGTCCTGTCCGAGAATCCGTTCTTCCTTCTTCCTGCATCCGGGAGCTCACGATGGCCGACGTGGCCTTCGTCGTCACCACGATCGCGGTCTTCGCGCTGGTGGCCTTCATCGCCAAGGGGGTGGCCAAGCTGTGAGCGCCGAGAACATCGTCGGACTGCTCGTCGCGGTCGCCCTGCTGGTCTATCTCGTCCTCGCCCTCGTCAAGCCGGAGAGGTTCTGAGCACGGACATGGGTCCCGTTTCCGCTGGAGTTCTCCAGCTTCTGGCGTTGATCGTCGCTCTGGGGCTGTCGTACCGACCGCTGGGTGACTACATGGCGCGCGTCTACTCCTCGGAGAAGCACTACAAGCCCGAGGAGTGGATCTACAAGGCGATCGGCGCGAATCCGAGCGTCGAGATGCGCTGGCCGGCGTATCTGCGCGGGGTGCTCGCCTTCTCCGTGGTGGGCGTCCTTTTCCTGTACCTGTTGCAGCGGGTGCAGGGTTCGCTGCCCGGCTCGCTCGGATTCGCCTCGATCGATCCGGACCAGGCTTTCAACACGGCGGCGTCGTTCGTCGCGAACACGAACTGGCAGTCGTACTACGGCGAGCAGGCCATGGGCCACGTCGTGCAGACCGGCGGCCTCGCGGTGCAGAACTTCGTCTCGGCCGCCGTGGGTATCGCGGTCGCGGTCGCCCTCGTGCGCGGCTTCGCCCGGTCTCGTACCGGTGAGCTCGGCAACTTCTGGGCCGACCTCGTGCGCGGCACGGTCCGTGTCCTCCTCCCGATATCGGTCGTGGGCGCGCTGATCCTGGTCGCGTGCGGCGCCATCCAGAACTTCGCCGGCATCCATGAGGTCGGGCAGTTCACGGGCGGTACGCGGCAGTGGAACGGTGGCGCGGTCGCCTCGCAGGAGGTGATCAAGGAGCTGGGAACGAACGGCGGCGGTTACTTCAACGCCAATGCGGCCCACCCCTTCGAGAACCCCAACGCGCTGTCGAACCTCTTCGAGATCTTCCTGATCCTCGTCATCCCCTTCGCCCTGACGCGGACTTTCGGCCGCATGGTCGGCTCGCTCAAGCAGGGGTACGCCATCCTGGCGACGATGGCCGCCCTCTGGATCGGTTTCACCGCCCTGATGATGTGGACCGAGTTCGCGGGCAGGGGCCCGGCGTTCGAACTGGCCGGTGGGGCGATGGAGGGCAAGGAGACCCGATTCGGGATCGGGGCGTCGGCGATCTTCTCGGTCGCCACGACCCTGACCTCCACCGGTGCGGTCAACTCCTTCCATTCGTCGAACACCGGATTCGGCGGGGGGATCAACCTGCTGGGCATGCAGCTGGGTGAGATCGCTCCGGGCGGCGTCGGTTCCGGTCTCTACGGCATGTTGATCATGGCGATCATCGCGGTCTTCATCGCGGGTCTGATGGTCGGCCGGACCCCGGAGTACCTGGGGAAGAAGATCGGTACCCGCGAGATCACGTACGCGGCCTGCTCCATCCTCGTCACCCCGGCGCTGGTCCTCGGCTTCACGGCCGCGGCGATGGCGCTGGACACCCCGGGGAACTCGATGACGAACTCCGGTGCGCACGGGTTCTCCGAGATCCTGTACGCGTACACCTCGGGTGCGAACAACAACGGCTCGGCGTTCGCGGGTCTGAACGCCGACACGCAGTGGTTCAACTCGACGATCGGTATCGCGATGCTGCTCGGCCGGTTCCTGCCGATGGTGTTCGTCCTGGCGCTGGCGGGCTCGCTCGCGGAGCAGCGGCCCGTGCCGGAGACGGCGGGCACGTTGCGGACGGAGAAGCCGTTGTTCACCGGCCTGCTGGTCGGCGCGATCCTCATCATCACCGGTCTGACCTACTTCCCGGCCCTCGCGCTGGGACCGCTCGCCGAAGGGCTCGCGGCATGACCATCGACGTAAGAAAGCAAGAGGACGACATGTCCACCACGACTCCGGTGCGGGCGCCGCACGGTGCCCTGTCCACTGGGCAGCACCAGGCGGCCGGGCGGGTCGGCGGGGGCCTGTTCGATCCCCGGCAGCTGATCAGGTCCTTCCCGGACGCGGTCAGGAAGCTCGACCCGCGGGTGATGGTCAAGTCGCCCGTGATGTTCGTGGTGTTGATCGGCTCGGTGGTCACCACCGTGCTGGCGATCAAGGACCCGGGGGACTGGTTCGGCTGGGCGATCACCGCCTGGCTGTGGCTGACCACCCTCTTCGCCAACCTGGCCGAGGCGGTCGCCGAGGGCCGGGGCAAGGCGCAGGCCGACACGCTGCGCAAGGCCAAGACGGACACGGTCGCGCGCCGGATCATCGGCACGAACGAGGAGCGGGTCCCCGGCACCGAGCTGAGGATCGGCGACCTGGTGGTCTGCGAGGCCGGCGACATCATCCCCGGCGACGGTGACGTCGTCGAGGGCGTCGCATCGGTGGACGAGTCCGCGATCACTGGTGAGTCGGCCCCCGTCATCCGGGAGTCGGGCGGGGACCGCTGTGCCGTCACCGGGGGGACGAAGGTCCTGTCGGACCGGATCGTCATCAAGATCACGACGAAGCCCGGTGAAACGTTCATCGACCGGATGATCAACCTGGTCGAGGGCGCTGCCCGGCAGAAGACCCCGAACGAGATCGCGCTCAACATCCTGCTCGCCTCGCTGACGATCGTCTTCCTGCTGGCCGTCGTCACGCTGAAGCCGTTCGCGATCTACGCGGGCGCCGACGAGCAGACCTCGTTGATCGTCCTGACCGCGCTGCTGGTCTGCCTCATCCCGACCACGATCGGCGCGCTGCTCTCGGCGATCGGCATCGCGGGCATGGACCGGCTCGTGCAGCGCAACGTCCTCGCGATGTCGGGCCGCGCCGTCGAGGCGGCCGGTGACGTCTCCACGCTGCTGCTGGACAAGACGGGCACCATCACGCTGGGCAACCGGCAGGCTTCGGAGTTCGTCCCGGTCGGGGGCGTCACGGAGGCCGAACTGGCCGACGCGGCCCAGCTGTCGTCGCTGGCCGACGAGACGCCCGAGGGCCGCTCGATCGTGGTTCTCGCCAAGGAGAGGTACGGCCTGCGCGAGCGTCATCAGGGCGAACTCGTCGGGGCCGAGTGGATCCCCTTCACCGCCCAGACCCGTATGTCCGGTGTGGACGTCGACGGCCGCAAGGTCCGCAAGGGCGCCACCGGTTCGGTGGTCGCCTGGGTGAAGGAGCGCGGCGGTCACGTCGCCGAGGACGCCCCGGCGCTCAACGACGCGATCTCCCAGGCCGGCGGCACGCCGCTGCTCGTCGCCGTCGAGGACGCCGAGGGCGCCCGGGTCCTCGGGGTCGTCCACCTGAAGGACGTCGTCAAGGAAGGCATGCGGGAGCGGTTCGACGAGCTGCGCCGGATGGGCATCAAGACGGTCATGATCACGGGTGACAACCCGCTGACCGCGAAGGCGATCGCCGAGGAGGCGGGTGTCGACGACTTCCTCGCCGAGGCCACCCCCGAGGACAAGATGGCCCTCATCAAGCGGGAGCAGGCCGGCGGCAAGCTGGTCGCGATGACCGGTGACGGCACCAACGACGCGCCCGCGCTCGCCCAGGCCGACGTCGGAGTGGCGATGAACACCGGAACCTCGGCCGCCAAGGAGGCCGGGAACATGGTGGACCTGGACTCCAACCCGACCAAGCTCATCGAGATCGTCGAGATCGGCAAGCAACTCCTCATCACCCGCGGTGCGTTGACGACCTTCTCGATCGCCAACGACGTGGCGAAGTACTTCGCGATCATCCCCGCGATGTTCGCGGTGGCCTACCCGTCCCTGGACAGGCTCAACATCATGGGCCTGTCCTCGCCGGAGTCCGCGATCCTCTCCGCGGTCGTCTTCAACGCGCTGATCATCATCGCCCTGGTCCCACTCGCCCTGAAGGGCGTGCGCTACCGGCCGACGAGCGCGGACAGGCTGCTCCGCCGGAACCTCGGGGTCTACGGTCTCGGCGGCCTGGTCGCCCCCTTCATCGGCATCAAGATCATCGACGTGCTCCTCTCCCTCATCCCCGGAATCGGCTGACCGACCATGACGAACAACTCCGTAGGAAACACCGGCCGGGTGCTCTGGGCGGGCCTGCGCGCCCTCCTCGTCCTGACCGTGATCACCGGCGTCCTCTACCCGCTCGCCGTCACCGGCATCGCCCAGGCGGCCTTCCCCGGCAAGGCCGACGGCTCCGAGATCAAGGACGCGGGCGGCAGGGTCGTCGGCTCCGAACTGATCGGCCAGAGCTACCACCTGCCGCTGAAGGACGGTGAGGAGACGGCGAGCCCGGACCTGAGGTGGTTCCAGCCGCGCCCGTCCAACGGCCTCGGTTCCAACAGCGTCAACACCCAGTACGCGATCATCCTGTCCGGCGCGACCAACCGGTCCGGCGACAACGAGGAGCTGATCACCTGGGTGAAGGACGCCAAGGCGGCCGTCGTCAAGGACAACTCCACGGCCTCGTTCACGGTGAACCCGTCCGACGTCCCCGCCGACGCCGTCACCTCCTCCGGCTCGGGCCTGGACCCGCACATCTCCCCGGAGTACGCGAAGCTCCAGGTCCACCGGGTCGCGGAGCAGAACGGCCTGGACGTCACGAGGGTCGAGCGACTCGTCGCCGACCACACCGACGACCGCATCCTCGGCTTCCTCGGCGAACCCCGCGTCAACGTCCTCCGGCTCAACATCGCGCTCAAGGCACTGACCGAGGGCTGACGGCGTTGTCCACACGCCCGCATTCCGCACGGGTGGCACCGCTCGCACGGGTGGCACCGCTCGCACGGGTGGCACCGCTCGCACGGGTGGCACCGGCCGCACGGGTGGCACCGGCCGCACGGGTGGCACCGGCCGCACGGGTGGCACCGGCCGCACGGGTGGCACCGGCCGCACCGATGGCACCGGCCGCACCGATGGCACCGGCGGCGCCCTCAGCGGCCGCCGACCCGATCCCGTCAGTGACCGCGCGGGGCGTACATGATCACCGCCATCCCGGCCAGGCAGACAAGGGCGCCGACGACATCGAAGCGGTCGGGGCGGTAGCCGTCGGCGATCATGCCCCAGGCGAGGGAACCGGCCACGAAGACGCCGCCGTACGCGGCGAGGATCCGGCCGAAGTCGTCGTCGCTCTGGAAGGTGGCGACGACGCCGTACAGGCCGAGGGCGATCACGCCCGCGCCGATCCAGATCCAGCCCTTGTGCTCGCGGACGCCCTGCCAGACCAGCCAGGCGCCTCCGATCTCGAACAGGGCGGCGACGGCGAACAGGGCGACGGAGCGGGCGACGAGCACGGTGAGGTCTCTCTGAAGGGCGGGCTGGGGGGCGACGGGGTCGAGGGCTCAGTCGGCCCGGCCGAACAGGTCGGCGAGGAGGCCCGCACCGTCGGCCGGGGCGCGGACCTCCAGATGCAGCCGAGGGCCGTCGAGGTGGAGGCGGAAGTCGAAGAACGGGCAGCACCGCTGCTCGGCGGCGGCCAGCTCGGCCACCTTCGCCGTCCGGTCGACAGGCAGGGTGAGGCGAAGGCCCTCGGGGAAGGCCGTCCGTACGGCTCCGGCGACCGCCGCGCGCCACTGGGCGATGCGCTCGGTCACCCCGTCACCGGTCAGCGAGCAGGCCACCGGTGCGGTGCGCCACCGCTCCGCCTCCTCTTCGGCGGCCCGCAGACCGGGGGCGAGCGCCACGTCCACCGGCCGCCCGTCCGGCGGGGGGAGGAACCCGCACTCCGGATCGCAGCGACCGGCACGGTCGGGCAGCGCGTCCACGTGGCTCAGGGCGGTACGCAGCGAGGCGGTGAACGCCACAAGCCCGGCGGCCCGCCCCTCGGCCTCGGCCAGCCGGGCTGCGATCCGGGGCCGCAGGTCCGCCTTGACGTCCCGGCAGGCGCCGGCCTCCCACACCGCGAGCAGCTCCCCGATCTCCTCCAGCGGCAGCCCCAGGTGCTTGGCCGCCCCGATGAACGCGAGCCGCTCGACCGCGTCCTCCCCGTACACCCGGTACCCCGAGGGCGCCCGGCCGGCGGGCAGCAGCCCGGCACCCTCGTAGAACCGCAGCGTCGTGGCCGGGACGCCGGAACGCTGGGCGAGCTGGGAGATCCGCATCGTGCTCACACCTCGACCGTAAACCTTCGACCCGACTCGAAGGTCAAGCCGTCGCACGGGTTTCGCGGCCCCCGGGCGACGGCCTACAGCCAGTCCCGCCTCTTGAAGACGAAGTACAGGCTCGTGCAGACCACGGCCATCAGCAGGATCGCGAAGGGATAGCCGAAGGCCCAGTTCAGCTCGGGCATCGTGTCGAAGTTCATCCCGTAGATCGTCCCCACCAGCGTGGGGGCGAAGAGGATGGCCGCCCACGAGGAGATCTTCTTGATCTCCTCGTTCTGTTCGAAGCCCGCCTCCGCCAACGCCCGCATCTCCGCGTTCTGTTCCTGGGTGACCAGGGTCGCGTTCACCGTCAGGATCTCCGTCAGGGCCTGGCGGAAGCCGTCCACGCGTTCGCTGGTGTGGGTGACGTGGTCGGCCACGTCGCGGAGGTAGCGCTGGAGTTCCTCGTCCGTGCCGTACTTGGCGAAGCCCGCCATCAGGCCGTGCAGCATGCCCACCAGGGGGCGCGTCGCGCGTTGGAACTCGACCATCTCCCGGGAGAGTTCGTAGATACGGCGCGAGACCGCCGGGTCGCCGCCGAAGACCTCGGTCTCGATCTCGTCGATGTCGTTCTGGACGCCCGCCACCACCGGGGCGTAGCCGTCGACCACCGCGTCCAGGATCGCGTACAGGACCGCCTCCGGGCCCAGTGCCAGGAGGTCCGGGTCCTCCTCCATGCGGTGGCGGACCGCCGAGAGGTCCGGGGCCGCGCCGTGGCGGACCGTGATCACGAAGTCCTGCCCCACGAAGACGTGGAGCTCGCCGAAGTCGACCTCCTCCTGGGCGTCCAGGTAGCGGGCCGCCCGCAGGACCACGAAGAGCGTGTCCCCGTACCGTTCCAGCTTCGGGCGCTGGTGCGCCTCAAGCGCGTCCTCCACCGCCAGCTCGTGCAGGTCGAACTCGCCCGCCAGCGAATGCAGTTCGGATTCGGTCGGACGGTGCAGACCGATCCACGCCATGCCGTCCGGGTGCTCACGCAGCTGGCGGAACGTCTCCGCCAGCGTCGCCGGGGACGCCACCTTGCGGCCCTCGCGGTACAGCGTCGCCTGCACCACGCTCGGCCGGTCGGCCGCCGCGTCCGCCGGCTCCGGCGGCTGAGGCTCCGACCCGGGCGTCCGCGCCGGCGGTTCCGGCTGCCGGCGCCAGGCTGCCCGGGGGCGACGCTCCGACATGGGTCCCTCTCCGTGTCCGTGTCCGTGATCGTGTCCGTGATCGTGATCGTGATCGTGATCGTGATCGTGGCCAGTCTCCCGGCAGGATATACGGGACGAAACACGGCAGCGCGGCGGGATGCGCAGGCCCGGGCCCTCTTGCGGACCCAAGCTGTCCGCAAGCCCGAGTAGCGTGCCGTTCATGGCCTCCACCTCGACGAATCCGGTCCTCTCCACCCGCGCCCTGGGCCGCGCCACGCTGGCCCGCCAGCTCCTCCTGGAGCCCGCCGCGATGTCCGCCAAGGACGCCGTCTCCCACCTCATCGGACTCCAGGCGCAGAACACCAAGCCGCCGTACTACGCCCTCGCCGCCCGGCTCGCCGACTTCCGCCCGGAGCACCTCTCCGACCTCATGGAGTCCCGCGAGGTCGCCCGGATCGTCACCCTGCGCTCCACCATCCACACCCACACCGCCGACGACGTCCGCACCGTCCGGCCGCTCGTCCAGGCCGCCCGCGACCGCGAGCTCACGATCTTCCGCGCCGGCCTGGAAGGCGTCGACCTCGACCGCATCGCCGCGCTCTCCCGCACGCTCGTCGAGGAGGAGCCCCGGACCCCCAAGGAGATCCGCGAGGCCCTGCTCGTCCACTGGCCCGACGCCGACCCGCAGTCCCTCTCGGTCGCCGCCCGCTGCCTCCTGCCCCTCGTCCAGGTCACCCCGCGCGGCCTCTGGCGGCGCAGCGGCGCGGTCCGCCTCACCACCGCCGAGGCATGGCTCCGCGCCCCCGCCGAGCCCACGCCCACCCCCGACGCCACCGTCCTGCGCTACCTGGCCGCGTTCGGGCCCGCTTCTGTCAAGGACATGCAGACCTGGAGCGGCCTCACCCGCCTCCGCGAGGCCTTCGAACGCCTCCGGCCCCGTCTCCTCGCCTTCCAGGACGAGCACGGCGTCGAGCTCTTCGACCTTCCCGACGCGCCCCGACCCGACCCCGACACCCCGGCCCCGCCGCGCTTCCTCCCCGAGTTCGACAACCTCCTTCTCTCCCACGCCGACCGCACCCGCTTCGTCTCCGCCGAGACGAAGAACCGCACCTGGAAGGGGAACCAGGCCTTCTCCGTCTTCCTCCTCGACGGCCTCCTCGCCGGCCTCTGGCGCCAGGAGGAGACCAAGGAGCGCACGACGCTCACCATCCAGCCCTTCGGCCGCCCGACCAAGGCCCAGCGCGCCGAGCTGACGGCCGAGGCGGAGCGGCTGCTGCGGGTGATGGGGCCGGAGGGCGTTCCCCACGACGTCGTGTTCGGGGTCGTCGACGCGTAGGCGATGGGGGTCGTCAGGTGGAGGGCGATGGAGGGCCCGGAGGGCGATCGAGGGGCGTCGGCGTGTGAGGGCGGAGGGAGCAGGAAGGCCGCGGTCCTACGGCAGCATCCCCGCCCGTCGTGCCGCCACCACCGCCTCCAGGCGCGTGTGCGCCTCCAGCTTGCGCATCGTCGAGCGCAGATAGCCCTTCACCGTCTCCGGGCGCAGCCCGAGCCGCTCCGCCGCCGACGCGTTCGTCGCCCCCGACGCCACGGCCGCCAGGACGTCCAGCTCGCGCGGCGTCAGCGCCACGCCCCGCGGGCGCGCCGGGCCCGCCGAGGCGTTCTCCAGGCGCCCGCACACCTCCAGGAGCCGTGCCCGCAGCTCCGGATCCTCGACCCGGGGCGCCAGTGCGCGCAGCTCGCCGTGGGCCTGCCGGACCTCCTCCCAGGACCGGCCCGACGGCCCCGGGCCCGCCGCCGGCGCCGACGAGCCGCCGGCCGGCTGCTCCCGCGCCTCGTCCCGTACCGCCAGCGCCTGTTCCACGTCCCTCGCCGCCGCCACCGCCGCGTCGAAGACCCGGTCGCCCAGCGGCAGCGCGTCCCGCAGCGCCCCGTACAGCACCCCCCGTACCTTCCGGCGTACGACGACGGGCACCGCGACCACCGAGCGCAGCCCTTCCGCCGACACCGGACCGTCGTACTCGTGCGTGATGTGCCGCGCCGACGGGTAGTCCGTCACCGCGCAGGGCCGCGACAGGGCCAGGCACCTGCCGCCCAGGCCGCTGCCCGTGGAGATCGCCAGGCCGCGCAGGGCCGGGGTCAGGGCGCCGCTCAGCTCCGCGATCCGCAGTCGGCGGCCGTCGTGCAGCAGGCCGCCGAAGACGACCGCCAGACCGGTGGACCGGCGCAGCCGCAGCAGCGCCGCACGCATCTCCACCGATTCCGTCAGCTCGGGCACGCGACCACTCCTTCACCCCCGAACGGGGGTAGTGAGACCTCGGTCACTGATTACACGATGTCCGTGACCGGTCCCGCAACGAGGAGGACACATGACGGCTACCACGGCGACGGAGAGGTTCCGGGCCGCCCGCGACTTCCTGCTCCAGCATCGCGAGGACTACGAGTCGGCGTACGAGGGGTTCGCCTGGCCCCGCCCCGACCGGTTCAACTGGGCCCTGGAATGGTTCGACGTCATCGCGGCCGGCAACGACAGGACCGCGCTGCACATCGTCGAGGAGGACGGCACCGAGACGCGCCTCACCTTCGCCGAGATGGCCGCCCGCTCCGACCGCGCCGCCAACTGGCTGCGCGCCCAGGGCGTCCGGGCCGGCGACCGGATCATCGTCATGCTGGGCAACCAGGCCGAGTTGTGGGAGACCGCGCTCGCCGCGATGAAGCTGCGCGCCGTCGTCATCCCGGCCACCCCGCTCCTCGGCCCCGCCGACCTGCGCGACCGCGTCGAGCGCGGCCGGGCCCGGCATGTGATCGTGCGCGCCGAGGACACCGCCAAGTTCGGCGACGTGCCGGGGGAGTACACCCGGATCGTCGTCGGGGGAGAGCGCGACGGATGGCTTCCCTACGAGGAGGCCAGGAGCGCCTCCGACACCTTCGAGCCCGACGGCGTCACCCGCGCGGACGACCCGCTGATGCTGTACTTCACCTCCGGCACCACCGCCCGCCCCAAGCTCGTCGAGCACACCCACACCTCGTACCCCGTCGGCCACCTCGCCACCATGTACTGGATCGGCCTCCGCCCCGGCGACGTGCACCTCAACATCTCCTCGCCCGGCTGGGCCAAGCACGCCTGGTCCAATCTGTTCGCCCCCTGGAACGCCGAGGCGACCGTCTTCCTCCACAACTACACGCGCTTCGACCCGGTCCGGCTGATGGCCGAGATGGAGCGCAACGGCGTCACCAGCTTCTGCGCGCCGCCCACCGTCTGGCGCATGCTGATCCAGGCCGACCTCACCCAGCTCGGGCAGCCGCCGCGCGAGGTCGTGGCGGCCGGCGAGCCGCTCAACCCCGAGGTCATCGAGGCCGTGCGGCGCGCGTGGGGTGTCACCGTCCGCGACGGGTTCGGGCAGACCGAGACGGCCGTCCAGGTCTCCAACAGCCCCGGTCAGCCCCTCAAGGAAGGCTCGATGGGCCGGCCGAGCCCCGGCTTCCGGGTCACCCTGGTCGACCCGGTCAGCGGCGCGGCGGATGTGGACGAGGGGGAGATCTGTCTCGACCTCTCCTCCGACCCGGTGGGCCTGATGACCGGCTACCACGGCGACCCGGAGCGTACGGCCGAGGCGATGGCGGGCGGCTACTACCGCACCGGCGACATCGGCTCCCGCGACAGCGAGGGCTACATCACCTACATCGGGCGCGCCGACGACGTCTTCAAGGCCTCCGACTACAAGATCTCGCCGTTCGAGCTGGAGAGCGCGCTCCTGGAGCACGAGGCGGTGGCCGAGGCGGCCGTCGTCCCGGCCCCCGACCCGCTGCGGCTCGCCGTCCCGAAGGCGTACGTCGTCCTCGCGGCGGGCTGGCAGCCGAACGAGGAGACGGCGAAGGCGCTCTTCGCCCACTCGCGCGCCGTCCTCGCCCCGTACAAGCGGCTGCGCCGCATCGAGTTCGCCGAACTCCCCAAGACGGTCTCGGGGAAGATCCGCCGGATCGAGCTCCGCGAGCGGACGGCGAAGGGCGAGGGTACGGAGTACACGGAGTACGCGGAAGGAGACCGCGCATGAGCCTCTCCTACGCACACGGCGCGAGCTCCACCGAGCTGCTCGGCGTCACGATCGGAGCCGACCTCGACCGGGCCGTCGCGGCCTGGCCCGAGCGCGAGGCGCTCGTCGACGTACCGTCCGGGCGCCGCTGGACGTACGCCCAGTTCGGCGCCGACGTCGCGAAGTTGGCCGACTCCCTGCTCGGCAGCGGGGTCGTCAAGGGCGACCGGGTGGGGATCTGGGCGGTCAACTGCGCCGAGTGGGTCCTCGTCCAGTACGCCACCGCCCGCATCGGCGCCGTCATGGTCACCGTCAACCCGGCCTACCGGGCGCACGAGGTGGAGTACGTGCTCCGCCAGGCCGGGATCTCGCTGCTCTTCGCCTCCCGTACGCACAGGACGAGCGACTACCGGGCGATCGTCGAGCACGTGGCGCCGAACTGCCCGGAGTTGCGGGAGGCGGTCTACTTCGACGACCCGACCTGGGACGAACTGCTCGCGCGCACGGCGGGGGACGCGCGCCCCGCCGCGCTCTCCTGCGACGAGCCGGTCAACATCCAGTACACCTCGGGCACCACGGGCTTCCCCAAGGGGGCGACCCTCTCCCACCACAACATCCTCAACAACGGCTACTTCGTGGGCGAGATGGTCGGCTACACCGAGCAGGACCGGATCTGTGTCCCGGTGCCCTTCTACCACTGCTTCGGCATGGTGATGGGCAATCTCGCCGCGACGTCCCACGGCGCCTGCGTGGTCATTCCCGCACCCTCCTTCGACCCCGCGGCCACCCTCCGCGCGGTCCAGGAGGAGCGCTGCACCTCGCTGTACGGCGTCCCGACCATGTTCATCGCCGAGCTGAACCTCCCCGACTTCACCGCGTACGACCTCTCCTCCCTCCGCACCGGCATCATGGCGGGCTCGCCCTGCCCCGCGGAGGTGATGAAGCGGGTCGTCGCCGAGATGAACATGGCCGAGGTGTCGATCTGCTACGGGATGACGGAGACCTCGCCCGTCTCCACCCAGACCCGGCGCGACGACGACCTGGAGCGCCGCACGGGCACGGTCGGCCGGGTCATGCCGCACGTCGAGGTGAAGGTCGTCGACCCGGTCACCGGCCTCACCGTGGAGCGCGGGACCCCGGGCGAGCTGCGCACCCGCGGCTACAGCGTGATGCTCGGCTACTGGGACGAGCCCGGGAAGACCGCCGAGGTCGTCGACGAGGGCCGCTGGATGCACACCGGCGACCTCGCGGTGATGCGCGAGGACGGCTACGTCCAGATCGTCGGGCGGATCAAGGACATGATCATCCGGGGCGGCGAGAACGTGTACCCGCGCGAGATCGAGGAGTTCCTGCACGGGTACGAGAAGATCGCGGACGTCCAGGTCGTGGGCGTCCCCGACCCCCGCTACGGCGAGGAGATCCTCGCCTGCGTGATCCCGCGCGATCCGGCCGACCCGCCGAGCCTCGACGACATCACCGCGTACTGCCGCGACCGTCTCGCGCACTACAAGGTCCCCCGCCGGGTGGAGATCCTCGCCGACTTCCCCATGACGGTGAGCGGGAAGGTCCGCAAGGTGGAGCTGCGCCGACGCTTCGGGGAGGACGGGGGCGCGGAGGGCGGCGGCGCGGAGGGCGGCGCGGAGGCGTGACTACGGCACGGGGCGGACGGCGCGCACGGCGTGCGCCTCCGCCCCCACCAGCTCGCGGCGCATGCACACCCGGGGCCAGGTCGCCAGACCATGGGCGGCCTCGGCCCGCTGGATCGCGCGCAGGCCGAGGGTGAGCTCCGGGTCGGCCTCGGCGAGCGGGCGGAAACCCAACCGCGCGTAGTACGGCGCGTTCCAGGGCACCTCGGCGAAGGTCGTCAGGGTCAGTGCCGTCAGCCCGAGACCGGCCGCCTCGGCGGCGAGGTGCTCGATCAGCGCGCGGCCGATGCCCCGGCGGGCGGCGTCCGGGTGCACCGAGACCTGCTCGATGTGGGCGGCACCGTCGACGGTGTCCATCAGCAGGTACGCGACCGGGCGGTCGGTCTCGTCGGCGGCCACCCAGGCGTGGCCGGCCCGCCGGTAGGCGTCCAGGACGTCCAGCGGAAGGGGCTCGTCGTCGGCGATGACCGCCATGCCGAGAGAGCGGAAGGGTTCGCCCGCCGCCCGTTCGATGTCCTGGAGCAGCGGGAGTTCGGCCGGTGCGGCCGCTCTGATGTGCATACGACGAGTATGGCGCGCCTCCACCCCTGAGCCCGATTCCGGCCGGCGTCTTCCGCACCCCTGAGCCCGAGCCCCGGCCGAGGTCTCCCGCGCCCCCGAGTCCGAGCCCCGGGCGGTGTCTCCCGCACCCCTGAGCCCCATCCCGGCCGGCGTCTCCTCTGCCGCTCGGCCTGGTCCCCGCCGGCGTCGCCGCACCCCTCAGCCCGAGCCCCGGCCCGCTTCTCCCGCGCCTCCGCCCAGCAACCCGCCGTCGCGGGAGAAGCGGGGGAGGAAGAGCGCCAGGGCGGGGTCCCCGTAGAGGGCGACGTACAGCAGGACCAGGTTGCCGTCCGTCACCTCGTGCCGGTGTGTGGGCAGCGGGTGCCGTTGGCGGAGACCGGCCAGCAGCCGGTGGGCGGCCCGCGTCGTCGACGGCAGGGCGAGCAGGGCGAGCGCGGCCGCCGTCGGTACGGCCCCGAGGACGAGCGCGAGGGCGAGCTCCGCCCCGGACGGCCTGAGGATCAGCGGGCCCGCCATCGCCGTCGCCACCGCGCCGGCGAGCAGCCCGCGCGCCACGCGCAGCCTGCCGTACGGGCGGATCAGACCGGCCCGCGCCAGCTCGCCGCCCAGCGCTTCCACCGCGCGCCGTGCCCCGGGCTGCGCGGCGAGCACCCTGAGTCCCAGGGCGCGCCGGAGCGCGCCGTGCACCCCCAGCTGGAGCGGGTCACGCGTCCGGCCGGGCCCGCCGTTGGCCCGAATCGTGCCCTTCCGGCCGGCCGCCACGGCGCCGCGCTGGTGCAGCGCGACCAGGGCCACCACGACGGCGGCCCGAGGCCCGCCCCGGAGCAACGCCAGTGCCGGTGGAGCCAGTTCGGCCTGCTGCGGGCTGGGCGTTCGCAACAGGGCGAGCGCGAGCAGCAGTTGGCCGCAGGACGCACCGATGAACCACCACGTGTCCGCCCCCATGACGTTCCACCCCCCGAAGGTGTTGTGCCCGGGGGAGGGTGATCGTCACGCGTGAATGGCCGAATTCTGAGGTTCTTTTGAGCGACAGACACCTCCCGGCGGCCTAGAGCTTCCCCCACACCCGTACGACGCGATGGCCGCCGAGGGCCTCGGAGAACGTGGCGAGGAAACGCGGGTCGAACTCGGGCCAGTTCCAGAACTCGAAACCGAGATGGGCGAAGGCGTAGGCGTCGTCGGACCAGCCCCAGGAGGGCAGGTCGCCGGGGGTCCCGCAGTGGCGGCACGTGACGGTGGCCGCGCCCGTGGCGTGCCAGGCCGACATCGCCGCGCGGAACGGCATCCAGCCGCGGTCGTCGATCGCCTCACCGTCGTCCTGCGCGCCCCCCGCCGAGAAGCGCGTACGGGTCGCGCAGTGCGGGCACACCGCGTACTCCGCGCCGTCCTGCCCGCTGTGGAACACCGTCCGCCCGACCTCGATCCTCAGCCCCTCGCTCGGCTCCCAGTCCTCGTACGTGACGGCCGACGCCCAGCGCGGGCCCGGCGGATGCCCGAGCGGCGCGCCGACCACGCAGTCGGTGCGCTCGGCGCGCACGATGCCCAGGGCGACGAGCCGGTCGAGCGCGACCACGGCCAGCGTGGGCGCTTCCCCGGGCGTGGCGTCGAGGTCGACGACGGTCTGGTAGGTGGTTCCCATGCCCCCGACGGTAGTGGGCGCCACTGACACCGGGGGCCGGTTCCGCCGGGCCCCAGGTCGAGTCCGGACACTGCCTAGGCCCCGGTGGTGACGAGTTCGTCGGCCGGGGTGTTGACCGGCTGCGGGGTCCCGGTGAGGTCGAGGACGAAGAGGGGGATGCCCAGTTCGTCGGCGCGGGACCGGGCTTCCGGGGTGTAGCCGGCGAGGGAGAAGAAGACGCTCACGGCCGTGCTGCTGAGGCCGTTGAGCCAGAGGCACTCGACGGCCCGCAGGCCGGCCGGGCGGGTGCTCGGGTCGACCTGGGCGACGAGCCCGGGCGCCCGCAGGTCGACCTCGGAGGTGGACCGCTCCTCGGGCTGGACGACGTCCCGGAACCCCAGCCAGCGCAGATACCCGGCGGACGCGGCCACGGCGTCCCGCGCCGTACGGATGGTCACGGGCCGGAACGAGGGCCGCGGCGGCGCCCCGGGGTGCGGGGCCGTGGGTGGCAGCGGTATGTGCGCGGGGTAGCGCTCGGCGAAGGCCCGGTGCCCGCTGTTCCGGGGAGCCGCATGGGCGCGGCTCTCGGCCGGGTCGACGCCGGGGTGCGGCGCGTCCGCGTCCTCCTCGGGGCCGAGGCCGCCGTTCCCGCCGTCCGTGCCGCCCGCGCCGCCCGCGCCGTTCCCGGGTGTGAACCACCCGCGCGGCCCGGCGACAGGACCGTCACCGGGCCCGCCCTCGCCCCGGGCGCCCGAGGACCCCGGGCCCGGAGCGGTGCCGGAACCCGGAGCGGTGCCGGAACCCGGGGCGGTGCCCCGGCCCGGAGTGGACCCCGGGCGGGGGTCGAGGGGGCCGCCGGGGCGTGGGTCGGCCGGGGTGCGCGGGTCCACGACGCGCCAGGGTCCGGCGCCCGACCCGGTGCCCGCACCCCGCCCCGTACCGTCGCCCGCTCCTGCTCCCGTATCCGCTCCCGCCGCCGAACCCGTACCCGCGCCTCCCGCGCCCGTGCCGCCCGCCGTCCCCGAACCCGTCCCCGCGCCTCCCGCAGCCGGTCCCGTGCCCGATCCGGCGCCCGGGGCGCGGACCGGGACGCGCAGGACCGTGCCGCAGGCGCAGCCCAGCTCAGGGTGGGGCCACTCGTCCTCGCGGCCGCAGGCGCCGCAGCGGACCGTGACCCACTCGTCCGTCCAGTTGCGGTGCGTGACCGGCTCGCCCGTGGCCCCGGGGACCACCGGTGGCACGACCGGGGTGCCGCACGCGCACGGGAAGACCGGCGCCGCGTACGGCTGCGTACGGAGGCATTCCGGGCAGCGCACCGGAACCGAGTCACCCACACCGAACCCCACGCCGAACCCCCTGTCTTCCCGGACCCATCGTCCACCAATCCGCCACGCGAGGGGAGGGAGTTCGGCCAACGGCCGGGCCCGCTCCCTTGACGTCTCTCACCACCCCGACCTACATTGCTTCCGTATAGCAGAACATTACTTCCGCAATACGGAAACGGCCCGCCGAGACGGTGGCGGACCCGCTTCCGCCTGGCCGAAGCAGGAGCCCTCCCATGCCCCGTATGACCGCCGCCGCAGCGGCCGTTGAGATCCTCAAGCGCGAAGGCGTCACCAACGCGTTCGGCGTGCCCGGCGCGGCGATCAACCCCTTCTACCGCGAGCTCAAGAACGTGGGCGGCGTCGCCCACACCCTCGCCCGCCACGTCGAGGGCGCGTCCCACATGGCCGAGGGCTACACCCGGGCCAAGGCCGGCAACATCGGTGTCTGCATCGGTACCTCCGGCCCCGCCGGAACCGACATGATCACCGGCCTGTACTCCGCGATCGCGGACTCGATCCCGATCCTGTGCATCACCGGTCAGGCCCCGGTCTCGAAGCTCCACAAGGAGGACTTCCAGGCCGTCGACATCGCCTCGATCGCCAAGCCCGTCACCAAGGCCGCCACCACGGTCCTGGAGGCCGCGCAGGTCCCCGGCGTCTTCCAGCAGGCCTTCCACCTGATGCGCTCCGGCCGTCCCGGCCCGGTCCTCATCGACCTGCCGATCGACGTCCAGCTCACCGAGATCGAGTTCGACCCGGAGACGTACGAGCCGCTGCCGGTCTACAAGCCGCAGGCGACCCGCGCCCAGGCCGAGAAGGCGCTGACGTTCCTGCTGGAGTCCGAGCGCCCGCTGATCGTCGCCGGTGGCGGCATCATCAACGCCGACGCCACCGACCTGCTGGTCGAGTTCGCCGAGCTGACGAACATCCCGGTCATCTCCACCCTGATGGGCTGGGGCACCATCCCGGACGACCACGAGCTGGCCGCCGGCATGGTCGGCGTCCAGACCGCGCACCGCTACGGCAACGCGACCTTCCTGGAGTCGGACTTCGTCCTGGGCATCGGCAACCGCTGGGCCAACCGCCACACCGGTTACAACATGGAGGCCTACACCAAGGGCCGGAAGTTCGTCCACGTCGACGTCGAGCCCACCCAGATCGGCAAGATCTTCGCCCCGGACTACGGCATCGCCTCCGACGCCAAGGCCGCCCTGGAGCTCTTCGTCGCGATCGCCAAGGAGTGGAAGGCCGCGGGCAAGCTCCCCGACTTCTCCGCCTGGGCCGCCTCCGCGCAGGAGCGCAAGGCCACCCTCCAGCGCCGCACGCACTTCGACAACGTCCCGATCAAGCCGCAGCGCGTCTACGAGGAGATGAACAAGGCCTTCGGCCCGGAGACGCGCTACGTCACCACCATCGGCCTCTCCCAGATCGCGGCCGCGCAGTTCCTGCACGTCTACAAGCCGCGCCACTGGATCAACTGCGGCCAGGCCGGCCCGCTCGGCTGGACCATCCCGGCCGCCATCGGTGCCGCCACCGCGGACCCGGAGACCCCGGTCGTCGCGCTCTCCGGCGACTACGACTTCCAGTTCATGATCGAGGAGCTGGCGGTCGCCGCCCAGCACAAGGTCCCCTACGTCCACGTCCTCGTGAACAACGCCTACCTGGGCCTGATCCGTCAGGCGCAGGGCGGTCTGGGGATCAACTTCGAGGTCAACCTCGAGTTCGAGAACATCAACACCCCGGAGATCGGCGTCTACGGCGTCGACCACGTCAAGGTCGCCGAGGGCCTGGGCGTCAAGGCGATCCGCGTCACCGACCCGGAGAAGCTGGGTGAGGCGCTGGAGCAGGCCAAGAAGCTGGCCGTCGAGTTCCAGGTCCCGGTCGTCGTCGAGGCGATCCTGGAGCGGATCACCAACATCGCGATGAGCAAGACGGTCGACATGAGCGACGTCACCGAGTTCGAGGAGCTCGCGACCGAGGCCGGCCACGCGCCGACCGCGATCAAGGCCCTCAAGGTCTGACGTCCCGCAGGGCCGAAGGGCCCTCAGGGCCGATCATTCCGTAGAGGTACGGGCCCCCGCTCCGAGAGCACCGGAGCGGGGGCCCTTCCGCGCGCCCTGGGCCCCCACCAGCGCCGCGCCCGCCTCCGTCCAGTCGTACAGCACCGACCGGCCCGCTCGCCTGCGCCGGACGAGCCGGGCGTCGAGCAACACCTTCAGGTGCCGCCCCACCGAGCCGAGTCCCTGCCCCGTCAGCGCCACCAACTGGCTGGTGGAGAGCGGTGATTCGAGCCGTACGAGCACCCCGGCCCGGGCGCTCCCCAGCAGCGCGGCCAGGGCCGACGGGACGGCCGGGCCCGTCACGTCGGCCAGCGCCCCCGCGCACGGGTAGACGATCGCGTACCGCTCCGTCCCCTCCCACGACACCCACCCCCGGCTCGGCGTCACCGGCACGAAGAACAGGTGACCGCCCGCCACCGAACGCGGCGGGTATGCGCGGGTGTTGACCTGGAGCCTGCCGTCACCGAGCCAGCGCGTCCGGCCCGGATTCAGCTCGTCCAGGGCGGCCGCCCACCCTCCCAGGGCCACCATCGCCGTGCGCGCCAGGACGTCGGCCTCCAGGATCCGGCGGCGCCGCGACCAGGTCGGCAGGACGGCCTCCCGCCACACCCAGGTGAGCAACTCGGCCGTGCGGCGCGGAAGATCGGGTGCCGAGGCCAGCGCCTCGGGCACCGGACCGCCCAGCGACACCGCCAGATCCGCCACCGCCGCGGCCGTCGGGGTCGCGCGGACCCGTGCCAGCTCCTCCTCGAAGCCGCGCTCGCCCTCGCCCAGCGGGGTGGGGGTCACGAAGTCGGCGTTCCACCTGGTTCCGAGCGCGCTGCGCACCAGCAGGGCGTCGACCGGGTCGGCGGCCAACCGGGCCCGGTAGGCGGGCAGATGACGGTCCAGCCAGGCCCGCTCGCCCGGGTGGGCGGACGTGTCCAGGTGCAGCGTCTGGAGCGCGGCGGTGACCTCGGCCAGCGGCGAGAGCACGAACCGGCTCCCCGCGAGCGCGTCCGCGTCCATCTGCCACCAGCCCATGTTTCGCCTCCCCGCGAAACAGTACCGGCGGCCCCGGGGCCCACGGAGACTCCGCCGCATGCGCAGCTACCGCGAGCTCTTCCGTACGCCCGAGTTCACCCCGCTCTTCCTCACCTCCTCCGCCCAGGTCGCCGCCCAGACGGTGGCCGGCCTCGGCCTCGCCACGCTCGTCTTCCGGCAGACCGGTTCCCCGCTCCTCTCCTCCCTCGCGCTCTTCGGGCCCTCGCTCGCCCAGCTCCTCGGCGCCGCCACGCTCCTCTCGGCCGCCGACCGGCTCCCGCCGCGCGCCGCGCTCGCCGGTATGGCGCTGTCCTTCGCCGGGTGCAGCGCCGCGACCGCCGTGCCCGGCCTGCCGATCGGGGCGGTCTTCGCGATCCTGCTCGTCCACGGGCTCATCGGCTCGGTCGGCGGCGGGGTGCGCTACGGGCTGCTCGGGGAGATCCTGCCCCGCGACGGCTACCTACTGGGCCGCTCGGTGCTGAACATGGCCGTCGGGGCCTGTCAGATCGCCGGATTCGCGGTCGGTGGCCTGCTCGTCGCGCTGCTCTCGCCCCGCGGCACGCTGCTGACCGGCGCCGCCCTCCACCTCCTGGCGGCCCTGGTGGCCCGCCTCGGCCTCTCCCCGCGCACCCCGCGCGCCACCGACCGGGCCTCGGCGGCCGAGACCTGGCGGACGAACCGGCGCCTGTGGTCCTCCCGGGCCCGCCGCCGGGTGTACGTGGCGCTGTGGGTGCCCAACGGCCTGATCGTGGGCTGCGAGTCGCTCTTCGTGCCGTACGACCCCGAGCGCGCCGGGCTGCTCTTCGCCTGCGGCGCGCTCGGGATGCTGGCGGGGGACACGCTCGTGGGCCGGTTCCTGCCGCACGCTCTCCGCGGCCGGCTCGCCGCCTCCCTGCAGGCCCTGCTGGCAGCCCCGTTCCTGCTCTTCGCGGGAGACCCGGGGCTGCCCCTCGCCCTCGTCGCCGTGACCGTCTCCGCGGTCGGCTACGGCGCGAGCCTGCTGTACCAGGAGCGGCTGATGGCCCTCGTACCGGACGAGCTGAGCGGTCACGCCCTCGGGCTGCACACCTCCGGCATGCTCGCCCTGCAGGGGCTGAGCGCGGCGCTCGCGGGCGCCGTCGCCCAGGCCACCTCACCGCGCGCGGCGATGGTGCTGCTCGCCCTCGGCTCGCTCGCCGTCACGGTGACGCTCGCCCTCACTGCGGGGCCTTCGAGCGGACCACGACGGTCTCCTCGCACGGACCGTCGGCGAACAGCTTGAGCGCCTCCACCTCGTCCTTGTCGGCGCTCAGACCCCAGCGCAGCTTGGTGCCCACCCACTCGGCGACGTAGCGGCAGTACTGGGTGGAGGACGACGGCACCCAGTCGGCGGGGTCGCGGCCGGCCTTGTCCTTCTGGCTGCGGGCGGTGACGGCGACGAGCGTGCCGGCCGAGCCCTGGTCGTTGGCGTACTTCTCGCGCCGTGCCGCCGTCCAGCCGGAGGCACCCGACTCCCAGGCCTCGTTGAGGGAGACGACGTGGTCGACACGGAGCGCCGCCGGGTCGGTGACGGTCTGGCCGTCGTAGTAGGAGGTCCACCTGCCGCCCGTCAGGGCGCAGCCGGGGCCGGTCTTCGGGGCGTCGACGGCCTCCTCCAGGAGGACCTCGGAACGGGTGTCGCAGCCGTCGGTGGCATCGAGGCCGGCGTTCCAGTGCGTGAAGGCCGTGACCTGGTAGCCGGTCGGATCCTCGGTCGCCTCGGTGAGGTCGGCGAGGGCGTCGGGGAAGAGGACGACGTTCGCCGACATGGCCGGGGAGGGCACGGCGAGCGGGGACAGGATGAGGGCCAGCGGGGTCAGGCCCCGCAGCAGGTTCTTGATCACGTAGGAGTGGATAGCCGTGCGGGAGGGGCGCATACGCGGTGAATCGCGGTGCGCTCGCCCGTGCGGGTGTGGATCTTCACCGCAGAAACGATGCGCTGGGCGCGTCGCCGGCGCGGGCGCGTCCAGGGAACGCGAAAGAGCGCGGAACCAGGGACCGTAAACCTGGTTCCGCGCTCTCGTTGTGCCCGCCCGACGGTGCGAGGCTGGCGCGACAGGACGTTCGCGCCGCCGGGCGGAGTCTTGGGGGAGGTGGGGCGTTGGGACCGCGGCGGCGCCGACGGGTGGGCCCGGGATCCCTTCTTTCAGGTCAAGAAGGGGCCTGGTCCGCCCTTACCACCGCACTGGCTCGCGCGTCGCCGCGGTCCTCACGCTGTCCGTCCCGCCGGCCACCCCTCATCCGGGCCGTCGGTCCGGACGGCGTACGACATCTGACCTCCCGTCATATGCCGTACGCGGTCTGGATACCGCCGTGGATCAGTCCTCGCGCAGGGCGCGGACCGCCTCGGCCACGCGCTTGCCGTAGTCCGCGTCGGCGGCGGCGAAGTGCGCGATGTTCTTCTCGATGACGTCCTCGCGGGACACCTGGGACAGGCCACCGGCGATGTTGGCGACCAGACGACCCTTCTCGTCCTCGGACATCAGGCGGAAGAGCTCACCGGCCTGGAAGAAGTGGTCGTCCTTGGCGTGCTCGGGCGCCGCGTGGGTGCCGGTCCAGCCGTGGATCGCCAGCGGCGCGGCGAGCACCTCGTCGGTCTGCGCGGGCCCGGAGTACGAGTTGGGCTCGTAGTTCTTGTCGTGGCGCGAGCCCTGGCGGGTGGCCATGAGGCCGTCGCGGCCGTAGTTGTCGGCGAGGGTCGCCTTCGGGGCGTTCACCGGCAGCTGGGTGTGGTTGACACCGAGGCGGTAGCGGTGGGCGTCCGCGTAGGCGAAGAGACGGCCCTGGAGCATCTTGTCCGGCGAGGGACCGATGCCCGGGACGAAGTTGTTCGGGGAGAACGCGGCCTGCTCGACCTCGGCGAAGACGTTGTCCGGGTTCCGGTCGAGGACCAGCCGGCCGACGCGCTGCAGCGGGTAGTCGGCGTGCGGCCACACCTTGGTGAGGTCGAACGGGTTGAAGCGGTACTCCGCGGCTTCGGCGGCCGGCATGACCTGGACGTACAGGGTCCAGGAGGGGTTCACGCCGCGCTCGATGGCCTGGAGCAGGTCGGTCTGGTGCGAGTTCGCGTCCTTGCCGACGAGCTCGGCGGCCTGGTCGGCGGAGAGGGAGCGGACGCCCTGGTTCGTCTTGAAGTGGTACTTGACGAAGAAGGCCTCACCCTTCTCGTTCGTCCACTGGTACGTGTGGGAGCCGTAGCCGTTCATGTGACGGTACGAGGCCGGGATGCCGCGGTCGCCCATGAGCCAGGTGACCTGGTGCGTCGCCTCGGGGGAGTGCGCCCAGAAGTCCCAGACGTTGTCCGGCTCCTGCTTGCCCGTGAAGGGGTCGCGCTTCTGGGAGTGGATGAAGTCGGGGAACTTGATCGGGTCCTTGATGAAGAACACCGGGGTGTTGTTGCCGACGAGGTCGTAGTTGCCCTCTTCGGTGTAGAACTTCAGCGCGAAGCCGCGCGGGTCACGGACCGCGTCCGCGCCACCGAGCGAGTCGGCGACGGTGGAGAAGCGGATGAACGTCTCGGTCCGCTTGCCGACCTCCGAGAGGAAGTCGGCCTTGGTGAAGCCGGTGACGTCGTCGGTCACCTCGAAGTAGCCGTACGCGCCGGAGCCGCGGGCGTGGACCACGCGCTCCGGGATCCGCTCACGGTTGAAGCGCGCGAGCTTCTCCAGGAGGTGCTGGTCCTGGAGCAGGATGGGGCCACCGACGCCGGCGGTGGCGGAGTTCTGGTTGTCGGCGACGGGGGCGCCGGACTCGGTCGTAAGCACGCGCTTCGACATGGTGACCTTCCGTACGGGAGCTGCACTGCTGACTGTGCGGTGCTCAGGAGCGTAAATTCGCTTCGAACTCAGCGTCAACAGTTTGTTGAAAGTGAAGTGTGGTGTTCCGGGCGGCGGCGGCGCCTGGGCGCGACAGGACAGGTTGTCAGCGCCGCCGCCGACCGGAAGTCATGGGGCGGGACCCGCGTCAGACCTGCTGGCCGGAGAGGCGCTCGACGGCACGCAGCAGGGCCGAGTGGTCCAGGCCGCCGTCGCCCTGCGCACGCAGGGAGGCGACCAGCTGGGCGACGACGGCACCGACCGGGAGGGCCGCGCCGACGTTGCGGGCGGCGTCGGTGACGATGCCCATGTCCTTGTGGTGCAGGTCGATCCGGAAGCCGGGCTTGAAGTCCCGGTTGAGGAAGTTGTCCTTCTTGCGGGTCAGGACCGTGGAGCCGGCCAGACCGCCGTTGAGGACGTCCAGGGCGGCCTGGAGGTTCACGCCGGACTTCTCGAGGAAGACCACGGCCTCGGCGCACGCCTGGATGTTCACGGCGACGATGAGCTGGTTGGCGGCCTTGACCGTCTGGCCGGAGCCGTGCGGGCCGCAGAGGACGATGGTCTTGCCGAGGGCCTCCAGGATCGGCAGGGCCTCGTCGAAGTCGGCCTGCTCGCCACCCACCATGATCGACAGGACGGCCTCGATGGCGCCGGCCTCGCCGCCGGAGACGGGCGCGTCGATGACGCGGATGCCCTTCTCCTTGGCGTTCTTCGCCAGGTCGACCGAGGTCTGCGGGGTGATCGACGACATGTCGATGATCAGCGCGCCGGACTTCGCGTTCTCCAGGATGCCCTCGGGGCCGTAGGAGATCGCCTCGACCTGCGGGGAGGCGGGCACCATCGTGATGACGACGTCGGCGTCCTTGACGGCCTCGGCGATCGAGCCGGCGACGGTGCCGCCGGCCGCGGCGAGGCGGTCCAGCTTGTCCTGCTCCAGCGTGAAGCCGGTGACGGAGTAGCCCGCCTTGATGAGGTTCTCGGACATGGGCGAGCCCATGATGCCGAGACCGATCCACGCGATCTTGGGGAGATTGCTCATGGTGAGGGTGCCTCTCGAAAACTGGTGGTACGGGGAGGAAGCCGGCGGATCGCCGGGTCGCCGGTCAGCGGGCCGCGCGGGCCTCGGCCGGGAGCCACTCGAAGGACGCGGCTGCGTCGGCGGCCTTGTACTCCAGGCCGACCCAACCGTCGTAACCGGCCTTCTTGAGCTCGTCCAGCAGCTGCTCCAGCGGGAGCTCGCCGGTGCCCGGCGCGCCACGGCCCGGGTTGTCCGCGATCTGCACGTGGCCGGTCTTGTCCGCGTACGCGGCGATGACCTGGCTGACGTCCTCGCCGTTCATCGACAGGTGGTAGATGTCGAGGAGGAACTTGGCGTTGCCGAGTCCGGTGGCGGCGTTGACCTTGTCGACGACCTCGATCGCCGAGGGGGCGCTCACCAGCGGGTAGAGCGGCGACTCCGGCTTGTTCAGGGTCTCGACCAGCAGGATCGCGCCGATCCGGTCGGCCGCGCGGGCCGCCAGGACCAGGTTCTCCAGGGCGAGGGTGTCCTGGACCTGCGGGTCGACGCCGTCGACGCGGTTGCCGTAGAGCGCGTTGAGCGCCTTGCAGCCGACCGAGGCGGCGAAGTCGGCCGCCACCTCGATGTTGGCGCGGAAGCGGTCCGACTCCTCACCGGGCACGGAGAGCGCGCCGCGGTCGGGGCCCGGCAGCTGCCCGGCGTAGAAGTTCAGGCCCACCAGCTGGGTGCCGGCGTCGTCCAGAGCCTTCTTGAGAGCGTCGAGCTCACTCTGGGCGGGGGTGGCGGTGTCGATCCAGGGCCACCACAGCTCGACCGCCGTGAAGCCCGCCGCGGCGGCGGCCGCGGGGCGCTCCAGGAGCGGGAGTTCCGTGAAGAGGATCGACAGGTTCACATCGAAGCGCTGGTCCGTGTATCCCATGAGGGGCGGCGCTCCTTCCGTATTGCGGAAGTAAGTTTCTGTCTGACGGAATGTTGCAAGGGGAGTCGCGCACTTGTCAAGGGGGCCTGCCGGCTCAGGGGCTGCCGTCGGTGGTCTCTCGGCCAGTAGCGTGGGCCCATGGTGCGTTTGAGAGTGGAGTTCACGACCGAGCCCTTCGACCTGGACGAGGCGCCGGAGCACGCGGTCGTGGCCCGTGAGGTCATCCAGTCGGCCGAACTGGACGCGGTGGACGTCGGCCCCTTCGGCAATACGGCGGAAGGCGGCGCGGACGAGGTGCTGACGGCCGTGGACGCGCTGCTGCGCAGGTCGCTCGCGGCCGGCGCGACCCGTGTCTCCCTCCAGGTCAACGTGCTCGGGGAGGAGTCGTGACCGAACACCCGCTGGTCACCGCCGTGAAGCCGCTGGTCGACGCGATGGGCGCCGAGATACTGGGCCCCGAGCAGGCCAGGGCCGACGACGTGGTGCTCGCCTGGGAGGGTGAGGACGTGCTCGCCGTACGGCTGCCGCAGCTCTCGGACTCGCTGGATCACATTCTGGCCGCGATGGAGCGACGGCACGGGATGCCGCTCTCCCAGCTCGACCGCAAGGCCAAGCAGGAGGCGGTCCGGATGCTGGAGGCGCGCGGAGCCTTCTCCGTACGACACGGAGTGGAGACGGTGGCCGGGGCACTGGGTGTCAGCCGCTTCACCGTGTACAACTACCTGAACCGTGAGACCGCCCTGAGCAGGGAAAAGGCCGCCGAGAACGGCTAGTTGATCATGTGTGGCCAGGAGCCGTCGTCCGGATGTCGGGGCGACGGCTTTTGTGTCCCCGAGTTTTCAACAAAGTGTTGACGTGGTGTCGGCAAAGGGCGTTAGCTATCCGCAGCCCGTCCGACGCACAGCGAAAAACAGCCACGGAGGCTTCCCGTGACTTCAGGTACGACACCGGGCCTCACCCGGTTCAACACCTCCGCGGACAGCGACGCCGTCGCCGCCCTCCACGAGGTGTGCTCCAGTTCGGCGTGGGGGAGCAAGATCCTCGCCCAGCGCCCGTTCACCACCGTCGAAGCCCTCTTCCTCGCCAGCGACGCCGCCATGGCCGAGCTGACCGCGGAGGATCTGGCCGAGGCGATGGCGGGCCACCCGCCGATCGGTCGTCCGAAGGCAGGGGACCCGACCTCCTCCCGCGAGCAGAGCGGGATGGCCGGTGCCTCCGAGGAGCTCAAGGCCGAGATGCTCGAACTGAACCTGGCCTACCAGGACACGTTCGGTCATGTCTTTCTGATCTGCGCCACCGGCAAGACCGGTGAGCAGATGCGTGACGCGGTCCGCGAGCGGATCGAGAACGCGCCCGACAAGGAGCGGGAGATCGTCCGCACCGAGCTGGGCAAGATCAACCGCATCCGTCTGACCCGTCTCGTAGAGAGTGCTGAGGAAGAGAGCGCATGAGCACCGACACCACCGCTTCGGTGTCCACCCACATCCTGGACACCAGCATCGGCCGCCCCGCCGAGGGCGTGGCCATCACGCTCGCGGCCCGCAGCGGCTCCGACGCGCAGTGGGTCGCGCTCGGTGGCTCCGCCACCGACGCGGACGGGCGCTGCAAGGACCTGCCGGCCCTGCCGGAGGGCACCACCCACGTACGTCTCGACTTCGAGACCGAGACGTACTTCTCCAAGAAGCAAGCCGAGGCGCAGCAGGACGCCCCCCGCGTAAGGGACAGCGGTGCGTTCTTCCCGGAGGTGGCGATCACGTTCGCCGTCAAGCCGGGCGAGCACTATCACGTACCGCTGCTGCTCAACCCGTTCGGCTACTCCGTTTACCGAGGGAGCTAGCAGACATGCCCACGATTCTCGGCCAGAACCAGTACGGCAAAGCAGAGAACCGCGTCGTCAAGATCACGCGGGACGGCGACACCCACCACATCAAGGACCTGAACGTCTCCGTCGCCCTCTCCGGCGACCTCGACGACGTCCACCTCTCGGGCTCCAACGCCCACTGCCTGCCCACCGACACGACCAAGAACACCGTCTTCGCCTTCGCGAAGGAGTACGGGATCGAGTCGGCCGAGCAGTTCGGCATCCACCTCGCGCGTCACTTCGTGACGAGCCAGGAGCCGATCCACCGGGCCCGGATCCGGATCGAGGAGTACTCCTGGGAGCGCATCGCGACCTCGGACGCCAGCTCCAAGTTCATCGGCTCCGACGAGGTGAACCACTCCTTCGCCCGCAAGGGCCAGGAGACCCGCGTCACCCAGATCACGTACGACGGTGAGAAGTGGGAGGTCATCTCCGGCCTCAAGGACCTCGTCGTGATGAACTCCACCAACTCGGAGTTCTGGGGCTACATCAAGGACAAGTACACGACGCTCCAGGAGGCGTACGACCGCATCCTGGCCACGCAGGTCTCCGGTCGCTGGCGCTTCAACTGGACCGACGACGACCAGCGGATGCCCAACTGGGAGCGGTCGTACGCCGAGACGAAGAAGCACATGCTGCAGGCCTTCGCCGAGACGTACTCCCTCTCGCTGCAGCAGACGCTGTACCAGATGGCCTCGCGCATCATCAACCACCGTTCGGAGATCGACGAGGTCCGCTTCTCGCTCCCGAACAAGCACCACTTCCTGGTGGACCTCGAGCCCTTCGGGCTGAAGAACGACAACGAGGTCTACTACGCCGCCGACCGCATGTACGGCCTCATCGAGGCCACCGTGCTGCGTGACGGAGCCACGGCGCAGATCCCGGTCGACATGACCAACCTCTAGCGGCACCACGTGGCCGCCCCCGCCCGCCCGCAGTCGGGCGGGGGCCGCCACCACCGGAGGGACACACCCATGGCACAGCCCGCAACGGGGCCGGCATCCGCAGAAGGCCCGTGTTCCACCCCGCCGGTCACCTCGCACGAGGCCTCCTCGACCGAGGCCACCCCCGGGGTCGTCACCTCCCACGAGGTCGCCTCGGTGGAGACCACCTCGGTGAAGGTCGGCGCGACGGAGTCCGCCTCGGTGGAGATCTCCGCGCAGACGATCGTCTCCCAGGTCACCACGGTCGAGGTCCACCCGGCGGCCGTCCACCCCGTGGACGAGAAGCTCCCCGCCTCGCGGCTCGTTCCCGCCGCGCTCCAGCACATCGCCGCGATGTACGCGGGTGTCGTCACCCCTCCGCTGATCATCGGCCAGGCGGTCGGCCTGGACGCCGCCGGAATGACCCGGCTCATCGCCGCCGGCCTGCTCATCGCCGGCTGTGCCACCATCCTCCAGACGATCGGTGCCGGCCGCTTCGCCGGAAACCGGCTCCCGTTCGTCAACGCCGCCTCGTCCGCCGGCATCGCCCCGATGCTCGCGATCGCCGAGACCAGCGCCCCTGGCCACCAACTCCCCGCCATCTACGGCGCGGTGATGGTCGCCGGAGTCTTCTGCCTCGCCGTCGGCCCCTTCTTCGGCCGACTGCTCCGCTTCTTCCCGCCGCTCGTCACCGGTGTCGTGATCACGCTGATCGGCGTCACCCTGATGCCGGTGCCGGTGAGCTGGGCCCAGGGCGGGAACAAGGAAGCCGCCGACTTCGGCGCGATGAAGTACCTCGCGCTCGCCGCCTTCACGCTCGTCGTGATCCTGCTCTTCCAGCGCTTCGCCAAGGGCTTCGTCAAGCAGATCGCCCTGCTCCTCGGTCTGTTCATCGGAACGCTCGCCGCGATCCCGTTCGGGATGGCCGACTTCGGCGCGTTGCGGGAGGCCCCCGTCGCCGCGCTGCCCGCGCCCTTCGCCTTCGGCGCCCCCGAGTTCCAGCCCGCCGCGATCCTCTCCCTGTGCATCGTGATGCTGGTCCTGATGACCGAGTCCAGCGCCGGCATGCTCGCCCTCGGCGAGATCTGCGAACGCCGCAGCGACGGCCGTACGATCACCCGCGGGCTGCGCACCGACGGCATCGCCACCCTGATCGGCCCCGTCTTCGGCGGCTTCCCCACCTCCGCGTTCGCCCAGAACGTCGGCGTGGTCTCGCTGACCCGGGTCCGCTCCCGCTACGTCGTCGCCGTCGCCGGTGGCGCCCTGCTGGTCCTCGGCGTCTTCCCGGTCCTCGGCGCGGTCGTCTCGATGGTCCCGATGCCCGTCCTCGGCGGCGCCGGCATCGTGCTCTTCGGCTCGATCGCCGTCTCCGGCATCCGTACGCTCTCCGAAGCCGGACTCGACGACAGCTCCAACATCATCCTGGTCGCCGTCGCGCTCGGCGCGGGCATCATCCCGCTCGCCGCGCCCACCTTCTACGCGGGCTTCCCCGCCTGGGCGCAGACCGTGCTCGGCTCGGGCATCAGCGCCGGCGCGCTCGTCGCGGTGACGCTCAACCTGTTCTTCCACCATCTCGGCACCCGGAGCCGTCACACGGCTCCGGCACTCAAATCCTCCTAGGGTCCTGCCGTGCCCACACCACCCAAGAGGAATGAAGGAACCACCGCCATGGCAGCACCTTCGGCAGCCCAGCGCATTGTCATCGAGAACTGTGCGATCGCGACCGTGGACGCCAACGACACCGAGTACGCCACCGGTTACCTCGTCGTCGCCGACAACAAGATCGAGTCCATCGGCGCCGGCAAGGCGCCCGAGGGCCTGGAGAACGTGGTCCGCCGGATCGACGCCACCGGTCATCTGGTGACGCCCGGTCTGGTCAACACCCATCACCACTTCTACCAGTGGATCACCCGGGGCCTGGCCACCGACCACAACCTCTTCAACTGGCTGGTCGCGCTCTACCCGACCTGGTCGCGCATCGACGAGTCGATGGTCCGCGTCGCGGCCCAGGGCTCGCTCGCGATGATGGCCCGCGGTGGTGTGACCACCGCGATGGACCACCACTACGTCTACCCGCAGGGCTCCGGCGACCTGTCCGGCGCCATCATCGGCGCCGCCCGCGACATGGGCGTCCGTTTCACCCTCGCCCGCGGCTCGATGGACCGCAGCGAGAAGGACGGCGGCCTGCCGCCGGACTTCGCCGTCGAGACGACCGAGGGTGCGCTCCTCGCGACCGAGGAGACCGTCAGGAAGTACCACGACGCCTCCTTCGACGCGATGACCCAGGTCGCCGTCGCCCCCTGCTCGCCCTTCTCCATCTCCACCGACCTGCTGCGCGAGGGCGCCGCGCTCGGCCGCCGCCTCGGTGTGCGCATGCACACCCACGGCTCGGAGACCGTGGAGGAGGAGAAGTTCTGCCACGAGCTCTTCGGCATGGGCCCGACCGACTACTTCGAGTCGACCGGCTTCCTCGGCGAGGACGTGTGGATGGCGCACTGCGTCCACATGAACGACTCCGACATCGAGGCCTTCGCCCGGACCAAGACCGGCGTCGCCCACTGCCCGTCCTCCAACGCGCGGCTCGCCGCCGGCATCGCCCGTGTCCCGGACATGCTGCGCGCCGGCGTCCCCGTGGGCCTGGGCGTCGACGGCACCGCCTCCAACGAGTCGGGCGAGCTCCACACCGAGCTGCGCAACGCGCTCCTCATCAACCGCCTCGGTGCCCACCGCGAATCCGCGCTCAACGCCCGCCAGGCCCTGCGCCTCGGTACGTACGGTGGCGCCCAGGTCCTCGGCCGCGCCGACAGCATCGGTTCTCTGGAGGCCGGCAAGCTCGCCGACTTCGTCCTCTGGAAGATCGACGGCCTCGGCCACTCCTCGATCGCCGACCCGGTCACCGCGATCGTGTTCGGCGCTGCAGCCCCGGTGACGGCCTCGTTCGTCAACGGCAAGCAGATCGTGGAGAACAACCGCCTGCTGTTCGCGGACGAAGAGGCGATCGCCCGCGACGCGCGCGCGGAGGCGCAGCGCCTGGCCCGGATCACGGCCCAGGGCTGACCTCCCCAAGGAGTCCGACCGAGGGGGACGGCCCTTGGTCGGTCGCCGCGGACCCGAGCGGGGTCCGTGGCCGGCTGGACGGGGGGTGACCGTACGACAAGAGGTACGGCACCCCCCGGACGGTCGATGCGCGCCCTCCTCCCTGGGCGCGCGACGAGCGGTGTCCCCCACGCCGCCCGATGTCTTCGCAGTACCCGAAGTCCCCCGTGGCGACCGCCACTTCCTCATGAGCCGCACACCGTGAGGCGCACGATCCGCACCCCCTTGCACCACCTCCCTGACATCCGCGTCACCGCCGACGTGTAACCGACCGGAGGAACCGCCGTGGCCGCAAAGCCCAGGTTTCGCAATGATGCACACGATTCCAGCGCCGATACCGGAGACGAGAGGCATCCGGTCGACGAGACGCTGCCGCCCCTGAGAATGTTCACCAGCGGTCTCCAGCACGTGGCCGCGATGTACGCGGGCGTGGTGGCCCCGCCCCTGATCGTCGGCGCGGCCGTCGGACTCTCCGGCACCGAACTGACCTTCCTCACCGGAGCAAGCCTCTTCACCGCGGGGCTCGCCACCTTCCTCCAGACGCTCGGTGTCTGGAAGATCGGCGCCCGCCTGCCGTTCGTCAACGGCGTCACCTTCGCCGGCGTCGCGCCGATGCTCGCGATCATCGACACCACGGACGACAAGGCCGACGCGCTGCCGATCATCTTCGGCGCGATCATCGTCGCCGGAGTGCTCGGCTTCATAGCCGCCCCGTACTTCTCCAAGCTCGTCCGCTTCTTCCCGCCCGTCGTCACCGGCACGGTGATCACCCTCATCGGCATCTCGCTCCTGCCGGTCGCCTTCGGCTGGGCCCAAGGGCCCAATCCGGCGGCCGACGACTACGGTTCGACCACCTACCTCACCCTCGCCGCGATCACGCTCGTCGTGGTGCTGGTCCTGCGCCGCTTCACCCGCGGCTTCCTGAAGCAGATCGCGGTCCTGGTCGGCCTCGTCATCGGCACGCTCATCGCGATCCCGTTCGGGGTCACCGACTTCAGCCCGGTGACGGAGGCGGACATCGTCGGCTTCCCGACGCCGTTCCACTTCGGAGCCCCGCAGTTCGCCGTCGCCGCGATCATCTCGATGTGCGTCGTCATGCTGGTGTCGATGACCGAGTCGACCGCCGACATGCTGGCGCTCGGCGAGATCGTCGACCGGCCGGCCGACGAGAAGACCATCGCCGCCGGTCTGCGCGCCGACACCCTCGGCTCCGCCCTGAGCCCGTTCTTCAACGGCTTCATGTGCAGCGCCTTCGCCCAGAACATCGGTCTGGTCGCGATGACGAAGATCCGCAGCCGGTTCGTGGTCGCCTGCGGCGGCGGCTTCCTGGTCCTGATGGGCCTCTCACCGGTCGCCGCGTCGCTGATCTCGGTCGTTCCGCGACCGGTGCTGGGCGGAGCGGGCGTGGTCCTCTTCGGCTCGGTCGCGGCGAGCGGCATCCAGACGCTGGTCAAGGCCGGTCTGGAGAAGGACAACAACGTCCTGATCGTGGCGGTCTCGCTGGCCGTCGGCATCATCCCGATCACGGCCCCGGAGTTCTACCACGCCTTCCCGGAGACCGCGAAGATCATCCTGGACTCGGGCATCTCGACCGGCTGCGTCGCGGCGGTCCTGCTGAACCTGGTCTTCAACCACCTGGGCAAGCGCGGGGACGAGGACACGGTCACCGCGCCGATGGAACCGGGCGAGGAGATCTCCGAGACCCGCGGGGCCAAGGCGGCGCACGTCCACTGAGCGCCCTTCCGCCCTCCGCCGAGCCGGTCCCCGCGTACGCCGCGGGGGCCGGCCGCGGGCGTTCGGTGATGCTGATCAATCCGAACACCTCCGCCGCCACCACGGCCATGATGACGGCGATCGCCCGGCGGACCCTGGGGCCCGCCGTCACCGTCCGGGGTGTCACCGTGGCGCGTGGCCCCCGCATGCTCACCGACCCGGCGGCGCTGCGCGCGGCAGCCCCGGAGGTCCTCGCGGCCGGCCGCCACGCCTTGACCGAGGGCACCTGCCACGCGCTCCTGGTAGCCGCCTTCGGCGACCCGGGCGTGCCGGACCTGCGAGCACTCGCCTCGGCCCGAACCCAGGCAGATGCGAACGCCGCAGCCGGTGCCGGTGTCGTGGCCGGTGCCGTGGCCGGAGTCGGAGTCGGAGACGGTGCCGGTGCCGGAGCCGGGGTCGGTGTCGTGGCCGGTGCCGGAGCCGTGGCCGCAGCCGGTCTCGTGGCCGGTGTCGGAGGCGGAGCCCATGCCCCGGCGCCTGCCGAGCCTCGTGTCCGCGTGCGGACCGAGCCCCACGACCGGGCCCCGGACCCGCTGCCGGTCCCCGTCGTCGGTATCGGTGAGGCGGCGATCCTGGAGGCAGCCGCGCTCGGCCGGCGGTTCGGCATCGCGACGACCACGCCCGAGTTGGCGGGGCACATCACCGAACGCGTCGCCGCACTCGGCCTCTCCGGCCTCTTCACCGGCCTGCGGCTGACCGGGGGAGACCCCGAAGCCCTCTCCGCCCGGCCCGACGCGCTCCGCGAGAGCCTGGCGCGGGCGGTCCGTGCCTGTGTGGTCCGGGACGGCGCCCAGGCCGTCGTCATCGGCGGAGGCCCGCTCGGCGAGGCGGCCGCGTCACTGCACGCCCGCTTCGAGACCCCCGTGATCTCCCCGATCGCGGCCGCCTGCCGTAGGATCACGTCGCTCCTGGGCGAGGCCCCCGGCAGCCCTCCCTTCGACCGCGCGGCTCCATGAGCCGGTCAACGGGAGCGCACGGCGCCGTCAGGACGCCGCGGGGCGCCAGTCCGGGCGTCGGCCGCTCAACCCGATCACACGGTCGAGCGCGGGCCCGTCGGCCGGGACGGTGACGATCGGGCCGAAGAAACCCTCGTCGCCCGGGGCGTCCTCCTCGGGCGTCAAGAGCTCCTCCGAGGACGCGAGGTCCGCCGCGTCCACCTCGTAGCTCTGGTGCGTGGCCCGCGCCAGGTCCCAGCCGTGGATCACGAGCTCGTTGAGCGCGACCCTGCCCATGACGGCGGCCGGCATCTCCACCCCGCCGGCCTGGGTGTCCCCTTCCCAGGCTCCCGGTTCGCGCCAGGCCGCCGCGAGCGCGTCCAGGGCCTTCGGCAGCTCCGTACGCCACTCGTCCCCGAGGACCGGCCGTTCCGCGCCGGGCGGGGTGCCGGTCGTCGGCCCGAAGTCCTTGCGGGCGGCGTCGCGGAAGGCCACGCTCAGTTCGGCGACGTGCGCGAGCAGGTCTCCCACCGTGTACTCCGGACAGGGAGTGGGGTCCCCGAGCCGCTCGTCGCCGATGCCCGCCGCGACACGCGCCATCCGCGCGGTGGCCGCACCCAGATCGTTGCCCTGTGTCTTCTCCATGCAGGGCAGACCGCGGGGCCGCCCCGAACTCATCGCTCGACATCGGCCGCTTCCGGCCGCTCACCCCGCCGCCTCCCCCCGCCGCCGGCACTCAGCGGCCAGATGGGGGTAGGCCGCGCCGATCGCCTCGTACAGCCGCGCGCTCAGCAGCCGCTCCGCCTCCGCCCGTCCCGTCGACGCGAACAGGCCGTCGAGCAGGGTCTCGTACCGCGACAGGACGTACCGCAGATAGCTGACCTGCCAGCGCACCAGCGCCCCTGCCGCCACCCCGCCCGACCCTCCCGGCCCGCGTGCCCCGAGCAGCTGGCGGTGTCGTACCGCGCGCCGTTCCAGCTCGGCCGCCGGGAGGCGGGGCACCTGGATCGGCTCCGCCAGGATCGCGGCGAGCACCGCGCTCCGCCGCCGCTCCGCCCCCGCCTCGACGGCCGCGGAGCGGCGCCCGCAGGCGGCCGCGCACCGGACGAATTCGGGAGTCCGCTCCACCGCCTCCACCCGCGCGAGCCGGTACAGCCGCACGGGCGCGAGCGACCAGCGCCTCGGATCCCGCCCCTGGATGTCGGGCGCGCCCAGCAGCTCGCGCACCATCGGATCGCTCCAGCCGCGCTCGCGCAGTCCGGCAAGCGTCAGAAAAGTCGTACGGTCCGTCACGACAGCCCCCTCGGTCGATCACAGTGAGTGACGAATTCAGTGAAGCGCACGCCACTGACACCCGCCCCCTTGCCGAGATCACCGCACCCGTGCCATACAGGTCTGGACCAAGTCGACGGACGGAGGCATTCCTGTGCAACGCCCGCTCGCCGCATGTGTGTTGACGGCCGTCGCGCTCACCCTCGCGGCCTGCTCCCAGGGCCCCGCCAAGGACACCAGCGGCCCCACCGCGCCCACCGGCGTCACCGCCGCCTCCGGCAGCTCCCAGACCGTCCACGTGATGTGGAACGCGGCCACCGACGACCGCGCGGTCACCGGCTACGAGGTCTACCAGCAGGGCCGCAAGGTCAAGGACCTCCCCGCCACGACGCTCATGGTCGACATCGTGGACCTCACGCCCGCGACCCCGTACGCCTTCACCGTCCGCGCCCGTGACGCCGCCGGAAACCGTTCCCCGCACAGCCCGACCGTCCCCGCCACCACCCTCGCGGCGACGGCCCAGGACCGCACCCCGCCCACGGCCCCACGCGCTCTGCGCGTCACCGCCGAGGGGAGCCACGCGGCCACCCTGACCTGGCAGGCGGCCCGCGACGACACCAAGGTCACCGCGTACGACGTCTACCAGGCCGACGCCCGGATCCACACCGTCCCCGGCACGGCCACCACCGCCCGCCTCACCGGCCTGCGCGCCGGCACGGTCTACTCCTTCACGGTGCGCGCCCGCGACGCCGCCGAGAACTCCTCACCGGACAGCGCCCCCGCCGACCTCACCACCACCCCGGCCCCCGGCGCCGCCCCCCTCACGGCCCCCACCGACCTGACGGCCAAGGTCACCAAGGGCGGCGAGGTCACCCTCACCTGGACCCCGCCGCGCACCGGATCCCCGGTGACGGAACACCAGCTCTTCCTCAACGGCGCGTTCACCACCACCGTCATCTGGGGCGCCCAGCCCCCGCCCGGCGAGGCGACCTACACCTTCACGGTCCCCACCACCGAACCCACCCGCTACAGCGTCAAGCTCCGTGCCCGCCTCCCCGACGGCACCTGGGGTGACTTCTCGGCCCAGCGCACCGTTGTCGTCCCATGACGGTGCCGCCCCGGGCCTCGTCGTCCGGCCCACGCCGGAACTACCCTGGGAAAGGTGGCAGGGACCGTGCTCACCAACACCGGGCTCGACGTGTTCCTCGACGGAACTCCGGAGCTCCGCCGTGACCCCTCGTCCGTACGGGCCGCGGACGCCGTGCTCGCGCTGCTCTCGCTGCGCGGGGCGGACCGCCGGAGCGGTCTGCCCGAGCCGAGCGTGGAGCTGGTGCGACGGCTGCTCGTCGAGGACGCGCCGGCGTTCGTGTACGCGACCGCGGCGGAGCTGCCGGCCTATCCCGCCGTGCTCGTGGCGCTGACCGCACGCGTGCGGGAGGCGGGACGGCTGAACGCCAAGCGGCAGGCGCGGATCGTGGCGGCGGTCGAGGACATCGTGCCCGACTTCGAACGGGCCATGGGCGACCCCGCCAACTACACCTGGCAGCGCTGGTACGCCTCCCTGCTGCGCGCCGACGGGACCGACCCGGCCGACGCGGGCGCCGTACGGGCCTGGCTCGCCGGTCATGACGGGGTGCGGCCGCCCGACGGGCTCCACCGGGCCGACCTGATGAACCGCAGCGACGTCGCCGACGCCCTCCTCGCCGACGCCCTCGCCGGCGCGTACGTCCACGAGGCCGAGCGTCCCTCGCCCGCCGGGCCGCTGCTGGCCGCCGTGGACGTCTCGCACGGAGTGGGGAAGATCGGGGGCCTGCTGGTCGACCGGTGGACCGCCGAAGGGCTCTCCGCCGCGCTCGCCGGGCCGTACGCCCATCTCGCCCCCGGCTCCGAGGCCTTCCCGCACCTCGCCCTCGCGGACACGCTCCTCGACGAGCACCTCAACTACTACGGGGACTCCTGGATCCCGCTGCCGCCCCCGCCCATGGAGGCCCACGAGCCCCAGCGCTCCGTCGAGGCGGGCGCCGACCTGCTCGCCGAGGCCGTCGAGGAGATGAAGGACGAGACCGGCGGCCTGTACGACGGCGAGGCCGCGCACCTGCTGTACGCGCTCTACCAGCGGGGCGCCTGCGCCGAGTCGGTCGCGCGCCGGGCCGCCGAGTTCGAGGACTGGCCGGTCGACCCCCGCCTGGAGGACGCCCCCGTCCTCGTCCCGGCGAACGCGCCCGAGACCTACGCGCTCCCGGACCTCGACGAGCTGTCCCGGCTGACCGGGACCGTGGCCACGGAGGACGCGCGGACCGCGCTGGAACCGGGCGCCCTGGCCATGGCCGCCACCGTCGACCGGCTGGCCCGTACCGGCATGGTCTTCCGCACCGGCGACGCCTTCGGCCTCACCCCCTGGGGCGTCGAGGTCCTGCACTACCTGCTGCGGGTGCGCTGGGTCGCGGCGCCGGACGCCAAGGAGGTCGCCGGCTGGGACGCGCCCACCGTCATCGCCGCCGCCGAGGGCTGGTCCGCCTCCGCCGCGACCCGCGTCCTCGCCGAATGGCTGCACGCCCACGGCGACTCGGCGGAGGCCTGGTCCGCGCTGCTCGGCGCCCTCGGCACGGTCCACGCCGGAACCTTCGAGGCCGCCGGAACGCGCGCGCTCTTCGGCTTCCTCGACCCCGCCGCCGTCCCCGTCGAGGCGCTCCGCGGCGCCCTCGACGACCCGGTGATGGGCGCGTACGCCTACGGGGTGCTGCGGGCCAGGGGCGAGCCCGCCGACGAGACGCTGGTGCCGACGTCCGCCCGCGCCGTCCTGATCCTCGACCGGCTCTCCCGCCACGGCGACGACGGCCGGACGGTCCTCGACGCCTCGGCGGCGGGCTGGCCGGGCGGCGTCGACGCCCTGGTCCGGGAGATGGCGGCGGTCGATCCGTACCGTGCCGAGCGGACCCTGGGAGCGCTGCGCATCCCGATGCCGGACGTGCGGTCGTCGCACGGGCGGGTCTCCGCCGGTCGGCCGAAGAGGCGTGCGGCGCGCCGCCGCGCCCGCTGACCCCGGCGCGTGAAAAGGGCTCCGCCCCCGGTGCTGTGCGTTCACCGGGGGCGGAGCCGTTCTCCGCGGGGTCACCGCGCTCGCGAAGTCACCGCGCTCACGGGTTCACCGCGGGTTGTTCGGCCGCTGTGCGGGTCAGCCGAAGCAGGGGGCTCAGCCGACGAGCTGGTCGTACGCGGGGAGGGTCAGGAAGTCCGCGTAGTCGGCGTCGAGCGAGACGTGCAGCAGCAGGTCGTGCGCCTGCTGCCACCGGCCCGCCGCGAAGGCCTCCTCGCCGATCTCCGCGCGGATCGCGGCGAGCTCCTCGGCCGCGACCTCGCGGGCCAGCTCCGGGGTGGCCTTCTCGCCGTTCTCGAAGACGACGCCCGCGTTGATCCACTGCCAGATCTGCGAGCGCGAGATCTCGGCGGTGGCCGCGTCCTCCATCAGGTTGAAGATGGCGACCGCGCCGAGGCCGCGGAGCCAGGCCTCGATGTAGCGGGTGCCGACCTGGACGGCGTTGCGCAGGCCGTCGTACGTGGGCTTCGCGTCGAGCGAGTCGATGGCGATCAGGTCGCCGGGCGCCACCGAGACGTCCTCGCGCAGCCGGTCCTTCTGGTTCGGCCGGTCGCCGAGGACCGCGTCGAAGGAGGCCATCGCGATCGGGACCAGGTCCGGGTGGGCGACCCAGGAGCCGTCGAAGCCGTCGCCGGCCTCGCGGTCCTTGTCCGCCTTGACCTTCTCGAAGGCGACCTTGTTGACCTCTGCGTCCTTGCGGGACGGGATGAAGGCCGCCATGCCGCCGATCGCGTGCGCGCCACGCTTGTGGCAGGTGCGGACGAGGAGTTCGGTGTACGCGCGCATGAACGGCGCCGTCATCGTGACCGCGTTGCGGTCCGGCAGGACGAACTTGGCGCCGCCGTCACGGAAGTTCTTGACGATGGAGAAGAGGTAGTCCCAGCGGCCGGCGTTGAGGCCCGCGGCGTGGTCGCGGAGCTCGTAGAGGATCTCCTCCATCTCGTACGCGGCCGTGATCGTCTCGATGAGGACGGTGGCGCGGACGGTGCCCTGCGGGATGCCGACGTACTCCTGAGCGAAGACGAAGATGTCGTTCCAGAGGCGGGCCTCCAGGTGCGACTCCGTCTTCGGGAGGTAGAAGTAGGGGCCCTTGCCGAGCTCGATCAGCCGCTTGGCGTTGTGGAAGAAGTACAGCCCGAAGTCGACGAGCGCGCCGGGGACCGGGCGGCCGTCGAAGGTCAGGTGACGCTCCTCCAGGTGCCAGCCGCGCGGCCGCATGACGACCGTGGCCAGCTCGTCCGCCGGCTTCAGCGCGTAGGACTTGCCCGACCGCGGGTCCGTGAAGTCGATGTTCCGGGCGTACGCGTCGATCAGGTTGACCTGACCGAGGACCACGTTCTCCCAGGTCGGGGCCGAGGCGTCCTCGAAGTCCGCGAGCCAGACCCGGGCGCCCGAGTTCAGGGCGTTGATGGTCATCTTCCGGTCGGTCGGGCCCGTGATCTCGACGCGGCGGTCGTTCAGGGCCGCCGGGGCCGGCGCGACCCGCCAGGAGTCGTCCGCGCGCACGGCGGCGGTCTCCGGCAGGAAGTCCAGGGTCGAGGTACGGGCGATCTCGGCGCGTCGCTCCGCCCGGCGGGCGAGGAGCTCGTCCCGGCGCGGGGTGAACCGCCGGTGCAGCTCCGCCACGAAGGCGAGGGCCGCGTCGGTCAGCACCTCCTCCTGCCTCGGCAGGGGCTCGGCTTCGACGACGGCCAGGGGGGACGGCGCTGGTGCGGACATGAACTGTCACTTCCTTCAGCGGACTTCGCGTGCGGTGCGTTGCGGCCGCCGGGCGTCACGGGTTCGGCACGGAGTGCCGCAGGCGCCGAGATACGGCCGCGGAGCGCCGTCAGGGGATCAGGCGCTTCTGAACAGTGGATACTAGTTTCCTCATGGTGGAAGTTCAATCGTTTGTTGATATCGAGATTCTCTGGATCGACAGAACATGGCGCTCAGTGCCACGCCCTTCACTCAAGGTGGACCAGATCCGCCTCCGTGTCGATGTCGTAGGGCTCGGCCACATCCGAACAGTCCACCAGCGTGATCGCATCCCGGTGATCCTTCAGATAGTCCCGCGCGCCCTGGTCGCCCACCGCCCCCGCCGCGATCCCCGCCCAGCGGTCCGCGCCGAACAGCACGGGATGGCCGCGCTTCCCCTCGTACGAGGCGGCCGCGAGCGAGTCCCGCGCGCGGTACGCCGACCGGACCCGCGCCACCGCCTCCGCCCCGATCCCCGGCTGGTCCACCAGCGACACGAGCGCCGCGTCCACCGGCAGAGCCTCGGCGGCCAGCGAGGCGAGCCCCACCCGCAGCGAGGAGCCCATGCCCTGCGCCCACTCCGGGTTGTCGACCAGGACGCACCCCGGCAGCTCCGCCCGCTCCCGTACGAGCTCGGCCGAGGCGCCCAGGACGACATGGACCACCTCGCAGCCCCCCTCGCGCAGCACGCGCACCGCGTGCTCGACGAGGGGCCGGCCGCGGTGGGTCAGGAGCGCCTTGGGGCGGCCGCCGAGCCGCCGCCCGCCGCCCGCGGCGAGCAGGAGACCGGCCACCAGGGGCGAAGCGGGCGGGACCGCCGCCGTATCCGTCGTATTCGTCATACCGACTGCATACCGCATGACACGGACGCCTGAATTGTGTCCACGATGTGGCGCGCCGGGCGCGCGATGGCGTTAACTTGCTCGCGACTCCGGGCGCCCGACCGTCGTTCGCCGGCCGGATCGTGGTGGGGAGTTCGGCGCACAGTGTCGTGCGAGGGGGAGAACTTTGTTGCGAAGCGTTGGGCAGAGGCGTGTGACAACCGACGGCGGCGAGGACCCGAGGGTGGCGGAGCTGCGTGCCGCCGTCTCCCGGCTCCGCCGTGAACTCGCGGGCCACCGGGCCGAGTTCACCGACCGGGGCATCGCCGAGGACGAGCTCGCCGCGCTGGACGCGATGGTCGTCAGCGGCATCCCCGAGGTACGCCGGCTGCGCCGCTCCCTGCTCCTGATCGCCGGGTCGATCGGCTCGGTCAGCGCCCTCGCGAACGGCCTTGCGAACGTCCGCCAGGCGGTCGAACTCTTCGGAGAACCACCGCGCCAACTCTGACGCGCGGTCAGGGCGGGCGTTCGGTCGGTTCGGGCGTCCGATCCAGTCGGTCGGTTCGGACGTGTGATCAAGCCGGGCGTCCGATCAACCTGGGCGGCCGGTCAGGTCGTGCGTCCGAACAAGCCGGGCGTTCGGCCAGGTCGTGCATCGATCAAGCCGGGCGTCTGATCAGGCGTCTGGAGGTCGCCGTGGCCACCGCCGCCGTGCGGGAGTCCACACCGAGCTTGGCGAAGATGTGCACCAGGTGCGACTTCACCGTCGCCTGGCTCAGGAACAGCACCTTGCTGATCTGCTGGTTCGACAGCCCCTCGCCCACCAGCTGGAGCACCTCCAGCTCCCGCTTCGTCAGCGCCTCCGCCGGGGTCCGCATCCGGTCCATCAGCCGGTGCGCCACCGCCGGCGCCAGGGCCGACTGGCCCGCCGCCGCCGTGCGGACCGCGGCCGCCAGCTCCTCCGGCGGGGCGTCCTTCAGCAGATAGCCCGAGGCGCCCGCCTCGACCGCCGCCAGGATGTCCGCGTCCGTGTCGTACGTGGTCAGGACCAGCACCCTCGGGCCACCCGGACCGGCCGTGATCGCCGCCGTCGCCTCCGAGCCGTGCATCCCCGCGCCGAACTGGAGGTCCATCAGGACCACGTCCACCCCTCCCGCTCCGGCCAGCTCCACCGCCCGCTCGGCCGTGGCGGCCTCGCCGACCACGGCGAAGTCCGGTTCGGTGTCCAGGACCGCGCGCAGCCCGGCCCGTACCACCGGGTGGTCGTCGGCGAGAAGGAGACGGATCGTCATGTCGACACTCCAGCGGGGCCTGCGGGCAGGGGAGGGGAGAGGGGCAGAGGGAGGGAGACGGCGACCGCCGCGCCCTGGCCGGGCGCGGACTCCACCGTGAACGTGCCGCCCAGCGACTCCGCCCGCGCGCGCATCGCCGGCAGCCCGAAGCCGCCGTCGTCCGACGACGGCGCGAGCAGCCCCGGGTCGAAGCCCGTGCCGTCGTCGACCACGTCCAGCGTCACCGACGCGCCCATGAACGACAGCGTGATCTCCGCGCGCGACGCCGAGGCGTGCCGCACCGTGTTCGCGAACGCCGACTGCGCGATCCGCAGCAGCGCCACCTCGTACGGCGTCGGCAGCTCCACCGGCGTCCCGCTCACCGTGAGGCGCGCCCGCGGGGCGGCCTCGGGGCCCGGCTCGCACAGCCGCTCCAGGGCCGCCGCGAGCGAGCCGTGCTCCAGGTCGGGCGGGGAGAGCGCCCGTACGAACCGCCGCGCCTCGGCCAGGTTGTCCTGCGCCGCGCGGCGCGCCCCCTCGATGTGCCCGGCGGCCGGCGAGCCCGCCGGCAGCACCCGCTCGGCGGCCCGCAGCAGCAGCTGGATCGAGGAGAGTCCCTGCGCGAGCGTGTCGTGGATCTCCCGCGCCAGCCGCTCGCGCTCCGCGAGCGTGCCCGCGTGCCGCTCGGCCGCCGCCAGCTCCGCCCGCGTCGCGATCAGCTCCTCCACCATCCGCCGGCGCCGCTCGCTCTCCCTGTACAGCGCCTGGTAGCCGAGGACCGTCGCGACCGCGACCGCGCCACCGAGCAGCGGTCCGATGAAGACCCCGGGATTGAGCGGCGCGCCGTGGCGGACGTACGACAGGATCGCCGCGCACGCCGTCAGGGCCACCGACGGCAGCGCCCAGCGGACCGGCAGCAGGTGCAGCTGGAGGAAGTACAGCGGGAACGCCACCCACAGCCCGTCGGGGGTGGCCGCGAGCAGCGCCAGCCAGGACGCGCACAGCGCGGCCAGCCAGAGCGCGGCGGCCCGCTGCGAGTCCCGTACGGAGGGCAGCGCCGAGCCGGCCGCGTAGACCCCGGCCGTCACCGCCGCGAGCGCGATCCCGGCGGCGGAGTCCGCCCGGAGCGCCGCGAGCGCCAGCAGCCCCGCCATCAGCAGGTGCAGACAGAGACGCAGCGCGCGCAGGGCGGGGGTGAGGGAACGCGGATCCATGGTCCGTCCAGCGTAGGCGGGGGCAGACAATCCGGACTCAACCGAAAGTTTGATCGCGGAGCCATCCGTGGCGCGATGCCGGGGGCCGCCGGGGCCGGGAAAGCTGGTCGACATGTTCGTGGCATGGAGAGACCTGCGCTTCGCCAAAGGGCGATTCACGCTGATGGGAGCGGTGATCGTGCTGATCACCCTGCTCGTGGGACTGCTGTCCGGGCTGACCGCCGGACTCGCCCGCGAGAACATCTCGGCGATCACCGGACTGCCGGCGGACCGGCTGGCCTTCGCCACCCCGCCGTCCGGCCGGTCGGTCTCCTTCACCAACTCGACGGTGACCGAGAGCCAGTGGCGGCGGTGGGCCGAGCGGCCCGGTGTGACGAGCGCGCAGCCGCTGGCCATCCGTACGCTCAACGGCGTCGCCGGGGACCGCACGGTCGCCGTCTCCGCCTTCGGTACGGAGCCGTCGGCGGCCCTCGCGCCCGCGAGCGGGAAGCTGGGGCCGGGGCGGGTCGTCCTCTCCGAGTCGGCGGCCGAGGAGCTGGGTCTCGGCGTGGGCGGGGCCGTACGCCTCGGTCCGCTGGAGGCCCGCGTCGCGGCCGTCGCGGGCGACGCCTCGTACAGCCACACGCCCGTGGTCTGGACCTCCCTCGACGACTGGCAGCGGCTCGGGCACAACGGCACGACGCCCGAGGAGCAGGCGACGGTCGTCGCCCTGCGCGTCGTCGGCGACGCGGACCTGGGCGCCGGGGACGCGGCTCTGGGAACGGAGTCGCGGACGATCGAAGAGGCGCTCACCGCCCTGGGGTCCTACCAGGCCGAGAACGGCTCGCTGCAGCTGATGCGGGGCTTCCTCTTCGCGATCTCCGCGCTGGTCATAGGGGCCTTCTTCACGGTGTGGACGATCCAGCGGAGCGGTGACGTGGCGGTGCTGAAGGCGCTGGGCGCGTCGACTCCCTACCTGCTGAAGGACGCGCTCGGGCAGGCGGTGCTGATGCTCGGGGCCGGGACGCTGTCCGGCACGGCGCTCGCGGTCGGTGCCGGGGCGCTGATCAGCGGGGGCGACGTGCCGTTCGTCCTGGAGCCGTTGACCGTGCTCGGCCCGGCCGCCGTGATGATCGTCCTCGGTGTCCTCGGCGCCGCCCTGTCCATCCGGCGGATCACCGCCGTCGACCCCCTGACCGCGCTCGGGAGCGCCCGATGACTCTGCTGCTGGACGACGTGACCCTGACGTATCCCGACGGTGACGGGCGTCTGACCGCGCTCGACGCCGTCTCCCTGGAGGTGCCGGCCGGTCATCTGACGGCGGTCGTGGGGCCTTCGGGCTCCGGCAAGTCCAGCCTGCTGGCGGTGGCGGCGACGCTGGTGACGCCGGACCGGGGGCGGGTGGTCGTGGCCGGTACGGAGACCGGCCCGCTGGACCGGGCGGGGCGGGCGGCGCTGCGGCGGGAGCGGATCGGGATCGTGTTCCAGCAGCCGAACCTGCTGGCCTCGCTGACGGCGGTGGAGCAGCTGCAGGTGATGGCGCACCTGTCCGGCGGGAAGCCGAAGGCGGTACGGGGGAGGGCGCTGGCCCTGCTCGACGCGGTCGGTCTCGCGGACCAGGCGGCGCGCCGCCCGCACCAGCTGTCGGGCGGCCAGCGCCAGCGGGTCACCCTCGCGCGGGCCCTGATGAACGAGCCGTCCGTCCTCCTGGTCGACGAGCCCACGAGCGCGCTCGACCACGAGCGGGGGGCGGCGATCGTGGAGCTCCTGACGACCCTGACGCGGGAGCGCGGCACGGCGACGGTCCTGGTCACCCACGACCGCGCCCACGCGTCGCGCGCGGACACGCTGATCGAGGTGGAGGACGGCCGGGTGAGGTCGGGGACGCGGGCCTGAGGGGCCCGCAGGGCGAGGCGCGGCCGGCGGGGCGGGGCGCGGCCGGCAGGGCGGGCGCGGGCTCTGCCCGCGAGGTGGGGCGCGGACCTGAACGCGGCCGGCGGGGCGGGGCGCAGGTGCTGCCCGCACAACGGGGCGCGGGGCCGAACGGGCCCGCAGGGCGGGCGCGCCCGGGGGCGCGCCCCGTCCGGTTCCGCTAGCTCTGGCCGTTGGCGGCGGTGTTGGCCAGGGCCGTGGAGAGTTCCTGGGCCACTTCCTGGAGGATCGGGACGATCTTCTCCGTGGCCGACTCGGTGACGCGGCCCGCCGGACCGGAGATCGAGATCGCCGCCGCCGTCGGGGAGTTGGGGACCGAGACCGCGAGGCAGCGGACTCCTATCTCCTGCTCGTTGTCGTCGACCGCGTACCCGGCGTTCCGCACGGCCACCAGCGCTTCCAGGAAGCCGTCCGGCGTCGTGATGGTCTTCTCCGTCGCCGCCGGCATGCCCGTCCGGGCGAGCAGCGCGCGCACCTCGTCGGCCGGGGTGTAGGCGAGCAGCGCCTTGCCCACGCCCGTGGAGTGCGGCAGCACCCGCCGGCCGACCTCGGTGAACATGCGCATCGAGTGCTTGGACGGCACCTGCGCGACGTACACGATCTCGTCGCCGTCCAGCAGCGCCATGTTCGCGGTCTCGCCGGTCTCCTCGACGAGCCGCGCCAGGTACGGCCGCGCCCACGTGCCGAGCAGCCGGGAGGCGGACTCGCCGAGCCGGATCAGGCGGGGGCCGAGCGCGTACCGGCGGTTGGGCTGCTGGCGTACGTAGCCGCAGGCCACCAGCGTGCGCATCAGGCGGTGGATGGTGGGCAGCGGCAGCCCGCTGCTGGCGGAGAGCTCACTCAGCCCGACCTCGCCCCCGGCGTCGGCCATCCGCTCCAGAAGGTCGAAGGCACGCTCGAGGGACTGGACGCCACCGCTCGCGGCGGCGGGCTTGGCGGCGTCGGTGGTGCTGGCGCTGGACGTCGGCACGTCAAGGTCCTTTCGGGGCAGGCGGGCAAGGCAGCAGCCTACCGGGCGGTCCGGTCGGACACACGGCCGAGGCCCTGGCGTACGGGCCGGTCAGGGGGGTGTTTGTCCGGTGTCGGCAGCCGCCCGGCGGCGTCCGTCTCCGCCCCGCATGTGCGGAGCTACGTTCTACTGTACGAAATTTCCATTCCACTTCATGGAAACATCCAAGTCGCCGCCGGAGGGCGGCGCCCGACGGGGTCATGCCGAGGTCGCGCGGAAAGTGCACCCTTGACGACATGTCGTCCTGAGTGAAGACTCCTTCAACAGTTCGTTGAAATTCTTGCTGGAAGGGGTACGGGTGGACGTCAACCTGGTACTGCGCTCGACTCGCGTCATCACCCCCGAGGGGACGCGGGCCGCGTCGATCGCCGTCTCCGGCGGGACCATCGCCGCTGTGCTGCCCTACGACGCCGAGGTACCGGCCGGTGCCCGGCTGGAGGACGTCGGCGACGACGTCGTGCTCCCCGGGCTCGTCGACACCCACGTCCACGTGAACGATCCCGGCCGCACGGAGTGGGAGGGCTTCTGGACCGCCACCCGCGCCGCCGCCGCCGGCGGCATCACCACGCTGCTCGACATGCCGCTGAACTCGCTCCCGCCCACCACGACGGTCGAGCACCTGCGGATCAAGCAGGACGTCGCCCGCGCCAAGGCGCACATCGACGTCGGCTTCTGGGGCGGCGCGCTGCCGGACAACGTCAAGGACCTGCGTCCGCTCTTCGACGCCGGTGTCTACGGCTTCAAGTGCTTCCTGTCGCCGTCCGGCGTGGACGAGTTCCCCCAGCTCGACCAGGAGCAGCTGGCCGCCTCCCTCGCCGAGATCGCCGGCTTCGACGGCCTGATGATCGTGCACGCCGAGGACCCGCACCACCTGGCCGCCGCCCCGCAGAAGGCGGGCGGGAAGTACGCCGACTTCCTCGCCTCCCGGCCGCGCGACGCCGAGAACACGGCGATCGAGAACCTGATCAACCAGGCCCGTCGCCTCAACGCCCGCGTCCACGTGCTGCACCTCTCCTCCTCCGACGCGCTCCCCCTGATCCGCGCCGCCAAGGCCGAGGGCGTCAAGATCACCGTCGAGTCCTGCCCGCACTTCCTCACCCTCACGGCCGAAGAGGTCCCGGACGGCGCGACCGAGTTCAAGTGCTGCCCGCCGATCCGTGAGGCCTCGAACCAGGACGCGCTGTGGGAGGGGCTCGCCGACGGGACGATCGACTGCGTCGTCTCCGACCACTCGCCCTCCACCGCCGACCTGAAGACCCCGGACTTCGCCTCCGCCTGGGGCGGCATCTCCTCCCTCCAGCTCGGCCTCCCGGCCATCTGGACCGAGGCCCGCCGCCGCGGCTACGACCTGACGGACGTCGTCCGTTGGATGTCCGCCGCCCCCGCCCGCCTCGCCGGCCTGGACAGCAAGGGCGCGATCGAGGCCGGCCGCGACGCCGACTTCGCCGTGATCGACCCGGAGGCGACCTTCACCGTCGATCCCGCCGAGCTGGAGCACCGCAACCGCGTCACCGCCTACGCCGGCAAGACGCTGCACGGCGTCGTGACCTCCACCTGGCTGCGCGGAGAGCGCATCGCCGACCGCGGCACCCTGGCCGAGCCCTCCGGCCGCCTCCTCGAAAGGACCCACTGACCCGTGACCGGCATACCCTCCTTCACCGGCGACGCCAGCCCCTTCGGCGGCGGTGACCCGTACGCCGACTACCGCACGGCGGACTTCCCCTTCACGCAGTACGCGGACCTGGCCGACCGGCGCCTCGGCGCGGGCGTGATCGCCGCCAACGACGAGTTCTTCGCCGAGCGCGAGAACATGCTGAAGCCCGCGGCCGCCGAGTTCGACCCCGAGCACTTCGGCCACAAGGGCAAGATCATGGACGGCTGGGAGACCCGCCGCCGCCGTGGTGTCTCCGCCCAGCAGCCGCACCCGACCGACGACGACCACGACTGGGCGCTCGTCCGCCTCGGCGCCCCCGGCGTCGTACGCGGCATCGTCGTCGACACCGCGCACTTCCGCGGCAACTACCCGCAGGCCGTCTCCGTGCAGGCCACCTCCGTCGCCGGCTCCCCCTCGCCCGAGGAGCTCCTCGCGGACGACGTGAAGTGGACGACGCTCGTCCCGCGCACCGCGATCGGCGGCCACGCGGCCAACGGCTTCGCCGTCGATGTCGAGCAGCGCTTCACGCACCTGCGCGTCAACCAGCACCCCGACGGCGGCATCGCCCGCCTGCGCGTCTACGGCGAGGTCGCCCCGGACCCGCGCTGGCTGGCCGTCCTCGGCACCTTCGACCTCGCGGCCCTGGAGAACGGCGGCCAGGTCGAGGACGCCTCCGACCGCTTCTACTCCCCGGCGACCAACACCATCCAGCCGGGCCGCTCCCACAAGATGGACGACGGCTGGGAGACGCGGCGCCGCCGCGACAAGGGCAACGACTGGATCCGCTACAGCCTGGCCGCCGAGTCCGAGATCCGCGCCGTCGAGATCGACACCGCGTACCTCAAGGGCAACAGCGCGGGCTGGGCGGCGCTCTCCGTGGCCGCCGAGGGCTCCGAGGACTGGACCGAGATCCTGCCCCGGACCCGCCTCCAGCCGGACACCAACCACCGCTTCGTGCTCGACACCCCGGCGGTCGGCTCCCGCGTCCGGATCGACATCTACCCCGACGGCGGCATCTCCCGCCTCCGCCTCTTCGGCTCGCTCACCGAGGAGGGCGCGGCGCGCCTGACCGCGCGCCACCAGGAACTGGGCGGGTAACGACACCCCGCCCGGCCCGCGAGGGCGCACCGGCCGACAGCACCGGTGCGCTCTCGCGCCTTTTCCGCGTCCCGCCGCGTCCCGCCGCGTCACGCGTCCCGCCGCGTCCCGCCGCGTCACGCGTCCCGATGCCTCACGCGGCGTGGCCGCCGTTCCTCCCTGTCACGCGGCGTGGCCGCCGTCGACCGAGAACTCCGCGCCCGTCACGTACGCCGCGCCCGGTCCGGCCAGGAACGCCACCAGTGCGGCGACCTCCTCCGCCGTGCCGAAGCGGCCCAGCGCCGTCATCTCCGCCTGACCCCGCGCGTACGGGCCGTCCGCCGGGTTCATCTCGGTGTCGATCGGGCCGGGGTGGACGATGTTCGCGGTGATGCCGCGACCGCCCAGCTCCCGCGCGAGGGACCTGGTGAGGCCGATCAGCGCCGACTTGCTCGTCGCGTAGAGCGTGCCGCCGGGGCCCGGGACCCGGGCCGTCATGCACGAGCCGACGGTGATGATCCGCCCGCCCCGGTCCATCCGCCCGGCCGCCGCCTGGGCGGCGAGGAAGGCCCCCCGGACGTTCACCGCGAGGACCCGGTCCACATCCCGAAACCTCCGCAAGAAGTACCGATGGGTCGTTGCGGGTTCAATGAAAGTCGGCCGGGGCGCCGGACACCGGCGGCAATCGGACACCGTGACCAGCGGTCGCTCCGGCGGCCGATGACTTTCGCCGAGGGGTGCGGTCAGAGCTTGTGAGACACGATGGACCGGGGGGCGGCGCACCCGGCACCCACCAAGGAAGGGGCACCACCATGGGCAAGCTCTCCCTCACCCAGTTCGTGACGCTCGACGGCGTCTACCAGGCGCCCGGCGGGCCCGACGAGGACCGCAGGGGCGGATTCGAACACGGCGGCTGGTCCGTCCCGTACGGGGACGACGACTTCGGCGCCTTCATGAACGAGGTCTTCACCCGGCCCGCCGCCTTCCTGCTCGGCCGCCGGACGTACGAGATCTTCTCCGGGTACTGGCCGAAGCAGACCGACCCCGACGACCCGGTGGCCTCGAAGCTCAACGCCCTCCCCAAGTACGTCGTCTCGACCACCCTCGACTCGGCCGACTGGGCCGGCACCACGATCCTCGGCGGCGGCGCCGTCATGGAGGTCGCCGCCCTGAAGGACCGCGTCGACGGCGAGATCCAGATGCACGGCAGCGGAAAGCTCGCGCAGTCCCTGATGGCGGCCGACCTCGTCGACACCCTCCACCTGCTGGTCTTCCCCGTCGTCCTCGGCACCGGCTTCCGGCTCTTCGCCGACGCCGTCCAGCCCACCGCTTTCCGCACCACCGGGTCCAGGACCACGAGCACGGGCGTCTCCATCGCGACGTACGAGCTGGCGGGCCGCCCCGAGTACGGCACCTACGAGTAGCCGTACGGGCCCGAGCGCGCCCCTGCCGGCGGGGGAAAGATGTAGCCACCACCGGCACCTCCCGGTACGGTGATCGTTCCGCGTGCGAGCCGCCGAAGTCTCCACCTCGTCCCACGTGTTGGAGCAGGCCCACGATGTCCACGATCGCCGCCTCCGTCCCCGTGCGCGCCCCGCGTCGCGCCTGGCTCACCGACCTTCCGGTGCTCCTCGTCGCCGTCGTCTGGGGCGCCAGCTATCTCGCCGCCAAGGGCATCACCACCACCCACACCGTCGTCGCGGTCCTGGTCCTGCGGTTCGCCGTCGTCCTGCCCGCGCTCGCCGTCGCCGGATGGCGCGGGCTGCGCGCGCTGACGGCGGCCCAGTGGCGCGGCGCCGGCGTCCTCGGCCTGATCCTGAGCGGGATCTTCCTCCTGGAGACGTACGGCGTCGTCCACACCTCCGCGACCAACGCGGGCCTGATCATCAGCCTCACCATGGTCCTCACCCCGCTCGCCGAGGCGACCGTCACCGGCACCAGGCCACCCCGTGCCTTCCTCGCCGCCGCCGGGCTCTCGGTGGCGGGCGTGGTGCTGCTGACCCAGGGCGGCGGTTTCTCCACCCCGTCCCTCGGCGACCTGCTCATGCTGCTCGCCGCCCTCGCCCGTACCGTCCACGTCCTGGCCATGGCCCGGATCAAGGCGGTGCGGGACGCCGACGCCCTCTCCCTCACGACCGTCCAACTCGGCTCGGCCGTCGCCGTCTTCGCCGTGCTGGCCACGGTCCCCGGCACCGGCGCGTCGCCCTGGTCGGTGGCGCTCGACTTCGGCCCGCGCGAATGGGCCGGACTGCTCTTCCTCTCCGTCTTCTGCACGCTCTTCGCCTTCTTCGTGCAGATGTGGGCCGTCCGCCGCACCTCGCCGTCCCGGGTCAGCCTGCTGCTCGGCACGGAACCGCTGTGGGCCGCCGCGGCCGGCATCGCCCTGGCCGGCGACCGACCCGGAGCGCTCGGCGTCGCGGGCGCGATCCTGGTGCTCGCGGGCACGAGTTGGGGGCGCCGCGCCGCCGACGCGAGCGCCCGATAGGTTCTTGCCCCATGCGTTCACTGCCGTACGACATAGCTTTCCGCGCCCGCGCGCGACGTACCCAGGCCTGGGGACTCGGACTGCTCACCGTCGCCGGGCTGTTGTGGATCTGGTGCGCGGTGGGGATCTTCCTCCCGTACACGGTCGCCGACGGCCGCGACGACGACGAGTGCGAGGCCCGCTTCGGCTCCGAGTACCTCCACAACGACCGCAGCGACTGCGTCGCCGAACGCGACTGGCCCGAGATGGTCGCCCTGCTCGGCGGCTCGATCCCCTTCGCGGTGGTCGGCGGCGTCCTCTACACCAGCGGCTCCGTCTCCCACCGGATGGCCGAGCACCTCGCCGAGGTCACCCGCCTCGACGGCGCGCGGCCCTGACCGGCGGCGCCCTCGCCAGGTGCGCGGCGACCGGCGGCGCCGCGTCAGGTGCGCGGCGACCGGCGGCGCCGCGTCAGGTGCGCCGGCTGGTGTCCGCGATCATCAGGATCACGAACCCGAGCACCGCGACCACGATGTTCGCGAACAGCACCCGGTCCTCCAGGAACCAGACGTTCTCCGTGAGGGCCCGGGTGAACCCCATGAAGGGGAACCAGCCGGTCAACTCGCGCACCACCCCGGCGAGGCCGCCGATCAACACCACACCGCCCACGAACTCCAGCACCTTCTTCATGGGGCGATCATGACGCCCCGGCCCGCGCGCCCGCGTCGGTCATGAGGCCACACCCGGTGCTACCGAAGTCGCCACCCGCGCGACTTTGGTAGCTTCCGGAGCCGCCGACCCGGCTCCGGGACCCTGACCTGCGTACGTTGGTGGGTATGACACGTACGGACCCCTACGCCTGGCTGCTGCCCTCGGCCATGGCCGACCCCGCGGCCGGCGGCGAGCCCGGCCGCGGTCCGCGGCGGACCGTACGGGACTGGGTCGTCGACACCGCGCTCTTCCTCTGCGCGGTCTTCGTCGGTCTCCTCGCCGCCGAGGCGAGCGACCAGTACAACAGCGAGCTCGTCTCCTTCGTCGACCAGCTCGTCGGAGCCGCCGCCTGCTGCGCCCTCTGGCTCCGCCGCCGTTGGCCCGTCGGCCTCGCCGTCGCGCTCTCCCTCGTCAGCGTCGTCGCGCCGGTCGCCGGGGGCGCCTTCCTGGTGAGCCTGTTCAGCGTCGCCGTCCGGCGGCCCTTCCACGAGATCGCCTGGATCGGGGCGCTGTCCGCCGCCTGCTCCGTCGCCCAGGTCTTCGTCCGCCCCGACCCCGCCACCGGAGCGCCCCTCGGGATCGCCATCGGCCTGATCCTGATCCTGCTCATGACCGCCTGGGGCATGCTCGTCCGCTCCCGGCGCCAGCTCGTGGAGGCCCTGCGGGAACGGGCCCGGCGCGCCGAGGCGGAGGCCGAACTCCGCGCCGCGCAGGCCCAGCGGCTGGCCCGGGAGGCGATCGCCCGCGAGATGCACGACGTCCTCGCCCACCGCCTCACCCTGCTCAGCGTGCACGCCGGAGCCCTGGAGTTCCGCCCCGACGCCCCGCCCGAGCAGGTCGCCCGCGCCGCCGGCGTCATCCGCGACAGCGCCCACGAGGCGCTCCAGGACCTCCGCGAGATCATCGGAGTCCTGCGCGCGCCCGGCGAGGGCGGCGAGGGCGACCGCCCCCAGCCCACCCTGGCCACCCTCGACGAGCTGGTCGCCGAGTCCCGCGCCGCCGGCGCGAAGGTCGTCCTGGACACCACCGTCGACGACCCGGCCGCCGTCCCCGCCGCCACCGGCCGCACCGTCTACCGGATCGCGCAGGAGGGCCTCACCAACGCCCGCAAGCACGCCCCCGGCACCGACGTCACCGTCACCGTGCGCGGCAGACCCGGCGACGGGCTGACCGTCGACATCCACAACCCCGCCCCCACCGGCCCGGTCCCGCCCGTCCCCGGCTCCGGCCAGGGCCTCATCGGGCTCACCGAGCGCGCCACCCTCGCCGGTGGGCGCCTCGACCACGGAACGGCCCCCGACGGCGGCTTCACCGTCCACGCCTGGCTACCGTGGCCCTCATGACCATCCGGCTGCTCATCGTCGACGACGACCCCCTGGTCCGCGCGGGACTCACCCTGATGCTCGGCGGCGCCGACGACATCGACATCGTCGGCGAGGGCACCGACGGCCGGGACGTCCCCGACCTCGTCGCCCGGCTCGCCCCCGACGTGATCCTCATGGACATCCGGATGCCGTACGTCGACGGCCTCACCGCCACCGAACGGCTGCGCGCCCGCCCCGACGCGCCCCAGGTCGTCGTGCTCACCACCTTCCACGCCGACGAACAGGTCCTGCGGGCCCTGCGCGCCGGGGCCGCCGGTTTCGTCCTCAAGGACACCCCGCCGGCCGAGATCGTCGCCTCCGTGCGCCGGGTCGCGTCCGGCGACCCCGTCCTCTCCCCGGCCGTCACCCGTCAGCTGATGACCCACGTCGTCGGCCGGCAGGAGCAGCCGCGGCGCACCACCGCCACCGGCCGCCTCGCCGAACTCGCCGAGCGGGAACGCGCGGTGGCGGTCGCCATCGGCCGCGGGCAGTCCAACGCGGAGATCGCCGCCGCCCTGTATCTGAGCGTGCCGACGGTCAAGACCCACGTCTCACGGATCCTGGCCAAACTCGGCCTCAACAACCGCGTCCAGATCGCGCTCCTGGTCCACGACGCCGGCCTCCTGGACGAGGACGGCTCATGACCGTGACCCGGACCCGGTGACCGGGACCCGGTGACCGTGACCCGGCCCCGGTGACCCGGTGACCGCGCCCCGGCCGTCCACGTCGGGGCGCGGCGCCGCAGACCGCCGGCGCGGGGGCTACCGGGGAATCTCGTCCAGCCGGACCGGGCGGCCCTCGCGGCGCGAGAGCTCGCACGCCTCGGCGATCCGGAGTGCCTCCAGGGCCTCCCGGCCGTCGCAGGGGTTCGGCGCCTCACCCCGTACCAGCCGTACGAACGCGTCGAGTTCGGCCTCGTACGCCGGAGCGAACCGCTCCAGGAACCCGGTCCACGGCTTGACCGGGGCCGCGGGACCCGACGGCTCCACCGAGGTGAGCGGGGTCCGGTCGTCCAGGCCGACGGCGATCTGGTCCCGGTCGCCCGCCAGCTCCATCCGTACGTCGTAGCCGGCCCCGTTGCACCGGGTCGCCGTCGCCGTCGCCAGCGTGCCGTCGTCCAGGGTGAGCACCGCCGCCGCCGTGTCCACGTCGCCCGCGGCGCGGAACATCGCCGGACCGGCGTCCGAACCCGTCGCGTACACCGAGACGACCTCGCGCCCCGTCACCCAGCGCAGTATGTCGACGTCGTGCACCAGGCAGTCCCGGAAGAGCCCGCCGGAGAGCGGCAGGTACGCGGCGGGCGGCGGGGCCGGGTCCGAGGTCACCGCCCGTACGGTGTGCAGCCGGCCGAGCCGCCCCGACCGCACCGCCTCGCGGGCCGCCACGTACCCGGCGTCGAAGCGGCGCATGAACCCGAGTTGGAGCTCCGTGCCCGCGGCCTCGACCGCCCGCAGCGCGCCGAGCGTGCCCGGCACGTCCAGGGCGATGGGCTTCTCGCAGAAGGCGGGGAGCCCGGCGCCCGCCGCCCGGGCGATCAGGTCGGCGTGGGCGGCGGTGGCGGAGGCGATGACGACGGCGTCGAGCGCGTGATGGTCCAGGAGGGCGTCGACGGTCGGCGCCACGTCCGCGCCGAGCGCCCCGCCGACCCGCGCCGCCCGGTCGGCGTCCGCGTCCGCCACGACCAGCGACGCGACCTCCGGGTGGCGGGCGAGCGCGCCCGCGTGGAAGGCGCCGATACGGCCCGTTCCGATCAGTCCGATACGCATGGCCCCAAGGTGGTGCCGGACCGGGACCCTGTCAAGGATTTGTCAGGACAATCGGACTTCACCACTTCCTGTCATCATCTCCTCGGGCTACGCTCCCGTCCGTGTCCAAGCAGCCGTCCGCGCAGCCGTCGCCCGCCCAGCCGCTGCCGCTCACCGTGGACCGCACCAGCCCGGTCCCGCTCTACTACCAGCTCGCCCGGCAGCTGGAAGCGGCCATCGAGAACGGGGCCCTGGCCCCCGGCAGCCTGCTCGGCAACGAGATCGACCTCGCCACCCGTCTGGGCCTGTCCCGGCCCACCGTCCGGCAGGCCATCCAGTCCCTGGTCGACAAGGGCCTCCTGGTCCGCAGGCGGGGCGTCGGCACCCAGGTCGTGCACAGCCAGGTCCGGCGCCCGCTGGAGCTCAGCAGCCTCTACGACGACCTGGAGGCGGCCGGTCAGCGCCCCGCCACCCGGATCCTGGTCGACCGGGTCGAGCCCGCCGCCGCCCCGGTCGCCGCCGCCCTCGGCATACCGGAGGGCAGCGACGTGCGGTACGTGGAGCGGCTGCGCACGGCGCACGACGAGCCCATGGCGTACCTGCGCAACCACCTCCCGACCGGCCTGCTCGACCTGGACCCGGGCCGGCTGGCGACGACCGGCCTCTACCGGTTGATGCGCGGCGCCGGTATCACTCTGCACAGCGCCCGGCAGACCGTCGGCGCCCGGGCGGCGACGGCGGCGGAGGCCGAGCTGCTCGCCGAGAGCGAGGGGGCGCCGCTGCTCACGATGGAGCGCACGACCTTCGACGACACGGGCCGGGCCGTCGAGTTCGGCTCCCACCTCTACCGGGCCTCGCGGTACGCGTTCGACTTCCAGTTGCTGGTCCGCCCGTGACCTGCCGACAACCTCCGGATGACCCACACACGACCCACTGACGTCCGCGCGACCCCCATGACCGATACTGCAATGCACGCAGAAGGACATAAAGGAGGGCACGGCCTCGTGACCAGGCTTCGGACAGGAGGGGTACGCGCCGCGATCGGCGCCGTGCTCGCGGTGGCGCTCACCGCCGCACTCGCGGGGTGCAGCAGCACCGGCGGGAAGCGCGCGGAGGACGCCCGCAAGGCGGCGGCCCAGGGGAGAGCGGCTGTGGACACCCCCCGGTGGACCTTCGCCATGGTGACCCACTCGGGCGACGGCGACACCTTCTGGGACATCGTCCAGAACGGCGCCGAGCAGGCCGCCGTCAAGGACAACATCAACTTCCTCTACGCCCACAGCGACGAGGCGCAGCAGCAGGCCCAGCTCATCGACTCGTACATCGCGAAGGGCGTCGACGGCCTCATCGTCACGCTCGCCAAGCCCGACGCGATGAAGGCGGCCGTGGCCAAGGCGGTCAAGGCCGGCATCCCGGTGATCACCGTGAACTCCGGGGCCGAGCAGTCCAAGGCCTTCGGGGCGCTCACCCACATCGGCCAGGACGAGACGGTCGCGGGCGAGGCGGTCGGCGACGAGCTGGACGGGCGCGGCAGGAAGAAGGCCCTGTGCGTCCTGCACGAGCAGGGCAACGTCGGTCACGAGCAGCGCTGCGCCGGCGCGAAGAAGACCTTCGACGGCGAGATGACGAACCTGTACGTCGACGGCACCAACATGCCCGACGTCCAGGCGTCCATCGAGGCCAAGCTCCAGTCGGACCCGGCCATCGACGCCGTCGTCACCCTCGGCGCGCCCTTCGCGGACGCCGCCGTCCAGGCGAAGAGGACGGCGGGCTCCCGGGCCGAGGTCGACACCTTCGACCTCAACGCCAAGGTCGCCTCCGCGCTCTCCGCCGGCACCCTCGGCTTCGCCGTGGACCAGCAGCCCTACCTCCAGGGCTACGAGGCCGTCGACCTGCTCTGGCTGTACAGGTACAACGCCGACGTCCTCGGCGGCGGCAAGCCGGTCCTCACCGGCCCCCAGATCATCACCAGGGACGACGCCGCCGCGCTCGAGGACTACACGGAGCGGGGCACTCGATGAGCGCGTCCGCCCCGACGGGGGACGGCCTCGACCACGTCGACGAGCGGCTGCTGCGCACCTCCCCGCTGAAGAAGCTGCTGGCCCGGCCGGAGCTCGGCTCGGTCGTCGGCGCGGCCGCCGTCTTCGTCTTCTTCGCGATCGTCGCCGACAGCTTCCTGAACCCCTCCAGCCTGGGCACCGTCCTCTACGCGGCCTCCACGCTCGGCATCATGGCCGTGCCCGTCGCGCTGCTGATGATCGGCGGCGAGTTCGACCTGTCGGCGGGCGTCCTGGTCACCAGCTCGGCGCTGATCTCCTCGATGTTCAGCTACCAGATGACGGCGAACGTCTGGGTCGGCGTCGGCGTCTCGCTGCTCGTCACCCTCGCCATCGGCGTCTTCAACGGCGTCATGCTGACCCGTACCAAGCTGCCGAGCTTCATCATCACCCTCGGCACGTTCCTGATGCTGACCGGTCTGAACCTCGGCTTCACCAAGCTGATCAGCGGCACCGTCTCCACGAAGTCGATCGCCGACATGGAGGGCTTCTCCTCGGCGAGGAAGCTCTTCGCCTCGCAGCTGACGATCGGCGGCGTCGACCTCAAGGTCACCATCCTGTGGTGGATCGGCCTGGTCGCGCTCGCCACCTGGATCCTGCTGCGCACCCGCTTCGGCAACTGGATCTTCGCCGTCGGCGGCGGCGCCGACGCGGCCCGCGCGGTCGGCGTCCCGGTCGTCCGGACCAAGATCGGCCTCTACATGGGCGTCGCCTTCTGCGCCTGGATCGCCGGCCAGCACCTGCTCTTCTCGTTCGACGTCGTCCAGTCCGGAGAAGGCGTCGGCAACGAGCTGATCTACATCATCGCGGCAGTCATCGGCGGCTGTCTGATCACCGGCGGCTACGGCTCCGCCATCGGCTCGGCCGTCGGCGCGTTCATCTTCGGCATGACCAGCAAGGGCATCGTGTACGCGGAGTGGAACCCGGACTGGTTCAAGTTCTTCCTGGGAGCGATGCTCCTGCTGGCGACCCTGCTGAACGCCTGGATCCGCAGGCGCGTGGAGGCAACCAAGTGACCCCCCAGACCCCGACCCCGGCGCCGGGCGCCCCGCCGCTCGTCGAGCTGGACGACGTCAGCAAGTTCTACGGCAACATCCGCGCCCTCGAAGGGGTCTCCCTGGAGGTCCACGCGGGCGAGATCACCTGCGTCCTCGGCGACAACGGCGCCGGCAAGTCCACCCTCATCAAGATCGTCGCGGGGCTCCACCGGCACGACGCCGGCACCTTCCGCATCGAGGGCGAGGACGTCTCCCTGGCCAACCCGCGCGAGGCGCTGGACCGCGGCATCGCCACCGTCTACCAGGACCTCGCCGTCGTCCCCCTGATGCCGGTCTGGCGGAACTTCTTCCTCGGGTCCGAGCCCACCAAGGGCGCCGGACCCTTCAAGCGCCTCGACGTCGAGCGGATGCGCGCGACCACCCGTACCGAGCTGCTGCGCATGGGCATCGACCTGCGCGACGTCGACCAGCCCATCGGCACCCTCTCCGGCGGCGAGCGCCAGTGCGTGGCCATCGCCCGCGCGGTCCACTTCGGAGCCAAGGTCCTGGTCCTGGACGAGCCGACGGCGGCGCTCGGCGTCAAGCAGTCCGGGGTGGTCCTGAAGTATGTGGCCGCGGCCCGTGACCAGGGCCTCGGGGTGGTCCTCATCACCCACAACCCGCACCACGCGTATCTCGTCGGTGACCGTTTCGTGCTGCTCAAGCGCGGGGTCATGGCGGGCAGCCACACCAAGAGTTCGGTCACCCTGGACGAGTTGACCCGGCAGATGGCCGGCGGCAGCGAGCTGGAGGACCTGCGGCACGAGCTGGAACGCCCGAATCCTTCGTAGCCGCTCCCGGCGTTCGTCACGGCCCTCCGACACCGCACCTGGCAGAATCGAGCCGATGAGTACCTACCGCGACCTCTCCCACCGGGGCGCCGCCCGTGCCACGGTGCTGCGGACCGTCGGCACCCGCGAACGGCGCTCGCACCTGACCGCGCCCCGGGTGCCGACCGTCGGCATCGACATCGGCGGTACGAAGGTCATGGCCGGGGTCGTCGACGCGGACGGCACGATCCTGGAGAAGGTCCGGACCGAGACGCCGGACAAGTCCAAGAGCGCCAAGGTCGTCGAGGACACCATCGTCGAGCTGGTCCTCGACCTCTCCGACCGGCACGACGTGCACGCCGTCGGCATCGGCGCGGCGGGCTGGGTCGACGCCGACCGCGCCACCGTCCTCTTCGCCCCGCACCTCGCCTGGCGCAACGAGCCGCTGCGTGACTCGCTCCAGTCCCGGCTGGCCGTGCCCGTCATGGTCGACAACGACGCCAACACGGCAGCCTGGGCCGAGTGGCGCTTCGGCGCCGGGCGCGGCGAGGACCACCTCGTCATGATCACGCTCGGCACCGGCATCGGCGGCGCGATCCTGGAGGACGGGCAGGTCAAGCGGGGCAAGTACGGGGTGGCCGGCGAGTTCGGCCACATGCAGGTCGTCCCCGGTGGCCACCGCTGCCCCTGCGGCAACCGGGGCTGCTGGGAGCAGTACAGCTCCGGCAACGCCCTGGTCCGCGAGGCCAAGGAGCTGGCGGCCGCCGACTCCCCGGTCGCGTACAACATCATCGAGCGGGTCAAGGGCAACATCCCGGAGATCACCGGCCCGCTCATCACCGAGCTGGCGCGCGAGGGCGACGCGATGTGCGTCGAGCTCCTCCAGGACATCGGTCAGTGGCTGGGCGTCGGCATCGCCAACCTGGCCGCCGCGCTGGACCCCTCGTGCTTCGTGATCGGCGGGGGCGTGAGCGCGGCCGACGACCTGCTCATCGGCCCGGCCCGGGACGCCTTCCGGCGCCACCTCACGGGGCGGGGGTACCGCCCCGAGGCGAGGATCGCCAAGGCGGAGCTGGGCCCCGAGGCGGGCATGGTCGGCGCCGCCGACCTCGCGCGGCTGGTCGCCCGCCGCTTCCGCCGCGCCAACCGCCGCCGGCTCGAGCGCTACGAACGGTACGAGCGGTACGCGCAGGTCCTGCGCTCCGCCACCGACCCACGCACCTCCTCCCGCACCACCCAGGACCCGCCCTCATGACCCTCCCCGCCCCGACCACCTCTCCCGAACAGGACGCGAAGCTGCCCGAGGACCGGCGCCACATGATCCGCCGCCGCTGGCTGACGGCGATCATCATCGTCCTGCTCGTCGGCATCCCCGCCGGGTACCTGATGATCTCCGCCGGGCAGAGCCGCGACAGCGGCCGCGACAAGGAGCGCGAGTCCTCGGCCACGGGCCTGAGCGACAACTGGCCCTCGCTGATGAAGCGCCGCGTCTTCGAGGTCCCGATCCCCTCGGGCAGCCAGGACGTCGCCTACTACGAGACCAGCAACTGGAAGACCAGCCGGCTGTACGTCCAGTTCACGACGACCGCCGGCCGACTCGACGCGTTCCTGGACGCCGTCGGCTCCAGCCGTTCCGCGCTGACCCCCGGCACCATCACGGTGAGCGAGCGGGACGCGGACATCGTCGGCTGGGACTTCCCCCAGGACCGCACCTGGTCCTCCACCACGGTCACCCGCCCCCGCCCCCGCCCCACGGAAGACATCACGATCGACCTCACCGACCCGGCATCCCCCCGCGTGTACGTCGTCTCGGCGACGACACCCTGACGAGGCGACGACGTCGCTCTCGGCTCGTGGCCGCGGCGGTCGGGTTGACCTGCGGGTGGCGTGGAGAAGTGCTGAGAGTGTCCGCTCCGTGACCCGCGCATCTGGGGGATCGGGGGGTGTGAGAGCGTGCAGGGCGTGAGTGAGACACCGACGAACACCCTGCAATACCGCCTCGACGGGAGAGAAGACGCCCCCGTCCTGGTCCTGGGCCCTTCGCTGGGCACCACCATGCACATGTGGGACCGGCAGATACCCGACCTCACCCGGCAGTGGCGGGTCGTCCGGTTCGACCTGCCCGGGCACGGTGGGGCGCCCGCGCGGCCCTTCACCTCCGTCGCCGAGCTCGGCGACCGGCTGCTCGCCACCCTCGACGAGCTGGGCGTCCAGCGCTTCGGCTACGCCGGCTGCTCCATCGGCGGCGCGGTCGGCCTGGACCTCGCGCTGCGGGCACCCCACCGGGTCGCCTCGCTCGCCCTGGTGGCCACCTCGCCCCGGTTCGGCAGCGCCGACGAGTTCCGCCAGCGCGGGGTGATCGTCCGCGCCAACGGCCTCGACCCCATGGCCCGTACCGCCCCCGAGCAGTGGTTCACCCCCGCCTTCTGCGGCGCCCAGCCCGCCATCGTCGAGTGGGCCGTACAGATGGTCCGCACCACCGACCCCGGCTGCTACATCGGCGCCTGCGAGGCCCTCGCCCTCTTCGACGTCCGCGAGGCCCTCGGCCGGATCGGCGTCCCCGCACTCGTCCTCGTCGGCTCCGACGACCAGGTCACCGGCCCCGCCGAGGCCCGCACCCTCGTCGCCGGGATCAACGACGCCCGGCTCGCGGTCGTCCCCGGCGCCTCCCACCTCGCCCCCGTCGAGCAGCCGGCCGCCGTCACCGAGCTGCTCACGGACCACTTCGCCGGGATCGTCCACGACACCCAGGCCACGCTGCCCGCACCGCCCATGCCGCCCGTCTCCGCCTCCGTCGTGCCCGTCGCCGAGATCGCCCCCGTCGAGCCGGCCGCCGAGCCCGCCGGGGCCCCGCGCCCCGACCCGTACGAGCAGGGCGACAAGCTCCGCCGCGAGATCCTCGGCGACGCCCACGTGGAGCAGGCCAGGGCCGACGCGTTCGGCGCCGACCTCCAGGACCTCGTCACCCGCTACGCCTGGGGCGAGGTCTGGAGCCGCGACGGCCTGGACCGCCGTACCCGCAGCTGCGTCACCCTCACGGCCCTGATCGCCGGCGGCCACCTGGACGCCCTCGCCGACCACACCCGGGCCGCCCTGCGCAACGGGCTGACCCCCGACGAGCTGCGCGAGGTCGTGCTCCAGACCGCCGTCTACTGCGGACTGCCGGCCGCCGAGAGCGCCCTGCGTGTCGTCGGCAGGGCGATCAAGGAGGAGACCACGCCCCAGGCGTAGGCTGGCCGCACCCGTACGGCCCGTCGTGAGGTTGGTCCTGTGAAGCTGACGAAGAAGTCGCACGCCTGCGTCCGCCTGGAGAAGGACGGGCGCACACTCGTCATCGACCCCGGGACCTTCAGCGAGGAGGACGCCGCCGTCGGCGCCGACGTCCTCCTCGTCACCCACGAGCACGCCGACCACTTCAACGAGGATCGGCTCAGGGCCGGCCTTGAGGCCAATCCGGCGGCCGAGATCTGGACCCTGCGCAGCGTCGCGGAGAAGCTCTCGGCCGCCTTCCCGGGCCGCGTCCACACCGTCGGCCACGGCGACACCTTCGCCGCCGCCGGTTTCGACGTCCAGGTCCACGGCGAGCTGCACGCGGTGATCCACCCGGACATCCCCCGGATCACCAACATCGGTTTCCTGGTCGACGGCACCGTCTTCCACCCGGGTGACGCCCTGACCGTCCCCGAGCAGCCGGTGGACACGCTGATGCTGCCGGTGATGGCTCCGTGGAACAAGATCTCGGAAGTCATCGAGTACGTACGCGAGGTCAAGCCGCGTCGCGCCATCGACATCCACGACGCCCTGCTCACCGACCTCGCCCGGCCGATCTACGACAGCCAGATCGGCGCGCTGGGCGGGACGGACCACGGCCGGCTGACCCCGGGGGACTCCACCGAGCTGTGATCCACCGGCGGCGTGGCAAGCCGCGGGAACGGTGACTGTCGTACCCCGCCGTTAGGCTTTCCCTCATGCGCATCGCGACCTGGAACGTCAATTCGATCACCGCCCGCCTGCCCCGACTCCTGGCCTGGCTGGAGAGCACCGGCACGGACGTGCTGTGCGTCCAGGAGACCAAGTGCACCGCCGAGCAGTTCCCCACCGACGAGCTGCGCGAGCTGGGGTACGAGTCCGTGGTCAACGCCACCGGCCGGTGGAACGGCGTGGCCCTGCTCTCCAAGGTCGGCCTGCAGGACGTCGTCATGGGCCTGCCCGGCGGGCCCGCCTACGAGGAGCTGGACGAGCCCCGGGCCATCTCGGCGACCTGCGGACCGGTCCGCGTCTGGTCGGTGTACGTGCCGAACGGCCGCGAGGTCGTCCACGAGCACTACGCGTACAAGCTCCGCTGGCTGGAGGCGCTCCAGGCCGCCGTCGCCGAGGACGCGGCCGCCGCGCGCCCCTTCGCCGTGCTCGGCGACTACAACATCGCTCCGACCGACGACGACGTCTGGGACCGGGCCGCCTTCGAGGGCCTCACGCACGTCACGGAGCCGGAGCGGGCCGCGCTCGCCGGGCTGCGTGAGACGGGGCTCGTGGACGTGGTCCCGCGCCCGCTCAAGTACGACCACCCCTTCACGTACTGGGACTACCGCCAGCTCTGCTTCCCGAAGAACCGGGGCATGCGGATCGACCTGGTGTACGGCAACAAGCCGTTCGCCGACGCGGTCAAGGACAGCTACGTCGACCGCGAGGAGCGCAAGGGCAAGGGCGCGTCCGACCACGCCCCGGTCGTCGTCGACCTGGACGTCTAGACGGTGTGGCGCGCCGCCGACCCGGGTTCGCGAGGCGGCGGCGCGCTCGTCAGAGCACCTGGTGGTAGGTCGTGCCCGCGGGAGGGAGACCGGCGGTCGTGGCGGCCCGGGGCGCGAAGGGGGCCCGCCAGCTGCCCGTGCCGGCGTAGAAGTACGCCTTGCCCGCCGCGCTCCGCGCGTACAGATCGGGACGGCCGTCCTTGTTCGCGTCCCCGATCCCCACGACGTCCCGGTACTCGTTCCAGCCGGCGCCGACCTTGACGCGGGGGGCGTACGTGCCGTCCCCCTTGCCCAGGTACAGCCACAGCACACCGGCCCCGTCCCGGGCCACGAGATCACCGGCCGTAGCTCCGGCCACATCGCCGACGGCGACCAGCTCGTTGTAGATCCCCCACCCGAACCCGATCTTCTTCCGGGGCTTGTACGGCGCGGACGCGTAGCCGGTGCCCTCGTACAGGTACAGGTCACCGGCCTTGTCCACGGCGGCCAGATCGGCCCGTCCGTCGCCCGTCAGCTCACTGCCCCCGGCGAGGAGGTGGTAGGCGTCCCACCCGCCGCCGATCTTCCGGACGGGCTGCTCGATGAAGCCCTGCTTGTTTCCCAGGTGCAGCCACAGCACGCCGTTCCTGTCGCGGCTGATGACGTCGGGCGCCGTCGAGCCCGCCATGTCGCCGGCGGACTCGATGCGGTCGTACGCGCTCCACTTCACGGTGGACACCGTGCTCGCCCAACCGGGGGAGGCCGGGACGAGTCGCTTGGAGTCGTCGTCCCAGAGGGTGTCGACCCGGTCGAGGTAGCCGTCCGCCGGAAGCACGAGCAGGTCGGGCGAACCGTTGTCGGTGTAGTCGTGCGCCTGGGGCGTGCGAACCACCGTGAAGGTTCCTGAAGAGGTGACCCGGGGCATGCCGTTCCAGGGCGTGGCCGTCACCTTCCACTCGTACGCGCCGGGGAGGGCGCCCTCCTCGATCGCCCCCGGGTGCTGCCCGAGGACCCCCGCCCAGTCGATGCCCAGCGACCCGTCCGGGAAGACCCCGGTGCCCGTCGCGCCGGGGCGCACGGTCTGCGTGAAGCGCCGCGACGACTCCTGGTGGACGAGTTCGACGGTGAGGTCCGCCTTGGTGCTGGAGAACTTCCACGCCAGGCGGGTCCTGGCGACGCCGTCGAGGTTGAGGACGGCCGGGACACCATGCCCGACGTAGGTGAGGGGGGTGGTGTCCCCCTCGGCCTCTCCGGTGGAGGCGATCAGCTCGGCGGCCGGTCTCCCGTCGGCTCCGAGCGCGATCTGGTAGACGCCCTCGCCCTGCTCGGCGGTGGTGCCGAGGGCGAGCAGGGTGTCGCCGGGTCCCTTCGTCACACTCTGCGCGTGGGCGAGGAGCGGAACGGTGGTCCCGTCCGTCAGCGACCGGGCGGTGAACGTCCGCTGCGGCGTCCCGGGGACGGTCGCGGCGGAGTCGGCGGCCACGAACCAGTCGCCGAGCAGGCCTCCGGCGAGCCTCGCCTGGCCGTCGTAGGCGAGCGGGACGCGCGTGACCTCGGCCGAGCCGCGCTTCGCCGAGGCGAGGACGACCTTCTCGCCCGCGCTCTCCGTCCACGCGACATGGCTCGACGACAGAAGCATGAGGTCCCACCAGGTCCCCCCGGAGGAGACCGGGTACGTCTCGACGACGCGGCCGGTCGCCAGGTCGACGACTGCTCTGTCCTCCCTTCCTCCCGTGGTGGGGTGGTAGGAGGAGTGGCTGCCGAAAGCGAGGCCGGGCAGGCTGTCGCCGAGTGTGAACCAGCTGTACGTGCCGTCGTACGTGTCCGCCACCTCGCGGACGCTGCCCTTTTCTCCGTCCCTGCTGACGATCTTCGGGTGCTGATCGGCCTCGTTCATGACGAGGGCCGATCCCACCACCCCTTCGACCTGCCCGGCGGCTTCTCCGAACAGGTCGAAGGTGACGGGCGCGGTGCCGGCGGCCATGTCGTACAGCTTGACCTGCGCGTCGGTGGGCCGGTGGTACTCGTTCGTGACGACCGCCATGATGTCCGAGGCGGAGCCGGTGGCGTGATCGAGGGGACCCCTCTCGACCACGGTCGAGACGCCGTCCGCGTACCGGGTCCAGCGGCTGGTGCCCTCGGCGTCGTAGGACAGGAATCCCGTGGCTCCCGCTCCCACCAGTCGGCCGCCCGCGGCCAGGAACGGCACCGGAACAGGCGCGGTGGCCGCCGGAGCCGCCGGAGCCGCCGGGGCGGCCGGGGCCGTCGGGACCGCCGGGGCCAGGGCGGCGGACGACGGCGCGGCGACGGCGGCCGGTGACACGAACGGCGTGGCGGCGATCGTTCCCAGAACGACCCCCACCGACATCAGGACGCGACGCGACAGAACGGTATGCACAGCGTGTTCCTTCCTCATCCTCTTGGACACGGCCCTATGACCTACCGTCTCTTCGGAAGGTTGTACGACCGCTCTCGCCCGGCGTGGCCTCGCGGCGTGGATGATCTCCGCGCGCCGGGTGGTCCACGGGAGGGTGAAATGCGACGCTGTTCGGATGAACATCCCGTTCCTGGACAACTGGCGCAAGCGGCACGACGTCGATCCCTCGCCTCTGGGTGCGGCCTTCGACCGCGACCCCGAGGGAGTGGGGGAGCTGCTCGCCGAGTGCGAGCTGCTGCGCGCCAGGGTCCAGGACGCCGGGGTGACCCTCGACGACACCCCGGGCTCGCTCTCCGCCCTCGACCAGCTACCGCCGAGCTGGCGCGACGACCCGGAGGAGCTGCCCTGGATCGGCAACGACGCCGGCCTCTACCTGGGCACCGTCATCGTGCGGAACGTGCCGAGCGCGAGCTGGCAGGTGTGGCCCGGCGGCCAGCCCGTGGTGCGGCTCGCCTCGGGCCGTGAGATCAACGTCGTGGAGGCCGGACTCGACTGGGCCGTGACCGGATCGCCGGAGCTCTCCCAGGTCTACGGGGAGGCCGCCGAGTTCTGAGGTCCGGGCCACCGCACCCCGCCCGTACCCCCTCCCGGACACCCTTGTGCAGTAAATACGGCTTATGCCGCCCTTATGCGTGTCGAGCGTGAAGTCCCTTTTCGGGGCGGATAGTTTGCGCTGACCTCGACAGAGCCGAGAAGGGGGCAGGGGAGCGTATGGCGGTTGCCGATCCGTTGATCGAGCTGCGTGACGTCAACAAGCACTACGGCACGTTGCACGTCCTTCAGTCCATCAGTCTCACCGTCGGGCGCGGAGAGGTGGTCGTCGTCATCGGGCCCTCCGGCTCGGGCAAGTCGACGCTCTGCCGGGCCATGAACCGGCTGGAGGCCGTCGAGTCGGGCGAGATCGTCATCGACGGACAGCCCGTCCCGGCGGAGGGTAAGGCGCTCGCCAAGCTGCGGGCCGAGGTCGGGATGGTCTTCCAGTCCTTCAACCTCTTCGCGCACAAGACCGTCCTCGCCAACGTGTCGCTGGCGCAGATCAAGGTCCGCAAGCGCAAGAAGGAGGAGGCCGACCGGCGCTCCCGGGAACTCCTCGACCGGGTCGGCCTCGCCGCCCACGCCGACAAGTTCCCCGCCCAGCTCTCCGGCGGCCAGCAGCAGCGCGTGGCGATCGCCCGCGCCCTCGCCATGGACCCCAAGGCGCTGCTCTTCGACGAGCCGACCTCCGCCCTCGACCCCGAGATGATCAACGAGGTCCTGGAGGTGATGCAGCAACTCGCCCGCGAGGGCATGACCATGGTCGTCGTCACCCACGAGATGGGCTTCGCCCGCTCCGCCGCCAACCGGGTGGTCTTCATGGCCGACGGCCGGATCGTCGAGGACCGCACACCGGAGGAGTTCTTCACCAGCCCACGGAGCGAACGCGCCAAGGACTTCCTGTCCAAGATCCTCAAGCACTGAGCGGGGGCCGGACACACATGCACCGTATGCGACGCCTGCTGGCCGCCCTCGCGCTGCTCCTCGTCTCGTCGATCGCGCTGGTTGCCTGCGGCAAGGAGGGCAGCCCGCCCGTCAAGGGGCCGCAGCCCGACGAACTCCCCGTCTACCAGGTGCAGTCGGCGTTCCGACTGCCGGACTCGCCGACCTGGGAGCGGGCCAGGAAACGCGGTTACCTCGTCGTCGGAGTCAAGGAGGACCAGCCCTACATGGGGGAGAAGGACCCGGCCACCGGCCGGTACTCCGGCTTCGACATCGAGATCGCCAAGATGCTCGCCGCCTCCCTCGGCTTCGACCCGGCCTCGATCCGCTTCCGGACCATCGCCTCGGCCAACCGCGAAACCGCCCTGCAGAACGGCCAGATCGACTACTACGTCGGCACCTACACCATCAACGACAACCGCAAGAAGCTCGTCGGCTTCGCCGGCCCGTACTACCTGGCAGGCCAGTCGCTGCTCGTGCGCGCCGACGAGAACGACATCCACGGACCGCAGGACCTCGACGGCAAGCGGGTCTGCTCGGCCGCCGGATCCACCCCGTACCAGCGGATCGAGAGGGACTACCCGAAGGCCGAACTGGTCGCCTACGACACGTACTCCGTCTGCGTCGACAACCTGCTGACCTACCAGGTCGACGCGGTCACCACCGACGACACCATCCTCCTGGGCTACGCGGCGAAGGTCCCCGACGAACTCAAGGTCGTCGGCGAGCCGTTCTCCGAGGAGCCGTACGGCGTCGGCGTCCCCCGGAGCGACAACGCCCTGCGCTTCGCCCTCGACGACGCCCTCGCCTTCCACGAGAGGAACGGCGACTGGAAGAAGGCCTACGACGTGACCCTCGGCCTCTCCGGGGCGCCCGCCCCGCAGCCGCCGCCCATCGACCGCTATCCGGCGAGCTGAGGAGGGAGCGCCCGACATGGACGTCCTGACAGACAACTTCGCGCTCTACGGCGAAGGCTTACTCGGCACCGTCGAACTCACCGTCTACGCCTCGGCCCTGGCCCTGGTCCTGGGTTTCGTGATGGCCGCCTTCCGGGTCGCGCCGGTGGGCTCCTTCCGGATCTTCGGCACGGTCTGGGTCACCATCCTGCGCAACACCCCGCTCACCCTGCTCTTCTTCGCCGTGATGCTGGGGCTGCCGCGCTTCGGACTCGTGCTCCCCTTCGAGCTCTTCGCGGTCCTCGCGCTCGGCTGCTACACCTCGGCCTTCATCTGCGAGGTGCTGCGGTCCGGCATCAACACCGTGCCGCGCGGCCAGGGCGAGGCCTCCCGGAGCCTAGGGATGACGTTCAGTCAGACGCTCAACGCGGTCGTGCTGCCCCAGGCGTTCCGCTCGGTCATCCCGCCCATCGGCTCCACCCTGATCGCGCTCGCCAAGAACTCCGCCATCGCCGGAGCTTTCAGCGTCACCGAACTCCTCGGCACCTACAAGACGTTGAGCGAGCTGGGCTACAACATCATCTGGACCTTCGTCTGGATCGCCGTCGGATATCTCCTCATCACCCTCACCATCAGCGCCCTCTTCAACGTCCTGGAGAAGCGCTGGGGGGTCGCCCGATGACCGATTCCACCGCCCTCTACGACATCCCGGGTCCACACACCCGTAGGCGTCATCTGCTCTACGGCGTCCTCTCGACCGTCGCGATCCTGGCGCTGGCCGGCTGGATCCTCTATCTCCTGTTCGACACGGACCAGTTCACCGCCACCAAGTGGTCCCCCTTCGAGTACGTCGGCATCCAGGAGCTGCTGCTCCGGGGCCTCGGCAACACCCTCAAGGCGTTCGCGTACGCCTCGGTGCTCTCGCTCGCCTTCGGCGCCGTCCTCGCGGTCGGACGGCTCTCGGAGCGGGCGGTGTTCCGCTGGGTCGCCACCCTGCTCGTCGAGTTCTTCCGCGCCATGCCCGTGCTGGTGATGATCTTCTTCATCTTCGTGGCGCTGAAGGTCCAGCCGCTGCCCGCCCTGGTCGCCGGACTGACCCTGTACAACGGCTCGGTGCTCGCCGAGGTGTTCCGTACGGGCGTCAACTCGGTCGACCGCGGCCAGGGGGAGGCGGCGTACGCCCTCGGGATGCGCAAGACCCAGGTGATGACCTACGTCCTGGCACCGCAGGCGCTGCGCGCGATGCTGCCCGCCATCATCAGCCAGTTGGTGGTCGCGCTGAAGGACACCTCGCTCGGATTCCTCATCACCTACGAGGAGTTCCTGCACGCGGGCAAGCTGATCGCGTCCAACCTCGACTACGATCTGCCGTTCATCCCCGTCGTCATGGTCATCTCGCCGATCTACATCGGGATGTGCATGCTCCTCTCCTGGTTCGCCACCTGGGTGGCCAGGAGGGAGCGGCGCAGTCCCAAGACACAGGCCGTGGACGTCGACCCGGCCGAACCAGGGACGCTGCTGCCGGGTGGGGGTCCCCCCACGGGGCCGTAACGGCCTCGCAGTAGCTCGCAGGGAGCCAAGCCCGCCCGGCAGCAGCCGGTGATCACTCCGCCCGCAGTGGGACCGACACGTACGAGGGGTCGGCCGCAGGGGAGGAGAAGGTCAGCTGTGCGCCGGTCGGGTTGTGCTCGATGTAGAGCGGGTCGACGGTGTCGACGACCACGGCGAGCCGGTGGCCCTCGGGCACGTCGTAGGCCGTGGAGAAGAGCTCCAGGTCGACGGTGAACGGGGCGCCGGGAGTCTTCCCGTGGAAGGTGTACGGGGCATTGCTGACCAGCTTGCCGAGGCCGAGCGGGCCCACGTCGTAGAGGTACGCGACGAGGGTGCCGCTCTCCTTGGTGGAGGTGACCGTGGTGTGCAGCTTCGCCGTGCCGCGCACCCGCTGGGGCGTGTCGTACCGCTCGGACTGCCACACGCCCGCGAAGGAGCGGGGCAGCAGCGGGATCGAGGCGACGGGCGGGGCCTGGACCAGCTGGTCCAGCAGGTTGGAGAGCAGCACGATGCCGCCGTTGGCGCCGGAGTCGATGTTCGCCCGGATGCGCTGCGAACCGCCGAGGGCGATCTTGCGCTCGTTCGCGCCGACCGACTTCCAGTCCGGATAGCCCTCGTACGGACCGGTGGAACGGGACTTGAGCTGGACCGGCTGCTCCCGGTCGACGCCGTTGTCGACGCCCTTGAGGTGGTGGTCGAACCAGCGGTGGGCACTGGTCCAGGTGTCGTTGGGCAGCCCGAACAGGCCGGTCGCCTCGGCGGTGGCGTGGTCGCCGGGGCGGAACTCCAGGCGCTTGGGGCCCTGGAGCTTCTCGTAGAAGGAGGCGTACTGGTTGGGCGGGAAGATGGTGTCGCCCCAGGCGTTGCCGAGCATGATCGCGGCGCCGTTGGCGTTGATCCGGTCCAGGTAGGTGGCCGGGGACCGCTTCGCGCCCCAGGCGATCATCTCGCTCTCCTTGGCGAGGTTCGAGGAGAGGAAGTCGCCGAGGATGCCCTGGAGTTCGGGGCCGGGTCGGCCGGTGAGGTAGCCCGCGCCGCCGAGCAGGGCCGCGGCCTGGAGGTGCTGGGTGCGGCCGCTGTAGATGGACTCGATGAGGTCGGCCCAGCCGCTCAGGGCCGCGACGGCCTTGACGCGCTTGTCGTGCGCGGCGGCGAGGAGGCTGATCCCGGCGCCGTAACTCACGCCCGCCATACCGACCTTGGCCGGGTCGGCGGGGGTGTGGGCGAGCGCCCAGTCGATGACCTTGGACGCGTCGGCGACGTCCTTCGGACCCGCGGTCTCGATCTCGCCGCCGGACTGCCAGAAGCCGCGGGAGTTGTAACTGACCACGACGTAACCGGAGTCGGCGAGCTTCTGGGCCTGGACCAGGTACTCGATCTGGGGCATGGCCCAGCTGGTGGGGAGGACGATGACGGGGTAGCGGGCCGAGGCGCCGGCACCGGCCGGGGTGACGACATTGGCCTTGAGGACGGTGCCGCCGTCGCCGGCGATGTCGACGAAGCGGACGGACGGGCCGGTCGGCGCGGCGTGGGCGGCGGGGGCGAGCCCGAGGGCCGCCCCGGCCACCAGGGCGGCCGAGACGGCGAGGGCGAGAGGTGCACGCACGGGTCACTCCTTGCTCGTGTCACTGGTGGGGACAGTGCAAAGTGACCCGACGGTAACCGGGTGGGCTTACCCGAGGTAACTGGTCGGTAAGTTACGCGACGGTAACGATTGTCGAACGCGGGATCAGCGCAGGGCGCTCTTCGCCTGCCAGTCGGCCCAGGAGACGTTCCACGCGCCGTAGCCGTTGTTCACCGCCTGCGTCCCCTTGGCGTCCGAGCCGGTGACCTCGAACGGGTCGCCGACCTGCACCTGGTCGTACACACCGCGCGCGTCGGCGTCGCTCATCCCGATGCATCCGGAGCTCTTGTTGGCGCTGCCGAAGTACGCCGCGTTCCACGGCGCCGCGTGCGCGTACATGCCCGACCAGGTCAGCCGCATCGAGTAGTCGACCATCTTGTCGTAGGCGTCGCCGAGGCCGACCGTCTCCGAGCGCATGTTGATGGTCCCCTCCTTCGACATCAGGACGGTCCTCCCGCGCCAGGACGCCTTCTCGCCGCCCGGCGTGCCGGCCGACATGGGCACGTCCTTGACCGTCTCTCCGTCGCGCAGCAGCGTCAGACGGTGGTGGTCGAGATCCACCTTGACCAGCTGGTTCTTCCCGATGCGGAAGCTGGTGGTGTAGTCGCGCACGAACCAGCCGCCCGCGGAGCCGGAGTCGATGCCGCTCAGCGATGCGTCCAGGGTGACCTTCGTGCCGGACCTCCAGTACGTCTTCGGCCGCCAGTCCACCCGGTCCTTGCCCGACCAGTCCCGCATCCAGCCCCAGGAGCCCTCGGTGCTGTTCGAGGTGCTGACCTTGAGGTGCTTCTCGACCTCGGCCCTGTTCTTCACCGGGTGGTCGAAGACGATCGACAGCGGCTGGCCGATGCCGACCGTGGTGTTCCTGCCCGGGGCCAGCGTCAGCTTGTTGACCTTCTCCGCGGCGGCCGTGGTGAACGCGGCCCGCGCGCTGCCCCCGGCGGCGTCCCGCGCCTCGACGGCGTACGCGGTCCCGGGCGTCGCCTTCCGCGCCGACGTCCACCGCTTCCCGTCCCCGGAGACCCTGCCGTCCAGGCGGGCGCCCTTGGAGTCGGTCACCGTCACCTCGCGCAGGGTCCCCTCGGCCAGCCTCACGGTGACCGGCTCACCGGCCTTCGCCCGGTCACCGGTGAGGTTCACGGATATCCGCGTCGGGGGCACCTCCTTGCCGCCTTCGCCCCCGGCGGCCGCCGCGCCCCCGGTGCACGAGGTGAGCGCGGTGACGGCGAGGACCCCGGCGGTGGCGGTGAGCAGGGCGCGCGGGCGGGTGCGGTTCACGGGACAACCTCCGTAGTGATCTCTCTTGCCGAGGGAAGAGGGCACCAGGACGGCGGAGGTTGCGATAATCCGATCTATATCGGTGATGTCGGATGTGAGATAGGCGATACCGGGGGGTGCCGTGCGGGCGACGCCTTCTGGTGTTCCGTCGGCGGGAGGACCAGGCTGGGGTCGTGGAGAGCGACAGCGACGTCCCCGACGTCTTCGATCCGAGGATCTACGCCGACGGCATCCCGCACGAGGCCTACCGCGCCCTGCGCGACCACTGGCCCGTCGCCCGGCAGGAGGAACGCGCCCTCCTCGGCTGGCCCGCCGGGCCCGGGTTCTGGGCCGTCTCGCGCCACGCCGACGTCGTACGCGTCCTCAAGGAGCCCACCGCCTACTCCTCGTACCTGGGCGCCACCCAGATCCGTGACCCCGACCCCGCCGACCTGCCGTTCATCCGGCGGATGATGCTCAATCAGGACCCCCCGCACCACCACCGCCTGCGGCGGCTCGTCAGCCGTGGATTCACACCGGGGCGGATCGAACGGTTCGCGGAGACCGCCCGGACCCGGGCCCGTGAGCTGCTGACGGCCGCCCTGGACGCCGGACCCGAGGTCGACCTCGTCCAAGCCGTCACCGACGACTACGCGCTGCTCAACCTGACCGACCTGCTCGGTGTGGACCCGAGCGACCGGGGGCTGCTGCTCGCCTGGACCGAGCGGGTCATCGCCTACCAGGACCCCGACGAGCCGCCCGTCCTCGACGACCGGGGGCGGCCCGTGAACCCCCGGTCGCCCGCGATGCTCGCCGAGATGTTCGCCTACGCCCAGGAACTCGCCGCGTACAAGCGGAAGAACCCCGGCGACGACCTCATGACCGTGCTGGCGGGCTCCGAACTCCGGCCCGCCGAACTGGAGATGTTCTTCTTCCTGCTCACCGTCGCGGGCAACGACACCGTCCGCAGCGCCGCCCCCGGCGGACTGCTCGCCCTCGCCCGGCACCCGGACGAACGGCGCCGGCTCTGGAGCGGCGCGGTCGCCGTGGACCGCGCCGTCGAGGAACTCCTGCGCGTCCACCCGCCCGTGCTCTCGTTCCGGCGCACCGCGACCCGCGAGACCGAACTCGCCGGCCGGCGCATCGCCGCCGGTGACAAGGTCGTCGTCCTCCACGCCTCCGCCAACCACGACGAACGCGTCTTCGCCGACCCGCACCGCCTCGACCTGGACCGCGCCGCCAACCCGCACGTCTCCTTCGGGGAGGGCCCGCACGTCTGCCTCGGCGCGCACTTCGCCCGGCTCCAGCTCCGCGTCCTGCACGAGGAGGCGCGTCACGCGTTCCAGGATCTGGAGCTCGCGGCCCCGCCCCGGCGGCTCGTCTCCAACTTCGTCAACGGGCTCAGGTCGCTGCCGGTTCGGGTGCGGGCGCGGTCCGCGCCGCCGACGTGACATCGGCGACCAGTTCCACCACGTCGGGGCCGTACGCGTCCGAGTTCACGACCTTCAGCAGGAGGACGAAGGGGCCGGAGCCGTAGGTACGGGCCAGCTTCTCGTGGTGCCGGGCCAGATAGCGGCTCGCGGACTGGTTGGCGATCGCGGCCTGGCCGCAGAGGAGGAAGACCGGCCGCCCGCCCTCCCCGCCGGTGAGACGGGCGAGGACCACGTACTCGGTGGACCCGTTCACGCACCGGTACACCTCGCCGCCGACCGTGAACATGCTCCGGTCCGCGATCGGCTCCGGCTCCACGCTCATCGTCAGGCCGGGCAGCAGGGACGACAGATGCGCGGCCATCCGCCGATTGGAGTACGGCCCGCCGACGCAGAACTCCGTCACGTCGCCGAGACCCTGCCGGGCCTCGTCGTGCTGGACTATCTCGGGCCGCGCCCCGCAGTCCTTGATCAGGGCGGAGAGTTCGAGCAGCGCGGACACGTCCACGTTGTGCACCGCCCGCTCGCTGCCCGCCTTGCGGTTCACCACCAGCAGGCACTCGGAGCCGTCGCGGAGCCCGAAGAACGCCTGCCTGCGCCGGAGCGCGCGGCGCCACAGATACGTCCGGGCCAGCCAGCCCAGCGAACCACTGACCCCGGTCGCGAGGACCCCCAGGACGACATTGCGCAGGTCTTCGTTCATGGGCGCGCATGCTAGCGCTCCGACGCACCGGTGTTCGAGGCGGTCCTGACGAGAGGGCGGGACGGAAGTTACGCTGCCCGGACGGTCGTTGACTGGAGGTACAGGTGCGACGCTCCACCGCTCGGAAGGTCTCTCTGCTCGCCGTCGCCGTGACGGTGCTCTCGGTGGGCGCGGCGGCGCCACCGACCGCCGGCGGCCCGAGGCCGCCGGTGAAGGAACCCGTCGCCGTCGGCCACGGCGGCGCCGTCACCAGTGTCGACGCCGACGCCTCCGCCGCGGGCATCGAGGTGCTCCGCAAGGGCGGCAACGCCGTCGACGCGGCGGTCGCCGTGGCCGCCGCCCTCGGCGTCACCGAGCCGTACTCGGCCGGCATCGGCGGAGGCGGCTACTTCGTCCACTACGACGCCAGGACCCGCACCGTCCGGACCATCGACGGCCGCGAGACCGCGCCCGCCTCGGCGGACGCCGGCCTCTTCGTGGAGAACGGCGCGCCCATCCCGTTCGAGGAGGGCATGACCAGCGGCCGCGGCGTCGGCACCCCCGGCACCCCGGCGACCTGGAAGGCCGCGCTCGACAGCTGGGGCAGCAAGCCGCTGCGCACGCTCCTCGAACCGGCCGAGCGGCTCGCCCGCGACGGGTTCACCGTCGACGCCACCTTCCGCGCCCAGACGGCCTCCAACGAAGGCCGCTTCCGGGACTTCCCGGCCTCCACCGAGCTGTTCCTGCCGGGCGGTCGACTCCCCGTCGTGGGCTCGACGTTCAAGAACCCCGACCTGGCGCGTACGTACGAGAAGCTGGGCCGCGAGGGTGTCGGGGCGCTCTACCGGGGCCCGTTGGCCCGGGACATCGTGAACACCGTGCGCCAGCCCCCGGTACGGGAGGGCGCCACCCGGGTCGTCCGTCCCGGCGACCTGACCGAGCGTGACCTCGCCGGGTACGAGACCGAGCGGCGCCGGCCCACGAAGGTCTCCTACCGGGGCCTCGACGTCTACGGCATGGCGCCCTCCTCCTCCGGCGGTACGACCGTCGGCGAGGCCCTCAACATCCTGGAGCGCACCGACCTCTCCACCGCCTCGCGCGCCGCCTATCTGCACCGCTTCATCGAGGCCGGCAGGATCGCGTTCGCCGACCGGGGCCGCTGGGTCGGCGACCCGGCCTTCGAGGACGTGCCGACGAAGGAGCTGCTCTCGCAGCGGTTCGCCGACTCCCGTGCGTGCCTGATCCGCGACGACGCCGTGCTGACCAGCCCGCTCGCGCCGGGCGACCCGCGCGACCCGGCGGCCTGCGCGAGCGGCGGTACGGCCGCGCCGACCACGTACGAGGGCGAGAACACCACGCACCTCACCGTCGCCGACCGGTGGGGCAACGTGGTCGCGTACACGCTGACCATCGAGTCGACGGGCGGCAGCGGCATCACCGTCCCGGGCCGCGGCTTCCTGCTGAACAACGAGCTGACCGACTTCTCCTTCGCCCCGGCGAACCCGGCCGTCCACGACCCGAACCTCCCCGGCCCGGGGAAGCGGCCGCGCTCCTCGATGTCCCCGACGATCGTGCTCGACCGGCACGACCGCCCGGTCCTCGCGCTCGGCTCGCCGGGCGGGGCGACCATCATCACCACCGTGCTCCAGACCCTGACCGGGGTCGTCGACCTCGGCCTGCCCCTCGTCGACGCCATCGCGGCGCCCCGGGCGAGCCAGCGCAACCAGACGACGACGGAGCTCGAACCGGGCCTGTGGAACAGCCCGTTGCGGGCGGAGCTGGAGGCCATCGGTCACGGCTTCCGGCAGAACCCGGAGATCGGCGCGGCGACCGGCGTCCAGCGACTGCCGGACGGCCGCTGGGTCGCCGCCGCCGAGACCGTACGACGCGGTGGCGGTTCGGCGATGGTCGTACGACCGGCAGGGCGCTGAAGCTCCCGCGGGGCGCCGACGCGCCCCGGCACCCCGCGGGAGCTCGTCACCATTCCCTATTTCTATACCGGTACTAGAATGGTGGCATGGTGCGCACACCCCTGACCCCCGAAGAGCGCGAGCGAGGCGAGCGGCTCGGTCGGCTGCTCCGCGAGGCGCGCGGCGACCGCTCGATGGTCGAGATCGCCGCGACGGCCGGCCTCTCCGCCGAGACCCTCCGCAAGATCGAGACCGGGCGGGCCCCGACGCCGGCCTTCTTCACCGTCGCGGCGCTCGCGGGCGTCCTCGGCCTGTCCATGGACGAGATCGTCGTCCAGTGCGCGCTGGTGCCCGTCTGACGGGAGCCGTGCGGGTCCGGCCCGCACCCTGCGTAGGCTCGACGCATGATTCCCGAGGAGCTGCGGCGCGGCCGCTACGTCAGCCTGACCACCTTCCGCCGGAACGGCACCGCCGTCGCGACCCCCGTCTGGTACGCCGTGGAGGGCGACGAGCTGTACGCCTGGACCCGCAGCGACTCCTGGAAGGTCAAGCGGCTGCGGAACGACCCGCGCACGGTGGTCGCGGTCTGCGACCTGCGCGGCAACGTGGCGGAGGGCGCCCAGCGGCTGGAGGGCGCCGGCCGGCTCCTGGAGGGCGAGGAGCTGAAGCGCGTACGGAAGCTGCTCGGGCGCAAGTACACCTGGCAGTTCTGGCTCGTCGACTGGCCCGCCACGATCGCCCGGCTGGGCAAGCGGCCGCACACGGGGATCGTGGTCAGCTTCTGACCCGTTCGCCGCGAGACCGGCGCCGGGTGAAAACAGCCTGTAGCCGTCCCGTAACACGACTGCGGTCCAATGCCGGTGGACCGGCAGGTCCCAGTCGAGTGCGCGGGCGGTGCGGACGATATGACGGTGTATCAACTCCCGGCGGAGGTAGGCGCGTTCGCGCGCTACCTGGGCGAGGTCGCGGCGCGCCTGGTGCCGGGCCGGGGCTGGTACGGGGTCTTCGCCGACCGCGACCCGGAGGGCCTGCGGGCCTGCTTCGACGGTACGGAGATCCTGCCCTGGGACGTCGTCGAGTCGCTGCTCCAGGACCTCGGCGAGTCACCCGCCGGGCCCGAGGCGACCCGGGCCAGGGCCCTGCACCGCGCGGCGGCGGCCGCCCACGACCGGCGGCCGGGCGGGGCGGAGGCGCTGCGCGAGCGGCTGGCGGCGATGGAGCACGAGCGCCGGTACGCCGAGGCCCGCACCCGCGAACTCGCCGCCCGCCTCGGGGAGGTCCCGGGCGCCCCGGACGACCGGACCGCCGACGAACTGGCCTGGGCCCGCGACGACCACGCCCGCGCGACGTCCCGCGTCACCGACCTCACCGCCCGCCTCGCGGCCCTCGCGCCCGACCCGGGCAGGGTGCCCTCCGCCGTCGCCGCCACGCCCCGGCGCAAGCCGCGCGGCGCCCGTTACGCCTGGCTCGACGACGTCGAGGAGGCGCCGGCCCCCGGCCCCGCGGTCGAGCTGCCCGTGGCCGGGGCGGCGCCCCGAGGGGCCCGGTACGGCGGCGGCGAGGCGGCGTCCGGCCTCACGGCGCGTACCGCCCGTACCGCCCGTACGGCTCCCGCCGTCACGCCGGAGGTCGAGGAGACCGCGCAGGACGCCGGCCGTGCCGCCGCCAACGCCGTGTACGCGCTCCGGCGCCTGCGCGCCCAGGGGCGCAGCGGCGAGGCGCACGCCCTGCTCTGCGAGGCCGTCGCCGGACCGACCGGCCGGCTTCCGGCGCTCGCGGCGGAGCTGCACCGCGTCGGCCTCGGCGCCGACTGGGCCACCCTCCTGTGGGAGGCGGCCTCGCTGCCGCCCGGACGCCTCGCCGCCGTCGCCGGGGTGCTCGCCGACGCGGGCCGGACCGCGGACTGCGAGCACCTGCTGCGGCAGGGCGTCGCCCGCCCGGTCGGCGATCTGGCCGGCGCGTGCGCCGCGCTGCGCGCCGAGGGGCATCACCGTGAGGCCCAGGCCCTGCTCACTGCCTTCCTCCGGGTCCGTACCCCCGAGGACGCCGCCCAACTCGCCGCGGCCGACCCGGACGGCCTGCCCCAACTCCGTGCGGCCGCCCGTGCGGTGTCCCCGGCCCGGGAGCGCGACCTGCTGCACGCCCTGCGCGTCGCGGGCCTGGCCGGAACCTGACCCCGGCCGCCTGCGCTCGCCCGGGCGCGCTGTGCACGCATGGCCTCACCGAACGTGTCGGTGCGTGTCCGACATGGACCACTCGGGTATGAAACATGATCGACTCCGGCGGTTCACGGCGGTGGTCTTGCTCCGGGGTGTGACGGGGCTTACGTTCTCCTCCTACGCACCGCGTCTACGTGCGTAGAGGCTCTCTGACGCCGCGCCGAAGGAGCAGCTCATGACCGACGTCGTACGCGCCGCACTCGTCCAGGCGACCTGGACCGGCGACACCGAATCCATGATCGCCAAGCACGAGGAGCACGCCCGCGAGGCGGCCCGGCAGGGCGCCAAGGTCATCGGGTTCCAGGAGGTCTTCAACGCCCCCTACTTCTGCCAGGTGCAGGATCCCGAGCACTACCGCTGGGCCGAACCCGTCCCGGACGGGCCTACCGTCACCCGCATGCGAGAGCTGGCCCGCGAGACCGGCATGGTGATCGTCGTCCCCGTCTTCGAGGTCGAGGGCCCGGGCTTCTACTACAACACCGCCGCCGTCATCGACGCCGACGGCAGCTACCTCGGCAAGTACCGCAAGCACCACATCCCCCAGGTCAAGGGGTTCTGGGAGAAGTTCTACTTCCGCCCCGGCAACGTCGGCTGGCCGGTCTTCGAGACCGCCGTCGGGCGGGTCGGCGTGTACATCTGCTACGACCGGCACTTCCCCGAGGGCTGGCGCCAACTCGGACTCAACGGAGCCCAGTTGGTCTACAACCCGTCGGCCACCCACCGGGGTCTCTCGTCCTACCTCTGGCAGCTGGAACAGCCCGCGGCCGCCGTCGCCAACGAGTACTTCGTCGCCGCCATCAACCGCGTCGGCATCGAGGAGTACGGCGACAACGACTTCTACGGCACCAGCTACTTCGTCGACCCGCGCGGCCAGTTCGTCGGCGAGGTCGGCTCCGACAAGGAGGAGGAACTCGTCGTCCGCGACCTCGACTTCCGCCTCATCGACGAGGTGCGGCAGCAGTGGGCCTTCTACCGCGACCGGCGCCCCGACGCCTACGACGGGCTGGTGCAGCCGTGAACGACCTCTACGCACGCCACCGCGCCGTCATCCCCGACTGGGTCGCCCTCTACTACCAGGACCCGATCGAGATCACCCACGGCGAGGGCCGCCACGTCTGGGACGCCGACGGCAGGAAGTACCTCGACTTCTTCGGCGGCATCCTCACCACCATGACGGCCCACGCCCTCCCCGAGGTCACCAAGGCCGTGGCCGAGCAGGCCGGCCGGATCATCCACTCCTCCACGCTCTACCTCAACCGCCCCATGGTGGAGCTGGCCGAGCGGATCGCCACCCTCTCCGGCATCCCCGACGCCCGCGTCTTCTTCACCACCTCCGGGACCGAGGCCAACGACACGGCCCTGCTGCTCGCCACCGCGTACCGCCGCTCCCACCAGATCCTCGCGATGCGCAACAGCTACCACGGCCGGTCCTTCTCCACCGTCGGCATCACCGGCAACCGCTCCTGGACCCCGACGGGCCTCTCCCCGCTCCAGACCCTCTACGTGCACGGCGGCGTCCGCACCCGCGGCCCGTACGCGCAGTACACCGACGAGCGCTTCGTCGACGCCTGCGTCGCCGACCTGGAGGACCTGCTCGGCCACACCCGGGACGTCGCGGCGCTCATCGCCGAACCCGTCCAGGGCGTCGGCGGCTTCACCTCCCCGCCCGACGGGCTCTACGCCGCCTTCCGCCGCGTCCTCGACCGGCACGGCATCCTGTGGATCTCCGACGAGGTGCAGACCGGTTGGGGCCGCACCGGCGACCACTTCTGGGGCTGGCAGGCGCACGACCAGGCCGGCCCGCCCGACATGCTCACCTTCGCCAAGGGCATCGGCAACGGCATGTCGATCGGCGGGGTCGTCGCCCGCGCCGAGATCATGAACTGCCTCGACGCCAACTCCATCTCCACCTTCGGCGGTTCGCCGGTCACCATGGCCGCCGGCCTCGCCAACCTCTCGTACCTCCTCGAACACGACCTCCAGGGCAACGCCCGGCGCGTCGGAGGCCTGCTGATGGAGCGGCTGCGGGCCGCGGCCGCCGGCGTCGACGCCGTACGGGAGGTGCGCGGCCGGGGTCTGATGGCCGGCATCGAGCTCACCCGGCCCGGCACCGACGAGGCGGACCCGGCGGCGGCCGCGGCCGTCCTGGAGGCCGCCCGCGAGAACGGCCTGCTCATCGGCAAGGGAGGCGGCCACAACACCAGTTCCCTGCGGATCGCGCCGCCGCTCTCGCTCACCGTCTCCGAGGCCGAGGAGGGCGCCGCCGTCCTCGAACAGGCCCTTCGTTCGCTGTAGTTCACCGCCTTCTGCCAGGGGGACCCCCGTGAGCACCCGCACCCTGATCCGCGGCGGCCTCGTCGTCACCGCCGCCGACGAGATCCACGCCGACGTCCTGATCGAGGACGGCCGGATCGCCGCGCTGGCGGCGCACGGCTCCGACGCGGCGGCCGGCTGGACCGCCGACCGCACCCTCGACGCCACCGACCGCTACGTCATCCCCGGCGGCGTCGACGCGCACACCCACATGGAGCTGCCCTTCGGCGGCACGGCCGCCTCGGACACCTTCGAGACCGGCACCCGGGCGGCCGCCTGGGGCGGCACCACCACCATCGTCGACTTCGCGGTCCAGAGCGTCGGCCACTCTCTGCGCGAGGGGCTCGACACCTGGTACGCCAAGGCCGACGGCAACTGCGCCATCGACTACGGCTTCCACATGATCATGTCGGACGTCAACGAGTCGACGCTCAAGGAGATGGACCGGCTCGTCCAGGAGGGCGTGAGCTCGTTCAAGCTCTTCATGGCCTATCCGGGGGTCTTCTACTCGGACGACGGGCAGATCCTGCGCGCGATGCAGCGCGCCGCCGACGACGGCGGGCTGATCATGATGCACGCCGAGAACGGCATCGCGATCGACGTCCTGGTGGAGCAGGCCCTGGCCCGGGGCGAGACCGATCCCCGCTATCACGGCGAGGTCCGCAAGGTCCTCCTGGAGGCCGAGGCCACCCACCGCGCGATCCAGCTCGCCCGGGTCGCGGGCGCCCCGCTCTACGTGGTCCACGTCTCCGCGGAGGAGGCCGTCGCCGAGCTGGCGGCGGCGCGTGACAAGGGACTGCCGGTCTTCGGCGAGACCTGCCCCCAGTACCTGTTCCTGTCGACGGACAACCTGGCCGAGCCGGGGTTCGAGGGCGCCAAGTACGTGTGCAGCACGCCCCTGCGGCCCAGGGAGCACCAGGCGGCGCTCTGGCGCGGCCTGCGGACCGACGACCTCCAGGTCGTCTCCACCGACCACTGCCCCTTCTGTTTCACCGGGCAGAAGGACCTGGGGCGCGGCGACTTCTCCAAGATCCCCAACGGGCTGCCGGGGGTGGAGAACCGGATGGACCTGCTCCACCAGGCCGTCGTGGACGGCCACATCTCCCGCCGCCGCTGGATCGAGATCGCCTGCGCGTCCCCGGCGCGGATGTTCGGGTTGTACCCCCAGAAGGGCACGATCGCGCCGGGTGCGGACGCCGACGTCGTGATCTACGACCCGCACGCCGTCCAGACCCTGTCGGCGCAGACCCACCACATGAACGTCGACTACTCCGCGTACGAGGGGAAGACCGTCACCGGCCAGGTCGAGACCGTTCTCTCGCGCGGCGAACTCGTGCTCGACCAGCGGAAGTTCACCGGGCGCGCGGGGCACGGCGTCTTCACCCCGCGATCCACCTGCCAGTACCTGAACTAGGAGAACGACGACGTGGACTTCGGACTCGTCCTGCAGACCGACCCGCCCGCCTCCGAGGTCGTCGGCCTGATGCGCCGCGCGGAGCGCAACGGCTTCCGCTACGGCTGGACCTTCGACTCCGCCGTGCTCTGGCAGGAGCCGTTCGTCATCTACAGCCGCATCCTGGAACACACCACCAAGCTCCACGTCGGCCCGATGGTGACCAATCCCGGGACGCGGACCTGGGAGGTGACGGCCTCCACCTTCGCCACCCTCAACGAGATGTACGGCAACCGGACCGTCTGCGGCATCGGCCGCGGCGACTCCGCCATGCGGGTCGCCGGCCGCAAGCCCAACACGCTGGCCCGGCTCGGCGAGGCCATCGACGTCATCCGGGACCTCGCCGAGGGCCGCGAGGCGATCGTCGACGGGAGCCCGATCCGCATCCCCTGGGTGGCCGGCGGCAGGCTGCCCGTCTGGATGGCCGCGTACGGCCCGAAGGCGCTCGCGCTGGCCGGGCAGAAGGCCGACGGCTTCATCCTCCAGCTCGCCGACCCGTTCCTGACCGAGTGGATGGTCAAGGCGGTCCGCAAGGCGGCGCGGGACGCGGGCCGCGACCCCGACGCGCTCACCATCTGCGTCGCCGCGCCCGCCTACGTCGGCGACGACCTGGCCCACGCCCGCGAGCAGTGCCGCTGGTTCGGCGGGATGGTCGGCAACCACGTGGCGGACCTGGTGTCCAGGTACGGCGACCACTCCGACCTGGTGCCCGAGGCCCTCACCGCGTACATCAAGGACCGGCACGGCTACGACTACAGCCACCACGGCCGCTCCGGGAACCCGTCCACCGACTTCGTCCCCGACGAGATCATCGACCGCTTCTGCCTCCTCGGCCCGGCCGAGGCGCACATCGAGAAGCTGCGCCGGCTGCGGGAGCTGGGCGTCGACCAGTTCGCCGTGTACGCGATGCACGACGCCCGGGAGGTCACCATCGACGCGTACGGATCCACGGTCATCCCCGCGCTCGCGGCCCCGGACGCCTGACCGGCCATGCCTGACGCGAAAGCGCCTGCTGACAACGAGGTTACGCTCCAGTAGGGTTCCGGCATCCGTCGAGACGTGGGGGCTGTCGTGAGCGCGGTCGAGTACAGCGGACTGGCCGAACAGGCGCGGCGGTTGGCCGAGGGCACGGTCACCTCGACCGCCCTCGTCCAGGCGGCGCTCGACCGGATCGAGGCCACGCAGCCCACCCTCAACGCCTTCCGTGCCACCCGGCCGGAAGCCGCCCTCGCCGAGGCGGCGGAGGCCGACCGCAGGCTCGCGGCGGGGGAGTCGCTGCCCCTGCTCGGCGTGCCGACGGCCGTCAAGGACGACACCGACCTGGCAGGACTGCCCACCCGCTTCGGCTGCGCCGGCCAGATCCCCGACGCGGCCGAGGACGGGGAGGCCGTACGGCGGCTGCGGGCCGCCGGAGCCGTGATCGTCGGCAAGACGAACTCCTGCGAACTGGGCCAGTGGCCGTTCACCGAGGGACCCGCCTTCGGCGCCACCCGCAACCCGTGGCACACCGGGCACACCCCCGGCGGATCGTCCGGCGGATCGGCCGCCGCCGTCGCCGCCGGGATCGTCCCCGCCGCGCTCGGCTCCGACGGCGCGGGCTCGATCCGGATACCCGCCGCCTGGACCCATCTCGTCGGCATCAAACCGCAGCGCGGCCGGGTCTCCGTCCACCCCTACGACGACTGCTTCCAGGGCCTCACCGTCAACGGCCCGCTCGCCCGGACCGTCGCCGACGCCGCGCTGCTCCTCGACGCGGTCGCCGGACCGCACCCCGGCGACCGCTTCCAGCCGACCGTCGTCGACGCCTCGGCGGCGGCCCGCCGGGAGCCCGGCCGACTGCGGATCGCGCTCGCCTGGCGGGCGCCGTTCACCGCCACGTACAACCCGCTCGACCGGGCGATACGCCGGGCCGTCGCCGACCTCGCCGACGCGCTCGGCGGGCTCGGCCACACGGTGGAGGAGGCGCGGCCCCGCTACGGCCTCATCGGGCTGAGCTTCCTGCCGCGCGCGGCCGCCGGCATCGCCGAGTACGCCGACCGGCACCCCGAGCCCGCCCTGCTCGACCCGCGCACCCACAGCGCCGCCCGCAGCGGCCGCCGGCTCGCCGGCCGGGTCCTGCGCGCCGCCCGTGCCCGCGAGGTCCACCAACACCGCAGGATCGGCGCGCTCTTCGACACGTACGACGTGCTGCTCGCCCCGACGACGGCCGCGCCGCCGCCCCCGATCGGCACTTTCGACGCGATGCCGGCCTGGCGCACGGACCTGACGATGGCCTCCGCCTGCCCCTACGCCTGGCCGTGGAACGTCCTCGGCTGGCCCGGCGTGAACGTCCCCGCCGGCTTCACCCCCGAGGGCCTGCCGATCGGCGCCCAACTCCTCGGCCCGGCGGGCAGCGAACCCCTCCTGATCTCCCTCGCGGCCCAACTGGAGTCCGACCGGAAGTGGTTCGCCCACCGGCCGCCGGAGCCGACCGGGGCGCTGTAGGCGGCCGGGGCGCTCCAGCCGGCCGGGGTGCTCCAGCCGGCCGGGGCGCGCCAGCCAGCCGGGGCGGTCCAGCCGACCAGGGCGCGCCAGCTGACCAGGGCGCTCCAGCCGGCCGGGGCGCGCCAGCTGACCAGGGCGCTCCAGGCGGCCGGGGCGCTCCAGGCGGTGTCCGTAAGGTCCGGTCCGGCGCGCGACGGCGACGGTGTCACGGCACCCGGGCCGTCCACTCCCGCGTCGAGAACTTCGTCGCCGCGAGGTCCTTCGCCCGCGCCGACTCCTCCTCCGTGACCCGGCCCTCCGACAGGCCGTAGCGGTCGCGGAAGGAGGCGATCATCCGCTCGATGACCGCCTCGCGCGGCAGGCCCGTCTGGCGGCGCAGCGGGTCCACCCGCTTCTTCGCGCTCGTCGTGCCCTTGTCGGAGAGCTTCTCGCGGCCGATCCGCAGGACCTCCGTCATCTTGTCGGCGTCGATGTCGTACGCCATCGTCACGTGGTGCAGGACCGCGCCCGCGCCCGTCGCGACGCGCTTCTGGGCGGCGCCCGCGATCTTCCCGGCCTCCGTGGCGATGTCGTTCAGCGGCTGGTACCAGGCCGTGACGCCCATGGCGCCGAGCGCGCCGACGACCCAGTCGTCGAGGTAGGCGTAGCTGTCCACGAACGACAGCCCCTGGACCAGGGCGCCGGGGACGGAGAGCGAGTACGTGATGGTGTTGCCCGGCTCGATGAACATGGCGCCGCCGCCGCTGATCCGCCGCACCACCTGGATGCCGTGGCGCTCGGCCGCCTCCGGGTCCACCTCGTTGCGCAGGGACTGGAAGCTGCCGATCACGACGGCCGGCGCGCCCCACTCCCAGACCCGCAGGGTCGGCGGGCGGCGGCCCGCCGCCACCTCGGCGGTGAGGACCTCGTCCAGCGCCATGTGCAGGGCGGGGGACCGCGGCGGCTCGTGGATCAGCTGCCAGTCGTAGTCGGTCCAGTCGGTGGCGTGCGCCACGGCCCGGCGGACCGCCACGCCGATGCCCTCCGTGGTGAGCCCGAACAGCTCCGTGCCCGGCGGCAGCGCCGCGTCGATCCGGGCCGCGAGACCCGAGGCGTCCAGGTCGACGGGGGCGCCCTCCAGGGCGCGGTCGATGGCGAGGATCGCCTCGTCGGGCTCCAGGAAGAAGTCGCCGGCCACCCGCACGTCCGCCAGGGCGCCGTCGCGCACCTCCAGGTCGACGACCACCAGCTTCCCGCCCGGAACCTTGTACGCGCCGTGCACGGACCCTCCCTCTCGCCCCGCCCCCCTGTAAGGGGTGAACCGGTCCAAAGCGTACTCCGCGGGGAAACGGAGGGTGACGGGACCGTCTCCCTGGATGTCAGACCGCCGTGCTTAGCTGGACGCATGATCGAAGAGTTCCTTGACCACATCCTCGCCGGGGGTACGACCGAGGTGGAGGAGGCGGTCCGCAAGGCGGCCGCGGCCGAGATCACCCCCCGCTTCCGGCAGCTCGCCACGCACGAGATCGTCGAGAAGAACGGCCCGCACGATCTGGTGACCATCGCGGACCAGGCCGCCGAGGCCCACCTCACCGCGTCCCTGACGGCGTTGCTGCCCGGCTCCGTCGTCGTCGGCGAGGAGGCCGTCCACGCCGACCCCGCGGTCTACGACGCGCTCCAGGGCGACGCCCCGGTCTGGATCGTCGACCCCGTCGACGGCACCCGCCAGTTCGTGCGCGGCGAGTCCGGTTTCTGCACCCTCGTCGCCCTCGCCCGACGCGGCGAACTGCTCGCCTCCTGGACGTACGCCCCCGTGCTCGACGAGATGGCCGTCGCCGTGCGCGGCCGCGGCGCCACGCTCAACGGCCTGCCGATACGGGCCGGCGCGCCGGAGACCGGGGCGGTCCTGGACGTCGCCACCTCCCACCCCGACTACACGACGGAGGACCAGAAGCGCGCCCTCCTCGGTCTCGACGTCGACGGCGTACGGCCCCGCCCGTGCGGCTCCGCCGGCCTGGAGTACCTGGCCGTGGCCCGGGGCGCCCTCGACGCCACCGCCTTCTCCTGGGAGTACGCCTGGGACCACGCCGCCGGGCTGCTCCTGGTGGTCGAGGCGGGCGGCGCGCACACGACACTCGCGGGCGAGCCGTTCCGGATCACCGGAGGCAACGCGCTGCCGTTCACGGCCGCACGCGACGCCGCCACCGCCGAGCGGATCCGGACACTGTTGCGGGGGCGGTGAAGGCGGCCGGCGCACCGGAATATCCTGAGATCCTTGGCCATCGGCTGACGAAGGAGTCCCAAGGTGCCGTCGATGCTCGATGCCGTCGTCGTGGGGGCGGGGCCCAATGGACTGACCGCCGCGGTGGAGCTGGCCCGACGGGGCCTCTCCGTCGCCGTGTTCGAGGCGAAGCCGACCGTCGGCGGGGGCGCCAGGACCGAGGAGCTGACCCTCCCCGGCTTCCGCCACGACCCCTGCTCCGCCGTGCACCCGCTCGGCATCGGCTCGCCCGTCTTCAAGACGATGCCGCTGGACCGGTACGGCCTGGAGTGGCTGCACCCGCGCCTGCCCATGGCCCACCCGTGGGACGACGGCACCGCCGCCGTGCTCTCCCGGTCCGTCGCCGAGACCGCCGCCTCCTTCGGGCCGCGCGACGCCGGGACGTACCGCCGACTGATCGCGCCGTACCTCGGCAAGTGGGACACCCTGGCACGGGACTTCATGTCCCTGCCGCTCACCGCGCTGCCCCGGGACCCGTTCACCCTCGCCCGCTTCGGCTTCGACGGGCTGCGGCCCTCGACCTGGCTCACCCGCCGCTTCCAGGACGGGAAGGCGCGCGCCCTCTTCGCGGGACTCGTCGGCCATGTCATCGCCCCGCTGGACGGGTTCGCCACCTCGGCGGTCGGCATCGTCTTCGCGCTCGCCGCGCACGAGGGCGGCTGGCCGATGCCCCGCGGCGGCTCCCAGTCCATCTCGGACGCCCTCACCGCGTACCTGAAGGCGCTGGGCGGCGCGGTCCACACCGACTACGAGGTCAAGCGCCTCGACGACCTGCCGCCGGCCCGCGCGTACGTCTTCGACACCTCGCCCACCGCCCTCGCCCGGATCGCGGGCCTCGGCGGCGCCTACGACCACTACCGCTACGGGGCCGGCGTCTTCAAGGTCGACTACGCGCTGGACGGCCCCGTGCCGTGGACGGCGCAGGCCCCGCGCGAGGCCGGGACCGTCCAGATCGGGGCCACCAGCGAGGAGATCGGCACCGCCCTGCGCGAGGCCTCCTCCGGAACGGCCCCCCGGACGCCGTTCCTCATCACGGCGCAGCCCAGCCTCGTCGACCCGAGCCGCGCGCCCGAGGGCAAGCACGTCTTCTGGGCGTACGGCCATGTGCCGAACGGCTGGGAGGGCGACCTCACGGACGCCATCGAGCGTCAGATCGAGCGCTTCGCCCCCGGCTTCCGAGACCGGATCCTGGCCCGCGCCACGGCCGGTCCGCCGCAGCTCGCCGCGCGCAACGCCAACTACGTGGGCGGCGACATCGCCTGCGGCGCGGCCCGCGGCCTGCAGCTGCTGCTGCGCCCGAAGCTCTCCCTCTTCCCGTACTCGACCCCGCACCCCGCCGTCTTCCTCTGCTCCTCCGCCACCCCACCGGGGCCGGGCGTGCACGGCATGTCCGGGCACAACGCGGCGAAGGCGGTCTGGCGCAGGCTCCGAGCGACGGGCCGATGAGGGCCCGATGACCACGCGCCCCGCCCGCCGTGCGCTGCCGACCGAGGTCACCACGGCAAGGGCCTACGGACCGGCCAAGCGGAGCGCCCGGACCGCCGTCGAGGAGGTCAGGTTCGTTCTCTTCGACGAGCGGGCGTACCGGGCCTTCGCCCAGCAGGTCCGCGCCGGGTAGTGCGGCGGCGGGGAACTCCGAGGGGGCCGGGAGGCGTTCCCAGGAGGACGCGTGGAACACACGCGGCGAGCGAACGGTGAGCCGAGGGTGGCACGGATGGCGATGTGGGACCGGATCAAGGACCAGGCCAAGGGGCTGCAGCAGCAGGCGCAGGGGGCGCGGAGCTCCGGCGGTCACGGACAGCCGGGTGCGGCGGGCCCGGGTGCGGGGCACGGTGCCGGGCCGGGGGCGGGAGGCGGGTCCGGGCACGGCGGCGGGCACGGCGGCGGGGCCGGGGGTTCGAAGGCGCAGCTCGTGGGCGTGCTCAAGTCCCAGCTCTCCTCCCTCAAGGCGGAGCTCAAGAGCGGCGCCTACCGTGACGCCAGCATGGCCATGTGCGCGCTCGTCGCCGCCGCCGACGGCTCGGTCGACCCGGCCGAGCGGCAGCACGTGGAGTCGCTGATCGTGCAGAACGACGTCCTGAGCAACTTCCCGCCGGAGCAGCTGCGGCAGCGGTTCAACAAGCACGTCGACCAGCTCACGGCCAACTTCCCGCAGGGGAAGGCCGAGGCGCTGCAGGAGATCGCCAAGGCGGCTAAGAAGCCCACGGAGGCCAAGGCCGTCGTGCAGACCGGCTTCGTCGTCGCCGGCGCGGACGGGTACATCGCCCCGGCCGAGGAGCAGATCCTGCGGGAGGCCTGCGGGGTGCTCAACCTCTCCCCGCAGCTCTTCAACCTCTGACGGGAGGCCTGGCCGCCCTCAGCCGACCTCCCCGCGCGCCGTCGGCCGCGGGTAGACCTTGGACTGCTTCACGCTGCCGTAGGCGAAGCTGGACTCGATCGAGGCGATGCCGGGGATCGCGTGGATCCGGTGGCGTACGAGCGACTCGTACGCCTCCAGGCTCTCGATGACCACCCGGAGCAGGTAGTCGCTGCTGCCCGCCATCAGATAGCAGTCCTGAATGTGCTCGATGCGGCCGACGTGCTCCTCGAAGACGGCCACGATCTCGCTGGTGTGCCGCTCCAGCCGGATCCGTACGAAGACGGTGATCGGCAGGCCGAAGGCGACCTGGTCCACCATGGCCGTGTAGCCGCGGATCAGGCCCGCCTCCTCCAGGCGGCGCACCCGGCGCAGACACGGCGAGGGGGAGAGCCGGATCCGGTCCGCGAGGTCCTGGTTGGACAGCCGTCCGTCCGCCTGCAACTCGTGGATGATCTGGAAGTCCACCGCGTCCACCGTCACTCCTGACCATTCCTTGGCAGATTCTGCCCCCACGCTAGGTCTGGAGGGCAGAACTGGCAATCGGCTGCTCAGCCGAAAGTCCTACCGTTGCTCGAACAGACGATGCGAGCGGGAGGCGCCGGGTGGGCGGGACACGGACGGTGGCGACACCGGCTCCGACGGGGGCGGCGACGGATCCGACGGCGGCGGCACCGGCTCCGACGGGGGCGGCGACGGATCCGACGGCGGCGGCACCGGCTCCGACCGGGGCGGTCGCGGCTTCGACCGGGGCGTTGCCTCGGCGCGGGTGGCTCTCGCCGCAGGCCATGGGACTCGCGGCCCTCCTGGTCACCGTGGCGATCTGGGCCGCCTTCGCGCTGAGCGCCCGCGCCCTCGGCGCCTCCACGCTCCTGCCCGCCGACGCGGCCCTGCTGCGGTTCGGCGTGCCGCTGGTGGTCCTGGCGCCCGCGCTGTGGCGGCGCAGGCGCCGGCTGCTCGCGGTGCGGCCCGGGCCCGCCGCCAAGATCGTCTGCGGCGCGGGCGTCCCCTTCTTCCTCGCCGCCATGTACGGCGGCTCGCTCACCTCGGCCGCCTTCGTCGGCGCGATCGTCCCCGGCATGGTCCCGCTCTTCGTCTCCGCCCTCGTGGTCGCGGGCGGCAGGAGCGTCCCGCGCGGGACGCAGGCCGCCGGCCTCGCCCTCATCGTCGCCGGGGTCGCCGCGCTGGTCTGGCGCTACACGGCGGCCCTGGACGCGGACGTCCTGCTCGGCGCCGGAACGCTGCTGCTCGCCAGCGGACTCTGGGCCCTGTACACGGTGGGCCTGCGCGAGGTGGAGCTCGACCCCGTCGGCTCCATCGGCCTGCTCTGCCTGCCCTCCTTCGCCGTCGTCGCCCTCCTCGCCCTGACCGGAGTCCTGCCCACCGGACTCGCCCACGCCGCCGCCGGGGACATCGCGCTGTTCCTCGTCGTCCAGGGCCTGGGCGTCGGCCTGTGCGCCGGACTGCTGTACGCGTTCGCCATCCGCCGCCTCGGCCCCGAGCGCAGCTCGGTCGTCGGCAGCCTCAGCCCCGTCGCCGTCGTCCTGCTCGCCGTACCCCTTCTCGACGAGTCGCCGACCGTGCCCGTGCTCGTCGGTGTCCCCCTCATCACCCTCGGCGTCGCGCTCGCCAACCGGCGCCCCCGAACCAAGGTCTCCGCCCATGCTTGAGCTGCTCGCCGCCCCGCCCGTGGACCCGCTGTGGGACCTGTCCGCCGCGTTCGCCGCCGACCCGCGCCCCGAGCGCCTCGACCTCGTCCTCGGCGTCTACCGCGACCACACCGGAGCCACCCCGGTGATGGCCGCCGTCAAGGAGGCCGAGATACGCCTGGCCGAGCGCGCCGGCTCCAAGGAGTACCGCGGCCTGTCCGGCAACACCGCCTTCAACCGGGCCATGCTCTCCATGGTCCTCGGCACCGAGGCCAGGACCGCCCGCGCGACGGCCGTCCAGACCGTGGCGGGCACCGGCGCCCTGCGCCTGCTCGCCGACCTCGTACGCCAGACCCGGCCCGGCACCACGGTGTGGATCAGCGACCCCGCGTACGTCAACCACCGCCCGATACTGGAGGGCGCCGGGCTCACGGTCCGGACCTACGGGTACGTCGACCGCATGATGGACGACCTGCGCGCCGCCCGCCGCGGCGACGTGGTCCTGCTCCAGGGCTGCTGCCACAACCCCACGGGCTCCGACCCCTCCCGCGCGACCTGGGAGGAGCTGGCCGACCTCGCCGAGACGAACGGCTGGGTCCCCTTCGTCGACCTCGCGTACCACGGGCTCGGCGACGGCCTCGACGCCGACCTGTGGGCCACCCGGATGCTGGCCGACCGGCTGCCCGAGGTGCTGATCGCCGTCAGCTGCTCCAAGAACTTCGGCCTCTACAGCGACCGCACCGGCTGCGCCGTCGTCCTCGGCCCGTCACGGCTGACGCTGCGCCGCGTCGAGACCGCCCTGCAGAACTCCGCGCGCGTCATGTACTCGATGCCGCCCGACCACGGCGCCGCCGTCGTCGCCACCGTCCTGGAGGACACCGGGCTCCGGGCCACCTGGCGGGCCGAACTCGACGCCATGCGCGACCGGATCGCCGCCAACCGGGCCGATCTCGTCGCCCACCTGACCAGCCTCGGCCGCCCGGACGTGGCGGCCTCGCTCCAGCGCCAGAAGGGCATGTTCTCCATGCTGCCCCTGACGCCGGAGCAGATGCGCCGGATGCGCGGCCGGTCCGGCGTCTACGGCACGGACGCCGGCCGCGTCAACATCGCCGGGGTCTGCGCGCACCGCATCCCCTTCCTGGCGCAGTCCATCGCCACCGCACTGGACCGGCCGGCCGCGTCCTCGGGCGACGCACCCGCCGGCAGCGCCCTCGCGCCCGCGCCGTAACCGCGCCACCCCGCGCGTGCGGAGCCGTACCGCAGGGCCGCGCGCCGGGGGCTCGGTTAGGGTGATCGGGTAGGAAGGCACCCCCCGGGGTTAGGTCGAAGCGTTGGACACTACTCAGTCGCCGAGCGAGACGCCGGAGCGGCCGCCGGCGGCCATCGGGTACGCCGGGGTCCTGCGTGAACTCCTCCCGATCGCCCTGTGGCGGGAGGACGCGGACGGCCGGGTCGTCGAGTGGTCGCTGGCCGCCCAGGACCTGCTGGGATACCGCCCCGACGATGTCATCGGACGGCCCGCTTCACCCATTCTGGTGCCCGACGCCAACCAGGAACTCGCCGAGCAGCTGACCCGGCGCGTCCAGTCGGGCGAGACCGTCGTCGGCACCCTGCCGGTACGGCACCGGGACGGTCACGAAGTGACCATGGAGATGTGGATCGTCCCCGAGATCGACCCCCAGGGGCGCCCCGGAGCCATGCTCATCGCGGTGGAGACCACCGAGGTCCTGCGCATGCGGGACTCGCTCGCCGCCCTGCAGAGCCTCTTCACGCAGTCGCCGATCGGCCTCGCCACCCTCGGCCCCGACCTGCGGTTCATCCGTGTCAACGACGCGCTGGCGCGGATGAACGGCGTCCCGCCCGCCGACCACGCCGGCAAGCTGCTCACCGAGGTGGTGCCCGGGGTCAACGCCGTCGCCCTCGAAGCCACCATGCGCACGGTCCTGGAGACCGGCGAGGCCGTCGTCGACGTACGCCGCACCGGCCGGACCCCGGCCGACCCCGACCGCGACCGCACCTGGTCCTGCTCCTACGCCCCGCTGGTCGACGGCTCCGGCCGCCGGCTCGGCGTGATCGCCTCCCTCATCGACATCACCGAGGGCCAGCGGGCGCTCGTCGAGGCCGAGCGCGCCAACCGCCGGTTCGCCCTGCTCGCCGAGGCGGGCACCCGCATCGGCACCACCCTCGACCTGCAACAGACCGCCGAGGAGATCGTCCAGGTCCTGGTCCCGCAGCTCGCCGACTCGGCCGACGTCCAGCTGCTGGAATCCGTGCTGGAACCCGACGAGGCGGGCGCCTCCACCCAGGGTCTGCTGCGCCGCCTCGCCGCCGTCTTCCCCGACCCGACCGCCCCCACCGCGATGCTCGCCCCGGGCCAGACCTTCCAGATCCCGCTCGGCACGACGTACGAGCAGGTCATCACCGACGCCCGGCCGATGAACCTCTACCACTCCGACCTGCCCGCGCTCTTCCCCGATCCGCGCACCCAACCCCTGCGCGCCTACTTCCAGGCCCACATCGGCTCGGCGCGCATCGTCCCGCTCGTCGCCCGCGGCAAGGTGCTCGGCGCCGTCTCCGTGACCCGGCTCGTCGAGCGCGAGCCCTTCGACGCGCGGGACTGCGTCCTCATCGACGAACTGGTCGCCCGCGCCGCCCTCAACATCGACAACGCCCGCCTGTACACCACCCAGCGCGAGGCCGCCCTCACCCTCCAGCGCAGCCTGACCAGCAACGCCCTGCCGAAGGCGGAGGGCCTTGAGCTCACCGGGCGCTACCTTCCCGCCAGCGCCCACGACGTCGGCGGCGACTGGTTCGACGTCATCGCCCTGCCCGAGGGCAGGACCGGGCTCGTCATCGGCGACGTCATGGGTCACGGCATCCACGCGGCGGCCGTCATGGGCCAGCTCCGTACGGCGGTGCGGACCCTGGCCCGGCACGGCGTGCCGCCCGCGGAGCTGCTCCGCTCCCTCGACGCCGCCGTCGCCGACCTCGGCGAGGACGAGATGGCCACCTGCGTCTACGCCGTCCACGACGCGGCCACCGGCAGCGTCGTGCTCGCCCGCGCCGGACACCCCCCGCCCGCCGTGGCCACCGCCGACGGGGCGATCACCTTCCTGGAGGGGCCGCCCGGCACGCCCCTCGGCACCGGCGTGCAGGACTTCGCCACGGAGGAGATCCTGCTCCCGCCGGGCACCCTGCTCGTGCTGTACACCGACGGCCTCATCGAGGCCCGGGACGGCGACCTCGACGAGGGCATGGACCGGCTCGCCCAGGCGCTGCTCCACCTGGAAAGGCCGCTCAGCCAGTTGTGCGACGAGATCCTCGACCAGTTGCTGCCGTGCGCGCCGCAGGACGACGTGGCCGTCCTGCTGGCCCGTACGTCGCTGTGACGGCGCGGGGGGGCGTGACGCTCCGGCCCGGTCACCAGGCAAGGTCCTCCAGCGCGTCCAGATCCGGCACCGGCAGCGGCGGCAGCTCCGACTCGGCCGTGGTCAGGGGCAGTTCGGCCCAGATGACCTTGCCCCGGTCGGTGTAGCGGGTGCCCCACCGCTCGGCGAACTGGGCCACCAGGAAGAGTCCGCGACCGCCCTCGTCGGTCGTCGCCGCGTACCGCAGGTGCGGAGCGGTACTGCTGCCGTCGGAGATCTCGCAGATCAGCCGCCGGTCGCGCAGCAGCCGGACCCGGATGGGCTCGGCGCCGTACCGGATGGCGTTGGTGATCAGCTCGCTGAGGATGAGCTCGGCCGTGAACGCGATGTCCTCCAGACCCCAGGCCGCGAGTTGCGCGGCGCCCGCGTTGCGGACCCGGGAGACGTCCGCCGGATCGCTCGGCACGTCCCACTCCGCGATCCGCTCCGCCTCCAGCCGGCGGGTGTCGGCGACGAGCAGCGCGATGTCGTCGTCGGGCGAGGGCACCAGCGTGGCCGTCAGGACGTCCGCGCAGGCCTGCTCCGGACTGCGGCCGGTGGTGGCCAGGGCGTCGCGCAGCAGCGCGAGACCGGTGTCGAAGTCACGGTCGCGGTCCTCCAGGAGGCCGTCGGTGAAGAGCACAAGACGGCTCCCCTCCGGCAGGTACAGCTCGGTGGTCTCGAACGGCATCCCGCCCACGCCCAGCGGCAGCCCGGCGGGCAGGTCCGGGTACTCGACCCGGCCGTCCGGATGGACGAGGGCCGGTCCGGGATGCCCGGCACGGGCCATCGTGCAGCGGCCGTCGGCGGGGTCGTAGATGACGTACAGGCAGGTGGCGCCGGTGATCCGCTCCTGCCCCCGGTCGCCGCCGGCCGCGCCGGACTCCGTACGGCCCTCCTCCGGCAGGCCTCCGCCGCCGGAGCCGCCGTGCCCCGCGGATCCACCCCCGGATCCGTTCTCCGGCCCGCCCCGGTCGATCCGGTCGATGCGGTCGATCAGCTCGTCGAGGTGGCCCAGCAGCTCGTCCGGCGGCAGGTCCAGGGTGGAGAAGTTGAGGACCGCCGTGCGCAGCCGGCCCATGGTCGCCGCCGCGTGCAGCCCGTGCCCGACCACGTCGCCGACGACCAGCGCCACCCGCGCCCCCGGCAGCGGGATCACGTCGAACCAGTCCCCGCCGACCCCCGCCTTGGCGGGCAGATAGCGGTACGCCACATCGACGGCCGACAGGTCCGGCAGGATCCGGGGGAGCAGGCTGCGCTGGAGCGTCACCGCCATCTCGTGCTCGCGGGTGAAGCGGCGGGCGTTGTCGATGGAGACCGCGGCGCGCGCGGTCAGCTCCTCGGCGAAGTTCAGGTCCTCCTCGTCGAAGGGCTCCTCGGTCCCGGACCGCCAGAAGTTCGCCATGCCGAGGACCACGCCCCGGGCGAGCACCGGCACCGCGACGAGGGAGTGCAGCCCGTACGAGAGGGCCGCCGCGGCCCCCACGGGGTCCTGGACCCGCCAGCCCTCGGCGGTGGTCAGATCGGCCACCAGGACCGCGTGAGCGCGGTCGAGCGCCTGCGCCATCGGGGTGGTCGGCACGACGCAGCGGATCCGTTCGCCGACCGGCTGGAGCGGATGCTCCGCGCTGACGCCCGTCAGCGCCGTCCGCAGCATCTCGGTGAACGCGCCCGACGGCTCCTCGCCCCGCAGCACCGGTTCGAGCAGCTCCACCGTGACGAAGTCGGCGAAGCGCGGGACGGCCACCTCCGACAGCTCCTCGGCGGTCCGCACGACGTCCAGGGTGGTGCCGATCCGCACCCCCGCCTCGTACAGCAGCTGCAGCCGCCCCCTGGCCACCTCCGCGCGGCCGGAGACCGTGGCCAGCTCGGTCGAGTCCCGCAGCGTCATCACGGTGCCGGTGGGGCGCCCCCGGTACGGCTTCGTCGGCCGCACGTTGACCGCGAGCAGCCGGTCGCCCGCCAGGTGCACCTCGTCGTTGACGATCCGGTCCGCGGAGAGCAGCGCGGCGGTACGGGGATCGAGACCCAGCTCCGTGACGTGCCGTTGCTCGGCCTCCGGGCCCAGGTCCAGCAGCCGCCGCGCCTCGTCGTTGGCGAGCAGCAGCCGGCGGTCCGCGTCGATGATGAGGACCCCCTCGCGCACGGCGTGCAGGACCGCCTCGTGGTGCTCGTTGATCCGGGTCATCTCCTCCGGCCCGAGCCCGTGGGTCTGCCGCCGCAGCCGCCGGCTCACCAGCGCCGCGCCGCCCACGGAGAGCAGCAGGGCCCCTCCGGCCGTGCCGAGCAGCAGCGGCAGCTGACCCTCGACCGCGTTGCCGACGTTCTCGACCTCGATGCCGGTGCTGACCAGGCCGACGACGGCGCCGTCGTCCGCACGGACCGGGACCACCGCCCGGACCGCGTCCGTCGGCTCCCCGTGGAAGATCTCGGTGAACGACTCGCCCGCCCGGGCGCGGGCGATGTCACCGGTGGCGCGCTGTCCGATCAGCTCGGGCGACGGGTCGGTGTAGCGGATCCCGTCGGGGGTCATGACGGCGAGGAAGTCCAGCCCCGAGGCGACGCGGACCGCCTCCGCCCGCGTCTGGAGCACGCTGGTCGGGTCGGGGGTCCGCAGGGCTTCCACGAGGCCGGGGGCGTGCGCGAAGGCCTCTGCGGCGGCGAGGGAGCGGTTGCGGGCGTCGGTCTCGGTGGCGTAGCGGGCCTGGAAGATCAGGGCGAGGGCACACACGGTGACGAGCACCACGACGATGACCGCCTGGAGGGCGAACACCTGCCCGGCGACGCTGCGCAGCCCCAGGCCCTTGGGCCGGCGGCTCAGCCGTCCGCTCATGAGGTGCTTCTTCTCGAAGACTCGGCTGTCGTCAGGGATACCTCACTCACCCGTCCACTTCCTCGGTTCCTCGGCCCGCCGGCGGCATCGGGGATCCGCTCCTTCCATGCTGCTCCCGTGACGGCCGGATATCGAGGCGGAGCGGGCCGGAGGCGTGTCGGGGCCGGCGCGGAAAACCGACGGGAGGGCCGGGCGGGCGCCGGCGGGACGGCCGCGCCGGCGTCGGCGGGGCGGACAGGCGTGCCTGGTCCGGGAAGGTCCATGTCGTTTTCTCGCCAGCGCACGGCCCCTCCGGTCCCGGATCATGGAGCCATGTACACCGACACCGAGCGCTGCGTCAGAGCCGTCCGATCGAAGGACGCCCGCTTCGACGGGGTGTTCTTCACCGCCGTGCTCACGACCCGGATCTACTGCCGCCCCAGCTGCCCGGTCGTCCCGCCCAAGGCCGAGAACATGGTCTTCCACCCGAGCGCCGCGTCCTGCCAGCGCGCCGGGTTCCGGGCGTGCAAGCGGTGCCGCCCCGACACGAGCCCCGGCTCCCCCGAGTGGAACGTCCGCGCCGACGCCGTCGCCCGCGCCATGCGGCTGATCCAGGACGGCATCGTGGACCGCGAGGGCGTGCCCGGGCTCGCCGCCCGGCTCGGATACTCCACCCGCCAGATCGAGCGCCAGCTCCTCGCCGAGCTCGGCGCCGGACCGCTCGCCCTGGCTCGCGCCCAGCGCGCCCAGACCGCGCGCCTGCTCATCGAGACGACGCCGATGCCGATGGCCGAGGTCGCCTTCGCGGCCGGCTTCTCCTCGATCCGTACCTTCAACGACACCGTCCGCGAGGTCTTCGCGCTGGCCCCCGGCGAACTGCGCGCCCGGGCGACACGGTCCGCCGCCGCGAGGCACTCCACCACCAGGGCCGCCGCCGCCACTCCCGCCGACGCGGTGGGCACCCCGGGCGTCATCACGCTCCGGCTGCCGTACCGCGCCCCCCTCAACCCCTCCAACCTCTTCGGCCACCTCGCCGCCACCGCCGTCCCCGGTGTCGAGGAGTGGCTCCCCCACTTCCCCGGCGGCGAGGCCGGTACGCCCACCGGCGCCTACCGGCGGACCCTGACACTGCCCCACGGGCACGGCATCGTCGCCCTCGCCCCCCGGACCGACCACATCGCCTGCCGGCTCTCGCTCACCGACCCCCGTGACCTGACCCACGCCATCAGCCGCTGCCGCTGGATGCTCGACCTCGACGCCGATCCGGTCGCCGTCGACGAACAGCTCCGTACGGACCCGTCGCTCGCCCCGCTGGTCGACCGGGCGCCCGGTCGCCGGGTGCCGAGGACCGTCGACGCCGCCGAGTTCGCCGTACGCGCCGTGCTCGGCCAGCAGGTCTCCACCGCCGCCGCCCGCACCCACGCCGCCCGCCTCGTCACCGCGCACGGGGTCCCGATCGACGATCCCGAGGGCGGCCTCACCCACCTCTTCCCGACCCCCGAGGCGCTCGCCGGTCTCGACCCGGAGAGCCTGGCGCTGCCCCGCAGCCGCCGCGCGACCCTGCTGAGCCTCGTCCGGGCCCTCGCCGACGGCTCGCTGAGCCTCGGCCCCGCCACCGACTGGGACGAGGCGCGCGCCCGGCTCCTCGCCCTGCCCGGCTTCGGCCCCTGGACCACCGAGGTCATCGCGATGCGGGCGCTCGGCGACCCCGACGCCTTCCTCCCCGGCGACCTCGGAGTCCGCCGCGCCGCCGCGGGCCTCGGCCTGCCGTCCACGCCCGCCGCGCTCACCGCCCGCGCCGCGCGGTGGCGGCCCTGGCGCGCGTACGCCGTCCAGTACCTCTGGGCCACCGACAGCCACCCGATCAACCACCTCCCCACCTGAGGAAGTCACCCCGCCATGCCCGACGTCCGGCACACCGTCATCGACAGCCCCTACGACGCGCTGACCCTGGTCGCCGTCGACGGCGTCCTGAGCCGCATCCACATGACCGACCAGCGCCACCGTCCCGCCGAGGAGACCTTCGGCGCGCCGGACCCGCGCCCGTTCGGCGAGACGATCCGCCAGCTCGACGCGTACTTCTCCGGCGAACTCACCTCGTTCACTCTGCCGTTGCACCTGATCGGCACCCCGTTCCAGCTGCGCGTCTGGGAACTCCTGCGGCACATCCCGTACGGCGAGACCCGCACCTACGGCGCGTTGGCGCAGGAGCTCGGCAACCCCGGGGCCTCCCGGGCCGTCGGCCTCGCCAACGGCAAGAACCCGGTCGGCATCGTCGTACCGTGCCACCGCGTCGTCGGCGCGAGCGGCTCCCTGACCGGTTACGGCGGCGGCCTCGACCGCAAACGGCGCCTGCTGGCCTTCGAGTCGGGCACGGAAGCGGCCCCCGCGCCGGCCGGTCGCCACGCCTCCCGCGGTCGAGCGGCCGGGTGCCAGGTCGTGTCCGAGGCGAACATCCAGCGCGCCGCCGGACGCGCAGTGGAAGACACCCCACGACCCGCCCACGGGACATCCCCCGCCGCCTGCCGCGTCGCGCCGCCCGCGTCGCCGAGTCGTCCGGCCGGGCCGTCGGGCCCCCGCGCCGAACCGGCGGCGAGGCGGCATCATCGGGACTGAGGCGACCCGCCTCCCTCCCGGCGGACGAAGGAGTGCTGCACGATGCGTGTCCTCATGGTCGGGGCGGGAGGCGTGGGTACGGCGATCACCCGGATCGCGGCCCGCCGTTCGTTCTTCGAGCACATCGTCGTCGCCGACTACGACCGCGCGCGGGCGGAGGCCGCCGTCGCAGCCCTCGGAGCGGACGAACGGCGCTTCACCGCGGTCCGGCTCGACGCCTCCGACACGGCCGGAGTGCGGGCGGCCCTCGCCGAACACCGCTGCGACGTCCTCCTCAACGCCACCGACCCCCGGTTCGTCCCGCCGCTCTTCGAGGCCGCGCTCGCCGAGCGCGTCCACTACCTCGACATGGCCATGTCCCTCTCCCGGCCGCACCCCTCCCGTCCGTACGAGGAGTGCGGCGTGAAACTGGGGGACGCGCAGTTCGACCGGGCCGACGCGTGGGAGGCGGCGGACCGCCTGGCCCTGGTGGGCATGGGTGTGGAGCCGGGCCTCTCGGACGTCTTCGCCCGGTACGCCGCCGACACGCTCTTCGACGAGATCGAGGAGATCGGCGTCCGTGACGGCGCGAACCTGGTCGTCGACGGCTACGACTTCGCGCCCTCCTTCAGCATCTGGACGACCATCGAGGAGTGCCTGAACCCGCCCGTCGTCTACGAGGAGGGGCGGGGCTGGTTCACCACCGAGCCGTTCAGCGAGCCGGAGGTCTTCGACTTCCCGGCGGGCATCGGTCCGGTGGAGTGCGTGAACGTCGAACACGAGGAGGTGCTCCTCGTCCCCCGCTGGCTGAAGGCCCGCCGCGTCACCTTCAAGTACGGTCTCGGCGACGAGTTCATCGGCGTCCTGCGCACCCTGCACAAGCTGGGCCTCGACCGTACGGACCCCGTCACCGTGGCCGGCGCCGGGGGCCCGGTGGCGGTCTCGCCGCGGGACGTCGTCGCCGCCTGCCTGCCCGACCCCGCGACCCTCGGCGAGCGGATGCACGGCAAGACCTGCGCGGGCACCTGGGTCAAGGGAACCAAGGACGGCCGGTCCCGGGAGGTGTACCTCTACCACGTGGTCGACAACCAGTGGTCGACGCGTGAGTACGACTGCCAGGCCGTCGTCTGGCAGACCGCGATCAACCCGGTGGCCGCCCTCGAACTGCTCGCCTCGGGCGTCTGGCACGGCCGCGGCGTCCTCGGCCCCGAGGCGCTGCCCCCGACCCCCTTCCTCGATCTGCTCGGGGAGTACGGCGCGCCCTGGGGCCTGCGCGAGCAGTGACGGCTCCCGTCGCCGCCCCTCGCCACCACCGGCCGCTCCCGCCATGCGGGGCGCACCGGGTCTCCTTACGATGAAGGCGTACTACTCCCTGTTATGTCTGGGTTCGACCTGGGGCGAGGGACCATGGCCGCCGAAGATGCCGCCGACGACAGAGCCGGACCCGCCGGGCGACCCGCGGGTCTGAAGCCGAACGCGATCGGGTTCGTCGACGCTCTCGTCATCGGGCTCAACTCCACCTCTCCCGCGTACTCGCTCGCGGCCGTGATCGGCCCGGTCGTCGCGCTGGTCGGGATCTACGCGCCCGGCGTGATGTTCGCGTCCTTCGTGCCGATGCTGCTGATCGCGAGCGCGTTCTACTACCTGAACAAGGTCGACCAGGACTGCGGCACGACGTTCTCCTGGGTCACCCGCGCCATGGGCCCCTGGGCCGGCTGGCTCGGCGGCTGGGCCATCGCCATGACCGGCGTCCTGGTCGTCGGCTCGCTCGCCGACGTGGCCGTGAGCTTCACCCTGCTCGCCGTCGGCCTCGACGGCTGGGTGGACAACGCCTTCGTACGCCAGCTGCTCACCGTCCTGCTCATCCTCGTGATGACGGCCGTCTGCGTCATCGGCACCGAGCTGTCGGCCAAGGTGCAGAACGTCCTCATCCTGGCCCAGGTCGCCTGTCTGCTGATCTTCGTGGGCGTGGCGCTCTACGCCGTCTACGGCGGCACCAGCGCGTACGACGCCGTCGAGCCGTCCCTCAGCTGGCTCAACCCCTTCGGCGCCGGCGGCGCGGCGCTGACCGGCGGCCTCCTGCTGGGCGTCTTCATCTACTGGGGCTGGGAATCGGCCGTCAACCTCACCGAGGAGGTCAGGGACTCCGCGACCGCCCCCGGCAAGGCAGGACTGTGGTCGACCGTCATCCTGCTCGTGACCTACGTGTCCGTCGGCTTCGCGGTCGTCGCCTACGCGGGCCCGGCGTTCCTCGCGGACAACGCCGACGAGGAGGAGTTCATCTTCGCGCAGCTGGCCACGGACGTCATGGGCGGCTGGGACTGGATCCTGCTGCTCGCCGTAGCCACCTCGGCGATCGCCTCCACCCAGACCACCATCATCCCGGCCTCGCGCACCGCGCTGTCCATGGCCCGCCGCCGGGCGCTGCCCGAGCACTACGGCCACGTCAGTTCCCGCTTCCGTACCCCCGACGTCAGTACGTGGTGGGTCGCCGGCATCGCCATCGCCTGGTACCTCGTGGTGAACCAGATCAGCAGCAACGCCCTCTTCGACTCGCTCACCGCGCTCTCGCTGCTGATCTCCTTCTACTACGCGCTCACCGGTGTCGCCTGCGCCGTCTACTACCGCCGCCATCTCCTGGAGAGCGTCCACAACTTCCTGCTGATCGGCCTCGGTCCGCTGGTCGGCGCCGGGCTGCTGGCGTGGCTGCTCGTGAGGTCGGTCTCCGACATGTCCGACCCGGCGAACTCGTACAGCGGCACCTCGTGGTTCGGCCTCGGGCCGCCGCTGGTCATCGGCATCGGCATCGCCGCCACCGGCGTCGTCCTGATGCTCGTGCGGCGGGTGTGGGCACCGGCGTTCTGGCGCGAGCGCCCGGGCGTGGCCGATCCCGCCCTGGTCCACGGCCACGGCCACGGCGGCGGCACGGGCCCGACCGGTGCCGGTCCCGGCCCGGGTCCTGGTTCCGGCCCGAGTCCCGGTCCTGGTTCCGGTCCAGGCCCCGGTTCCGGCCCAGGTCCCGGTACGGGTACGGGTCCTGGTCCCCGTACGGGTACGGGTCCCGGTCATGGCCGGGGTTCCGGGCGCGGGCCCGGTCACGACGAGGAGGGCTGAGATGACGGTCGTTCTCGGTTACGACGAATCACCCGGAGCCGCCCGTGCGTTGCGCATCGCCGTCGAGGTGGCCGCCGCTTTCGACGAGACGCTCGTCCTGGTCTACGGGGCCGCCGCCCCCGGCCCGACGGGCGAGGAGTACCGGTCCCACATCGCGGCGATCCGCGAGGCCGGCCGCAACGGACTGCGGCACGCGGTCACCGAGGCCGACCGGGCGGGCGTGCCGACCGTCGTCGAGGTGATCGACGAGAAGCCGGCCCAGGCCCTGATCGACGCGGCGGAGCGGCACGGCGCACGCGTCATCGTGGTCGGCAGCTGGGGCGAGAGCCCGATGCGCGGCGCGCTGCTCGGCTCGACGCCTCACAAGCTCCTGCACATGTCGCGTGTCCCCGTGCTCTGCGTACCCCCCGAGGAGTGAGGGACGCTCAGCGGACCGGGCGGCCGTTCTCCAGCTCCACCGGCCCCGCGCCCCGTACGAGCGCGTCGAGGGCCGCGACCACCCGCAGGCCCAGCGAGCCGAGCAGATGGGCGGTCACCTCGGCGGGGTCGATCAGCTTCCACGAGAGCAACTCCTCCTCCTGGAGCCGGATCGCGGCGAACTCCTCGTCCGGCAGGACCCCGCCGTCGTAGACGTACGCCACGATCGGCGGCCTGGCCGGGCCGTGCGACCAGTCGACCGCGAGCAGCGCCCCCAGCTCCACGTCCAGGCCGACCTCCTCCGCGGTCTCGCGGCGCGCGGCCTGACGGGGCGTCTCTCCCGTGTCCGACTCGACCGTGCCGCCGGGCAGCGCCCAGCCCTCACGGTAGTTCGGCTCGACGACGAGCACGCGGCCCTCGGCGTCCCGGAAGAGCGCGGCCGCGGCGGCGAGGACACGGGGCAGGCCGGCGATGTACAGGGCGTAGTCGGTCGTCGTCATACGGTCAGCGTAGCCAGCCCACGACCGTGAGGTCGGGGGCGTTCTGATCGACCGGGTCCGGTTCCGTGCTCATATGGACCCCCTATGGTGCGGAATATCGCCTTATCAGGGGGTGGCACGCCGTCTGGGGGTGCGGATAAGGTCGGCCACGGCGCGACTGCACGTTCGAAAGCAAGGGATGCAAGGTGACGGACGGAGCAGTAACTGAGGTCGCACGCGTACTCGTCGCGGCCGACAAGTTCAAGGGCTCGCTCACGGCCGTACAGGTCGCGGAGCGGGTCACAGCAGGTCTGCGACGGGTCGTCCCGGAGCTCGAAGTGGAGACCCTGCCGGTGGCGGACGGCGGCGACGGTACGGTCGCGGCCGCGGTGGCGGCCGGTTTCGAACGCCGTGAGGTACGGGTCACGGGGCCCGTCGGCGACCCGGTGACGGCGGCGTTCGCGCTGCGCGACGGGACGGCGGTCGTGGAGATGGCGGAGGCCTCGGGCCTCCAGCTGCTGCCGTCGGGTGTCTTCGCGCCGCTCACCTCGACGACGTACGGCTCGGGCGAGCTGCTGCGGGCGGCGCTGGACGCGGGCGCGACGACGATCGTCTTCGGCGTCGGCGGCAGCGCGACCACGGACGGCGGGGCCGGGATGCTGGCCGCGCTGGGCGCGGTCTTCCTGGACGCGGACGGCGAGCCGGTGGGCCCGGGCGGAGCGGCGCTGTCGTCGCTGGCGACGGCGGACCTGTCGGGCCTGGACCCGCGGTTCGCCTCGGTCGAGCTGATCCTCGCGAGCGACGTCGACAACCCGCTGACCGGCCCGAAGGGCGCGCCGGCGGTCTACGGACCGCAGAAGGGCGCGTCCCCGGAGGACGTGGCGACGCTGGACGCGGCGCTGGCGCACTTCGTGACGGTCCTGGAGAAGGCGATCGGCCCCAAGGCGGCCGAGTGCGCGGTCGCGCCGGGCGCGGGTGGCGCGGGCGGCATCGGGTACGGGGCGCTCGTCGGCCTCGACGCGAGCTTCCGCCCCGGGATCGAGCTGATGCTCGACGTCCTGGGCTTCGCCCCGGCCCTCGACCGCGCGACGCTCGTCATCACCGGCGAGGGCTCGCTCGACGAGCAGACGCTGCACGGCAAGGCCCCCGCGGGCGTCGCGGCGGCGGCCCGGGCGGCGGGCAAGAAGGTCGTCGCGGTCTGCGGCCGCCTGGCCCTCCAGCCGGAGGCCCTCACCACGGCGGGAATCTCCCGCGCCTACCCCCTCTCGGCCCTGGAACCGGACCCGGCCAAGTCCATCCCGAACGCGGGCCCGCTCCTGGAAGAGGTCGCCGCGACAATCGCCCACGACTGGCTGGCGTAGCCAACCTGGGCGCCTCCTGGAGGAGCGCGCGCGTGGCACCCGCGAGAGCGGGCTTCGCGTGGGAGCCGGGCCGCACGCCCGCGAGGCGGGCGGCCCTCGCAGAGGCGCCGCCGCCCGGGGCGGGCCCACGGGGCTGACGCCCCGCCGGGGCGGGCGCCCGACGGGGCTGACGCCCCGCCGGGGCGCCGTCCCGCTGCCCGTCGCCCACCGAGGAGCCGGGTGGCGCGCAAAGCTCCGGCCCTCGGGGGGAGCCGGACCCATGAAGCGGACGCGCCCGCTGGGGCGGCGTCCCGCTGTGCCCACCCGCCTCTCCCCCCAGGGCTTTGCCCTGGGGGGAGAGGCGGCCGCCCTCCCGGGCGTCGCCCGAGCCGCCGTGATCGTCCGCGACGGAGCCGCCCAAGCGGGACGATTGCCCACGCGGGGTGAGTGGCCGCGGGCGGCGCGAAGCTGCCGCTTCCGAGTGCCTGGCCCGTCGGAGCCCCTACGGCGGCGCGGAGCTGCCGCGTTCGGGGTGTCGGCGGCGCCCGGCCGGGCGCCGGTCCACGGCCCCCGCCCCCAGCCCCCGGCAGGGTTTCGGGAAGGGGCGGGGTGGGGGAGTCGCTCTGAGCCGCACCCAGGCGCGGCGGGTTCACCGGACGTGCCGGGCGCCCGTCTCGCCCCGGCGCCGCAGTCGGGCGCGGCGGGTTCACCGGACGTGCCGGGCGCCCGTCTCGCCCCGGCGCCGCAGTCGGGCGCGGCGGGTTCACCGGACGTGCCGGGCGCCCGCGCTCGCCCCAGCGCCGCACCCGGGCGCGGCGGGTTCACCGGACGTGCCGGCCCCCCGCCTCACCCGCCTCACCCCGCCGCCGCACCCGAGCGTGCCGAGCCCAGCCCACGTGCCAGCCCCCCGCCTCACCCCGCCGCCGCCCCCGTCAGGCGGAACGCGTCCAGGGCCAGGGTCATCTCCGTCAGGTCCCTCGGGCGGGACAGCGACCGCGACGTCAGCTGCTCCAAGCGGCGCAGGCGGTTGAAGACCGTGTTCCGGTGGCAGTACAGCCGCGACGCGGCCCGCCCCGCCGACCCCTCGCAGTCCAGCCACACGTCCAGCGTCTCCAACAGGATCGCCCGGTCCGCCGGGTCCAGCTCCAGCAACGCCCCCAGCACGTCCGTCACCAGCAGACCCGCGAGCTCCGGCTGGCCGACCACCAGCGCCCCCGCCATCCGCCGGTCGAGCCGGACGACCTGCCGCGACTCCGGCGGACTCGTCCGCAGCGCCAGCTCCGCGAGCCGCCGCGCCCGGCCCAGCTCCGCGAGCCCCGTCACCACCGGGCTGATCCCGCCAGGACCCGGGCACCGCCCCTCCAGCAGCTCCGACAGCGCGTCCAGACCCGTGCCCTCCGCCAGCGACACCACCCCGAACTCGCAGTCCGCGCCCATCCGCCACAGGAACCGCACCCCGGCCCCCTGAAGCCGCCGGTGGAACGGCTCCGGCACCTCCCGGCGGTCGTGCCGCAGTACCACCACCGCGTACCGCCCGTGCTCCGGCAGGTCCAGGCCCGCCGCCGCCCGTGACGTGACCTCCGGCGACCGCTGCCCGTGGAGCAGCGCGTCCAGGAGCGCCTGGAGTTGCTCGTCCGTACGCCGCCGCAGCTCCAGCTCCGTCGCCCGGTACGCCTCCGTCGCCGTGTCCGCCTGCGCGTTCACCGCCGACCACATGACCGTCGCCGACTGCGTCAGCGCGGCGAGCCGGGACGGGAACCCCGACGCGTCCTCGATCAGCGCGTCCCACACCAACTGTCCGGCCTGCCGGTACGCGTGCACGAGCAGCTCCAGCGGCATGCCCTGCTCCGCCCTCCGCCGCCCCAGCTCGTCCGCGTGCTGCAGGTCCCGCCGCGGCGAGTCACGCGGCGCCGAGATCATCTCGATCCCGATCCGCATCGCCTCCTGCGCCTCACGCCAGTGCTGGTCGTACGGCACGATCCGGCCGTACGCCGGCTCGTACTCGTGCAGTTCCCTCAGATGCTCGTCCACCAGCTCCGGAAGCCGTTCCAGAAGCGCCGTGCACGCCTCGGCCAACAGCTTCCAGTCGTCGCCGGTCCGCGGTCTGCGCCGTCCCATGCCCGGAGGATGCCACCCCGGACCCCTTCCCGACAGGCCCCTGACACGCGGTGTTGTGCGCGTGCACAACCCACCGCCGCGCCCGCTGGTCACCGGCAGCGTTTCGGCCGCCGCACGTGGACGGACGGGCGGCACGGTGCTGGGGTGAGCGCCACTGAACGGGCCACGGAAGGGGAACCATGGGAGGGACCGCACTCGCCCTCGAGGTCGCGGACCTGTCGGCGGGGTACGGACCGGTACGTGCGCTGAGGCAGGTGTCGCTCACCGTGCCGGAGAGCGGGGTCGTCACCGTCCTCGGCGGCAACGGAGCGGGCAAGTCCACGCTGCTGCGAGCCGTCTCGCGCACACTGTCGTTCCACGGCGGAGCCGTCACCTCCGGCACCGTGACCTTCGGCGGGCGCCCCATCGGCGGGCTCGCCCCCGACCGGGTCGTCGCCGCGGGGGTCTCCCAGGTGCCGGAAGGGCGGCAGGTCTTCGCGCGGATGACCGTCGAGGACAACCTGCGCGCCGGGGCGCTCGGCGCGCAGGGCGACCGGGCGGGGAAGGCCGCCGCCCTCAGGCGGGTCCACGAACTCTTCCCCGTCCTCGCCGAACGCGCCCACCAGCGCGCCGGGCTCCTCTCCGGCGGCGAACAGCAGATGCTCGCCGTCGGCCGGGCCCTGATGGCCTCGCCGAAGCTGCTGCTCCTGGACGAGCCCTCGCTGGGCCTCGCCCCGCTGATGGCCGCCCGGATCGCCGACACGATCCGCGAGATCAACGCCCAGGGCACGGCCGTCCTCCTCGTCGAGCAGAACGCGGCGCTCGCGCTGCGGCTCGCGACGCGGGCGTACGTCCTGGAGGTCGGCGAGGTCGCCCTCTCCGGTCCGGCCGCCGAGCTGGCCGCCTCCGACGAGGTCCGCCGCCGCTATCTGGGCGTCGTGGACGAGGACGCCGCCGCCGACGCGGCGACCGCCGCCACCGTCCACCCCGTGCTCTCCCGCTGGCAGGAGGCCACCCGATGACCCCGGCCCCCGCCGAGACCCCCGACACGTCCCCCGCCGCCCTGGGAACACGCCCCACCGTCCCCACCCTGGACGTCCGCGACGTCACCGTCCGCTTCGCCGGGCTCACCGCACTCGACGCTGTCTCCTTCACCGTCCGTCCCGGCACCGTCCACGCCGTCATCGGACCCAACGGCGCCGGCAAGTCGACCTGCTTCAACGTGCTCTCCGGGGTGTACAGGGCCACCTCCGGCAGCGTCCGCTTCGGCGACCACGAGCTCACCGCCCTGCCCCCGCACAAGATCGCCGACCTCGGCGTCGCCCGCATCTTCCAGAACCTCGCGCTGCCGCCCCGCGCCACCGTCGAGGACAGCCTGATGCTCGGCCGCCACCGGCTCACCCGGACCGGCTTCCTCGCCGCCGGGCTCCGGCTGCCCTCGGCCGCCCGCGAGGACGCCCGCCATCGCGCCCGCGTCCGCGAGATAGCCGCCTTCGTCGGCCTGGAGAAGCAGCTCGCACAGCCCGCGGGCTCGCTCCCGTACGGGCAGCAGAAGCTGGCGGAACTCGCCCGCGCGCTCTGCATGGAACCCCGACTCCTCCTCCTCGACGAGCCCGTGGCCGGCATGACGGCCGACGAGCGCCGCCGCACCGCCGCCGTCATCGCCGGCGTGCGCGACAGCCTCGGGATCTCCATCGTCCTCGTCGAGCACGACATGGGAGTGGTGATGCGGCTCGCCGACGCCGTCACCGTCCTCGACTTCGGCCGCCGCATCGCGGACGGCGCCCCCGGCGACGTACAGAACGACCCGGCGGTCGTCCGCGCCTATCTCGGAGAGGAGACCGCCGAGTGACCACCTTCGCCGAACTCCTGCTCAACGGCGTCTCGTTGGGATCCATCTACGCCCTCATCGCCCTCGGATTCGTGGTGATCTTCCGCGCCACCGAGGTCGTCAACTTCGCCCACGCCTCGCTGCTCCTGGCCGGTGGCTACTTCACCGCCGTCCTCCACGACGACATCGGCTTCTGGCCCGCGCTGCTCGTCGGCATCGGCGGTGCGGCGCTGGTCGGCGCGGCCGTGGAGTTCCTCGTCATGCGCCGCTACCGAGGTTCCGACCACAGCGTCCTCGCCATCGTCACCATCGGCGTCGACATCCTGCTCGCCACCGAGCTGACCCGCCGCATCGGCACGGACATCCTGTCGCTCGGCGACCCGTGGGGCGACTCCCTCGTCACCTTCGGTCCGGTCACCGTCGCGCAGACCCGCATCGCGGCCTTCCTGCTGGCGGCGGTCCTCATCACCGCGTTCCTGCTGGCCTTCCGGTACACCTCGTGGGGCGTCGCCATGCGCGCCGCCGCCGAGAACCAGGAGACCGCCGCCCTCATGGGCATCCGGCTCGGCCGGGTCTCGCTCGGCGCCTGGGCGGTGGCGGGCGGCCTCGCCGCCGTCGCCGCGCTCTTCCTCACCGTCTTCCCCACCCCCGGCCTGGAGCGCTCCACCTCCTTCGCCGCGATGAAGGCCTTCCCCGCCGCCATCCTCGGCGGCCTCGACTCCACCACCGGCGCCCTCGTCGGCGGACTCCTGGTCGGCGTCACCGAGTCGCTCGCCACCGGCTACCAGGGCGATCTGACCTTCCTCGGCCGGGGCATCGGCGACGTCGCCCCGTACCTGGTGATGGTCGCGGTGCTGCTGATCCGCCCGGCCGGACTCTTCGGCACGAAGGAGCTGGCCCGTGTCTGAGACCCTCGCGCCCCGGGCCGTCACCGCGCTCGCCCGGCCCCGCGTCTACGGCTGGGCCGCGGCCGGCCTCGTCCTCGCCGCGTTCCCCTTCTACCTGGACCGCTTCTGGCTCCAGGCCGGGCTCTTCGCCATGGCCGCCGCGATCGGCGCCATCGGGATCAACCTGCTGACCGGCGCCACCGGCCAGCTCTCCATGGGCCACGCCTTCTTCCTCGCCGTCGGCGCCTACGGCTACTGCGCCTTCGCCGGCGACGGCTCCGACGGCCTCACCGGTCTCGGCCTGCCCGGCTGGCTCGCCGCCGTTCTCGCGGTCGTCCTCGCGGGCCTGGCGGGCGGGGTGTTCAGCCCCATCGCGGGCCGGCTGCGCGGCGCGTACCTGGGCATCGCCACCCTCGCGCTGATCTTCATCGGCCAGCACGTCCTCTTCAACGCCCACGACCTCACCGGCGGCTTCAACGGCCGCGCCGTGCCCCCGCTGAGCCTCTTCGGCCTCACCTTCGACGAGAGCGAGCTCCTGGTCGCCCAGGTGCCGTTCGGCTCCGCCGAGAAGCTCTGGTACCTCGGTCTCGTCCTCCTCCTCGCGGGCGCCCTCTTCGCCCGCGGGGTCCTGCGCGGCCGCCCCGGCCGCGCCATGAACGCCATCCGGGACCACCGGATCGCCGCGGGCGTCATGGGCATCCCCGTGGCCCGCTACCGCGCCGCCGTCTTCGTCCTGTCGTCCATGTACGCGGGTCTGGCGGGCGTCCTCCTCGCGCTGGTCTTCCAGCGCACCGTGCCGGAGTACTTCGGCATGCTGCTCTCCCTCGAATACCTGGCCATGATCGTCATCGGCGGTCTCGGCTCGGTCGCGGGCGCGGTGATCGGGGGAGTCTTCGTCTCCCTCCTGCCGCAGCTCCTCAACCGGTACAGCGACGCGCTGCCCCTGGTCTCCGCCCCCGGGACGGGCGGGATCGCACCGGGGGAGGCCGCCCGCTACCTCTATGGCGCCGCCGTCGTCGTGGTGGTGCTCTTCCTGCCCGGAGGCCTGGTCCGGCCGGCCTTCCGGAAACCCGCCCGGAACACCGAGCGAACCGCCCAACCCTCGCACTCCTCTGGGGAGGAACGATGATCCACCGACGACAGGCGACCAGAACCACGGCCGTCGCGCTCGCCACCCTCGTCGCCCTGACCGCCGCCGGCTGCAGCTCCAAGGCCAAGACCGGCGACGACAAGGACACCGGCGCCGGTGGGGTGAAGTCCGGCCCGGGCGTCACCGACACGGCCATCACGCTCGGCGCGCTCACCGACATGACCGGCGTGTACGCCACCCTCGGCAAGAGCGTCACCCAGGCACAGCAGCTGTACGTGAAGCAGGTCAACGCATCCGGCGGGATCTGCGGCCGGCAGCTGGAGCTGACGGTCCGCGACCACGGCTACGACCCGCAGAAGGCGCTCTCCGCGTACACCGAGCTGGAGCCGAAGGTGGTCGGCTACGCCCAGTTCATCGGTTCCCCGTTCGTCGCCGCGGTCAAGCAGCGCGTCGACGGCCAGGACAAGGGCCTCGTGCTGCCCCAGGCCTGGTCCGCCTCGCTGCTCGGCTCCCCGTACATCCGCGTCCTGGGCTCCACGTACGACATCGAGACGATCAACGCCGTCGACTTCCTGGTGAAGGAGAAGGGCCTGAAGGCGGGCGACAAGCTCGGCCACGTCTACTTCGAGGGCGACTACGGCGAGAACGCGCTCGCGGGCTCGAAGTTCGCGGCCGAGAAGGCGGGGCTCACGGTCGTCGAGCAGAAGATCAAGCCCACCGACAACGACATGTCGGCGCAGGTCGCCGCGCTCAAGCAGGCGGGCGTCAAGGCCGTCGTGATCAGCGCGGGCCCGCGCCAGGCCGCCTCCCTGGTCGGCGTCGCGGCGGCGACGAAGCTCCAGGTGCCGGTCATCGGCAACAACTCGGCCTTCGCCCCGCAGCTGCTCGGCACCCAGGCCGGTCCGGCGCTGGAGAAGATGTACTGGTTCGCCTCGCCGAGCCTGCCGATCGGCGCGGAGACCGAGGCGGCGAAGAAGCTCGTCGCCGACTACAAGGCCGCGTACCCGAGCGACAGCCTCGACAACGGCATCGTGGCCGGCTGGACCGCCGCGAGCGTCTTCGGGGAGGCGCTGAAGAAGGCCTGCGCCGACAAGGACCTCACCCGGGAGGGCATCGACAAGGCGCTGCTGACCCTGAAGGACGTCGACCTCGGCTTCGGCATGAAGCACGACTTCAGCGACCCGAAGGCCCCCTCGTCCCGCGAGTCGGTCATCGTCCAGCCCGACAAGACCCTCCCCGGCGGTATGCGCACGGTCCGCGAGCCCTTCGTCTCCGACGCGGCGAAGGAGTTCACCCCCAAGGCCGGCTGAGCTCCACCGGTACGGAACGCCCCGCCGCGCACGCATCCCGCGCGGCGGGGCCTCCGTGTGTCATGTCCCGGAAACAGGGCGGTGTGACGCTCGCGCCCATGAACGCACACGCCCTCGCGACCACCGTCGACCGCCTCGACCCCGCCCGGATCCGTACCCACGCCCCCGACGGCCTCGCCGCCCTCCTCGTCGACGCCGTCGACGGCGGAGCCTCCCTCGGCTTCCTGGCGCCCCTGGAGCGGGCCGAGGCGACCCGGTGGTGGCATGAGTCGCCGACGAGGCGGAGCGGGGCGTACGGGACGTCTGGGCGGCCTCCCGGACTACGCCGCCGACCCCACGGGCGCCCTCCGCCCCACCACGCTGTACTACAAGCGCCTGTCCTGAGCGCGGTACGACGAAGGGCCCGGGTGCTTTCCCGCACCCGGGCCCTTCGTCGTACACGTGCACACACCCGCCGCCTACGGCACCTGCGCGGCCTCCGCCTGGCGGGCCTCGCGGCTCTCGCGGCGGTTGCCGCGGAAGGTGTTGACTCGCCGGGCCGTCGCGAAGAGGGGGATCACGGCGCCCAGCACCACCTGCAGCGCGCAGCCGGTCTGGAGCAGCAGCTGCCCGCCCGGGGCGTCGAACGCCCAGGCCGCCAGCATGCCCATCGCGCCCACGATCCAGCTGAGCATCGCCACCGCGAGGATGCCCCGCGGCTTCGGGTACTCGACCCGGCTCACCATCAGCCAGGCGACCCCGATGATCGCGAGCAGCGTCGGGATGAACGGCAGCTCGAGGAGCACGATCGAGACGACCGTCAGCGCGCCGAAGGGGCTCGGCATGCCCTGGAACATGCCGTCCTTCAGCGTCACGCACGAGAATCTCGCGAGCCTCAGCACCACCGCGAGGAGCACCACGATCGCGGCCACCGCCGAGACCTTCTGCTGCGCGCCGGGCGTGACCATGCCGTACACGAGTACGAAGTAGGCCGGGGCCAGACCGAAGCTGATCAGGTCCGAGAGGTTGTCGAGCTCGGCGCCCATCGGGGACGAGCGCAGCTTGCGCGCCACGATGCCGTCGAAGAGGTCGAAGATCGCCGCGGCCAGCATGAGGATCACGGCGGTGGCGGCGCTGTTGCGCGCCATGCCGGTCTCCGTGCTGCCGGTGAGGTGCGGGATGAGGATGCCGGTGGTGGTGAAGTACACCGCCATGAATCCACACGTGGCGTTACCGAGCGTGAGGGCGTCCGCTATGGACAGCCTCAGCGACAGCGGCATCTCCTCGGCCTCTTCGGCATCCTCCGCGTCGGCGTCGGCGACCCAGTCGGCCGCCCGGGTGTCGGGATCAATCACGGTCAATGCGAGTCACCCCCGCAGTCGTGGTCTGACCGACCTCGACAGCGACGTCGACACCTTCCGGAAGGTAGATGTCAACGCGCGACCCGAAGCGGATCAGACCGATGCGCTCGCCCTGCTCGACCTTCGTCCCCTGGGGGATGTAGGGCACGATGCGGCGGGCCACGGCCCCCGCGATCTGCACCATCTCGATGTCACCGAGCTCGGTGTCGAAGTGCCAGACAACGCGCTCGTTGTTCTCGCTCTCCTTGTTGAACGCCGGCACGAACCCGCCGGGCACGTGCTCCACGGACGTCACCGTGCCGGCCAGCGGCGCGCGGTTGACGTGGACGTTCAGCGGGCTCATGAAGATGGCGACCCGGGTGCGTCCGTCCTTCCACGGCATGATGCTCTGCACCACACCGTCGGCGGGGGAGATGACCCGGCCCTGCGCGATCTCGCGCTCGGGGTCGCGGAAGAACCACAGCATGCCCGCCGCGAGAGCGGTGGTGGGCACGGCGATGGCCGCGGCACGCCGAGACCTGCGCGCACGCACGAGGCTCAGCGCCGCGGTGGCGACGGTCGGCAGAAGCCACGGCGATGCTCCGCGTGCGATGCGTACGCCGGCGAGGCTGTCGCGAGGTGCAGAGGTTTGGCTGTGGGGCATGGATGACCTTCGTAGCGGATGATGCCGCACTGGCAACGGGGGACGGCGGCTTTCAAACGATGTTATCGGTTGCGGGCCGCAACTGGGTAAGCCAGAAGCCGAGTCGGCGGCCGGAAGACGAACACGGGGTGTGATCTTCTTCGCGGCCGAACCGACTCAAAGGCGACAATCAACCCTGGAACCGGTACTCCTCGAGCAGCCGACGACCGATGATCATTTTCTGGATCTCGGCGGTACCTTCACCGATGAGCAGCATCGGCGCCTCACGGTAGAGACGCTCGATCTCGTACTCCTTCGAGAACCCGTATCCGCCATGGATACGGAAGGCGTCCTCGACGACTTCCTTGCAGTATTCGGAGGCGAGGTACTTCGCCATCCCCGCTTCGAGGTCGTTTCGTTCCCCGGAGTCCTTTTTGCGTGCTGCGTTCACCATCATCGCATGCGCGGCCTCGACCTTGGTAGCCATCTCGGCCAGCTTGAACTGGATCGCCTGGTGCTGGGCGATCGGCTTGCCGAAAGTGTGACGCTGCTGGGCATACGAGACACCCAGTTCGAAAGCACGCTGAGCGACACCGCAGCCACGTGCCGCGACGTTCACGCGGCCGACCTCGACGCCGTCCATCATTTGGTAAAACCCTCGGCCGGTGGTCCCACCGAGGACCCGATTGGCCGGAATGCGTAGTCCGTCCATGATGAGTTCGGTCGTGTCGACGCCCTTGTAACCCATCTTGTCGATCTTTCCGGGGATCGTGAGGCCGGGTCGGACCTCTCCGAAACCGGGCTCCTTCTCGACGAGGAAGGTCGTCATCGACTTGTGCGGCGCCGTGCCCTCGGGGTGTCCTTCGTCACTTCGGACGAGAACGGCGACGAGAGAGGACGTTCCGCCGTTCGTCAGCCACATCTTCTGGCCGTTCAGGACGTACTCCTCGCCGTCCTTCACCGCCTTGGACGTGATGGCCGACACATCCGAGCCGAGCGCCGGCTCCGACATCGAGAACGCGCCGCGCGTCTCGCCGGCGGCCATGCGGGGCAGGAAGTACTCCTTCTGCTCCTCCGTGCCGTGCTGCTTCAGCATGTACGCCACGATGAAGTGCGTGTTGATGATGCCGGAGACCGACATCCAGCCACGGGCGATCTCCTCCACGCACAGCGCGTAGGTGAGCAGCGACTCACCCAGACCCCCGTACTCCTCGGGGATCATCAGACCGAAGAGGCCGAGTTCCTTCAGCCCGTCGACGATCTGCTGCGGGTACTCGTCGCGGTGCTCCAGCTCGGTGGCGACCGGGATGATCTCCTTGTCGACGAACTCCCGGACGGTCTTGAGGATCTCCTGCTGGACGTCCGTGAGCCCGGCGGTCTGGGCGAGTCGGGCCATGGCTACTTCTCCGTCTTCTTGGCGGGCTCGATCAGCGTGGGGCGGCCGGGCTGCTCGCCGCCGCGCTCCTTGACGTACGTCTCGGTCGGGACCATCACCTTGCGGCGGAAGACACAGACGAGGGTGCCGTCCTGCTTGTAGCCCTTGGTCTCGACGTACACGATCCCGCGGTCGTTCTTCGACTTCGACGGGGTCTTGTCGAGGACCGTGGTCTCGCCGTAGAGGGTGTCGCCGTGGAAGGTCGGCGCCACGTGGCGCAGCGACTCGATCTCCAGGTTGGCGATCGCCTTGCCCGAGACGTCCGGCACGGACATGCCGAGCAGCAGCGAGTAGATGTAGTTGCCGACGACGACGTTCTTGCCGAAGTCCGTCGTGTTCTCGGCGTAGTTCACATCCATGTGGAGCGGATGGTGGTTCATCGTCAGCAGACAGAAGAGGTGGTCGTCGTACTCGGTGACCGTCTTTCCGGGCCAGTGCTTGTAGACGGCGCCGACTTCGAACTCTTCGTAGGTACGGCCGAACTGCATGGGACTCAGGCCTCCGGGATCTCGAAGGAGGTGGTGCGCTTCATGCCGGCGGCGCGGCCCTTGCCGGAGATGACCAGGGCCATCTTGCGGGAGGCCTCGTCGATCATCTCGTCGCCGAGCATCGCCGAACCCTTCTTCCCGCCGGCCTCGGACGTGTAGTAGTCGTACGCGTCCAGGATCAGCTCGGCGTGGTCGTAGTCCTCCTGCGAGGGCGAGAAGATCTCGTTCGCGGCGGCGACCTGGTCCGGGTGCAGCACCCACTTGCCGTCGAAGCCGAGGGCGGCGGCGCGCCGGGCGACCGCCTTGTAGCCCTCCTGGTTGCGGATCTGGAGGTACGGGCCGTCGATCGCCTGGAGGTTGTTGGCGCGGGCGGCCATCAGGATGCTCATCAGGATGTGGTGGTAGGCGTCCGCCGGGTAGCCGGGCGGCTGCTCCCCGACGACCAGCGACTTCATGTTGATGGAGGCCATGAAGTCGGCCGGGCCGAAGATGATGGTCTCCACGCGCGGGGAGGCCTGCGCGATGGCGTTGACGTTGTTCAGGCCCTGGGCGTTCTCGATCTGCGCCTCGATGCCGATCTTGCCGACCTCGAAGCCCATGGTCTTCTCGATCTGCGTCAGCAGCAAGTCGAGCGCCACGACCTGCTGGGCGTCCTGGACCTTCGGCAGCATGATGCAGTCGAGGTTCTGGCCGGCGCCCTCGACGACGGTGACGACGTCGCGGTAGGTCCAGTGGGTCGTCCAGTCGTTGACCCGCACGACGCGCGTCTTGCCGGTCCAGTCGCCCTCGTTGAGGAACTTCACGATGGTGTGCCGGGCGTCCGGCTTGGCGAGCGGCGCGCAGGCGTCCTCCAGGTCCAGGAAGACCTGGTCGGCGGGGAGCCCCTGGGCCTTCTCCAGGAAGCGCGGGTTGGAGCCGGGGACCGCCAGGCACGAACGACGCGGGCGGAGACGGTTCACGGGGCTGGTCATGCGGGGACCTCCAGGGGGTCGAGCTTGTTCGCTTTCCGGATCTCGTCGACGATACGGCCGATGATCTCCGTGATGCCGAAGTCCTTCGGGGTGAAGACGGCGGCCACACCCGCGCGCTTCAGTTCTGCTCCGTCGGCGTTCGGGATGATCCCGCCGACGATGACGGGGATGTCCTGCGCGCCGGCCTCCCGGAGGCGGTCCAGGACGTCCGGCACCAGCTCGGCGTGCGAGCCGGAGAGGATCGACAGGCCGACGCAGTGCACGTCCTCCGCGAGGGCCGCGTCGACGATCTGCTCGGGCGTCAGCCGGATCCCCTGGTAGACCACCTCGAAACCGGCGTCACGCGCGCGTACCGCGATCTGCTCGGCCCCGTTGGAGTGCCCGTCCAGGCCCGGCTTGCCGACCAGGAGACGCAGCCGCCCGGAACCCAGCTCCGACGCCGTCCGCGCCACCTTCTCCCGTACGAGAGCCAGCGGCGTGCCCGCCTCGGCCGTCACCGCGACCGGCGCCGAGGAGACGCCCGTGGGGGCGCGGAACTCGCCGAAGACGTCCCGCAGCGCCCAGGACCACTCGCCGGTCGTGACACCGGCCCGCGCGCACTCCAGGGTCGCGGCGAAGAGGTTCCCCTCGCCCGCCGCCGTCGACTTGAGAGCCGCGAGCGACTCCTGGGCGCGGTTCTCGTCACGGTTGTCGCGCCACTCGTGGAGCTTGGCGACGACCTTGGCCTCGTTGGCCGGGTCGACCGTCATGATCGCCGTGTCGAGGTCCGCGGTGAGCGGGTTCTCCTCGGTCGACTGGTAGATGTTGACGCCGACGATCTTCTCGTCGCCGGCCTCGATCCGGGCCCGCCGCTCGGCGTGCGAGGAGACCAGCTGCGACTTCAGGTAGCCGGACTCGACGGCGGCCATCGCGCCGCCCATCGCCTGGATCCGCTCGATCTCGGCCAGACACTCCGTCACGAGGGCGTCGACCTTGGCCTCGATGACGTGCGAGCCCGCGAAGATGTCCTCGTACTCCAGCAGGTCGGACTCGTGGGCGAGCACCTGCTGGATGCGGAGCGACCACTGCTGGTCCCAGGGGCGGGGCAGGCCCAGCGCCTCGTTCCAGGCGGGCAGCTGGACGGCACGCGCGCGTGCGTCCTTGGAGAGGGTGACGGCCAACATCTCCAGGACGATCCGCTGGACGTTGTTCTCCGGCTGCGCCTCGGTCAGACCGAGCGAGTTGACCTGGACGCCGTAGCGGAACCGGCGCTGCTTGTCGTTCTCGATGCCGTACCGCTCGCGGGTGACCTGGTCCCAGATGCGGCCGAAGGCGCGCATCTTGCACATCTCCTCGACGAAGCGGACGCCCGCGTTCACGAAGAACGAGATACGGGCGACGACGTCACCGAAGCGCTCCGCGGGGACCTGGCCGGAGTCCCGGACCGCGTCGAGCACCGCGATGGCGGTGGACATCGCGTACGAGATCTCCTGGACCGGAGTGGCCCCCGCCTCCTGCAGGTGGTAGCTGCAGATGTTGATCGGGTTCCACTTCGGGATGTGGTTGACCGTGTACGTGATCATGTCCGTCGTGAGGCGGAGCGAGGGGCCGGGCGGGAAGACGTGCGTCCCGCGCGACAGGTACTCCTTCACGATGTCGTTCTGGGTGGTGCCCTGGAGCCTGGTGACGTCCGCGCCCTGCTCCTCGGCGACCACCTGGTAGAGCGCCAGGAGCCACATCGCCGTGGCGTTGATGGTCATCGAGGTGTTCATCTGCTCCAGGGGGATGTCCTGGAACAGCCGGCGCATGTCACCGAGGTGCGAGACCGGGACCCCGACCCGGCCGACCTCGCCGCGGGCGAGGATGTGGTCGGGGTCGTAGCCGGTCTGCGTGGGCAGGTCGAACGCGACCGACAGGCCGGTCTGCCCCTTGGCGAGGTTGCGCCGGTACAGCTCGTTGGACGCCTCGGCGGTCGAGTGACCGGCGTACGTCCGCATGAGCCACGGCCGGTCCTTCTGGCGCTCTGTCATGTCCGTCCCGGTCTCAGATGTTGCGGAAGCGGTTGATGGCGTCGATGTGCTTCGCGCGCATCTCCGGGTCGCGGACGCCGAGGCCCTCCTCGGGGGCGAGCGCGAGGACGCCGACCTTGCCCTGGTGGAGGTTGCGGTGGACGTCGTAGGCGGCCTGGCCGGTGTCCTCCAGGGAGTAGACCTTGGAGAGCGTCGGGTGGATCTTGCCCTTGGCGATCAGGCGGTTGGCCTCCCACGCCTCGCGGTAGTTGGCGAAGTGCGAGCCGATGATGCGCTTCAGCGACATCCACAGGTAGCGGTTGTCGTACTCGTGCATGTAGCCCGAGGTGGAGGCACAGGTGGTGATCGTGCCGCCCTTGCGGGTGACGTAGACGCTGGCGCCGAAGGTCTCGCGGCCGGGGTGCTCGAAGACGATGTCGATGTCCTCGCCGCCGGTGAGTTCACGGATGCGCTTGCCGAAGCGCTTCCACTCCTTGGGGTCCTGGGTGTGCTCGTCCTTCCAGAACCGGTACCCCTCGGCGTTGCGGTCGATGACCGCGTCGGCGCCCATCGCGCGGCAGATGTCCGCCTTCTCGGGGCTGGAGACGACACAGATCGGGTTGGCGCCGCCGGCGAGCGCGAACTGCGTGGCGTACGAGCCGAGTCCGCCGCTCGCGCCCCAGATCAGGACGTTGTCGCCCTGCTTCATCCCGGCGCCGTTGCGGGAGACCAGCTGACGGTAGGCGGTGGAGTTGACGAGGCCCGGGGCCGCCGCCTCCTCCCAGCTCAGGTGGTCCGGCTTCGGCATCAGCTGGTTGGACTTGACGAGCGCGATCTCCGCCAGGCCGCCGAAGTTGGTCTCGAAGCCCCAGATGCGCTGCTCGGGGTCGAGCATCGTGTCGTTGTGGCCGTCCGAGGACTCCAGCTCGACCGAGAGGCAGTGCGCCACGACCTCGTCGCCGGGCTTCCAGGAGTTGACGCCCGGCCCGGTGCGCAGCACGACGCCCGCGAGGTCGGAGCCGATCACGTGGTACGGCAGGTCGTGCCGCTTGCTGAGGTCGCTGAGCCGGCCGTAGCGCTCCAGGAAGCCGAAGGTCGACACCGGCTCGAAGATCGAGGTCCAGACCGAGTTGTAGTTCACGGAGCTGGCCATGACGGCGACCAGGGCCTCGCCCGGGCCGAGCTCGGGGAGCGGCACGTCGTCGAGGTGGAGCGACTTGCGCGGGTCCTTGTCGCGGCTCTCGAGCCCGGCGAAGATCTCCGTCTCGTCCTTGTGGACGGTCACGGCGCGGTACGACTCGGGGAGCTTGATGGCGGCGAAGTCCGAGGACGTGGAGTCCGGGGACTGGATCGCGTCCAGGATGTCCTTCACGGGGTGCCTCCGGCGGTGCGGTTATGTCAGGGGGAGATGCTGCGGTGGAGGTGTGCCGTCGGTTCGGCGGGTCGTGCGGTGGGGCCACGCCTGGTGGGCGTTGAGGTTGCCTGTGACGCAGGCGTCCGGGCGCACAATCACGATCGCTTGTGGGGACAGCCGGCGCACGAGGAGAACTCGGCGCGCCGGCCGCCCGGACACCTTCAACGTATGGCACCGCGTGTCACGTGACAAGGCACTGCGTGCCAACAATTTCACTCATATGCAATCTGCCGGTCACACATGAGCGATGATCGATCGAAGGGCGTCACAAAAGCGACAAAGGCCGCCCCCGTGTCGGGGGGCGGCCTTCGTCGTCCGTGGGTGGTGGTGCGGCCCTCAGCCCTTCAGGGCCTGCTGGATCGTCCGCATGACCTCGTCCAGCGGGGCGTCGGTGCGGGCCACGGCGATCACCACGTCGCCCTGGGCGGAGGCGATCGCCGGTGCCGCCGGGGCGGGTGCCTGGGCGGACGGCTGCGCGCCGCCCTGCGCGGCGGACGTGGCGGCCGAGGTGGCGGCCGACGCGGGCCGGGCGCCTATGCCGGACCCGAAGGTCTCCCGCACGATCGCGAAGGCGTGGTCGAGCTGCGCCTCCACGTCGCCCTGGCCGCCGGCCCGCAGCCAGCGCCGCAGCACGTGGTTGTGAGCCGTGACGACCGCCGAGGCCGCCACCTCGGCCAGCAGCGGGTCGTCGTTGCCGTCGTGGTGGTCCCGCTCGTCGAAGTGGCCCAGTAGGTAGCGGGTGAACAGCCGCTCGTAGCGGGCCACCGAGGCGATCTCGCGCTCCCGCAGGGTGGGTACCTCACGGGTGAGCCGGTAACGCTCCACCGAGACCGCGGGGGAGCCCGCGTACATCTTCATGACTTCCTTGATGCCCCGGCAGACGGTGTCCAGCGGGTGCTCGTGCGGCGGGGCGGCGTTCAGCACCGCCTCCGCCCGCACCAGGGTGTCGTCGTGGTCGGGGAAGATCGCCTCTTCCTTGGACCGGAAGTGGCGGAAGAAGGTCCTGCGGGCGACCCCGGCCGCCGCCGCGATCTCGTCGACCGTGGTGGCCTCGTACCCCTTGGTCGCGAAGAGCTCCATGGCCGCGGCCGCCAGCTCACGGCGCATCTTCAGGCGCTGCGCGGCCGCGCGCGTGCCTGCCGGGCTCTCCGTGTCGGAGGTGGACAGGGACGTGGCACGGGGTGACTTCGCGGCCTTGGACATGTCCTGAACGTACTGCATCAGTGCGGGAGTGTGCCCAGGTGGGGGAGGGTCGCCGGGGTCCGCGCCCGGGGTGCCGGAGGCGCTCCCGGGGCTCAGCAGCCCTCCCCAGCCCGCGGAGGGCTCAGCGTCGGGCATATTCGCGGAAGCCGCGCCCCGTCTTGCGGCCCAGGCAGCCCGCCGCCACCAGGTGCTCCAGCAGCGGCGCCGGGGCGAGGCCCGGGTCGCGGAACTCGCGGTGCAGCACCTGCTCGATCGCGAGCGAGACGTCCAGGCCGACGACGTCGAGGAGTTCGAACGGCCCCATCGGGTAGCCGCCGCCCAGCTTCATCGCCGCGTCGATGTCGTCCAGGGTCGCGTAGTGCTCCTGGACCATCTTGATCGCGTTGTTCAGGTACGGGAAGAGCAGCGCGTTCACGATGAAGCCGGCCCGGTCGCCGCAGTCCACCGGGTGCTTGCGGATCTTCGCTGTGACCTGGCGGACCGTGGCGTGCACGTCGTCGGCGGTCAGGACCGTACGGACGATCTCCACCAGCTTCATCGCGGGCGCCGGGTTGAAGAAGTGCATCCCGATCACGTCCTGCGGGCGCGAGGTCGCGCGGGCGCAGGCGACGACCGGCAGGGACGAGGTCGTGGTCGCGAGCACCGCCCCCGGCCTGCAGATCTTGTCGAGCCGGGCGAACAGCTCCTGCTTGACCCCCAGGTCCTCGGCGACCGCCTCCACGGCGAGGTCGACCTCGGCGAACGCGTCGAGCGAACCGGCCGTGGTGATCCGGGCCAGCGTCTCGTCCCGGGCCTCACCGGTCATCCGGCCCTTCTCGACCGAACGGGCGAGGGACTTCGCGATCCGGGTCTTCGCGGTGTCCGCCTTCTCCTGCGAGCGGGCGGCGAGCACGACCCCGTACCCGGCCTTGGCGAAGACCTCGGCGATCCCGGAGGCCATGGTGCCGGAGCCGGCCACGCCGACCGAGCGGACCTCGCGGACGGTGCGGCCCTCGGCGGTGTCGGCGCTCGCCGGCGGGGTCAGCGCGTCGCGGACGGTGGTGGCCGAGTCGGCCGCGTCGTACGTGTAGAAACCGCGCCCCGACTTGCGGCCGGTCAGGCCCGCCTCGCTGAGCTGCTTGAGGATCGGGGCCGGGGCGTGCAGCCGGTCGTGCGACTCGCTGTACATCGCCTCCAGGACCGTACGGGCGGTGTCGACGCCGATCAGGTCGAGCAGCTCCAGCGGGCCCATCGGCAGACCGCAGCCCAGCTTCATGGCGGCGTCGATGTCCTCGCGGGAGGCGTACTTCGCCTCGTACATGGCCGCGGCCTGGTTGAGGTAGCCGAAGAGCAGCCCGTCCGCGACGAAGCCGGGGCGGTCGCCGACGGCGACGGGCTCCTTGCCGAGGGCGTGCGCGAGATCGGTGACCGCCTCGACGGCCTGCGGCGCGGTGAGGACGCAGGAGACGACCTCGACCAGCTTCATGGCCTGGACGGGCGTGAAGAAGTGGAGTCCGAGCACGCGCTCCGGGTGCGCCGAGTCGGCCGCGAGGCGGGTCACGGACAGGGCGTTGGTGCCGGTGGCGATGATCGCGTCGGGCCGGACGATCGTGTCCAGGGCCCGGAAGACCTCCTGCTTGGCCTCGTACGACTCGGGCACGACCTCGATCACGAGGTCGGCGTCGGCCGCCGCCTGGAGGTCGGAGTAGGTACGGAAGCGGGCGAGGACGTCCCGCCGCTCCTCCTCGGTGATCCGCTCACGTTCCACCGCGCGGGCGGTGGACGCCTCCAGGGCGGCGACCGCCTGGCCGGCGGCGGCTTCGCTGATGTCGATACCGATGACCTCGCGGCCGGCCCGGGCGAGGACATCGGCGATGCCCTTGCCCATGGTGCCGAGACCGACGACGGCGATGGTGGAGAGAGGGGTGTCCATCAGGGGACTCCAGGAGGTGAAGAGTGACGACTGAAGGCGGCGATTGCGGGCGCGAAAGGCGGATCGCGAGAGCGAAACGGGTCGCGAGGGCGAAGCGGATCGCGGGAGCGAGAAACGGATCGCGTCCGAGCGAAGGGATCGCGTGCGGGCGAAACGGGTCGCGTGCGGGCGCGAAGGAGAACGCGCGAGAAAGGGCGACGGACTCTGTCCCGAAGTCACGTCTGAAACTGCCGAACCGACACACTCGAACTCACCACGGCTGCGTCACCAGGCCGTTGTGAGGGTGCGGGGGGTGACCCGCTCACCTGAGATTAACCGGCGGGTAACGAGCGCGCCAGTCCCGGGAAGTTCGGAAAATGTGATCTGGATCGCGGATACGCTCTGGGCCATGGATATCGCCCAGGATCCCGAATTCTGCTCGATGATCGATCGATTGCGGGACGAGATCCACGCCGACGGTGAAGCCGGTCGAAAGTCATTCGACGAACTCGTCGCCCTCGACGATCCCGAGGAGTTCGCCCGCGTCCTGACCGCGCCCGGCCGACCCCTCTGGGCGCGCGAGATCGCCGCCTTCCGGCTGGGCCTCGCGGGCGACCGGCGGGCCTTCGAGGCCCTGGTCCTGCTCCTCAACCACCGCGACCCCGAACGCTGCGTCTCCGCCGCGTACGCCCTGGCCCGGCTCGGCGACCCCCGCACGGCGCGGGCCGCCGCCGCCCTCGCCACCAACGAACTCCGCGTCGCCTACGCCCTCTTCCCGGTCCGGCTCCTGGCCGACCTGCGTGCCCCCGAGTCCGTACCGGCGCTCGTCGCCGTCCTCCAGCGGCGGCTGGCGGGCGACGACCCGCACTGGCGCGTGGGCCTCGCCTGTGTCGAGGGGCTCGGCACACTCGCCGACACCCGCGCCCGCCCGGCCCTGGAAGCCGCGCTGCCGCACCCCCGCCTCGGCCCCGCGGCCGCGGCGGCGCTCGCCCGGCTCCCCGGCTAGCGGGCGCCGTCCACCGCGAAGAGCCGCACCGGGGCGACGACCTCGGCCTCCTCGGTCTCCTCCTCCGGTACGAGCGCGAAGGCCTCGATCTCGATCAGCAGCTCGGGGCGGACCAGCGCGGCGACCTGGACCGCCGAGCTCGCCGGGAGCGGGGCCGGGCCGAAGGCCTCGTCCCGCGCCGCCCGGACGGCGCCGAGGTGGGCGACGTCCGTCAGGTAGTACGTCAGCTTCACCACGTCCGCGAAGCCCGCGCCCGCCGCGGCCAGGCAGCTGCGCAGGTTCGCGAAGACCTGACGGGCCTGGGCCGCCGGGTCGCCCGCCCCGACGACGGCCCCGGAGGCGTCGAGGGAGCACTGTCCGGATATCGCGACGAACCGGCCGGTGCCCCAGACGACGTGGCTGTACTGCGGGCTGGCGGCGACACCGTCGGGGGCGGACACGTGGGTCAGGTGCGAACTCATGACCGACATCCTCGCGCACCCCACTGACAGTCCGGGCCGGGCCCCCCGCGAGGGGCCCGGCCCGGTGCCGTCACCGCGCTCGCGCGCCCCTCAGCGCGCGTGGCCGAGGAGCGCGTGCAGCGCCGCGCCGCCCGTGGCGGGCGCCCCCGCCACCTCCGGCACGGCGCCGCTGCGCTGCTTGCCGCCCTGCGCCTCCACCTGCGCCGGTGCCGGCGCGGGCTTCAGCGTCTTGTGCGGCGTGGGGGCGGGTGCGGGGGTGGACGTCGGCTTCGGCGCCGGCTCGGCCGACTGCTTGGTCGACTCCTTCGCCGTCTGCTTCTTCGGCGCCGCCTTCGGCTCGGGGAGCGCCGCGCAGACCGCGTCGGCCTCCGCCTGGCCGTCGCCGCGCGGCACGGTCCCGGTGGCGAGGTAGGTCGCCAGGTGCTCGTCCATGCAGCCGTTGCCGCTCAGCGTCACCCCGTGGTTCCCGCCGCCCTCCTCGACCACCAGGCTGGAGCCCCGCACCATCCGGTGCAGTGCCACACCGCCCTCGTACGGCGTGGCCGCGTCGTCCGTCGCCTGGAGGATCAGCACCGGCGGCACCTCGTCGTTCGAGACGTCCGGCGGTGTCAGCGAGTCCACCGGCCAGAACGCGCACGGCGCGTTGTACCAGGCGTTGTTCCAGGTCGAGAAGGGCGCCTTGGCGTGCACGTCCCAGTTGTCCGCGCGCCAGGTGTTCCAGTCACGCGGCCACTTCGCGTCCCGGCACTGCACGCTCGTGTAGATCGAGTAGCTGTTGTCCGCCGCCTCGTCCGCCGCCCCGAAGTCCTCGTACGCCCGGATCAGCGGGACCGCGTCCTTGTCGTTGACGTAGGCCGAGAAGGCCTCGGCCAGCTTCGGCCAGTAGCCGTTGTAGTACCCGCCCGGCAGGTACGTGTCCTCCAGCTCGCCGGGGCCCACCTTGCCGCCCGCCGGGCTCTTCCGCAGCGCGTCCCGCATCCGGTACCAGGCGGCTTCGACCACCGCCGGGTCCTTCCCCAGTCCGTAGGCGGCGTCCTGGCGGGCCACCCATGCCATGAAGTCCTTGTGGCGGGTGTCGAAGGCGTAGTCCTGCGCGATGTTGTCCTCGTACCAGACGCCCTGCGGGTTGACGACGGAGTCGAGCGCCATGCGGCGCACCCGATCCGGGTAGAGCCGGGCGTACACCGCCCCGAGATACGTGCCGTAGGAGTAGCCCAGGTAGGTGAGGGTCGGCGCGCCGAGCGCGGCCCGGATCGCGTCCACGTCCCGGGCCGTGCTGACCGTGTCGATGTACGGCAGGACGTCGGCGTACTTCTCCCCGCAGGCCTTCGCGAAGGCCTGGGCCCGCTCGACGCCCAGCTGCTCGGCCTCCGCGCCGCTCGGCACCGAGTCGGGCCGCACCGGGTCGAAGTGGCCAGGCCGGCAGTTCAGCGCCGGTTCGCTCCGGCCGACGCCGCGCGGGTCGAAGCCGATGACGTCGTACTGCGCCGCCACCTTCGCGGGCAGGGAGCCGGCCACGAACCCGGCCATCGTCCGGCCGCTGCCGCCCGGTCCGCCGGGGTTGACGACCAGCGGCCCCTGGGACTCCTTCGCGGTGTGCGGGACCCGGGTGAGCGCGAGCGTGATGCTCCGGCCTGCCGGGTCGTCGTGGTTCAGCGGGACCTTGAGCGTGGCGCACTGGAGCTTCGGATACGCCGAGGTGGCACAGCCGCTCCAGACGAGCGGCGCGATCGGGCGGGGGGTCGGCTCGGGCCGGGACGTCGCGGACGCGGGCAGGACGGTGGTCGTCCCGGCCACCAGCGCCCCAGCGGCGATCAGCATTCCTGCGCGTGTGGTCATAGGGCGTCCGTGCCCCGATGGGAAGGCGAAGGGACCTGTTCCGCCCAGAGTTGACCCGAACAGACGATCCGTCAGATCGTCGGACGGGATCCGCGGCGACTGTTCGGCGGAGAGGATCGACCGGCCGCGATCAGCCGGGCCGGCCCGGTCGGACGCGTCAGATGAGGCTCAGCTGCTCGGGCGCCCCCGCGAGCCCGGGCTCCTCCGGTACGGGTATCCGGCGCGGCGCGCCCCGGCCCGCGGGTCCGATCCCGAACTCGGCGGCCAGCTCGTGCACCTGACGGGTGATCCGGCGCTGGTACCAGGTCGGCGCGTAGGCCCCGTCCGCGTACATCCGCTCGTACCGCCCCACGAGGCGCGGATGATGCTCCCGCAGCCAGCCGAAGTACCACTCTCGGGCCCCCGGCCGCAGGTGCAGGACGAGGGGGGTCACGGAGGTCGCGCCCGCCTCGGCGATGGCCCGCACGGTCTCCCGCAGCTGCTCGGGCCGGTCGCCCAGGAAGGGGATCACCGGGGCCATCAGCACCCCGCAGCCGATGCCGTGCTCGCCGAGTGTCCGTACGACGTCCAGGCGCCGCTGCGGGGAGGGTGTGCCCGGCTCGACCGTGCGCCACAGCTCCTGGTCGGTGAAGCCGACGGAGACGGAGATGCCGACCTCGGTCACCTCGGACGCCTGGACGAGCAGATCGAGGTCGCGCAGGATCAGGGTGCCCTTGGTGAGGATCGAGAACGGGTTCGCGTGGTCCCGCAGGGCCTCGATGATCCCCGGCATCAGCCGGTAGCGGCCCTCGGCGCGCTGGTAGCAGTCGACGTTCGTGCCCATCGCGATGTGTGCCCCCTGCCAGCGACGGGAGGAGAGCTGGCGGCGCACCAGCTCCGGCGCGTTGATCTTCACCACGATCTGGGAGTCGAAGCCGAGTCCGGTGTCGAGGTCCAGATAGCTGTGGGTCTTGCGGGCGAAGCAGTAGACGCACGCGTGCGTGCAGCCGCGGTACGGATTGACCGTCCACTCGAACGGCATGCGGGAGGCGCCCGGCACCCGGTTCACGATCGAGCGGGCCCGCACCTCGTGGAAGGTGATCCCGCGGAACTCCGGGGTGTCGAACGTGCGGGTGGTGACCGCGTCCGCACCGAACAGCGCGGTCTCGGCGGCGACGCCGTTGTCGCCCAGATTGTCCCAGCGCATGGACGCCTCCTCGTAGCAGTGTCCTCAGCCGTTCTCCAGAATAGAACACATGTTCCCTTGATCGCCGCACGCGACCGGAGGGTGCGTCGGGAGCCCGGATTTGGGGGGCCCGCGCCCAGATGGTTGGCTGGGCGCCACACCCTTGAGGAACCGAGTGCTGGAGGAAGTGCCATGGCGCAGGTCGAGGCCACGACGGAGCGGATCATCGCGGCGGACCCGGAGACGGTGTTCGACGCCCTCGCCGACTACAGCGGCACGCGCGCGAAGCTGCTGCCCGAGCACTTCAGCGAGTACGAGGTGTGCGAGGGCGGCGACGGCCAGGGCACCCTCGTCCACTGGAAGCTCCAGGCCACCAGCAAGCGCGTCCGCGACTGCCTTCTGGAGGTCACCGAGCCCACCGACGGGCAGCTCGTGGAGAAGGACCGCAACTCCTCCATGGTCACCACCTGGACCGTCACCCCCGCCGGCGAGGGCGCGTCCAAGGCCGTCGTCACCACCGTCTGGAACGGCGCCGGCGGCATCGGCGGCTTCTTCGAGAAGACCTTCGCGCCCAAGGGGCTTGGCCGGATCTACGACCTCGTGCTGGCCAACCTGGCCACCGAGGTGGAGAAGTAACGCCCGCGCGCTCACCGATTCGAGTGGTTCTCCCGCGACCCCCGCACGAGCGCCCCGCGCACTCGGGGGTCGCGCGGCTCCGCGTAAACGCGCTGATGAGCGCCCCAAGTGCGCCGGGTGGCAGGCCCGTTCACGATCATGGACGGGGCTGAGCCTCCGTACCGCCCGACTTGCTCCCGCTTCGCGCCCAATGCGAAGAATGGCGCGGCGCTGATGTCGTGACGAGGGGAGCAGCACGTGGGTGCGATCACGCTGGTGAAGGACGACGTACCGCGCGTCGCGGACGATCCGCCCGCCGGCCAGGCGCCGCCGGCCCCGCCCGAGGACGGCGCCCTCGATCCCCGCCGCGTCCGGCTCGTCTTCTTCGGCCTCATGCTCGCGCTGCTGCTCGCCGCGCTGGAGCAGATGATCGTCGCCACCGCGCTGCCGAAGATCGTCGGCGAACTCCAGGGCCTGGACCGGATGTCCTGGGCCATCACCGCCTATCTGCTCACCGCCACCATCGGCCTGCCCGTCTACGGCAAGCTCGGCGACCTCTTCGGCCGCAAGGGCGTCTTCCTCTTCGCCATCGTGGTCTTCGTCATCGGCTCGGCCCTGGCCGGCTGGTCACGGTCCATGGACGAACTCATCGCCTTCCGGGCCGTCCAGGGCGTCGGCGCGGGCGGCCTGATGATCGGCGTCCAGGCGATCATCGCGGACATCGTCCCGGCCCGGGAACGCGGCCGCTACATGGGCCTCATCGGCGCCGCCTTCGGCCTCGCCTCGGTCGCCGGGCCGCTGCTCGGCGGCTTCTTCACCGACCACGTCTCCTGGCGCTGGTGCTTCTACTTCAACGTGCCGTTCGGGCTCGTCACCCTCGCCGTCGTCGCCGTCGTGCTGAAACTCCCCAAGCCCGCGACCCGGGCCAAGCTCGACGTCCTCGGCGCGATCCTGCTGGCGGCCGCCTCCACCTGCCTGGTTCTGCTGACCAGTTGGGGCGGGACCGAGTACGCCTGGGACTCCAAGGTCATCATCGGTCTCGGCGCCGGCGCGGCCGGAACGACCCTGCTCTTCCTCGTCGTCGAGCACTTCGCGCCCGAACCCCTCATCCCGCTCCGGCTGTTCCGCGACTCGGTCTTCACCGTCACCAGCCTCGTCGGAGCGGTCGTCGGCATCGCGCTCTTCGGCGCCGCCAGCTATCTGCCGACCTTCCTGCAGATGGTCGAGGGCGCCACCGCCACCGAGTCCGGCCTCCTCATGCTGCCCCTGATGGGCGGGATCGTCCTCGCCTCCATCGTCTCCGGACAGCTCATCACCCGCACCGGCCACTACCGGATCTACCCCGTGGTCGGTGGCGCCGTCTCCGTCCTCGGCATGTGGCTGCTCTCCCGCATGGAGACCGACACCCCGCGCCTCCAGCACAGCCTCTGGCAGGCCGTCCTCGGCCTCGGCATCGGCCTGGTCATGCCCGTCCTGATCCTGGCCGTCCAGAACTCCGTCCGCCCCTCGGACCTCGGCACCGCCACCAGCGCCCACAACTACTTCCGCCAGATCGGCGGCAGCGTGGGCGCCGCCATCTTCGGCACCCTCTTCGCCGCCCGGCTCGACGACGCCCTCGCCGACTCCCTGCCCCGCACGGCGGGGGCCCCGCTGCCCGCCGAGTCGATCACCCCGCAGGCGGTGCACGCCCTGCCGCCCGCGCTGCGCGACGCCTACATCCAGGCGTACGCGGACGCGATGCCGCGCATCTTCCTCTACCTCGTGCCGGTCCTCGTGCTCGGCCTCGTCCTCGCCTTCTTCCTCAAGGAGAAACCGCTGGTGTCCCACCACACCCCCACCACCGAGGCCCCCGCCGCCGTGCCCCACGCCCGTGCGTCCGCCGCCCCCACCGGCGGGTACACCGCGGGACTCCCCGTCTGCGGCACCGTCCAGCACCACGACGGCAGCCGCGTCCCGCGGGCCGCCCTGACCCTGATCGACGTCCAGGGACAGCAGATCGGCCGGGGCGGCAGCGGCGAGGACGGGCGGTACGCGCTCAGCGTCCCCGGCCCGGGCGCGTACGTCCTGATCGCGGCGGCCGGCGGACACCAGCCGCAGGCCGTCTCCGTCACCGTCGGCGAGCGGCCCGTCGAGCTCGACGTCGTCCTCGGCGGCGCGGGCCGTCTCGCCGGCTGTGTCACGACCGCCGACGGAACTCCCGTACGGGACGCGGCGGTCACCCTGACCGACGTGCGCGGCGAGGTGGTCGCCTCCACGCGCAGCGGGCGCGAAGGCGGGTACGTGATCACGGAGCTGGTGGCGGGCGAGTACACGCTGGCCGCCAGCGCCCCCGCCTTCCGGCCCGCCGCGCTGCCGGTGAGCGTGCAGGCCTCCCGCGAGACCCGCCAGGACATCGAGCTGGCGGGCGGCGCGGTGCTGCGCGGGACGGTGCGCGCGGGCGGCGGCCGGCCGGTCGAGGACGCGCGGGTGACGCTCCTCGACGCGGCCGGGAACGTCGTCGACACCCTGACGACCGGACCGGACGGCACCTTCCGGTTCGTGGACCTGTCCTCCGGCGAGTACACGGTCATCGCGGCCGGCTACCCGCCGGTCGCCACCGTGCTCCAGGTCGCGGGCGGCGGACGCACCGAGCGTGACCTCCAGCTCGGCCACGCCGACTGAGAGGCGTTCTACGGGGCGGCGGTCGCCTTGCGCAGCGCGCTGACGCAGCTGTCGATCGCCGCCTGAAGGGCTTCGAGTCGCTGGAGCATGTCGGCCTCGACGACGTCCTCCTCCAGGACCTCGTCGAGGGTCAGCTCCTCGAAGACCCTGGTGGCCTTCTGCAGGCTGTTGTAGAACTTCGCGCGGCGCTCCTGGACGCGCAGCGCGGGGTCCGCCTCCACGGCCTCGGCGACCATGACCTTCACCGCGTCGTAGGCCTCGCCGGCCCACTCGCCGGCCTCCTCGGACTCGTCGAGCTCGTCGATGAGCGAGAGGTGCCGCTCGGCCTCGGCGCGGAGCGCGGCGGGTGCCTCGACCGTCTGCCCGGCGGGCGTCCTGATCTGGCCGTTCTCCACGATCTGCCGTACGTACCCGATCCGGTCGGCGGCCTTGGCCTCGTTCGCCACCGCCTTCTTCAGGTCGCCGGCCCTGGCGATCGCGCGGGCCATCTCGGTCTGCAGCGCCGGGTCCTCCTTCATCCGGTCGAGCAGCGCGCCGCGCGCGGCCTCCGCCGTGCCGGGGTCGGCGAGGATCGCGGCCCGCAGGGCGGTGGGGTTCTCGGCGACCTCCAGCGCCTTGGTCGGCCGGATGCCCTCGGCCTCGGCGGCGGCGGTGATGGCGTGCCCGCGCACGGAGGAGGCGCTGGAGCGGGAGGAGTAGTAGGAGAGCCAGACGTCGGCCTCCGGCAGCTCGATGTCCTCACCCGGGACGAGCGCCTCGAACTGCGGGACGACCCCGTCGTCGGCGGCCATGTCCCAGGCCTTGTAGAACCGCATGACCCGCTCGGGGGAGCACTCGGCCAGCTCGGCGAAGGCCTTCGCCGACACCTTCCCGGACCCGTCGGCGGCCTGCCCGCCGGGGCGGACGCTCCGTGCCACCTTCAACGCGAACGTCCAGCCGCCGGTCCGGGCGTAGCCGCCGAACTCCCGGGCGTCCCGCACCACGACGTCGGGCACGTCCTGGACCACGAAGTCCGTCGCCGCGGGGGCGGCCTCCGGGGCGGCCTCGGGGACGGCCTCCGGAACCTCGGGGGTGGCCTCGGGGACGGGGGCTTCTGCGGGGGCGGACACGGTGGTCACCGGGAGGTCTCCTGACGGTAGGGGGCGGCCGGGTGGGCAGGTGCAGCGGTCAGCCTATCCGTACGGGTTGACGGGAAATCGCCCGATTCGGCTCCGTCCCTGCCCGGGACCGAGCGTCCCCAGGGCCCTCTTAGAGGTCTAGACCACTAAACCTTTCCAGGGTTCTGGCCTGGCCGTTCCCCGGGGCGTAACGTGACGCCGCAGGAGCGTGGTCGTCACCGAACGTGAGGGGACAGGGTTTCGTGAAGATCCTGATCAGCGCCGACATGGAAGGCGCGACCGGCGTCACCTGGCCCGCCGACGTGCTGCCGGGGACACCGCAGTGGGAGCGGTGCCGGGCCCTGTTCACCTCCGACGTGAACGCCGCGGTCCTGGGCTTCTTCGACGGGGGCGCCGACGAGGTGCTGATCAACGAGGCGCACTGGACCATGCGCAACCTGCTGCTGGAACAGCTCGACGAGCGGGCCGAGATGCTCACCGGACGGCACAAGTCCCTCTCGATGGTGGAGGGGGTGCAGCACGGCGACGTCGACGGCATCGCCTTCGTCGGCTACCACACCGGGGCCGGGGCCGAGGGCGTCCTCGCCCACACCTACCTCGCCAACTCCATCACCGGCGTCTGGCTGAACGGCGTCAGGGCGAGCGAGGGCCTGCTCAACGCGCACGTCGTCGCGGAGTACGGCGTCCCCGTCGTCCTCGTCACGGGCGACGACCTGACCTGCGAGGACGCCCTCGGCTACGCGCCCGAGGCGCACAAGGTCGCCGTCAAGGACCACGTCTCGCGGTACGCGGCGGTGTGCCGGACCCCGCGGCGCACCGCGAGCGAGATCCGGGCCGCCGCGAAGGGCGCCGCCGCCCTCGCCGTACGACACGAGCCGGTGGCGGGCGGGCCCTTCACCGTCGAGCTGGAGTTCGACGCCGAGCACCTGGCCGCCGCCGCCACCGTCGTCCCGGGGGTGGCACGGAGCGGCGAGCGACGGGTCGCGTACACCAGCGAGACGATGTACGAGGGCATTCGGACGTTCAAGGCGGTCACCACGATCGTCTCCGCAGCGGTGGAGGAGCAGTATGGCTGAGCCTGCCCAGGGCCCGGACGCGACGGCGCTCGACGAGGTCGTGACCTTCACCTCCGAGCTGATCCGGATCGACACCACCAACCGGGGCGGCGGGGACTGCCGCGAGCGGCCTGCCGCCGAGTACGTCGCCGAGCGCCTGGCCGCCGCGGGCCTGGAGCCGACCCTCCTGGAGCGGACACCGGGGCGGACGAACGTGGTGGCCCGGATCGCGGGGACCGACCCGTCCGCCGACGCCCTCCTCGTCCACGGCCACCTGGACGTCGTCCCGGCCGAGCCCGCCGACTGGGCCGTCCACCCCTTCTCCGGCGAGGTCCGCGACGGAGTGGTGTGGGGGCGCGGCGCCGTCGACATGAAGAACATGGACGCGATGGTCCTCGCCGTCGTCCGCTCCTGGGCCCGTCAGGGCGTCCGGCCGCGACGGGACATCGTCCTCGCCTACACCGCCGACGAGGAGGCCAGTGCCGAGGACGGCTCCGGTTTCCTCGCCGACCGGCACGCCTCCCTCTTCGAGGGCTGCACGGAGGGCATCAGCGAGTCCGGGGCGTTCAGCTTCCATCCTTCGCCGGGCATGACGCTCTACCCCATCGCCGCCGGTGAGCGCGGCACCGCCTGGGTCAAGCTCACCGCGCACGGTCGTGCCGGCCACGGCTCCAAGGTCAACACCGCCAACGCGGTCACCCGCCTCGCCGGGGCCGTCGCCCGGATCGGCGCCCACACCTGGCCCGTCCGCCTCACCGCGACCGTACGCGCCGCGCTCACCGAACTCGCCGCCCTGTACGGCATCGAGACGGACGTGACCGCCGAAGGGTTCGACGTGGACCGGCTCCTGGAGAAGCTCGGGCCCGCCGCCGCCCTCGTCGAGCCCACCGTGCGCAACAGCGCCAACCCGACGATGCTGGACGCCGGTTACAAGGTCAACGTCATCCCCGGGCACGCCGTCGCGTACGTCGACGGCCGGATGCTGCCCGGCGGCGAGGAGGAGTTCGCCGCGACGATGGACCGGCTCACCGGGCCGGACGTGGAGTGGGAGTTCCACCACCGCGAGGTCCCCCTGGAGGCCCCCGTCGACTCGCCCACCTTCGCCCGACTGCGGGCCGCCGTCGAGCACGTCGACCCGGCCGGGCACGTCGTCCCGTTCGCCATGTCCGGCGGCACCGACGCCAAGCAGTTCTCGCGGCTCGGCATCACCGGTTACGGCTTCTCACCGCTGAAGCTGCCCCCGGAACTCGACTACGCGGCGCTGTTCCACGGCGTCGACGAGCGTGTGCCCGTCGACGCCCTGCACTTCGGGGTCCGCGTCCTCGACCGCTACCTGAAGTCCGCGTAACGCGGCCGACTTCCGCCGGAGTCGCGTAAGTTCGCTTCTGTCCACCCCCGTCCGCGCAAAGGAGGTCGCGATGGTACCCACGGGCGCCTACGGCACCTGGCCCTCACCGATCGACGCCGCGCTGGCCGCCCGCCACGACGGACGACCCGAGTACGTCGGGGTGGTCGGCGACGAGGTGTGGTGGACCGCGCCCCGCCCCACCGAGGGCGGCAGGCGCGCGCTCGTCAGGCGGCGCGCGGACGGCGCCGAGGAGTCGGTGCTCCCGGCCCCCTGGAACGTCCGCAGCCGCGTGATCGAGTACGGCGGACTGCCCTGGACGGGCCTGGCCCGCGCGGAGGGCGGGCCGCTCGTGGTGTTCGCGCACTTCGCCGACCAGCGGCTGTACGCCTACGAACCCGACGCCCGCGACGGCGCGCCGCCCCGCCCCCTCACCCCCCTCTCCGACATCGGCGGCGGACGGCGCTGGGTCGACCCGGTGCTCCACCCCGAGCGGTCCGAAGTCTGGTGCGTCCTGGAGGAGTTCACCGGCCCCCGGCCCACCGACGTGCGCCGCGTCCTCGTCGCCGTACCCCTCGACGGAACGGCCGCCGACGACCGGGGAGCGATCCGTGAACTCTCCGACGGCCGGCACCGGTTCGTCACCGGCCCCCGACTCTCCCCGGACGGCCGGCAGGCCGCCTGGATCGGCTGGGACCACCCCCGGATGCCCTGGGACGGTACGGAGGTCCTGCTCGCCGACGTCGGCTCCGACGGCGCCTTCGGCCCGGCGCGGACGGTGGCCGGCGGGCCCGGGGAGTCGGTGCCGCAGGTCGGCTGGACCGCCGGCGGACAGCTCCTCCACGTCAGCGACCGCAGCGGCTGGTGGAACCTCTACCGCACCGACCCGGCCGGCGGCGGCGAGCCGGTCGCCCTCTGCCCGCGCCCCGAGGAGTTCGGCGGACCGCTCTGGAAGATCGGCCTCACCTGGTTCCAGCCCTTGGAGAACGGCCTCGTCGCCGTCGTCCACGGCCGCGGGGCCACCGCGCTCGGCATACTCGACCCCGAGAGCGGTGAACTCGTCGACGCCGCGGGACCGTGGACCGAGTGGGCCGCCACCCTCGCCGCGCGCGGCACACGGGTCGTCGGCGTCGCCGCGAGCCCGCGCAGCGCGTACGAGGTCGTGGAGCTGGACACCCGCACGGGCAGGGCCCGGGTCATCGGCTCCGCCCATGAGGACCCGGTCGACCCGTCGTACTACCCCGAACCCCAGATCCGCACCTTCACCGGGCCCGACGACCGCGAGATCCACGCCCACGTCTACCCGCCGCACAGCCCCGACCGGACCCCGTCCGGCCAGGAACTGCCGCCCTACGTGGTGTGGGCGCACGGCGGACCCACCGGGCACGCGCCGCTCGTCCTCGACCTGGAGATCGCCTACTTCACCTCCCGGGGCATCGGCGTCGCCGAGGTCAACTACGGCGGCTCGACCGGCTACGGGCGGGAGTACCGCGAGCGGCTGCGCGAGCAGTGGGGCGTGGTCGACGTGGAGGACTGCGCCGCCGTCGCCGAGGCGCTCGCCGCCGAGGGCACCGCCGACCCGGCCCGGCTCGCCGTCCGGGGCGGCAGCGCGGGCGGCTGGACCGCCGCCGCCTCCCTCGTCTCCTCCGAGGTCTACGCCTGCGGCACGATCATCTACCCCATCCTCGACCTGCTCGGCTGGGCCACCGACGAGACCCACGACTTCGAGTCCCAGTACCTGGAGTCCCTGGTCGGCCCGCTCGCCGACGTGCCCGCCCGCTATCGCGAACGCTCGCCGATCGACCACGTCGAGCGGATCTCCGCCCCCTTCCTGCTGCTCCAGGGCCTCGACGACGTGATCTGCCCGCCCGCGCAGGCCGAGAGGTTCCTCGCCCGGACGGCCGGGCGGGGGATCCCGCACGCCTACCTCTCCTTCGACGGCGAGGGCCACGGCTTCCGCCGGGCCGAGACGATGGTCCGCTCCCTGGAGGCCGAACTCTCGCTGTACGCACAGACCTTCGGCATCCCGCGCCCCGACGTCCCCCTCCTGGAGCTGAAGACGTGACCGTGCCCCCACTCACCCGGCCCGCGCGCCTGCGCCCGGGCGCCCGGGTCGCCGTCGTCGCCACCAGCGGACCGGTCCCCGAGGACCGGCTCGCGGCGGGCCTGGACATCCTGCGCGGCTGGGACCTGGAACCGGTGGTCGCACCCCATGTCCTCGACACCCACGGTGCGTTCGGGTACCTCGCGGGGAGCGACGAGGACCGTGCCCGGGACCTCCAGGAGGCCTGGTGCGATCCCGGGGTGTCCGCCGTGCTCTGCGCCCGGGGCGGCTACGGCGCCCAGCGGATGGTGGACCTGGTCGACTGGGCGGCGATCCGCGCCGCCGGCCCCAAGGTCTTCGTCGGCTACAGCGACGTCACCGCGCTGCACGAGGCGTTCGCCGTACGCGTCGGACTCGCCACCCTCCACGGCCCGATGGTCGCGGCGGCCGGCTTCCTGAAGGACCCGCGCACCCAGGAGTCCCTGCGCGCCACCCTCTTCGCCCCGGAGTCGGTGCGGACCCTCGGCCTCGACTCCGCACGCCCGCTCGCCCCCGGCCGGGCCCACGGCGTCACCCTCGGCGGCTGCGTGAGCCTCCTCGCCGCCGAGCTCGGCACGCCGCACGCCCGCCCCTCGGCCCGTGGCGGCCTGCTGCTCCTGGAGGACGTGGGGGAGGAGCCGTACCGGGTCGACCGCATCCTGACCCAACTCCTGCGCTCCGGCTGGCTGGACGGCGTCGCGGGCGTCGCCCTGGGCTCCTGGGCGGAGTGCGGCCCCTACGCGGACGTCCGCGCGGTCCTCGCCGACCGGCTGGCCGGCCTCGGCGTTCCCGTGGTGGAGGAACTGGGCTTCGGCCACGGTGACACGGCGCTCACCGTCCCGCTCGGTCTGCCGGCGGTGCTGGACGCGGACGCGGCGACCCTCACCCTGGACGTACCGGCGCTGGTCTGAGACGCCGAGCTTCACTGAATCTCCGTCAACAAGGCCTGCCCGGCGCGTTGACGCGGGTATGACACGTGTCACACGATGGCCCCGCCCGGTACTTACCAGTCGGTAATCCTCAGTGTGGAGGCCCCCGTGTCCGTACTCCGTGCGCTGCCGCTGTCCCGCAAGGTCCTTGCCCTGGCCGCGAGTACGGCGATGGCGACCCCGCTCCTGCTCGCCGGACCGGCGAGCGGGGCCGAATCGGGGGCCTCGGCCGAGACCGGGTCCGGGGCCGCGGCGAAGGCCGCGTACACCGTCACCGCGCTGACGTTCACCGTCGAGGCGGGCGGGCGGACCTGCGCGGTCGACGCCGACCTCTACCGGCCGGCCGGGGTGGACGCGGAGCACCCCGCGCCCGCCGTGCTCGCCACCAACGGCTTCGGCGGGAGCAAGGCGGACGGCTCCACGGACGCCATCGGGAAGGCCTTCGCCGAGCGGGGCTACGTCGGACTCGTCTACTCCGGGCTCGGTTTCGGCGCGTCCGGCTGCCTGATCTCCCTCGACGACCCCCGCATCGACGGCCAGGCGGCCGCCCGGCTCCTCGACTTCCTCGGTGGCACCCGGGCCGCCGACGACGGCACCCGCGCGGACTTCGTCACCCGGGACGGCGCGGGCGACCCGCGCGTCGGCATGATCGGCGGCTCCTACGGCGGCGCCGTCCAGCTCGCCACCGCCTCCGTCGACCCCCGGCTCGACGCCCTCGTCCCGCTCATCACCTGGAACGACCTCGCCCACTCCCTCGCCCCCAACGCCGCCGACCGGGAGACCCCCGGTGTCTTCAAATGGCAGTGGGCCAACGGCTTCTACCTGATGGGGGAGGCCCAGCCGCTGCTCGTCCCGTCCCTGGACCCGTCCCGCATCAACAGCCTGCGCTGTCTGCACTTCGTCACCGACGCCTGCGACACCGTCCGGCTGCTCAACTCCGGCCGCTACCCCGCCGCCGACACCCGGAAGATGCTCGACTTCGCCCGGAGCGTCTCCCCGGTCTCGTACCTCGACCGCGTCGACGCCCCGACCCTGCTCGTCCAAGGGCAGTCCGACAGCCTCTTCACCCTCAACGAGGCCCAGGACACCTACGAACGGCTCCAGGCGCGCGGTGTCGAGACCAAGATGATCTGGCAGTCGTGGGGCCACAGCGGAGGGCAGGCGCCCGGCGAACTCGACCTGGGGCAGGGCAATCTGGAGACCAGCTACGTCGGTCGACGCGTCCTCGCCTGGTTCGACCGGTACCTGCGCCGCGACGCGAACGCCGACACCGGCGCGGAGTTCGCCTACTACCGCTCCTGGGAGAGCGGTTACGGCACCGCGCCCACCGTCCCGGCGCTCAGCCAGGAGCTCTACCTCTCCGGCGACGGCAAGCTCGTCGACAACCGCGCCAAGGTCGCCCGCGGATCGCGTACGTACGGCAACTGGCTGGTGCCCACGAGCCACTCCGAGTCCTCGCTCGCCGGCCTCATCGGCCTGCCCGACCCGCGGCCCCACGACGTCAAGGGCACGTACCTCGGCTGGACCGGCGAGCCGCTGACCGCCCCCGTCGACCTCGTCGGGTCCCCCAGGGCCACGCTCCGGGTCGTCTCCCCGCGGACCGAACGCGTCCAGGACTCCGGTGACGCGGCCGACAAGCTGGTGCTCTTCGCCAAGATGTACGACATCGCCCCGGACGGGACGAAGACCCTGGTCAACCGGCTCGTGGCGCCCGTACGCGTACCGGACGTGACCCGGCCCTTCACGGTGGAGCTGCCGGGCATCGCGCACCGTTACGCGACGGGCCACCGGCTGGAGTTCGTGATCGCCGCGAGCGACGACGCGTACTTCGGGAACCGGGGCGTCAAGCCGGTGACCGTGACCGCCGCGCCCGAGGACACCGGCGTCCTGGAGCTGCCCGTTGTCAAGGGCCAGGTGGGGTAGCAGCCAGAAGGGTGGATTCACGCGACCTTCGGGTGTTCTTTACCTGTTCTTTCCCCTCTCCGTGGGCGGCGGGACGGAGACTGTGCCACCGCCTTCGCGCCGTGACGTCGGTGCGGGGCAGCTCCCCCTCGCAGAAGGACCGAAGGCCCCGTGCCACTTCCCGTTGTGCTGTCCGGCCGCACCGTACGGCTGGAACCCCTCGCACCGCAGCACGCCGCCGCGATCGCCGCGGCCGGCACCGAGGACCGTACGACGTACGCGTTCACGCCCGTCCCCCACAGCCTGGACGCGGCGGAGATCTCCATCGAACGTGCCCTGGCCGAACAGGCCGCGGGCCGGGCGCTGCCCTTCGCCGTCGTCAGTACCGCCGAGGGCCGGGTCGTCGGGTCGACCCGGTTCCTGGAACTCGACTACTGGCAGGGGCCGCTGATCTGGCCCTCGGTCCCCGGGGTGCCCCATGGCGACCCGCTCACCGCGGTGCCGGACGCGGCCGAGATCGGCAACACCTGGCTCGTGCCCCGGGCCCAGGGCACCGGCGTCAACACCGAGGCCAAGCTGCTGATGCTGCGGCACGCCTTCGAGGCGTGGGGCGTCCGGCGCGTCTCGATGCGCGCGGACGCCCGCAACCTGCGGTCCCGGGCCGCCATCGAACGGCTCGGCGCCACCTGCGAGGGTGTGCGCCGGGCCCACTCGCGCGGCCTGGACGGCGCCGTGCGGAGCACCGCGTTCTACTCGATCCTCGACGAGGAGTGGCCGAGGGTGCGCGGCATCCTCGAGGCGCGGCTCGCGGCGACGGACACCCGCACGGTCGCCGGCCCCCGAGGGCCACTGGTGCCCGCGTAGGGGACGCCGGGCTCGGCGGGGCCGTCGGCTCGGCGGGGGACCGCAGGCTCGGCGGGGACACCGGTACAGCGGGACCGCCGGCTCGGCCGGGACACCGGGTCGGCGGGGACCCCGGGCCGGCGGGGCCGTCGGCTCGGCGGGGGCGCCGGGCCGGGCCCGCCGAGCGGCCCGGCCCCCCCGCTCCCGGAGCTAGGCAGCCTTGAGCGCCGTGTATCCCGGACGGACGACCTCGTCGATCAGTCGCTGCCGCTCCGGGAGCGGCAGGAAGGCGGCGTCGAGGGCGGCGATCGTGAACTCCTCGAAGACCTCCGGGCCGTAGCCGAAGGCGTCCACCATGTGCTGGAACTCCTCGCTCATGGTGGTGCCGGAGACCAGCCGGTTGTCCGTGTTCAGCGTGATGCGGAAGCCGAGGCGGCGCAGCTCGTCGATCGGGTGTGTGGCGTAGTCCTTGGCGGCGCCCGTCTGGAGGTTGGAGGTCGGGCAGACCTCCAGGGCGATCCGGTTGTCGCGGACGTACGCGGCGAGGTGGCCGAGCGTGCCGTCCTCGGCGATGTCGTCCGTGATCCGCACGCCGTGGCCGATCCGCTCGGTGCCGCAGACCTGCACGGCCTCGTGGATCGACTCGGCGCCGACTGCCTCGCCCGCGTGGATCGTGAAGTGGCAGTTGTGGTGCTTCAGATGCTGGAAGGCGGCCAGGTGGCGGGCGGGCGGGTTGCCTATCTCGCCGCCGGCGATGTCGAAGCCGGCCACCCCCGCGTCCCGGTGGGCGACCGTGAGCCGGGCGATCTCCAGCGAACGGTCGGTGTGACGCATGCCCGTGAGGAGGGCGCGCACGGTGATCCGGCCGCCGGAGCGGCGCTCGCCCTCGCGGAAGCCGTCGTTGACCGCCTCGACGACCTCGTCCAGGGTCAGCCCGGCCGCCAGGTGCTGCTCGGGGGCGTAGCGGATCTCGGCGTAGACGACGCCGTCGGCCGCCAGGTCCTCGGCGCACTCGGCCGCGATCCGGTGCAGCGCCGCGCGGGTCTGCATCACCGCGCAGGTGTGGGCGAAGGTCTCCAGGTACCGCTCCAGCGAACCGGAGTCGGCGGCGTCCCGGAACCAGACCGCGAGCGCGGCCGGGTCCTCGGTCGGGAGCGCGGTGTAGCCGCACTCCCGGGCCAGTTCGACGATCGTGGCGGGGCGCAGGCCGCCGTCCAGGTGGTCGTGGAGGACGGCCTTCGGGGCGCGGCGGATCCACTCGGCGACGGGCGTGGCGGCCGGAGTGCTGAGCGGGGCGGCGAGGTTGTCAGACAAGTGCATGGCGCGGAAGTGTACGCCACGACGGGGGCGGGGCGCTGTGACGCCGGTCGCCCCCTCTCGTGAGGGCTCAGTTCGACTGGAGGACGGGCAGCGCGGGCGCCCCCGTCGGGAGCATGTGCTTGGCGGCCAGGACCGGGATGTCCCCGACCCGCACCACCTGGGTGACGAGGACCGCCGGTGTGTCGGCGGGGCGGCCGAGCTGCTCGCCCCTGCGCTGCCCGACCAGGGTCGCCGTCACGCTGCTGTGCGCCCCGAGCGGCACCCCGCGCGAGGCTCCGGTGAGCACCGCCAGCATCGACGTCCGCTCGGCCGCCGGCTCGGTGCGCAGCGCCTCGGCGAAGGTCGGATGCGCCCGCTCCAGTACGTCGTCGGCCGCCGCCCACTCCTGGCTGAGCGCCGCCGCCGAACCCTCGCCAGCCAGCAGTGACTCCCAGAACCGCAGCTCCGCCCTGGCGGGGGCCAGCAGGTGCTGGGTGGTGAAGTCGGTCGGCTCCTCGACCGCCCGCAGCAGCGCCCGTACCCGCAGCGGCCCGCCCGTCCCGATGAGCTCCTCCAGCGGCTGGATGTGCTCGAAGCCCCGGCGCGGCGGGTGGTCGTTGACGGTCCGGCCGACCCCGCGCCGCACGGAGAGCAGGCCGTCCTCCTGGAGCAGGAGCAGGGCCTCGCGCAGCGCGGGGCGGCTGACGCCCAGCTCGCCGGCGAGCTTCGGCTCGGAGGGGAGGGTCGAGCCCGGGGGATAGGTGCCGTCGTGGATGGCGTCGGCGATCCGCTCGTAGAGCACCACGACCGGTCGTCGCTGCTGTCCGCTGACTGCCACTGCCCCTCCTTGGCCCACTTGTCGGCAAGTGAACGGTATTCCGAATCACAGGTCAAAGGGTCTTGACGTGTGACGCGCGTAGAACTCACTCTGTCTGAGCGCTGCTTGTCAGACAAGCAGTGTTCACTGCCATGACATCCACGACATCACATGACATCCACGGCAAAGGGGCCCACATGTCAGCCACGTCCGACCTCAAGGGCCGCGGGCCCATGCTTCTGGCGATGGTGCTCGCCGTCCTCGGGTACCAGATCAACGCCACGATGCTGAGCCCCGCACTGCCGGATGTCATCGAGCGCCTCGGCACCACCACGGCCGCCGCCGGTCTCTCCCAGACCCTCTTCTTCCTGATGGCGGCCATCGGCCAGGTCACCCTCGCCCGCCTCAGCGACCAGCGCGGCCGCAAGCCGATGATGATCGTCTGTGCCGTCGTCCTGATCGTCGGCAACCTGCTCTGCGTCGTCGCGCCGAACATCGAGATCTTCATCGCGGGACGCATCCTCCAGGGCATCTCGGCCGCGATGTTCACCCTCGCCTTCCTCACCCTGAACCAGCTGCTCACCCCGGCCGGCTTCGGCAAGGCCGCGGGCGTCATCACCGCCGTGAACGGCGGTCTCGCCGGTGTCGACGCCATCGCCGGCGGCCAGATCGCCGACACCATCGGCTTCCGTGGCATCTTCGTCTGCTCGACCGTGATCGCCGTCGCGGGCCTGATCGGCGTACGGAAGTACGTCCCCGACGTCCCGCCCACCGCCACCGACGGCCGCTTCGACTCCCGGGGCATCGCCGCCCTCGCGCTCGGCCTCACCGGCATCCTCGTCGGGCTCGCCCAGGGCGCCGCCTGGGGCTGGACCTCCGTCCTCACCCTCGGCTTCCTGCTGGGCGGCCTGGCCTCGCTCGTCTTCTTCGTCGTCTCGCAGAAGAGCGCGGCCAACCCGGTCATCGACCTCGACGTGCTGGCCTCCCGCCGCGCCTGGCCGCTGCTGCTCACCACCGTCTGCACCCTGGGCGGCGCCTTCGGCGCCATCGCGCTGACCATCCCGCTCTTCTCGCAGGACGCCCGCGTGGGCCTCGGGCTCACCGCGGTGGCCGCCGCCGTCCTCTTCCTCACCCCGATCCAGCTGATCGGGGTGGTCTCCGCCCCGCTGACCGGGCGCCTCGGCCCGAGGATCGGCTGGCGGAAGATCGTGGTGACCGGTGCGATCGCCAACTTCGCGATCTTCCTCCTGGCCACCTTCTTCCTCCATAACGAGTGGATCCTGGTCGCCGCGCTCGCCGCGCTCGGCATCACGTACGGCGGCTTCATGCTCACCGGCCTCAACGGCCTCGCCGTCACCACCGCCCCCAAGGACAAGCCGGGTTCGCTCTCCGGCCTCAACGGTGCCTGCTTCGGCATCGGGGCCTCCCTCGGCATCGCCCTCGCCTCCGCGATGATCACGGCGGGCAGCGACGCGGCCGGCCCGACCGAGGCGGGCTACCAGCACGCCATGTACGCGGCCCTCGCGCTGCTCGGCGTCGGCGTCCTGACCGCGCTGCTCATCCAGCGCCCCGACCCGGCCGAGGCCTCGGACGACGCGCCGCGGCTGGTCCTCGCCCACCACTGAACCGGGGCGGCGCCGCGCCGGAGGCCCGGTCCGTCCGGAGCCACCGACCGGGCACGCCGACGACCGGGCACGCCGACGACCGGGGACGACGGGGAGGCCGCACCCTCACTCGTACGGCCCCTCCCACCGCCCCCGTGCGGGCCGGATCCCGCCATCCTGGTCCCACGGGGGCGGTCGCGTACGACGGAGGAGAGGTCCGGGCATGGGTCCCAAGGGAACATCGAGCGGAGGCCCGGTCTCGATGCGGCTCCATCCGGCTCTCCTCGCCACGACGCCGCGCGACGCGGTCCACGGCTCCCGCGCGGCGACCCGGCGGCGCTCGTGAGGCGGGCGGCGGTCCTGGGAGCCGGCGCCCTCCTCGCCCTCGCGGCGGTGGCGGTCACCTCGGCGGAGGACGCGGTCGCGGCCGAGGGCTCCGCGCCGGCGCCCGTCCGTCCGATGCCCGGCCTCCTGGGCAAGGGCCTCTGGCGGGTCTTCACCGGCCTCGCCCCGCGTACCCGCCTCGACGTCCACGACGTCGGCGGAGGCGACCGGCGGGTGCTCTGGCCGCCGCACTGGCGGGTGTGCACCCAGTACCCGGCCGAGGGCACGGTCCTCGACGGCCGGACGACCGTCGTGGTCGGCGTGGTGAAGCACGGCGAGGACTGCCCACCTCGAGTCCGCTCGGCCCGCCGCTGACGGGGGCTCCGCGACCGCGTCCGGCCCGTACGCCGCCGACCGCGTCCGGCCCGTACGCCGCCGACCGCGTCCGGCCCGTACGGCCGCGGACCGCGTCCGGCCCCGCGCCCGCCCGACCGTAAGGCCGCGGACCGCGTCCGGGCCCGCCCAGCGCGTGGGGTCGCGCGGATCGGCCCCGCTCCCGTCCGCGCCGTAGCCTGGGCGTCATGTCCGACGATCTTGGTCAGTACCTCACCGCCGGTCCCCGCGTCGCTCTGCGCGGCTACCGCCTCGACGACGCCGAGGAGTTCACCGCGCGGGCCCGCGAGAGCCGGGCCGGTCACCGGCCGTGGCTGTTCCCGCCCGACCGGACCGAGGCCTTCGTGCCCTACGCCCGGGCACTCACCGAGGACCCGGCGAGGGCGGGCTTCCTGGTCTGCGAGCGGGGCCGGCGGGGCCGGATCGCCGGGTTCCTGAACATCAACAACATCGTCCGGGGCGCCTTCCGCAGCGGCGCCCTCGGCTACGGCGCCTTCGCGCACGCGGCAGGGCGTGGGCTGATGGGCGAGGCGCTCGGGCTGCTCCTCCCGTACGCCTTCGGCCCCTTGGGGCTGCACCGGCTCGAAGCCAACATCCAGCCGGGCAACGCCGCCTCCCGCGCGCTCGTGCGTCGGGCCGGCTTCCGCCTCGAAGGGTTCTCGCCCGCCATGCTGCACATCGACGGCGCCTGGCGGGACCACGAGCGCTGGGCGATCACCGCGCCGGAGCCGGAGCCGGAGTCGGAGCCGGAGTCGGAGCCGGAGGCGCAGCCGGAGCTGTAGCCGCAGCCGGATCCGGAGCCCGAACCGGAGCCCGAACCGGACCCGACGCCCGCGCCGGACCCGACGCCCCCGTCGGCCGGTGCTCAGCGCTTGTAGTTGATCTTCATTGTGTCCAGGTCGGTCACCGTCGACCTCAGCTCCCCATGGGCGTACCCCAGCTCCGCGAGCGCCGTCTCCACCCGGTCCTCGGCGATCGCGCCCGCCATCTCCTCGCCGTCCGCCGCGTCCGAGACGACGACCAGGCGGTACGAGAAGTGCTTCAGGGTCCTGTCGTAGGAGAGGGAGCCCTCCTCGGTGAACCGCATCGTCTCCAGGCCGTGCGCGTCGACCTCGGCGAGCAGCCGGGTCCGGCTCGGCGCCGACAGAGCCTCGAACGTGCCGCGCACGATCACCCGGTAGGTGTGCTGCGTGCTCATCTCTCTCCGTACTCCCGTCACCGTTGAAGATCCAGAGTACGGCGGCGAGGATGGGCCGCATGCGGAATATCGTGGTGCTCGACGCCCCGTCCAACCTCGGCCTGCGACCGCCGGTCCCCGGCGCCGTCCCCGGTTGCCACAAGCTCGCCGGAGCCCTCCGCGAGAACCGGATCGTGGCCCGGCTCGGCGCGCTGGAGGGCGGTGTCGTCGTCCCGCCGCGCTACGACCGGGGAGACTGGCAGGAGGGCGACGGCGTCTTCAACGCGGCCGCCCTCGCGACGTACACGCGTACCCTCGCCGACCGGATCGAGCGCCACGTACGGGCCGGCGAGTTCCCCGTCGTCCTCGGCGGCGACTGCTCGATCCAGCTCGGCGCCTCCCTCGCGCTGCGCCGGATCGGCCGATACGGACTCGCCGTGATCGACGCCTCCCCGGACTTCCGCCACCCCGGCAACTCCGACCGGGTCGGCGCCGCGGGCGGCGAGGAACTGGCGCTCGCCACCGGGCGCGGCCAGCGGGACCTCACCGACCTGGACGGCCTCGGCCCCTACCTCCTGGAGGAGGACGTCCGGCTCTTCGGCATCCGCGACGCCTACCACGACGATCCCGAACTCGTGGAGTTGCGCGCCCTGAAGGTCCCCGTCGTCACCGTCGCCGACCTGCGCGCCTGGGGTCCGGCCGACCTCGCCGCCGCCACGGTCACCGCCTTCGGGGCCCCGGCCCTCGACGGCTTCTGGGTGCATCTGGACGCCGACGTCCTCGACCCGTCGGTGATGCCGGCCGTCGACAGCCCCGACCCCGACGGCCTGCTGCCCGACGAACTCGCGCCCCTGCTGCGGACCTTGCTCCGCTCCGAGCGCTGCGTCGGCCTCAACGTCACGATCTACGACCCCGATCTCGACCCGGACGGCACCGCCGGGGCGCTCCTCACGGACCTCGTCGTCGCCGCCTTTGCCGAAGCCTGACGGAGAGACCCCCTGGTCAGACGCGCGCCCGCCGTGTTCCATGGGCGCCATGACGACCGTACGACGTGCCGTACTGACCCTGCCCGCGGCCCCGTTGGGCCCGGACAACCCGCTGCCCGCCCTGCGGGGCCTCGACGGAACCCCGACGGTCGACCCACGCGCCACCGAGGAGCTGCCGCGTGACATGGCCCGGCAGCTCGGGTACGCGCCGCTGCGCACCGTGCTGCCCGCCCCGGTGCGCGACGGCTACGGACGCGACCGTGTGCCCACCGAGCTGGACGCCCTCGTCATCGAGAACGACCGGGTGCGGGCGACCGTGCTGCCCGGCCTCGGCGGGCGCGTCCACTCCCTGCACCACAAGCCCACCGGCCGTGAACTCGTGCACCGCAACCCGGTGTTCCAGCCCGCCGCGTTCGCGCTCAACGGCGCCTGGTTCGCCGGCGGCATCGAGTGGAACATCGGCGCCACCGGCCACACCACCCTCTCCTGCTCCCCGGTGCACGCGGCGGTCGTCCCGGCGCCCGGTGGCGGCGAGATGCTGCGGTTGTGGGAGTGGGAGCGGCTGCGCGACCTGCCGTTCCAGGTCGACCTGTGGCTGCCCGAGGGCAGCGACTTCCTCCACGTCGGTGTACGGATCCGCAATCCGCACGAGCGGACCGTGCCCGTCTACTGGTGGTCCAACACCGCCGTCCCCGAGGACCGCCGGATCCTCGCCCCCGCCGACACGGCCTGGTTGCACGGCTACGAGCGCGGGCTGCGCCGCGTCCCCGTCCCGGTCGCCGAGGACGGCACGGGCGTGGCCGAGGACCGCACGTACCCGCGGCGCAGCGTCCTGCCCGCCGACTACTTCTACGACGTCCCGGACGCGGACCGGCGCTGGATCGCCGCGCTCGACGAGCACGGCACGGGCCTCGTGCAGACCTCGACGGATCTGCTGCGCGGGCGGAAGCTCTTCCTCTGGGGCACCGCGCGCGGCGGCCGCCGCTGGCAGGAGTGGCTCACCGCCCCCGGCGCCCCCGGATACGCCGAGATCCAGGCGGGACTCGCCCGGACCCAGCTGGAGCACCTGAGGCTGGAGGGCGGCGCGGAGTTCAGCTGGCTGGAGGCGTACGGTCCGCTGGCCGCCGCGCCCGCGACCGTGCACGGCGCGGACTGGTCGGCGGCCCGTACGGAGGTCGGGCAGGCCCTGGAGGCGGCCCTGCCGCGCACCGCCGTCGACGCGGCGTACGAGGCCTGGCGGGCCGGTCCGGCCGACGCCGAACCGGTCACCGTCCTCGCGACGGGTTCCGGCTGGGGCGCCCTCGAAGTCCTCGCCCAGGGGCACGAGTTGCCCGGGACACCGTTCCCCGCGTCGACCCTGGGGGAGGAGCAGGAGCCCTGGCTCGAACTGCTGCGCACGGGCGTCCTGCCGCCGCTGCCCGACGGCGTCCCGCCCGGCCCGCCGGTCGTCGCCGGCCACTGGCGGGACATGCTGGAGACCGCGCCCGCCGACCCGCTCACCGAGTACCACCTCGGGATCGCCCAGTGGCACGCGGGCGACCTCGCACAGGCGGTACGGAGCTGGGAACGCGGGCTCCAGCAGGAGGGCGTGCGCTGGCCGCTGCTGTACTGCCTGGCCGTCGCCGACCAGGAGGGCGGTCACCGGGCGCGCGCCGCCGAACGGTTCGCCGAGGCCTTCGACGACCTGGCCGCCGACTCGGTGGTGGCCGTCGACTCGGTGGTGGCCGCCGCGCTCGGCCGCGGGGCCGTCGCCGCGCTCCTGGCGGCCGGGTGCGTGGCGCAGGCCCGCGCGCTCCTGGACCGGCTGCCGGAGGAGGTGCGCGCCCGTGGCGCCTTCCGCTTCCTGGCGGCCCGCCTGCTGCTCGCCGAGGGGCGGAAGGCGGAGGCCCGGGCCGTCTTCGACGCGGGCTTCGAGGTCGCGGACCTGCGCGAGGGCGCGGAGGTCGTCGGCGAGGTCTGGTCGGCGCTGACCGACGACCCGCTGCCGGACGCGTACGAGTTCCGGATGCGCCCTTAGGCCGTGTCCGGGCTCTGCTCCCGACAACCTCCCGACACCTCTCCTCTGTCAACCGTGGTTGACAGAGGAGAGGTGTCAACGTAGGTTGACATCATGACCGATGCAACCGATCTCGCCGCGCGGGCCGGGGACCGTGATCCCCGGGTGGGCCTTCGGGCCGTCACCGCCCTGCGGCGGCTCCTTGAGCAGGTGGAGGCCGTCCAGGTGCGCAGCGCCCGCGCCCAGGGCTGGTCGTGGCAGGAGATCGCGGCGGAGTTGGGCGTGAGCCGTCAGGCCGTGCACAAGAAGTACGGGAGGCATTGATGTTCGAGCGATTCACGCGGGGGGCCCGTGCGGTGGTGACCGGCGCGGTGGACCGGGCCCGGGAGCAGGGCGTCCAGCTGGTCACCGAGGAGCACCTGCTGCTCGCGCTGCTGGACGCGCGCGGCACCAAGGCGTCCTTCGCCCTGCGGGCGTTGGGGGCGGCCGACGCGCGGGTCTCCCTGGAGACCGCGCTCGCCGACGCGCGCAGGCGGGGCGGACTGTCGAAGGCCGACACCGAGGCGCTGGCGGGGCTCGGCATCGACGTGCCGGAGATCGTCGCCCGCGTCGAGGAGGCCCACGGGCCGGGCGCGCTCGCCGACGACCGGCGGGAGAGCGCCCGCCGTGCCGGGCGGCCCGCGTTCAGCCGCGAGTCCAAGAGCGTCCTGGAGCGTTCCCTGCGGATCTGCCTCGGCCGCCGCGAGAAGACGATCGGTGACGAGCACCTGCTGCTGGCCCTGACCGCCCGCCCCGGAGTCGTCGCCGAGGCGCTGGCGGACCACGGCGTCACGTACGAGACCGTGGAGCGGACCCTCGGCCGGGACGCTTCCGTCGCCTGAGCGGGCTCAGGCCTGCGCCTGTGGGGCTCAGAGCCGAGCCTGAGCGGGCTCAGGCCTGCGCCTGCGCGGGCTCAGAGCCGCGCCTGCGCGGGCTCAGGCCTGCGCCTGTGGGGCTCAGAGCCGAGCCTGAGCGGGCTCAGACCCGGCGGTCGACGTACTCGAAGACCGAACCGTCCGGGTGGACCGCGATCAGATTGCGGCCCACCGGCGTCGGGACCGGGCCCGCCACGATCTTTGCGCCGGCCTCGGTCAGCGCGGTGAACGCCACCTCCACATCCTGGACGGAGATGGTCGCGGCGACCTTGCGCAGCACCTCCAGCTCCGCTTCCGGCCCACTCGTCAGCAGGAAGCAGCCGACGGCCGCCGCCGACACCCCGCCCCGCTCGAAACGCTGGGCGGGGGCGCCGGTGAGCCGCTCGTAGAACCGCACCGCGGGTTCGAGGTCGTCGACGCAGATACGCAGAGTGGTCCCCAGAATCACCATACGGACGAGCCTAGTTGAGGATCACCGGACCCGGCAGAGGATCTCCCCGTGCGGGACCATGAACCAGCCGTCCTCCCGCTCGCCCCACTCCCGCCACGCGCTCGCGATCCCGGCGAGCGTCTCCGGCGTCGCATGGCCGCCGTCCACCGCCAGCCGCGCGTAGACGGACGCCGTCGTCCGGTCCGCCCACAGTCCGCTCCACCAGGCCCGCTCGTCCGGCGTCGCGAAACACCAGGTGCCCGCCGTCGTCGTGATGTCCGTGAACCCGGCCCGCCGCGCCCAGGCGAACAGCCGTCGCCCCGCGTCCGGTTCGCCGCCGTTGGCGCGCGCCACCCGTTGGTACAGCTCCTGCCAGCGGTCCAGCGCGGGCGAGGCCGGGTACCAGGTGAAGGAGCCGTAGTCGCTGTCGCGTGCCGCGACGACCCCGCCCGGGCGGCAGACCCGCCGCATCTCGTGGAGCGCCCGCACCGGGTCGCCCACGTGCTGGAGCACCTGATGCGCGTGGACCACGTCGAAGGAGTCGTCGGGGAAGTCCAGGGCGTGGACGTCGGCGACCGCGAACTCCACGTTCGTCAGGCCCCGTTCGGCGGCGACCGCTCGCGCCTTGTCCAGGACGTCCTCGGCGGCGTCGACCGCCGTCACCCGCCCCGGCGCGACCAGCGCCGCCAGGTCGGCGGTGATCGTCCCCGGGCCGCAGCCCACGTCCAGGACGTCCAGGCCGGACTTCAGTTCGGGCAGCAGGTACGCCGCCGAGTTCGCGGCGGTGCGCCAGCTGTGCGAGCGCAGCACCGACTCGTGGTGGCCATGGGTGTAGACGGCGGTCTCGTGCGGCCTGGACTCGTCGGAGGCATGCGTCATGACCGGACTCCCTCGGTATGGATGGGTAGGGCAACGCTACGCCCGACCGACGCATGGTGAGACGGGTATCTCGCCATACGGACCACGCGACGAGGAGCGTCGCGAGCGCGGGGCGTGGGCGAACCGGCGTCGGCGGACGCCCGCCCGGTCGCGCGAGCCGGGTCGCGTCCGTCCGCCCGGCCGGAAGGCGGCGGGCATACGGGCCGGTGGCCTGGGTACCCGGGCGGTAGGAAGCCAGGGGCACACGGTCGTCGCCGTCGGCGGCGGCACCGCTTCGGCTCTGGTTCCGCGCGGGTGCGTCGCCCGGATCCGGGCAGGGACCGGGCGACGCCCCCGGTCGAACCGGGCAAGACGCCCCGCCGTACACGTCCGCTCGTCGCCCCAGCGCGCGGGCCCGTGGAGGAAGGATCTCGATGCAGTACGAAACGATGTCCTCGCTCGCCCGGCAGCTGCGCGTCGACGCCGTACGCGCCACCGACGCCGCCGGGTCGGGCCACGCCACCTCTTCCATGTCGGCCGCCGAGATCGGCGCCGTCCTCCTCGCCGGTCACCTCCGCTACGACTTCGACCGCCCCGACCATCCGGGCAACGACCGGCTCGTCCTCTCCAAGGGGCACGCCTCACCGCTGCTCTACGCCATGTACCGGGCCGCGGGCGTCGTCGGTGACCGCGAGCTGCTGACCTTCCGTCGCGCGGGCAGCCTCCTGGAGGGCCACCCCACGCCCCGGCTGCCCTGGGTCGACGTCGCCACCGGCTCGCTCGGCCAGGGACTGCCCATCGGCGTCGGCATGGCGCTCGCGGGGAAGTTCCTCGACCGCGTCCCGTACCAGGTCTGGGTGGTCTGCGGAGACAGCGAGATGGCCGAGGGGTCGATCTGGGAGGCCGCCGAGCACGCCTCGTACAACCACCTCGACAACCTCACCCTGATCGTCGACGTCAACCGGCTCGGCCAGCGTGGCCCCACCCGCCACCAGCACGACCTGGGCGCCTACGCGGAACGCCTGGAGGCCTTCGGCTGGCACACCGTACGGATCGACGGGCACGACGTCGAGGCCGTCGACCAGGCCCTGCGCGAGGCCCGCGCGACCGTGGGCCGGCCCACCGCCGTGCTCGCCGCCACCCGCAAGGGCCGCGGCGTGGCCGCCGTCGAGAACCGCGAGGGCATGCACGGCAAGCCCCTCAAGGACGCCGACGCGGCCATCGCCGAACTCGGCGGCTACAGCGATCTGCGGGTCCAGGTCACCGAGCCGCCCGCCGCACTCCCGCCCCGCCCGGAGCGCGGCGGCCCGCCGGAGCTTCCCCGCTACGAGCTGGGGGAGGAGGTCCCGACCCGTGACGCCTACGGAGCCGCCCTCGCCGCCCTCGGGGAGGCACGCGGCGACGTCGTCGCGCTCGACGGCGAGGTGAGCGACTCCACCCGCACCGAGAAGTTCGCGAAGGCGCACCCCGACCGCTACTTCGAGTGCTGGATCGCGGAACAGCAGCTCGTCGGGGCCGCCGTCGGCCTCCAGGCGCGCGGCTACGTCCCGTACGCCTCGACCTTCGCCGCCTTCCTCACCCGCGCCTACGACTTCATCCGGATGGCGGCCGTCAGTCGGGCCGGGATCAACCTCGTCGGCTCGCACGCGGGCGTCTCGATCGGCCAGGACGGGCCGAGCCAGATGGGCCTGGAGGACCTCGCCATGATGCGGGCCGTGCACGGCTCCACCGTCCTCTACCCGTGCGACGCCCACCAGACGGCCCGGCTCGTCGCGACCATGGCCGACCTGGACGGGGTCCGCTATCTGCGCACCACGCGTGGCGCGTCGCCCGTGCTGTACGGCCCGGACGAGGAGTTCCCGGTCGGCGGGAGCAAGGTGCTCCGCGACCACGGAGAGGACGACCGGGCGACGATCGTCGCCGCGGGGGTCACCGTCCACGAGGCCCTGAAGGCCGCCGACCGTCTGGAGAGCGAGGGCATGCCGGTCCGGGTCATCGACCTGTACTCGGTCAAGCCCGTCGACACCGCCACCCTCGACCGGGCCGCCGGGACCACCGGCTGCGTCCTGACCGTGGAGGACCACCGCCCGGAGGGCGGGATCGGCGACGCGGTCGCCGAGGCGTTCGCCAACGGCCACGGCGGGATGCCGCGGCTGGCCCGGCTCGCCGTCCGCTCCATGCCCGGCTCCGCGACCCCGGAGGAACAGCTCCACGAAGCGGGGATCGACGCGGACGCGATCGTCTCGGCGGTCGAACTGATGCTGGAACGCGTCCTGGTCCGCTGAGCCGGTCACGGGACGCCCCCTCCGGGGCGCGCCCACCCCGGCCCGTTCACCCGGACGGCCCTGGCCGGACGGGCCCCGGACGGCGGGCGGACCCGCCGAGCACCACGCCCCGGAACCCCGTACCGGAGGCGCGGCCGCCGCACCGCTGGAGCGGCGAAGCGCGGCCAACCTTCGTATAAAGGCAGGGAGGCGCCGTGCGGGGCGGCGGCCGGTGTTCCGGGAGGTGCGGAGGATGCGGCGGACGGCCCCCGAAGGGCGTGGCCCGGTGAGCTACGGACCACCCGCCCCGGAGCCCGGCCTGCCCGTGCTGCCCGGACTGGCCGCGATCCTCGCCGCCGCCGCCGACCGCAGCGCGGTCGAGCCCCCCGGCGGCGGGCCCGTGCTCCGCGAGGCGGCGAGCGGCTACTGGTGGCGGCGCGGCCTGCGCACCCACGCCGAGGACGTGGTCGCCGCCCCCGGCGCCCGCCCGCTCCTGCTGGCCCTGATCGCCGCCCACGGCGGCGACATCCTGATGCCCCGGCCCTGCCCGGCCTGGTGGACCCCGCAGGCCCGGCTCCTGGGCCGCCCCGCCTACCACGTGCCCACCCCCGCCGAGTGCGGCGGCGTCCCCGACCCGTACGCCCTGCTCGAAACCGTCCGCCGGGTCCGCGCCGAGGGCGGCCACCCCCGCCTGCTGCTGCTCTCCGTCGCCGACGACCCCACCGCCACCGTCGCCCCGCCCGAACTGGTCCGCGAGGCCTGCGAGGCCGCCGTCGCCGAGGGCCTGCACATCATCAGCGACGAGACCTGGCGCGACACCCTGCACCGGCGCGCCGACACCGTCCTGGTGAGCCCCGCCGAGATGTGCCCCGACGACGTCACCGTCCTGCACGACCTGGCGGCCGCCCTCACCCCGCCCGCCTGGCCCTGCGCCGTGGCCCGCTTCCCACCCACCGGACCCGACCGGGCCGACCGCTACACCGACCCCCGCGCCCGCACCCTCGACGTCCTCACCGCGCTCGGCGCCTTCGTCGCGGGGCCGATCGCCCCCGCCGCCGCGCACGCCCTCGACGAGCCGGAGGACGTCACCGTACGGGCGGCCCGCGCCGCCACCCTGCACGGGCACGTCGCCGCCGCCGTCCACCGGACGGTGCTCACCGCCGGCGGCCTCGCCCGGCCGCCCCAGGCGGGCCGCCACCTCTACGCGGACCTCGGGCCGCTGCGGGCCGGGCTCGCCGCACGGGGCGTCACCGACTCCATGGAGCTGGAGAACCACCTCGGCCGGCGCCTCGGCACGCCCGTCCCCGGTGGGCACCGCTTCGGCGACGAACTCGGCGCCCTGCGCGTGCAGTTCGACACCGGCGCCTTCCTCGGCGCCGACGAGGAGGAACGGACGGAGTCCCTCGCCTCCGCCGACCCGGTGCGACTTCCGCACGTGGCACGCGCGTTGAGCGCGTTCGGCGCAGCCCTGGAGGAACTCCGGTGACCGCGGAGGAACGTCGGCCGGGCCGCCGCCCGAACGCCCACCGTCCCTCCCGCCGACGCCCTCGAGACCGTCCCGACGAACCGCGTGGAAACGGAGCCCGCAGATGACGGAACAGACGGCACGGCCGACGCAGGCCCCGCACCCCGTACGCGACGGCCGGACCGCCCCCGCCCCGTCGCCCGTCCTCCAGCCCATCGGCCGGACCAGGACCGACTGGCCCCGCTCCTTCGTCGACCGCCTCACCGCCCCGCTGCCCGGCGTCCGCGCCATGGCCCGGCTCGCCCGCGAGGGGGCCGTGCGCCCCGGCGCCGACGGCCTGCGCGACATCCCGCTGCTGCCCTTCGCGCCCGGCCCGCTGCCCGACGCCGGACCCGACACCCTCGCCGTCACCTGGGCGGGGCACGCCAGCTGGATCCTCCGCCTCGGCGGCCTCGCCGTCCTCACCGACCCCGTCTGGTCCCGCCGCATCTTCGGCACCCCCGCCCGGGTCACGCCCGTCGGAGTCCGCTGGGAGGACCTGCCGCCGGTGGACGCCGTCGTCATCAGCCACAACCACTTCGACCACCTCGACGCGCCGACCCTCAAGCGGCTGCCCAAGGACACCCCGGTCTTCGTCCCCGCCGGACTCGGCCGCTGGTTCACCCGCCGCCGCTTCAGCCGCGTCACCGAGCTCGACTGGTGGGAGGCGGCCGAACTCGACCGCGTGCGCTTCGAGTTCGTCCCCGCACACCACTGGTCCAAGCGGACCCTCCTCGACACCTGTCGCTCCCTCTGGGGCGGCTGGATCCTCACCGACCGGGCGGGCGGCGTCGGCGGCACCGACAGACCCGACGGAGCCGGCCGCCAGGTGTACTTCGCCGGCGACACCGGCTACGGCCACTGGTTCGCCGAGATCGGCGCCCGCCACCCCGGCATCGACCTCGCACTGCTCCCGATCGGCGCCTACGAACCCCGCTGGTGGCTCAGCGACGTCCACACCGACCCCGAGGAGGCGGTCCGCGCCTTCCAGGACCTCGGGGCGCGCCGGATGGCCCCCATGCACTGGGCGACGTTCGTGCTCTCCTCCGAGCCGGTCCTCGAACCCCTCACCCGCGTCAGGGCCGCCTGGGAGCGGGCCGGGCTGCCCCGCGAGAACCTCTGGGACCTCCCGGTCGGCGGCTCACGCGTGCTCGCCCCCTGACCGGCCCGCCCGCCCGCCGCGGCCCTCCCCCCGGACCCGGCGCCACAGCGCCGGAGCCGCACTGATCAGGAGTGCCAGGCCCACCGCCGCCACCACGCCCTGCCAGGGCTCCGGGAAGAGCGAGCCGCCCAGGATCCCGATCAGCTGGTACGTCGCCGCCCAGGCCAGGCACGCCCACACGTCCCCGCGCACGAACCGCCGCAGCGGCACCTCCGCGAGGAGGCACGCCAGCATCACCGGGATCCGCCCGGCCGGCACCAGACGGGACAGCACCAGCACCGACACCTGATGCGTCTCCAGCTTCTCCTGCGCCTGCGCGAGCCGGTCGGGCGCGGCCCGTCGGCGCAGCACCTCCAGCCACCGCGAGCCGTTCTTCGAACGGACCCCGCGCCGCCCCAGCCAGTACAGCGCGATGTCCCCCAGCAGCGCGGCGAAGGCGGCCACCAGGAAGACGAGGAGCAGGGCGAGCGGAGCCGCCTGGTGGAAGGCGACGACGGCCGCCGAGCTGACGATCGCCCCGGTCGGCACCACGGGCACCAGCGAGCCGAGGGCCACGAGCAGGAACAGCGAGGGGTACCCCGCCTGCTGCGTCGGCGCCGTCGGCAGATCCCCGGCCACCCCCATCAGGCCATGGATCACCGGGCGACCTCGGGCCGCACCCGCGCACCGTGAGCCAGCAGGTGCACCGCCACCTTCGGCGCGAGCCGCGCCGCCTGCCGGACGAACTCCTCGCCCGGCGCGTGGAACTCGTGCGGCCGCACCGCGTCCATCCCGATCGGCCAGTACGTGCCGTAGTGCACCGGCACCGCCGCCGCCGGGGAGAGCGCCGCGAGCGCCTGGGCCGCCCGGCCCGCGTCGAGATGACCGTGCCCCAGGTACGGCCCCCAGCCGCCGACCGGAAGCAGCGCCACGTCCACCGGGCCGACCTCCTCCGCCATGCCGTCGAAGAGCCCGGTGTCACCGGCGAAGTACGTCCGCGCCTCGCCCTCGACGACATACCCGAGCGCGGGGGAGCGGTGCGGCCCCACCGGCAGCCGCCGCCCGTCGTGCAGCGCCGGGACGGCCCGTACCCGCACGCCCTCCACCGTCACCGTGTCGCCCGGGCCGACCTCCGTCAGCCGCAGCCCGCGCCCGCCCAGCCGACGCAGCCCCGGTACGGCGGCGGGCGCGCCGCGCGGCACCACGAGCCGGGTGCCGGGCGCGAGCCGGGCCAGCGAGGGCAGGTGGAGATGGTCGGCGTGCAGATGGGAGACGAGCACCGCGTCGGCGCGCGCGGCCTCGGGCGGTGGCGCCGCGCCGCGCCGCCGCCGCAGATGCGCCAGCCTGCGGGCGAAGAGCGGATCGGTGAGGAACCTGACCCCCGAGTCCTCGACCGTGCAGGTGGCATGACCCCACCAGGTGACCTCCACCGTCCCGCCGCCTTCCGTTCGGTACTCCGGCGTCCCTCGGTACTCCACTGGTCACGAGGGTAGATGTCCGGAGCGGGTGACGCGGGGCGTCTACGGTGGGACGAGGGGGTAGCCATCCGTCAGCGAGGGGATGGGAGTCGCGGTGAGCACGAGAGGGACGACCTGTCGTTCGGCGCGGTGTCCGCGCTGCGGGGGCGTCCTGGCCGTCACCCAGGACGGCTGGAAGATCTGCCACACCTGCGGCTGGTCTGCGCCGCCGTGAAGCCCGCGCCCGCCGCCGGGACGCGGCCTCCTCGGGCGTCCGGGTTCGGAGTAGGGTCGGTCCATGGACGACGTTCGGGTGGCGGCGATCGCCAGCCTCACCCCGCTCGAGGAACTCGACAGCGACCCCTTCCTGGTCGACACACGCAGCCAGCACGCCATGTGTGCCCGCTGGGCCCGGGACAAGGGCTATGTCGTGACCAGACACCTGCTCTTCTACGGGATCCGGCCGGACCACGACGCGCTCTGGGTGGACGTGGAGGCCGGGCAGGCCGACCTCTTCGTCGCCCCCAACGAACGCGTGCTGACACGGGCGTTGACCGACGTGGCCGGCTTCCGTGCCGAGTGCGAGCGGCGCGGCGTACGGCTGGAGACCGCGGGTCTCGACGAGCCGTCCTACGACTCCGCCGCCAAGGCCGACGTCCACCGCAGGCTCTCCATGCCCACGGCCGGCTACGACGGTTGCTGACCCGGTCCCGCCCCGGGGACCGCCCCGCCCCGCCTCACCTGGGTGATGTGCCACGCTTGAGGCAGGTGACGGGTGAAAGGTGAACCAGGCGTGGGTGGCGGGCGATGGCGTACCGGCGGGCGCTGGCGGACGGCGGGCAGCGCCCTGGTGCGGGTGATCGTGGTCTGGGCGGTGTCCACGCTGACCATGCTCGCCCTGGCCGGACTGCTGCCCGACTTCCAACTCCAGCTCGCCGACGGCGACAGCATCACCCGCACCGCCCTCACCGCCGTGTGGGGCGCGGGCGCGTTCGGTCTGCTGAGCGCGCTGGTCTGGCCCGTCGTCGTCCGCGCGCTGCTGCTCGTACCGGCCCTGGTCCTCGGCCTGTTGGTGTTCTTCCTCAACGGCTCGCTGCTGCTCATCGCGCTCTGGCTGGTCCCCGACGGGCGCGGCGCCGCCGACCCCTCGACGGCCGTCGTGGTCGCCGCCGTCATGTCGGCCGTCGCCTCGGCCACCTCCACCGCCCTCGCGGTCCGCGACGACGACGCCTACCGCCGCCGCCTCTACCGGCTCGCGGACCGCAAGCGGCCCCGGGCCGCCGTGACCGGAGGACCGCGGAGCGTGCCGGGGACGCTCTTCCTGCAACTCGACGGCGTCGGGCACCGGGTGCTCCGCGACGCGGTCGCCGACGGGCTGATGCCGACCGTCGCCGGCTGGCTCGACACCAGCCACCGGCTCACCCCCTGGCGCACCGACTGGTCCAGCCAGACCGGCGCCAGCCAGCTCGGCATCCTGCACGGCTCCAACGAGGACGTGCCCGCCTTCCGCTGGTACGAGAAGGACACCGGCCGGCTGATGGTCTCCAACCGGCCCGCGAGCGCCGTCGAGCTCCAGCGCCGCGCCATCGCCCGCACCGGCGACGGCGGGCTGCTCACCGTCGACGGGGCCTCGCGCGGCAACCTCTTCAGCGGCGGCGCCGACCAGCTCGCCCTGGTCCTGTCGATGGCCGCCCGCAGAGGCCGGAGCAACCGCTCCCGCGCCGGGTACTTCGCGTACTTCTCCGACCCCGCCAACGCCGTCCGCACCGCGGGCTCCTTCGTCGCCGAGACCGTCCGCGAGGTGGCCCAGTCGATCCGGGCACGGCTGCGCAAGGAGACGCGGAGGGTGTCGCGCGGCGGCACCTATCCCTTCGTACGGGCCTTCGCCACCGTCGTCGAGCGGGACGTGGTGGTGGCCGCGGTGATCGGCGACCTGCTGGCCGGACGGACCGCCGTCTACGCCGACCTGGTCGCGTACGACGAGGTGGCGCACCACTCCGGGCCGCACAGCCACGACACCGACCGGGTGCTGGCCCGGCTCGACCGGTCGGTCGCGCTGCTCGCCAAGGTCGCCGAGCACGCGCCCCGCCCGTACCGGATCGTGCTCCTTTCCGACCACGGCCAGAGCCCCGGCGAGACCTTCGAGGGCGCCTACGGGCTGACCCTGCGGGATCTCGTACGGGCCGGCTGCGGGCTGCCCGTGTCGCGCCGGGTCCGGCGGACCCGCAGCGGCTCGGAGGCGCGGGACGCGGCCCGGGACGCGCTGCGCAACGCGCTGCACCGGCCGGTGGACGAGGTCGGCGAGCAGATGGGGGAGGCGTCCGACCCCGTCGTGCTGGCCTCCGGGAACCTGGGTCTGGTGTCCTTCCCCGGAGTGCCGCACCGGATGACCCGCGAGGAGATCGACCGCCGCCACCCCGCTCTGCTGCACACCCTCGCCAACCATCCGGGCATCGGCTTCCTGCTGGTCGCGAGCGAGGAGCACGGGTCGGTCGTGCTGGGGCGGGCCGGGGCGGAGGTGCCGGTCGCCGAGCTCGCCGACGACGGCCCCCTCGCGGTCTTCGGGCGGGGCGCGGCGGAAGCGGTCCGGCGCACGGACGGCTTCCGGCACGTCGCCGACATCATGGTCAACTCGATGTACGACCCGGCGACCGGGAACGTGCACGCCTTCGAGGAGCAGATCGGCTCGCACGGCGGCCTCGGCGGCGAGCAGGCCCACGCCTTCCTGCTGTCGCCGGTGGACCTCTCGGAGCCGGTCGCGGACGGGGCCGAGCTGGTGGGCGCCGAACAGGTCCACCAGGTGCTGCGGCGCTGGCTGCGGGAGTGCGCGGGCCCGCAGGTGCCCCTGGAGAATTCCCCGTCCACGAGTGAAACGGAAGAGCTTCTTCCGGTTGACGGGCCGGTCGTACCGGAGAAAAAGAGCTGATTTGGCGGGGCGTCTCACCTCCCGGACCATGGTCGGGTTTGCACGACGAGAGGCGCACCACCCCCCATGAGCACGGCCACCCCCGACCCGTCCGCGTCCACCGAGGAGAGCAGGCACGCCCGCCGGTTCGGACTCCCGATCGCCACCGCCCTGGTCATGGGCAACATCATCGGCGGCGGGATCTTCCTGCTCCCCGCCTCCGTCGCCCCCTTCGGCACCATCAGCCTGGTCGCCTTCGGCATCCTCACCCTCGGCGCGATCGCCCTCGCCCTCGTCTTCGGCCGGCTCGCCCACCGCCACCCGCAGACCGGCGGCCCGTACGTCTACGCCCGCGCGGCCTTCGGCGACTTCGCCGGCTTCCTGGCGGCCTGGTCGTACTGGATCACCGCCTGGGTCTCGAACGCCGCCCTCGCCGTGGCCGCCGTCGGCTACCTCGACGTCCTGATCCCGGTCCACGAGTCGAAGCTCGCCACCATCGCCGCCGCGCTGACCCTCCAGTGGCTGCCGGCCCTCGCCAACCTCGCCGGCACCCGTTACGTCGGCGCGGTGCAGCTGATCGCGACGGTCCTGAAGTTCGTCCCGCTGCTCCTGGTCGCCGTCGGTGGCCTGTTCTTCTTCGACAGCGCCAACCTCGGGCCCTTCCGGGCGGGCGACGGCGACGCGCTCGGCGCGGTCTCCGCCTCCGCCGCGATCCTGCTCTTCAGCTACCTGGGCGTCGAGTCGGCCGCCGTCAGCGCGGGCGAGGTGCGCGATCCCCGGCGCAACGTCGGCCGCGCGACCGTCCTCGGCACCCTGGGCGCCGCCGCGATCTACCTCCTCGGCACCGTCGCCGTCTTCGGCACCGTCGCCCACGACCGGCTCGTGGAGTCCTCCGCGCCCTTCTCGGACGCCGTCAACGCGATGTTCGGCGGCTCGTGGGGCGGCGTCGCCATCGCCTGCATGGCCCTGGTCTCCATGGTCGGCGCGCTCAACGGCTGGACGCTGCTCAGCGCCCAGACCCCGTACGCCGCCGCCCGCGACGGGCTCTTCCCGCAGGTCTTCGCCCGCAAGCGGCGGGGCGTGCCGACGGTCGGCGTCCTCGTGACCGTCGTCCTCGCCTCGCTCCTGACGGTCTACAACTACACGCTCGGCACCGAGGGCGTCTTCGAGGTCCTGGTCCTCGTCACCACCTTCACCGCCACCGTCCCGTACCTGCTGTCCACCGCCGCGCAGATCTACTTCCTGCTCTCCGGCCGCTCCGACCGCGTCGACCGCGCCCGGCTGATCCGCGACGGCGTCCTGGCCGCCGCCGCGTTCGGCTTCTCCATGTGGCTGGTGGCGGGCTCCGGCCACGCGGCCGTCTACCAGGGCGTCCTGTTCCTCTTCGCGGGCGTGCTCGTCCACGCCTGGATGTCGGCCCGCACGGCACGACGGACCGGGGCGGGAGCGGCCCCGGACTCGGCCTCGGTCTCGGATCCGGCCTCGGTCTCGGCCCCCGCCCTGGACTCGGGCCCCGCTGGGGACTCGGCCCCGGACTCGGTCCCGGCCCCGGACTCGGGCCCCGCTGGGGACTCGGACCCGGCCCCGGCCCGAGTGCCCTCCTCCGACGGCGCCGCCGAGCGCGTGAATTCGGGCGTGCCGGCGTAGGCCGCCCGGGCGGATCCGCCGCCCTTCTCGGCACGTCGGGCGTGTCTTGGGGCAGTACGCATGTCCATGAGCCCCGGCAGCACGCCCCACCCCGCGCCCGCCGCTCCGGCGGGCGCGGCGCGGCGTGCCCTGCTCGTCCTGACGCTCGTGCTCGCCGCGCTGCTCGGCGTGGGCGCCGGCGCCGTCGGACCGACGGGTGCGGAGGCCAGGCCGCCGCTGTCCACGAGCCAGTCGCCGCCCGACCCCGGCAGTGAGACGTACGAAGTCGCCGAGGGCACGGCCGCCGCCCCCGGGCGGCTGCGCGCCCGGCGCACGGGCGTCCGCCCCCGTGACGCGGGCCAAGCCCCGGGCGATGCCCCGTCCGCCGCCGCCCCCGGCTCCCCGCCCGCGCTCCGTCCCCACGGCGACGCCCTGCGGTGCGTGGTGATGCGCTGCTGAGAGGCCCGTACCTCTCCCGGCACACCACCCCCCACCGCAAGGAGTACCCATGCCCGTCGACCCCTTCGCCGTCCTGCGCGCCCTGCTGCGCGCCGAGGCCGCCCGCGCCGAACGCGGCGCGCCCGCCGAACCGGAACGGTCCCCGGCCCGCACGGCCGAGCCCGCCCCCGGCCCGGCCCGGGAGGAACGCGCCTAGGTCGTCTCCGGCCCCCGAGGCAGTGCCGGCGGACCGGTTGCGCGGGCCGTGCGCGGTGGACGAGGCTGACCCGATGACCTCGACCGACCGGCACCCCACCACCGATCGGTCCGCCGGCCCCGCCGACCGCCCCACCACGCCCGCCGACCGCCCCACCACGCCCGCCGACCGCCCCACCACGCCCGCCGACCGCCCCACCACGCCCGCCGACCGCCCCACCGCGCCCGCCGACCGGCTCAGGGCACTCGGCGGACGGCTCCCGGCCCTCGCGCGCCGCCCCTACTGGGACCGCCCCGACCCCTCGTACCTGATCCGCCGCTGGCCCGACCTGACCGCCCTCTGCGCCGCCACGCTCTTCTTCTGGGCCTCCCTCACCCCCTCGCTCGTCCCGCGCCCCTGGTACCTCCAGGGCGTCGTCGGCGGCATCACCGCCGTCATCGGGTACGCGCTCGGCTCCTCGGCCGCCTGGCTGTTCCGGGCGCTCGTGCCCCGCCGACCCGGTGAGCGCGTGCGGGCCCGGTGCTGGCAGGCGTACTGGCTGAGCACCCCGGTCCTGTCGGTGTGGCTGATCTCCGAGAGCGCCCGGATGCAGCGTCAGCTCCGGGTCCTGCAGGGCCTGGAGCCCGCCCTCACCTGGCACACGCCGATGATCGCGCTGATGACGCTCGGGCTCCTGCTCGCGCTGCTCCTCGTCGCCCGGACCGTCCGGCTCGGCTCCGCCCGGCTGATCCGGCTGCTCGGCCGGCTCCTGCCCCGGCCCGCCGCCTTCGCCGTCGGGGCGCTGCTCTCCGCCCTCGCCGTCCTCGTCGGCGTCCGGGACGTGGTCTTCGACCGGGGGATCGTCGACATCGCCGACCGGATCGCCGAGGCGACCAACGACGGGACGAAGGACGGCATTCACCGGCCCCTCTCGCGGTACGTCTCCGGCGGTCCCGGCTCCCTCATCCCCTGGCGGGACCTCGGCTACCAGGGCCGCAACTTCACCGGCTCGGTCCCCACCCGGGCCCAGGTCACCGCCGTGAGTGGCGCCCCCGCCGAGGACCCGGTCCGCGTCTACATACCCTCGGCGCTGCCGGCCGCCTTCACCGACGAGCGCCCCTTCGCGGCCCAGGCCCGCCTCGCCGTACGCGAACTGGAGCGCACCGGCGCCTTCGACCGCCAGGTCCTCGTCGTCGCCGGCACCACCGGCACCGGCTGGGTCGACCCGAACGTGGCCGAGCCGCTGGAGTTCATGTACCGGGGCGACACCGCGATCGTCGCCGTGCAGTACTCGTACCTGCCGAGCTGGGTCTCCTTCCTCGTCGACAAGGAGAAGGCCGGCCAGGCCACCCGGGCACTCGTCCAGGCCGTGCGCGCCAGGATCGACGCGCTCCCCGCCGAGCGGCGGCCCCGGTTCCTGGTCACCGGCGAGAGTCTCGGGGCGTACGCCGTGGAGGCCTCCTTCGACGGCCCCGACGACCTGCTCGCCCGCACCGACGGGGCCCTGCTGCTCGGCACCCCGAACTTCTCCCCGACGTCGCAGCGGATCCGCCGCGACCGGGACCCCGGCAGCCCGGTGTGGCGTCCGCAGTACGAGGGCGGGGCGCGGGTGCGCTTCGCCCAGTTCCCGGCGGCGGACCTCGCCCGGCCTCCCGCCCGCTGGCAGTTCCCCCGCGCGGTCTATCTGCAGAACGCCTCGGACCCGGTCGTCTGGTGGTCGCCGGACCTCCTCCTGGAGCGGCCCGAGTGGCTGGGCGACCCGCTCGGCCCGGACATCACGCCCGAGATCGACTGGTTCCCGTTCGTCGCCTTCTGGCAGACCTCGATCGACATGGCCGTCTCGTACGGAGTGCAGGCCCCGCACGGCCATCGCTACGGCGCCGGCGCCGTGGACGGCTGGGCGGCCGTGGCCCCGCCGAAGGGCTGGACGGCGGCCGACACGACCCGGCTGCGCGCCTACATCCAGCACCGCGACGCCGCGTACTGACGGGACGTCGGCGGAGCGGGCAGGCCCCGTGCGGACAGGCTCACGCCCTCCCCTTACCCCGGACGTAATCGACCCGTGCCGGGCGTCGCGGCATCGTGGGGGTCACCGGGACTCGGCCGGCGCACTCCGGCCGAGCCCCGGTGTCACGACCAGCAGAAACGTCCCCGATGGAGGCTGATCCACCATGTCCCAGGCCCTGCTCGCCGGTCTCTCCCGCACCACCCGGCCGCAGTCCGCGGTGCGCCGGTTCCTCGCGCTCGACGCCGTCGTCACCGGGGCCAACGGGCTCGCCTACCTCGCCGCCTCCGGGCCGCTCGGCGAACTCTTCGGCGTCGACCCGGCGGTCCTCCTCGAACTGGGCGTCTTCCTCGCCGTGTACGCGGTGGGCGTCGCCTGGGTGGCGCGCCGCGCCGAGCCCCCGGCCCTCGGCGTCAAGCTCGTCGTCGACATCAACGTCCTCTGGACCGTGCTCAGCGTCGTCGCGCTCGTCGCCTGGCTGGAGCCCACCACCGCCGGCGTGGTGTGGACCCTCGTCCAGGCCGCCACCGTCGGTGGGTTCGCCGCCCTGCAGTGGTCCGCCCTGCGGGCGGCCACTAGGCCCTGAACGACCGGAGGTACGCGACCGTCTCCGGGTCGGCCGGGAGCAGCGTCTCGATGGCCAGCTCGGCGACGGTCACGTCCATCGGGGTGTTGAACGTCGAGATCGACGACACGAACGACAGGACCCGGCCGTCGTGCTCGATCCGCAGCGGCAGCGCGAAGTACGGATACGGCTCCGGGTCCTCCCGGTCGTCCGGGTCCGCCGCGCCGCCCTCCGGCAGCGGGTAGGCCGCCACCTCCTCGTACAGCGCGCGCAGCGGCTGCGAGCGGGACAGCGCGATCTGCCGCTCCATCTGCGCCAGCAGATGACCCCGCCACTCCCGCAGGTTCCGGATCCGGGGCGCGAGCCCCTCCGGGTGCAGGGTGATGCGCATCGCGTTCAGAGGCGGGGTGAGCAGGTGCTCCGGCAGCCCGGCCAGCAGCATCCCGATGCTCTCGTTCGCCGCCACCACCGTGTACGCGCCGTCCACGACGAGCGCCGGATACGGGTCGTACCCCCGCAGCAGCTGCGCGATGCCCTCGCGCAGGGTCTCCAGCTGCGGGTCGTCGAGCGTCGACTCCCGGTAGCGCGGGGCGTAACCGGCGGCGAGCAGCAGCGCGTTCCGCTCCCGCACGGGCACGTCCAGGTGCTCCGCGAGGCGCAGGATCATCTGCTCGCTCGGCCGCGACCTGCCCGTCTCGATGAAGGAGATGTGCCGGGCCGAGGAATCGGCCCGCAGCGCCAGCTCCAGCTGGCTCAGCCGCCGCTCCTCGCGCCAGCCGCGCAGCAGCGGCCCCACCGCGGTGCCCACCTCGGAGCCCGTCGCCCTGCCCGTCGCCCTGCCCGTCCCGACCGATGTCATGCCCCGACGCTATCCCAGGTGTCGGCCCGGGTATCGAGTCCCCGGGACCGTATCGTCACGGTCAGCGAACCCGACCGGAGGGAGTACGGACATGGCCCCAGAGCCGCTGTCGCAGAAGGAGATCGAGGACCGGTTGCGCGAGCTCCCCGGGTGGTCCCTTCAGGACGACCGGATCACCCGCACCTACCGTCTCGACGACCACTTCGCGGCCACCGCGATGGTCGTCCACGTCGCGCAGATCCAGCAGGAGCTGAACCACCACTCCGACCTGACGCTCGGTTACAACACCGTCGCGGTCTCCGTGAACACCCACTCCGCCGGACCCGCGGTCACCGAGAAGGACGTCGAACTGGCCGCCCGCATCGAGGACATCGCCCCCGGCCACGGAGCGGCCCGACCCGGCGACTAGGGTCTCCCCGCATGGGGGACACCGTGCTCGACTACGACGCCGAAGCGGACCGCTACGACGAGACGCGCGGCGGGGTGCCGCGCGCCGAGGCGGCCGCCTCGGCCGTCCTGCGCCTCGTCCCGGCCGGCGCCCGCACGCTCCTCGACCTGGCCTGCGGCACCGGCCTCGTCACCGGGCGGCTGACCCGCCCGGGGCTGCGCGTGTACGGCGCCGACGCCGCGCCCGCCATGGCCCGCAAGGCCGTGGAACGCGTCCCGGGCGGGGTCGTGCTCGCCGACGCCCGCGCGCTGCCCCTGCCGGACGGCCGCGTCGACGCCGTCAGCGCGGTCTGGCTGCTCCACCTGGTCCCGTTCGCCGCCGAGATCGTCGCCGAGGCGGCCCGGGTGCTGCGCCCCGGCGGGGTGTTCATCGCCACCGTCGACAAGGACGCGGCCCACGACGTCGGCAGCGACATCGACCGCGTCCTCGCCCCGTACCGCTCCCACGGACGGGCCCGCGACCGGCACGACCGGATCACCGCGACCGCCGGCGCCCACGGTCTCGTCCCGGCGGGCGCCACCCGCTTCACCGGCCACGGCCAGGGCGCCACCCCGCGCCGCACGGCGGAGAAACTGCGACGCGGGTACTACGCCTCGTGGTTCGACGGCGCCGAGGCGACGACGGACCGGCTCGTCGCCGAGCTCGCCGCACTCCCGGATCAGGACCGGCCCCGTGCCGACCCGGCCTACCCCCTCGTGGCGTTCCGCCGCGGTGTCACCGGGGACTGAACTCCATCACCCAGTTCGTCACCCACTCCCGGCCGGGCGGCGCGAACGCCTGCTCCCAGCGGGCGGTGTCGGCCGAGATACCGGCGTGCCCGAGCCGGACGGCCGGCTCCGCGCCACCCTCCCGATCGAGACGCTCGCCCACGCCCACGACGCGTTCCTCGCCCTGGGGGCGGAGGTGGAGGTCCTGGAACCGGCGGAGCTCCGCTACCGCCTCACGGAGACCGTCCACCGGCTGGCGGCCCGGTACGGAGCTACGCCCTCCTCGCCCCGAACGCCCGGTCCGCGAACTCCCTGAAGTCGCGCGGCTCGCGGCCCAGGACCCGCTTCACCCCGTCCGTCACGGCGGCGTTGTGCCCGTCGAGCAGCATGGTGAAGAGTTCCGAGAGCCACAGCGCCTCCGCCTCGGGAAGCCCGAACTCCTGGAGCAGGGCGGCGTACGCCGCCTCGTCCATCGGCAGATAGGTGACCTCGCGGCCCGAGGCGGCGGACATGGCAGCGGCCGCCTCCGCGAAGGTCAGCAGCCGGGGGCCCGTCACCTCGTGCACCAGCCCCGCCTGGCCGTCCTGGACCAGCGTCTCCACGATCACGTCCGCCAGGTCGTCGACGTCGATGAACGGCTCGGCCGTCCCGCCCGCCGGGAAGGGCAGGGCGCCCTCGGCGACGCCCTCGGCCAGCACCCCTTCGCTGAAGTTCTGCGCGAAGAACGCGGCCCGTACGACGCTCAGTTCGGCGCCGGAGCCGGCGAGGGCCGCCCGCAGCGCCTCCTCCGCGTGGACCGCCTGCGGCTCGCCGCGCCCCGACAGCAGCGTCAGCCGCCGCACCCCGTTCGCCGCGGCGAGTGCGCCGAAGGCGCGCATCGCCTCGATGGCGCCGGGTGCGGCGAGGTCCGGGTAGTAGTTCACGTACGCGTGGTCCACGCCCCGGAGCGCGGGGGCCCAGGTGGACACGGCCTCCCAGTCGAAGGGCGTCGTACCGGACCGGGAGCCCGCCCTGACGGTCGCGCCCCGGGCGGTCAGCCGCTCGGCGACCCGTCGGCCCGTCTTGCCGGTCGCGCTCGTCACCAGGACCGTCCGCGCGGTCGTGGTCGAGCCGGTCGAGCCGGTCGAGCCGGTCGAGCCGGTCGAGCCGGTGGCGTCGGTCGCGTCGGTGTTCGTGTGGGTGCTCTCGTTCGTCGTCATGGTGCAAGGTTCGCGGGATCCGGCCGCGCTTCCCATGCTCCACGGACTCACTCCCATACGCGTGCGTCTACGCCTCGCTTCGGCCCCCGCATACCCTGTGGCCATGGACGCTCTCGCCGGACTCCTCGACGGGCCACGGGCCAAAGGCGCCTTCCTGCTCCGGATGATCATGGATGCGCCGTGGGCCGTGCGGATCGAGGACCACGCGCCGCTCTGCCTGATGTGCGTCACCGAGGGCGAGGCCTGGATCGTCCCCGACCGGGGAGACCCCGTCCTGCTCCGCCCCGGCGACATCGCGATCGTGCGCGGCCCGGAGCCGTACACCGTCGCGGACGCGCCCGACGCCCCGCCCCGCGCGCGGATCGGCCCCGGCGGCGCCTGCTCCACCCTGAGCGGGGAGCCGCTCGCCCAGTCCATGCACCTGGGGGTACGGACCTGGGGCAACGCGCTCGACGGCACGAACACCGTCCTCGTCGGCACCTACCAGCTGGGCGGCGAGGTGAGCCGGAGCCTCCTCGACGCCCTGCCGCACCTGCTGCACCTGCCCGCCGACGTGTGGAACTGCCCGCTCATGCCGTTCCTCGACGAGGAGATCTCCCGCGACGAACCCGGCCAGAGCGTCGTCCTCGACCGGGTCCTCGACCTGCTCCTCATCGCCGCCGTCCGCGCCTGGTTCTCCCGCCCCGGCGCCCAGGCCCCCGGCTGGTACCGCGCCATGGCCGACCCCGTCGTCGGCCGCGCCCTGCGCCTCCTCCAGGACGACCCGGCCCACCCCTGGACGGTCTCCTCGCTCGCCGCGAAGGCGGGCGTCTCGCGCGCCGGGCTGGCCCGGCGGTTCGCCGAGCTGGTCGGCGAGCCGCCGATGGCGTACCTCACCGGCTGGCGGCTCGCCCGCGCCGCCGACCTGCTGCGGCAGACGGACGCCACGGTCGAGGCGGTGGCCCGCCAGGTCGGCTACAGCAGCGCCTTCGCGCTCAGCGCCGCGTTCAAGCGGGTGCGGGGGGGTCAGCCCGCAGGAGTTCCGCCGGCGGGAGTGAACCCCTTTGCCGGAACGGCAACATTTCTCGCGTTTCTCGCGTGCTCCCCGCACGCTGTCACCATGACACACGACCACGACCACGACCGCGAGCACCACGACGGCCACCGGCACCACGCCACCCCCCTCGACTGGGCCGCGATGGCGCCGCTCCTGGAGCGTCAGGCCGAGACCCACAGCCCCCTCTACACCCGGGCCGCCGCCTGGCTCGGCGAACTCGTGCCGGCCGCGGGGGTCCGCCGGGCCCTCGACGTCGGCAGCGGCCCCGGGGTGATCACCACGCTGCTCGCCGAGGCCTTCCCGTTCGCCGAGGTCGTCGCCGTGGACGGGGCGCCGGAACTCCTGGAGCGGGCCCGCGCTCGCGCCGAGGCCCAGGGTCTGGGCGGCCGCGTCGCCACACTGCACGCCGAACTCCCCGCGGACTTCGAGGCCTTGGGCGAGGCCGACCTGATCTGGGCCGGCAACTCCACGCACCACATCGGCGACCAGCGCGGCGCCCTCGCCTCCTTCGCCGGGCTGCTGCGGCCCGGCGGTCTGATCGCCCTCGTCGAGGGCGGCCTCTACGCCCGCCACCTGCCCGCGAACATCGGCTTCGGCCGACCCGGCCTGGAGACCAGGATCGAGGCCGCGCACGCCGACTGGTTCGCCCGGATGCGGGCCGAACTCCCGGACAGCAAGGACGAGGCGGACGACTGGCGGGCGCTGCTCGCCTCCACCGGCCTCACCCCCAGCGGCACCCGCACCTTCCTCACGGACATCCCGGCGCCGGTCCCCGTCGTCGTCCGCGAGCAGATCGTCGCCCACTTCACGCGGCTGCGGGACCCGCTCGACGAGCGGCTCGACGCCGACGACCGGGCGAGCCTCGCCCGGCTGCTCGACCCGGCGGACCCGCTCTCCGTGCACCGGCGTTCGGACCTCTTCATGCTCTCCGCCTCCACGGTCCACACCGCCCGCAAGGGCTGAGCGGCACGCGGCGAGGCGGCAGGTCGGCGGCGCGCGGCGGGGCTGCGGCACACGGCGGGTCAGTGGCACACGCGCCGGGGCTGCGACACGGCGGGTCAGCGGGGCCCGACCGTTCAGCCGCCCCGGTGGGTCAGGTCACCGGCTCCAACTGCCACCACTGGGAGGGGGAGTCGGTGTCCTCCCACTGCCGTACGTTCCCGCCGTCGTCCATCGAGCCTTCCTCGACCTCCAGCAGCAGCCCGCTGATGAAGCTCACCAGTGCGACCGTGCCGGGAGACTCCAGGTCCTGCTCGATGATCCACTCCTGCGCGCCGAAGTTGTTCGCCTTCCACTGCTGGATGTTGGCGCCGTTCTCCGTGGAGGCGTTCGCCACGTCGAGCCGCTTGCCGCTCGCCGCGTTCACCAGGTGGTGCAGGCCGCCGCCGTTCTCCACGGGGATGATGTGCCAGTGCTGGCCCGGCGTGCCGTTCTCCTTGCCCTGCTGGACGTTGGCGCCGCTGCGGCTCGACCCTTGGTACACCTCCAGGAGCAGCCCGCTGGCCACGTTCCGGACCCGGTAGAGACCCTCGTGGACCGGAGTGGGTGAACCGCTCGAACCGCTCACTGGGCGAACTCCTTTTCCTTGACCGTGATCTCCACGACCGTAAGTTCTCCGGACGTCCGATGGAAAGCGCGCCGGTAGGCGGCCGGGGAGATGCCGACCAGGGCGCGCATGTGCTGGCGCAGCGAGTTCCCGCTGCCGAACCCGGCCCGGTCCGCGATGTGGTCCACCGACAGATCGCTGGTCTCCAGCAACTGCTTGGCCAGCTCGACCCGTTGGGCGGTCAGCCACTGTCCGGGCGTCGTCCCCGCCTCGTCCCGGAACCTGCGCGTGAAGGTCCGTACGCTCATGCGCGCGTGGTCCGCCAGCTCGGTCAGGGTCAGCGGCCGCTCCAGGCGTTCCAGTGCCCACGCGCGGGTGGGGGCGGTGGTGGCCGTCGTCGGCTCCGGGACCGGACGCTCGATGTACTGGGCCTGGCCGCCGTCCCGCCACGGCGGGACGACACAGCGCCGCGCCACCGCGTTGGCGGTGGCGCTGCCGTGGTCCCGCCGTACCAGGTGCAGGCAGAGGTCCACCCCGGCCGCCGCGCCCGCCGAGGTCAGGACGTCCCCGTCGTCCACGAAGAGCACGTCCTCGTCGAGCCGGACCTCGGGGAAGAGCGACCGGAAGTGGGCGGCCTCCCACCAGTGCGTGGTGGCCGGCCGTCCGTCGAGGAGCCCGGCCGCCGCGAGCGCGTACGCTCCGGTGCAGATGGACACCACCCGCGCGCCGGGCCTGATCCGCGCCAGCGCGCCGCCCACCGTGCCGGCCAGGCTGCCGTCGTCGGCGAGGGCCCGCAGCTCGTGCGTGGGCGGCACGACGACGGTGTCCGCCGTGGCCAGTTCCTCGGGCCCGTGCTCGACGACGATCGAGAAACCGTCGGAGGTGCGGACCGGGCCGCCGTCGAGGGTGCACACGCGTACGTCGTAGAGGGGCCACCCGTCCTCGGTGTGCGCCCCGCCGAGGATCCGGGCCGGGATGCCCAGCTCGAACGGGATCACCCCGTCCAGGGCGAGCACGGCGACGCGGTGGACCGGCGGCAGGGCCGCCGGCCGTGGCGCCGGTGGGGGTGACACGCAGGAGGTCATGGCCAGATTCTGTCACATCATGGCTATCCGGCCAGTACCGCTCGGCGTCCCGGGGCCGGAGTCTGGTGTCACCAGGAAGCACCGGAACCAGGAGCCCCCTTCATGAACGACACCGCCACCGCAGCCCCCGTCACCATGCGTGCGATCACCGCCACCGAGTGGGGCGGCCCGGAGGTCCTCACCGAGACCCGGGCCGCCCGGCCCGAGCCGGGTCCGACCGAGATCCTCGTCCGGGTCCACGCGGCCGGCATCAACCCCGTCGACTGGAAGTCCCGCGCCACCGGCGGCTTCGGCCAGTGGGGCGAGACCCCGATCCTCGGCTACGACGTCTCCGGCGTCGTCGAGGCCGTCGGCCTCGGCGTCACCCTCTACGCGCCCGGTGACGAGGTCTTCGGGATGCCGCAGTTCCCGCGGCAGGCGGGCGGCTACGCGGAGTACGTCGCCGCGCCGGCCCGTCACTTCGCCCGCAAGCCCGCCGCACTCACCCACGTGGAGGCCGCGGCGCTGCCCCTCGCCGGGCTGACCGCCTGGCAGGCGCTCGTCGAGACCGCAGGCCTGCGCGGCGGCCAGCGGGTCCTGGTCCACGCGGCGGCCGGGGGCGTCGGCCACCTCGCCGTGCAGATCGCCAAGGCGCGCGGCGCGTACGTCATCGGCACGGCGAGCGCCGCCAAGCACGACTTCCTGCGCTCCCTCGGCGTGGACGAGCCGATCGACTACACGACGACCGACTTCGCCGAGGCCGTACGGGACGTGGACGTCGTCCTCGACTGCTACGGCGGCGACTACAGCACGCGCTCGCTGCCCGTGCTGCGCGACGGCGGCGCGCTGGTGACGCTGCCCGGGCCCGACACCGTACCGGCGCCCGAGCGGGGCATCCGTACCGGCTTCACGCTCGTCGAGCCGGACTACGCCGGTCTGCTGGGCCTCGCCGAGCTGGTGGCGTCGGGCAGGCTGCGGCCGGAGGTCGACACGGTCCTGCCGCTGGCGGAGGCGGCCAAGGCGCACGAACTCGGCGAGTCGGGCCGCACGCGCGGCAAGCTGGTCCTGACCGTCTGACCGTCCGCCTGACTGTCTGACCGCGTGAGCGTCTGACCGCCTGACTGTCTGACCGCCTGACTGTCTGACCGCCTGACCGCCTGAGCGTCTGACCGCCTGACCGCCTGAGCGTCTGACCGCCTGAGCGCCTGGCCGTCCACCTTCTGGTCGCACGACGCGGAAGGTGGGCGCCGGTCTTCCGGCGCCCACCTTCGTCTCGCGTCCGCTCAGGCGCCGACGTTGAACTCGGCCGGGTTCGGACCCAGCCGCCGGTTCTCGTCGAGGACCGCGATGGCCGCCATGTCCTCGTCGTCCAGCGTGAAGCCGAAGACGTCGATGTTCTCGCGGATACGGGACGGGGTCACCGACTTCGGGATGACCACGTTCCCCGTCTGAAGGTGCCAGCGCAGCACGACCTGGGCCGGGGTGCGGCCGTGCTTCTGCGCGACGGCGACGATCGCCGGAACGTCGAGGAGCCCCTTGCCCTGGCCCAGCGGCGACCAGGCCTCGGTCGCGATGCCGTGCCGGGCGTGCGCCTCGCGGGAGGCGTGCTGCTGCAGATGCGGGTGCAGCTCGATCTGGTTGACGGCGGGGACGACCGACGTCTCGCCGATCAGTCGCTCCAGGTGCTCCGGAAGGAAGTTGGAGACACCGATCGCCTTCGCCCGGCCGTCGGCCAGGATCTTCTCGAACGCCCGGTAGGTGTCGACATAGGCGTCCTTCGCCGGCACCGGCCAGTGGATCAGGTACAGATCCACGTAGTCGAGGCCCAGCTTCTCCAGGGAGGCGTCGAAGGCGCGCAGCGTCGAGTCGTGGCCCTGCTCGCTGTTCCACAGCTTGGTGGTGACGAACAGGTCCTCACGGGGAACGTCGGACGCGGCGATCGCCCGGCCGGTGCCCGTCTCGTTCTCGTAGATCGCGGCCGTGTCGATCGAGCGGTAGCCCGCCTCCAGGGCGGTCGACACCGCCCGGGTCGCCTCGTCGTCCGGCACCTGCCAGACACCGAAGCCGAGCTGCGGCATCTCGACGCCGTTGTTCAGGGTGAGGGAAGGGACCTTGTTGTCCGTGCTCACGTGCGGTCGATCCTTACGTGTCGGGGGGTGGTACTCGCGGCGTCAACACTCTCAGGGACGATCTCATTCCCCGAGACCGGGGTGTCGTGCGCACTCGGGCCCCCGGAGGCGGCTTGCCTGGGCACCGAAGCGCCCGGAGGCGGCTTTGCCTGGGCACCGAAGCGCCCGGAGGCGGCTCACCCGGTGGCCGCTCCGCCCGGCGCCGTGCCCAGGTACGCCTCCCGTACGGCCGGATCGGCCCGTACCTCGGCCGCCGTCCCCTCGGCGAGGACCCGGCCGAGGTCGAGCACGACGACCCGCGCGCACAGCTCCATCACGAAGGCCACGTTGTGCTCGACCAGCAGCACCGCGCAGTTCTCCTCGTCCGCCATGTGACGGATGACGGCGGCCAGTTGGCGTCGCTCCTCGGCGGTCGTCCCGGACGCGGGCTCGTCCAGCAGCAGGACCCGGGGCGGATCGGCGAGGGCCCGGGCGAGTTCGACCATGCGGGCCTGCCCGACGGGCAGGGCGCCCGCGTACGCGCCGGCGAGCGCGTCGAGCCCGCACTCGTGGAGCACGGCGGCCGCCCGCTCCCGGTGGCGTGCGCCCCGGCGCGGACCGCCCCGCCAGTCCTGGGCCACGACCAGGTTGTCCGTCACCGTCAACTGCCCGAAGAGCTGCTGGCGTTGAAAGGTGCGGCGGATGCCGTGCCGGGCCCGCCAGACGGGGGAGCGGCGGGTGATGTCCGCCCCCGCGTACGTGATCCCGCCGGCGTCCGGCCTGCGGATCCCGGACAGGACGTCGAAGAGCGTCGTCTTGCCGGCGCCGTTGGGCCCGATGAGGCCGCAGACCTCGCCCGGCCGGACGTCGAGAGTCACGTCGCGCAGGGCGTGGACGCCGCCGAAGCGGACGTCGATCCCGCTCGCACGGAGCATGGCGGCGGTCATCGGCGGACTCCCGTCCCCAGGTAGGCCTCGGCGAGCCGGTCCTGATCCACCTCGGACCTCGGCCCCGACCATGCGGTCTCGCCCTGGGCGAGGTACGCGACGGTGTCGGCGAGGGCGAGCACCTCGGCCGCCTTCTCCTCCACCAGGACCAGCGCGGTCCCGTGCGCGCGGAGCTCCGAGAGGAGGCGGAAGACCTCGTCCACCACCCGGGGCGCGAGACCGAGCGAGGGCTCGTCGGCGACCAGGACCTCCGGCGGGTGCTGGAGGAGCGGCGCGAGCGCGAGCAGCTGCTGCTCCCCGCCCGACAGGGATCCGGCGGCGACGGACCGGCGGGCGGCGAGCACCGGGAAGCGGGCGTAGACGGCGTCGCGGTCCTCGGCGGCCGGCAGGTGAAGGGCCAGGTTCTCCTCGATGGAGAGCCCGGCGAAGATCCCCCTCCCCTCGGGCGCGAGTCGCACGCCGCGCCGCGCCCGCGCGACGGCCGTGTCCCCGGTGGCGTCCTCGCCCCGGACGCGTACCAGTCCCTGGGCGGGCCGCAGCAGGCCCGCCGCCACGCGGCACAGCGTGGACTTCCCGGCCCCGTTGGGCCCGAGCAGCACGAGCGCCTCGCCCCCGCGCACCGCGAGATCCGCCCCGCGCAGCACGCCCGCACCCCCGTACCCGGCGTACACGCCCCGCAGTTCCAACGCGGGGGTGGTGGCGGTGGTGGCTGCGGGTCCGGAACCGGTCCCGGCCCCTGCGCCGGCCTCCGGCGCCCGCGCCCGCACCCGTACCGGCCCTGAGGCCTCATCCCGTACGGGTCCCGCGGCGTCCTCCCGTATCGGCCCCGCGATCTCCTCCCGTACGGGATCGGGTGCCTGCTCCGGAATCGCCCCGGCCGCTGACCCGGGCCCGCCCGGTCCGCCCGGTCCGCCCGGCACCCCCGCCACGCCCGGCACCCCCGCCACGCCCGGCACCCCCGCCACCCCCGGTCCGCCCGGCAGCGCAGCCTCCGCCTCCGCCGAGCCGGGCCGTCGTGCCGCCCGGGCCGCCCGCCGGGACGGCCAGGCCGCGCAGTAGCCGTCCGGGTCGTTCGCCAGGGCGAGGCCCGCGAGGCCGAAGAGGATCACCGGCAGGTGCGCGGACTCCGTCACGTACGTGGCCATCAGGTGCGGGACCACCGCGAAGACCAGGCCCGCCACCACCGCGAACTGCGGGCGCCGCACCCCCGCCGCGACCACGACGGCCAGCCACACCAGGCCCGTCATCGCCGTGAAGTCCGTCGCCGTGATCCGCGTGCTGTACGAGGCCAGCAGTACGCCGCCGAACCCCGCGAGCCCCGCCGACACCGTGAAGAGCAGAAGCTTCGTCCGTACCACCGAGACGCCCGACGCGGCGGCCGCCTCCGGCGCCGACCGCACCGCCAGGATCGCCCGGCCCCACCGGGAGCCGCGCAGCCAGGTCAGCAGGGCCACCACCGCTCCGCAGAGCAGCACGAGCGCGAGCCCGAGCGCCCGGTCGTCGCCCAGGTCCACCGGACCGACGACCGGGCGGGGGATCTCCCACCCGGTGTCGCCGTTGCGCAGCCATCCCAGCTGGAACAGCACCTGGTCCGCCAGGAACGCGAGGGCCAGCGTGGCGAGCGCGAGGGACCGTCCGCCGAGCCGGAGCGCGGGCAACGCCACCACCGCGCCGAGGAGCGCCGCCGCGACCGTGCCGATCGCCGCCGCCGCGACGAACGGCCAGCCGTGGCTCATCAGCAGCCCCGCGACCAGGGCGGCGCCGGTCACGAACGTCGCCTGGGCCAGCGAGACCATCGCCCCGAGACCGGTCACCACCGTGAACGACATGAACACGAGCCCGACGGCGAGCCCCTGGGCCAGGATCCCGCTCCAGAAGGGCGTCGTGACGGTGTAGAACGCCGTACCGAGCAGCGCGCCGCCCACCACCCACGCGCCCCAGCGGCGCCGCCGGCCCTTCCCGGCCAGATAGTCGACCGGCGGCGGGTCCGCCGCCGCCGTGCCCGCGGCCCGCCGTCGCCGCGCGAGCACGACGAGCCCGGCGAAGAGGATGAGGAAGGGCACGGCGGTGCGGAAGCCGGTGATGTCGTCGGCGAACGAGGAGTAGCCGGCCACCAGGTTCTGCAGCACCCCGAGCCCGAGCCCGCCCGCGAAGGCGAGCGGCACGGAGAGGAACCGCCCGAGCACCGCCGCCGTCGCCGAGACGAACAGGAACAGGGTGTAGTCGTGGGCCGACAACCCCAGGAGCGGGGTGGCGAGGACCCCGGCGAGCCCGGCGAGGCCCGAGGACAGCATCCAGGCGATCGAGGACAGCCGGTCCGCGCTGATGCCGCGCAGTTCGGTCAGCGAGCGGTTGTCGACGGCCGCACGCAGCAGCAGCCCGAGCCGGGTGTGCCGCATCAGCACCCACAGACCGGCGGCGGCGAGGGCCGTCGCGACCCAGGTGATGAGCTGGTCGGAGTCGATGCCGACGCTGTCCAGGAGCTGCCAGGACTCCGCCGGGCTCGGTCCGACGCCCGGCAGCCCGAACTGGTTCTCGGCGGGCAGGACCGGCGCCCCGGCCCGTTCCAGCAGCTCCACCGCCCACAGCCCGGCCGCCGGCAGGGCGACGAGCAGACCGATCGTCGCCACGATCTGCGCCGTCTCGCCGACACCCGCGAGCTTGCGGAACATCAGCCGGTCCAGTCCCCACCCGAGCCCGGGCGCGACCACGCACACCAGGAGCAGGGCGGTGGGGACGGCAGGCCAGCCGAAGCCGGAGTGGAGCTCGTAGAACGCCAGCGCGCAGAGATAGGCGGTGGCGCCGTGCGCGAAGTTGAAGAGCCCGGAGGCGGAGTACGAGAGTACGAGCCCGGTCGCGAGCAGCGCGTACAGCGCGCCCGAGACCAGCCCGCTCAGGACGAAGCCCAGCAGGTCACCCACGCGAACGCGCCCCTCAGCCGAACGGGATCGGCGGATAGCACCGGAACGGCACGGCCACCTCGTACCGCCCGTTCTTCAGCCGGACCAGCGCCCCGCAGCCGAAGCTCTCCTTCTGCCCCTTGGGCTCGGCGCGGTCACCGACCAGCGTGCCGGTGTCGGAGAACCCGTTCGCGGCCTGCTGGAACGACTCGACGGTGAGGTCCTTGCCCGCTTTCGCGGCGATGGCGAGGAAGAGGTCGGCGCTCATGTAGCCGGTGAGCATGTGCATGTTGAGCGGTACCTCCTTGCCACCTGCCGCCTTCCTGATGTCCTCCTTGAACCGGCGCATCGCCGGGCTGTCCGCCTCGAACGGCTGGAACTGCAGCAGGACGTGCACCCCGTCGAGCGCCTGCTTCGTCGCCTCCTTGGCGAGCAGCCCGGGGTCGTAGTCCGTCGGGTCGGAGATGACGCCCTTGTAGCCGGACCTCTTGAGCGCGGTGAACAGACCGATGTTGTACGGCGTCTGCATCACGGAGACGACGGCGTCGGGCGCGCGGCCGCCGGGGCCCGAGCGCAGGATCTCCTTGGTGTACGCCGACCAGTCGCTCGGCATCGAGGTCGCGGGCACCACGGCCTTGGCGTACGGGACCTGGAAGCCGGCCGCCCTGAAGCCCTGGGTGAAGGTGCGGATGCCGAACTTCCCGGCGTCGTTGTCGCCCGCGATGAGCGCGACCGACTTGCCCCGCGCGCCGCCGAGGACGGTGGCGAGGCCCTCGGGCCAGGTCTGGTTGAGGGTGCCGCCGGGCGTGGGGACGAGGCAGCCGTTGAAGCCGTAGATGTACGCGGGACCGCAGAACGAGGGGAGCGTGCCCCAGCCGACGGTCGGGACCTTCTGGCCGTTGAGGAAGTCGGCGCCCGCGAAGGTGACCGAACTCATGGGGGAGACCGCGAAGACCTTGTCCTGCTGGACGAGTTTGCGGGCCGCCGCGAGGTTCCTGGCCGGGTCCTGGCCGTCGTCCTCGGCGCCGAGGTAGTCGATCGTCCGGCCGTTGATCCCGCCTTCGGCGTTGGCCCGGTCGTAGCGGGCCCGGGCGCCGAGGTCGGTGTCCTTCTTGGAGTAGCCGCTCGCGGTGGTCATGGAGACGATGCCGCCGACCTTGATCGCGTCGGCGGTGACTCCGCGTACCGAGGAGGTGGTCGTACCGCCGCTGGACGAGGCGGAGTTGCAGGCGGTCACGAGGAGCAGCGTCAAGGTGGCGGCGATGGTGCGCAACGGTCGCGGCACGGGTGATCCCTCCGTCGGGTGCCCGCATTCTGTGACCGTGCTGATGAACCGTCAATAACTGATGCAGCGTCAATTGATGATGTGTCAGCCGGGTTTGAGGGCTGCTCCCGTCAGCCGTACAGCGCGTTGACCTCGGCCGCGTACGCCTGCTCGATCGCCTTCCGCTTCAGCTTCAGGGACGGGGTGAGCAGGCCGTGCTCCTCGCTGAACGGATGCGCCAGGATCCGGAACGTCCGGATGGACTCCGCCTGCGAGACGGAGGTGTTGGCCGCGACCACGGCCCGCCGGATCTCCGTCTCCAGGCTCGGGTCGCGCACCAGCTCGGCCGGCGGCAGCGGCGGACGGCCCTGCATCGCCAGCCAGTGCTCCACCGCTTCCTGATCCATCGTCACCAGAGCGGCGATGTACGGTCGGTCGTTGCCCACCACGATGCACTGGGCGATCAGCGGATGCGCCCGCACCCGCTCCTCCAGGCCGGCCGGCGACACGCTCTTGCCGCCGGAGGTCACCAGGATCTCCTTCTTCCGCCCGGTGATCGTCAGATAGCCGTCCTCGTCGAGCGCTCCGAGGTCCCCGGTCGCCAGCCAGCCGTCGTTCAGGACGGCGGCGGTCGCCTGCGGGTTGTTGAGGTACCCCGAGAAGACCTGGCCGCCGTACAGCCACACCTCTCCGTCCTCGGCGATGTGCACCGTCGTCCCCGGCACCGGCTGCCCGACCGTGCCGTACCTGACCCGCTCGGGCGGATTGGCGGTGGCCGCGGCCGAGGACTCCGTCAGGCCGTACCCCTCGAAGATCGTCACCCCGGCGCCCTCGAAGAAGAGCCCGAGCCGCCGGTCCATGCCCGAGCCGCCCGACATCGCGTGCCGGACCCGCCCGCCCATGGCCTCGCGGACCTTGCCGTACACGACCTTCTCGAAGAACTGGTGCTGCATCCGCAGCGCCGCCGAGGGGCCCGGGCCGAGCCCGAAGGCCTTGTGCTCCATCGCCTCGGCGTACTTGGCCGCCACGTCGACGGCCTTGTCGAAGGGGCCCAGCTTCCCTTCGCTCTCCGCCCGGCGGCGGGCGGCGTGGAAGACCTTCTCGAAGACGTACGGCACGGCCAGGATGAACGTCGGCCGGAAGGCGGCCAGGTCCGGCAGGAGCGCGGACGCCTGCAAGGCGGGCTGGTGGCCCAGCTTCACGCCGCTCTGGACGGCCGCCACCTCCACCATGCGCCCGAAGACATGGGCGAGCGGCAGGAAGAGCAGCGTCGAGGCCTCGTCGCCCGGCTTGGAGTGGAAGACCGGCTCCCAGCGGCCGGTCAGCATGTCCGTCTCGAACATGAGGTTGGAGTGCGTGATGACACAGCCCTTGGGGCGGCCCGTGGTGCCCGAGGTGTAGATGATCGTCGCCACGGACTCGGGCGTCACCGCCCGGCGGTGCCGCTGCACGATGTCCTCGTCGATCTCGCGGCCCGCCGCCGTCAGTTCGGCGACCGCGCCGGCGCCCGCGTCCAGCTGCCACAGCCGCTGGAGCAGGGGCAGCCGGTCGATCACCGAACCGATGGTCATCGCGTTGTCCTCGGACTCCACCACGCACGCCGTGACCTCGGCGTCGTGCAGCGTCCAGTAGACCTGATCGGCGGAGGCGGTCGGGTAGATCGGCACCGACTGGGCGCCGAGCGTCCAGAGCGCGAAGTCGAAGAGGGTCCACTCGTAGCGGGTCCTGGCCATGATGGCGACCCGGTCGCCGAACCGCACGCCGTGCGCGATCAGCCCCTTCGCGAGCGCGAGCACCTCGTCCCGGAACTGCGCCGACGTCACGTCACGCCACTGCCCGGTGGCGTCCTTGCGGCCGAGCGCCACATGGTCCGGGGTCTGCTCGGCACGGTCGAACACGGCGTCCGCCAGACCGCCGACCTGAGGCGCCGCCTCGATGGGCGGCACGGTGAACTCGCGCAATGACCTGCTCCTCGAACGCTCGCTGTCGCGCTCCGTACGGCGCGGGTGACGGTACCCCACCCGACTGGCGGGCGGGAGGGCCTTCACCAAGCCGGGACATTGGGTGTTGTCACAGGTCAGGAGAGTGGGGAGGGGTAAGTGGCGGGAGGTCGGGGGTGGTTACTGACCGGGGAGTAAGCAGGGTGGGCCGCAATCTCCACGGAATCTGTACCGGCCGCTCACGTTCATGCCTCCGGAGACCGGGGTCGGCGGCTGGAGGTACGCCTGACGGGTGGCCCGGGGATGGGGGTGGCCCTGGCCGGTGGCCGGTGGCGAACGGTCCTGGGTGGCCGGTGGCCGGTGGCGAAGGGTCCCGGGTGGCCGTGGCCGTGGCAGGTGGCCGGCGCCTGGCCGGTGGCCGGTGGCGAAGGGTCCCGGGTGGCCGTGGCAGGTGGCCGGCGCCTGGCCGGTGGCGCGAGGCCGTTGGTCAGCCGGGGCGGTGGAGTCGGACGCCTCCCGCCAGGATCGCGGCGGCCAGGGCGTCGGCCGCCTCCTGGGCCGGTCCCCGCGGGCGGCCCGTGCGCAGGACGAAGTCGACCTCGCCCAGGTCGGGCAGCCCCGCCCGCGCGGGCAGCTGGGTCAGGCCCGGCGGAACCAGCCCACGGGTGTGCGCCATCACGCCCAGACCGGCGCGGGCCGCCGCGATGTTGGCGCTCAGGCTGCTGCTCGTGCACGCGATCCGCCACGCCCGGCCGTGCGCCTCCAGGGCTTCGAGCGCCCGGGCGCGGGTGATGCCCGGCGGCGGGAAGACGATCAGCGGCACCGGCCGGTCCGGGTCGAGCCGCAGTTTCGGAGCGCCGATCCAGACGAGCGTGTCCCGCCAGACCGGCTCGCCCCCGCTCTCCTCGGCGCGCCGCTTCGCCAGGATCAGGTCGAGCCGGCCCGCCTCCAGACGGGTGTTGAGCGTCCCGGACAGCTCGACGGTCAGCTCCAGGTCCACCTCGGGATGCTCGCGCCGGAACGATTCCAGGATCTCCGGCAGCCGGGTCACCACGAAGTCCTCGGACGCGCCGAAGCGCAGCCGCCCGCGCAGCCGGGTCCCGGTGAAGAAGGCGGCGGCCCGCTCGTGTGCGCTCAGGATCGTCCGGGCGAAGCCGAGCATCGCCTCGCCGTCCTGCGTCAGCTCCACGCTGTGCGTGTCGCGGGTGAACAGCGGACGCCCCGTGGCGTCCTCCAGGCGCCGTACGTGCTGGCTCACGGTCGACTGGCGGACGCCGAGCCTACGGGCGGCCTGGGTGAAACTCAGCGTCTCGGCGACCGCGAGGAAGGTGCGGAGCTGGGCCGGATCGTACACAGCGCCACGTTATCGCGTCTCGTGATGACAGTCAGAGCGCTGTGCGGGATTCCCGATCGCCGTCGACCGGTCGCAGGATAGGGAGGCACGGTCCGTCGTCCGAGAGCAGTGGAGCACATGAGCCGCCGTACCACCCTCCTGCCGTCCGGGCCGCCGGTCGACCCGTACATCCTGGCGATCCTCGGCACGGTGGGCGTCGCGGCCCTGCTGCCCGCCTCCGGCGCCGCGGCGACGGTCGCCGACGGCGCGTCGACGGGCGTCATCGCGCTGCTGTTCTTCCTCTACGGCGCCCGGCTCTCCACCCGCGAGGCGCTGGACGGGCTACGTCACTGGCGGCTCCATGTCACCGTCCTCGCGGCCACCTTCGTCGTCTTCCCGCTCCTCGGACTCGCGGCGAAGGGACTGGTACCGGCCGTTCTCACGCCTCCGCTCTACAGCGGCCTCCTCTTCCTCTGCCTGGTGCCGTCCACCGTCCAGTCCTCGATCGCGTTCACCTCGATCGCCCGGGGCAACGTCCCGGCCGCGATCTGCGCGGGCTCCTTCTCCTCGCTCGCCGGGGTCGTGCTCACCCCGCTGCTCGCCGCGTTCCTGCTCGGCTCCACGGCGGGCGGGTTCTCCGCCGACTCGGTGACCCAGATCGTGCTCCAGCTGCTGGTGCCGTTCCTGGCGGGGCAGCTGCTGCGGCGCTGGGTCGGCGGGTTCGTGCGGCGGAACAAGAAGGTGCTGGGGTACGTCGACCGGGGCTCGATCCTGCTCGTCGTCTACACGGCCTTCAGCCACGGGATGGTCGCCGGCATCTGGCACCAGGTCACACCGGCGCGGCTCGGGCTCCTGCTCGCGGCCGAGGCGGTCCTGCTCGCCGTGATGCTGTCGCTCACCTGGTTCGGTGCGGCGCGGCTCGGCTTCGGCCGGGAGGACCGGATCGCGATCCAGTTCGCGGGCTCGAAGAAGAGCCTGGCGGCCGGGCTCCCGATGGCGAGCGTACTGTTCGGACCGCAGGCCGCGCTGGCGGTCCTGCCGCTGATGCTCTTCCACCAGATGCAGCTGCTGGTCTGCACGGTGATCGCGAAGCGCCGTGCACGGGACCCGGAGGCGGAGCCGACGCCGGAGTCCGCCCTTGAGCCGGGAACGCCGCTGGAGCCCGGCCCCGCGCCGGAGTCGGCGGCTACCGCCACTAGGCGCTGAGCGCGACGGGCACCCGGGCCGGCCCTCGACGGGCACCCGGGCCGGCCCTCGACGGGCACCCGAGGCGGAGCGTGACCGGCACCCCCCGGTGCGCTCGCCCGAGCGGCGCGACCGGGCCGTGGCGCGATCGCGCCCCCGCCCCCGCCGCGAAGATCAACCGGCCCGCTACCGTGCACCCATGCCCGCACTCGATCCCGGCCACAGCGCACTCGTCCTCGTCGACCTGATGGAACGCATCGTCGCGCTGCCCCTCGCTCCCCGTACCGGAACCGACGTCCTCACCGCCGCGACCCGGCTCGCCGCGACCTTCCGTGCGGCCGGCGCGCCCGTCGTGCACCTCAGGGTCGAGCGGCCGAACGTCGAGACCCAGCCGCCCGGCAGCGAGCTCGTCCCCTCCCTCGTCCACCCCGGCGACCACGTCGTCGTCAAGCGGACCATCGGTGGTTTCCAGGACACCGGGCTCCACGAACTCCTCGCCGCCCGCTCCGTCACCACCGTCGTCCTCGGCGGCATCGCCACCAACCTCGGTGTCGAGTCGACCGCCCGCGCCGCCTGCGACCTCGGCTACGAACCGGTCTTCGCCGAGGACGCCATGGCCGCGCTCACCGCCGACGAGCACCACGCCTCGGTGGCCCTGGACTTCCCGCGCCTCGGCACCGTCGCCCCCGTCGACGCGATCACCCTGGACGGCCCCGAGTGACGCCCGTCCCGATACGGTACGGCGCCCGGCCCTGCTCCCTGGTCGTCTGCCGGGGCTGCTGCTGCGGCGACGCGACCAAGAACCCGGGCGTCGACCACGACGGCCAGCTCGCCCGGCTCCGACGCGCGGCCGCGGAGTCCCGAGGCCGGCTGTCCGTCCGTACCAGCGACTGCCTCGGCCCCTGCGCGCAGGCCAACGTCGTCGTGGTCCAGCCCTCCACCGAGGGGCGCCGCCGGGGCGGGCGCGCCGCCTGGATCGGGTTCACCACGGACGACGACTGCCTCGACGACATCCTGGCCTGGACGGCCGCGGGCGGCCCCGGTGTCGCCGAACCCCCGGCCACGCTCGCGCTCCAGATGATCGACCCGCCCGCCGTGGCGGCGGCCCCCGAGCCCCGGCGCCGCCGCTGAGGCACCCGCCGCCGAGGTCGGTCGGGCGGGCGTACGGCAGGTGCCCGGTAGGCTGGTCGCTCGTGGTGGGCGTGGCGGGCAGCCGCCTCGCCCTCGCGCCCCCGCCGGGGCCGACGCAGCCCCCGGCGCACGCCGGTCCCGTGGCGAGGCCCCTCACGCAGTGCCGCTCCGGCCCGTCCCCTCCGCACCCCCCCGTACGACCCGGCGCCTTCGCGCCCTCTCCCTCCCGCCCCTCCCGCCCCTTCCGCCCCTTCCGTACGTCCCGGCCCGTCCGGCCTCCCGGCAGGCCGTGCCCGAGCACGACAGGTTCCCGTTCCTTGCCCTCCTCCGCTCCCGCTCCCGTCGCGTCACCGGCCGCGTCCCTCCGTGGACTGAAGCCCGACTGGCTGCGTGACCCGAAGGTCTGGCGCACCGAGATCCTGGCCGGTCTCGTCGTGGCCCTCGCGCTCGTCCCCGAGGCGATCGCGTTCTCGATCATCGCCGGCGTCGACCCCGCGCTCGGTCTGTTCGCCTCCTTCACCATGGCCGTGACGCTCTCGATCGTCGGCGGCCGGCGGGCGATGATCTCCGCGGCGACCGGCGCGGTGGCGCTCGTGATCGCACCGCTCAACCGCGAGCACGGACTCGGGTACCTGATCGCCGCCGTCATCCTGGCCGGGGTCTTCCAGATCGCCCTGGGCGCGCTGGGAGTGGCCAAGCTGATGCGGTTCATCCCGCGCTCGGTGATGGTCGGCTTCGTCAACGCGCTCTCCATCCTGGTCTTCATGGCCCAGATCCCCGAGATGCGCGACGTGCCCTGGGCCGTCTATCCGCTGGTCGTCGCCGGCCTGGCACTCATGGTGTTCTTCCCGAAGATCAGCACCGTCGTCCCGGCACCGCTGGTCTCCATCGGCATCCTGACCACGATCACCGTGGCGGCCGGGATCGCGGTGCCGACGGTCGGGGACAAGGGCGCCCTGCCGTCCGCCCTGCCCGTGCCGGGCCTGCCCGACGTGCCGTTCACCCTCGACACGCTGACGACGATCGCTCCGTACGCCTTCGCGATGGCGCTGGTCGGGCTGATGGAGTCGCTGATGACGGCGAAGCTGGTCGACGAGATCACCGACACCCACTCCGACAAGACCCGCGAATCCGTCGGCCAGGGCATCGCCAACATCGTCACCGGTTTCTTCGGCGGCATCGGCGGCTGCGCGGTGATCGGCCAGACGATGATCAACGTGAAGGTCTCCGGCGCCCGTACCCGCCTGTCGACGTTCCTGGCTGGCGTCTTCCTGATGCTGCTGTGCATCGTCTTCGGGCCGGTCGTCTCCGAGATCCCGATGGCCGCCCTGGTGGCCGTCATGATCATGGTGTGCGTCGCGACCTTCGACTGGCACTCCGTCGCCCCGAAGACCCTCCGTCGGATGCCCGCCGGAGAGATCACCGTCATGGTGATCACCGTCGTCGCCGTGGTCGCCACGCACAACCTCGCCGTCGGCGTCGTCGTCGGCTCGGTCACCGCCATGGTGATCTTCGCCAAGCGGGTCGCGCACCTCGCGGACGTCACCGCCGTCGCCGACGAGGGCGGCGGGAGGGTGGTCTACCGGGTCACCGGCGAGCTCTTCTTCGCCTCGTCCAACGACATCGTCGGCCGCTTCGACTACGCGGGCGACCCGGAGAAGGTGGTCATCGACCTCTCCGGGACCCATGTCTGGGACGCCTCCTCCGTCGCGGCGCTCGACGCCATCGAGACGAAGTACGCCCAGCGCGGCAAGACCGTCGAGATCACCGGCCTCAACGATCGCAGCGCCGCACTTCATGGCCGCCTGTCCGGCGAACTCACCGTCGGTCACTGAGCCGACGGCTGAGGGCCGACGGTCGACGACGGCAGACGGCCGACGGTCGACGACGGCTGACGGCTGACGGCCGACGGTCGACGACGGCTGACGGCCGACGACGGCTGACGGCTGACGGCCGTGGCCGGTGCGTGCGGTCTAGCGGGGATCCGTGCGCAGCACCAGCGCCAGCAGGCCGGGGAAGCGGGCGTCGAACTCCGTGCGCCGCAGTCGGTTGACCCGGCGCGGCCCCTCGTCGCGCTGCTCGACCAGGCCCGCCCCGCGCAGGACGGAGAAGTGGTGGCTCAGCGCCGCTTTCCCCACTGGTACGTCGAAGCTGCCGCAGCTCCGCGACCACTCGTCCGACCCCGCCAGCTCGCGGACGAGGGTGAGGCGTACCGGGTCGGCGAGAGCGGCGAGCGCCGCCTCCACCGGGACCTCGTCGGGGTGGGTGTGATCGGGGGCGCTGCGGTGTCCGGTCGTACGGCGACCCGTGGTGGGGGGCTCGTCCTTGGTGCGGGGCCCGCCGGGGGTGCGTGGCCCGCCGGGGGTGTGAGGCTCGCCCGTGGTGAGGGGCTCGCCCGTGGTGTGGGGGCCACTGGTGGCGCGCTGGGTCATGACCGCTCCCTCCCCTTCCGTGACGCTCGGGGGTCGGCACCGCTTGCCGACTGTTCGATGAAAACCATACACTCGCGAGTGTTCGCTTTTCATTGAACAGTCAAGCCAGGGGTGAGGCATGCGCGCGATCGAGTTCCAGGAGTACGGCGGTCCGGAGGTCCTGCGGCCGGTGGAGGCCGAGGTGCCCGAGCCGGGCCCCGGCCAGGTGAGCATCGACGTCGCCTACGCCGGGGTGAACTTCGCCGACCTGAAGGCGCGCGCGGAGGGCTACCGGGTTGCGACCCTGCCCTACCGCCCCGGCCTGGAGGCCTCGGGGCGGATCCGGGCGGTCGGCGCGGGCGTGCCGGGGCTGACCGTCGGGCAGCAGGTCACCGCGCTGACGGACGGCGGGGCGTACGCGGAGGTGGCCCTCGCCGACGCCACCACCGTCTTCCCGCTCCCGCCCGGTATCGACCTGCGTACGGCCGCGTCCCTGCCGACGGTCCTGCCCACGGCGTACGCCCTCGTCCACGCCGTGGGCCGGATCGCGCCCGGCGAGAGCGTCCTCGTCCAGGGCGCGGCGGGCGGAATCGGCACGGTCGTCGGCCAGCTGGCGAAGGCGGCCGGCGCGGGCGCGGTGTACGGCGTGGTCTCCTCCGAGGCGAAGGCGGCGCACGCCCGCGCCCACGGCTACGACGAGGTCTTCGTCGGCGACTTCGAGAAGGCGGTCCGGGACGCGACCGGCGGGCGCGGAGTCGACCTTGCCCTTGACCCCGTCGGCGGCGAGACGTTCCGAGCCGCCCTGGCCTCGCTCGCGGTCTTCGGCCGCCTGGTCTCCTTCGGCAACGCGAGCTCGGCCGAGCCGTGGCGCGTGGGCCAGCCGGAGCTCTACCCGACAGGTGTCTCCGTCGGCGGCTTCTCCGTCCTCACGCTGGCGAAGACCGCACCGGCCGAGCTGCGGGAGCTGACCGAGCGGGCGTTCGCGACGGTCGCCGACGGTACGGTCACGCTCCCGGTCACCGCCGAGTTCCCCCTCGCCGACGCGGCGGACGCGCATCGGCTGATGGGGACCCGGGCGAGCACGGGCAAGCTGCTGCTGGCCGTCACTCCCGGTCTCTGAGGCGAGCACTCCCGGGCCCCTCCGGCCTCTGAGGCGAGCACTCCCGGGCCCCTCCGGCCTCTGCGGCGAGGGCCCCCGGACTCCTCCGGCCTCTGCGGCGAGGACCCCCGGACTCCTCCGGCCTCTGCGGCGAGGGGCCCCGGGCCCGCCGCCGCGAGGCAGGGCGGCGGCCCGTCAGCTGTGTGAGGCCGCGGCCCCGAGGGCGATCCGGTGCTCGCCCGCGTACACGTTCATGTCCTGCCCGCGCAGGAAGCCGACCAGCGTCAGGCCCGTCTCGGCCGCCAGGTCGACGGCCAGGGAGGACGGCGCGGAGACGGCCGCGAGCACCGGGATGCCCGCCATCACCGCCTTCTGCGCCAGCTCGAACGAGGCCCGGCCGGAGACCAGCAGGACCGCCCGGGACAGCGGCAGCCGCCCGTCGCTCAGGGCCCGGCCGACCAGCTTGTCCACGGCGTTGTGCCGGCCGACGTCCTCCCGCACGTCGAGCAGCTCGCCGTCCTCCGAGAAGAGCGCCGCCGCGTGCAGCCCCCCGGTCCGGTCGAAGACCCGCTGCGCGGCCCTCAGCCGATCGGGCAGGAGGGCCAGGAGCTCGGGCGTCAGCCGGAGCGGGGGCGCGTCGGCGATCGGGAAGCGTGCCGTGGTCCGTACGGCGTCCAGGCTGGCCTTGCCGCACAACCCGCACGACGAGGTCGTGTACACGTTCCGCTCCAGGGTGATGTCCGGGACGGGCACCCCGGGCGCCAGCTGGACGTCCACCACGTTGTACGTGTTCGTGCCGTCGTCCTTGGCGCCCGCGCAATACACGATGTTCCGCACGTCCGACGCCGCGCCGAGCGCTCCCTCGCTGACCAGGAACCCGGCGGCCAGCGCGAAGTCGTCGCCGGGCGTGCGCATGGTGATCGCGAGCGGCCGGCCGTTCAGCCGGATCTCCAGCGGCTCCTCGGCCACCAGCGTGTCCGGGCGTTCGTTGACGGCCGTGCCCCGGATCCGGATGACGCGCCGTCGCTCGGTGACCCGTCCCATTGGCTCCACCCGATTCTGTACGTGCCGGAAGCCGAAACGGCCCTTGATAGAGAGGTTGCCATGGTTCACCGGGTCACGTGCGGTGAGGTGGCCCCGACGTCCGTTGTCACGGTCTCCCAACACCTACGGGCGAATCTTGGTGGTTTACGTGCCTGGTTACCGATGAGTCGCTGGTCAGGATGGGAGGTCCTGCTTCCACGTGAACCCAAGGGGGTCCCGAGCATGACGGGCACTCGTATCGCCGCGCTCGGGCACTACCAGCCCGCCAAGGTGCTCACCAACGCCGACCTGGCGGCGCTCGTCGACACCAGTGACGAGTGGATCACCAGCCGGGTCGGCATCAGGACCCGCCACATGGCCGGCCCCGACGAGCCGGTCGACGAACTCGCCGCACAAGCCGCCGGCAAGGCGCTCGCCACCGCCGGCCTCGCCGCCGCCGACATCGACCTGGTCCTCGTCGCGACCTCCACGGCGATCGACCGCTCGCCCAACACCGCGGCCCGCGTCGCGGCCCGGCTCGGCATGACCTCGCCCGCCACCATGGATCTCAACGTGGTCTGCGCGGGGTTCACCCACGCCCTCGCCACCGCCGACCACGCGATCAGGGCCGGTGCCGCCCGCCGCGCCCTGGTCATCGGCGCCGACAAGATGACCGAGGTCACCGACTGGACCGACCGCACGACGTGCGTCCTCGTCGGCGACGGGGCGGGCGCGGCGATCGTCGAGGCGGTACCGGAGGGTGCGGCCGGCCCGGCCGGCGAGCCCGGCATCGGCCCGGTGCTCTGGGGTTCCGTCCCGGAGATGGGGCACGCCGTCCGGATCGAGGGCACCCCGCCGCGCTTCGCGCAGGAGGGCCAGTCCGTCTACCGCTGGGCCACCCAGCAGCTGCCCGCCCTCGCCCGCCAGGTGTGCGAGCGCTCCGGGCTCGCGCCGGAGGACCTGGCCGGTGTCGTGCTGCACCAGGCCAACCTGCGGATCATCGAGCCCCTCGCCGCGAAGATCGGGGCGGTCAACGCGGTGGTGGCCCGGGACGTGGTCGAGTCCGGCAACACCTCGGCCGCCTCGATCCCGCTGGCCCTCGCCAAGCTGGTCGAACGCGGTGAGCTGCCGTCCGGGGCGCCGACCCTGCTCTTCGGCTTCGGCGGCAACCTCTCGTACGCGGGCCAGGTCGTCCGGGTCCCGTAGCGACCGGGGTCGCGATCCCGCCCCCGTACCTGCCGGTCGCCCGGCGGGGTCGACCGCCGCTGCCGCTGCCGCTGCCGCTGCCGCTGCCGCTGCCGCCGCTTCCGCCGGTACCGCACGCCGCCGGTGGCGCGGCAGCGCGGCGAGCGGTCCTGGAAGGACCGCCCACCCGTTCGGCGGGGCCCGGTGGCGAGCGCCTCGGGCCCGTCCTAGCTTCGGACAGGTCGAGGGTTGTCTCGTGCCGCACGCGGAACCGTCCGCCGGGCCCCTCGCGTGACCGGGAGGAACGACCGCCATGCGCGCGATACGCGGTGCCGTCACGGCCCTGCTCGCCACCGCAGCCCTCTGCCTGGCCGCGCCGACGGCCGGGGCGGCGGTCGACGACGACGCGTCGGGCGAGGGCGCGACGAGCGAGGGTGCGTCGAGGGACGGTGCGTCGAGCGACGGTGCGTCGAGCGAGGGCGCGGGCGCCGAGGTGGGCACCGGCCTTGTCGGCGCGGCGGAAGGCATCGGAGAGGGCGCGGCAGAGGGCATCGGCGAGGGCATCGGCGAAGGCATCGGAGAGGGCGCGGAAGAGGCCCTGGGGCAAGGCGTCGGACCGACCGCAGGAGACGCCACCGGCGCCGCCGCCGCGGACGCCACCGGAGCCGCCGCCGCGGACGGCACCGGAGCCGCCGCCGGAGACGGTACCGGCCACGGCATCACCTCCTTCGGCTTCTCCGTCACGCCGGAGACGGTCGCCCCCGGCGGGAAGGTCACGCTGAAGTCCGACGGCTGCGAGGTCCCCTCCGTGACCGTCACCTCCGGGGTCTTCGACTCCGTCACGCTCAGCGAGGGCCGCGCGGGCGCCGCCACGGTCGACGTCGACGCCAAGGTCGGCGCGGAGTACCAGGTGACCTTCGACTGCAAGGGCGAGAAGGGCACCGCCACCCTCACCGTCGCAGGTGGCTCCGGCCACTCCACGGGCGGCCACGAGTCCGGCGGCCTGGACAGCGGTGCCGTCGACACCGGCGCCCACAAAGGTGTCAAGGCCGGCTTCGGCGGCGGGACCGACGCCATGGGCGCACCCGAGGCCGTCATGGGCACCGCGCTGATCGCGGGCGCGATCGGCGGGGGCGGCGCCCTGCTGCTGCGCCGCCGCCGCGCCGACGGCCGCGCCTGAAACGGCTCCTCCGCCCTGGGGTGACGAGGTCCGGGGCGGAGGGGCGCCATCACGTACAGCGGAACCGGGAGCGCAGATCGTGCAGGGCTCGAACACGACGTCCAGGCGCGGCGCGTGGGGCGTCGTCGCCGTCGTCCTGCTCGTCGGCGTCCATCTCGTCCGGGGCGGTACGCAGGAGTGGAGCACCGCGGGCCCTCCTCAGCCGCTCGCCGCCGCGGCCCCGGGCCGCGCCGCCGCCCACGCCCCGGTGCGCGCCCCCGCTCCGCTGCCCGCCTCCCGTCCCACCCGCGTCCGCGTCCCCGCCCTCCGTGTCGACGCCCCCGTCACCGCCGTCGGACGCGACGCCGAGGGGTGGATCGACACGCCCCCGGCGGACGAGGCCGACCTCGCCGGCTGGTTCACCGGCGCGGTCACACCGGGGGAGAAGGGCACGGCGGTGGTCGTCGGCCATGTCGACACCCCCGAGGGCCGGGCCGTCTTCTACGAACTCGGGTCGCTGGCCAAGGGACAGCGCGTCGAGATCGTCCGCCAGGACGGCGGGACCGCCGTCTTCTCCGTGTACGGAGTCGAGGTCGTCCCGAAGGAGGGCTTCCCGGCCGAGCGGATCTACCGGGCGTCCCCGACCCCCGAGCTGCGCGTCCTGACCTGCGGCGGCGGCTTCTCCCGACAGCGGGGGTACGACGGCAACGTCGTCGTCTCCGCCCGTCTGGTCGACGTGCGCCACCCCGCCGCCTGACCCGCCCCCTGGCGGGGCCCCGCGACCCTGCTTTGTCCTTCGCCGGGAAAAAGTCTGCACGGATCACTGCGCAAGTTCTTCCCACCCCCGGACACCACTGCTACGTTCCCCTCGAAAGCCCGGCGGAGAGCCGACCGAAGGGCTTCGCCGACCGGCTAGGGGAGGGGCGCGTGAGACGCATGACCGCACGACCCGCCAACGCGCACCAGGCACGACTGCTGCGTCTCCTGCGCGACGGGGGCCCCAACTCCCGTGCGCAGTTGGGCGATCAGATCGACCTGTCCCGCTCCAGGCTCGCCGTCGAGGTGGACCGGCTCCTCGACACCGGCCTCGTCGTCGCGGACGGCCTCGCCGCCTCGCGCGGCGGACGCCGTTCGCACAACATCCGGCTCGCCCCCGAACTCCGCTTCCTCGGCGTCGACATCGGTGCCACGTCCATCGACGTGGCCGTCACCAACGCCGAGTTGGAGGTGCTCGGACATCTGAACCACCCCATGGACGTCCGTGAGGGCCCCGTCGCCGTCTTCGAGCAGGCCCTCGCCATGGCCTCGAAGCTGCGCGCCTCCGGTCTCGCCGAAGGATTCGACGGCGCCGGTGTCGGCGTCCCGGGGCCGGTCCGCTTCCCCGAGGGCATCCCGGTCGCGCCCCCGATCATGCCCGGCTGGGACGGCTTCCCCGTACGGGAGGCGCTCAGCCAGGAACTCGGCTGCCCGGTCATGGTCGACAACGACGTGAACCTCATGGCCATGGGCGAGCAGCACGCGGGCGTCGCCCGCTCGGTCGGCGACTTCCTCTGCGTCAAGATCGGTACGGGCATCGGCTGCGGCATCGTCGTGGGCGGGGACGTCTACCGCGGTACGACGGGCAGCGCCGGCGACATCGGGCACATCCAGGTGGAACCGGACGGCCGCGCCTGCGCGTGCGGCAACAAGGGCTGCCTGGAGGCCCACTTCAGCGGCGCCGCCCTGGCCCGCGACGCCGAGGACGCGGCGCGCGCGGGTCGGTCGGACGAGCTCGCCGGACGCCTCGCGGCGGCCGGCCGGCTCACGGCGGTCGACGTCGCCGCGGCGGCCGCCGCCGGGGACGCCACCGCGCTCGCCCTCATCCGCGAGGGCGGCAACCGGGTCGGGCAGGTCATCGCCGGGCTCGTCAGCTTCTTCAATCCCGGTCTGGTGGTGATCGGCGGCGGGGTCACCGGCCTCGGTCACAACCTCCTCGCCAGTGTCCGCACCCAGGTGTACCGCCAGTCCCTTCCGCTGGCCACCGGCAACCTTCCCATCGTGCTGGGCGAGTTGGGCCAGACCGCCGGGGTGACCGGCGCGGCCCGTCTCATCAGCGACCACCTCTTCTCCCCGGCGTAACAGCCCGGCCAGAGGCGACCGTCCCGTAGCCCCGGGGGCCGGACCTCGCTCGGGGGCCGCCGGCGCACCCACCGCCCCCGGCTCGCCGCCCACCACCCTGGCTCGCCACCCACCACCCCCGGCGCACCATCCACAACCCCGGCTCGCCGTCCACCACTCCGGCCCACCACTCACCACCCGCCACCCCGGCCCCGCCGGCACCACCTCCGTCAGCACCCGCTCAGGCGCACACCCGCAACCGCCGAGGGGATCTTCGCCATGGCCCCAGAACAACCGCCCACACCCCTACTCACTATGTCCGCCATCACCAAGTCCTTCCCCGGCGTCCGCGCCCTCGACGGCGTCGACCTCGAGGTCGCCCCCGGCGAGGTGCACTGCCTCCTCGGCCAGAACGGCGCCGGGAAGTCCACGCTCATCAAGGTCCTCGCCGGTGCCCACCAGCCCGACGGCGGCCGGATCGCCTGGCGCGGCGAACCCGTCCAGCTCCGCTCGCCGATCGCCGCCATGCGCCTCGGCATCGCCACCATCTACCAGGAGCTCGACCTCGTCGAAGGACTCTCCGTCGCCGAGAACGTCCATCTCGGCCATGAGCCCACCACCGCCGGCTTCGTCGTCCGGGGCCGCGCCGCCCGCGCCTCCACGGCAGCACTCCTGAAGAGGCTCGGCCACCCCGAGATCGACCCGGCCCGACGCGTCGGCGACCTCTCCGCCGCCCAGCAGCAGATCGTGTCGATGGCCCGTGCCCTCTCCCACGACGTCCGGCTCATCGTCATGGACGAACCGTCCGCCGCGCTCGACCCCGACGAGGTCGACAATCTCTTCCGTATCGTCGCCGACCTCACCGCCGCCGGTGTCGCCGTCGTCTACATCTCCCACCGCCTGGAGGAGATCCGCCGGATCGGCGACCGGGTCACCGTCCTCAAGGACGGTCGCGCGGTCGCCGGCGGACTGCCGGCGGCCTCGACCCCGACGCGTGACATCGTTGCCCTGATGACCGGCCGGAACGTCGAATACGTCTTCCCGCCGCGCCCCGCGGGACCCCCGGCCGCCGCACCCGTGCTCCAGGTCCAAGGGCTCGCCAGGGACGGGGAGTTCGCCCCCGTCGACCTGGAGCTGCGGCCGGGGGAGATCGTCGGCCTCGCCGGGCTCGTCGGCTCGGGCCGCTCCGAGATCCTGGAGACGATCTACGGCGCCCGGAAGGCCACCGCGGGCCAGGTCCTCGTCGACAGGCGCGCCCTGCGCCCCGGCAGCGTCCGGGCAGCCGTCCGCGCCGGGCTCGGACTCGCCCCCGAGGAACGCAAGGCCCAGGGACTGCTGATGCAGGAGTCCGTCACCCGGAACGTCTCGGTCTCCACGCTCGCCCGCTTCGCGCGCGGCGGCTGGATCGACCGGAGCGGCGAGCGGGACGCGGCCCGGACCGCCACCCGGGAGCTGTCGCTGCGGCCCGACAACCCCGACGCCCCCATCCGTACCCTCTCCGGCGGCAACCAGCAGAAGGCCGTGCTCGCCCGCTGGCTGCTGCGCGGCTGCCGCGTGCTGCTCCTGGACGAGCCGACCCGGGGCGTCGACGTGGGCGCCCGCGCCGAGCTGTACGCCGTCATCCGGCGCCTCGCCGACGACGGGCTCGCCGTCCTCCTCGTGTCGAGCGAAGTGCCCGAGGTGCTGGGCCTGGCCGACCGCGTCCTGGTGCTCAGGGAGGGCCGTGTCGTCCACACGGCGCCCGCCCACGAGCTCGACGAACACCGCGTACTCGACCTCGTGATGGAAGGGAGCCCCCGCTCATGACGCTGTCCACGACCAAGACCCCCGAGGCGTCCGCGCAGGCCGGCGGCCGGCGCCCGCTCGGTCTGCGGGCCGACGTCCGCAACCTCTCCCTGCTGGGGGTGCTCGCCGTACTGATCGCGGTCGGCGGCTTCACCCGGCCCGACGAGTTCCTCGCCGTCTCCAACCTCCAACTCGTGCTCACCCAGGCCTCCGTGATCGGCGTCGTCACCGTCGGCATGACCTTCGTCATCACCAGCGGCGGCATCGACCTCTCCGTCGGCGCGATCGTCGCCCTCGCCTCCGTCTGGGCGACCACCCTCGCGACACAGGAGTACGGGTTCACCGGCATCCTCTTCACGGCCGTCGTCGTCGGCCTGGGCTGCGGCCTGGTGAACGGTCTGCTCGTCGCGTACGGCGGGATGGTCCCGTTCATCGCGACCCTCGCCATGCTCGCCTCCGCCCGCGGCCTCGCCCTCCAGATCACCGACGGCCGGACGCAGATCGTCACCGTCGACTCCGTCCTGGACCTCGGCATCCCCGACGCCTACATCCTGGGCATCCCGCCGCTCGTCCTGGTCTTCGCCGGTGTCACCGTCCTCGGCTGGCTGGTCCTCAACCGGACCACCTTCGGCCGCCGCACGGTCGCCGTCGGAGGCAACGCGGAGGCCGCCCGGCTCGCCGGCATCGACGTCCGCCGCCAGCGCCTCTACCTCTACCTGCTCTCCGGCCTGTGCTGCGGCATCGCGGCCTTCCTGCTGATCATCCTGTCCGGCTCCGGCCAGAACACCAACGGCAACCTGTACGAGCTCGACGCCATCGCCGCCGCGATCATCGGCGGCACCCTCCTCAGCGGCGGCCGGGGCACCATCGTCGGCTCCGTCCTCGGCGTCCTCGTCTTCACCACGATCACCAACATCTTCGCGCTCAACAACCTGCAGAGCGACGTCCAGCAGATCGCCAAGGGCGCGATCATCGTCGCCGCCGTGCTGGTCCAGCACCGGACCGCGCGCAACGGCGACACCTGACCTCCACCCCTCTTCCGAGTCCGCCCCCCGCCCGTATCTCCCTCACCCCCCGAAGGGATCCCTCGCCATGCCAGAAACCAGCCGCAGAGGACTGCTGTTCGGCACCGCGGCCGTCTCCGCCGGAGCCTTCCTCACCGCCTGCACCAGCAACGAGCCCAAAAACCAGGCGCCGGTCGCCAGCAGCGCGCCCGCCGCCGACGACAAGCCCGGCACCCCCGTCACCATCGGCTTCGCCGGCCCCCAGGCCGACCACGGCTGGCTCAACGCCATCAACCAGAACGCCAAGCAGCAGGCGAAGAAGTACAGCGACGTCACCCTGGAGATCACCGAGGGCTCCAACGACACCGCCGTCCAGATCGGCCAGATCCAGACCCTCATCAACAAGAAGGTCGACGTCCTGGTCATCCTGCCCGCCGACGGCAAGGCGCTCACGCAGGTCGGCCTCCAGGCCATGAAGGCCGGCATCCCCGTCGTCAACCTGGACCGCGTCTTCGCCTCCCCACAGGCCTACCGCTGCTGGATCGGCGGCGACAACTACGGCATGGGCCTCAACGCCGGCCGCTACATCGGCGAGCAGCTCAAGGACAAGCCCAACGCCACCGTGATCGAACTCGCGGGACTCGACAGCCTGGAGCTGACCAAGCAGCGCACCCAGGGCTTCGACGACGCCCTCAAGAACTACCCCAACATCCGCAAGGTGGCCCGCCAGGCGGCCGACTTCACGGTCGAGTCCGGGCAGGCCAAGATGGCCCAACTCCTCCAGGCCCAGTCGAAGTTCGACGCGCTGTGGAACCACGACGACGACCAGGGCGTCGGCGCGCTGCGGGCCATCGCCCAGGCCGGCCGCAAGGACTTCCTGATGGTCGGCGGCGCCGGCGCGAAGTCCGCGATGGACGCCATCAAGGCCGACGACGGCGTGCTCAAGGCCACCGTCCTCTACCCGCCGACCATGGCCGCCTCCGCGATCGACCTGGCCCGTGCCCTCGGCCAGAAGAAGGGCGTCGCCGGCCTCTCCGAGCTGGAGATCCCGGCCTCCCTGACGCTGTACTCGGCCGTCGTCACCAAGGAGAACGTCGACGAGTACCTGCCCACCGGCTTCAGCTGACCGGGCTCGGGCCGCCGGCCCGAATCCGGCACCCCCCACCGTGCAACCGACGAGGAGGAACCGTATGGAACAGCGGGAGAGCGAGGCCGGCGTGGCCGAGCAGGCCACGACCATGGCGCCGACGCTCGGCATCGGAATGGTCGGCTACGCGTTCATGGGCGCCGCCCACTCCCAGGGGTGGCGCACCGCGGGGCGCGTCTTCGACCTGCCGCTGCGGCCCGTCCTCGCCGCCGTCGCCGGCCGTGACCGGGCGGCGGTGCGGGCGGCGGCGGACCGGCACGGCTGGGCCGCCGCCGAGACCGACTGGCGCGCCCTCGTCGCGCGCGACGACGTCCAGCTCGTGGACGTCTGCACGCCGGGCGACAGCCATGCGGAGATCGCCGTCGCCGCCCTGGAGGCGGGCAAGCACGTCCTGTGCGAGAAGCCGCTCGCCAACTCCGTCGCCGAGGCCGAGGCGATGGTCGCCGCGGCCGAGGCGGCGGCCGCCCGCGGCCAGGTCGCCATGGTCGGCTTCAACTACCGGCGGGTGCCGGCCCTCGCGTACGCCCGGCGGCTCGTCGCGGAGGGCAGGCTCGGCGCGCTGCGGCACGTACGGGTCACCTACCTCCAGGACTGGCTGGTCGACCCCGCCTTCCCGCTGACCTGGCGCCTGGAGCGCGAGCACGCGGGGTCCGGAGCCCTCGGCGACCTCGGGGCGCACGCCGTCGACCTGGCCCAATACCTCGCGGGGGAGCTCCTGGTCGGGGTCTCGGCGCTCACCGAGACCTTCGTACGGGAGCGTCCGCTGCTCGCGGGCGTGTCGGCCGGACTCTCCGGGACCGCCTCGGGGCCGGGCGGGGCGTACGGGACGGTGACGGTGGACGACGCCGCCGTGTTCACCGGGCGGCTCGCGTCGGGGGCGCTGGCCTCCTTCGAGGCGACCCGGATGGCCGCGGGCCGGAAGAACGCCCTGCGCCTGGAGATCAACGGCGAGAAGGGATCGCTCGCCTTCGACCTGGAGCGGCTCAACGAGCTCTTCTTCCACGACCACACCGAGCCGGCCGCCTCCGCGGGATTCCGGCGGATCCTGGTGACCGAGCCGGACCATCCGTACCTGGAGGGCTGGTGGCCGCCCGGTCACGGGCTCGGCTACGAGCACACCTTCGTCCACCAGGCCCGCGACCTGGTCCTCGCCGTCGCGTCCGGGACCGCTCCGGCCCCGTCCTTCGCCGACGGGCTCCAGGTGCAGCGGGTCCTGGCCGCCGTGGAGGAGAGCGCCGAGAAGAACTCCGTCTACACCCCCGTACCGCTCTAGGAGGCCTGTGACCGTGTCCCGTCCCTTCACCCTCTTCACCGGCCAGTGGGCCGACCTGCCGCTGGAGGAGGTCTGCCGGCTCGCCCGCGACTTCGGCTACGACGGCCTCGAACTCGCTTGCTGGGGCGACCACTTCGAGGTCGACAAGGCGCTGGCCGACCCGTCGTACGTCGACGGCCGCCGCGCCCTCCTGGAGAAGTACGGCCTGACGTGCTGGGCGGTCTCCAACCACCTGGTGGGCCAGGCCGTCTGCGACCATCCCATCGACGAACGCCACCAGGCCATCGTCCCGGGCCGGATCTGGGGCGACGGCGAGCCCGAGGGCGTACGGCAGCGGGCGGCGCGCGAGCTCGCCGACACCGCCAGGGCCGCCGCCGCGCTCGGCGTCGACACCGTCATCGGCTTCACCGGCTCGTCGATCTGGCACCTGGTGGCGATGTTCCCGCCGGTCCCCGAGCACATGATCGAGCGCGGCTACGAGGACTTCGCCGAGCGCTGGAACCCGATCCTGGACGTCTTCGACGCCGAGGGCGTCCGCTTCGCCCACGAGGTCCATCCGAGCGAGATCGCGTACGACTACTGGACCACGCAGCGGGCGCTCGAAGCGGTGGACCACCGGCCGGCCTTCGGGCTCAACTTCGATCCGAGCCACTTCGTCTGGCAGGACCTGGACCCGGTCGGCTTCCTCTGGGACTTCCGCGACCGGATCTACCACGTGGACTGCAAGGAGGCCCGCAAGCGCCTCGACGGGCGCAACGGGCGCCTCGGCTCGCACCTGCCGTGGGGCGATCCCCGGCGCGGCTGGGACTTCGTCTCGGCCGGGCACGGCGACGTGCCGTGGGAGGACGTCTTCCGGATGCTCCGCTCGATCGGTTACGGAGGCCCGGTCTCGGTGGAGTGGGAGGACGCCGGGATGGACCGTCTCACCGGCGCGCCGGAAGCGCTTGCCCATCTCAAGCGGTTCGACTTCGACCCGCCGTCGGCCTCCTTCGACGCGGCCTTCGGCGGTCGCGACTAGGTCGTGTCCCCAGCCGAGGGCACAGGTGGACGCCCGGGTGGCGGCGACGTCGTCCGGGCCGCTCCGCGCTGCCCGCGACCGGCTTTGTCCTGTCGCGGTGAAAAGGTCGACGGGGACTGTGCGCAAGGGCTTTCCGGCCCGGACGAACCCCGCTACGGTCCCTGATGTGTTCATGACGTAACTCGCAGATCGAGACCAGCGTGACGGCGCGCGCCGGTCCCCGGACACCCGCACACCCGGCCCTATTCCGGAGGACATCCGTGCACAGCAGGAAACGCCCCCGAGCCCGAAAGCCACTCGCCCTCCTCGCCGCAGGCCTTCTCGCCCTCGGCGGCCAACAGGCCCTCGCGGCCGAGCCGGAAGGCGCGCCCGCCGCCGCGGCCGCCGAGGACTTCCAGCAGGTCACCCTCGCCAAGGGCGGTGAGGAGGTCGGCGAACCGATGTCGCTGGTCGTGCTCCCCGACCGCAGCGTCCTGCACACCTCACGCGGCGGCGAACTCCGCCGCACCGACGCGGCGGGCAACACGAAGGTCATCGGCACCGTCCCCGTCTACTCCCACGACGAGGAAGGTCTCCAGGGCATCGGGCTCGACCCGGACTTCGCCCGGAACAGGGCCGTCTACCTCTACTACGCCCCGCCGCTCGACACCCCCTCCGGGGACGCGCCCGAGAACGGCACCGCCGCCGACTTCGCGAAGTACGACGGCGTCAACCGGCTCTCCCGCTTCACGCTGAAGGCCGACGGCACGCTCGACAACGCCAGCGAGAAGAAGGTCATCGACATCCCCGCGACCCGGGGGATCTGCTGCCACGTCGGCGGCGACATCGACTTCGACGCGCAGGGCAACCTCTACCTCTCGACCGGCGACGACTCCAACCCCTTCGCCTCCGACGGCTTCACCCCCATGGACGAACGCCCGGGCCGCAACCCCGCGTTCGACGCCCGGCGGACCTCCGGCAACACCAACGACCTGCGCGGCAAGATCCTGCGCATCAAGGTCGCCGAGGACGGCTCGTACACCGTCCCGGACGGCAACCTCTTCGCCGCAGGCACCGCGAAGACCCGCCCCGAGATCTACGCGATGGGCTTCCGCAACCCCTTCCGCTTCAGCGTCGACAAGGCGACCGGCGTGCTGTACGTCGGCGACTACGGACCCGACGCGGGCGCCGCCGACCCGAAGCGCGGCCCGGCCGGCCAGGTCGAGTTCGCCCGGATCACCAAGCCCGGCAACTTCGGCTGGCCGTTCTGCACCGGCAAGAACGACGCCTACGTCGACTACGACTTCGCGACCAAGGTCTCCGGCGCCGCCTTCGACTGCGCCGCGCCGAAGAACGAGTCGCCGTACAACACCGGACTCGTCGACCTGCCGCCGGCCGAACCGGCCTGGATGCCCTACGACGGCGGCTCCGTACCGGAGTTCGGCACCGGCTCCGAGTCCCCCATGGGCGGACCCGTCTACCGCTACGACCCGGCCTCCACCTCCCCGGTCAAGTTCCCCGAGGCGTACGACGGCGACTTCTTCGCCGGAGAGTTCGGCCGGCGCTGGATCAAGCGGATCGAGCAGGGCGCCGACGGCACCGTCCAGTCCATCAACCCCGTGCCGTGGACCGGCACCCAGGTGATGGACATGGCCTTCGGACCCGACGGCGCGCTGTACGTCCTCGACTACGGCACCGCCTGGTTCGGCGGCGACCACAACTCCGGGCTCTACCGCATCGAGAACGCCACCGGCGGACGCTCCCCGGTCGCCGAGGCGAGCGCGAACAAGACCTCCGGCACGGCCCCCCTCAAGGTCGCCTTCTCCTCCGCCGGCACCACCGACGGCGACGGCGACGCCCTCACCTACAGCTGGGACTTCGGCGACGGCGGTACGTCGACGGCCGCCAACCCCACGTACACGTACAAGAAGAACGGCACCTACACGGCGACCGTGACCGCGAAGGACACCACCGGCCGTACCGGATCCGCCTCCGTACACGTCGTCGTCGGCAACACCGCGCCCAAGGTGACCCTCGAACTCCCCGCGGAGGGCGCCCTCTTCGCCTTCGGTGACGAGGTCCCCTTCAAGGTGACCGTCACCGACCCCGAGGACGGCGCGATCGACTGCGCCAAGGTCAAGGTCACCTACGTCCTCGGCCACGACAGCCACGGCCACCCGGTCACCTCGGCCAACGGCTGCACCGGCACCATCAAGACCTCCTCGGACGGCGGCCACGACGACGACGCGAACATCTTCGCCGTCTTCGACGCCGAGTACACCGACGGCGGAGGCGGCGGCCAGGCCGCCCTCACCACCCACGACCAGGCCAAGCTCCAGCCCCGCCACCGCCAGGCCGAGCACTTCGACGCCCAGCAGGGTGTCCAGGTCTTCGACAAGGCCGAGGCGAACGGCGGCCGGACCGTCGGCGACATCCACGACGGCGACTGGATCTCCCTCAAGCCCTACCACCTGAGCGGCGCCACCAAGCTCACCGCCCGCGTCTCCTCCGGTGGCGTCGGCGGCTTCCTCGAAGTCCGCACCGGCTCGCCCACCGGCACCCTGCACGGCTCCGCGCCCGTCCCCGTCACCGGCGGCTGGGAGACCTTCCAGGACGTCGACGTGCCCCTGCGGAACCTGCCCCGCAAGACCACCGAACTCTTCCTCGTCTTCAAGGGCGGCGCGGGCGCGCTCTACGACGTGGACGACTTCACGATCTCCAACGCACCGGTCGACCGCGACGCCAAGCGCGTCCTCGTCTTCTCCCGTACCGCCGGATTCCGGCACGACTCGATCGGCGCCGGTGTCACCGCGCTGAAGGAACTCGGCGCCGGCAGCGGCATCACCGTCGACGCGACCGAGGAACCCCGCCAGTTCACCACCAACAACCTCGCCCGCTACGACGCCGTCGTCTTCCTCTCCACGACCGGTGACGTCCTCGACGCCGCGCAGCAGGCCGCCTTCGAGAACTACGTCTCCACGGGCGGCGGTTACATGGGCGTCCACGCCGCCGCCGACACCGAGTACGACTGGGAGTTCTACGGCGGCCTCGTCGGCGCCCACTTCGCCTCGCACCCGCACATCCAATCCGCGACCGTACGGGTCGAGGACCACGCCCACCCGGCCACCCAGCACCTCGACGGCCCCTGGCAGCGCACCGACGAGTGGTACAACTACCGCACCAACCCGCGCGGTCAGGCCCGGATCCTCGCCACCCTCGACGAGACCAGCTACGAGGGCGGCACCATGAAGGGCGACCACCCGATCGCCTGGTGCAAGTCCTACGGCGGCGGGCGCTCCTTCTACACCGGCGGCGGCCACACCAAGGAGTCGTACGCCGAACCGGCCTTCCGTCAACACCTCCTCGGCGGCCTGACCTACGCCACCGGCCAGGCCGACGCGGACTGCCGGCCGCGGACCGGCTACCGCGAGCTCTTCAACGGGGAGACCCGCGAGGGCTGGAAGCAGGCCGGACCCGGCAGCTTCGACGTCGTCGACGGCGAACTGCGCTCGGTGGGCGGCATGGGGATGCTCTGGTACCAGGCCAAGGAGTTCTCCTCCTACTCCCTCACGCTCGACTGGAAGGCGTCCGGAGACGACAACTCCGGCATCTTCGTCGGCTTCCCCGCCTCCGACGACCCCTGGTCCGCCGTGAACAAGGGGTATGAGATCCAGATCGACGCGACGGACGCCGCCGACCGGACCACCGGAGCCGTCTACGGCTTCAAGTCCGCCAACCTCACGGCCCGCGACGCCGTGCTGCGGCCCCCGGGCCAGTGGAACAGCTACGAGATCCGCGTCCAGGGCGAACGGCTCCAGGTGTTCCTCAACGGGGTGAAGATCAACGACTTCACCAACACCGACCCGGCCCGCAGCCTCAAGGACGGCCACATCGGCATCCAGAACCACGGAGTCGACGACCAGGTGTCGTTCCGTGACATCAAGCTCAGGGAGCTCGCCTCGTAGAGCCCCCTGCCCAGCCGACGGCGGGCGGGGAGGCGCCGTACCCCCCGCCCGCCGTCTCCACCACAGTCCAGGGAGGCAGGGTCGTGACCACAGGAACACGTACGGGAGCACGTACGGGAGTCTGGCTCGTCGGAGCGCGCGGCTCCGTGGCGACCACGGCGGTGGCCGGCTGCGCCGCCACCACGGCGGGGCTGCACCCGCCGAGCGGCATGGTGACGGAGACCGGCCCCTTCGCCGGGGCGGGCCTTCCGCCGCTCGCCTCCCTCGTCTTCGGCGGACACGACACGGCGACCTGTCCGCTGCCCAAACGGGCCGAGGAACTCACCGTCGCCGGTGTCCTCCCGCACGGCCTCGCCGCCGCCGTCGCCGCCGAACTGCTGGCCGCCGACGCGGAGATCCGCCCCGGCGGACCACTGCCGGGCGACAACCGTACGGAGGAGGAACTGATCGCCTCCTTCGCCGCCGACCTGACGGACTTCCGCGTCCGGCTGGAACTGGACCGGGTCGTCATGGTCAATGTCTCTTCCACGGAGCCGGCGTCGGGGGGCGCCGAGCTCCCGCCCAGCTCCCTCTACGCGGCCGCCGCCCTGCGCGCGGGCTGCCCGTACGTCAACTTCACGCCCTCGACCGGACTGCGCCACCCCGCACTCGCCGAGACCGCCGCGGCGAGCGGCCTGCCCCACGCGGGCCGCGACGGGAAGACAGGCCAGACCCTCCTGCGCTCCGTCCTCGCCCCGATGTTCCTCCAGCGCGCCCTGGCCGTACGGGCCTGGTCGGGCACCAACCTGCTGGGCGGCGGCGACGGCGCCGCGCTCGCCGACCCTGCCGCCGCGGCCGCCAAGAACGCGGGCAAGGAACGGGTCCTCGCGGACGTCTTCGGCCACGCCCCGGAGGGCGAGGTCCACATCGACGACGTCCCGGCGCTGGGGGAGTGGAAGACGGCCTGGGACCACATCGCCTTCGAGGGCTTCCTCGGCTCCCGGATGGTCCTCCAGACCACCTGGCAGGGGTGCGACTCGGCCCTGGCGGCGCCCCTCGTCCTGGACCTGGCCCGCCTCACGGCCCGCGCCCACGAGACGGGCCTCTCGGGCCCGCTGGAGGACCTCGGCTTCTACTTCAAGGACCCGGAGGGCGAGGCGGTCCCGCCGGCCCTCGCGGACCAGTACGCACGGCTCGTGACCTTCGCGGCCCGCCTCGGCGAGTCCCGATGAACGCGGCCCGAGGTCGGGTCTCGGCCTGGGCGGAGCTCCTGCGCGTCTCGGCGCTGGCGACGGTGCCGGGCGAGGCTCCGGGGCGCGCGGCGCGAGGTCGGGTCACGGCCTGGGCGGAGCTCCTGCGCGTCTCGGCGCTGGCGACGGTGCCGGGCGACGCCCTGGCGGGCGCGGCGGCCGCCGGGCTGCGCCCCAACCGCTCCACCGTGCTCGCCATCGGCACCTCCGTCTGCCTCTACGAGGCGGGCATGGCGCTCAACGACTGGGCCGACCGCGCCGAGGACGCCGTCGACCGCCCGCACCGCCCCCTCCCGTCCGGCCGTGTCACCCCGCCCGCCGCCCTCGCCGCCTCCGCCGCCCTCACCGCCGTGGGCCTCACGCTGGCCGCCCGGGCCGGCCGCCCCGCCCTGGCGACCGCCACCGCACTCGCGGCGACCGTCTGGTCCTACGACCTGTACCTCAAGCACACCCCGGCGGCGTCCGCCACCATGGCCACGGCCCGCGCCCTGAACCTCCTCCTGGGCAGCGTCACCACGTCCACGGCCCCCTCCTCCCCGGGACCCCGCCGGGCCCGTCCGCCGGCGGCCGCGTGGCAGGCGGCCGCGACCGTCGGCGCCCACACCTACGCGGTCACCTCGGTCTCCCGCCACGAGACCCAGGGCGGCTCGACACGCACTCCGCTCCTCGCACTCGCCACCACGCTGACCCTGGCGGCAGTGACCGCCCGACGGCCTCCACCCGGCGCGACGGCGGCGGGCACCTTCGTCACGGCCGCCCTCGCCGCCTCCTACGCGCGCACCCCGGCCGCCCCGTTCCTCCACGCGGCCCTCAACCCGTCACCGCCCCTCACCCAGCGCTCCGTCGGCGCCGGCATCCGTGCCCTGATCCCGCTCCAGGCCGGCCTCGCCGCCCGGTCCGGCGCGCCCGGCACCGCGCTCCTGGTGCTCGGTCTCGCCCCCCTCGCCCGCGCTCTCGCCCGGAAGGTGAGTCCGACATGAGCCCCCATGCCGTGAACTCCGGTGCCGCGGGCGCCGGTCCCGGCCCCGGTCCCGGCCCCGGTGCCGGCCCCGGCCCCGGCCCCGGTGCCGTGGGTCCCGGTGCCGTGAGCACCAGCGCCGTGAGCGCCAAAGCCATGAGCCCCCGTGCCGTGAGCCCCCGTGCCGTGGGCCCCAGCGCCATGAGCGCCAGCGCCTTTCCGGCCCCGCCGTCCGCCGTCCGCTTCGGTTACGGCACCAACGGCCTCACCGACCTCCGGCTGGACGACGCCCTCGGTGTCCTCGCCGACCTCGGATACGACGGTGTCGGTCTCACCCTCGACCACATGCACCTCGACCCCCTCGCCCCCGACCTCCCGGCCCGCACCGCCCAGGTGGCCCGCCGCCTGGACGCCCTGGGCCTCGGGGTGACCGTCGAGACCGGCGCCCGCTACGTCCTCGACCCCCGCCGCAAGCACGGCCCGTCCCTGCTCGACCCGGACCCCGAGGCCCGCGCCGCCCGCGTCCGGCTCCTGCTCCGCGCCCTCCGGGTCGCCGCCGACCTCGGCGCCCACGCCGTGCACTGCTTCAGCGGCATCACCCCGGAGGGGACGGACGACGAGACCGCCTGGAAGCGCCTCGCGGAATCGCTCGCCCCCGTCCTCGACGTCGCGGCCGCCGCCCGCGTCCCCCTCGCCGTCGAGCCGGAACCAGGCCACCTCCTCGCCACCCTCGACGACTTCCACACCCTCCGTTCCCTCCTCGGCGATCCGGACCCCCGCCACGTCGGCCTCACCCTCGACATCGGCCACTGCCAGTGCCTGGAGGCCGCGTCCCCCGCCGACTGCGTCCGCGCGGCCGCACCCTGGCTGCACCACGTCCAGATCGAGGACATGCGCCGCGGGGTCCACGAGCACCTCCCGTTCGGCGACGGCGAGATCGACTTCCCCCCCGTCCTCGCCGCCCTCGCCGAACTCACCGCCGCCGGCTACCCCGGCCTGACGGTCGTCGAACTGCCCCGCCACTCCCACGCCGGCCCGGAACTCGCCCGCTCCTCCCTCGCGTTCCTGCGCGGCCACTCCACCCCACCGAGGGAGCCGACATGCTGACCCCCACCGCCCGGGCCTGGTTCGACGAGGCCCTCACCTCCGCCACCGCCCGCACCGCCCTCTGGGAGCTGCGCTTCGCCTCCGCCGGCCGGCACTGCGGCCCCGAGCACGCCGACTCCGTCCGAGTCGCCCTGCTCCGGGCGGCCCGCGCCGACACGGACGTCCTCAGCCGGCTCTACCACCACGGCTCCGCCCCCGAGCGCCGCGCCGTGCTCCTCGCCCTCCCCACCCTCGTCACGGGCCCCGAAGCCCTGCCCCTCGTCGAGGACGCCCTGCGCACCCACGACACCGACCTGCTGACCGCCGCCCTCGGCCCCTACGCCGCCTCCCACCTGGCCCCCCACGCCTGGCGCCACGCCGTCCTCAAGTGCCTCTTCACCGGCGTCCCCCTGGACACCGTCGCCGGCCTCCACGACCGCGCCCGCGGCGACACCGAACTCGCCCGGATGCTCAGCGACTACGCCGCCGAACGCACCGCCGCCGACCGCCCCGTCCCCGCCGACCTCCACCGCGCCCTCGCCCTCACCACCCCCACGGCCCCCACCGAGGAGTCCTGATGCGCATCTTCGACCCCCACATCCACATGTCCTCGCGCACCACGGACGACTACCGCGCCATGTACGACGCCGGAGTCCGCGCCCTGGTCGAGCCCGCGTTCTGGCTCGGTCAGCCCCGCACCTCACCCGCCTCCTTCGTCGACTACTTCGACTCCCTCCTCGGCTGGGAACCCTTCCGGGCCGCCCAGTACGGCATCGCCCACCACTGCACCCTCGCCCTCAACCCCAAGGAGGCCAACGACCCCCGCTGCACCCCCGTCCTCGACCTCCTGCCCCGCTATCTGGTCAAGGACAACGTCGTCGCCGTCGGGGAGATCGGCTACGACTCCATGACCCCCGCCGAGGACACCGCCCTCGCCGCCCAACTCCAGCTCGCCGCCGACCACGGCCTGCCCGCCCTCGTCCACACCCCGCACCGCGACAAGCTCGCCGGCCTGCGCAGGACGATCGACGTGGTCCGGGAGTCCGCCCTCGCCCCCGAACGGGTCCTGCTCGACCACCTCAACGAGACCACCGTCAAGGAAGCCGTCGACAGCGGCGCCTGGCTGGGCTTCTCCGTCTATCCCGACACCAAGATGGACGAGGACCGCATGGTCGCCGTGCTCAAGGACCACGGTCTCGACCGCGTCCTGGTGAACTCGGCCGCCGACTGGGGCAACAGTGATCCGCTGAAGACCCGCAAGGTCGGCGACGCCATGCTCGCCGCCGGCTTCTCCGCCGACGACGTCGACCGGGTGCTGTGGCGCAACCCCGTCGCCTTCTACGGCCTCAGCGGCCGCCTCCGGCTCGATCCCCCTTCGTCCGACGCCCCCACCCACCAGGGCAACTCCGTCCTGCGCGGCGGGGAATGAGGCGGGCCGCCCGATGCGCTTCCGCCACCCCGACGGCTCCACCGTCCACCTCGCCTACTGCACCAACGTCCACCCGGCCGAGACCCTCGACGGCGTCCTCGCCCAACTCCGCGACCACTGCGAACCGGTCCGCCGACGCCTCGGCCGGGACCGCCTCGGCATCGGCCTCTGGCTCGCGCGGGACGCCGCCCAGGCGCTGATCAACGACCCGGCCGCGCTGCGCGCGCTGCGCGCCGAGATCGACCGGCGCGGCCTGGAGGTCGTCACCCTCAACGGCTTCCCTTACGAGGGGTTCGGCGCCGCGGAGGTCAAGTACCGCGTCTACCAACCCGACTGGACCCGCCCCGAACGCCTCGCCCACACCTCCGACCTGGCCCGGCTCCTCGCCGCGCTGCTCCCCGACGACGTCGCCGAGGGCTCCGTCTCCACCCTGCCGCTCGCCTGGCGCACCTCCTTCGACTCCCGCGCCCAGGACACCGCCCTCGCCGCCCTCGCGACCCTCGCCGAGCGTCTCGACGCGCTGGAGGAGCTCACCGGGAAGAGCATCCGGATCGGACTCGAACCGGAACCCGGCTGCACCGTCGAGACCACCGCCGACGCCATCGCCCCACTCACCACCCTGTCGACACCCCGCGTCGGCGTCTGCCTCGACACCTGTCATCTCGCCACCTCCTTCGAAGATCCGCCCACCGCCCTGGAAGCCCTCGGCTCCGCCGGCGTCCCCGTCGTCAAGGCCCAGCTCTCCGCGGCCCTGCACGCCGAGCACCCCCACCTCCCGGAGGTCCGTGCCGCGCTCGCCGCCTTCGCCGAACCCCGCTTCCTCCACCAGACCCGCACCCGCACCGCCGCCGGCCTGCGCGGCACCGACGACCTGCCCGAAGCCGTCGCCGGCGGGGCGCTCCCCGACGGCGCCCCCTGGCGCGCCCACTTCCACGTGCCCCTGCACGCCCCGCCCGAGCCACCGCTCACCTCCACCCTCCCGGTCCTCCGCTCCACGCTCGCCCTCCTCCTCGGCGGCCCGCGCCCGCTCACGCACCACCTGGAGGTCGAGACCTACACCTGGCAGGCGCTCCCGGCCGAGCTGCGCCCCCGCAACCGCGCCCGCCTCGCCGACGGCATCGCCGCCGAACTCACCCTGGCCCGCGACCTGCTGACCGATCTCGGCCTCAAGGAGCTCCCATGACCGGCCCCCGGAGCGACACCCGGCCCACCCCCCTCCTCGTCCTCGACGTCGTCGGTCTCACCCCGCGCCTCCTGGAGCACATGCCCCGGCTGCGCGCCCTCGGCGAGGCGGGCTCCCAGGCCCCGCTCTCCACCGTCCTGCCGGCCGTCACCTGCACCGCCCAGACCACCTTCCTCACCGGCACCCTCCCCTCCGAGCACGGCATCGTCGCCAACGGCTGGTACTTCCGTGAGCTCGGCGACGTCCTCCTCTGGCGCCAGCACAACGGACTGGTCTCCGGCGACCGGCTCTGGGACGCCGCCCGCCGCGCTCACCCCGGCTACACCGTCGCCAACATCTGCTGGTGGTACGCCATGGGCGCCGACACCGACATCACCGTCACCCCCCGCCCCGTCTACTACGCGGACGGCCGCAAGGAACCCGACTGCTACACCCGGCCCCCGGCCCTCCACGACGAACTCACCGAGAAACTCGGCACCTTCCCCCTCTTCCACTTTTGGGGGCCCGGCGCCGACCTGGTCTCCAGCCGGTGGATCATCGACGCCACCCGCCACATCCTGCGCACCCACCACCCCGACCTCGCCCTCAGCTACGTCCCGCACCTGGACTACGACCTCCAGCGGTACGGCCCCGACGACCCCCGCGCCTTCCGCGCGGCGGCCGAGCTGGACACCGCGCTCGCCCCCCTCCTCGACGACGCACGAGCCGAGGGCCGCACGGTCGTCGTCCTCTCCGAGTACGGCATCACCCGGGTGAACCGGCCCGTCGACATCAACCGCGCCCTGCGCCACGCCGGCCTCCTGGAGGTCCACACCCAGGACGGCATGGAGTACCTGGACCCGATGACCTCACGTGCCTTCGCGGTCGCCGACCACCAGCTCGCCCACGTCTACGTCCGCCGCCCCGAGGACCTCGACACCGTCCGCGAGACCCTCGCCGGGCTCCCCGGTGTCGAACGGCTCCTGGACGACGAGGGCAAGAAGGAGCACGGCCTCGACCACCCCCGCTCGGGCGAGCTCGTCGCCCTCGCCGAGCCCGACGCGTGGTTCACGTACTACTACTGGCTCGACGACGCGCACGCGCCCGACTTCGCCCAGCTCGTCGAGATCCACCGGAAACCCGGCTACGACCCCGCCGAACTCTTCATGGACCCGCTCGACCCCTACGTACGGGTCAAGGCGGCGAAGGCGATCGCCCGCAAGAAGCTCGGGATGCGCTACCGGCTCGCGGTCGTACCCCTCGACCCGTCACCTATTCGCGGCAGCCATGGCCGCCTCCCCACGAGCGAGGACGAAAGTCCGCTCATTCTGTGCTCCACCCCCCGCGCTGTGAGCGGCCGCGTCGCGGCCACCGATGTGAAGTCGCTCCTGCTCCGGCTGGCCGGTCTTTCTTGACCGGATTCCAGTGAAGCAGACCCCACCGACAACGAGGAGTTATCCACAGATGACCCGCGCCCGCCGTATCTCGCCCACCCCCACGGACCCCGAACTGACCCAGAAGCTCAGCAGGCGGAACATGCTCGGCGTCGCCGCCGGCGCCACCGCCGCCGCCCTGCTCGGCGCGGCCGCCCCGCAGGCCGCCGCCGCCCAGTCGACCGACGGGACCCCCGGCCACGGCCCGGGCTCCGGCCAGGGTCACGACCACGGCAGGGGCCGCCCCGTCCTGCCGCCCGGCCGCCTCGGCATCCAGCTCTACTCACTCCGCGACAAGGTCGCCACCCTCGGCTTCGCCGCCGTCTTCGCCGAGCTGAGCAGGTACGGCTACGACGAGGTCGAGTACGCCGGCTACGGCCAGGGCTCCGCCGGCCCGATCACCCTCGCCGAACTCAAGAAGCTCACCCGCGAGAACGGGCTGCGCGCCATCGGCAGTCACGTCGGCTACTACAACGACGGCGACCCGAACGCGTACACCTTCGCGCAGAACCTCGACAAGGTCCTCGACGACGCCCAGGCTCTCGGCCTCCCGCACATCGGCACCGCCTCGGGACCCTGGCGCTACGGCGCCACCGTCGACGGCTGGAAGCGCTGCGCCGAGGAGTTCAACCAGTACGGAGCCGCGGCGAAGAAGCGCGGCATGAAGTTCTACCAGCACAACCACGCGGAGGAGTTCTCCTTCGCCACCGACCGGCCGGACGTCCGCCTCTACGACGTCCTGCTCGCCGAGACCGACCCCGATCTCGTCCACCTCGAAATGGACGTCTACTGGGCGTACGTGGCGCAGTTCCGCTTCTCCCGCCGCGCCGACGGCGTCCCCGCCCCCTTCGACCCGCTGCGCTACGTCCTCGACCAGCCGCACCGCTACCCCCTCTTCCACGTCAAGGACGGCGAACGCGACGAATCCGTCCGCGACGGCTACCGCATGGCGGACGTCGGGGACGGCGACATCGACTACCGGCGCTTCATCTCGGCGGTGAACCGCACCCACCACGGATACCGCTCCCACCACTGGCAGACCGAACACGACAACCCGGTCGAGTCCTTCGCGTTCGCCCGCAAGTCCAGCGCGCACCTGCACTCCCTGCGCGAGAAGCACCGCTGAGCCGACCGCCCGTCCCGTTCGCGCACCCCGGCCGACCGACCGCCCGTCCCGTTCGCGCACCCCGGCCGACCGGCCGCGGGCCCGCCGCCACCCGGCGGGCCCGCGCCCCCGGCCGGTGCCGGCAATCACCCCGGCGTCTTGAGGCCACACCGCGCCCCGCCGCTCTCGCCGCTCCCGCCGCGGCCCCCGCCATGGCCCCGCCGCCCTCGCCGTCGCCCCCGCCGCTCTCACCATGGCCTCCGCCGCCCCCGCCGCCCCCGCCGCCGCCGCCCCAGCCGCCCCCGCCGTCGCCCGGTGGCGGCCGCCGCGCCCCTCGCCCAGAATTGGCGCGGCCATCGCACCCCCGCCCCGACCGTGCAGCGAGAGCGGAGAACACCTCATGGCTCCCACCCCGGCATCGACGCCGGCGACCCCCGCCCCGCCCCCTCCCGCCCTCGTCCTCAAGCCCGGCACCGCCTGGTCCGACGCCTGGCAGCGCTGTCTGACCGTCGCCCCCGAGGCGTTCCGCGACGACACCGTCCTCAACCTCTGGGCCGGCGCCTGGCAGCCCGACGGGCGGCCGCTGCCCGCCACCAGCCCCGTGGACGGCAGCCCCATCGCCGGCCCGCCGCGCCTCGACGCGGCCACCGCCCACCAGGCCGTACGCGCCTCGCTGGACCAGCACCGGGCCTGGCGCCACCTCCCGCTGCCCGAGCGGCGCGCCCGCGTCTCCACCACCCTCGACGCGCTCACCGCCCACCGCGAGCTGCTCGCCCTTCTCCTCGTCTGGGAGATCGGCAAGCCCTGGCGGCTCGCGCAGGCCGACGTCGACCGCGCGATCGACGGCGTCCGGTGGTACGTCGACGGCATCGACACCATGGTGTCCGGCCGTACCCCGCTGCCCGGCCCCGTCTCCAACATCGCGAGCTGGAACTACCCGATGTCCGTCCTCGTCCACGCCCTGCTCGTGCAGGCGCTGGCCGGGAACGCCGTCATCGCCAAGACCCCGACCGACGGCGGCCTCGGCTGCCTCACCCTCGCCGCCGCGCTCGCCGCCCGCGAGGGCATCCCGATCACCCTGGTCAGCGGTGGCGGAGGGGAGCTCTCCGAGGCCCTGGTGCGCGCCCCCGAGATCGGCTGTGTCTCGTTCGTCGGCGGTCGCGACACCGGGGCCCGTATCGCCACCGAGGTCGCCGATCTCGGCAAACGCCACATCCTCGAACAGGAGGGCCTCAACACCTGGGGTGTCTGGAAGCACAGCGACTGGCCGGCCCTCACCGCCGTGATCCCCAAGCTCTTCGACTACGGCAAGCAGCGCTGCACCGCCTATCCCCGCTTCGTCGTCGAACGCGGCCTGTTCGCCGACTTCCTCGCCGCCTACCTGCCGCCCGTCCGTGCCCTCCGCTTCGGGCACCCGCTCGCCGTCGAGCACCCGGACGACCCGCTGCCCGAGCTCGACTTCGGCCCGCTCATCAACGCCACCAAGGCCAAGGAGCTCGACGACCAGGTCGCCCAGGCCATCGACCGGGGCGCGATCCCGCTCCACCGGGGCACCCTCGCGGACGGCCGCTTCCTGCCGGGCCAGGACACCTCGGCGTACGTCCCGCCCGTCACGCTCCTGAACCCGCCCCCGTCCTCGCCTCTCTACCACGCCGAACCCTTCGGCCCGGTCGACACGATCATCCTGGTCGACACCGAGGCCGAGCTCCTCGCCGCCATGAACGCCTCCAACGGCGCCCTCGTCGCGACGCTCGCCACCGACGACCCGGAGACGTACCAGCGGCTCGCCCCGCAGATCCGGGCCTTCAAGACCGGCCACGGCAAGCCCCGCTCGCGCGGCGACCGGGACGAGCTGTTCGGCGGTTTCGGGGCGTCCTGGCGCGGCGCGTTCGTCGGCGGCGACCTGCTGGTCAAGGCGGTCACCGACGGCCCGGAGGAGGAACGGCTCCCGGGCAACTTCCCGGACTACCACCTGATGCCGTAGGGCCCCGCGCCCCTGAGCCCGTAGCGCCTGCCCCGCACCCCTGAGCCCGTAGCGCCCGCCCCGTACCGAGCCGCGCCCCTCCCCGTGTCCCGGGGCGCGGCGGACACCCGTCATCCGATCCCCTGGCGGTCCCCCTCCAGCGCGAACGTGCGGTCGGCCGCCTCCAGCGCCGTGCGTTCGACCAGCTGCGTCAGCAGCGTGCGGTGCCGGATCAGGGGCTCCCGGCGCTCCTGCGGCACCAGGGACAACAGGTCCTCGAGCCCCGCCAGCATCCGTCGCGACACCTGGGGGTTGCCCGGCGCGCACCCCCGGAGCTCGGTGAACCCCAGGTCCACCAGGTCCGTCCACCCCGGTACGTCCTGCACCAGCCGGACCGCGCCCTTGCCGTCGCGGTGGTGGACGGCGCCCAGCGGGCGGTCCGCCACCGCGGCCAGGAACTGCGTGATCCGGTCCAGGGCCTGGACAGCCGTCGTCGGGTCGTTGACGGCGGGGGAGAGGGCCCGCAGGCCGATGTCCGCCAGCTGCCGCAGTCCGAAACCGAGGTCCTGGTGGAAGGTCCGCTCCACCCCCACCGACACGCCCGCCCCGATCCTGCGCGGCACCCGGCCCCCGTGCACGGCGAGGATCGGGGTTCCCGGCACCACGAAGTCCCCGATCCGGGGCAGCAGCCGCAGGACCACGCCATGGCGCCGGGCGAGCCGCACGAGCAGCGCCACGTTCACGTCCCGCAGCACCCCGGCGCGCCCCCGGTGCAGTACGTGTTCGGTCACCGGCCCCGGATCGCCGGGTTCCCCCGCGTAGCGAGGCTGCTTCGCCAGGACGCGGAACGCCTCCCAGGTGATCCGGTCCACCACGTGCCCCACCCGCATCAGCCGCAGCGTGGAGTTCACGTACGCCACGAAGAGCAGCAGGCTCAGCCCCACCATGATCAACGTCAGCAGCGACTGCACCAGAGGCACGGTCGACACGAACCGGGGATCGGTCTCGCTGTCGTACGAGGTGAGGACGAGGAGCGAGAGCAGGAAGGTGGCCAGGAAGACGGAGAACGTCGCCTTCGTGATCCGGCTCCGGATGAAGATCCGCACCACCCGCGGACTGAACTGCCCGCTGGCCATCTGCACGGCGACCAGCGAGATGGAGAAGACGACGCCGATGAAGGTCATCATCGCCGCGCTGATGGTCGTGACGATCGTCTTGGCGTCCTCGACGATCCCGATCAGCTCGCTGACCGCGTCGAAGTCCTGACCGTCCTGGAGGAACTGGACGATGGCCGCGTCCACGTACGAGGAGACCAGCCACAGCGCGACGACGGCCACCAGGGACGCGATGGGGGCGAACCAGAAGGTGTCCCGCAGATGCTCCCGCAGCGGTGACAGCATCCTGGGCCTGCGGTACGTCGACCCGCGGCGCTCGAAGAGGTAGCTCACCCAGCGCAGGCTAGGCGCCCCCGCCGTCCACGCCACGTACGCGCACGACGACACTCTGTGCACCGGCCCGCACCGCCCGGCGGTGATCAAGGACTCCACGGCCACCGCACCGCACTGACCACGGGAAACGTGGGTGAAACCCACCTCGAACCCCTGGTAGAGTTGTCCATGTCGCCGCGGGGAACACCCCCGGACGACACCACACCTGGTCCGGGTGGCGGAATGGCAGACGCGCTAGCTTGAGGTGCTAGTGCCCTTTATCGGGCGTGGGGGTTCAAGTCCCCCCTCGGACACATCGCAGAAGTGCTGGTTGAGCTCTCTCAACCAGCACTTTTCGTTTGTCCGGGAGCGACCGGGCCCCCGTCGGCGGGCTCAGGCCTGGATCTCGTTGTACGCGGCCAGCCAACCCGAGGCGAGCCGGTCCCCGCGCGTGAAGACCACCGCGCCGCAGCCCTCCGCCTCCGGGTCCGGTGTCGTGTGCGTCGCCCGCTCGGCGAGCAGCGCGCGGTACGCGTCGGGCGGAAGCGCGCAGTCGCGGGGCGGCGTGGTGCCCGGCCAGTCCGGCGAGGTGATGTCACGGTCGCGGGCCGCGCGCCACAGACGGGGAACCAGGTGCGGGGCGAGCGGAGGCGTGGCCATGCGTTCGCACATCCACAGCAGACGCCCCGCGCCACGACCCGGCCCGAGGGTGCGCCAGCGGACGCGCAGGGCGAGGTCGGACGCGACGACCCCGACCCAGGGGTGGACCGTCCCGAGCGGGCCCTGCGCGCCGAGCCAGGCGAGATGGCGGCGGGCCTCCTCCAGGACGGTCGTCATGCTCTCGACCGGGATGCCGAGGACGTAGGGCGAGCGGCCGCGGAAGAGGTGCGGGCTGTGCGCGACCAGCAGGAGCACCGCGCGGGCGAGATCGCCGGAGACGGGCTTCGCCTTCTCGTCGGCCGGCTCCTCCCGTACGTCCGACTCGGCGCGGCCGCCCCTCCGCAGCACCTGGAGGAGCGCGCGGCGCGCGCGGTCGGTGAAGGGGGCCTGTTCGAGCACGGGCAGGTGGGTGCTGAGCAACGCCACCAGCAGGTCCTCGGCGTCGTCCGGTGAGTCCGGTACGGATGCTCGGCCGAGCGCCTCGGCCAGAGCCCGGGACGGGTCCGTGTCGACCATGAAACGGCTGGTCAGCTTCCCCAGCGCGGTCGGCTCCCAGCGCCCGTCGCCCCTGTCCTTCAGGTGGCCCGAGGCGAGCAGGACGCCGGCCGCCTCGTGCACCGGGTCGACCGAGTCGTGTCCCTGGTGCATGGCGAAGGAGCGGCCCCACCACTCCTCGGCGTCGGTCAGCGAGGCGAGCCGACCCTGCACCGCCTCCGCCAGGAGGTGGTCGGGCAGCCGGTCGTCCAGCCGGGAGCGCACCGTGTACCCCGCCGCCAGCCGGGCCTGCCACTCGGACCGGTCCGTCTCGTCGGCCAGGAGGAACGCCCAGCCCTCCCGCTCGCCCGCGCCCACCCGGCCCGCCCGTCCGAACATCTGCTGGACCATCGAGACCTCGATCCGGTCGAGACCGATGGTGGTGTCGCTGACGATCACGGCCCGGGCGGGCAGGTTCACCCCGGCCGCGACGGTCGAGGTGGCCACGAGGACGTCGGCCTCACGGCTCCGGAACGCCTGCTCCGCCTCGCGCTTGAACGGCCAGTCGCGGTAGTGCAGCCGTACGCCCGCCTTCGTACAGAGCCGCTCGACGGCCTCCGCGTCGTCGGCGTCCACCCCGGCGGTCGGGACGCCCCGGTCCGCCGCGAGGGCGAGCGCCGTCGACCGCACCCGTCGCTTGCTGCCGCAGAAGACGAGCACGCTGCCCCCGCCCTCGCGCACCGAACGGGCCAGCTTCACCGCCGCCTCGGTGCGCACCGCCGCACGGGCGTTCCACTCCGGGGCGTCCGCGGTGGGCAGCACCGGGAGCTGCCAGGTGAGCCGGGTGGGGCGCCAGGGGGAGTGGACGAGCCGGGCGCCGAGCCACTCGGCGACCTCGTCGGCGTTGGCCGCGGTGGCCGAGAGCCCGACGATCCGGACGCCCGAGGTGTCCTCCCGTACGCGGGTGAGCAGGGCTTCGAGCACCGCGCCGCGGCTCGGGTCGCCCAGCAGGTGGATCTCGTCGACGATCAGGCAGCCGACCTCGGCCAGGGCGTCCCGCAGCGAGCCGGCCCGGCAGATGGACTCGAACTTCTCGGTGGTGGCCACCCATATGTCGGCCGTCCGGATCAGCTCGGCGTCGACGGCGAACTCGCCGGTGAGCCGCGCGACCTGGAGGCCGTGGTCGCGCCACGCCACCAGTTCGCGGTCGAGTTCGTCCGTCAGCGAGCGCTGGGGCACAAGCCACGCCGCCTTCCGCCCGGCGGCGTGCGCCTTGAGGGCGGCGACCATGCCGATGGGCGTCTTTCCCGCGCCGGTCGGGGCCACGACGAGCAGATGGGTGTCGTCGCGCAGGACCTCGGGGACGGCGGCCGACTGGGCCGGATTGAAGGTGGGATGCGGCAGCAGCGCGGCCCAGCCCTCGGGGACGAGCTCCGTGACGGGCAGGTACGCGGCGTCGTGCGCGCCCTCCGGGGGTTTCTCCAGCGCGTCCCACTGGGCCGCGAACGCGTCGCGTGCGGCTTGGGCGCCGGGCCCGGCGACCGGCGCCGCGGCCACCCCCGTGGTACGCGTGGGGCGCGCGACCAGGTCGGTGCGGCCGCCCACGTCACCCACCGTCCCCACTTGTTCGGCCTCCACCCAGTGGGCGGCCGAGCGGAAGGGGACCTCCAGCTCGGTGAGACGGGCGCGCAGCGGGGCGAAGGCGGGGCCCTCAGGGAGGATCACCCGGACGTCGTCGGCGGCGGCGACCGCGTCGACCGGGGGCCGCCAGGCCGGGTCCGACACCTTGCACCACAGCAGGGCGCGCGTCTCCGGTTCGCCGGGGACCGGGAGATCCTCGGGCCACGCGGGGCGGGGTGAGCGAGGTGCGGGGAACGCGGCCGGGGGGAACGCGGGTGAAGGGAACCCGGGTGAAGGGAACGCGGGTGCGCGGACGCCGGGCGCGAGGCCCGACGGCGAGTCACCCGCGAGGTCGGGCCCGGGGAGGGCTTGTCCGGAAAGGGCCTGCCCCGGGAGTGCCCGCCCGGGAAGGGCGGGTCCGGTGACGGCGGTGCGCTCGGCACGAGGAGCCGCGGGCCGGGCCACCCGGGAGGTGCGGCGCGCCGGGGTGATCAGCTGGTCGTACGTCTTCAGGCTCAGGTCGGCGAGGGTGTAGGCGGCCGGACAGCGGGGGCAGACGAGGGCCACGTAGCGGTAGACGCGGCCCGCCGACTCGTACGGGCGGCGCAGCGCGTGCAGCGGGGCCGCGCAGGTGGGGCAGGTGGCCGGCACTCGCTCCTCGTAGCTCCAGCCCGGCTCGGCGAAGCGCGGCAGGACCGGTCCGGTGAGCGCCGTCCCCCACCGCTCCCGCACGAGCTCCGGGACGGTCGCCCCCACGATGCCGTGCACGTCCCCGTCCCTGGCCTCGGCCGACCCGTCCCCGTCCCCGTTCATATGTCGACTCTGGCACCGGGTGATCCACTCCCGCCAGCCGTTTCGCGCCAGGTCACACCGGCTGTTTCCGCGCCAGCACCAGTCGGCAGGCCGGGCTCCCGTCCTCCCGCCGGCCCAGGGGGTCGATCGGCCGGGTCTCCACCGTGAAGCCGGCCCGGGCCAGACGCGCGCGGACGTCCGCGAGACGGAAGGTCCGGTAGTACATGACGAAGGGTGGCCGCCAGAGCGCGTTGCGTACCCGCATCGCCGCGTCGAAGCCGAGCAGCGTCCAGTACGCGAGCGAGCCGACCGGTGGCGGGCCCGGGAGGGGAAACGCGAGGAGGCCGCCCGGGCGCAGCGAGCCGTGGACCTGGCGGAAGAGGGTGAGCTGGTCCGGGGGGAGGAAGTGGCCGAAGGCGCCGAAGCTGACCGCGAGGTCGAAGGCCGGGGCGAAGGGGAGCGCCAGCGCGTCCGCGCGGACCAGGGTGGCCGCGGGCTGGGCCCGGCGGGCCTCCGCCAGCATGCCCGTGCTGAAGTCGACGCCCGCGACCCGGCCCGCGCACACCGCGCGCAGGACGGGGAGACCGGCTCCGGTGCCGCAGCAGAGGTCGAGGCCCGCGTCGAACGGGCCGAGCCGGCGCAGGGCGTCCGTGACCGCCGAGAGCACGCGGTCCGACGTACGGAACGGTGTCGCGTCGAACTTCCGCGCCAGCAGGTCGTACCCGTGCTCCACCGAGGAGAGCGCCTGGACGGTCAGCTCACGGGCGCTCGGGCCCTGAGGGGTGAACATGCTCCGACAGTACGCCGTCGCTCTGCGTGGGGATCAAGCTCCAGGAGGGCGCGGTGCCGGTCAGTTGGCAGCACAGCAGATAGAGGGGGATCGGCGGGGTGTACGGCGACGTGCCGTCGGGGTGGTGGATCAACCGGGGGCGGCGGTCCGGGATCTCCGCGCCGGGGGCGTAGCAGGACGGCAGCGGCCAGATCAGGTCCAGGTCGGAGCCGGTCGGGACCAGCCACCACCACCAGTCCGTGTCCGCGTAGACACAGCCCTTGGACGGCAGCCGGGAGAGGATGCGGAAGCCGTAGCGCGCGGGAACGCCGACCGCGTCGCAGCCCAGCGTGGTGTGGAACCCCGGTGGGACGATCAGCCGGGTCGAGCCGCCGGTGCCCGGGGTGGTCGCCCCGCCCGTGCCGGCGCCCGCGTCCCCGCCCGTTCCGTCCGGGGTCCTGCGGGACCTCGGGGTCAGCAGGGTCGCCATCGACCTCAGCACGTGTGCCCCATGCCGTGGGCCAGTTCGGCCCAGACGACCCGCGCGGTGCCGTGTCCCGTACGGTCCGATCCCCACGCGCTGGACAGCGCGTCCACGAGCAGCAGCCCGCGCCCGCGTTCGTCCTCGCCGCAGTCCCGGATCCGTGGGTCCGCCGCGCCGCCCTCGTCCCGTACCGCTATGCGCAACTGGTCTTCCCCCTCGCGCAGTTCGCAGACGACATGGCCGCTCGCGGTGTGCACGACGGCGTTGGTGACCAGCTCGGAGACGATCAGCGTGACCGTCTCACGTATGTCGGGGGCGCAGCCCCAGAGGATGAGCCGCTCCTCCGCGAGTCTGCGGGCCCGGGAGACCGAGGCGGTGCGGGCGGGCAGCTCGAAGGTGAACCGGCGGACGTCGTGAGGCAGTGCGGGGGTGCGTGGGCGCTGGTGCGTGACGCGGGGGCTCATGAGACCTGAGGGGAGCGCGTTACCAGAAGCCACGACCGGTTCCTCACAACAGTGGGTAAGCAGTGCCGTACGTCGCCCCCGAGGCAGCGCACGGCAGCAGCGCGTACTGGTTCACCGGAATACTTTGCTCCTGACGCGGACACTTGGCAAGTGGCACTCTGAAAATTGCAGAGTGCTGTGTTCTCTCTGGCGGTGTTCGTGGCACACTCAAGCGAAACAGCGCGTAGGGGGAGGTCTGAGAGTGAGCGAGCCGCGGTCCGCCCCCACGGTGGGACAGGTCGTTCTCGGTAGACGTCTGCAGGATCTGCGTGAGCGGGCCGGCCTGAAGCGCGAGGAGGCCGCCAAGGTCCTCCGCGTCGCGCCGGCCACCATCCGCCGCATGGAGACCGCGGAAGTCGCGCTGAAGATTCCGTACGTGCAGCTCCTGCTCCAGGCGTACGGCGTCAAGGACTCGGAGGCCGAGGCGTTCGTCGCCCTCGCCGAGGAGGCGAACCTTCCCGGCTGGTGGCAGCGGTTCCACGACGTGCTGCCCGGCTGGTTCTCCATGTACGTCAGCCTGGAGGGGGCCGCCGGCCTCATCCGGGCGTACGAGCCCCAGTTCGTTCCCGGTCTCCTGCAGACCGAGGGATACGCCCGCGCCATTCTGCGCAGTGGGGCGGTCGGCGGCAGCGATGCCGAGGAGATCGAACGTCATGTAGCCCTCCGGATGGAGCGCCAGTCCCTGCTGACCAGGGAGGACGCCCCGAAGTTCTGGGTGATCATGGACGAGACGGTCTTCCGCCGACCGGTCGGCGACGGGCCCGAAGTGATGCGCGACCAGCTCGACCGGCTGCTCGAAGCGTCCGAGCTGCCGCACGTCACCCTGCAGATCGCGGAGTTCGCGTCCGGCCACCACCCCGGCACCTACGGACCGTTCGTCCTCTTCCGCTTCGCCGTGCCCGAACTCCCGGACATGGTCTACAGCGAGTACCTGACGGGCGCCGTCTATCTCGACGCGCGCCCGGAGGTGGCCTCCCATCTCGAGGTCATGGACCGGATGGCGGCCCAGGCCGCGACTGCACAACGCACGAAGGAGATCCTCCGGGGTCTCCGCAAGGAGCTGTGAATGGATCGCATATACAACGGCATGCCCGCCGCGGATCTCGGTGTCGAAGGCTGGCACAAGCCGTGGAGCGGCGGGAACGGGGGCAACTGCGTGGAGGCCATGAAGCTGGCCGACGGCAGAGTCGCCGTGCGACAGTCCGCAGACCCTGAGGGACCCGCGCTCATCTACACCCATGGCGAGATCGCCGCGTTCATCCAGGGAGCGAAATCCGGTCAGGCCGACTTTCTGCTCACCTGACCCCTTCCGTCACACCCCTACCGTCGCGTAACTCTTGCTGCCGTGCCAGTAGTTCCACTCCCGGACCAGGAGCCCCGATGACCCAGGACCCCGTAGCCGCATCCGTACGGATCGACACCAGCAAGCCGCATCCCGCGCGGATGTACGACTGGTTCCTGGGCGGCAAGGACAACTACCCCGTCGACGAGGAGATGGCCCGGCAGCTCCTCACCCTCGACGCCCGCGGCCGTGACATGGCCCGGGTCAACAGGGCCTTCATGCACCGCGCCATCCGCTGGCTCAGCGCCCACGGCGTGCGCCAGTACCTGGACATCGGCACCGGCATCCCGACCGAGCCCAACCTGCACCAGATAGCCCAGCAGGCCGCCCCCGAGTCGCGGATCGTCTACTGCGACAACGACCCGATCGTGCTGGCGCACGCGGCCGCCCTGCTGCGGTCGACCCCCGAAGGGGCCACCGAGTACATCCAGGCGGACGCCCGGGACCCCGAAACCATCCTCGAAAGGGCTGGAAAAGTCCTTGACTTCAGCCAGCCCATCGCCCTGTCGATGCTCGCCCTGCTGCACTTCGTCGGGGACGAGGACGGCGCGGACGACCTGGTCCGCAAGCTCGTCGACCAGCTCGCCCCGGGCAGCTACCTCGTCCTCTCGCACGTCACCGGGGACTTCGACCCGGACGGCGCCGCGAAGGCCGTCGCGATGTACAAGGCCCGCGGCCTGACCCTGCGCCCGCGCTCGCGCGACGAGTTGGCCGCGTTCTTCGACGGCCTGGAGCTCGTCGAGCCCGGGGTGGCGCTCACGGCCGAGTGGCATCCGGAGCTCGGGGAGCCCGTCCCGGTCCAGGGCGACGACCCGATCCCGGGCTGGGCAGCCGTCGGCCGCAAGGTCTGATCCGTTCGTACGTACGCGCCGAGGCCCGCGGACCGTTCTCCGGTCCGCGGGCCTCGGCGCGTACGTCGTCGGGCCTCGGCTGCCGGCCGCGAGCCGCCGGCCGCCGGCCCTCCGCCGTCGGTCTGTCAGTCACCCGGCTCGACCAGCGTCACCAGGAACGACTTCGCCGGGCCCACGTTGCCCGCCGCGTCGAGCGTGCGGTACTCGATCGTGTGCGTGCCGTAGTCCGGCGTCGCGTCGTCCCACGGCACCGCCCGGCTGCGGCCCAGCTTGCCGTAGACGAGGTCGTCGACGACCGTGCCGCCCGGCGTGAAGCGGAACGGTGCATCCGCGTCGGTCGGCCAGCCGTAGTACGTGTACCAGCCGTCGCCGTCCACCCGGAACTGGCGGACCACGGGGCCCGGTCGGTCGTCCACCGCCGTGAGCTTCATCGTGAACGGGCCGTCGTAGACGTACTCGACGGGCCTGCCGGGCCGGTTCACGGTGCGCAGCGGCGCGGACAGGGCGTACGACGCCGTCGCCGGCCGGGCGTCCACCGTCCAGCTCAACTCGGCGTTCGTGCCCGGGATCCGGGCGATGAGGGTGTGGGTGCCAGGAGTGAGGCGCAGCGAACTCAGGTCTAGGTCACGGTCGTTGCCCGGGTTCGCCACCGGGAGGCCGTCGAGCCGCCACCGGACGGCGAGGGCGCGGCGCGTCGGGTGCGTGGTGTCGGCATGGACCACCGAGCGCGCCCCGACCGGCGAGGTCGTCGGTGTGTGGCCCGTGAACGCCGTCCCGACGGCGCCCTCCCGGGTCCTGACCGATCGGTCGACGGTCCATGTCACCGTACGGGTCAGCGCTGCCGAGCCGCGGACCGCCGGGTCCCGCACGGACGGGGTCGGGTCGCTCACGGTCGCCGTCAGGGTGTGGGCGCCGGGGGAGAGGTGCAGCGCCCGCAGGTCCACCGTACGGGCGTTGCCGGTCCTGAGCGTGCGGCCGTCCAGCCGCCAGACGACGTCGAGTTCACCGCCCAGCGGGTGCAGGGTGTCGACCCACACGGTCCGATCCGCGCCGACGGGCGCCGAGTTGGGCGTGTGGTCCTGGACCAGGTTCACCTTCGCCGAGATGGCGCGCACCATCACCTCCCGCTCGACCTGGTCGAAGGCGTAGCCGAGGGTCTTCATGATCGAGTGCCTGCTCGGCCGCCAGACGCCCGTGGTGCTGTACAGGCCGCCCTCGTGCCGGCCGATGACACCGCCCGCCTCGCTCGGTTCGCCCAGCCAGCGCCACCACTTGGCACGCCGCTCCCGCATCTGCGCCTCGGTCAGCAGGCTGTGGTGGGCCGAGGGCGGCTCCGGTCCCTCGTAGGCGCCGCCCGCGACACCGCGCGCGTAGTAGTCGTACTCGTCCTGGAGTCCGCCGAGCGAGTGGCCGATCTCGTGCGGGGTGATCAGCGAGGAGAGGGCGTTGCCGCCGGAAGCGGTCGCGTAGCTGCCTCCCGCGCCGCCGTAGGTGTCGCTGTGGGCGAGGGCCACGATCTGCCGGTTGGCGGGGCTGGTGCCCGGGACGAGGTCGGCGAGCGCGGCGGCCTTCCCGCTGTCCACGGTCAGCAACCGCTGCACGCTCTGCGGGTTGCAGCCGCCCCAGAACCCCATGTCCAGCGGGGTGTCGCGGCGGGGCGCGTCCAGCCCCGGATCGCAGTCCACGCCCGACTCGGGCGAAGGGACCTCCACCGCCCAGACGTTGATGTACGAGCGGTACGAGGCGAACGGCTCGATGCTCCACAGCACGCCCAGGTGCTCGTCGACGTCCGCCCGGAACGCGGCCGTCTCCGCCGCCGTGTAGCCGTCGCCCATGACCACCAGGTTGAAGCGCTTGTCGGCCGGACCGGTGAGCTGGACCGGGACGACGCGTGCGGCGGCGAGGGCCGGGTCGGCGGGGACAGGGGACTCGGCGACCGCCGGCCCACCGCCCACAAGACCGGCGGTCAGCAGACAGCCCGTGGTGAGACGGGCCATCGCCCTTCGAAAGCGTGCGCCAGGTGAACTCATGGGGCGCGAGCGTAGGCCGCGCCCCTCGTGACGTAAAGATGTTCGCCGGACAGCCGACCGGTCGTCGATTCAGGGGCGCAGGTACGCCAGTTCCGGATGCTCGGCGGTGTAGCCGTCGACCAGCCGCCGCGCCACCGACACGGAGTCGACCAGCGGGTGCAGGGCGAACGCCTTCACCGCCGTCGCACGCGCCCCGCTCTCCGCCGCCGCGAGCACCTCGCGTTCGACCGCCTTGACCGCCGTCACCAGACCCACCGCGTGGTAGGGCAGCGGCGAAACCGAGACCGGGTGGGCGCCGGCCGCGTCCACGAAGCAGGGCACCTCGATCACCGCGTCCGCGTCGAGCACCGAAAGCGTCGTGCCGTTACGGACGTTGAGGATGAGCGTGGCCCGTTCGTTGCGCGCAATCGCCCGCATCAGCGCCAGCGCCACCTTCTCGTACCCGCCCGACTCCAGATCCTCCTCGTCCCGCTCCCCGATCCCTGCGGCCTCCCGGTTGGCGGCCATGTAGGTCGCCTCCCGCTCGGCGAGCGTCCGGTGCCAGGCGGCCAGCGCGGAGGAGCCCGGCTTGCCCGTCTCGGCGTAGAAACCGGCCTGTTGGTCGCGCAGATAGGCGCCGCGCGTCCGCTCCGCCTGCTGGTAGGCGCGGACGGCCTCGCGGTTGAAGTAGTAGTAGTGCAGGTACTCGTTCGGGACCGCGCCGAGCGAGCGCAGCCACTCGGGCCCGAAGAGCCGGCCCTCCTCGAAGGAGCCCAGCGCCTCCTCGTCCGCGAGCAGCCTCGGCAGCTCGTCCCGCCCGCCCACCCGCAGGCCCCGCAGCCAGCCGAGGTGGTTGAGGCCCACGTAGTCGATCCACGCCTCGTCCGGGTTCGCGCCCAGGATCCGGGCGACCCGGCGGCCGAGCCCGACGGGGGAGTCGCAGATGCCGACGGCCCGGTCGCCGAGCACCCGGGACATCGCCTCCGTCACCAGGCCCGCCGGGTTGGTGAAGTTGATGACCCAGGCGTCCGGGGCGAGCGCGGCGATCCGCCGGGCGATGTGCACCGCGACCGGTACCGTCCGCAGCCCGTACGCGATCCCGCCCGCGCCGACCGTCTCCTGGCCCAGCACCCCCTCGGCGAGCGCGATCCGCTCATCGGCGGCGCGGCCCTCGAGACCGCCGACCCGGATCGCAGAGAAGACGAAGTCCGCGCCGCGCAGCGCCTCGTCCAGATCGGTCGTCGCCGTGACCTCCGGGGCGTCGGGCACCCCTGCCCCCTGCTCCGCGAGGACCCGGGCGATCGCCGAGAGCCGTCCCGCGTCGAGATCGTGCAGCGTCACCCGGGTGACCCGCCCCTCGGCGTGGTCGCCGAGCAGGGCGCCGTACACCAGGGGGACCCGGAATCCGCCGCCTCCGAGAATCGTCAGTTTCATGCTCGTACGCTACTGGGATGCACGTACTGAGCAGCCGGATCCTGCTCCGGCCCGCCGACCCCGAACGCTCCCGCGCCTTCTACGGCGAGACCCTCGGACTCACGGTGTACCGCGAGTTCGGCACCGGCCCCGACCGGGGCACCGTCTACTTCCTGGGCGGCGGCTTCCTGGAGGTCTCCGGCCGCGCCCCCACCACCGAATCCCCGCCCCACCTGCGCCTCTGGCTCCAGGTAGCCGACGTCCGCACGGCCCACGCCGAGCTCCTCGACCGCTCGGTGCCCATCCTGCGGGAGCCGGTGACGGAGCCCTGGGGACTGGTCGAGATGTGGATCGCGGACCCCGACGGCACGGAGATCGTCGTCGTCGAGGTCCCGGAGGACCATCCGCTCCGGTACCGCCCCTGAGGGGCCTGGGCTCCGAGGGGCCACGGACCTCAGGCTGCCGGCCAGGGAGCTTTCGACCGCTCACCCCACGTCGAGGGCGTTGCGCAGGCCGAGGCGGAAGCGGGTTCGGTCGTGGCGTTTGAGGGGCTCCAGTTCGGGGGCGCGGAACAGGGGCTCGACCGTGCAGCGGGTGGCGGGGGAGTCCGTGCGGTCGAGCAGGGCGTTGACGGCCTGGCGGGCGGAGGCGTTGGCGCCCTCCATGGTGGCCAGGTCGATGTCGACGGCCACGTAGTCGCCCGCCAGGTAGAGGTTCGGTATCCGCGTGGCCGCCTGCGGGCGGTTGTGGAACGTGCCGACCGGGTGGACGAGGAGTTGGTCGTCGTTGGTCGGGTTCGGCGTGCCGAGGCCGTCCACGCCCGGGTCCAGGAACCAGGAGTGCAGGGCGGAGTCCTTCAGCACCGTACGGCCCGTGTCGTTGAAGCCCGCCTTCAGTTGCGCCCACACCTCGCGCGCGACCTCCGTACGGGTGCACTGCTTGGCCGTCCTGCCGTAGAGGATGCCGGGCCGGTCCCACTCCGATACGTCCACCGACAGGCAGTCCACGACCGACCCGTCGCCGTAGTCGGCCGGGAAGTTCCGGGTCGGCCAGTGGTGCGCCTGCTGGATGCACGTCAGCGACCAGGGCGAGTCGATCAGGTTGGCGTGCCCGGCGAGCAGCGGTGCCCGTTCCGTCAGATAGAACTGGATGCCGGTCATCCAGTCCGTCTCCAGCCGGTCGCAGCGCGCCAGTTGGGGATCGGCCGCCCGCAGCGCGGCGCCCCAGGTCCGCCGGGCGTGCTCGACCGGCATCGCGGAGATGTAGTGGTCGGCCGTGACCGACCGCCGGACGCCGCCCGGGTCCTCGATCACGGCTGCCGAGATCCGCCCGGCCGACCCGTCGTACGCCAGCTCCCGTACCGTCCAGCCGACCTTGAACTCCACGCCCAGGGAGGTCAGATGGCTGACCCAGGGGTCGATCCACGCCTCGTTGGTCGGCAGGTCGAGGATGCGGTCGAGCGGCCCGTCGGCCCCGCGGCCCAGGGCGTTGAAGGCGAAGGCCTCCAGGAGCGTGCCGACCGTGCGGGTGCTGGCCTCCTCGGCCTTGGTCGCCACGATGTTGCGCGTGAGTCCGACGGCGAGGATGCGCTGGTAGTCGTAGCTCATCCGGTCGGCCCGCAGGAACTCCCACCAGGGGGTCGCCTCCCAGGTCCGGTTCCGGCGCTCGTCGCAGCTGGTGAGGAAGACCAGGAAACGGTTGACGACGTACGCGGCCTCGTGGAGCGGGATCGAGCGGGCGGTCTCCAGGAGCGCGGTCAGCGCGCGGCGGATCTCGTCGAGGGTCAGCTCGGCGGGCCGGTGGCCGGGCCAGGGGAGCGGGATGCGCAGGTCCTCGCGGCCGGTGCGGGCGAAGGACATCTCGGCCGGGGCGACGAGGTTGTCCCAGACGCCGTTGGCGTTCCCGGGGAAGGGAATGCGCCGCATCGTGTCGGGGAGGTTGTGGTAGATCCCCGGGATGAAGCGGAAGCCGTGCTCGGCGGGGAGCGCCCGCCGACCGCCCCGGGCGCTGTCCGGCACGTCCATCGAACGGGCCTTGCCGCCGAGCGCCCTGCGCTCGTAGACCGTGACGCGGAAGCCGCGTTCGGCCAGTTCGTGGGCGGCGGTCAGGCCGGCGACCCCGCCGCCGAGGACGGCCACGGCGGGCGCCGCCGCCTCCCGTCCGGCGCGGCCGGCCCCGGAGGCCGCGTGGGCCGCTACGGCTCCGGCGCCGGCGGTGGCGGCGGCCGCGGTCACGGCGGCGGCCGTGCCCACGAAGGTGCGTCGCGAGGTGCCCGTACGGTTCATGCCCCAGCCCCTTTGCCTTACCGGCGGTAACGGTCACGTCCGGCGCAGGAGCATAAGGGCCTCCACCGGCCCCCGGAAGCATCGCGCGGCCGTCCGTCGCCCACATGGCGCGATCCCGCCCCCGCACAGCACCCCCGTCCCGCACGACACAATGGGGGCCATGTCCCGCCGTAACGCCCGTAAGAACCCGGTCCGCCCCGCGCGCACCACCCGCCCCGCCGTCACCGCGGGCTCGCCCTGCCCCTGCGGTCTGCCCGCGCCGTACGGCGAGTGCTGCGGACGCTTCCACGCGGGGCCGGCCATGGCCGCGTCCGACTCCTCCGCGTCCGACTCCTCCGGGTCAAGCGCCTCCGTGCCCGGCTCCTCCGGGTCAAGCGCCTCCGCGCCCGTCGCCGGAGCGGCCGCTGCCAGTCCGCCCGCCGTCGCCGTGCCCGCCGTCAACGCGCCCACCGCCGAGCTGCTCATGCGCTCCCGCTACAGCGCCTTCGTCGTCCGCGACGCCGGCTATCTGCTGCGCACCTGGGCCCCGGAGACCCGCCCCGGCGAGGTCGACTTCGACCCGGCCCTGCGCTGGGCGGGCCTGGAGATCCGCGAGACCACCGACGGCACGGCCTTCCACCAGTCCGGCACCGTCACCTTCGTCGCCCGCTACACCCAGGGCGGCGAGGCCGGCGCGCTCCACGAGCGCAGCCGCTTCCGTCGCCACGAGGGCGCCTGGGTGTACGTCGACGGCGACTTCATCGACGAGCCCTGAGTTGACGGGCCGCGTGCCGACGGGCCGCGTGCCGACGGGCCGCGTGCCGACGGGCCGCGTGCCGACGGGCCCTGAGTCGCGGAGCCCTGAGCCGACGGGCCCTGACCCGCAGGGACGCGTCCGTCGCCCCCGTCACGACGTGACGCCGCCGAACGGCGCTGCCGGCCGGCCCCACCCGCTCACGACGTGACGCCGCCGGCCGGCCCTGCCCGCCGGCCGCACCCCGCTCACGACGTGACGCCCACCGGCTCCCGCTGCCCACGCGGCAACCCCTGCGCCAGGTCCTCCGCGATCAGCTTCTTCGTGATCGCGTCCGTCGCCGCCCTGAGCTCCGGGCCGCTGGGCCGGCCGGTCTCCCGCTCGACCCGGTCGCTGAGCCAGTCCCCCCAGGCGTGGGTGATGACCTCGGCCTCGCGCTTGCCCGCCCGGGTGTGCGAGAGGAGGTTGCCGTCCCGGGTCAGGAACCCTTCCTCCACCATGCGCTCGAAGACCGGCAGCAGGACCTCCGGCGGGACCCGCCGCCCGGCGGAGATCAGGCCGAGACTGGCGTGACCGACCGTCCGCGTGAAGAGCTCCACCTGCATCACCGCCCACGCACCCGCCGTGTCGAGCCGGGTGTCGGAGTCGGCGACGATCCGGCGCGCGGTGTCCAGGTCCGTCTTCCGCAGGATCCTGCCGACGGAGAGTTCGAGGAGCTTGGCCGAGTCGCCCGACGACGTGGGCGACGCGAAGCCCTCGCCCATGTCCGGCGCCGAGGCGCGAGCGGTGTCCCGGAGCTTCACCTGCTTGAGGAAGAGCGCCACGACGAAGCCGATCGCCGCGACCGGCACCGTCCAGAGGAAGACCGTGTGCAGCGTGTCCGCGTACGCCTGGACGATGGGCGCCGCCACGTCGTCCGGCAGCGCGTGCACCCCGGCCGGGCTCTGTGAGGCCTCGGCGACGGCGGACGGCTCCAGGGCAGGTCCGGCGACGGCCGACGCCTCGCCGACACCCTGCGCCAGGTTCGGCCTGAGGGAGTTGGCGTAGATCGTGCCGAAGACGGCCGTACCGAAGGAGCTGCCCAGCGTACGGAAGAACGTGACGCCCGAGGTGGCGGTGCCGAGATCCGCGTAGTCGACCGTGTTCTGTACGGCGATGGTGAGCACCTGCATGCACAGACCGATGCCGGCCCCGAGCACGAACATGTACAGCGACTCCAGCCAGGCGCTGGTGTCCGTGTCCATCAGTGAGAGCAGGAAGAGGCCGACGCCCATCACCAGACAGCCCACGATCGGGAAGATCCGGTACGTGCCGGTCTTGCTGACCACGTTGCCGCTGTAGATCGAGGCGATCAGCAGACCGACGACCATCGGCAGGGTCCGGATGCCGGAGACGGTGGCCGAGTCGCCGTCGACGTACTGGAGGTAGGACGGCAGGAAGGTCATCGAACCGAGCATCGCGAAGCCGACGACGAAGCTCAGGACCGAGCAGACGGTGAAGACGGGGTTGGCGAACAGCCGCATGGGCAGCATAGGTTCGGCCGCCCGGGTCTCGACCCAGCAGAACAGCGCGAGCGCGATCAGACCGCCGGCGAAGAGTCCGATGATGACGCCGGATCCCCACGCGTACTCGTTCCCGCCCCAACTGGTCGCCAGGATCAGGGCGCTGGAACCGGCGGCGACCAGGGCGATGCCCGCGTAGTCGATGACCGGCTTGCTCGCGGAGCGTACGGACGGGATGGTGCGGGCCGCCGCGATGACGACCAGGATCGCGATCGGGACGTTGACGTAGAACGCCCAGCGCCAGCTCAGATGGTCGGTGAAGAGCCCGCCGAGCAGCGGGCCGATGACCGTGGAGACACCGAAGACGGCGCCGATCGCGCCCTGGTACTTGCCCCGGTCGCGCAGCGGGATCACATCGGCGATGAGTGCCATGGCGGTGACCATCAGACCGCCGGCGCCGATGCCCTGGAGGCCGCGCCAGACGATCAGCAGGGTCATGTTGGTGGCGAGGCCGCAGAGGAACGAGCCGGTGATGAAGATGATCGCGGAGATCTGGAAGATCACCTTGCGGCCGAAGAGGTCGCCGAACTTGCCGACCAGGACGGTGGCGACCGTCTCGGCCAGCAGGTAGGAGGTGACCACCCAGGACATGTGGGCGGCGCCGCCGAGATCCGAGACGATCGTCGGAAGCGCGGTGCCCACGATCGTCTGGTCCAGCGCGGCGAGCAGCACGCCGAGCATGATCGTGCCGAAGACGATGTTGCGGCGACGGCTGTCGAGCACGGGCGGCGAGGCGGCCGGGGGCGCGGGTGCGGCTTCGCTGGTGGTCACCCTCGCAGCCTCACACCGGGTGGCGGCACCCGCATGCGGGGAACACCCGAACCGGTGCGGTGCCGGGCCGGCGCCCCGAACGGCCCAACGCCCGGAACGGACCTACGTCCGGAACGGACCTACGTCCCGAACGGTCCAACGCCCGGCAGGCCGTTGCTAGCGCGGAAGGACCGGCAGCAGCGGGTGGTGCTTGGCCAGGATCTTGTTCGCCCGGGCCAGCACGGAGAGCGCGTGCTCCCGGTCCGCCCGGTCCTCCGCGCAGAGCGGACCCCGGAACCGCAGCACCTCGCGCGCCGCGCTGTCGGCGTCGACCTCCGCCTGGAGCACGTGCAGCGGCAGGCAGGACCCGATCATGGCGGCCACGCGGTCGGGGATCGGGACGGGTACGAGGGGCGAGGGCGAGGTGATCACGGGTCAGTCCTTGTGGGTACGGGTAGCGGATACGGGTACGGGGTCTCCCTCTCCCATACGTACAGGATGGGCTTCAGGGTTCGGAGACGGGGATGTCTCCGTGGGGCGACGGCGCCGCGCCCGTTCGGCGGGGCGTACGGACGGTCCGGCCCCGGTGCCGGGCCGCGCCGCGTCACGGCGCGGGCCGTTCCCGCAGGTGCGCGCCGCGTGGGCCGATCTTGCTCGCCGCGGGGCGCCCTCGTTCGCCCTCGTGTGCGTCGAACGAGAGCCCGGGTGCTCGTATGTGAATGTGAAGCATCTCACTCCCGAGGGCGCCGTCTCCATGACGGAATCCTGGCGGAAGGTGATCAGGTGCGGACGGTTGAAATCTGGTTCCGGCCGGGTGAGTTGACTGATCGGTAAGTCCGGCGGGGCCGAGATCGCCGGCCGCCGGCCCCGGCGCCCTTCGCTACGCCAGCACCTCGGAGAGGTCGTACGAGACCGGCTCCTCCAGCTGGGTGTACCCGCAGGACTCCGGCGCCCGGTCCGGCCGCCAGCGCTTGAACTGGGCCGTGTGCCGGAACCGGTCACCCTCCATGTGGTCGTACCCCACCTCGCAGACCCGCTCCGGCCGAAGCGCCACCCAGGACAGGTCCTTCTTCCCCGACCAGCGGCTCGGCGCACCCGGCAGCCGGGCGCCCAGGTGCGCGGCCTCCTCGGCCCAGGCCGCCCAGGGGTGCCCGTCGGGCGGGTCCATCCGCAGCGGCTCCAGTTCGGCGATCAGCTCCTCGCGGCGCCTGGCGGTGAAGGCCGCGCAGACACCGACGTGTTGGAGGGTGCCGCCGTCGTCGTACAGGCCGAGCAGGAGCGAGCCGACGACGGGGCCGCTCTTGTGGAAGCGGTAACCGGCCACCACCACATCGGCGGTCCGCTCGTGCTTGATCTTGTACATGAGGCGGGCGTCCGGCCGGTACGGCAGGTCAAGCGGCTTGGCGATCACCCCGTCGAGACCCGCGCCCTCGTACTGCTCGAACCAGCGCGCCGCGATCTCCGGATCCGTCGTCGCGGGCGCCAGGTGGACCGGGGCGTCGACCCCGCGCAGGGCCTCCTCCAGGGCCGCCCGCCGGTCGGTCAGGGGCGTGTCGAGCAGCGAGTCGTCGTCGAGGGCGAGCAGGTCGAAGGCGATGAACCGGGCCGGGGTCTTCCCGGCCAGCATCCGCACCCGCGAGTCGGCGGGGTGGATGCGCTCGCTCAGCCGATCGAAGTCGAGCCGCCCGTCGTGCTCGATCACGATCTCCCCGTCGACCACGCACCGTCGCGGCAGCCGGGGGAGCAGCGCCTCGACCAGCTCGGGGAAGTAGCGGGTCAGCGGTTTGCCGGTACGGCTGCCGATGACCAGCTCGGGCCCGTCGCGGTGCACGATGGCGCGGAAGCCGTCCCACTTGGCCTCGTACTGCATGCCCGGCGGAATCTTCTTCACGGCCTTGGCGAGCATCGGCTTCACGGGTGGCATCACCGGCAGATCCATGGACCGATTGTCCGGTATGCGGGGAATGTCGGCGAGCCCTACGCTGACACGCATGGTGAGCAAGACGGCAGCGGTCGAACTGGAAGTCGGAGAGCGGACCGTACGCGTCTCCCATCCGGACAAGGTGTACTTCCCCGAACCCGGCTACACCAAGCTCGACATGGTCAGCTACTACCTCGCCGTCGGCGACGGCATCACCCGCGCGCTGCGCGACCGGCCCACCACCCTGGAGCGCTACCCCGACGGGGTGACCGGCGAGTCGTTCTTCCAGAAGCGCGCGCCCAAGTACCTCCCGGACTGGATCCCGACCGCGCACATCACCTTCCCCAGCGGGCGTTCCGCCGACGAGATGTGCCCGACCGAGCCCGCCGCCGTCCTGTGGGCCGCCAACCTCGGCGCGGTCACCTTCCACCCCTGGCCGGTACGGCGCGAGGACACCGACCACCCGGACGAGCTCCGCATCGACCTCGACCCGCAGCCCGGGACCGACTACGCCGACGCCGTACGCGCCGCCCACGAGCTGCGTGCCGTCCTGGACGAGCACGGTCTGCGCGGCTGGCCCAAGACCTCGGGCGGACGCGGCCTGCACGTCTTCGTGCCGATCGAGCCCCGGTGGACCTTCACCCAGGTCCGCCGCGCGGCCATCGCCTGCGGCCGGGAGCTGGAGCGCCGGATGCCGGACCGCGTGACGATCAAGTGGTGGAAGGAGGAGCGCGGCGAGCGGATCTTCGTGGACTACAACCAGACCGCCCGCGACCGCACGATCGCCTCCGCCTACTCCGTGCGCCCTCGCCCGCACGCCCCGGTCTCCGCCCCGCTGGCGTGGGACGAGGTCGACGACGCCACGCCCCGGGACTTCGACATCAAGACCATGCCGCGACGGTACGCGGAGGTGGGCGACGTCCACGCCGACATGGACGACCACCGGTTCAGCCTGGAGAGCCTGCTGGAGCTGGCCCGCCGCGACGAGGCGGAGCACGGGCTCGCCGACCTGCCGTATCCGCCGGAGTACCCGAAGATGCCGGGCGAACCGAAGCGGGTGCAGCCGAGCAGGGCGAAGAAGAGCGAGTGACGCCGGCGGGAAAGGCCCCTCGACGGCCCCTGGCGGGGGCGTCCGCACGCGCGCGTGGGGGGTCGGGGGTGGGCCGACGGGCCCCCTCGCGCTGTGCCCGCCGACGGTCGGCCAGAGCTTCGCGCGCCGCCCGTGAAATAGCCTCTGACCTGGGCTTTCGTGAAGTTCTCCACTAGCGTTCGGTCCATCGGGAAAGGGGTGCCGGATGGACCGGGACATACGTGACGTCGAGGACGTGCTGAAGCTGCTCGACGGGCTCTTCGCGCCGGAGGCCGACCGCTGGACCGCCGACGCGGCCGGCTGGTGGGACGGCTTCTACGGCGACCGCTCCAAGGAGGTGCCGTTCTTCGTCGCGAAGCCGGACGAGTCCCTCGTCTCCTCCGTCGAGCGTGGCCTGATCGCCCCCGGTCGCGCCCTCGACCTGGGCTGCGGACCCGGGCGCAACGCCCTGTATCTGGCGTCCCTCGGCTTCGAGGTGGACGCCGTGGACCTCTCCGACGAGGCGATCGGCTGGGCCCGACAGCGGGCCGCGGAGGCCGGCGCGGAGGTGCGGTTCCATCACGGGGACGCCTTCGCGCTCGCCGGGGACGTGCTCACCGGGCCGTACGACCTGATCGTCGACTCGGGGTGCTTCCACCATCTGCCGCCGCACCGCCGGGTCAGCTATCGCGCGTTGCTCGACCGGCTCCTCGCACCCGGCGGACACCTCGCGCTGACGTGTTTCGCGTCCGGCGAGATGGGCTCGGAGCTGCCCGACGCCGCGTTCTACCGCGACGCGCGCCTGCACGGCGGGCTCGCCTACACCGCGGAGTCGCTGCGGTGGATCTTCGCGGAGCTGACGGAGGTCGAACTGCGCCGGATGCGGGACGAGCCGGCCGACTCCACCTCCTTCGGCGAGCCCTTCCTGTGGGCGGGGCTCTTCCGCCGGGCCGCCCGGGCGGAGGAAGCGGTCGCCGAACGGTGAGAACGGCTCGGCGCGCCGCGTTGCGCGCGTCCGCGCCGACCGCATTGATCGAACGTTGAGGGACCGTTTAGGGCGGACCGGCAGCGTAGCGGCCATGCAGAACAACACCACCGTGATGACCGCCCCGGCCGCCGCTCCCGACATGTCCTGGCAGGAGAACGCCCTGTGCGCCGAGGCCGGGCCGGAGTTCTTCTTCCCGGCCCCCGGCTCCTCGACCCGCGAGGCGAAGCAGCTGTGCGGGGCGTGCGAGGGGCGGGAGGCCTGCCTGCAGTACGCGCTGGAGAACGATGAGCGCTTCGGGGTGTGGGGCGGTCTCTCGGAGAAGGAGCGGGGGCGGCTGAGGCGCCCCGAGAGCGCTCGCCGCAGGGTCGGCCCATGAGGAACGGGTGCACGCGCCGCCGAGGCGCGTACACCCGTTCCTGAACGGTGACCGGTGGGTCAGCCCGCCGCGCGCGCCGCCATCCGCGCCTTGCGCGCCGCCAGCTTCGCGTCGAACTTCGACGCCTCGCTGTCCAGGCCGTCCATGTAGAGCCCCAGCTCCTCCTGGGCCTTCAGGCCCTCCGGGCCGAGACCGTCGATCTGGAGCACCTTGAGGAAGCGCAGCACCGGCTGCAGCACGTCGTCGTGGTGGATGCGCATGTTGTAGATCTCGCCGATCGCCATCTGCGCGGCGGCCCGCTCGAAGCCCGGCATGCCGTGTCCCGGCATCCGGAAGTGCACGACGACGTCCCGCACGGCCTGCATCGTCAGGTCCGGAGCGATCTCGAAGGCCGCGCCCAGCAGGTTGCGGTAGAAGACCATGTGCAGGTTCTCGTCGGTGGCGATGCGCGCCAGCATCCGGTCGCAGACCGGGTCGCCCGACTGGTGGCCGGTGTTCCGGTGCGAGATGCGGGTGGCCAGCTCCTGGAAGGCGACGTACGCGACCGAGTGCAGCATCGAGTGCCGGTTGTCGGACTCGAAGCCCTCGCTCATGTGCGCCATCCGGAACTGCTCCAGCTTGTCCGGGTCCACCGCGCGCGAGGCCAGCAGATAGTCACGCATCACGATGCCGTGACGGCCCTCCTCGGCGGTCCAGCGGTGCACCCAGGTGCCCCAGGCGCCGTCGCGGCCGAAGAGCGTGGCGATCTCGTGGTGGTAGCTGGGCAGGTTGTCCTCGGTGAGGAGGTTGACCACGAGCGCGATCTTGCCGACCTCGGTGACCTTCGACTGGGAGGGATCCCAGGCCTCGCCGTCCTCGAAGAAGCCCGGGAAGTTCCGGCCGTCGGACCACGGGACGTACTCGTGCGGCATCCAGTCCTTGGTGACCTGCAGGTGCCGGTTCAGTTCCTTCTCCACCACCTCTTCCAGCGCGTACAGCAGTCGCGCATCGGTCCACCCTGTCGAGCTGCCGAGGTGGGGAGAGGTGAGCGTCACGGGGAACTCCTGGGGACGGAGAAGGGCATACGGAACTACCTACGGATTCGTAGGTTACGAGACCGTAGGTTAAGGCTCCGTAAGGCCTCGGCCAAGCCCGCCGGAGCGATGTCCGATTACGTTCCGTTATGTGCGCAGCTCGTGCGGCACGGGGAACGCCAGGTCACGGCTCCGGCGTCGCGGGGTGGCGCGATCATGGCTACGCAGAGCAGAGGGTCGGCCACCCCGGCCTGGCGTCACCGAATCTCCGACCCCACCGCCTCCGCGCTCGTGGGCCGCAGCTCACCGTCGAGCAGCAGCCAGCGGGTGATCCCCAGCGACTCCAGGAACGACACGTCGTGGCTTGCCACGATCAACGCCCCCTCGTACGCCTCCAGGGCCGCCGTCAGCTTCCGTACCGACGCCATGTCCAGGTTGTTCGTCGGCTCGTCCAGCATCAGCAGCTGGGGCGCCGGCTCGGCGAGCAGCAGCGCGGCCAGGGTCGCCCGGAACCGCTCTCCTCCCGACAGCGTCCCGGCCGGCTGATCCGCCCGCGCGCCCCGGAAGAGGAACCGTGCGAGGCGGGCCCTGATCGCGTTGCCCGTCGCCTCGGGCGCGAACCGGGCGACGTTCTCCACCACGCTCAACCCGTCGTCGAGGACGTCGAGTCGCTGCGGCAGGAAGCGCAACGGAACATGCGTCAGGACCTCGCCCGACACCGGCTCGAGATCGCCGGCGATCGTCCGCAACAGCGTCGTCTTGCCGGCTCCGTTCCGGCCCACGAGCGCGATCCGCTCGGGCCCGCGCAGTTCGAGGGCACCGTCGACCCGGGCGCCGTACCGCAGTTCCAGATCGCGCAGCAGCAGCACCTCGCGGCCGGGGTGGACCGTGGTGCGCGGCAGTTCGATCCTGATCTCGTCGTCGTCGCGTACCGCCTCCTCCGCCACGTCGAGACGTTCGCGGGCCTCGGCGAGCCGCTCGGTGTGCAGGGCGCGGTGCTTGCCCGCCGACACCTGCGCCGCCGCCTTGCGGTTGTTGGCGACGATCTTCGGTACGACCTTGTTGTCGAAGCTCTTCTGCCCGAACCGCTTGCGCCGGGCCAACTTCATCTGGGCTTCGGACAGTTCGCGCTTCTGCCGGTGCACGTCGGCCTCGGCGACCCGCACCATCCGTTCGGCCGCGTCCTGTTCGGCGGCGAGCGCCTCCTCGTACGCGGAGCAGGCACCGCCGTACCAGGAGACCTCGCCGCCACGCAGATCGGCGATCTGGTCGACGCGCTCCAGGAGTTGCCGGTCGTGACTGACCACGACCAGGACTCCGGACCAGGCCTCGACGGCCTCGTAGAGCCGGGTGCGGGCGTACAGGTCGAGGTTGTTCGTCGGCTCGTCGAGCAGCAGGATGTCCGGCCGGGCGAGCAGCAGCGCCGCCAGCCGCAGCAGGACCGACTCGCCGCCGGACACCTCGCCGATCGTCCGGTCGAGACCGATGTGCCCGAGGCCGAGCTGGTCGAGCGTGGCACGGGCCCGCTCCTCCACGTCCCAGTCGTCGCCGACCACGGCGAAGTGCTCCTCGGCCGGGTCGCCCGCCTCGATGGCGTGCAGTGCGGCCCGGGTCTCGGCGATCCCGAGAGCCTGGTCGACCCGGAGCGCGGTGTCCAGGACGAGGTTCTGCGGGAGGTAGCCGACCTCGCCGACCGTACGGACCGTGCCGTCGGCGGGGGTCAGCTCACCGGCGATGAGCTTGAGGAGCGTCGACTTCCCCGAGCCGTTCAGGCCGATGAGCCCGGTCCGGCCGGGACCGACCGCGAGCCGGAAGTCGCTCAGGACCTCGGTGCCGTCCGGCCAGGAGAACGAGAGGGACGAGCAGGTGATGAAGGTGGGATGGGTCGCCATGGGGGCCTCCCTGTTGCGAGAGCGTGGGCTGGGGCAACGGGTGAGACACCGGGGCGCGGGCAGGCGGGAATGCTCGTACGCCGAGGGCTAAGACGGCTCACGCGGCGCTGCGTGGAAGCAGCGGGAAACACGCGCGGCACGGTGTCTCGCATCCTCAGACGAGCAACGGCCTTCTCCGATCGGGCGACAACAGGGCCAGGTCAGGACGGTACGCCCGGCACCGAGCGGAGGCAATCGATTTATGGGGGGCGGGGAGCCTATTGGGGGAGAGGGGAGAGGGACACGGGGAGCGAAGAGCGGGCGTGCCCGCGCGGGTCAGCCGTCCAGGAGCTGCGCCAGGTCCCCGTCCCAGTCGAGGTACTGGTGCTCCCGGCCGGTCGGCACCAGGTGCTGCGACCGCTGGAGGAAGCGCCGCAGCTCGGAGGTGCGGACGTGCACCACGGCCACGCCCTCGGGCGCGTGGAACTCGACGACGGTGCGGTCGTACCCGTACGGGCGGACCCGGACGTCCCCCAGCCCGGCCGGGCCGTCGACGCCCTGCGCGAGCAGCTCGCGCGAGAACGCCCAGGACACCTCGACGCCCTCCAGCGTCGCGGGCGGGGGGAACGCCATGCTGACGGCGAAGGGGTCCTCGCGGTCGTAGCGCAGTGTGGCGGGGACGGTCTCCATCCGGGGCGCGGACGCGACCAGACGGGCCTGCACGGCCTGCTCGATGACGGTGGACAAGGCCAGCTCCTGTCGCGCGGCTTCGGTTCCTGACGTCTCCCTGACACAGGGGAAGACGAACAACGGGCCGGGAACGTGCACTGGGGGGTGACGTGACCTGCGTCACCGGACAGCGGACGTCCGGAACCGCCAGGCGATCGGTGCGAGGCGGTCTGGACGGGGTCTGGGAGGTGGGCTAGCTTCCGGCGCCATGACGTCCATGGGGAAGACGAGACGAATGATGGCGGCGGGACTGAGCGGACTCGCCCTCGCGCTGGCCCTGACGGCCCCGGCCCACGGCACTCCAGGCGCCACCGAGCAGCGTGCCGCCGGGCAGGGCGCCACCGAGCAGGGCGCGGCCGACGCCGCCTGGCGGGGCCTCGGCTGGCAGCTCGCACAGACCGGTACGGACGCCCGCTTCCGCGGTCTCGCGGCCGTCGACCGGGCGACCGCGTGGGCGGCGGGCTCGAAGGGGACGGTGCTGCGCACCACGGACGGCGGCCGGAGCTGGCGAAACGTCTCGCCCCCCGGGGCCGGAGAGCTGGAGCTGCGCGACGTCGAGGCGTTCGACTCCCGACGGGCCGTGGTCCTCGCCATCGGCGAGGGGGAGGCCTCGCGGGTGCTGCGGACCGACGACGGCGGAGCCACCTGGACGGAATCCTTCCGCAACACCGATCCGCGGGCGTTCTACGACTGCATGACCTTCTTCGACCAGCGCCACGGCCTCGCCATGAGCGACCCCGTCGACGGGAAGTACCGGATCCTGTCCACGCGGGACGGCGGCCGTTCCTGGGCGGTGCTGCCGAACGAGGGGATGCCGGCCGCGCTGCCCGGCGAGGCCGGCTTCGCGGCGAGCGGCCAGTGCCTGGTCTCCGCCGGGGAGCGGGACGTCTGGCTGGCGACCGGCGGCGGCGCCACCGCGCGCGTGCTGCACTCCCGCGACCGGGGCCTGACCTGGACCGTCGCGCACGCGACGATCCCGGCGGGCGACCCGGCGCGCGGGGTCTTCGGGCTCGCCTTCCGCGACCGCGCGCACGGCATCGCCGTCGGCGGGGACTACCGCGCCGACCAGCCCTCGCCGCACGCGGCGGCCGTCACCGGCGACGGCGGGCGCCGCTGGACCGCCGCCTCCGCCCCGCCGCCCGCCTACCGCTCGGGCGTCGCCTGGCTGCCGTACTCCCGTACGGCCGCGCTCGCGGTCGGCCCGACGGGCACGGACCTGACGACGGACGGCGGCCGAACCTGGCGGACGGTCGACACCGGCTCGTACGACACCGTCGACTGCACGAGGGACGGCGCGTGCTGGGCCTCCGGCGAGAAGGGCCGGATCGCCCGCCTCGGCGCGCGCTGAGCCCGGCGGGGTTCAGGCAGGCAGCTGCTCGCGGTACGGAGCGAGGGCGTCGGCCGTCTTGGTCGCGTAGAACTCGGTGACCCGGTACGCGCAGACGCCCTCGACGGTGAACGGGTCGGCCGCCACGATCTTCTCGATCGCGGCGCGGTCGACCCCGGCGGCCAGGATGATCCCGCCGTCGCGCGGGTTCTTCCGCCCGGAGGCGATGAAGACGCCGGCCGCGTACTGCGCGTCGAGCCACGCGACGTGCGCGTCGAGCAGCGCGTCGGCCCGCTCGACCGGGGCGGTGTAGGTCAATTCCAGTACGAACATGATCGCCAGGCTACCCGGGGGCCGGACGGCGGCGGGAAAACCGCTCGCCAGTCGGACGGAGGGGCGCCGTAGGGTGGCCGCATCATGACGATCATCGACGTTCCCGAGGGCTGGCCCACCGACGAGCCGGCGGCCCGCGCCGTACAGGAGGAGCTGCGCTCCCGCCTCGTCCTCGACGAGCCGGGCCCGACGCCCGGCACCGGCCATGTCACCGGTCTCGACGTGGCGTACGACGACGAGCGCGACCTCGTCGCCGCCGCGGCCGTCGTCCTGGACGCCCGCACGCTCGACGTGGTGGAGGAGGCGACGGCGGTCGGCCGGGTGTCGTTCCCGTACGTCCCCGGGCTGCTCGCCTTCCGCGAGATCCCGACCGTCCTCGCCGCGCTCGCCTCGCTGACCGTCGACCCCGGACTGCTCGTCTGCGACGGCTACGGCCTCGCCCACCCCCGGCGCTTCGGTCTCGCGAGCCACCTGGGCGTACTGACCGGACGCCCGTCGATCGGCGTCGCGAAGAACCCCTTCGCCTTCGACCACGACCGACCAGGCCCGGACCGGGGCGACTTCAGTCCCCTCCTCGCCTCCGGCGCGGAGGAGGTCGGCCGCGCCCTGCGCACCCGGGCGGGCGTGAAGCCCGTCTTCGTCTCGGTCGGCCACCGGGTCTCCCTGGACAACGCCTGCGCCCACACCCTGCTGCTCGCACCGCGCTACCGCGTCCCGGAGACCACGCGCCACGCGGACGCCCTCTGCCGGCGTGCGCTGCGTGAGGCCCTGGAGACGTCGGGGCGCTGAGGAACGGGCCGCTGATGCGTGGGTCGCTGAAGCGCGGGCCGAGTGACGCGACTCGGTGGCGCGAGCGAGTGGCGCGGTCAGGTGGCGCGGCTGAGGAGCCGACCGGGTGGTGCGGTCGACTGACGCGACTCGGTGGCGCGAGCGAGTGGTGCGGTTGAGCGGCGCGACCGCGTGGTGCGACTGAGTAGCGCGACTGAGTACGCGTACGGATGGCGGCGCGTGATCATGCGCGGCAGGCTGGCCGCATGACCTTCCCCGTATCCGCCCCGCCGCGTCGCGCCGAGCGCGCCATGAGCGTGCTCCTCGCCGTGGCCGGGCTCGCCGCCCTGGCCTGGGTCTGCGCCATGATCTACGTCGTCGCAGGGTGGGTGCTCGCATGATCGGCACGCTCCAGTGCGTCGTCCTGGACTGCACCGACGTCATGGAACTCGCCCGGTTCTACCAGCGGGTCCTGGGCGGCGAGATCAACCGTCCGGACCCGCAGTGGGCCATCGGTGACGCGTGGGCCACCCTGCACGACGCCGCCGGCGCGCCGGTGCTCGCCTTCCAGGGCGTGGCCGACCACCGGCCGCCCGTCTGGGGCGCGCCCGAGCAGCAGTTCCACCTGGACGTCCGGGTGGCCGACCTGGAGGCCGCCCACGACGCGGTGCTGGAGTCCGGGGCGTCGCTGCTTGACGCCGGGGAGGCAGGCCGGCCCTGGCGCATATACGCCGACCCGGCCGGCCACCCCTTCTGTCTCGTACGCCACTGAGGCACGCGGCGCTCGATCCGGCCGGTCCTACCGGGCGTCGGCCACCCGGAAGCGGATGCCGGCCGCCCGCAGCCGGCCGAGGAGCGCGTCGCCCATCGCCACGGCCGTGGTGACCTGCCCCGAGGTCTTCGGCAGGCCCTCGTCCAGGGCGAGGCAGAGCGCCGACTCCGCGAGGATCTTCGCCGTCTCGCCGTATCCCGGATCGCCGCCGGAGACCTCGGTGAAGACCCGTCGCCCGCCGCCCTCGCCGACGAAGCGGACGGTGAACCAGCTCCGCGCGCGCCGCTCCGCGCTCGGGCCCGTGCCGGCTTCGTAACGGCTCATCAGCCAGCTTCGTACGGGGGCGAGTTGGGCTGCCAGCAGCCCGCCGCCGACCAGGGTCGCGCCGCCGAGCGCCATCGGGAGGGTCTTGACGGAGGCGTAGTGCCGGTAGACGAAGTCGGGGCCGTACGCGTCGAGCGCCCGCGCCGAACGGGCCACCACCTGGGCGTCGATGGTCGGCAGCGGCAGCGCCCAGGTCCCGGTCTCGCGGCTGAAGCGCGGCCCGCCGATCGGGGCGCGGGCCCGCCGCCCTACCAACCGGGGCTCGTACAGGCGCCGTTCGCGCGCGGCACGCATCGTCTCCCGGCCGCGCCCCATCGCCGTCAGGGCGGAGGCGAAGGTGCCGCCCGAGGGGGCCGCCCCGACGCGCACGAAGCCGTCGATGCGCAGCGGCACGTCCTTGGGCAGCTGCTGGACGGTGTAGTAGACGCCCAGGTCGTGCGGTACGGAGTCGAAGCCGCACGCGTGGACGATCCGCGCCCCCGTCTCCCGGGCGCGCGCGTCGTGCCGTACGTACATCTCGTCGACGAACTCCGGCTCGCCGGTGAGGTCCACGTAGTCCGTGCCGGTCTCCGCGCATGCGGCGACCAGGGGCTCGCCGAACCACACGTACGGACCGACCGTGGTGACCACCACCCGGGTGGAGGCGGCCAGTTCGCGCATCGCGTCCGCGTCGGCGGAGTCCGCGACCACCAGTGGCACGTCGCCGCACCGGGGCCACCGCGCCGCCAGCCGTTCCCGTAGCGCGGTGAGCTTGGCGCGGTTGCGCCCGGCGAGCGCCCACCGGCACCCGGCCGGCGCGTGTTCGGCCAGATACTCCGCCGTGAGCTCTCCCACGAACCCTGTCGCCCCGAAGAGCACGACGTCGTACGCCCGCTCCCCGCCGCTCTGTCCCGTACCGTTCCCGGTCTCCATCCGGCCCTCGCCTTCCCCTGTGGCTTCCCCTGCGAGCGCGGAGCCTAGCGCGCCCTCCGGCCCGACCGGTCGGCGGACCGGCAGGCGGCCGTCCGGGGAATTTCCAAGCGCTTGCTCGGCCAGGGGTCTTGTGCGGAGTGGAACACGTTTCTAGCATCACCGGTGTTACATCATTGGTGTCACATAGCTGGGGGCTTCATGGCGGCGACGACGGCGACGACCCGGAACACCTCGGGCGGGCCGCTCTCCGGGGTGCGGGTGGTGGAGCTCGCGGGGATCGGACCCGGGCCGTTCGCGGCCATGCTGCTCGCGGATCTCGGCGCCGACGTCGTGCGCGTCGACCGGCCGGGCGGGCCGGGCCTCGGCATCGACCCCGCGTACGACCTCACCAACCGCAACAAGCGCTCCGCCCTCGTCGACCTCAAGGCCGACGGCGGCACCGCGGCCGTCCTCGACCTGGTCGAGCGGGCCGACATCCTCATCGAGGGGTACCGGCCCGGCGTCGCCGAGCGCCTCGGCGTCGGCCCCGACGCCTGCCTCGCCCGCAACCCGAGGCTCGTCTACGGACGGATGACCGGCTGGGGCCAGGACGGGCCGCTCGCCGCGAGCGCCGGACACGACATCGCCTACCTCGCGATCACCGGCACCCTCGGCATGATCGGCCCCGACCCCGACGGCCCGCCCACCGTCCCCGCCAACCTCGTCGGCGACTACGCGGGCGGCTCGCTCTACCTCGTCGTCGGCGTCCTCGCCGCGCTCCAGCACGCCCGCGCGCACGGCGAGGGCCAGGTCGTCGACGCCGCCATCGTGGACGGCGCCGCCCACCTCGCCACCATGATCCACGGCATGGTGGCGGCCGGCGGCTGGCAGGACCGCCGGGGCGTGAACCTGCTGGACGGCGGCTGCCCCTTCTACGGCACCTACGAGACCTCCGACGGCGGATACATGGCCGTCGGCGCCCTGGAGCAGCAGTTCTACGACGAGTTCGTACGGCTCCTCGGCATCGAGGAGACCGCCCCCGCCCGCCGTGACCTCGGCCGCTGGGACGAGCTCCGGGCCGCCGTCGCGGCCCGCTTCCGTACCCGTACGAGAGACGCCTGGACAGACGTCTTCGCCGGCACCGACGCCTGCGTCGCCCCCGTCCTCTCCCTCCGCGAGGCCCCCGCCCACCCGCACCTCGCCGCCCGCGCCACCTTCGTCGAGCACGGCGGCCTCACCCAGCCCGCGCCCGCGCCGCGCTTCTCCGCCACCCCCGGCACCGTGCGCACCGGCCCCGCGCTGCCCGGCGCCGACACCGACGAGGTCGCCCGCGACTGGGCCGTCCCCTCCCTGAAAGGCCAGGAGCCCGAAGCATGAAGCGCCAGCTCTACACCGCCGACCACGAGGCGTTCCGCGAGACCGTCCGCACCTTCCTCGCCAAGGAGGTGACGCCCCACTACGAGCAGTGGGAGAAGGACGGCATCGTCGCGCGCGAGGCCTGGCGCGCCGCCGGGCGGCAGGGCCTCCTCGGCCTCGCCGTGGACGAGGAGTACGGCGGCGGCGGCAATCCCGACTTCCGCTACAGCGCCGTCCTCGCCGAGGAGTTCACCCGGGCAGGCGCCCCCGGCATAGCCCTCGGCCTGCACAACGACATCATCGGCCCCTACCTCACCTCGCTCGCCACCGAGGAGCAGAGGCGCCGCTGGCTGCCCGGCTTCTGCTCGGGCGAGCTGATCACCGCCATCGCGATGACCGAGCCCGGTGCCGGCTCCGACCTCCAGGCGATCCGGACCGCCGCCGAGGACCGGGGCGACCACTGGGTGCTCAACGGCTCCAAGACCTTCATCTCCAACGGCATCCTCGCCGACCTGGTGATCGTCGTCGCGAAGACGACACCCGAGGGCGGGGCGCACGGCCTCTCGCTGCTGGTCGTCGAGCGGGGCATGGCGGGCTTCGAGCGCGGCCGGAACCTCGACAAGATCGGCCAGAAGTCCCAGGACACCGCCGAACTCTTCTTCCACGACGTCCGGGTCCCCAAGGAGAACCTCCTCGGCGAGCTCGACGGCGCCTTCGTCCACCTCATGACCAACCTCGCCCAGGAGCGGATGGCCATCGCGGTGGCCGGCATCGCCGCCGCCGAACACCTCCTGGAGATCACCACCCGGTACGTGAAGGAGCGCGAGGCCTTCGGCCGCCCGCTGGCCAAGCTCCAGCACATCCGCTTCGAGATCGCCGAGATGGCCACCGAGTGCGCCGTCACTCGAACGTTCCTCGACCGCTGCATCGTCGATCACTCGAACGGGGAACTCGACGCGGTCCACGCCTCGATGGCCAAGTGGTGGGCGACCGAACTGCAGAAGCGCGTCGCCGACCGCTGCCTCCAACTGCACGGGGGGTACGGCTACATGGCCGAGTTCCCGGTCGCCAGGGCGTTCACCGACGGCCGTATCCAGACCATCTACGGCGGAACGACCGAGATCATGAAGGAGATCATCGGACGGTCCCTGCTGGGCTGATGTCCTCTCCACCCTCATCGTCGACATCCTCGAAAGGCTTCTCGTGAGCACCGAAGCGTACGTGTACGACGCGATCCGCACCCCGCGCGGTCGTGGTAAGGCCAACGGGGCCCTGCACGGCACCAAGCCCATCGACCTGGTCGTCGGGCTCATCCACGAACTCCGCGACCGCTTCCCCGGCCTCGACCCGGCCGCCGTCGACGACATCGTCCTCGGCGTCGTCGGCCCGGTCGGCGACCAGGGCTCCGACATCGCCCGGATCGCCGCCATCGCCGCCGGGCTGCCCGACACCGTCGCCGGAGTCCAGGAGAACCGCTTCTGTGCCTCCGGCCTCGAAGCCGTCAACATGGCCGCGATGAAGGTCCGTTCCGGCTGGGAGGACCTCGTCCTCGCCGGCGGCGTCGAGTCGATGTCGCGGGTCCCGATGGCCTCCGACGGCGGTGCCTGGTTCGCCGACCCGATGACCAACTACGAGACCGGCTTCGTGCCCCAGGGCATCGGCGCCGACCTCATCGCCACCATCGAGGGCTTCTCGCGCCGCGACGTCGACGAGTACGCCGCGCTCTCCCAGGAGCGGGCCGCCGACGCCTGGAAGGCCGGCCGCTTCGACCGCTCCGTCGTCCCCGTCAAGGACCGGCACAGCGGCCTGGTCGTCCTCGACCACGACGAGCACATGCGCCCCGGCACCACCGCCGACTCGCTCGCCGCCCTCAAGCCCTCCTTCGCCGCCATCGGCGACATGGGCGGCTTCGACGCGGTCGCGCTGCAGAAGTACCACTGGGTGGAGAAGATCGACCACGTCCACCACGCCGGAAACTCCTCCGGCATCGTCGACGGCGCCTCGCTCGTCGCCGTCGGCTCGAAGGAGGTCGGCGAGCGGTACGGGCTGACGCCGCGCGCCCGGATCGTCGCCGCCGCCGTCTCCGGCTCCGAGCCCACGATCATGCTCACCGGGCCCGCCCCCGCGACCCGTAAGGCGCTCGCCAAGGCCGGACTCACGATGGACGACATCGACCTGGTCGAGATCAACGAGGCCTTCGCGGGCGTCGTGCTCCGCTTCGTCAAGGACATGGGCATCGGCCTCGACAAGGTCAACGTCAACGGCGGCGCGATCGCGCTCGGCCACCCGCTCGGCGCCACCGGGGCGATGATCCTCGGCACCCTCGTCGACGAGCTGGAGCGCCAGGACAAGCGCTACGGCCTGGCCACGCTGTGCGTCGGTGGCGGCATGGGCGTCGCCACGATCGTCGAGCGCGTCTGACCGCCCGTCCCCCAGCCGTCACCAGCCTTCACCGGCTTTCACCAGCCTTACGGAGAAGCAGCAATGAGCAGCCAGAGCACCACCATCCGCTGGGAGCAGGACGAGACGGGCGTCGTCACCCTCGTCCTCGACGACCCCGACCAGTCCGCGAACACCATGAACCAGGCGTTCAAGGACTCCATCGCGGCGATCGCCGACCGCGCCGAGGCCGAGAAGGACTCCATCCGCGGCATCATCTACACCTCCGCCAAGAAGACCTTCTTCGCGGGCGGTGACCTCAAGGACATGATCCGGCTCCGGCCGGAGGACGCCCAGCTCGCCTTCGACACCGGCACGGAGATCAAGCGCTCGCTGCGCCGCATCGAGACCCTCGGCAAGCCGGTCGTCGCCGCCATCAACGGCGCGGCGCTCGGCGGCGGTTACGAGATCGCCCTCGCCTCCCACCACCGGATCGCGCTCGACGCGCCCGGCTCCAAGATCGGCCTGCCGGAGGTCACCCTCGGTCTGCTCCCCGCGGGCGGCGGCGTCACCCGTACCGTACGCCTCATGGGCATCGCCGACGCCCTGCTGAAGGTGCTGCTCCAGGGCACCCAGTACGCGCCGCGGCGGGCCCTGGAGAACGGCCTGGTGCACGAGGTCGCGGCGACGCCCGAGGAGATGCTCGCCAAGGCGCGCGCCTTCATCGACACCCACCCCGAGTCGCACCAGCCCTGGGACGTCAAGGGGTACAAGATCCCCGGCGGAACCCCGTCGAACCCCCGGTTCGCCGCCAACCTGCCGGCCTTCCCGGCCAACCTGAAGAAGCAGCTGAACGGCGCGCCCTACCCGGCCCCCCGCAACATCCTGGCCTGCGCCGTCGAGGGCTCCCAGGTCGACTTCGAGACCGCGCTGACCATCGAGGCCCGCTACTTCACCGAGCTGGTCACCGGCCAGACGGCGAAGAACATGATCCAGGCCTTCTTCTTCGACCTCCAGGCCGTCAACTCCGGCGCCAACCGCCCCCAGGGCATCGAGCCGCGCCCCGTCCGCAAGGTCGCCGTGCTCGGCGCGGGCATGATGGGCGCCGGCATCGCGTACTCCTGCGCCCGCGCGGGGATCGAGGTCGTCCTCAAGGACGTCACGGCGGACGCGGCGGCCAAGGGCAGGGCGTACTCCGAGAAGCTGTGCGCCAAGGCGGTCTCCCGGGGCCGTACGACCCAGGCGAAGGCGGACGAGCTGCTCGCCCGGATCACCCCGACCGCCGACCCCGCCGACCTGGCGGGCTGCGACGCCGTGATCGAGGCCGTCTTCGAGGACACCGCCCTCAAGCACAAGGTCTTCGAGGAGATCCAGGACGTCGTCGAGCCGGACGCGCTGCTCTGTTCCAACACCTCCACGCTGCCCATCACCGTGCTCGCCGAGGGCGTCACCCGCCCCGAGGACTTCATCGGCCTGCACTTCTTCTCGCCCGTGGACAAGATGCCGCTGGTGGAGATCATCAAGGGCGAGCGCACCGGCGACGAGGCGCTCGCGCGCGCCTTCGACCTGGTACGCCAGATCAAGACCCCGATCGTCGTCAACGACTCGCGCGGCTTCTTCACCTCCCGCGTGATCGGCCAGTTCATCAACGAGGGCGTGGCGATGGTCGGCGAGGGCGTCGAGCCGGCCTCGGTCGAGCAGGCGGCGGCGCAGGCCGGCTACCCGGCGAAGGTGCTCTCCCTGATGGACGAGCTGACCCTCACGCTGCCCCGGAAGATCCGCGACGAGACGCGGCGCGCGATCGAGGAGGCCGGCGGCACATGGGCCGGGCACCCCTCGGACGCGGTGATCGACCGGATGGTCGACGAGTTCGGGCGCACGGGACGCAGCGGCGGCGCCGGTTTCTACGCGTACGACGAGGAGGGCAAGCGGCAGGGCCTGTGGCCGGGCCTGCGGGAGCACTTCGGCCGGCCGGACGTGACCGTCCCGTTCGAGGACATGAAGGAGCGGATGCTCTTCTCCGAGGCGCTGGACTCAGTCCGCTGCCTGGAGGAGAACGTCCTGACGTCGGTCGCCGACGCCAACATCGGCTCCATCATGGGCATCGGCTTCCCGGCGTGGACCGGTGGCGTCCTGCAGTACATCAACGGGTACGAGGGCGGGCTGCCCGGTTTCGTGGCACGCGCGCGTGAGCTGGCGGAGAAGTACGGCGACCGCTTCCAGCCGCCGGCGCTGCTGGTGGAGAAGGCGGAGCGGGGCGAGGTCTTCACGGACTAGCGCTCACGGCCCTCACGTCCCTCACGGCCCTCCGGGCTTCTGAAGGCGGTCCGCAGCTCCTCGCTGAGGGAGCGCTGGAAGGCCGTGACGAGGGCCTGGATCACCATCGGCTGCATGTGCGCGGAGAGCGACTTCATGGCGGCCAGGTGGTCCGGGTCCTCACCGCTGTCCCGGTACGGGTTCCAGACCTGCTCGCGGAAGAGCCGGGACAGCTCCTGGGCGGCCACGCGCGCGTGCTCCAGGAGGACGGTGCGGGAGGCGAGGATCGTCTCGTGCGCGATGGGGACGTCGAGCAGTTCGACGCCGAGCCGCAGCAGCGAGGCGTCGAGCCGGAAGACGTCGGGGTCGGCGCCCTTGTCGAGGACCCCCATCGCCGCCAGCCGGTCGACGTCCTCGTCCCCGAGCGCCCGCCCGGCGCGCCGCTCCAGCTCGCGCCGGCTGATCTCCTCGGCGGACTCGGGTGCCCAGGCGGCGATCAGGGCCCGGTGCACGGCGAGGTCCCGTTCGCTGAGGTCGGGCGGCAGCTGGTGCAGATACCGTTCGATGGCGGCGAGCGTCATCCCCTGCCGCTGGAGCTCCTCGATCAACGCGAGCCGGGAGAGATGGCCGGGCCCGTAGTGCCCGACGCGACGGGGCCCGATGGCGGGCGGCGGCAGCAGCCCCTTGGTCCCGTAGAACCGCACGGTCCGTACGGTGACACCGGCGCGAGCGGCCAACTCGTCGACGGTGAACGTAGGCTCTTCGCTCTCGGTGACCATCTGAGATGCCTCACTTCCGGTACCGTGCTGTGCCGTTGACTCGGTGGAACAGTATTGCTGTCGCACCACTGTTGTAAAAGCACGGGGGCAGGGGGCACGGTGAAGAGCGACGCCATGGGCGCCGCTGTCAGTGGTGCCTCGTAGCGTGGACGCATGACGGGGATCACGTACGTACCGGGGACTGACCGTACCCGCGCGGATCGGTGGCGTGTACCTGACGCTAGAGTCACGTGCTTGTTCGAATATGGGGTTGCTGACAGGGGAGGGTCATGTACACGGAACTCAGGGAGACGGCCACGGAGTTGGCCGCGGTCCTGTGGCGGGAGCACACCGTGTACCGGGAGCGCGGCGGGGGTGTCGTGATCCGGGGGGAGCACGTGGAGCGCTGGATCAGCCTCGCACCGACCGGCGGCCGGAACCAGGCGCGGCTGCGCGCCGGCCGGCTCCTGGACGGCGGGACCACCGCGCCGGCCCGCTCGGAGGTCGTGGTCGACCTCACCGTCGGCACGACCGAGCTGGCCGCCGTCTGCCGCCGTCTGCTCGCCGACGTCGCCGCCGCCGAGACCCGGCCGCCGAGGGCACACACCGAGCGCCCGGCCAAGGCCAAGGGGAGATCCAGGATCCAGACCCCCCGCCCCCGCAGGAGACGCCACACCGGCCTCGCCTCATGGGTGGTGCTCATATGCGTCGCCGGTGTCGTGGGGCTGTGGGGCTACAGCCTCTTCGGCGTATGACGGCGACTGGGTCCCGAGGACCTTTCGTCCCCGGGACCCAGACCGTTCACCTGGCGCCGGTCAGTACCGTCGGTGCGGTCAGAACGCCGTGACCGGGTAGTGGTCCGACAGGTTCGTGTACGTGTACTGCGTGCCCCAGCTGGAGACCGTCCAGGGCGCGCTCTTCTCCAGGACCACGTGGTTCGTCCAGTTCGCCGGGCGCGCGTTGCCCGAGCGGTACAGGACGTAGTCGAGGTCCTCGCGCGGGTCGTCCGGGTAGCGCTCGGAGGCGATCGAGTTCAGCTCGGTGTCGAACGAGTACGGGTGGCCGGTGCGGGCGTCCGCGCCCACCAGGCCCGCGTCGCTCAGCATCGTGCCGTACTCCGGGGTCCGCGAGTCGACGTTCATGTCGCCCGCGACCACGACCTGCTCGTTCGCCGGGATGTTCTTGGCGTCGAGGAAGGCGTCGATCGCCTTGAACTGGCGGCTGCGCGTCTGCGCCGCCTCGCCCGCCGAGCACCCCGGGTCCGTGGACTGGGCATGCGTGCCGACGACGTGGACCTTGCTGCCCTTCACGTCGAGGACCGTGTAGACGAAGCCCTTGTTCGAGTACCAGTCCGCGCCGCAGGCGTCCTTGTACACGTGCTGCTCCTTGCGGACGATCGGCCACTTGCTGAGGACGGTCACGCCGCCGTCCTCGGGCGTCGTGGCGGAGTACGCCCCGCCGGTGGCGTCCCAGCCGCTCTTGCTGCGGCCCATGACCGGGGTCTGGTACGGGTACTGACCGGCCGAGTTCGCCTTGAGCGCGTCCGAGGAGGAGTTGTCGAACGCCTCCTGGATCACGACCACGTCCTGGCCCTGGTAGAAGGACGCGGCGGGTATCGCCTTGGCCCGGTGGTCCTGGCCCCAGTTGGGGTAGAGCGACTTGCTGAAAAGGAACGCGTTGTACGAGAGCACCTTCAGCCGGGGCGCCTCGGCGGTCGACGCGGCGGACGCGGTGGGGGCGGTCGCGGCCAGGGTCGCGGCGGCGAGCGCACCGGACACGGCGGCGCCGAGGAATCTGCGGTGGAGCGGGGCGAGCGGCGACACAGGATCTCCCGATTCTGGGTGGGGATTCGACCGGCGACGCACATGCAATCAGCCCTAGTTACCTTCCGGTAGCCGTTGGGTGCCAGGAATCTTGCGAGCCCGGCACGAACATGCCAACTCTGTTGCCAACTCTCGCTCCGGCGCCCGAATTGTCGCTCCTGCGAGCAGGTAGGATGCGCGCATGACCCTCGCGCAGAATTCGACGATCTTCGACATGGACCTCGGTCCGCTCAACCCCGTCACGGCTGAGCTCATCCTTGGCGTGGTGCTGTTCGCCCTCACCTTCCTGATCCTGGCGAAGGGCATCCTGCCGAAGATCAGCCGTACCCTCGCCGAGCGCGAGGACGCCACCGAGGGTGGCACCACGCGCGCCGACGAGCTGCGCGCCGAGGCCGCGGAGATCCGCGAGCAGTACGAGGCCGAGCTGGCCGAGGCCCGCCACGAGGCGGCCCGCATCCGCTCGAAGGCCACCGAGGAGGGCGCCGCCGCCATCGCCGCCGCCCGCGCCGAGGGCGTCCGCGAGCGCGAGACGATCCTCTCCGCCGGTGCCGAGCGCATCGCCGCCGAGCGCGACGCCGCCGAGCGCGAGCTCAACCAGGACGTCGAGGCCTGGGCCCGCGCCCTGGCCGGCCGCATCGTCGGCGAGCCGGTCGGCGCCGACCGCGCCTGACGCCTTTCGGAGCGCGTACACACCACCACGCACGCCGCAGCACCACGATCGGGGCCGCGCCCCGGGCCGAACGCCCGGGACGCGGCCCCGACCGTTTGCCTGCGCGCGCGCCGTGCCCCAGGCCCCCGGGCCCCAGGCCCCCGGGCCCCAGGCCTCCGTGCCCCCGGCGCCCCGCCCCCTATCACCCCGGCCGCGCCGCCCCCTTTTGCCCGAGGGGGTGCCCAGAGGCAGGCTGAGAAGGAACGTGAGGAGAACGACCGCATGACCGGACCGTCCACGCCCCCGCCGCCCCCCGTCGGTGGTGTCCTCTGGAGCGTCGCCGGGGACGTCCGTGCCCTCCTCATGCTGCCCTCCGCCCTGGCTCTCCAGGTCGCCCACCCCGCCGTCGGCGCGGGCGTCGACGAGCACTCCGTCTTCCGCACCGACCCCTGGGGCCGAGGCGAGCGCTCGCTGCGCTCCGTACTGCTCTGGGTGTACGGCGGCGAGGCGGCGGCCGAGGAGGGGCGCCGGCTCCGCAGGCTCCACCGGACCATCCAGGGCACCGACGCCCACGGCCGCCGCTACCACGCGCTCACCCCGTCCCACTACTCCTGGGTGCACGCCACCGGCTTCCCCGTCTACCAGCGCGGCCTGAGCCTGCTCCACCGCCCGCTCACCGAGGCCCAGGAGCGACAGCTCTACGCCGAGTGGCTCCAGGTCGGCCGGATCCTCGGCATCCACGACCGGGACATGCCCCAGACCGTCGAGGAGTTCTGGCCCTCCTTCCGCAAGCGGCTCGGCGAGCTGGAGGACACCGTCGTGCTGCGCGAGCTGGTCGCCACCGACCAGCCGGTCCCGCCGCCCGACCGGGGCCCGCTGCCGCTGCGGCTGCTGCTCCGGGCGCTGTGGCCGGTGATCCTGCCCCGCCTCGCCCGCTTCCGCTCCTTCGTCACCGTCGGGCTGATGCCCGCGGAGGCCCGTGCGGCGCTCGGCCTGGAGTGGAGCGACGCGCAGGAGCGTCGGCTGCGGCGCTTCGCCCGGGTCGTACGGGTGGTGGTGCCCGCACTCCCCGAGCGGCTGCGCTATCTCCCCCTCGCGCGCGAGGCTCGCCACGAAGCCCGCCGTGAGGCCCGCCGCGCGGCCCGCTGCGAAGCCCGCCGTGAGGCCCGCCACGAAGCCCGCCGTGAGGCCCGCCGCGCGGCCCGCTGCGAAGCCCGCCGTGAGGCCTTCCGTGAGCTCAGCGCTCCAGGCCGCCGCGCCTGATCACCTCGGCGTACCAGCGCGCACTGTCCTTGGGCGTGCGGCGCTGGCTCGGGAAGTCCACGTGGACGATCCCGAACCGCTTGCCGTAGCCGTACGCCCACTCGAAGTTGTCCAGGAGCGACCAGAGGAAGTACCCGCGCAGATCGACGCCGTCGGCCAGGGCGCGGTGCGCGGCCGCCAGGTGGGCGTCGAGGTACGCCACCCGCTCGGGATCATGGACCGCGCCCTCCGGATCGGCGTAGTCGTCGTACGCGGCGCCGTTCTCGGTGATCACCAGCGGTACCCCGGGCAGCTCGTCGCGCAGCCGGACCAGCAGCTCGTACAGACCGTCCGCGTCCACCGGCCAGTCCATCGCCGTACGCGGCCCCGGAGCGGGCTCGAACCGCACCCGCTCCGGCGCGCCGGGCCAGGGCGACGGCGACTCCGATACGCCGGCGCCGACGACGCTGGGCGCGTAGTAGTTGACCCCGAGCGAGTCGATCGGCGTGGAGATCACCTCCAGATCGCCGTCCCGCACGAAGGACCAGTCCGTGATCGGGGCCGTGTCCTCGACCAGATCGGCCGGGAGACGCCCGTGGAAGACCGGGTCGAGGAAGATCCGGTTGCCGACGGCGTCGATCCGGCGCGCCGCGTTCCGGTCCTCGGGGGAGTCCGACAGCGCCCGGATCGCGTGCAGGTTGAGGGTCAGCGAGAGCTCCGCCGAGGCGGGCACGGCCGCGCGGAGCGCCCGGGCGGCCAGGCCGTGGGCCAGATTGAGGTGGTGGGCGGCGCGCAGCGCGGCCGCGTCGTCGGTACGGCCCGGGGCGTGCACCCCGGAGCCGTAGCCGAGGAAGGCCGCGCACCAGGGTTCGTTGAGGGTGGTCCAGGTGGCGATCCGGTCGCCGAGCGCCTCGGCGGCCAGCCCCGCGTACTCGGCGAAACGCTCCGCCGTCGCCCGCTCGGGCCAGCCGCCGGCGTCCTCCAGCTCCTGGGGCAGGTCCCAGTGGTACAGCGTGGCCACCGGCCGGATCCCGGCGTCGAGGAGCTCGTCGGCCAGGCCCCGGTAGAAGTCCAGGCCCTTCTGGACGGCCGGCCCGCGCCCGGTCGGCTGGACCCGGGGCCAGGAGAGGGAGAAGCGGTAGTCCGTGAGGCCGAGCTCCTTCATCAGGGCCACGTCCTCCCGCACGCGGTGGTAGTGGTCGGCGGCGATGTCACCGGTGTCGCCGTTGCGCACCTTGCCCGGCGTACGGCTGAAGGTGTCCCAGATGGACGGGGTCCGGCCGTCCTCGGCGGCGGCGCCCTCGATCTGGTAGGCGGCGGTGGCCGCGCCCCAGCGGAAGCCGTCAGGGAAGAGAGCGTTCATGGCGGGAGAACTCCTGTGTGAGGAAGGGGGTACGGTCGGCCACGCGCTCAGCCCTTGACGGCGCCCTGCATGATGCCGCCGACGATCTGCCGGCCGAGCAGGCCGAAGACGAGCAGCACCGGCAGCGTGCCGAGCAGGGTGCCCGCCATGATCACGGACTGGTCGTGGACGTAACCGCCGCCGAGCTGACGGAGGGCGACCTGCACGGTCGGCTCCTGCGAGGACAGCGCGATGATCGGCCAGAAGAAGTCGTTCCAGGCGGCCATGAAGGTGAGCATCCCGAGCACCGCCATACCCGGCCGGGCTATCGGCACCACGACCGACCAGAAGATCCGCGCCGAGGACGCCCCGTCGACCCGGGCCGCCTCGATCAGCTCGTCGGGCAGCGACTGCACCAGGTACTGGCGCATGAAGAACACCCCGAAGGCCGAGACGAGGCCCGGCAGGATGACCGACTGCAGCTGGTTCACCCAGCCCAGCTCGGCGATCAGCATGAAGAGCGGGATCACCCCGAGCTGCGGCGGGATCATCATCGTCCCGACGGTGAGCGCGAGCAGCGCGCCCCGGCCCCGGAAGCGCAGCTTGGCGAAGGCGAACCCGGCCAGCGTGCAGCACAGCACGGTGCCGACGGTGATGGAGCCGGAGACGATGAGCGAGTTGACGAGGGCCTTCCCGATGTCCGCCTCCTCCATCACCGCCTCGAAGTTGCGGATCAGGTTGGGCCCCGGCAGCAGCGTCGGCGGCACCTGGGCGAGATCGGCGTTGGAACGGCTGGCGGCGACGATCGTCCAGTAGAACGGGAAGGCCGAGACGAGGAGGGCGAGGATCAGGATCGCGTACGTGATCCGGCCCCCGTGGCCCGTACGGCCGGCGACACGTGTGGTCACGCCCGGCCCTCCTTCCGCGAACGGTGGCGCACGAGCAGGGCGTTGGCCCCGACGAGGACGAGAATGAGCAGGAACATCAGCCAGGCGATGGCGGCCGCGCGGCCGAGGTGGAAGAAGCCCCAGCCCTGTTCGTACAGATAGAGCCCGAGCGTCTGGTACTGGTGCGAGATGCCGCCCGAGATCGAGCCCTCGAAGAGCAGCGGCTCACCGAAGAGCTGTGTCGCGCCGATCGTGGAGACGACCGTGGTGAAGACGATCGTGGGCCGCAGTCCGGGCAGCGTCACATGGAAGAACTGCCGCCAGCGCGAGGCCCCGTCCATCTCCGCCGCCTCGTACAGCTCGGACGGGATGGACTGCATGCCCGCGAGGTAGATCAGCGCGTTGTAGCCCGTCCAGCGCCAGACGACGATCGAGGAGACCGCGATCTGCGAGGCGAGCGTGCTGTTCTGCCAGTCCACGGGGCCGAAACCGACCAGCGAGAGCACATAGTTGACGAGTCCGAAGTCCCGGCCGAAGAGCTGGGCGAAGACGAGCGTGGCGGCGGCGACGGAGGTCGCGTACGGCAGCAGCATCGCCGTACGGAAGAACGTCCGGCCGCGGAGCTTGTAGTTGAGCAGATGGGCGAGACCGAGCGCCATGGCGAGCTGGGGCACGGTGGACAGGACCCCGATGGTGAACGTGTTGCGCAGCGCGGTCCAGAAGAACTCGTCGGTGAGCAGCGCCGTGTAGTTGCCGAAGCCGCGCCACTCCATGTCGCCGGGGGTCTGCAGCTCGACGCGGTAGAGCGAGACGAAGGCGGTGTAGATCAGCGGGAAGAGGCCGAAGGCCGCGAACAGGGTGAAGAACGGGGCGATGTAGGCGTACGGGACGAGCGCGGACCGTCGGCGGCGGCGCGACGGCCCGGAGGGCCGGGCCGACGGCGGCGGGACGGGCGCCGCCGTCGGCCCGGAGGCGGTCAGGGTCACGGTGCGGCCCTTCGGGTCGGATGAGCGGGTGCGGTGCGTGCGGTGCGGTGCGGTGCGGTGCGGTGTGATGCGATGCGTGCGATGCGGTGCGGTGGGGTGCGAAGGCGATGCGGTGCGGTGGGTGCGCGGTGTGGGCTGTGGGGAGCCGGAAGCGGGCGCCCCGGAAGCGGGCGCCCCGGGGGGCGGGCGCCCCGGGGGGCGGGCGCCCCGGGGGACGGGCGCCCCGGGGGACGGGCGCCCCGGGGGACGGGCGGGGCCGGGGACGGGCGGGGCCGGGGGCGGGTGTCCGCCCCCGGCCCCCGCCGTCAGCCGACGGCGTTCTCGACGCCCTTCTGCGCGTTCGACCACGCCTTCTCCGGCGAGGTGCCCTTGCGCTCCACCTCGCTCAGCGCGTTGGTGATCTGGTCGGCGACGTTCTTGTCGTGGACCCCTAGCACCTGCACCGGGGCCGCCTTCGCCGCGTCGCCGAAGATCTGACCGATCGGCGCGCCGGAGAAGTACGGGTCCGTCGCGGTCGCGACCTGCGCGATGGCGCCCGTCGAGGACGGGAAGTTCCCCTGCTTCTGGAAGAGCGTGGCCTGCTGCTCGGGGGCGGTGAGCCACTTGATCAGCTCGTACGCCTCCTTCTTGTGCTTCGCCGCGCGCGGTACGGAGAGGTACGAACCGCCCCAGTTGCCGGCGCCGCCGGGCAGCTTGGCGATGTCCCACTTGCCCTTGCCCGCGTCACCGGCCTGGCCCTTGATGTAGCCGAGCATCCAGGCGGGGCAGGGGAGCGTCGCGAAGGAGCCGGCCGAGAAGGCCTGGTTCCACTGCGGCGACCACTGGTCGAGCTTGGCGCTGAGGCCCTCCTTCGCGGCGTTCGCCGAGGTCTCCCACGCGGTCCTCACGGCCGGGCTCTCGGCGTAGACGAGCTTGCCGGAGGCGTCGTAGTACCGCTCCTTCTCCTGGCCGATCATGACCGTGAAGAGGCTGCCGACGCTGTCGAGCCAGGCGCTCTTCGCCGGGGCCTTGGCCTTGTACTGCCGGCCGAGGTCCAGGTAGCCGTCCCAGGTGGACCACTTCTGCGCCAACTCCGTGCGGTCCGTGGGGAGTCCGGCCTGCTTGAAGAGGTCCGTGCGGTAGCACATGGCCTCGGGGCCGACGTCCGTGCCGAGGCCGAGGACCTTGCCGTCCTGGGTGGTCGCGGCGGACCACTTGGCGTCCGCGAACTCGCCCTTGAGCGTGTCCGCGCCGTACTTGGTCAGGTCCTCGAACTTGTCCGACTGCTGCTGGGTGACGGAGGCGATCCGGCCGACCTCGATGCCCTGGACGTCGGCGAGCCCGCCCCCACCGGCCAGCCGGGTCTGGAGCGACTTCCAGTAGTCCTGCTCGTCCTCGGTGTCCGTCTGCTTGATCGTCACCCCGGGGTGCAGCTTCTCGTACGCGGCGTAGAGCCCGGCCTCCTTGTAGCCGAACGAGCCGAAGAGGTCGACGGTGATCGTGACCTTTCCGCCCGCGCTGTCGGACGTGCCGTCGGATCCACCGGATCCGCAGGCGGCGAGCAGGGCCCCGGTGAGGACGACCGCGCCGATCCGTACGGCGGCGGACGTTCTGGCGGCTCGGGCTGTGGGCATGGGTGGCCTCCGTCTTGAGAGCGCTCTCAGGAATGCGTGTGGAGCGTCCCTCCCGGCCCGGGGTCCCGTCAAGAGTCGAACGGGTAACAGCTCGGAGTAGGCCGGGACTTGTCCCGGCGCTTCACGAGCCGTACGCGCCGGATCCGCTGGGGGGCGGGGTCAGGCCGAGGCCCGGCGGATCAGCTCGGTGGCGGTGATCACGGGTTCGGGCACGCCCGCGCCGTCGAGTGTGCCCATCAGGAGCCGTACCATCAACCGGCCCATCCCTTCGATGTCCTGACGGACCGTCGTGAGCGGCGGGTCGGTGGCCTCGACCACCGGGAGCATGTCGTCGAAGCCGACGAGCGCCACGTCGTCCGGGACGCGCCGGCCGTGCTCCCGCAGCACCCTGAGCGCGCCCGACGCCATCAGGTCGTTGGCGGCGAAGACGGCGTCCAGGTCGGGGCGGCGACGCAGGAGTTCGGCCATCGCGCGCGCCCCGCTCTCCTCCGTGAACGCGCCCTCGGCCACCAGCTCAGGCCCGGCGTCCGGGAGTTCGTCACGGTAGCCGTCGAGCCGGTCGAGCGAGGAGGTCTGGTCGCCGGGGCCGGCGATGTGCGCGACGGTCCGGCGCCCGAGCGCGCGCAGATGGCGCACGGCGGCACGGGCCCCGCCCCTGTTGTCGCAGTCGACGTACGGCACCGGGGGCTCTCCCGCCGGGCCCGTCCAGCCGGGCCGCCCGCCGAAGACCGTCGGCACCTGGGCGCGCCGGACGATCTCCGGGAGCTGGTCGTCGTTGTGGAGCGAGAAGGCGAGGGCCCCGTCGACGTGTCCGCCGCCGAGGTACCGCGCGATCCGCTCGTGGTCGCCCGGTCCTTCCACCCAGAGCAGTACCAACTGCGCGTCGAAGGCGGTCAGTTCACGGCTGATGCCGCGCACCTGCTGCTCGAAGAAGGGATCCGAGAAGATCCGGAACTCGGGCTCGGCGATGATCACGGCGACGGCGCCGTTCCGCCGGGTCACCAGGGTCCGCGCCGCGTGGTTGGGGATGTAGCCGAGCTCGTCGACGGCCTCGCGCACCTTCTCCGCGAGCGCCTCGCGCACCCCGGCGCCGCCGTTGACGACACGGGACACCGTCGCCCGGGACACCCCGGCGCGCGCGGCGACGGCTTCCAGGGTCGGGCGTGTCCCGGACGTCGTTTCGCTCAAGGCTGGCTCCCCACGGGCACGGTGGTGCGACGGTGCGTGCTGACAGCGTCGAGGGTAACCCCTGGTGGGGCGGGCGAGGGCGGAGGGCGAAAGCGCTCTCAGCCCCGGCCCGCCCCGGGCGCGGGGGTCGGGACGCGGGCCGAGGGCCAGCGCCTCCGCCGGGTCGCCCGCCGCCGCGCGCCGCAGGGCCTCGGCACGCGCCGCCCGTACCGCCGGGGAGCCTACTGACCAGCACGGACGCGCGCGGCACGGACGCGCGCGGCACGGACGCGCGCGGCACGGACGCGCGCGGCACGGACGCGCCCGGCACGGACGCGCCCCGCCCCCGCCCGCCCCCGAGGGCGGTGGGGAGCGGGGCGCGCCCGTACCGTCGGCGAGCGGAAGCGACGGCCGTCAGTGGTCGCCGTGCTGGTGGATCGTGTTCGTCTCCGCGATCTTCTTCCAGGACTTCGGCCGCACCGGCGGAACGGCACGCGCCGGCGCCGCCGACCGGGCCTGCGCCCCCGCCGACCGTTCGGGCACCCCCGCCGCGGCCGCCGTCGAGGCGGCCGGCTTCCCCGGCTCGTACAGCCAGCTGTCGAAGAGCGCGGCGAGCGGCTCGCCCGAGACGCGCTCCGCGTACGTCACGAAGTCCTTGACCTTGGCGTTGCCGTACGCGAACTCCGTCGGCCAGCCCTTCAGGATCGCGAAGAAGTCCTCGTCACCGATCTCGTTGCGCAGCGCCTGGAGCGCCAGCGCGCCCCGGTCGTAGACGGCGCTGTGGAACTGGTTCTCCGGCCCCGGGTCGCCCGGCTTCACCGTCCAGAACGGGTCGTCGGCGCCCCGCGACGCGTACGTGTAGTCCGCCAGCTCCTGCGCCGTGCCCTCGCCCTCCTTCTCCGACCACAGCCACTGGCTGTAGCGGGCGAAGCCCTCGTTGACCCAGATGTCCTTCCACCGGTCGACCGAGACGCTGTCGCCGTACCACTGGTGCGCCAGCTCGTGGACGACCACCGACACGTTCGCCCCGTTGGCGAACTGCCGGGGGCTGTAGAACGGCCGGGTCTGGGTCTCCAGCGCGTACCCGCTCGTCACGTTCGGGACGTAGCCGCCGAGCGCGTTGAAGGGGTACGGCCCGAAGACCCCCTCCAGCCACTCCGCGACCTCGCCCGTCCGCTCGATCGAGGCCCGCGCCGCGCCCGCGTTGTCGCCGAGGTCCTTGCTGTAGGCGTTGAGGACGGGCAGGCCGTTGGCGGTCCGGTCCGTGGTGATGTCGAACCTGCCGACCGCGAGCGTGGCCAGATAGGACGCCTGCGGCTTGTCGGAGCGCCAGTTGAAGCGCGTCCGGCCGAGCCGCGAGGACTGCGACTGGAGCACGCCGTTGGAGATGGCCTGCGTGCCGTCGGGCACGGAGACGGAGACGTCGTAGGTGGCCTTGTCCAGGGGGTGGTCGTTGGACGGGAACCACCAGGCGGCCGAGTCCGGCTCCTGGGCCGCCACACCGCCGTCGGGCGTGCGGTGCCACGCGGTCCAGCCGCCGATCTTCACCTCGGAGGGCTTGCCCGCGTACCGCACGACGACCGAGATCGTACGGTTCTTCTCCAGCGGGGTCGCCGGGGTGATCTCCAGCTCCTGCTCGCCGCGGGTGGTGAACGCGGCCTTCCTGCCGTTCACCCGCACCTCGCTGACCGTCAGTCCGAGGTCGAGGTTGAAGCGGGAGAGGTTCTGCTTCGTGGTGGCGAGGATCGTCGCCGTGCCCTCCAGCAGGTCGGTCGCGGGCTGGTACGTCAGCCGCAGGTCGTAGTGGGAGACGTCGTAGCCGCCGTTGCCACTGGACGGGTAATAGGGGTCGCCGATGCCCGATGCGCCCGGAACGTAGTCGGCGGCCGATGCCGGGATCGCCAGCAGGAGAGAGGCCGCGAGTGCGCTCGGAACGACAAGTCTGCGGTGCACGAGAGCTCCAAGTCGGTAAGAAGCGTGAGGGGTGTTCGGTCCTTAGCGACGCTATTCATCCCGGTGATGCCCCGTCACGTCCAGAGCACCTCCTTTCACACGATCGCCATTCGGCCGAAACGAACCCTCCGCCCCCTCTGGGCGACTCCTGCACCGACGGCCCTCTGTCGCCCGGGGGTTGACCGAGGTACGTTCCGCCCCATGGCGATACGTGTGCGGAGAACCCGCGGAGCCCGGCTGTCGTACGGAACCCTCGCCGTGGCCGCCACGGCCGCCCTGCTGTCCGCCGTCGTCGCGCCGTCCGGCGCCGTCGCGCGGGACACCGACCGGGCCGCCCAGGACTCGGTGGTACGGGACACGGCCGTGCGGGGCAGGGCCGCCCAGGACTCGGTCGTACGGGACACGGCCGTGCGGGACTCGGTCGTACGGGAGTCCCGGCCGGTGTACTCCTACGGCGGCGCGATACGCGAGTCCGTCTGGGTGGACACCGGGCTCGACGGCGACGGTGACGGCCGCACCGACCGGGTCGCCGCCGACATCGTCCGCCCCCGCGAGCCCGCCGCCACCGGCCGGAAGATCCCGGTCATCATGGACGCCAGCCCGTACTACGCCTGTTGCGGACGCGGCAACGAGAGCCAGACGAAGAGCTACGACGCCGCGGGGAACCCGGTCCGCTTCCCGCTCTTCTACGACAACTACTTCGTGCCGCGCGGCTACGCCTTCGTCGCCGTCGACCTCGCCGGGACCAGCCGCTCCGACGGTTGCGACGACGTCGGCGGCCGCTCCGACGTCCAGTCCGCCAAGGCCGTCGTCGACTGGCTGAACGGCCGGGCGCGCGGCTACACCACCCGTACCGGCGCCGAGCGGGCGAAGGCCACCGCGTGGTCCACCGGCAAGGTCGGCATGATCGGGAAGAGCTGGGACGGCACGGTCGCCAACGGCGTCGCCGCCACCGGGGTCGAGGGGCTGGAGACGATCGTCCCGATCGGCGCGATCTCCTCCTGGTACGACTACTTCCACTCCCAGGGCGCCCCGCTCTACGACGCCAACCCCAGCTGGCTCTCCGCGTACGTCAACAGCCCCGAGGCGAACGCCCGTTGCGGCGCCGTCCAGGCCCGCGTCACCGCCGGCACCCCGTACAGCGGCGACTGGACGCCCGCCTGGAGCGAGCGGAACCACGTACCGGACGCCCGGAAGGTGCGGGCCAGCGTCTTCGTCGTGCACGGGCAGCAGGACCTCAACGTCCGAGCCAACCAGTTCGGCCAGTGGTGGGACGCCCTCGCCGCCCAGGGCGTCGAGCGCAAGATCTGGCTCTCCCAGACCGGTCATGTCGACCCCTTCGACTTCCGACGCGCCGACTGGGTCCGCACCCTGCACCGCTGGTTCGACCACCAGCTCCTCGGCTACGACAACGGCATCGACCGCGAGCCGATGGCCGACATCGAACGGGCCCCGGACCGCTGGACCACCGACCGCGTCTGGCCGCCGCGTGCCACCGCGCCCACGATCCTGCGCCCGGACACGGGTCCGGCGCCCCGCGCCGGTACCCTCGGCCGGGCCCCCGCCGCGCCCGGCACCCCGGAGACGTTCACCGACGACCCGACCCTCGGTGAGACCGACTGGGCCGCCCGGATCGACGACCCGACCCCCGCGCAGGCCGGGTTCACCACCCGCCCGCTCGCCCGTGACCTGCGGCTCTCCGGCTCCTCGACGGTGACCGTCACCGCCACCCCGACGACCTCGACCGCGCACCTGACGGCCGTGCTCGTCGACCTCGGCCCCGACACCATCCGGGACTACGCGGTGGCCGGCGAGGGCATCACCACCCTCACCGAGCGGTCCTGCTGGGGCGCGAGCACCGACGGCGACTCCGCCTGCTTCAAGGAGACGAGGGCCCGGACGGCCGACGTCGGCTTCACCGTCGTCAGCCGAGGCTGGGCCGACCTGGGCACCTGGGCCGACCCCGGCAAGGGCCGTCCCCTGACCCCCGGAAGGGCGTACACGATCACCCTGAAGCTGGCGGCCACGGACCATGTCGTCCCGGCCGGCCACCGGCTCGCCCTGATCGTCGGCGGCACGGACAGGGACCTCCTCGACCCGCCCGCGTCGACCCCGACGCTCACCCTCGACCTCGCCCGGACGTCGGCGAAACTGCCGCTCGTCGGTGGTGCGGAGGCGTTCGCGCGGGCGACAGCCGGTACCGTCGACGCACGTCCGGCGCAGACCGGGCGGCCGCTCTCGGGTGTCGGGCACGCGCGCCCGGACATCCCCGTCCCGGGTGAGGCCCGATGACCCCCGCACCGAACCGCCCCGCGCGGCGCACGCTCGCCCTCGTCGCGGGCGTCACCGCGCTCGGCCTCCCGCTCGTCGCCGTGCCCACCGAGGCGCACGGCTCGGCGGCCTCCGTGCCGCCGCCCCCACGGACCGGTTTCGAGACCAGCCATGGCGCCCGGTGGACGACGGAGGCGGAGGAGCGGTCCTTCCTCTCCGCCGCCGACCGGGCGAGCGACCGGGTCGCGGTGCGGACCGTCGGCACGACGAAGCAGGGCCGCCCGATCCGCCTCGCCACCATCGGCGCGGATGCCCACCGGGACGCCACGGGCGGGGACGCGGCAGACCCGGGCGGCGCCGCTCCCCGCCCCGGATCCACCACCGTCCTCCTGGTCTGCACCCAGCACGGCGACGAACCGTCCGGCCGCGAGGCCTGCCTGACCACCGTGCGAGACCTGGCGTACGCGCGGGACGAGAAGACGCGGCGCTTCCTCGCCCGTACGACCGTCCTCGTCGTCCCCACCGCCAACCCGGACGGGCGTGAGGCCGACACCCGGGGCAACGCCGACGGCATCGACGTCAACCGCGACCACCTCGCCCTGGAGACCGCCGAGGGCCGGGCGATGGCCGCGCTCATCCGCGACCGGCGCCCCGAGCTGGTCTACGACCTGCACGAGTACGACGGCACCTCGCCGTACTACGACAAGGACCTCCTCGCCCTCTGGCCGCGCAACCTCAACACCGACCCCCACGTCCACGACGAGGCCCACACCCTCTCGGAGTCGTACGTCCGCTCGGCCGCCGGGATCTCCGGCTTCACCAGCGGCGTCTACGGCATCTGGACCGACCCCCACACCGGGCAGCCCGTGAAGCAGGTCGCGGGCGACGGCCAGGAGCGCATCCTGCGCAACACCGCGGGGGTCAAGCACTCCGTCGGCCTGCTCGTCGAGACCCGCATCGAGGCGCTCACCCAGGCCGAGGCCGACGACGACGCGCGCAACAGGAAGCGCCGGGTGACCAGCCAACTCGTCGCGCTGAAGGGCGCGTTCGCCTACGTCGACGAGCGGCGCGGGATCCTCGGCGCGGCCACGGCGCAGGCGCGCCGCACCGGCTTCGCCGACCGGGGCCCGGTCCTGCTGGGCGGCGCCGACAACGATCCCGCCGAACCCGCCGAGATCCTCCAGGACCCGCCCTGCGGCTACCGCCTGGACGCCGCGCAGTACGCCGAGTTCGGCGACGAGCTGGCGCTGCACGGGATCACGGTCCGGCGGGACGGCGACGGCGTGCTCGTACCCCTGCGCCAGTCGCGCCGGGCCCTGGTCACCCTGCTGCTCGACGGGCGCGCGGAGTACCGCCTCACCACCGGGCGGCCGGTGGAGCCCTGTTGACGGGCTGACAGGCTGAGTTGGTCCCGGAACTGACGCTTCACCTGTGGTACTGCTGCCATACGGAGTGAGGTATGTCCCGTAATGCCGTGAAAGGTGCCACCTGTGTCGCAGGAAGATCAGAAACCGGGGGACCCCGAGAGCGGTGGTGGCCGGGAAGGCCGGGAGGGTCTGTCGGTGACGGCCGACCTCCCGCGCCACCCCGGAAGCCACCCCAAGGCCCGGACGGACCGGATCGTGTTCGGCGTCACCGCCGTCCTCACCGTCGCCTTCGTGGTCTGGGGTGCCACGGCCACGGACAGCCTGGAGAGCGTCTCCAGCAAGCTCCTCGACGGGCTGATCCGTAACGGCGGCTGGGCGTTCATGCTCGCCGCCTCCGCGTTCGTCATCTTCGCGCTCTGGCTGGCCATCAGCCGCTACGGCCGGATCACCCTCGGCCACGAGAGTGAGGGACCGGAGTTCCGGACCGTGTCGTGGATCGCGATGATGTTCAGCGCGGGCATGGGCATCGGTCTGATGTTCTACGGAGTGAGCGAGCCGCTCGCCCACTACGGCACCCCGCCGCCCGGCACCGACCCCGCGGACTCGGCCGAGCGGATGCAGATCGCGATGGCCACCACCCTCTTCCACTGGACCCTCCACCCGTGGGCGATCTACGCCGTGGTCGGCCTCGCGATCGCCTACTCCACGTTCCGGCGGCGCCGACGGCAGACCATCAGCGCCGTCTTCGTGCCGCTGCTGGGCAAGCGGGCGGCCTACGGGAGCCCGGGCCGGGTCATCGACATCCTGGCCATCTTCGCGACCCTCTTCGGCTCGGCCGCCTCGCTGGGACTCGGCGCGCTCCAGATCGGCAGCGGGTTCGAGGAGTTGGGCTGGATGGAGAAGACCGGCACCGGGCTGCTCGTCGGCATCATCGCCGTGCTGACCGTCGCCTTCGTCCTGTCGGCCGTCTCCGGCGTCGAGAAGGGCATCCAGTGGCTGTCCAACACGAACATGGTGCTGGCGCTGATCTTGGCCGTCTTCGTCTTCATCGCGGGCCCGACCATCATCGTGCTCGACCTGCTGCCCACCTCGATCTTCGCCTACTTCGGCGAACTCCCGCAGCTGGCCGGCCGCACCGAGGCGACCAGCGGCGACAACATCCACGAGTGGCTCGGCAGTTGGACGGTCTTCTACTGGGCGTGGTGGATCTCCTGGACGCCGTTCGTGGGCATGTTCATCGCCCGCATCAGCCGGGGCCGGACCATCCGCCAGTTCGTCGGCGGCGTCATCCTCGTGCCCAGCGTGGTCAGCCTGGTCTGGTTCGCCGTCTTCGGTGGCACCGCGATGAAGCTGAGCGAGGAGGGCCGGCTGGCGGCGGAGACCACGCCCGAGGGGCAACTCTTCGGTGTGCTCCAGGAGTTCCCGATCGCCGGGGCGATGAGCCTGCTCGTGATGATCCTCGTGGGCATCTTCTTCGTGTCCGGCGCGGACGCGGCTTCGATCGTCATGGGCACGCTCTCGCAGCGCGGCTCGTTCGAGCCGACCCGCCCGGTCGTCGTGTTCTGGGGCGTGGTGACCGGCGCCGTCGCCGCGATCATGCTCCTGATCGGCGACGGTCAGGGCGACGCGCTCGCGGGCCTGCAGAACCTCACCATCCTGGTGGCCGCGCCCTTCGTCCTCGTGATGATCGGCATGTGCGTGGCGCTGATGCGGGACCTGCGCAAGGACCCGCTCATCGTCCGGGGCGAGGTGGGCGAGGAGGTCATCGAGCTGGCCGTGATCGCGGGCCACGAGAAGTACGACGGCGACTTCGAACTCCGCATCGGCCCCGGCACGACCCCACCGGACGCCAAGAGCTGAAACCGGGCGCACCGCACGGCCCGGGAGGCGGACGCCTCCCGGGCCCCTCAGCCGCAGGCCAGGTCCGCCGCGCGCCGGGCGCAGCCCCAGGCGACCGTGACGCCCGCGCCGCCGTGCCCGTAGTTGTGGACCAGGCGGCCACCGGAGGGCAGCGGCTCCGCGTCCAGCCGGACACCGCCGGCCCGGGCGGGCCGCAGCCCCACCCGGTGCCCGAGGACCCGTGCGCCGGCGATCTCCGGCCGGATCCGGGCGCACCGCGCCACGATCGCCGCCGCCGTCGCCGGATCGGGCTCCAGCCGTTCGTCGCCCTCCTGGGCGGTCCCGCCCAGGATCAGCCGCCCCGGCTGCGGGAAGAAGTACGTCGTCTCGCTCGACGCCCCGTCGGCCGCCGTGAACCATTCCTCGATCCCCGGGTTCTCCACCAGCACCAGCTGCCCGCGCACCGGCCGCAGCCCCGCGTCCGGTACGAGATCCCGCGCGCCGAACCCCGCGCAGTCCACCACCACCCGCGCCGACCGCGCCGCCTCGGCGAACCCGGTCACCGTCCGCTGCTCGACGACGCCACCGGCCGCCTCGACCCGCCCCCGCAGCCACGCCAGGTGGACCGGCATGTCGATCAGCGGCAACCGTGCCGCGAGGCCCGTGCCGTGGGGCCCCGGCACCTGGGCCGCCGTGAGCTGCCGCAGCCCCGAGACCTCCCGCGCCCAGTCGCCCAGCTCGGCGAGGGTGGTGTCGGCGTGGACACCGGCCACGATGCGCACCCCCGTCCCCACGGGATCGGCGGCGAGCTTCTCGTACACGCGCAGCGACTCCAGCGACCAGCCGCCCACCTGCTCCGCGGGCTCGATCCGGTACGGCCACCACAGCGCCCCCGCCACCGCCGACGTCGTCCCCGCCGCCGGATCCCGGGACCAGACCCGTACCCGCAGGCCGCGCTCGGCCAGCGTCAGGGCCGTGGTCAGACCTATGACCCCGCCGCCCACCACGACCACGTCGTCGATCACGTCGTCACTCATGGCCGGACCGTACCGGGACCCGTTCGGGCGCACCACGGTGCGTCGGGCCGGTGGCTTACGATTCATCCCCTGATGACTGCCACTCTCGTCGCCAAGGACCTCGCCGCCGGCCACGGCGAACGCTCCCTCTTCGCCGGCCTCGACCTCGTCGTCGCCCCCGGCGACGTCATCGGCCTCGTCGGCGTCAACGGCGCCGGCAAGTCGACGCTGCTGCGGCTGCTCGCGGGCCTCGACACCCCCGAGGAAGGCGAGCTGAAGCTCTCGCCGCCCACCGCCACCGTCGGCCATCTCCCGCAGGAGCCCGAGCGGCGCGAGGGGGAGACGGTCCGGGAGTTCCTGGCCCGCCGCACGGGCGTGGCGGCCGCACAGGTCGCCATGGACGAGGCGACCCAGGGCCTGGTCGACGGGGCGCCCGGCGCCGACGACGCGTACGCCGTGAGCCTGGAGCGCTGGCTCGGCCTCGGCGGCGCCGACCTCGACGAACGCGCCGAGGAGGTCGCCGGGTCCCTCGGTCTGACCGTCGGCCTCGACCAGCGGATGACCTCGCTCTCCGGCGGTCAGGCCGCCCGCGCGGGCCTCGCCTCGCTCCTCCTCTCCCGCTACGACGTCTTCCTGCTCGACGAGCCCACCAACGACCTGGACCTCGACGGCCTGGAGCGGCTCGAAGGCTTCGTCCAGGGGCTGCGCGCCGGCACGGTCGTCATCAGCCACGACCGCGAGTTCCTCACCCGTACGGTCACCAAGGTCCTGGAACTCGACCTCGCCCAGCAGCAGATCACGCTCTACGGCGGCGGTTACGAGGCATACCTGGAGGAGCGGGACACCGCCCGCCGGCACGCCCGCGAGGACTTCGAGGAGTACGCCGACAAGAAGGCCGCGCTCGAAGGCCGCGCGCTGATGCAGCGCAACTGGATGGACAAGGGCGTCCGCAACGCCCGCCGCAAGGCGACCGACAACGACAAGCTCGGCCGGAAGCTGCGCGGCGAGGCGAGCGAGAAGCAGGCCGCGAAGGCCCGCCAGACGCAGCGGATGATCGAGCGGCTCGACACCGTCGAGGAGCCCCGCAAGGAGTGGGAACTGCGGATGGAGATCGCCGCCGCGCCGCGCTCGGGCTCGGTCGTGGCGACCCTGCGCGAGGCCGAGGTCCGGCGCGGCGACTTCCGCTTCGGGCCCGCCACCCTCCAGATCGACTGGGCCGACCGGGTCGCGATCACCGGTGCCAACGGTGCCGGCAAGTCGACGCTGCTCGCCGCGCTCCTCGGCCGCCTCCCGCTCGACGCGGGCGACGCGGTGCTCGGCTCGGGCGTCGTCGTCGGCGAGGTCGACCAGGCCCGCCGGCTCTTCCACGGCTCGGAGTCGCTGCTCGACGCGTTCTGCGCGGCCGTCCCCGAGACCGAGCCGGCGGAGGTACGGACGCTGCTCGCGAAGTTCGGCCTCAAGGCCGCGCACGTGCTGCGGCCCGCCACCACGCTCTCCCCGGGCGAGCGGACCCGCGCCGCTCTCGCCCTCCTCCAGGGCCGGGGCGTCAATCTGCTCGTCCTCGACGAGCCGACGAACCACCTGGACCTGGCGGCGATCGAGCAGCTGGAGTCCGCGCTCGACTCCTACACCGGCACGCTCCTGCTGGTCACCCACGACCGGCGCATGCTGGACGCGGTCCACACCACCCGGCGCGTCGAGGTCGCGGCCGGCAAGGTGACCGAGCTCTGATGGGCGTCGGCTTCGGCGGGAGCCCGACGGAGGCGGCCGCCCTCGCCCGGGACGCCGTCCCGGGCGGGCGACGGCCCGACGGCTCCCTGCGCCCGGCCCTGGAGGACCTCCCGGGCGCGAGCGCGGTCCTGTCGGCGCTGTCCGCCCCGGGGCCGTACGACCTGACGGCCCAGGCGCGGGCGGCGGTGACGCTGTGGGAGGCGACGGAGGACCCGGCGGCGGAGCTGCACCGCTGCGATTCAGGGCGTGAACTGTACGAGTACGGCTATCCGCAGGACGTCGCGGTGGCCGCCGAGGTCGACACCTCGAAGACCGTCCCCGTCCTGAGGGACGGCGCATTCCAGGAGACACCATGACCGACCTGCTGACCCGGCTCACCCAGATGCTGGACGACCTCGACGCCGACGTCGACGAGACCATCGACCTCGCCGACGAGATCGCCGCCTCGGGCGACGCGGCGATGCTGCCCCGCCTCCAGGCCGAACTGGACCGGGCCCTCGTCGAGCGCAACGCCTACGCCCGCGAGCTCCTCGGCGGTGTCCTCGCCGCGATCGGCGGCCCGGACGCCCTGCCGGCGCTCCTGCGGGCCTCCGCCGTCGACCTCGGCGACGACCAGGACTCCCTGGCGGCGGAGATCGTCGACCTGGTCCAGGCCGACCCGACCCGCTCCAGCGCCCTTCTCCAGCCCCTCACCCAGGACGACGACCTGACGGTCGCCCACCGCGCGGAGTGGGCGCTGCGCTTCCTGCCGAACGCGTAACGGGGGCCTGGACGGCCCGCGCCTCCGGCCCTGGTGCGGGTGGGCGGACGCGACGACGGGCCCGGCCACCAGGCCGGGCCCGTCGTCGCGTCCCGTCCGTCAGCGGCCGCGTCGCTTGCCGCCGTCACCCTCGTTCAGGAGACCCGCCTTGCGCAGGGCGTCCGCCATCGCGCTGTTCGACGGGGCCGGGGCCTGGGAGCGGCCCCGGTCGGAGACGCCACCGCCGCCGCCCGCGCCGCGGCGCTGCTGCGGCGGGCGACCACCGCGCTCTCCGCGCTCGCCGCGGTCCCGCCGCTCCCGCTGTGGAGCCGCCGTCGCCTCCGCCGTCGCCTCGTCGTCGAGCCGCAGCGTCAGCGAGATCCGCTTGCGCGGGATGTCGACGTCCAGGACCTTCACCCGGACCACGTCACCCGGCTTCACCACGTCGCGCGGGTCCTTGACGAAGGTCTTCGACATCGCCGACACATGGACGAGCCCGTCCTGGTGCACGCCGATGTCCACGAACGCCCCGAACGCCGCCACGTTCGTGACCACGCCCTCCAGGACCATCCCCGACACCAGGTCGCCGATCTTCTCGACGCCCTCCTTGAAGGTCGCCGTCTTGAACGCGGGCCGCGGGTCCCGTCCCGGCTTCTCCAGCTCGCGCAGGATGTCGGTGACCGTCGGCAGACCGAAGGTCTCGTCCACGAACGCGTCCGCCCGCAGCGACCGCAGCACCCCGGTGTTGCCGATCAGGGAGGCGACCTCGCCACCCGTCGTCTTCACCATCCGCCGCACCACCGGGTACGCCTCCGGGTGCACCGAGGACGCGTCCAGCGGGTCGTCGCCGCCCCGGATCCGCAGGAAGCCCGCGCACTGCTCGTACGCCTTCGGGCCGAGCCGCGCCACGTTCTTCAGCGCCTTGCGCGACGTGAAGGGGCCGTTCGCGTCGCGGTGCGCGACGATGTTCTCGGCCAGCCCCGCGCCGATGCCCGACACCCGCGAAAGCAGCGGCGCGGACGCGGTGTTGACGTCGACACCGACACCGTTCACACAGTCCTCGACGACCGCGTCCAGCGAGCGCGAGAGCTTCACCTCGGACAGGTCGTGCTGGTACTGCCCGACGCCGATCGACTTCGGGTCGATCTTCACCAGCTCGGCCAGCGGGTCCTGAAGGCGCCGCGCGATCGACACGGCGCCCCGCAACGAGACGTCCAGTTCCGGCAGTTCCTGCGAGGCGAAGGCCGAGGCCGAGTAGACCGAGGCGCCCGCCTCCGAGACCATCACCTTGGTGAGCTTCAACTCGGGGTGCTTGGCGATCAGTTCGGCGGCGAGCTTGTCCGTCTCACGGGAGGCCGTGCCGTTGCCGATGGCGACCAGCTCGACCGCGTGCTCCTTCGCCAACCCCGCCAGCTTCGCCAGCGACTCGTCCCACCTGTTCGCCGGGACGTGCGGGTGGATGGTGTCGGTGGCCACCACCTTGCCCGTGCCGTCGACCACGGCCACCTTGACCCCCGTACGGAAGCCGGGGTCCAGGCCCAGCGTCGCCCGCGTCCCCGCCGGGGCGGCGAGCAGCAGGTCCCGCAGGTTCGCCGCGAAGACCCGGACCGCCTCGTCCTCGGCTGCCGTCCGCAGCCGCAGCCGCAGGTCGATCCCGAGGTGGACCAGGATCCGCGTCCGCCACGCCCAACGGACCGTGTCGAGCAGCCACTTGTCGCCCGGACGACCCCGCTCGGCCACACCGAAGCGCGCGGCGACCATCCCTTCGTACGCGGAAGGACCGGGGGTCTGCGAGGGCTCCTCCGGCTCCAGCTCCAGGGTGAGGACGTCCTCCTTCTCGCCACGCAGCATCGCGAGGATCCGGTGCGAGGGGAGCGCGGTGAAGGGCTCCGCGAAGTCGAAGTAGTCGGCGAACTTCGCGCCCGCCTCCTCCTTGCCCTCCCGCACCTTCGCGGCCAGCCGGCCCCGGCTCCACATCCGCTCCCGCACCTCGCCGATCAGGTCGGCGTCCTCGGAGAACCGCTCCGTGAGGATGGCGCGGGCGCCCTCCAGGGCCGCGGCCGCGTCGGCGACACCCTTCTCGGCGTCCACGAAGGCCGCCGCGGCGACCGCCGGCTCCACCGAAGGGTCGGTGAGCAGCCCTTCCGCCAGCGGTGCGAGACCGGCCTCACGGGCGATCTGCGCCTTGGTGCGGCGCTTGGGCTTGAAGGGCAGATAGATGTCCTCCAGCCGGGCCTTGGTGTCGGCGGCCCGGAGCTGCGCCTCCACCTCGGCCGTCAGCTTCCCCTGCTCCCGTACGGAGTCGAGGATGGCGGTCCGCCGGTCCTCCAGCTCCCGCAGATAGCGCAGCCGCTCCTCCAGCGTGCGCAGCTGGGCGTCGTCGAGCATCTCGGTCGCTTCCTTGCGGTAGCGCGCGATGAACGGCACGGTCGAGCCGCCGTCGAGCAGCTCGACGGCCGCCCTCACCTGTCGCTCACGTACGCCGAGTTCCTCGGCGATCCTGCCTTCGATGGACGTCGTCACGGTGTCCCGACTCGCCTTCTCGTGCCTCAAGCTTGCGAGTGCATTGTGCCGTCTTCCCCGCCGGAACCCCGCACGCGCCCCGGGCCGTGTCCGGAACAGTCCCCGGCCCCGACGGGTCCGCGCCCGCCCGGACCGGTGCCGTCAGCCCTTGTCGTTGAGGTCCGCCGGGAAGGCGCCGGCCAGGAACGCCGCGTTGCGGAAGGCCTTGCCCAGCTCCGTCAGCCGCTCCACGCCCGCCGCGCCCAGGTGCTCGTAGGGGGCGGTGTCCAGGCGGTCCGTCAGCTCCTCCAGCTCCTCGCGCAGCGCCGTGCCCTCGGCGGTGAGCTCGCCCTGAGCGTCCAGCACGCCGCGCTCGCGCAGCCGGCCGAGGGCGGCGTCCCAGTCGGCGCGCGCCCATCCCCGGGCGCGCAGCGACCACCGCGGGTTCATGCCCATGCCCGTGGCGGTGTGGCTGACCATCGCCTCCAGCGGGTCGAGGCCCACGGTCAGCAGGGCCGCCAGGTGGCCGTCGCCCCGGTGCTCGCGCAGCAGCGTCGCGGCGTGCCAGTACCGCAGGTGCGGCGCCTCGGGGACCGGCAGGTCGGCGTGGGCCGAGTAGAGCGGCCGGGCGTGCCGGGTGCAGGCCTCGGTGGCGCGCAGGGCGAGCTCGGCGGCCTCCGCCATCTCGGCCGAGGCGATCGCCTCCTCACCCAGCAGCCGGCGCAGCGTGCTGTCCACGGTCCGCAGCCGCGCGGCCCCCACCTCGGCGGGGGAGGCGATGTCCCAGACGGCGGGCAGGTGCCGGGCCAGGAAGGCGACGTTGTAGTTGGAGAAGGTCGCGGCGACGGTGCCCGCGCCGACGGCCCCCATCGCGGCGCTGCGCGAGGCGAGCCGCATGGCCGACTGGTCCTCGAAGCCCAGCGCCTTGAACTCGGTGTCCAGGTCCGGCGAGAAGTACACCGTGGAGTGGACGGGGTTGAGCACGTGGTGGCAGCGGCGGCCCGCGCGGGGCGGCAGAGAAGTCATGGACAGAACGTTACCGACTGGTCGGTACGGAGGGCAGTCCGGGGGGCGTCCCGATCCCCGACCCCCGGATGGCAGGAAAGGTGGGGTCTTCGTCATTGCGGCCATGCGGCGACCGCCGAAGGATGGAGCCATGACGAAACGACCCGTGCTCTTCGTCCTCTTCGACGGAGTGCAGAGCCTGGACGTCACCGGCCCGCTCGAGGTGTTCGCCGGTGCCGACCGCCTGGGCGGCGGCGGAGGAGGCGGTACGTACCCGCTCACCACCGCCTCGCTCGACGGCGGGCCGGTCCGCTCGCACAGCGGGCTGCGGATCCTCCCCGACACCACCCTCGCCGACGCGAACCGCCCGCACACCCTGGTCGTCCCCGGCGGCGAGGGCACCCGGCACCCCGACCCGCGCCTGATCGACTGGCTGCGTACGAACGCGCCGCGCGCCGACCGTCTGGTCTCCGTCTGCACGGGCGCCCTGCTGCTCGCCGAGGCCGGGCTCCTCGACGGACACCGGGCCACCACGCACTGGATCGCCTGCGACCACCTCGCCCGCTGCTACCCGCAGGTCGAGGTGGACCCGGACCCGATCTTCGTGCGGGACGGCAACCTCTCCACCTCCGCAGGCGTCACCGCGGGCATCGACCTGGCCCTCGCCCTGGTCGAGGAGGACCTCGGCCGGCAGGCCGCGCTCACCGTCGCCCGGCATCTCGTCGTCTTTCTGCGCCGCCCCGGCAACCAGGCCCAGTTCAGCGCCCAGCTCGCCGCCCAGACCGCCCACCGCCCGTCCCTGCGCGACCTCCAGCACTGGATCACCGAGCACCCCGCCGGGGACCTCTCCGTGGAGGCCCTGGCGGCACGCGCCCGGCTCTCGCCGCGGCATTTCGCCCGCGCCTTCCGGGAGGAGACCGGCACCACGCCGGGCCGGTACGTGGACCGGGTGCGGCTCGAACACGCCCGCAGGCTCCTGGAGGAGAACGGCGACGGGGTCCAGGAGGTCGCCCGCGCCGCCGGTTACGGCACGCCCGAGGCCATGCGCCGGGCCTTCGTCAAGGCGCTCGGCACCGCCCCCGCCGAGTACCGCCGCCGCTTCCACACCCCGGCACCACCCCCCGTACGCGCACCACCCGTCGTACCCGCACCCGCACCACCGGCCGTACCCGGACCACCCGCCGTAACCAGGCCACCCGCCGTACCCGCGCCACCCGCCGTACCCGCACCACCCGCCGTACCCGCACCAGCGGCCGTACCCGGACAACCCGCGATACCCGCACCACCGGCCTGATCCCACCGCCCGCCCGAGCCCACCCCGGAAAGGGACCTCATGCAGATCGCCGTGCTGCTCTACGACCGTTTCACCACCCTCGACGCCGTCGGCCCCTATGAGCTCCTCGCCCGTCTCCCCGGAGCCGAGACCGTCTTCGTCGCCAAGGAGGCGGGCCCCGTCCGCAACGACCAGGGCAGCCTCGCCCTCGTCGCCGACAGGACCCTCGCCGAGGTCCCGGACCCCGACATCGTCCTCGTCCCCGGCGGCCCCGGCGCCCGGGAGGCGATGAAGGACCCGGAGATCCTCGCCTGGCTCCGTACCGCCGACGCGACCAGCACCTGGACCACCTCCGTCTGCACCGGCTCCCTGATCCTGGGCGCCGCCGACCTGCTCGCCGACCGCCGTGCCACGACGCACTGGCTGGCGTACGAGGAGCTGCGCGCGCTCGGTGTCGAGCCGACCGGTGAGCGGGTCGTCTTCGACGGCAAGTACGTCACCGCCGCCGGGGTCTCCTCCGGCATCGACATGGCGCTGCACCTGCTCGGCCGGATCGCCGGCGACGAGGCCGCCCAGACCATCCAGCTGCTGACCGAGTACGACCCCCAGCCGCCCTACGACGCCGGTTCGCCGGAGAAGGCCCCCGCCGCGATCGTCGCCCACTGGCGCGGCACGGCCGTCGAGGAGCTCGCCGACCGCTGATCCGGCCCGGGCGCCGGGCCCCGCCCGGTCAGACGCCGTACGTGAAGCGCGGCGCGCGGCGCTCCAGGAAGGCGGCGACCCCCTCGGCGGTGTCGCCGCTGCCGCGTGCCTGCTCCGTCCAGTGCGCGTCCCGGTCGGTGCGGCCGTCGGCGAACTCCTTCGCCGCCGACTGGGTGAGCAGTGAGCGACCGACGAGCACCCGGGTGAACTCGCCCACCCGCTTGTCCAGTTCGCCCTCCGGCAGGACCTCGTCCACCAGGCCGGTGCGCAGCGCACGTGCGGAGTCGATCAGCTCTCCGGAGAAGAGCAGGTACTTCGCGGCGGAGGGCCCCACCAGCGCGGCCAGCCGGCGCGTCGAGGAGGAGGGGTAGACGATCCCGAGCTTCGCCGGGGTGACCCCGAACCGCGCGCCCTCCTCGGCGAACCGCAGATCGCAGGCGGCCGCGAGCTGGCTGCCGCCGCCCACGCAGTAGCCCCGGACGGCCGCGAGCGTCGGTTTGGGAAAGGCGGCGAGCGCCTCCTCGGCCGCCACCGCGAGCGACTGCTGCTCGTCGCCCGGCTCCCGCAGCGTCGAGATGTCCGCGCCCGCGCAGAAGGTGCCGCCCTCGCCGGTGACCACCAGCGCGCGGACCGCCGGGTCGGCCGCGAGCGGCGCGAGCAGCCCCGGCAGGGACCGCCACATCGCGGCCGTCATCGCGTTGCGTTTGGCCGGGTTGGTGATGACGACGGTGGCGACCGTGTCGGCGACGACGACCCTCAGCTGCGGCTCGGTGGCATCCATGCGCCGGATGCTATCCGGGCACCTCGACCGTACGATCGACAGAGGGGTCGAGGAGGAGGCGCACATGGCCCGGGATTCCCACGCCACGACCGACGAGGGCGCCTTCGACGCCGTGCACGAGGGCAAGAAGCTCAGCCGCAGCCTCGGCCGGCTCGCCTTCCTCGGCGTCCTGCTGGCACTCGCCGGGATCGTCGGCCTCTTCTACACCGGTTTCGCCACCCTCACCTCGATGCTGCTCTTCGGCTGGCTGCTGCTCATCGGCGGCGTCGTGGGCCTGCTGCACGCCATCGAGTCGCGCGGCAGCAACTTCTTCTGGCTCGCCGTGGTGGTGGCGGCGCTGAACATCGCGGCCGGTGTCGTGGTGATCCGGCACCCGGAGGGCTCGGCCGAGGCGCTGACCATGTTCGCCGCCCTGCTCTTCCTCACGGGTGGGGTCTTCCGTCTGGTGGGCAGCGTCGTGGTGCGCGGGCCGCAGTTCGGCTGGACCCTCCTCCAGGGAGCCTTCGGGATCCTCCTGGGTCTGCTGGTCCTCTTCGACTGGCCGGACAGCAGCCGGTACGTCCTGGGTGTCTTCTTCTCGCTGGCCCTGCTCTTCGACGGCCTCGGGCTGATCGCGATCGGCATCGGGGGCCGCCGTATCGTCGGCATGGTCACGCCACCCGACCCGGTGCCGACGGACACCCCGCCGGCCGACTCTTCCGCCGCCCCTCCGAAGGTGTCAACCGAGGATCAGGAGTAGTCGAACAACTGACGTTGGCATACTCACCCGATCAGAATGCGGTCGATAAGTGTCGACTTCTGGTCAGTAGCCCGGTCCGCACCTGCGGATTACCAAGACTTGACTCGTGGCGACAATCGAGCAAGAGGGTGGGAGCCGGACTATGGAGAGCCGCGGGAGCGTCCCCGCACGGCCACCGTCCTACGAAGGGGTCTGGCGCTTCACCGCTCCCGCGGTCGACGTCTCCGTTCCGCAGGCCCGGCACGCCGTACGGGACCTGCTGGTCCGTCAGGGAGTACCGGCACACGACGACACGGTCCAGGGCCTGCTCCTGATCGTCTCGGAGCTGGTCACCAACGCCGTGAAGCACGCGGCGCTGCTCTCCCCGGAAGTGGCGGTGGAGGTGGCGATCGGCGCGGAGTGGATCCGGGTGTCCGTCGAGGACAACCATCCGTACCGACCCAAGGCGCTGGAGGCGGACTGGGGCCAGACGGGCGGCCGCGGGCTGCTGCTGGTCCGGGAGATCGCCCTGGGGTCCGGCGGCGCCTGCGACGTGGAGCACACCGCAGGCGGCGGGAAGATCATCTGGGCCGCGCTGCCCCTGAACCCGGAGTTCGTGGCGCCGGGGGAGCCGTCGACGGCGCTCCCCCCGGCCGCGCCCGGGATCACCAGCCCCCGGCGGGACCCGTCAGCTCCTTGATCGCCGGACGCGCGGCGTCCAGGACGGTCATGAACCAGGCGGAGAACGGTGCGCTCGCGTGCCGCTCCATCAGCTCCTCCGCCGTCACGAAGGCGGTCTCCTCGACCTCCTCCGCATCCGGCCGCAGCTCGGTCTGCGCCATGCCGACGAAGAGGTGGTTGTACTCCTGCTCCACCAGGCCCGACGCCGGGTCCGGGTGGTTGTAGCGGACCGTGCCCGCCTCGGCGAGCAGCGAGGGGGAGATCCCCAGCTCCTCGTACGTCCGCCGGGCTGCGGCCGCGAAGGGCGCCTCGCCCGGGTACGGGTGGCCGCAGCAGGTGTTGGACCAGACGCCGGGGGAGTGGTACTTGCCGAGCGCGCGCCGCTGGAGCAGCAGCCGGCCCGACTCGTCGAAGAGGAAGACGGAGAACGCCCGGTGCAGCTGCCCGGGGGCCTGATGCGCGGCGAGCTTCTCCTCCGTACCGATGGTGATGCCGTTCTCGTCGACCAGTTCGAGCATGATCGACGCCTGGGCTGCGGTCGGCTGGACCCCGTTCGACGAGGTGGGAGCCACGCTGGCTGATGTGGTCGGCATAACCGTCCTTCGCTTCGGTCTCGGCCCGGAGGGGCTCCCTCAGTCTGCCGCACAAAAGCCGCTTGTCCGTACTTCGGTGGCCCGGACATGGCCCGCTCCCACCGCTCCGGAGTACACCGGCGCGGCGGGAGCGGGCGGGGCGTCAGACGCCGAAGGCCGCCGGATAGTGGATCGTGCCCGACGGGACCGGGTCCGAGCCGTCCAGGACGAGCGCCCTCATGGCCTCGTCCGGAACGTCGAAGGACGGCCGAATTCCATATTCAGACGCCCGTACGAAGCCGAACCGGGGGTAGTACTCCGGATGACCGAGGACCAGCACGACCCGCTCCCCGCGCAGCCGCGCGGCGTCGAGAACGGCCCGGACGACGGCCTCCCCGGCGCCCTGCCGCTGGTGCTCCGGCGCGACGGCGACCGGCGCGAGCGCCGCCGCCGGAACACCGTCGACCCGGCAGCGGGTGATCAGCGCGTGCGCGGCGACCGAGCCGTCCGGAGCCTCGGCCACGAACGACAGACCCGGCAGCCAGGCCTCGCCGTCCGCGCGGAGGGCGTCGACCAGATCGGCCTCCGCCGGTGTCTCGAAGGCCGCCGCGTTGACGGCCCGGACGGACGGGACGTCGGCGGTGGTCTCCGCGCGCGTCGGCCACCGGGGGTCGACCGGCCGCAGGACGTAACCGGTGTAGCCGTACTCGCCGCCGTGGTCACGGCGCACGGCGAGCTCCGCGCGGGTCGAGGCGAGGGCCTCGGCCATGCCCGGAGCGGACGGGTCCGCGGCGTCGGCCCGCGCGGCGAGCGGACCGTAGTACTCCTGCCAGTCGCTCTCGGGCTGCGGGACCACGCCGAGGACGTGGTAGCCGCCCTCGACGGCCGCCGCGGTGTTCGCGGCCCTGGTGCGGAGCGGGTAGTGCTGGTCCCAGAAGGCGCGGGCCGCCCGGCTCGGCTCGTCCACCGTCCACTCGCAGTCGGTGAGCACGAGCGTGCCGCCGGTGGCCGTCAGCCGGCGCCAGGAGCGCAGCGCGGTGTCGAAGCCGAGGGCGTAGGCCGAGCTCTCGGCCCAGACGAGGTCGAAGGACCCGTCGGGGAACGGCAGCTCGCCCATGTCGGCGCGGAGCGTACGGATCCGGTCGCCGAGCCCACGGGCGTGGGCGGTCTGCCGCAGCTCGTCGAGGAACGGCTGGTGCAGATCGACGGCCGTCACCTCGGCCCCGGCCTCGGCGGCCAGGAGCAGCGCGGAGCGGCCGGGACCGCAGCCCAGGTCGAGCACACGGGGCCGCTCGGGGAGCGGTCCGGCCGTCGCGAGCAGGCGGCGGGTGGTGGCGTCGGAGCCCGGACCCTGGCGCGGAAGGCCGTGGTGCAGGGCGAAGAAGGCGTCGTGGAGCGCGTTGGTGTGGTCGGACAACGTGGGAACCCTTGGGTGAGAGGGCCCCGGCCGACGGGTGATCGGGTCGGAAGAACCGGGATCAGGTCAGCCGAAGGCCCGGAAGCTGAAGCTGGACCGGGCGCTGCCGCACTGGGCAGCCTCCATCGCGACGGTCATCAACCCCAGCTCCTCTCGTATCTCACCGGTCGAACGGCTCGAACGCGTGTCGATCAAGCCTAACAGCGCTCACAGACACAGCTTCGCCTCGTGCTCGGCGTGACCGACCGGCTCCAGCTGGAAGGTGCAGTGCTCCACGTCGAAGTGGGAGCCCAGGCAGCCCTGCAGGTCGTGCAGCATCTTCTCGTGGCCGACGGAGTCGAGCGCCGCCTGGTCCACCACCACATGGGCCGAGAGCACCGGCATCCCGGACGTGATCGTCCAGGCGTGCAGGTCGTGGACGTCCTCGACGCCCGGCAGGGCCAGTACGTGCGCCCGGACCTCGGCCATGTCGACGCCCTTGGGAGCCGACTCCAGCAGGACGTCCAGCGTCTCGCGCAGCAGCTTGACCGTGCGGGGCACGATCATCAGGCCGATCAGGATCGAGGCGATCGGGTCGGCGTACTGCCAGCCGGTGGCCAGGATGATGCCGGCCGAGACGATCACCGTCACCGAGCCGAGCGCGTCCGCGAGCACCTCCAGATAGGCCCCGCGCACGTTCAGGCTCTCCTTCTGGCCGCGCACCAGGAGGGAGAGCGAGACCATGTTGGCGACCAGACCGATCAGCGCGAACATGATCGCCACCCCGCCCTTGGTCTCGGCCGGCTCGATGAAGCGCTGGACCGCCTCGTAGAGCAGGTAGGTGCCGACGCCCAGTAGCAGCAGACAGTTGGCGAGTGCGGCGAGGATCTCGGCCCGGGCGAAGCCGTAGGTGCGGTTCTCGGTGGGCGGGCGGTTGGCGAAGTGGATGGCCAGCAGGGCCATCGCGAGGCCCACCGCGTCGGTCGCCATGTGGGCCGCGTCGGCGATCAGGGCGAGCGAGTCGGCGAGGACGCCACCGATGATCTCGACCACCATCACGGAGAGCGTGATCGCGAGCGCGATCCGCAACCGGCCCCGGTAGGCCGCGGCGGCGGTCCCCGTGGGCGGGGGTCCGCCGTGGCTGTGCCCGTGGTCGTGTCCAGCCCCCATGACGTGGCCTCTCCCTCGTGTCGTGAGCCGGTGTTCGACTCGCTCCGTACCCCTTCGAATCGCCAGTGAACTACGGGTGGGGGGTATCTGCAACACGGCACTGAACACCGTTGTCATATCATCTGACCTGCGGTGATGCGGGTTCGGTGGCGTGGCGTGCGAGGGTGGGTCCGGACAGCCGGTCGACACGGTTTGTGAGGCGGCGGGTCGATCACCCATGATGATCTCCGCGGGGCCTGGCGCACTCGGACGGATTCGAGTGGGCCCGGGGGAGTCCGCACCGCAAAGCCTCGGTGAACTCCCGCCCCTGTCCATCCGATAGCCTCAGCCGACGTCCCGCCGCCCGATGCCGGGCCGAGCCGCCGTGCCCGGGGCGTGCCATGAGCCCCGAGGGCCCGCCCGTCAGCTCCAAGGAGTGAGTTCGTCTGTCGACCGCCATCCTCACCGGTCCGCCGGTACCCGGATCGTCGCTCGACGGCGATCTGCGGTCGCTCGGCTTCGACGTACGGGTCGCCTCCGGCCCGCAGGAGACGGGAGCACTGCTCGCCGCCGTACCGGCGGGTGAGCGGGTCGCCGTCGTCGACCCGCGCTTCGTCGGACACCTCCACGCGCTGCGCCTGACGCTCACCGACCCCCGCTTCCCGGCCGCCGCGGCGCCCGGCGCGCTCACCGCGCAGCCCGAGGCCCGCCCGGCGCTCGCCCGCGCGCTGACCCACGCGTACGCGTCGGTGCCCGGCGCCCCGGCCGCGCCCGAGCCCGCCGCTGGCGCGGAGAGCCTGCCCGACACCCTCGCCGAGGCCCTCGACACCGACGGCGTCGCCGTGCACCGACCCGTGCTGGGCACGCTCGTCGCCGCCGTACCGGCCGACGCCGAGGCCCGCCACGAGACCCGCGCCGCCGTCGCCGCCGTCGACGACGAGGCCGTACGACTGCGCTCCGCCGTGAAGGCCCACGACGGTTTCTTCACCACCTTCTGCGTCAGCCCGTACTCGCGCTACATCGCCCGCTGGTGCGCCCGGCGCGGACTCACCCCCAACCAGGTCACCACCGCCTCGCTGCTCACCGCCCTGATCGCCGCCGGCTGCGCCGCCACGGGCGAGCGCGGCGGATACGTCGCCGCCGGGGTGCTCCTCCTCGTCTCCTTCGTCCTGGACTGCACCGACGGGCAGCTCGCCCGCTACTCCCTGCAGTACTCGACGATGGGCGCCTGGCTCGACGCGACCTTCGACCGCGCCAAGGAGTACGCCTTCTACGCGGGCCTCGCCTTCGGCGCGGCCCGCGACGGGGACGACGTCTGGGCGCTCGCGCTCGGCGCGATGGTCCTGATGACCTGCCGGCACGTCGTGGACTTCTCGTTCAACGAGGCCAACCACGACGCCACGGCCAACACCAGCCCCACCGCCGCGCTCTCCAGCCGCCTCGACAGCGTCGGCTGGACCGTCTGGGTCCGCCGCATGATCATCCTGCCGATCGGCGAACGCTGGGCGATGATCGCGGTCCTCACCGCCGTCACCACGCCCCGGATCGTCTTCTGGGCGCTGATCGTCGGCTGCGCCTTCGGCGCCTGCTACACCACCGCGGGCCGCGTCCTGCGCTCCCTGACCCGCAAGGCCCGCCGCACCGACCGGGCCGCCCAGGCGCTCGCCGACCTGGCGGACTCCGGCCCTCTCGCCGAGTTCCAGGCGCGGCTGCTGCGCGGCAGGGCCGGGGCCGTGGGCCCGCTGCCCGTCGCGGTGCTGGGCGCCGCGCTGATGCTCGCGGCCGCGTGGTACCTGCCGTTCGGCGACGCCCGGCTGATCGCCGTCGCGGTGATCTACGCCATGGCCGCGGGACTCGTCGCCGCCCGCCCCCTCAAGGGCGCCCTCGACTGGCTCGTACCGCCCCTGTTCAGGGCAGCCGAGTACGGCACGATCCTGATCCTCGCCGCCCGTTCCGAGGTGAACGGCGCCCTGCCCGCGGCTTACGGGCTCGTGGCGGCCGTCGCCTACCATCACTACGACACGGTGTACCGCATCCGCGGCGGCACCGGCGCCCCGCCCACCTGGCTGGTGCGCACGACCGGCGGTCACGAGGGCCGCGTCCTGCTGGTGACGGTCCTCGCCGCCCTGCTGGCGACCCGGGGCGACGACTTCGCCCTGGCGCTCACCGCCCTCGCGGTCGCCCTCGCGCTCGTGGTGCTCGTGGAGTCCATCCGTTTCTGGGTGTCCTCCGGAGCACCCGCCGTACATGACGAAGGAGAAACAGCATGATTGGCCTCGTACTGGCAGCAGGTGCCGGACGCCGTCTGCGCCCCTACACCGACACGCTCCCGAAGGCCCTCGTGCCTGTCGACGGTGACACCACCGTCCTGGACCTCACGCTGAAGAACTTCGCGGAGGTCGGCCTCACCGAGGTCGCCGTCGTCGTCGGCTACCGCAAGGAGGCCGTGTACGCGCGCAAGGAGGCTCTGGAGGCCCAGTACGGCGTCTCGATCACGCTGATCGACAACGACAAGGCCGAGGAGTGGAACAACGCCTACTCCCTGTGGTGCGCCCGTGAGGTCCTCAAGCGTGGTGTGATCCTCGCCAACGGCGACACCGTCCACCCGGTCTCCGTCGAGAAGACCCTGCTCGCCGCGCGCGGCGACGGCAAGAAGATCATCCTCGCCCTCGACACGGTGAAGAACCTCGCCGACGAGGAGATGAAGGTCATCACCGCCGAGGGCAAGGGCGTCCAGAAGATCACCAAGCTGATGGACCCGGCCACCGCCACCGGCGAGTACATCGGCGTCACGCTCATCGAGCCCGAGGCGGCCGAGGCCCTCGCCGACGCCCTCAAGGCGACCTTCGAGCGCGACCCCGACCTCTACTACGAGGACGGCTATCAGAAGCTCGTCGACGACGGCTTCACCATCGACGTGGAGCCCATCGGCGACGTCAAGTGGGTCGAGATCGACAACCACGACGACCTGGCGAAGGGCCGTGACATCGCGTGCCTGTACTGACCCGGCTCATCCCCTCGCCGGTCGTCGTCGACATCCGCAGAGGAGCGCTGGAGGACCTCTCCGCGCTCCTCGCCGACCAGCGGATCTCCAGCAACGGCCGGATCGCCGTCGCGATCAGCGGCGGCTCGGGCCTGAAGCTGCGTGACCAGTTCGCGCCGGAGCTGCCCGGAGCCGACTGGTACCCGGTCGAGGGCGGCACCATCGACGCGGCGGTCAAGCTCGCCGACGCCATGCGCGGCAAGCGCTACGACGCGGTGGTCGCCCTCGGCGGCGGCAAGATCATCGACGTGACCAAGTACGCGGCGGCCCGGGTCGGCCTGCCGCTGGTCGCCATCGCGACGAACCTGTCGCACGACGGCATCTGCTCGCCGATCTCCACCCTGGACAACGACAACGGGCGCGGCTCCTACGGTGTGCCGACCCCGATCGCGCTGGTCGTCGACCTCGACGTGATCCGGGACGCCCCGGTGCGCTTCGTCCGCTCCGGCATCGGCGACGCGGTCTCCAACCTGTCCGCCATCGCGGACTGGGAGCTCTCGCACCGGGAGACCGGCGAGCCGGTCGACGGCCTCGCCGCCGCGATGGCCCGCAGCGCGGGCGAGGCGGTGCTCCGCCACCCCGGCGGCGTCGGCGACGACGACTTCCTCGTCACCCTCTCCGAGGGCCTGGTGATGTCCGGGATCGCCATGTCGATCAGCGGCGACAGCCGGCCCTCCTCGGGCGCCTGCCACGAGATCAGCCACGCCTTCGACCTGCTCTTCCCCGAGCGGGCCGCCAGCCACGGCGAGCAGTGCGGACTCGGTGCGGCCTTCGCGATGCACCTGCGCGGCGCCGCGGAGGGCTCGCTCCAGATCGTCGAGACCCTGCGCCGCCACGGCCTGCCCGTGACGCCCGAGGAGATGGGCTTCAGCGTGGAGGAGTTCGTCCGCGCCGTGTCCTTCGCCCCGCAGACCCGGCCCGGCCGCTTCACGATCCTCGAACACCTCGACCTCTCCGACGACCAGATCAGGGACGCGTACGCCGACTATGCCAAAGCCATCGGTAGCTGAGCTCCGCCCGGTCGTGCACCCCGCCGGGGTGAAGGACCGACGCAGCGGAGAGCACTGGGGCGGCCGCCTGTACATGCGCGAGATCTCGCTGCGCATCACCCGCCACCTGGTCACCACCAAGGTCACGCCCAACCAGCTGACCTACGTGATGACGCTCTGCGGCGTGCTCGCCGCCCCCGCCCTGCTCGTGCCGGGTGTCTGGGGCGCGGTCCTGGGCGTCGTCGCGGTCCAGCTCTACCTGCTGCTCGACTGCGTCGACGGTGAGGTCGCCCGCTGGAAGAAGCAGTTCTCGCTCTCCGGCGTCTACCTCGACCGGGTCGGCGCGTACCTGTGCGACGCGGCCGTCCTGGTCGGCTTCGGCCTGCGCGCCGCCGACCTGTGGGGCGGCGGCCGGATCGACTGGCTGTGGGCCTTCCTCGGCACCCTCGCCGCGCTCGGCGCGATCCTGATCAAGGCGGAGACCGACCTCGTCGGTGTCGCCCGCCACCAGGGCGGGCTGCCGCCGGTCAAGGAGGCGGCGAGCGAGCCCCGATCCTCCGGGATGGCGTTCGCCCGCCGGGCCGCCGGGGCGCTGAAGTTCCACCGGCTGGTCCTCGGGATCGAGGCGTCCCTGCTGATCCTGGTCCTGGCGATCGTCGACGCGGTCCGTGACGACCTGTTCTTCACCCGCCTCGGCGTCGCGGTCCTCGCGGGCATCGCGCTCCTCCAGACGCTGCTGCACCTGGTCTCGATCCTGGCGTCGAGCCGGCTGAAGTGAGGACCGGCTGACATGGCCTCGAAGGTGCGGACGACCGACAAGACGACGAGCAGGGGGAGGACGAGCGTGAGTACGTCGATGAAGCTGGGTGCCGTCATCATCACGATGGGCAACCGCCCGGACGACCTGCGCGCGCTGCTGGAGTCGGTGGCCAAGCAGGAGGGTGACCCGGTCGAGGTCGTCGTCGTCGGCAACGGCGCCCCCGTCACGGGGGTCCCCGAGGGCGTCCACACCATCGACCTGCCCGAGAACCTGGGCATCCCCGGCGGCCGTAACGTCGGTATCGAGGCCTTCGGCCCCGAGGGTCCCTGCGGCCCCGTCGACGCCCTGCTCTTCCTGGACGACGACGGTCTGCTGGAGCGCGCCGACACCGCGGAGCTGGTCCGCGGGGCGTTCGCCGCAGACGAGCGGCTCGGCATCATCAGCTTCCGGATCGCGGACCCGGAGACCGGCCTCACCCAGCGCCGGCACGTCCCCAGGCTGCGCGCGGCCGACCCGATGCGGTCCTCCCGCGTGACCACCTTCCTCGGTGGCGCGAACGCCGTCCGCACCCAGGTCCTCGACGAAGTCGGCGGGCTGCCCGACGAGTTCTTCTACGCGCACGAGGAGACCGATCTGGCCTGGCGGGCCCTCGACGCCAACTGGATGATCGACTACCGTTCCGACATGGTGCTGCTCCACCCCACCACGCCACCGTCCCGGCACGCGACGTACCACTACAACGTGGCCCGCAACCGGGTATGGCTGGCCCGGCGCAACCTCCCCGCACTCCTGGTTCCCGTCTATCTCGGTGTCTGGCTGCTCCTCACCCTCGCGCGGCGTCCTTCGGGGCCCGCGCTGAAGGCGTGGCTCGGCGGTTTCCGGGAGGGCTGGGCCACCCCCTGCGGACCGCGTCGGCCCATGAAATGGCGTACGGTGTGGCGGCTGACCCGACTGGGACGCCCGCCCGTCGTCTGACACGTGGCGTCTGACACGTGGCGCCTGACATACCGCGCATCTGAATACGAAAGTTCCGATCTGTGAGTGACACAACCCACGACGGCGCGGTCGCGACGAGCGCCCCGCCATCCGCCGACGACGGCCTCACCCCGGCCGCGCTGGCATCGAAGTACGGTCTGTCGGTCAGCGGTGCCCGGCCGGGCTTCTTCGAGTACGTCCGCCAGCTCTGGGGGCGGCGCCACTTCATCCTCGCCTTCTCCTCGGCGAAGCTGACGGCGCAGTACAGCCAGGCGAAGCTCGGCCAGCTCTGGCAGGTGGCGACCCCGCTGCTGAACGCCGGTGTCTACTTCCTGATCTTCGGGCTCATCCTGGGCGCCGGCCAGGGCATGCCGACCAGGGTGTACATCCCGTTCCTGGTCACCGGGATCTTCGTCTTCACCTTCACCCAGAGCTCGGTGATGGCGGGTGTCCGGGCGATCTCCGGCAACCTCGGCCTCGTCCGGGCCCTGCACTTCCCGCGCGCCTCGCTGCCCATCTCGTTCGCGCTCCAGCAGCTCCAGCAGCTGCTCTTCTCCATGATCGTGCTCGCCGCGATCGTGGTCGCCTTCGGCAGCTACCCGTCGCTGAGCTGGCTGCTCCTGGTTCCCGCGCTGTTCCTGCAGTTCGTGTTCAACGTCGGCCTCGCCATGATCATGGCGAGGATGGGCTCCAAGACGCCCGACCTCGCGCAGCTGATGCCCTTCGTCATGCGCACCTGGATGTACGCCTCCGGCGTGATGTTCTCCATCCCGGTGATGCTCGCGGACAAGCCGGCCTGGATCGCCGACGTCCTCATGTACAACCCGGCGGCCCTCTACATGGACCTGATCCGGTTCGCCCTGATCGACGACTACGGCTCCTCCAACCTGCCGTCGCACGTCTGGATGGCGGCGCTCGGCTGGGCGCTGGCGATCGGCATCGGCGGCTTCGTCTACTTCTGGAAGGCCGAGGAGAGGTACGGCCGTGGCTGACACCACCCAGGGACGCGTTCCCACCGTGATCGCCGACGAGGTCCACATCGTCTACCGGGTCAACACCGGTGGCGGCGGCAAGGGCAGCGCCACCGCGGCCCTCAGCCGGATCCTCGGCAAGGGCAAGGCCGAGGTCACCCGCGGCGTCCGCAAGGTGCACGCCGTCCGCGGCGTCACCTTCACCGCCTACCGGGGCGAGGCCATCGGCCTCATCGGCAGCAACGGCTCCGGCAAGTCCACCCTGCTGCGCGCCATCGCCGGCCTGCTGCCCACCGAGAGCGGCAAGGTCTACACCGACGGCCAGCCCTCGCTGCTCGGCGTCAACGCGGCGCTCATGAACGACCTCACCGGTGAGCGCAACGTCATCCTCGGCGGCCTCGCCATGGGGATGAGCAAGGAAGAGATCCGCGAGCGCTACCAGGGCATCGTCGACTTCTCGGGCATCAACGAGAAGGGCGACTTCATCAGCCTGCCCATGCGGACGTACTCCTCCGGCATGGGCGCCCGGCTCCGCTTCGCCATCGCGGCCGCCAAGAACCACGACGTCCTCATGATCGACGAGGCCCTGGCCACCGGTGACCGCAGGTTCCAGATCCGCTCCGAGGAGCGCATCCGGGAGCTCCGCAAGGAGGCCGGCACCGTCTTCCTGGTCAGCCACAGCAACAAGTCGATCAGGGACACCTGCGACCGCGTCCTGTGGCTGGAGAAGGGCGAGCTCCTGATGGACGGCCCCACGGAGGAAGTCCTGCGGGCGTACGAGCGCGAGACCGCGAGGTAGCCCGAACCGCGTACGGAGGCCCCCGCCGCGCAGGCGGGGGCCTTCGCGTTCCCCGTCCCGCTCCTCCGCGCCCCTTCCCACCTGGAATGTTCATGCGGTCAACATCGGGCAGGATGAGCCCATGGCAGCGTTCTCGGGGGGAAAGACCTACCACCACGGCGACCTGCGCAACGCGCTGATCTGCGCCGCCGTCGACCTCGCCACCGAGGGCGGCCCCGAACGCGTGGTGCTGCGCGAGGCGGCCCGCCGGGTCGGCGTCTCGCCCACCGCCGCCTACCGGCACTTCGACGGCCGTGGCGAGCTGCTCAGGGCCGTCAAGACCCACGCCCAGCGCGCGCTCGCCGACTCCATGGAGCGGGCCGCCGAGCGCGTCCCGGGCGCCGACGACCCCACCGTCGCCGCCGAGCTGCGCCTCGCCGCCCTCGGCCGGGGCTACGTCGGCTTCGCCCTGGAGCAGCCGGGTCTCTACCGGGCGGCCTTCTGCACTCCGCGCGCGGCCTGCGGCGACCCCTGGGCGCCGCCCGGCCGGCCCGCCGCACCCGAACCCGAGTTCCGTGCGTTCGCCCTGCTCACGGAGGCCCTGCACGCCCTGGCAGGGGCCGGCCGGGTGGAGCGGCGCGCCCGGCCGGACGCCGGGGCCGCCACGTGGTCGGCCGTGCACGGACTGTCCCTCCTGCTCCTCGACGGCCCCCTGGGCGGCCTTCCGGAGCAGCGCCGCACCGATGTCGTGGAGTCCACCCTCGCCCTGGTGCTCTCGGGCGCCCGCGCCGACCGGGCGCCGGCCGGAAGCTGAACTTCCGTCGCCCCGTGGAGGGTTGACACTCCGACTGATGTTCTCGCGGAGCGCCCGGCACCCCGACGAGGCACTCGGCGTTGTACAACGTAAGCTGTACCGGTGCTGATTCGTGGCAAGTGGGGCGATACCCCCTAGGCATCCCCGGGCGTCAGGCGGTGAGCCCTCCGGGGGCGGACCGGTGGCGTGTCCGAAATAGGATGGATTGGATCGGCAGTGTAGAACAGGAGATGTGACGGCCATGACGCGAAATCTCCAGCTCCACGAGGGTGTCGCCGTCCCCGCGTCGGGCAGCGGCCAGTGACGGGAACCCGGCAGGTGCGCCCCGACGCCTCCTCGCGCACCACCCTCGACAAGGCCGCGGACGAGAACTTCCCCGTGGCCCCCTTCTTCCTGCCGCGCGCCTGGCGCGACGACCTCATGGCCGTCTACGGCTACGCCCGGCTCGTCGACGACATCGGCGACGGCGACCTCGCCCCCGGCGGGGCCGACGCCCGCCACCTCGGCGTCACCCCCGAGTGGGCGGACGACCGGCTCGCGATGCTCGACGCCTTCGAGAGCGACCTCCTGCGGGTCTTCGACGGCGCGCCCCGCCACCCCCTGCTGCGCGCCCTCCAGCCGACCGTGCACCGCCGCGACCTGGGCCCCGAGCCCTTCCTCGGCCTGATCGCGGCCAACCGCCAGGACCAGCTGGTGCGCCGCTACGAGACCTACGACGACCTCCTCGCGTACTGCGAACTCTCCGCGAACCCCGTCGGCCGGCTCGTCCTCGGGATCACCGGAACCGCCACCCCCGAGCGCGTCCGCCGCTCCGACGCCGTCTGCACCGCCCTGCAGATCGTCGAGCACCTCCAGGACGTCGCCGAGGACCTCGGCCGGGACCGGATCTACCTGCCCGCCGAGGACATGAAGCGCTTCCACGTCACCGAGGACGACCTGGCCCGGCCGACCGCCAACGCCTCCGTGCGCGCCCTGATCGCCTTCGAGGCCGATCGCGCCCGCGCGCTGCTGCGGGACGGCACCCCGCTGGTGGGCAGCGTGCGCGGCCGGCTGCGCCTGTTGCTCACCGGCTTCACCGCCGGTGGTCTCGCCGCGCTCGACGCGATCGCCGCCGCCGGGTTCGACGTCCTGCCCGGGCCGCCCAAGCCCACCAAACCGAGTCTGATGCGCCAAGCGGGAACGGTCCTGCTGAGAGCGCGGAGAGAGGGGTGAGCCGGACCGTGGAGGCACAGACGGAGGCGTCCGCGCCGGTGCAGGCCGCGTACAGCTACTGCGAGGCCGTCACCGGACAGCAGGCGCGCAACTTCGCCTACGGGATCCGGCTCCTGCCGACCGACAAGCGACAGGCCATGTCCGCGCTGTACGCGTTCTCGCGACGCGTCGACGACATCGGCGACGGCGGACTCGCGCCCGAGGCCAAGCGGGAACGGCTGGAGGGGACCCGGCTGCTCCTGGACCGGGTCCGGCACGACAAGGTCGACGAGGACGACACCGACCCCGTCGCCGTGGCCCTCGCCGACGCCTCCCGGCGCTTCCCGATCCCACTGAGTGGCCTCGACGAACTCATCGACGGCGTCCTGATGGACGTCCGCGGCGAGACGTACGAGACCTGGGACGACCTCAAGGTCTACTGCCGGTGCGTCGCGGGCGCCATCGGCAGGCTCTCGCTCGGCGTCTTCGGCGCCCAGCCGGGCGCGCAGGGCGTGGAACGCGCCCCGGAGTACGCCGACACCCTCGGCCTCGCCCTCCAGCTCACCAACATCCTCCGCGACGTCCGCGAGGACGCCGGCAACGGCCGCACCTACCTGCCCGCCGACGACCTCGCCAAGTTCGGCTGCGGCGACGGCTTCGGGCGCGAGACCCCGCCCCAAGGCGCCGACTTCACCGGGCTCGTCCACTTCGAAGTGCGGCGTGCCCGCGCCCTTTTCGCCGAGGGCTACCGGCTGCTGCCGATGCTCGACCGGCGCAGCGGCGCCTGCGTCGCCGCGATGGCCGGGATCTACCGCCGCCTCCTCGACCGGATCGAACGCGACCCGGAGGCGGTGCTGCGCGGCCGCGTCTCGCTGCCCGGCCGGGAGAAGGCGTACGTCGCCGTGCGCGGCCTCTCCGGCCTCGACACCCGCCACATCTCCCGACGGTCCGTCAGGAGGCGTGCCTGATGGGAGGGTACGCGGCCCGGCACCGGGCAACCCCACGCCGCAGGACGGCGTCCCTGACTGCGGCGACCCCAGGGGAGGCGGCATGAACGAGCGGGAGACGGACCGGGGCGGCGCCGCCGCGCACGCCGTCGTCGTCGGCGGCGGGCTCGCCGGAACCACCGCCGCGCTCCAACTCGCCGACGCCGGGCTGCGCGTGACGCTCCTCGAAGGGCGGCCGCGACTCGGCGGGCTCGCGTTCTCCTTCCGCCGCGGCGACCTCACCGTCGACAACGGACAGCACGTCTATCTGCGCTGCTGCACCGCCTACCGCTGGTTCCTCGACCGGATCGACGGCGCCCACCTCGCACCCCTCCAGGACCGGCTCGACGTGCCCGTCCTGGACGTCGCCCACCCCCGCGGCCCCCGCCTCGGCCGGCTGCGGCGCGCCAACCTGCCCGTACCGCTGCACCTCGCCAGGAGCCTGGCGACCTACCCGCACCTCTCCCTCGCCGAGCGGGCGAGCGTCGGCCGTGCCGCGCTCGCGCTCAAGGCACTCGACCCCGCCGACCCGGCGCTCGACGGCATCGACTTCGCGACCTGGCTCGGCCGGCACGGCCAGTCCCCGCGCGCCATCGAGGCCCTCTGGGACCTGGTCGGCGTCGCCACCCTCAACGCCACCGCGGCCGACGCCTCCATGGGCCTGGCCGCCATGGTCTTCAGGACCGGGCTGCTCTCCGAGCCGGGCGCCGCCGACATCGGCTGGGCCCACGTCCCCCTCGGCGAACTCCACGACACCCTCGTCCGCAAAGCCCTCGACTCCCTCGGCGTCCGCACCGAACTGCGGACCAAGGCGGAGCGGATCAGCCGTACCGAGGACGGCCGCTGGGCCGTCGACGTGGCGGGGGAGACCATCGAGGCGGACACCGTCGTCCTCGCCGTACCGCAGCGCGAGACCCACGAACTGCTCCCCGACGGCGCCCTGGACGACCCGGACCGGCTCCTCGACATCGGCACCGCGCCCATCCTCAACGTGCACGTCGTCTACGACCGCAAGGTGCTCAGGCAGCCCTTCTTCACCGCGCTCGGCTCGCCGGTGCAGTGGGTCTTCGACCGCACCGACTCCTCCGGTCTCCAGGGCGGCGGACAGTACCTGGCCGTCTCCCAGTCCGCCGCGCAGGACGAGATCGACGCGCCCGTCGCCGCCCTGCGCGAGCGGTACCTGCCCGAGCTGGAGCGCCTGCTGCCCGCCGCGCGCGGCGCCGGAGTCCGGGACTTCTTCGTCACACGGGAGCGGACAGCGACGTTCGCCCCCACTCCGGGCGTCGGCCGGCTCCGCCCCGCCGCCCGTACCCACGCCCCCGGCCTCCACCTGGCCGGCGCGTGGACCGCCACCGGCTGGCCCGCGACCATGGAGGGTGCCGTCCGCAGTGGTTTCAGCGCCGCGGGCGCCGCACTCTCCGCCCTCGGCCGCCGCCATGAACATCCGCTGCAGGAGGCGGTATGAGTGTGAGTACTGGAACAAGAGGAGAGACCGTGCCGACTGTGCCCCCGGTGAACCCGGCCGTCGACACCGCGGACGTCACCGCTCTGCTGGAGCGCGGGCGGGCCCTGTCCACCCCCGTCCTGCGAGCGGCCGTCGACCGGCTCGCCCCGCCCATGGACACCGTCGCCGCCTACCACTTCGGCTGGATCGACGCCCAGGGCAACCCGGCCGAGGGGGACAGCGGCAAGGCCGTACGCCCCGCTCTCGCGCTGCTCTCCGCCGAGGCCGCGGGCGTCGCCCCCGAGGTCGGTGTCCCCGGCGCCGTCGCCGTGGAGCTGGTCCACAACTTCTCGCTGCTCCACGACGACCTGATGGACGGCGACGAGCAGCGGCGCCACCGCGACACCGTCTGGAAGGTGCACGGCCCCGCGCAGGCGATCCTCGTCGGCGACGCGCTCTTCGCCCTCGCCAACGAACTGCTGCTCGAACTCGGCACGGTCGAGGCCGGCCGCGCCACCCGTCGACTCACCACCGCCACGCGGAAGCTGATCGACGGTCAGGCCCAGGACATCTCCTACGAGCACCGCGAGCGGGTCACCGTCGAGGAGTGCCTGGAGATGGAGGGCAACAAGACCGGCGCCCTGCTCGCCTGCGCCGTCTCCATCGGCGCGGTCCTCGGCGGCGCCGACGACCGCACGGCCGACAAGCTGGAGGAGTACGGCTACCACCTCGGCCTCGCCTTCCAGGCCGTCGACGACCTCCTCGGCATCTGGGGCGACCCGGAGTCCACCGGCAAGCAGACCTGGAGCGACCTGCGCCAGCGCAAGAAGTCCCTGCCCGTGGTCGCCGCCCTCGCGGCCGGCGGCCCGGCCTCCGAGCGGCTCGGCGAGCTGCTCGCCGCCGACGCCAAGAGCAGCGACTTCGACACCTTCTCCGAGGAGGAGTTCGCCACCCGCGCGGCCCTCATCGAGGAGGCCGGCGGACGCGAGTGGACCTCCGAGGAGGCGCGCCGCCAGCACACCATCGCCATCCGGGCGCTGCACGAGGTGGACATGCCCGAGCGGGTCAGGGCGCAGCTCACCGCGCTCGCCGACTTCGTCGTCGTACGGAAGAGATGATCACCATCACCCTGATATGAGTGCGCAGTCGCCGGCCGGTGCCTCCCGGCGCCGGCCGACGGCAGACCCGATGAAGCAGAAGTATTCGACTGCACGAAGGGGAAGCCATGACAGCGACGACCGACGGAAGCGCCGGGGCCGTGGGCCCCCGGACGACCGCGGCCAGCGACACCACCATCACCGCGCCCGCCGACGGCGGCCTCGAAGAGGCGGCCGGGCGGGCGGCGGAACGCTCCATCGCACACCTGCTCGGCCGCCAGGACGCGGAAGGCTGGTGGAAGGGCGACCTGGAGACCAACGTCACCATGGACGCCGAAGACCTTCTCCTGCGCCAGTTCCTCGGCATCCTGGACGAGGCCACCACTCGCGCCGCCGCCCAGCACATCCGCGGCGAGCAGCGCGAGGACGGCACCTGGGCCACCTTCTACGGTGGACCCGGCGAGCTCTCCGCCACCATCGAGGCGTACGTCGCGCTGCGCCTGGCCGGGGACCTGCCCGAGGACCCGCACATGGCCCGTGCCGCCACCTGGATCCGGGCCCGGGGCGGGATCGCCGCCTCCCGCGTCTTCACCCGGATCTGGCTCGCCCTCTTCGGCTGGTGGAAGTGGGACGACCTGCCCGAGCTGCCGCCCGAACTGATCTTCCTGCCGACGTGGTTCCCGCTCAACATCTACGACTTCGGCTGCTGGGCCCGGCAGACCATCGTGCCGCTCACCGTGGTCTCCGCCAAGCGGCCGGTGCGGCCCGCGCCCTTTCAGCTGGACGAGCTGCACATCGATCCGGCCCGGCCGAATCCGGCGAAACCCCTCGCGTCCGCCGCGAGTTGGGACGGCTTCTTCCAGCGGCTCGACAGGGCGCTGCACGTCTACCACAAGCTCGCCCCGCGCCGGCTGCGTACGGCCGCGATGAACGTCGCCGCCCGCTGGATCGTCGAACGCCAGGAGAACGACGGCTGCTGGGGCGGCATCCAGCCCCCCGCCGTCTACTCGGTGATCGCCCTGCACCTGCTCGGCTACGACCTGGAACACCCGGTCATGCGGGCCGGTCTGGAGTCGCTCGACCGCTTCGCCGTCTGGCGCGAGGACGGCTCGCGCATGATCGAGGCCTGCCAGTCGCCCGTCTGGGACACCTGCCTGGCCACGATCGCCCTCGCCGACGCGGGCCTCCCGGCCGACCATCCGGCGCTCGTGCGGGCGGCGGACTGGATGCTCGGCGAGGAGATCGTCCGGCCCGGCGACTGGGCCGTCCGTCGGCCCGGACTGCCCCCGGGCGGCTGGGCGTTCGAGTTCCACAACGACAACTACCCGGACATCGACGACACCGCCGAGGTACTCCTCGCGCTGCGCCGGGTCAGGCATCCCGACCCCTCCCGGGTCGAGGCGGCCATCGCCCGGGGCGCCCGCTGGACCCTCGGGATGCAGTCGAAGAACGGCGCCTGGGCCGCCTTCGACGCCGACAACACCAGCCCCTTCCCCAACCGGCTGCCGTTCTGCGACTTCGGCGAGGTCATCGACCCGCCCTCCGCCGACGTCACCGCCCATGTGGTGGAGATGCTCGCCTACGAGGGCAAGGCCCACCATCCCCGTACCCGCAGGGGAATCGAGTGGCTGCTCGCCGCGCAGGAGCCGAACGGGGCCTGGTTCGGCCGCTGGGGCGTCAACTACGTGTACGGGACGGGTTCGGTGGTCCCGGCGCTCACCGCCGCCGGACTGCCCCACTCCCACCCGGCGATCCGCCGGGCCGTCGCCTGGCTGGAGTCCGTGCAGAACGAGGACGGCGGCTGGGGCGAGGACCTCCGCTCGTACAAGGAGCGGGCCTGGGTCGGCCACGGTGTCTCGACCGCCTCGCAGACCGCCTGGGCGCTGCTCGCGCTGCTCGCCGCCGGCGAACGCGACACCAAGGCCGTGGAACGGGGCGTCGCCTGGCTGGCCGGGACGCAGAAGGCCGACGGCTCCTGGGACGAACCGTACTTCACCGGAACCGGCTTCCCCTGGGACTTCTCCATCAACTACCACCTCTACCGGCAGGTGTTCCCGCTCACGGCCCTCGGCCGCTACGTGAACGGTGAACCGACCGTCTCCAGGGAGGAGTGATGGGCGAAGAGCCGGGGCCGCCGTCCGGCTCCGCGGCGCCGCCGCTGCTGATCGTCTGCGCGCTCGGCATCGAGCAGCTCGCCCTGCGCAGCGGCGGCCGGACCGGGGCGCCCGGCGCCTTCACCGTGGTCCGCACCGGCATGGGCCCCGCCCACGCCCGCCGGGGCGTCGCCGCGGCCCTCGACCGGGAGCCCTGGCGGGACGCCGCCGTCATCGCCTCGGGCTTCTGCGCCGGGCTCGCCCCCGGGATGCACCCCGGCGACCTCGTCGTCGCGGAGGAGACCCTGGGCGGACCGGACGGCCCCGGCGCCGTCACCACCTGCACCGGGACCGAGCTCCTGGTGAAGGCCCTGTCGCGGGCCGTGCCCGGCCGCACCGTCCACACCGGGCCGCTGACCGGCTCCGCCCACGTCGTCCGGGGCCAGGAGCGGGCCGACCTGCGCGCCACCGGCGCCATCGCCGTCGACATGGAGTCCGCCGCCACGCTCCGCACCGCGCTGGCGGCCGGACCGCGTCCGGTTGCGGCCGTACGGGTGGTCGTGGACGCTCCAGAACATGAACTGGTCCGGATCGGCACGGTACGCGGTGGAATATCGGCGTTCCGTGTTCTTCGTGCCGTCCTTCCCGCATTCTTCGAATGGCACCGTTCTTTGCTGCTCCCCAGGAGGTGAGCGAGTTATGGCCATGCCGCTCCGTCAGTCCATCCGGGTCGGGACCTATCTCATCGAACAGAAGCTCCGCAAGCGGGACAAGTTCCCCCTCATCGTCGAACTGGAGCCCCTGTTCGCCTGTAACCTCGCGTGCGAGGGCTGCGGAAAGATCCAGCACCCGGCCGGTGTGCTCAAGCAGCGGATGCCGGTCGCCCAGGCCGTCGGCGCCGTCCTGGAGTCCGGGGCGCCGATGGTCTCCATCGCCGGCGGCGAGCCTCTGATGCACCCTCAGATCGACGAGATCGTGCGCCAGTTGGTCGCGAAGAAGAAGTACGTCTTCCTCTGCACCAACGCGATGCTGATGCGCAAGAAGCTGGAGAAGTTCACCCCCTCGCCGTACTTCGCCTTCGCGGTGCACATCGACGGGCTGCGCGAGCGGCACGACGAGTCCGTCGCGAAGGAGGGCGTGTTCGACGAGGCGGTGGCGGCGATCAAGGAGGCCAAGCGACGCGGCTTCCGGGTCACCACCAACTCGACCTTCTTCAACACCGACACCCCGCAGACCATCATCGAGGTGCTCAACTACCTCAACGACGACCTCCAGGTCGACGAGATGATGATCTCGCCCGCGTACGCGTACGAGAAGGCCCCGGACCAGGAGCACTTCCTCGGCGTCGAGCAGACCCGCGAGCTCTTCAAGAAGGCCTTCGCCGGCGGCAACCGCAGACGGTGGCGGCTCAACCACTCGCCGCTCTTCCTGGACTTCCTGGAGGGCAAGGCGGACTTCCCCTGCACCGCGTGGGCGATCCCGAACTACTCGCTCTTCGGCTGGCAGCGCCCCTGCTACCTGATGAGCGACGGGTACGTCCCCACCTACCGGGAGCTGATCGAGGAGACCGACTGGGACAAGTACGGCCGGGGCAAGGACCCGCGCTGCGCCAACTGCATGGCGCACTGCGGCTACGAACCGACCGCGGTCCTCGCCACCATGGGCTCGCTGAAGGAGTCCCTGCGGGCGGCCCGCGAGACCGTCTCCGGCAACCGCGGATGACATGACGCGTACGGGAGGCCCGCGCGCCCCAGGGCCGCGGGCCTCCCGCACACCTCAGCACCGTACGACGAAAGGGGGCCGAGCATGACGATTCTGGAGACCATCCGGGGGCCGCGCGACCTCCGGCCGCTGAGCGGCGCGGAGCTCGACGAACTGGCGGCGGAGATCCGGCAGTTCCTCATCCAGGCGGTCGCCAGGACGGGCGGCCATCTGGGACCCAACCTCGGCGTGGTGGAGCTGACCCTCGCGCTGCACCGGGTCTTCCACTCGCCCGACGACCGCATCCTGTGGGACACCGGACACCAGAGCTACGTCCACAAACTCCTCACCGGGCGGCAGGACTTCTCCAAGCTGCGCTGCAAGGGCGGGCTCTCCGGCTACCCCTCCCGCGAGGAGTCGGAGCACGACGTCATCGAGAACTCGCACGCCTCGACCGTCCTCGGCTGGGCCGACGGCCTCGCCAAGGCCAACGAGGCCGCCGGGCGGCCCGACCACGTGGTCGCCGTCATCGGCGACGGAGCCCTGACCGGGGGCATGGCCTGGGAGGCGCTGAACAACATCGCCGCCGCCCGGGACCGGCCCCTGATCGTCGTCGTCAACGACAACGAGCGTTCCTACGCCCCGACGATCGGGGGCCTCGCCGACCACCTGGCCGCCCTGCGCACCAGCGAGGGATACGAGCGGGTCCTCGCCTGGGGCAAGGACGTCCTCCAGCACACGCCCGTGATCGGACCGCCGCTCTACGGATCGCTGCACGGCGCGAAGAAGGGGTTCAAGGAGACGTTCGCCCCGCAAGGGCTCTTCGAGGATCTGGGGCTGAAGTACATCGGTCCCGTCGACGGCCACGACCTCGCGGCCGTCGAGTCCGCCCTGCGCCACGCCCAGCGCTTCCCCGGGCCGGTCCTGGTCCACTGCCTCACCGAGAAGGGCCGCGGCTACCGCCCCGCCCTGGAGGACGAGGCGGACCGCTTCCACGCCGTCGGCGCCATGGACCCGGTCACCTGCGAACCCCTCGCCCCCTCGACCGGCCCCTCCTGGACCTCCGTCTTCGGGGACGCCATCGCCGAGATCGGGGCCGAGCGGCCGGACGTCGTCGCGATCACCGCCGCGATGCTCCACCCGGTCGGCCTGACGACGTTCGCCGAGCGCTTCCCCGACCGGGTCTGGGACGTCGGCATCGCCGAGCAGCACGCCGTGGTCTCGGCCGCGGGCCTCGCCGCCGGCGGGCTCCACCCGGTCGTCGCGGTCTACGCGACCTTCCTCAACCGCGCCTTCGACCAGCTGCTGATGGACGTCGCCCTGCACCGGTGCGGCGTCACCTTCGTCCTTGACCGGGCCGGGGTCACCGGCACCGACGGGCCCTCCCACAACGGCATGTGGGACATGTCGATCCTCCAGGTCGTGCCCGGGCTGCGGCTCGCCGCGCCCCGCGACGCCGACCAGCTGCGCGCCCAGCTGCGCGAGGCCGTCGCCGTCGACGACGCCCCGACCGTGCTGCGCTTCCCCAAGGAGACGGTGGGCCCGGCGGTCGCGGCCGTCGGGCGGATCGGCTCCATGGACGTCCTGCTGGAGCCCGCGGGGCAGGACGCGGACGTGCTCCTCGTCGCCGTCGGGGTCATGGCCGAGGTCTGCCTCCAGGCCGCCGACCTGCTCGCCGGACGCGGCGTCCGCTGCACCGTCGTCGACCCCCGCTGGGTCAAGCCCGTCGACGAGGCCCTCGCCCCGCTCGCCGAGCGGCATCGTCTGGTCGCCGTCGTCGAGGACGGCGTCCGTACCGGCGGTGTCGGCGCGGCGGTGGGTCAGGCCCTGCGCGACGCGGGGGTCGACGTCCCGCTGAGGACCTTCGGCATCCCCGAACAGTTCCTGGCCCACGCCAAGCGCGGCGAGGTGCTCGCCGACCTCGGCCTCACCCCGGTGGAGATCGCCGGGAACATCAGCGCCGCACTGACCCGGAAGAAGGGGCGATGAGCAAGGAGTTCGACCTCTCGGCACTGCTCGCCGAGCGCGGGGCGGAGCGCTACGAGCTGCACAGCCGCTACCTCAACCACCAGCTCCCGCGCATGCTGCACACGATCGGCTTCGACCGGGTCTACGAGCGGGCCGAGGGAGCCCACTTCTGGGACGCCGACGGAGTCGACCACCTCGACATGCTGGCCGGCTTCGGCGTCATGGGCCTCGGCCGGCACCACCCCGTCGTCCGCAAGGCGCTCCACGACGTGCTCGACGCCCAGCTCGCCGACCTCACCCGCTTCGACTGCCAGCCGCTGCCGGGCCTGCTCGCCGAGCGGCTGCTCTCCCACAGCCCCCACCTCGACCGGGTCTTCTTCGGCAACAGCGGTACGGAAGCGGTGGAGACCGCCCTGAAGTTCGCCCGGTACGCCACCGGGAGCCCCAGGATCCTCTACTGCTCCCACGCCTTCCACGGCCTGACCACCGGCTCCCTGTCGGTCAACGGCGAGAAGGGCTTCCGGGACGGCTTCGCCCCGCTGCTGCCCGACACGGCGATCGCGCTGGGCGACCTCGACGCCCTGGAGCGGGAGCTGGGGAAGGGCGATGTGGCCGCGTTCGTCGTGGAGCCGATCCAGGGCAAGGGGGTGCACGAGGCCCCGCCGGGCTTCCTGCGCGCCGCCCAGGAGCTGCTGCACCGGCACGGCGCCCTGCTGATCGCCGACGAGGTGCAGACCGGGCTCGGCAGGACCGGTGACTTCTACGCGTACCAACACGAGGAGGGCGTCGAACCGGACCTGCTCTGTGTCGCCAAGGCGCTCTCCGGCGGATACGTCCCGGTCGGCGCGACGCTCGGCAAGGACTGGATCTTCAAGAAGGTCTACTCGTCCATGGACCGCGTCCTCGTCCACTCCGCCAGCTTCGGTTCGAACGCGCAGGCCATGGCGGCGGGACTCGCCGTGCTCTCGGTGATGGAGAACGAGGGGACGGTGGCGCACGCGCGCCGGATCGGCGAGCTGCTCTCCTCGCGCCTGAAGGAACTCGTACCGCGGTACGAGCTGCTGCACGAGGTCCGCGGCCGCGGGCTGATGATCGGGATCGAGTTCGGCCGCCCCTCGTCGCTGGGGCTGCGCAGCCGGTGGACGATGCTCCAGGCGGCCCGGAAGGGGCTCTTCGCGCAGATGGTCGTCGTGCCGCTGCTCCAACGGCACCGGATCCTGACCCAGGTGTCGGGCGACCATCTGGAGGTGATCAAGCTGATTCCGCCGCTGATCATCGACGAGGCCGACGTGGACCGCTTCGTGACCGCGTTCACGGCGGTGATGGACGACGCCCACGGCGGTGGCGGGCTGATGTGGGACTTCGGGAAGACGCTGGTCAAGCAGGCGGTCGCCCAGCGCTGACAGGGTGGCCCGAGCGTGACTTGCCTCTGGGGCAAGAAATTTGCCTGAGAGGAAAGTTCCTGGCGGAATGGAGCCATGGAGCACCTCCCCGGGGAACCTTCCCCGGACCCTGCCGCACAGGATCCTGCCGTACCGGGTCCCGTCGCACCGGATCCCGCCGGACCTGACCCGGCCGCCGTCCTGCCGGACGTCGCCCCGCAGCTGCGTGGGCTGCGCCGACGGCGCGGGCTGACCCTGGAGGTCGCCGCGCAGCGGGCCGGGCTCTCACCGGCCCATCTCTCCCGGCTCGAGACGGGCCATCGGCAGCCCTCGCTGCCGATGCTGCTCGCCCTGGCCCGCATCTACGGTACGACGGTCTCCGCGCTCCTGGGCGAGGTTCCGGCCGAGCGTGATCCGATCGTCCGGGCCGGCCGGTCCGAGCCCGTCGAGGCCGACGGCTGGACCTACCGCCAGGCAGGGGGGCCCGGCCGGGCCCTGCAGGCGCTCCGTGTGCACGTTCCGTACGCCACCCGCGCCGACATCGTGCGCGTCCATCCCGGCGAGGAGTGGCTGCACGTCCTCGACGGGCAGGTGCGTCTCGCCCTCGGCGACGCCGTCCACGTCCTGGATCCCGGGGACAGCGCGCACTTCGACTCGCTCACCCCGCACCGCATCGGCGCCGCCGGTCGCGGCGGGGCCGAGCTGCTCTTCGTCCACACGCTGATGCAGAGCCCCGTCGCCGAGCTGTGTCTCGGCGACGGCGCCGCTCCGCATCCGCGCTGAGCCCTTCGGAAAGGACCGTCATGTCGGAGAAGTCCGGAAAGCGCGCCCCCGTCACCGGCGAGGAGCGCGAGGCCGGCCAGTTCCCCAAGGGGCTGGTGCTCCGCCTCTTCGCGTACCTCGTGGCGGGGCACCTCTTCGCCGCCTTCCTCTATCTGCTGTTCGCCCTCGGCGGGCAGAACCAGTGACCGCGAGGGGCGCCGTCACGCGTCCTTGACGAGCCGCTCGCGCAGGCGCGCGCGGGTCTCCGCGCTGAGCTTCAGACCGTCCGTGAGGTAGTTCTCGGCCGTCCCCCAGGTCTGCTCCATCGTCTCGAACGCGGCCCGCAGATACTCCACACGCGCGTCGAACAGCGGGCTGATCAGCTCCATCACCTCGGGCGCCATCGCGTCCGCGGAGGTGGAGCTGCGGCGCACCTTGTAACGGCGGTGCGGGTCGTTCGACTTCACGTAGTCGGCCTCGATCGCCTCGCGCTCGACGCCCACCGCGAGCAGCGCGATGGCGATGGAGAGGCCGGCCCGGTCCTTGCCGGCCGCGCAGTGCATGAGGGCGGGGACGCTGTCCTCGGCGAGCGCGTGGAGGATGCGGCTGTGCTCCGCCGTCCGCTCGACGATCATCTTGCGGTACGAATCAGACATTCGGGTCGCGGCCTTGCCGTCGCCGAGGATGGCGCGGAGCTGCTCCAGCTCGCCCGAGCTGACGAGCTTCCAGAACTCCTTGCCGTCGGCCGGGTCGTTGAGCGGAATGTTCACGTTCCGTACGCCGGGCAGTTCGACGTCCGGGCCCTCGATCTTGACGTCGGCCTGATTGCGGAAGTCGAAGATCGTGTGCAGCCCGAGGGTGGTGAGGAACGCGGCGTCGTCCTCCGTGGCGTGCGCGAGGTGGCCGCTGCGGAAGAGGCGGCCGAAGCGCACCGTCCCGCCGTCCACGGTCGGCAGTCCGCCCACGTCCCGGAAGTTGCGTACCCCGGTGAGCTCGGGTTCGGTCGGCGAGATCTGGGGCAGCTGCTGCGTCACGGGTGCTCCTGAAGGTTGGCGGATCGCGATCGGGTCCTGATCGATTCCTGGCGCAATCATCCCGGGTGCCGGGGGGCCTCCGCACCTCTGGGTAGGGGAATGGGCGTTCTGTCCGAATTAGGGCCTTCGATATAACGCGCCCTGGTTGCAGGGGAGATGGGTTTCGCGGCGTGAGCAGCGTCATAGAAGTGACGGACCGTGCCTGATCGCCGGGCGTAATTCCCCTGCCGGAAAAGGAAATCGATCCGCCGTCATCCACGGAGGGTGACCGGAATGCGGAGCGGATATCACGCTCTGGAATGCGAACGGAAAACGGCGGCTTGTTCGGCTCGACCCTGCTCGTCTAGCGTCACCGTCAATCCGGTCGGACCGCCGAATCCTGCCACCGTCCGGAATCCGCACCCATCCCCATCCACGTACGGCAGGAGCGGGGGACCCAGGTAAGTACGCCGCACCGGTCGATCCGGACGGCTCGGGGTGAAGCCGCGTGAGAACGCGGCCGGACATCTCCAGTCCGAACCCGACAGCTCACCTCGTAGGCGACGGAGAGGAATTCGCCATGCCCGCGAAGGGTAAGCACCGCCGTCCCAAGGTCAACCCGATCACGCGTGGATTCGTCGCCGCCGGCACGGGCGGCGCCGTCGTCGCCCTGCCGCTGCTCGGCGCGACCGGAGCCCACGCCGCCGAGAAGGCCGCTCCGACCGTGACGTCCGAGAAGGCCGTCGCCGCCGTCGCCGCCACTCCCGCGAAGGCCCCCGCCGCCGCGAAGCCGAAGACGTACTCCGTCGCCCCCGGCGACTACCTGTCGAAGATCGCCGCCGAGCACCACCTCGCGGGCGGCTGGCAGAAGCTCTACTCCGACAACCGTCAGGTCGTCGGCGAGGACCCGTCGCTGATCCTGCCGGGCATGAAGCTCACCCTCGGCGCCAAGTCGACGGCCAAGGCCGCCCCGAAGGCCGAGGCCCCCAAGGCCGCGCCGAAGACCCCGAAGGCCGCGCCCAAGGCGGAGAAGTCCTCCTCCGACGCGAGCGAGACGCGCAGCTCCCGCTCCTCGGACCGCTCCACGGCCCCCACCGAGAACTCCGGCTCGGCGCAGTCCGCCCCGGCCAAGGCCTCCTCCGGCTGGGTCGCCCCGGTCAGCGGCGGCATCTCGACCCCGTACCGGGCCTCCGGCTCGATGTGGTCCTCCGGCTACCACACCGGTGCGGACTTCATCGCCGCCTCCGGCACCTCGGTCAAGGCCGTCGGCGCGGGCACCGTCCACTCGGCCGGCTGGAGCGGTTCGTACGGCAACGAGGTCGTCATCCAGCACGCCGACGGCACGTACTCCCAGTACGCCCACCTCTCCTCCCTCTCCGTCTCGGCGGGCCAGACCGTGACCGGCGGTCAGCAGATCGGCCTCTCCGGCTCGACCGGCAACTCCAGCGGTCCGCACCTGCACTTCGAGATCCGCACCGGCCCGAGCTACGGCTCGGACATCGACCCGCTGGCCTACCTGCGCCAGCACGGCGTCGGCGTCTGACGCCTTCGCGTTCACCCGCAGCACCCCACAGGGGCCCGGCACTTCCGAGTGCCGGGCCCCTGTGGCGTATTCCGGCTTGGCGGAATCTTGACCGGTGGCGTATCTCACCCGGCGTCAACCCCTCCTTACGGTCGCGTAGGTCACATGCATAAGGGAAAGATGAGCTCCCGTGGCAGACGATTCGAGATCAAGAGACATACGCGCATTCGGGTCGTACGCGGCGATCGGTGACAGCTTCACCGAGGGTGTGGGAGATCCCGGGCCCGACGGGACGTTCGCCGGCTGGGCCGACCGTTTCGCGGTCCTGCTCGCCGACCAATTGCCGGAGCACGACGTATTCCGTTACGCCAACCTGGCCGTCCGGGGCCGGCTCCTCGACCAGATCGTGGCGGAACAGGTCCCCAGGGCCAAGGAGCTCGCTCCCGACCTGGTGACCTTCTGCGCGGGCGGCAACGACATCATTCGCCCCGGCACCGACCCCGACGACGTCGCCGAGCGCTTCGAGCGCGCCGTCGCCGACCTCACCTCGGCCGTCGGCACGGTGATGGTGACCACCGGCTTCGACACCCGCGACGTCCCCGTGCTGCGGCATCTGCGCGGCAAGATCGCCACCTACACCGCCCATGTCCGGGCCATCGCCGACCGCTACGACTGCCCGGTCCTCGACCTCTGGTCGCTCAAGTCCGTGCAGGACAGGCGGGCCTGGGACAACGACCGGCTGCACCTCTCGCCCGAGGGGCACACCCGGGTCGCGCTGCGCGCCGCCCAGGTCCTCGGCATGGACGTGCCGGCCGACCCGGACCAGGTCTGGCCGCCGCTGCCGCCGAGGGGGACCCTGGAGGTCCGCCGCGACGACATCCAGTGGGCCAGGGAGTACCTCGTCCCGTGGATCGGACGGCGGCTGCGCGGCGAGAGCTCGGGCGACCATGTGGCCGCCAAGCGGCCGGACCTGATGCCGCTCGGCGACCTCATGCCCCTCTGACCGCCCGGCCCGGCGCTCCCGCGCGCCCGGCCGGAATCCGCTCCAGGACCCCGCCCGCGAACACGTCGTACAACGGCAGCGTCTCCAGGTGGACGTAGCCGATGTGGCAGTCGCAGGCCGCGAGCGGGCAGGCGCGCGGGCGCAGCGCGGCCCGGTAGGACCCGTCGTACAGGTTGCCCAGCTCGGCCTTGACGAAGTGACAGCGGCGCACGGTCCCGTCACCGTCCACCGAGACCACCGACTCACCGGTCCGGCACGGCAGCCCGGCGGAGCGGTGCGGACGGCGGCTGTACGGGAAGAGGGGGTCGAGGGCCGTCCAGCTCTCGGCCTCCTCGTCGGTGTACGTGTGCCCGTCGGCCGCGTTCACCCAGAGGTAGACCTCGGGCGGGAGGTCCTCGCGCAGGCGCAGCGCGTGCTCCCGGTGCGCGGGCAGACCGACCACCCCGACGCTGAAGCGGACCGACCGGGCCGCCAGCTCGCGGCACTTCGCGAGGAAGCGGTCGTACGGCGTCTGGCCGGGGTGGTACGTGCACCAGAGCGCGAGGGTCTCGGGGTCGGCCTCGGCCAGCCAGTCGGTGCGGCAGCTCAGGTTGGTCTGGATCGCCACCCGCTCGACCTGCGGCAGGTGCGACAGCTCGGTGAGGGTGCGCCGGTACCACGATCGGACCAGCCCCTCGCCCCAGGGGGTGAAGAGGATCCTCAGCCGGTCGCCGGTCTGCGCGGTCACCCAGGCGGCGAAACGCTCCAGCGCGGCGCGGTCGGCCCGCAGCTGTTCGCGGCTGTCACGGCGCTTGGCGAACGGGCAGTAGGGACAGTCGTAGTCGCAGGAGGCGAGCGGCCCGCGGTACAGGATCGTCAGGTCCACGACAGCTCCCTACCTCGGGTCGTAGGCGGCCATCGCCGCCCGGACGGCCGGCGAGAAGAGCGCGGGGCCGAGCGCGTCCGAGTGCGCGAGGCCCTCGGGGGAGAGCCGCAGCAGCCCGTCGGGCGCGGTCGCGTCCAGCCAGCCCAGCGCCTCGAACCGGCCCAACTCCGCCGGGAAGTCCGCGAACGGCGACGCGCCGAACCGCTCCTCGTACGTGTCCGTCTCCATGCCCCGGACCTGGAGGAGGGACTGGAGCAGATGGCGGCGGCGCGCCTCGTCCGCGTCGACCGGGCGGCCCACCCGCGCCCGGGTGAAGTCCTCCGTCGTGGTGTAGTCGTCGATGATCGCGCGGATCTCCCGCATCTCGACGGCGTAGTCGAAGGAGTAGTGCAGCGACGAGGTGTAGGAGCGGGCCCCGCAGCCCAGGCCGATCATGCCGTCGGTCTGGCAGGCGTAGTCGTCGGCGCCCTGCGGCGGGGCGTCGGTGCGCCGGAACATGCGCATCGAGACCTGCTCGTAGCCCCGGGCGAGCAGATGGTCTCGGCCGTGCCGGTAGAGCCGCAGCCGCTGCTCGTCCCACTCCCGGTCGGCGGTGGCGGCGAGCCGGCCGAGGCCGGTGAGGGGACGGACGTACAGGGGGTAGAGGTACAGCTCCTCGGGCCGCCAGGCGAGGGCCGCGTCGAGCGACCGGGTCCAGCTCCGGTCGGTCTGGCCGTCGATGCCGTAGATCAGGTCGATGTTGAGGACGGGGACGCCCGTCTCCCGGATGCGGCCGAGCGCCCCCTCGACGTCGGCGCGGCGCTGGGGGCGCACGGCGGCGCGGGCCTCCGCCTCCACGAAGCTCTGCACGCCGATGCTCAGCCGGGTGGCACCGCGCTCGGCGAGGACCGCGAGCCGGTCGGCGGTCGCGGTCGAAGGGGAGGTCTCGACGGAGAGCGGGACGGCACGCAGGTCGACGCCCGTCCGCTTCTCCGCGATGTCGCAGAGCCGCTCCAGCTCCCCGGCGGTGAGGAAGGTGGGCGTACCCCCGCCGAAGGCGGCCGTGGCGAAATGGACCGGCCCCCGGTCGCCGAGCGCCTCGCGGACGGCGGACGCCTGGCGGTCGAGGGCGTCGAGGTAGCGGGTCGTCAGCTCGTCCGGGGCGCCGATCCGCGTGAAGAGGTTGCAGAAGCCGCAGCGGACCTCGCAGAAGGGTATGTGGGCGTAGAGGGAGAGGGCGTCCTTCGGCTCGTCGCGCCAGAGCGCGGCGAGGGAGGGAGCGGGGTCCGGGAGCGGGCGGTACGCCGTCTTGTGCGGGTAGGCGTAGACGTAGCTCTCGTACGGGCGCGGCGACGGGTTCACGCGATCTCCGCCCGGTCCGGGCCGTCCAGGAGGAACTGGGCGTACGGAACGGTCCAGACGCTCTCGTGGCCGAGCCGGTGGCCGGTGAAGCCGTCCTCTCCGTACGCGGTGCCGTGGTCCGAGCAGACGATCGCGAAGCAGGGGCGGCGGCTGCTCATGGCGGCGAAGAGGCGGCCGATGTGCCGGTCGACGTGGACCAGGGCCGCCGCGTGCGAGGCGCGGGTGTCGCCGGACTCCCGGGTCGCGCCCGGGAGATGGAACCAGTTGGGCTGGTGCAGGGCGGCGACGTTGACGAACAGGAAGAGCCGCTGCTCGGCGGGGAGCCCGGCGACGATCTCCTCGGCCCTCGTCACCTGGGACTCGAACGAGGTCGGGGAGGCGACGCCGAAGGCGGGCTCCCAGTGGCTCTCCTCGAACAGTCCCGGCAGCACCGAGCCGAGCGGGCCCTGCCCGTTGAAGAAGCCGACGCCGCCGACGCACGCGGTGCGGTAGCCCTCCTCGGCCAGGCCGGAGACGAGGTCGGGGGTGTCGTACACGAAGGTGCCGTCGGTGGTCGTCTCGCTGCCCGCGAACCGGGCCGCGAAGAGCCGGGGGTGCGGGCCGGGGGTGGCCGGGGTCGGCAGGAACCCGGCGAAGATCGCCTGGTGGGAGGCGTACGTGAAGCTGCCGGGGGCGTGCCGGCGCTCCCACCGTCCGTCGGGGAGGTGCCGGGCGAGGTTCGGGATGCGGCCGGCGGCGGCGAGTTCGGCGGCCACGTCGTACCGGAGGGTGTCGAGCGTGACCAGGAGGAGGTCGTGGCTGCCCACGATCTCGTTCATGTCGGGTGCGTGCTGCCGGTTCACGTGGTGCTCGTTCCTGTGGTGCGAGTGGTGCGAGTGGTGTGAGTGGTGCGGGTGGTGCGTGCAGTGCTAGTGGTGCGGGGGGTGCGTGCGGTGCGAGGAGTGCTAGTGGTGCGGGGGGTGCCTGTGTGTGTTCTGGTGCGTGTGGGGGTGCCGCGCAGGAGCGCGGCGACCTGCGCGGCGTAGGTGTCCCGGCCTTCGGCGCCGCTGCCCGGCAGGCCGGTGAGTCCGGGGAGGAGGTCGCCGAAGGCGTTGACCTCGCCGACGGCGAAACGCCGCCAGCCCACCGCCGGCAGCAGATCGATCCCGACGCACCGCGTGCCCGGGAAGGCGTCGGCCGCCCGCTCGCACACCTCCAGCGCGTCCGCCCACCGTCCGCCCGCCGCCGAGATCGCCGCGCGCACGGCGCCCAGGTCGCCCCGCGCGCCGCCGAGGTGGAGGTTGGTCATCGGGGAGCGGCTGGTCCGGACGACGGCGTGGGTGGCGCGCCCGTCGATCACGACCACCCGCAGGTCGGCCGCCCGGCCCTGCTGGACCGCCTTCGGCAGCCAGCGCTCGATGTGCAGCCCGTCGGGGGCGAGCGCGTCCACGATCGTGGCGACCTCGCGCTCGGTCGTGTAGCGGCGCACCCGCAGGGAGTTGAAGAGGCGCCCGTCCGGGGTCCGCTCCACCGAGGTGGTGGCCTGCACGCGCCCGGAGCCGTTCGTCTCCACGGCCAGGACCCCGGAGGCGGACGAACCGTGCGCCAGCTTCACGAAGGCCCGGGGCAGCCCCCCGGCCGCCATCAGGGCGCGGACGTCCGCCCAGCCCCGCACGGGCGGGCCGGCCGGGCCGGACGTCGGCGAGTCCGGCACCGGGACCCCGGCCTCGCGCAGCCGGGCGTGGGCGAGCCGCTTGTCGAAGAGGACCGCCGGCTCGGCGGGGTCGTCGACCAGGACGGCCCCCGCCTCGCGGACGGTCCGGGCGAGGCGCGCAGTGGCGGCCGTGAACGCCTCGTACCAGCGGCCGGTGCCCTCGACCCGGGTCGGGTCGTCGGTGCCGCGCAGCAGTCGCTCGACCTCCGGTTCCTCGCCGGGCGACTCCAGCCGGACCGTCTCACCGGGGTGGAACCGTCCCCCGCCCCGCAGCACGTCGAGCCAGGGCTCGACCCGCGCCTCGGGCAGCCCGGCCGCCCGCACCGCGTCGCGGAAGTACGTGACCCGGCGGTTGGCCGGATTGCCGACCACGACGAACCGTGGGCGCGCGGGCTCCTCCGGCGGATGCCCGAGGGGCGGGGACGGGATCATTCCGCGACCGCGACGTACCGGAAGACCTCGCCGTCGCCGTCGTCCTCCGGCTCCTGCGCGTCGTCGACGTCCACCGTCACGCCGTACGGCGTGAGGGCGTCGACGATCCGCTCGCTCATCTTCTCGCTGAGGTAGTGGTGGGAGAGGTCGAGGTGCGTGAGGTGCGTGAGCGGCTGGCCGACGAGCAGCGCCTCGGCGCCCTCGTCGGTGAGCGTGCCCATCGACAGGTCGAGCCGGTCGAGCCGGGCGACCACCGGGGCACCGGCCACGGCGGCGGCGATCTCGTCCTGGATGACGCTGTTGCGCAGCGCGAGATCGCGCAGCGCGGGGAAGCCGGTACCGGCGAGGACCGGCGCCAGGTCGTCGACCGAGGAGTCGCCGCCGTACTCGTCCGTGCCGAGCCACAGGTCCAGCTTCTCCAGCGCGGGCAGGTCACTGCCCGCGATACCCCGCACGACCTCGGCGCCGAGACCGCCGGACTCCACCACCAGCGTGCGCAGCGCGGAGTGCCGGACGGCCGGGAAGGCGAGCCCCGTCCCGCCCCGCACGCCCAGCTCCCGCAGCCGGGGATAGGCGGCGAGGAGCGGGGTCACGTCGGACTGCTGGATCCACGAGATCTCGCAGTCCTCGAAGGTCATCTCGCCGAGAAACAGCGCCTCCAGGGAGGTCAGCCGGTCCGTGGCCGCCTCGACGAGAGCGGTGACGATCGGGGCGGAAGAGGTGTCGTACGCCTCGTCCCAGCCGCCGACGACCAGCGCGCGGACCCGGTGGGTGTCGACGTCGGCGAGGAAACGGGCGAAGACCTGCTCCCACTGCTCGTCGTCCGGTCCGCAGTACGTCGGAGCGGAGACCCGCCAGGCCACGGAGGCCGGGTCCGGCAGTTCGACGACGGCGTCACGGTCCGGGAACGCGAACACGGGCAGGCCGTGGAACTCCTGCATATCTCCCGAAATGGTCATGAGTGCTCCAGACACCGGACGGTGATGATCGGCTGACGCGAGAAGTTGTACCAAGCCCCACCGACAACGCCGCGCGCCGGGGCGGCCGGAGGGCGTTGTCAGTGGCTGCCTCTAGCGTCGAATACGTGGTCGACACACGCCGTGCCCACCACGGAGGGGAGAGCCATGTACCGGCAGGGAGACGTGCTCATCGTGCCCGTCGCTGAGGCGGCGGTGCCCGCGCACGCCAAGGACGCGGCGGGGGAGCCGCGGGACGGGCGGGGCCGCCTCGTCCTCGCGCTCGGTGAGGTGACCGGGCACGCCCACGCGATCCCGGGGCCCGGACGACTGGTGCGCGAGCCCGGTCCGTTCGGGCCGTTCCTGCTCGAACTGCCCGCGGGCGGGCGGGTGGTGCACGAGGAGCACGCCCCGATCCCGCTGCCGAAGGGCTGGTACCGCGTGGTGCGGCAGCGGGAGTACACACCGGGCGCGTACCGGATCGTCGCGGACTGACAGCGGACTGACAGGGGGAGAGATGAACGGGACACCGATGACGGTGGACAGGTGGCGCGCCGTGGCGGCGGCCACAGGGGCGGCCGACCGGACGGCGGCGGAGCAGGGCGTCCGGCTCGCCTACGCCACGGCGGGGCTCGCGGCGCCGGAGCGGATCGTCTGGGCGGACTCACCCCGGGCGGCCGTCGCGCTCGTACGGGAACTGACCGACGCGGGGCGTTCGGTACGGGACGAGGTCCGCACCCGGCCCTGGGCCGAGGAGCGCCGCAGGGTCCACGACGAGCTCGGCCCCCGGGGCTGGACGGCGCTGTGGTCGAGCACCGGGGCGCCGCTCTGGGACACGACACGGGCCCTCGCGGACCGGATAAGGACGGCGGTGACCGCCGACCTCGCCGGGGCGCCCGGGGGCACACGGGACGGGACGCCCGACGGGGCGTCCGACGGGGCGCCCGGGGGCGGGAGTGGCGGGGCGTCCGACGGAGCGCATGGGGGCGCACGGGACGGGACGTCCGACGGCGCGTCCGGTGGGTCCGGACCGGTCGGAGAGGCCTCCGCCGTGCGTCTGGTGCTGCTCGACGCGGTTCTGGGACAGCACGACGCGGCCTGGCTCGCCGCCTTCGACGGGCGCGGCGAGCGGCTCGCCGGGCTCGCGGCGGTCGCCGAGAACGCGGGGTGGTGGTGGCCGTACGAGAAGGTCGCCGTGGTGTGCGAGCGGCCCGTCGAGCTGCACCGGGACGAGGCCGGACGCCTGGACCGGGGCGACGGCCCGGCGCTCGCCTTCGCCGACGGGTTCGCGCTGTACGCCTGGCGGGGGATGGCCGTGCCGGCGAAGTTCCTCGCGGAGCTCGGCGGGCTCACCCCGGAGCGCATACGCGCCGAGGAGAACGCCGAACTGCGCCGCGTGATGCTGGAGTTCTACGGCTACGAGCGCTATCTCGCCGAATCGGGCGCGCAGCCGGTGGCCCGGGACGAGGCGGGCGTGCTCTGGCGGATCGAGCTCGTGGACGACGAGGACGTGGTCATGGTCGAGGTGGTGAACTCGACGCCGGAGCCGGACGGGACCTTCCGTACGTACTGGCTGCGTGTGCCGCCCCGGACCACGACCGCGCGCGAGGGCGTCGCGTGGACCTTCGGCCTGACGGAGGTGGCCTACGAGCCGCTCGTGCAGACCTGAGCGGGTGACCGGGCGGCCGTGGCGCCCGGGCGGGAGCGCGGGGCGGTGCTGGGATGGGCGCTGCCGGGACCCCGGCACCGACCCCCGTCGAAGGGACCGCTCGTGACGACCCGTCGTCATCCCCACCACCTCCCTGCCCGTGCCCGTGTCCTCCGCCGTGCGACGGTCGTGGGGGCGGTGCTCGGCGCCGTCACGCTCGCGGGTGCCGCGACGCCCGTGCTCGCCGCCTCGCCCGGGACCGTCCCGGTCGCCGTGGCCTCGGCCGGCCGGGCCGCGGCCTCGGCGACCGTCTCCGTCACGGGGACCGGTCGGGCCTCCGCGGCGCCGGACCTCGCGGTGCTCTCGGTCGCCGTCGAGGAGCAGGGCAAGACCGCCAAGGAGGCGATGGAGGCCCAGAACCGGTCCGCGAAGAAGCTTCTCGACGCGCTGCGGAAGCAGTCGGTCGAGGACCGGGACATCCGCACGGACGGTCTCTCCGTCTCCCGCGTCTACGCCCAGAGCGCCGACGGGGAGAGCAAGGTGTCCGGCTACGTCGCCTCGCAGAGCTTCACCGCGAAGGTCCGCGACGTCGACAGGGCCGGCTCGGTGATCGGCGCCGTCACCGAGGCGGCCGGAAACGCGGGCCGGGTCAACGGGGTGAGCTTCGACGTCGCCGACCGGAAGGGGCTGCGGAGCAGGGCCCGCGAGGTGGCGTACCAGGACGCGTACGACAAGGCCGTGCAGCACGCGCGACTCAGCGGGCACCGGCTCGGCCGGCTCGTGTCGCTGTCCGAGACCGAGGGCAGCGGCGGCGGCCCCGGAGCCGTACCGGAGATGCCCTCCGACGCCCCGGGCGTGCCGCTGGCGCCCGGCGAGATCGAGGAACAGGTGACGCTCACGGCCGTGTACGAGCTGATCTGAGGCCGTCGGCGGGGGCGCCGACCTCTGTCCGTCGGCGGGACGTCGCCCTATGTCGTCGGCGGGGGTGCCTGCGGGTCCAGGGACGGCAGGCCCAGTTCGCGGGCCAGGGCGGCGTCGGCCCACTCCAGCATGGCGGCGCGGGAGAGCGACCCGGCGTACGAGGTCATCTGCACGGCGAGCCCGTCCAGGAAGGCGGTCAGCCGCCAGGCCGCGCCCGCCGGGTCGGCGCACGGGAACTCGCCCGCCGCGGCACCCTCGGCGATGACCCGGGTGAGGGCCGCCTTCCACTGCTGGTCGAGCGAACCGGCGACCTCGCGCAGGGCCGGCTCCCGCAGGCAGGCCGCCCAGCCCTCGATCCAGAGCCGCCAGCCCTTGGCCTGGCCGGTCGGCGCGTACCAGCGGACGGCCGCACGCAGCCGGCGCAGGGCGGTGGTCCGCCGCCCCAGGAGCCGGCGCAGATGGGCGAGGTCGCCCTCGGCGGCGTATGCGAACGCCTCCGCGACGAGCTTCTCCTTGGTCGAGAAGTGGTAGAGCACCAGCGCGTTGCTGACCCCCAGGGCCGAGGCGACGTCGGCGATCCGGACGGCCGCCACGCCCCGTGCCTCGATCTGCTCGACGGCGGCCCGGAGCAGCTCTTCCCGCCGTTCCGCCACGCTCAACCGCACTCTCGCCACGCCGGCCACCCTACACAGAACATGACACGGGCATGATCGACTTCCGTACGTGCCGTACCGCGCCGCGATCTCCGTCAGCCGCTCCCCGACCAGCCCGTGGGCCGCGGCGCGTGGGGTCGAGCCGTCCGCCTCCGCCCGGTCGAGGACCCGGTCGACCAGGGCGCGCATGGCCGTGCGGATGTGGGCGAAGGCCGCGTCCGGGCCGCCGGTGATGTCACCGAAGAGCGTCCACCACCACCAGGCGTTGGTGGCGGAGTTGACCACCACGTCGGGCAGGACCGTGATCCCGCGCGCGGCGAGGAGTTCCTCCGCCGCGGGGAGGACGGGCATGTTCGCCGCCTCCACGATCCACCGGGCGGTGATTCCCGCCTGGTTCCGGGTGTCGATCGCGTAGGAGACGGCGGCCGGGACGAGCACCTCCGCGTCGGCCGCCAGCCAGGCGTCGCCGGGCTCCTCCCGGTCCCCTGGCCGCAGCGCGGCACGGTCCACGGTGCCGTGGCCGTCGCGCGCCGCGAGAAGCGCCTCGACGTCGAGCCCGTCCGGGTGGGTGATCGTGCCCCGCACGTCGGCCACCGCCACGACGGAGAGCCCGGCCCGGGCCAGGAAGCGCGCGGTGGCCCCGCCCATGGTCCCGAAGCCCTGCACGGAGACCCGGGTGCCGGCGTACGGGTGACCGGCCCGCTCCAGCGCCACCAAAACCGATTCGGCGACCCCGCAGCCGCCCGCCAGCTCGTCCAGGCCGATCCCGTCCACCTGGGCCTCGAACGCCTCCGCGAGCCTGCGCCGGGCCCTCGCCTCGTCGTCCAGGAGCGGGTAGACGGCCTGGATCGAGGAGACGAGACCCGCCTCCGCCGCCGCCCTGTCCACCAGCTCCTGAGTCAGGCCGAGGTCCTCGCCCGTGGTCCAGAAGCGCTCGATGTACGGGCGCATCGCCTTCAGGTAGCGGACCAGCACGCCGTACGCCTCGGGGGAGCGGGGGTCGCAGTCGATACCGCCCTTGGCGCCGCCCAGCGGGACGTACCGGCTGTCCGGGTCGTAGTGCAGGGCCTCCTTCATGGTCATCCCGCGCGCGAGGCCGGCCACCTCCGCCGCCGTGCAGCCCTCGCGCATCCGCAGCCCCCCGCTGCACACCCCGCGCACCAGTCGGTCGATCACCAGGTGACCCTGTCGGCCGGTGACGTCGTCCGACCAGGTCAGCGCGATCAGAGGGGCGGTGCGCATGGGGGTCTCCGGAGGAATGCGGCGAGCGTGCTACTGAATGACTGTTCAGTATCGCGCACACTCCCGGCCGGGAGCGGCGCGGGCCGACCATAATGGAACGACCCCGACCATCAGGAGGTCCCGTGACCGGCACCGGCTCCGACCATTCGCTGCGGGCCAGGCTGCGCACCCTGCGGCCCGAGGCCTTCGGCGCCGATCCCGCGGGGGAGCGCCTCGCGCGGATCCGTCGTTCGCCGAACTTCGCGGACGGTGTCTTCCGGAACCCCGTGGCCGCCCGGACGAGGCCCTCCGGGTCCACCGTCGACTTCGCGAAGATCTACTTCCAGAAGGAGGCCCGGGCGCGCCGGGCCCCCGCCGGCGCGATCCCCGTGCACGCGACCACGCTGGCCGACCTCGCCAAGCCGCCGGTCTCGGGTCTCCGGATCACCTGGATGGGGCACTCCAGCGTCCTCGCGGAGATCGACGGCCGCCGGGTCCTCTTCGACCCGGTCTGGGGCGACCGCTGCTCGCCCTTCGCCTTCGCCGGTCCCAAGCGTCTGCACCCGGTCCCGGTGCCGCTCGCCGCGCTCGGCCCGGTCGACGTCGTCGTGATCTCGCACGATCACTACGACCACCTCGACCTGCCCACGATCAAGGCGCTCGCCACCACGGACACCCTCTTCGCGGTGCCGCTGGGCGTCGGCGCCCACCTGGAGCGCTGGGGCGTACCGGCCTCGCGGCTGCGCGAGCTGGACTGGAACGAGTCCACCGAAGTCGGCGAGCTTCGGCTGACCGCGACCCCCGCCCGCCACTTCTGCGGCCGCGGTCTGCGCAACACCCAGCACACCCTCTGGGCGTCCTGGGTCGTCGAGGGCCCCGCCCACCGGATCTACCACAGCGGCGACACCGGGTACTTCCCCGGCTTCGCGGAGATCGGTGCCGCGCACGGCCCCTTCGACGTGACCATGATCCAGATCGGCGCGTACAGCGAGTACTGGCCCGACATCCACATGACCCCCGCCGAGGGCGTCCAGGCGCACCTCGACCTCCAGGGCGGCCGCCCGCACGGCGTGCTCCTGCCGATCCACTGGGGCACCTTCAACCTGGCCCCGCACGCGTGGGCGGAGCCGGGGGAGTGGACGGGTGACGCCGGAGAGGAGCTCGGCCAGCAGGTCGCCGCGCCCCGCCCGGGCGAGCCCTTCGAGCCCAGCGGCACCCTTCCCGCGGACCCCTGGTGGCGTGCGGTGTCCCGGCCGCTCGACCGCGCCTGGCGCACGCCCGACCGGGTGGCCGCGGCCCCGGCCGCCTCCGCCGAGCAGCGAGGCACCGACCTCGACCTCGCCGGCGACCGCTGAGGCGCTGAACGCCCGCGCGTCCCGTCGATGCGAACGCGAATGCGAAGGTGAACGGCGGAGCGGAGCCGCGAGGCCGGAACGGGTCTCCCGAGCCACGCGAAAGAGGGGTTGTTCGCTCCCCCGTGCGAGTGCGCGCGAACCGATTCCGGTCACGACGGAATTCCACCGAGGGTGGAGGCGTGAGGACGCCTCCACCCTCTTCCGTTCCACGCCTCCGACGCGCCCCGTCGACTTCCGGCCATTCCTTCTCGGCCTGTCGTGCGAAGGCTGATACCAGAGCGGGTCGCCACTACGGGTAAGTTTGCCAACTGCGCACCGCACATGAACGGTTGACGTCTACAGTGGGTGGTTGGTGATCATCGGTAGGCTCGACAGACCCACGTAGGACACCCCCCGTAGTACGCCGCATCCTGGGCACGTACCAAGGACACTCATGTCTCAACTTCGCGCACCCGCACCGCGGTCCGAACGCCGTGAAGGCGGGCGGCACGGCCGGTCAGGCGCCCGTTCCGCTTCCGGCGCGGGGGCTCCCAACCCCGCGCAGCACACCGCGCCGCTCCCGACCGAAGCCCGCATACGCCCCCAACTCCTGCGCACCTCCGTGCTTCCCGCCATCGCGGTCGCACTCGGTGGCGCCGCCGCCGTGCTCTTCACCCTCCGCTCCACCGGAGCGAGCCCCACCCCCGGCCTCTGGGCCGCCTTGACGGGTGCCGCGGCCCTCACGGTGGCCTCCGTGACCGCGGCCGCGCTCGGCGCCGACCGGGCGGCCAAGTCCGTCCTCGACCGCTGCAACGCCCTGCGCCGCTCCAGCGCGCGCGGCCAGAGCGAACTGCGTACGGTCGTCGAACAGTTGCGCAGGGGCGAGGGTGCCCCGGACCGACCGGTCGTCCCGCCGAGGGCCGCGTCGGGCGACGAGTTCGACCTGCTCGCGCAGGAGTTGAACCGCTCGCACGAGGCCGCCGTGGCCGCCGTGGTGCAGGCCTCCCGGCTCTCCAGCAGCGTCGGCAACGAGCAGAAGGTCGAGGTCTTCGTCAACCTCGCCCGCCGTCTCCAGTCCCTCGTGCATCGCGAGATCCAGCTCCTGGACGAGCTGGAGAACGAGGTCGAGGACCCCGAGCTGCTCAAGGGCCTCTTCCACGTCGACCACCTGGCCACCCGCATCCGCCGCCACGCGGAGAACCTCGCCGTGCTCGGCGGCGCCATCTCCCGCCGTCAGTGGTCGAATCCGGTCACCATGACCGAGGTGCTGCGCTCCTCCATCGCCGAGGTCGAGCAGTACCCGCGCGTGAAACTGGTGCCGCCGATCGACGGTACGCTCCGGGGCCATGCCGTGGCCGACGTCATCCACCTCCTCGCCGAACTCGTCGAGAACGCGACGCTCTTCTCCGCACCGCACACCACGGTGCTGCTGCGTGCCCAGTACGTCACCGCCGGACTCGCCATCGAGGTCGAGGACCGCGGACTGGGCATGCCGGTCACCGAGCAGAACAAGATGAACGCGCTGCTCGCCGACCCCGACCAGGTGAACGTGGCCCACCTGCTGCAGGACGGCCGCATCGGACTCTTCGTCGTCTCCGCGCTCGCCCGCCGCCACGGCATCGCGGTACGCCTCCAGTCCAACATCTACGGTGGCGTGCAGGCCGTTCTCGTCCTGCCCCAGGGCCTCCTCGGCGCCGACCCCGAGGGTCTCGCGCGCAGCGAGAACCAGACGGCCCAGATCCAGCAGGTCCAGCAGGCGCCCCCGGCACCTCGGCTCCCGCACACGCCCCAGGGCCACCCGCTGCCGCAGCCGATGCCCCAGGCCACTCACGCACCCCCCGCCGCACCGGCAGCCCCGGTCACCGCACCCGTACCGGCGCCCGCGCACCGCCCCGTACAGCCGCCCGCGCACCGCCCCGTACAGCCGCCGGCGCACCACCCCGCACAGCCGCCGGCGCAGCCGCTCGCGCAGCCGTCCGCGCCGGCCCCCGTGCCCGCATCCGCGCAGGCCTCGGCCGGTCACGGACCGGAGCACGCGGCGCCCGACGAACTGACGCACCGCCCCCTGGCGTACACGCCCTCCGCCTCCGCGCTCCCCCTCCAGCAGACGGAGAGCGCCGGGCACGGCCAGGCCCCGGGGCGCCCCCTGCTTCCCAAGCGGCGCGCCCAGGAACACCTCGTCCCGCAGCTGCGCGACGAGCCGGTGGCCCGCAGGACCGAGGAGCACGCACTGCACGACCCGGGACTGATGGCCGCGTTCCAGCGCGGCATCGGTCTCGCCGAATCCCAGCCGTCCCGACAAGAACCGCTGCGTCCCGGTGACGCGCACAAGGAGTAGATGCACCATGGCGAGCAATGTGCCGAACGGCCATTCCTCGGATCTCGACTGGCTGCTGAGCGGGCTGGTCCAGCGGGTCCCGTACACGCGGAACGCGGTACTGCTCTCCTCCGACGGCCTCGTCAAGTCCGTCCACGGCCTCGACACGGACGCCGCCGACCACATGGCCGCGCTGGCCTCGGGGCTGTACTCGCTCGGCCGCAGCGCCGGCGCGCGGTTCGGCGACGGCGGGGAGGTGCGGCAGGTGGTGGTCGAGCTGGACTCCACGCTGCTGTTCGTCTCGACCGCCGGTTCCGGCACGTGCCTGGCGGTCCTCGCCGGGCGTGAGGCGGACGCCGCCGTCCTCGGCTACGAGATGGCGATGCTGGTCAAGAGCGTGCGGCCGTATCTCGTCACTCCCGCCAGACAGGCGGCGGGCGCGTCGGGCACCACGGGACAGTGAGCGTGGCGTCCGCCCAGGAGGGCCCCTGGCTCGACGACGCGGCGGGCCGGCTGATCCGTCCGTACACCGTCAGCGGTGGCCGGACCGAGCCGACCACCGCCCTCGACCTCCTCTCCATGGTGATGGCGACCGGCTCCTCCCCGCAGCCCCATATGGGTCCGGAACACAGCCTGGCCCTCGGGCTGTGCGACGGACCCACCTCGGTGGCGGAGATCGCGGCGCACTTACGGTTGCCGGCCGTCGTCACCAAGGTCCTGCTCTCCGATCTCGTGGACTGCGGGGCGCTGACCGCCCGCGCGCCCCGCTTCCACGCCAATCCAACCGACCGTTCCTTGCTGGAGGCAGTGCTCGATGGCCTACGACAACGGCTCTGAGCGCCACGAGAGTTTCGCGACCGACCCGTTCCCCATCGCCCAGAAGATCCTGGTCGCGGGCGGCTTCGGCGTGGGCAAGACCACCTTCGTGGGCGCGGTCAGCGAGATCGAACCGCTGAGTACGGAAGAGCTGCTGACCCAGGTCAGCGCGGCCACCGACAGCCTGGAGGGGGTCGAGTCCAAGACCACGACCACGGTCGCGATGGACTTCGGGCGCATCACCCTCGACGACAGAAACGTGCTGTACCTGTTCGGCACCCCGGGCCAGGAACGTTTCTGGTTCATGTGGGACGAGCTCTCCGAGGGTGCCCTCGGCGCGGTCGTCCTCGCCGACACCCGCCGCCTCCAGGACTGCTTCTCGGCCGTCGACTTCTTCGAGCGGCGGGGCATCGGCTTCGTGATCGCGGTCAACGAGTTCGACGGCGCCTACCGCTACGAACCCGACGAGGTCAGGGCCGCGCTCGACCTCAAGCCCGAGGTGCCGGTCGTGCTCTGCGACGCGCGGATCTCCAGCGCCGGCATCCGGACCCTCCTCACCCTCGTCCAGCATCTGCTCACCACCATCCCGGCCCCCGTGCCGAGCTACGGAGCACCGTCATGACCTACGACCCGACCGGTCATCTGCTGCTGACCCCCGTCGACCAGGAGGCGCCCGCCCGTGTGCGGCGGCTGCGGGAGCTGGGTCTCGGGGAACGGACGGAGCCCGCGTTCGACGAGTTCGCCCACCGGCTGGCAGAGGTGACCGGCGCCCCGTACTCGATGGTCAACTTCATCGACGAGAACCGGCAGTTCTTCGCCGGGCTGCACACTCCCCAGGGCACGCACACCGGCAGCGACCTCGGCGCGGCGGCGGCCGGCGGGAACGTCGGCCGGTACATGGCCCGTGACCACGGCTACTGCCCGCACGTGGTGGTGCGCCGCAAGGCGCTCGTCCTGGAGGACGTCTGCGACTACCCGCGGTTCGCGGGGAACCCGGTCGTGGACGAGATCGGCATCCGCTCGTACATGGGCGCGCCGCTGATCGACCGTACGGGCATAGCGCTGGGGACGATCTGCGTCGTCGACACGGACGTGCGGCCGTGGGGCCGGGCCGGTCTGGAGACGATCAAGACGCTGGCCGCGGAGCTGGTGGAGCAGATCCACCGCCGCGAGGAAGGCCTGATCTGACCCACTGCGCCGCGCTTCGTGAACGGGTGACGCCCCGGGACGGCTTCATGGCCGTGCCGGGGCGCGTCTGTGTCTGTGACCGGTCATGCGTGCGCGGGCTCCAGCCTGAGCAGGTCCGCGAGCTTCTCGGACCAACTGCCCTTGTCCTGGCCGAGGGCCACCTCGGCGAGCCGCAGCAGCTGGATGTCGGAGGTGCCGGCCGGGGCGAAGATGTGGTGCGCGTCGCGGAGGTAGCGCTCGATCGGGCGGTTGGTGAAGAGCCCGGCGGCGGCGTGGATCTCCATGGCGTTGCGACCGGCGTCGATCGCGGCTTCCACGTTGACCAGCTTCGCGTTCATCAACTCCGCGTCGCAGGAGAGCCCTTGGTCGAGCAGGTGGACGGCGTGGTACGCGGCGAGCCGGGCCGTCATCAGCCGCGACTGCATCTGGCCGAGCTTCAGCTTGACCGTGGGCAGGTGGTGCAGCGGCTTGCCGTAGCGGTGGCGCTCCGCGCTGAAGCGGGTGGTCTCCTCCAGGATCGCCTGGTGGATGCCGAGGGAGACGGCGGTGAGGTTGGCCCGGCCGTACAGCACGCTGGAGGAGTACGCGACGGACAGGCCGTCGCCCTCGTCACCGAGCCGGTTGGACGCCGGAACGCGGCAGTTCTCGAAGACGAGTTCGCCGAAGCTGAAGCCGTGCAGTCCCATGGCCGGCTGCTGGGGGCCGGTCCTGAACCCCGGGCGATCGGATTCGACCAGGAAGGCCGTCAGCCCCTTCGACCCGGGGCCGGTCCTGACCACCACACCGTGCAGATCGCCGACGTGGCTGTTGCCCACGTACACCTTGCTGCCGTTGAGGATGTAGTCGTCTCCGTCGCGGACCGCGCTCGCGGTCATGCCGAGGACATGCCCGCCCGAGTCCGGCTCGGTGACCGCGATGGTCGGCAGGCACTCGCCGGCGGCGATGGCCGGAAGCCAGGTCTTGCGCTGCTCGTCGCTGCCGAAGTGGACGATCTTCGCGGTGCCCAGCTGGGAGGCCTGCACCATGGCGCCCATCGCGCCGCTGACGCGGGAGAGCTCCTCGATGATGATGGTCTTGGCCAGGTGGCCGGCGCCCATGCCGCCGTACTCCTGGCCGATGGTGGCGCCCAGCCACCCCTGCTCGCAGATCAGCCGGGACAGTTCGTGGTGCACGGTCCGTGAGGCTTCCATCTCGGCTATTCGTGGCCGAACCTCGCGCTCCGCGAAGTCCCTCACGGTCGCTCGGAGTTGATGATGAAGTCGACTGCTGAAGTAGCTGTCCACGCGAGTCCCTCCCCTGCGAATCGCCCGCTCGATCGATTGTTCGAGCAGGTGGTGCATCGGCAGTGGCCCCGTCCCGAACAGGCCGACACTTCATGGTGTTGATCTTTCTGGGGCGGAGCAATATCGCCACCGAGTTTGTCTGAAACCGGAGTGGTTGACGCCAGCAACTGACTGTGATTCGAGCGGAGTTGGCCTGTTCGTGCCGGTCCTCAGGGCATTCCCCGTGGGCATCTTTCTGCCACATGCCAAGGGCAAACCATTCGAGGGCATATGGCGGTGTGGGGGGTCGCGTCGCCCCATAGGCCACCTGTTCACCACAGGGGCGGTATCCCCCAAGAGTCCCGAAGTGTCGACAGGGCCGGAACGGCGGGCCCGGACGCGCGTGAACCCTCGCGAAGGAGGGCGCGGGGCGGCGTACAGGTGTGCGCGGCGGCGCCGGGGCGCGTCACGGGGAGTGAGGGGCGCGCGCTCCGGCGCTTACGCACGCCGCCTGTTGGCGCGGTTTCCGGCGGTGGGCGTCCCTCCGGGCGGGGACTGACTCAGCGGGGCCGGTCGCCGAGGAAGGCCGAAACGCGCTCGCGCAGCCCGGCCGGGTCGAGGCCCTGCCCCACGAGGTGCTCCTCCATCGTGCCGTACCTGCGCAGCTCCCGGCGGGCGACACCCAGCCCGAGGACCCGGTGGGGGAGCGCGGCGAGGGCGTCGTTGGCGGCGGCGGTCGAGGTGCCGGCGAGGTAGGGCTCGACGAGGACGACGTCCGGGCGCGCCGAGTCCACCGCGCGGCGCAGGGCGGCGGCGTCGAAGGGGCGGACGGTGGTGGCGTGGAGGACGGTCACGTCCAGGCCCTCGGTCGCCGCGAGCACGTGGTCCAGCAGCGGCCCCACGGCGACGACCACGCCGGCGCGCCCCTCGCGGACCGTGCTGAAGCCGGGGGAGACGGGGCGGGCGGCGGCGTTGGACTGCACGGAGAGCCGGACGTAGACGAGGTCGTCGCCCTTGACGGCCTGTCGCAGCAGGGCCTCCGCCTCGTCCGGGTGGCCGGGGACGTGGATCGTCCAGCCGTCGAGGGTGTCGAGCAGGGCCACGTCGCCGGGCGCCATATGGGTCAGCCCGCCGGCCGGCCAGTCGTACGACGCGCCCGCGCTCACCAGCACGCCGCCCACACCCTGGTGGCCGAAGTCCAGCTTGACCTGCTCGAAGGGCCGCTCGACCAGGAAGCTCGCGAAGGTGTGCAGCACCGGACGCATCCCGGCCAGCGCCAGCCCGCCGCCCACACCGACCAGCAACTGCTCCCGGATGCCGACGTTGATCACCCGGTCCGGGTGCCGTCGCTCGGCCTCGCCGAATCCGTCCCTGCTGATCTCGGCGAGCACGACCGCGAGGCGCGGGTCCTCGTCGAGCAGTCGGCCGGTGGTGGCGATGAAACGGTCACGCATGGTGTCCATGAGGGAAGCTCCTTACGGCGGGGGAGGGGCGGTTCTCAGGGGGCCGGTCAGGCGTTCTTGGGCTCGACGCGGGCGACGACGACGCGCGGCCGCCCGGGGTGGGGTGCGGTGAAGGCGGCGTACAGCGCCTCGTGATCCCGCCCGTCGACGGTCTCGGCGGACCATCCGGCGGCCTCGAACCGCGAGGCGATCCCGCCGGGCCAGCCGTAGGTCGCGGAGCCGTTGTCGATCACCACCGTGTGGAGCCGCTCCAGACCGGCGGGGCCGGCGTAGGCGAGGGCCTCGTGGTTGCTGCCCTCGTCCAGCTCGGCGTCCCCGATGAGCACCCACACCCGCGCCTCGGTGATCCCCCGCGCCCCCAGTCCGAGCGCGCTCCCCACGGCCAGCGGCAGCCCGTGCCCCAGCGACCCGCTGCCGATCTCGGCACCCGGCACCCGGGTCCGGTCGGGGTGGTGCCCGAGGGGCGAGTCGTACGACCCGAAGCCCGCGAGCAGTTCCTCGGGGAAGAACCCCTTGGCGGCCAGGACGGCGTAGTACGCCATAGGTCCGTGCCCCTTGGAGAGCAGGAACCGGTCCCGGTCCGCCCGCTCGACGGTCTCGGGCGTCACCCGCAGCACCCGGTCGTAGAGCACCCAGAGCGCGTCGAGGGTGGAGGTGGCGGCGGGCGAGTGCTTCTCGTCCCCGGTCATCAGGCCCATGAGCCCGTGGAGCCGGTCGATGTCCGTGTTCGTCATGGCACCCACCGTGCAACCTCAAGCGGACTTGAGGTCAAGCCGCACAGCGGTTCGTGACCACCCGGGTAAGTGCGGTATTGTTCTCATGCGCGTTCGGCCGGGGGAAACCCCAGGTCAGACGGGCACCGGGACGTGGCGCAGCTTGGTAGCGCACTTGACTGGGGGTCAAGGGGTCGCAGGTTCAAATCCTGTCGTCCCGACTGTGCGGAAACGCAGGTCGGAGGCCGTGTCGAAGGGATTCGACACGGCCTTTTCGGTGTTTCGGGGCGAGTGCGACGCCAGAGGCCGTACCGGACGTGTCCGGTACGGCCTCTGGCGCGTTTCCAGGTCAGGACGGGAGCCAGGCCTGCCAGGTGGACTTGTTCTCCTTCACCCAGCGGGCCGCCGCTTCCTCGGGGGCCAGCTTCTGTTCCGCGATCATCAGGGCGACGTCGTTCTGCATGTCGGTCGTCCAGCGGAACTTCTTCAGGAACGCGGCCGCGTCGCCCCCGCCCTCCGCGAAGCGGGAGTTGAGGAACTTCTGGAGCGGGGTGTGGGGGTAGGCGCAGGCGACCTTCTCCGGGTCGGTGTCGCAGCCCTCCGTGTAGGCCGGCAGCTTCACCTCCGTCATCGGGACCTTCTCGAAGAGCCACTGGGGCTTGTACCAGTAACTCAGGAACGGCTTCTTCTCCTTGGCGAACTGCTTGATCTGGGTGATCTGCGCCGCCTCGGAGCCCGCGAACACGACCTGGTAGTCGAGGTCGAGGTTCTTCACCAGCGCCTTGTCGTTCGTCACGTAGGAGGGGGAGCCGTCGAGCAGCTGGCCCTTGCCGCCGCTCTCCGCGGTGCGGAACTCGTCGGCGTACTTGTCGAGGTTCTTCCAGTCGGTGACGTCCGGGTGCTTCTCGGCGAAGTACGTCGGGACGAACCAGCCGATGTGACCGGTCACCCCGAGGTCGCCGCCGCGCGCGATCGTCCCCTTGTCGTCGATGTACCGCTTCTCCTGCTCGGGGTGGCCCCAGTCCTCCAGGATGGCGTCCACCCGCCCCTGGCTGAGCGCGTCCCAGGCCGGCACCTCGTCGATCTGGACGGTGTCCACCCGGTAGCCGAGCTCGTGCTCCAGGAGGTACTGCGCTACGGCCACGTTGGCCTGCGCGCCCACCCAGGACTGCACCGACAGGGTCACCGTGCGGGAGCCCTTCGCGTCGGCGTACGGGGAGGCCTGGCGGGTCATGTCGGCGGCGCCGCAGCCGGTGAGGGCCGTCAGGGCGACGGCGGTCGCGAGGGCGGCGCCGCCGAGTGCGAAGCGTGTGCGAGCCATCTCAGGCCCCCTTTCCGGTGAGGTCGCGGCGGGCCGTCGGCTGGGTGACGCGGTCGAGCATCAGGCCGAGGCAGACGATCGCCGCGCCCGCGACCAGACCGGTCGCCAGGTCGCCCTGGGCGAGGCCGAAGACGGCGTCGTACCCGAGCGCGCCACCGCCCACCAGGCCGCCGATGACGACCACGGCGAGGACGAGGACCACACCCTGGTTGACGGCCAGCAGCAGCGCGGGGCGGGCCAGCGGCAGTTGGACCTGGAAGAGCTGCTGGCGGCCGGTCGCGCCCAGCGAGCGCGAGGACTCCAGCGCGGAGGGGTCCACCCCGCGGACGCCCTGGGCCGTGATCCGTACGACCGCGGGCAGCGCGTAGACCACGGCGGCGGCGACCGCCGGAGCGCGGCCGACACCGAACAGGGCGACCACGGGGATCAGGTACACGAACTGCGGCATCGTCTGGAAGACGTCGAGCACCGGACGCAGCGCGCGCCCCAGACGGTCGCCGCGGGCCGCGGCGACCCCGAGCGCGACGCCGAGCAGCAGCGTGACGGCGACGGCGGCCACGACCTGGGACAGCGTGTCGAGCGCCGGGTCCCAGACGCCGAGCACGCCGATCGCGGCCATCGCGAGGACAGCGGTCGCGGCGGTCCGCCAGGTGCCGATGAGCAGGGCGAGCGCGCCCAGGGTCAGCAGGACCGCCCACCACGGCAGCCAGTGCAGGCCGTCACGCAGCGGGTTGAGGACCCAGGTGGTGAACCGGCCGGCCCAGTCGGCGGTTCCGCCGACGAGGGGGACACCGGAGTAGAGGTGGGCGGTCATCCAGTCGACCGCCCCGTTGACGGGCCCGGCGATCTCCACCGTCCACGCGTCCGGCCAGGAGAGCCGGTCGGACAGCCGTCCCGCGACGGCGACGACGGCGGTCGCCCCGAGGGCGACGGCCCAGCCGAGCCGGGCACGGCGGGCCGGAGCCGCGCCGATCCGCTCGCCGGCCGCGGCGGTGACCCGGTCCAGGACGATGGCGAGCAGCACGATCGGCACCCCGGCGGCGAGTGCGGCGCCGACGTCGACGGAGGCCAGCGCCTGGTAGACCTGGTCGCCGAGGCCGCCCGCGCCGATGACGGAGGCGATCACGGCCATGCCGAGCGCCATCATGATCGACTGGTTGACGCCGAGCAGCAGCTCCTTGCGGGCCAGCGGCAGCCGGGCCGTCAGCAGCCGCTGCCGCCCGGTCGCGCCGAGCGAGGCGGCGGCCTCCATGACGCCGGCGTCCGCGCCGCGCAGTCCGAGCGCGGTGAGCCGGGCCATGGGCGGGGCGGCGTAGACGACGGTGGCGAGGACGGCCGCGGGCACGCCGATGCCGAAGACCAGGACGACGGGCAGCAGGTACGCGAAGGCCGGCAGCACCTGCATGGTGTCGAGGACCGGGCGCAGGACCCGGTGCATCCGGTCGGACAGGCCCGCGGCCAGGCCGAGGAGACCGCCGAGCAAAACGGACGCGGTGACGGCGACCACCATCAGGGCCAGCGTCTGCATGGTGGGCACCCACATGCCGAGCAGCCCGCACACGGCGAACGCGGCGACGGAGGTCAGCGCCAGCCGGACGCCCGCCACCCGCCAGGCCACCAGCCCGGCGGCGGCGGTGACGCCGGCCCAGCCGAGGGCGAGCAGCACGAGGTACACCGCGCGGACGGAGACGACCACGACATTGCTGACGTGCCCGAGGAAGTAGAGGAACAGCGGGTGGCTGTCACGGTTGTCGATGATCCAGTCGCTGGTGCGCCCGAGCGGACCGGACAGGTCGACGGCGAGCGACGCCGGCCAGCCGCCGCCGCCGAGGAGGAAGGCGCCGAGCAGCAGTGCGGCGGCGGTTCCGGCGCCGATCAGCCGGCCGCGGTGGCGCGCGAGCGTGCGCAGCGCACCGGAACCGGCGTCGCCGACGGAGGTACGGGTGGGGGAGGCGGGGGTGACGGTGGTGGTCATCGGCCCCACCGCCCCGGGTTCGCGGGCGTGGCCGTGGCACACGGCGGCGGCCAGGTCGTAGGGGAGTACATCAGGCCACCGCCTTCGCCGCCGAGGCCGGGACCCCGGCGACGACACCGAGGAGCCCGGCATGGTCGACCACGCCGAGACACCGCCCGTCCTCGACGACCCGCGCGTTCTCACCCGTACGGGCGACGGCCTCGATGGCCTCGTGGACGGTGGCGCTCGGCGCGAGCGAAGGGCCGGTCTCGCGCTCGCCGGCGAGCGCCGGACGCATCGCCGAGCGGACGGTCAGCACCTGTTCGCGCGGCACGTCCCGGACGAAGTCCCTGACGTACTCGTCGGCGGGGGAGCCCACGATCTCCTCGGGCGTGCCCAGCTGGACGACGCGGCCGTCGCGCATCAGCGCGATGCGGTCGCCGAGCTTGAGAGCCTCGCTCAGGTCGTGCGTGATGAAGACCATCGTGCGGCCCTCCTCCCGGTGCAGGCGGACGACCTCCTCCTGCATGTCCCGCCGGATGAGCGGGTCCAGCGCGCTGAACGGCTCGTCGAACAGCAGGACTTCGGGGTCCACGGCGAGCGCGCGGGCCAGGCCGACCCGCTGCTGCTGACCACCGGAGAGCTGGCTCGGCCTGCGGTGCTCCATGCCGTCCAGACCGACCTTGGTGATGAACTCCGCCGCCCGCTCGCGCCGTTCGCCGCGTCCGACGCCCTGGATCTCCAGGCCGTAGGCGACGTTGTCGAGCACTGTCCGGTGCGGCAGGAGCCCGAAGTGCTGGAAGACCATCGCCGCCCGGTGCCGGCGCAGTTCGCGCAGCCGGCCGGCGTCCATGGACAGCACGTCCTCGCCGTCGATGGAGATCGTGCCCGAGGTCGGCTCGATGAGCCGGGTCAGGCAGCGGACGAGCGTCGACTTGCCCGAGCCCGACAGGCCCATGACGACGAAGACCTCGCCCTTGCGGACGTCGAAGGAGACATCGCGGACGGCGGCGGTGCAGCCGGTCCGCTCGCGCAGCTCGGTCGTGCCGAGGGCGCCGAGCTCCGGGTCGGCGGGCACGCGGCCGGCCTTCGGACCGAAGACCTTCCACAGGTCGCGGACGGAGAAGACGGACGGCGCGGACGGGTTCGTGGGGTGCGGCGGGGTGCTGTTCATCGTGTGGTGCCTCCCAGCAGGTCGGCGCATTTCTCGCCGACCATGAGGACGCCGATCATCGGGTTGACGGCGGTCATGGTCGGGAAGACGGACGCGTCGGCGATCCGGATGCCGTGCAGGCCCCGGATCTTGAGATCGGGGTCGACGACGGCGAGTTCGTCGTCGGCCGCACCCATCCGGCAGGTGCCGGCCGGGTGGTAGACGGTGTGCGCGACGTGACGGGCGTAGGCGCTGAGTTCCTCGTCGGAGGTGATTTCGGGCCCCGGACAGACCTCGCGCTTCAGCCAGCCGGCCAGCGGCTCGCTCGCCGCGATCTGCCGGGCGATGCGGATCCCGTCCACGAGGGTCCGGCCGTCGTAGTCGTCCTCGTCGGTGAAGTACCGGAAGTCCAGGGCCGGTTTGACCTCGGGGTCCGCGCTCGTCAGGTAGAGCCGGCCGCGACTGCGCGGCTTGGGGATGTTCGGCGTCATCGAGACGCCGTGCGCGGGCCGTTGGTAGCCCAGGCGCTCGGGATTGTCCGTGAACGGGATCTGGTAGAAGTGGAACATCAGGTCCGGCCCCTCGGCCTCCGGGTCCCGGCGCACGAAGAGACCCGCGTCGGAGTCCATCGCCGAGTTCTCCGGGATCGGACCGTGGGTCTCCCACACGATGACCGACTCGGGGTGGTCGAGCAGGTTCTCCCCGACACCCGGCAGGTCGTGCACGACGGGGATGCCGAGCTTCTCCAGGTCGGCGCGCGGACCGATGCCGGAGTGCAGCAGCAGCCGCGGGGTGTCCACGGCTCCCGCGCACACCAGGACCTCACGCCGGGCGCGGACGACGTGCTCCGTGCCCTCCTTCGTGCGGATGTGTACGCCGGTGGCGCGAGTTCCTTCGAGCTCCAGCCGGAACGCCCAGGTCTCCAGGGCGATGTGCAGGTTCGGCCGGTCCAGGAACGGGTGCAGATAGGCCACCGAGGCGGACGACCGCTTGTTGTTCTCCGGGTGGTACGCGAGGTCGAAGAAGCCGACGCCCTCGTGGAACGCGCTCTTGTTGAAACCCTCCACGCGCGGGACGCCGAGCGCGCTCTGCGCCGCGTCGACGAAGTCCCGGGCGATCGCGTTCCGGTCGGCCTCGCCGACGGGGACGATGTTGTTGCGCAGCCGGGCGAAGTACGGGTCCATGGCCGCCGCGTCCCAGCCCTCCGCGCCCGCGTCGGCCCACTCGTCCCAGTCGGAGGGCAGCGGCTTGAAGGCGATGAGGGTGTTGTGCGAGGAACAGCCGCCCAGCACCCGGGCCCGGCTGTGACGGATGTGCGAGTTGCCCCGCGGCTGCGCGGTGGTGGGGTAGTCGTAGTCCAGCTCCCCACCGAGCAGGCCCATCCAGCGGCGCAGGGTGAGGACCTCGTCGCGGCCGACGTCACTGGGGCCGCCCTCGATGACGGCGACCGTGACGTCGGGGTCCTCCGTCAGCCGGGAGGCGATCACCGAACCGGCGGTGCCACCGCCGACGACGACGTAGTCGTACACGTGCTGCTCGCTCATGCCTGGCCCTCCGGCTTCTCGCCCGCGAACCAGCGCACCGGGCGCGGGGCGAGGTTCTGGTAGACGTGCTTGGCCTCGCGGTACTCGGCGAGGCCGCTCGGGCCGAGCTCGCGCCCGATGCCGGACTTGCCGAAGCCGCCCCATTCGGCCTGGGGCAGGTACGGGTGGAAGTCGTTGATCCAGACCGTGCCGTGGCGCAACAGGGCCGCGACCCGCTGCGCGCGGCTCTCGTCGGAGGTCCACACCGCTCCGGCGAGGCCGTACTCGGTGTCGTTGGCGAGGGCGATCGCCTCCTCCTCGGTGCGGAAGGTCTCCACGGTGAGGACGGGGCCGAAGATCTCTTCGCGGACGACCCGCATACGGCGGTGACAGTGGTCCAGGACCGTGGGCCGGAAGAAGTAGCCGGGGCCGGCCGGCCGTTCGCCGCCCGCGCGCAGGACCGCGCCCTCGCCGAGGGCGGAGGCCACGTACTCCTCGGTCCGCGCCACCTGCGCGGCGGAGACCAGCGGACCGCATTCGACGCCGGCGTCGGTGCCGCGCCCGAGGCGGATCAGTTCGGCGCGCCGGGCCAGCTCGGTGACGAAACGGGACCGCAGCGACTCCTCGATGATGAGGCGGGAGCCGGCGGAGCAGACCTGGCCGCTGTGGATGAAGGCGGCGTTGAGCGCCTGGTCGACGGCGGTGTCGAAGCCCTCGGGCGTCGAACAGGCGTCGGCGAAGACGACGTTGGGGTTCTTGCCGCCGAGTTCGAGGGCGACCTTCTTCACACTGTCGGCCGCGGCCCTGGCGACCTTCGTCCCGCTGACGAGACCACCCGTGAAGGAGACGAGGTCCACGTCGGGGTGGTCGGCGAGCCGGGCGCCCACCGTGTCGCCGGGGCCGGTGACGATGTTCGCGGCGCCGAGCGGCAGGCCGGCCTCCAGGAGCAGTTCGACCAGGACGACGGTGGACAGCGGGGTGATCTCGCTGGGCTTGATCACGAAGGTGTTGCCCGCGGCGAGGGCCGGCGCGATCTTCCAACTGGCCTGGAGGAGCGGGTAGTTCCACGGCGTGATCAAGGCGCAGACGCCGACCGGCTCGTGCACGACGACACTGCGGATCTCGTCCGAACCGGCGTCGACGACCCGTCGGCCGTCCTCGTTCGCCACGAGGTCGGCGAAGTAGAGGAAGGCGTCGCGGACGCAGTCGACGTCGACGCGCCCCTCCTCCAGCGTCTTCCCGGCGTCCTGGCTCTCCAGGGCGCCGATCCGCTCGCGGTCGCGCTCGAGGAGGGCGGCGACCCGCCGCAGCAGGGTGGCGCGCTCGGCGACCGGCGTACGCGGCCAGGCGCCGTCGTCGAACGCGGCGCGGGCCGCGGCGACGGCGTCGTCGGTGTCCTGGACACCGCCCTCCGCGACGACCGCGAAGGCGGTCGCGTCGACGGGGTCGATGATCTCGCGCGTGGCGCCGGAGAGGGCTGCGCGCCACTCTCCGCCCACATGGATGGTCTGTTGTGCTGCGGTCACGTCGGGTAGGGCCTTTCGTTCCTTTGAATCCCCCTGCCGGTAATACCGGCGGTCCGGCTGCCTGCCCTCGCTCCTGAGATCCATGCGCAACGCCTTGCGGAGAGTGGGCTGCTTCACTAGCCAAGATGTGCTAAAGGGGACATGTGGGGTGAAAGGAAGGGGGGTGGGGGAGGCCCTCGGGAGGAGGGCCGAGACGCGCGCGGAGGAGAGCCGAGAGGCGTGCGGACGAGCCGGGATACGCGCGGAAGAAGACCGAGAGACGTGCGGACGAGCCGAGATACGCGCGGAAGAAAGCCGAGAGACGCGCGGCAGGCCGAGACACGCGCGGAAGGGCCCGGACTCGTGCGAGTCCGGGCCCTTCCGCGTCGGCGGATCAGACGATGCGGCCGCCGAAGGGGCCGCCGAGGCCGTAGTACGTCCCCAGCTCGTGCCGGTAGGCGGGGTCCTCGAGGTGCTTGTCGCGATGGAACTCGGGAGCGTTCTCGATCTGCTCCTTCGTCCGGTCGACGAAGATCTTCCTGTCGTCCGCGTCGATGCGGACGACGGTGCTCGCCGGCAGGAGGACCTCCTTGCCGAAGATCCAGATTCCGGTGTCCACGACCAGGTAGGCGTCCTCGACCTCATCGGAGTGCTTGTCCACCTTCCCGATGCTGCCGTCGATCGCCTCGACCTTGTATCCGGTCAGCTGGGCACCGGCCAGGTGGCCCGCGGTCGACTTGTAGCTCCACACGTTCTCGGTCACGCGAAAACAACTCCTCCGGTGGATTGCGTTCTGCCGTTTCCCGCTCGAACTCCGCCTGCCCCGTACCCGGCCGCGCATTCCCCCCGATCCCACGGCACGGGCGTAGGCTCGAACTCGGCTCCGAAAGGAGGCGGTCCCCTTGTGCCGCTGGCTCGCCTATTCCGGTACGCCCGTCCTTCTCGACACCGTGCTGTACCGCCCCGAGCACTCACTGATCAACCAGAGCCTCCACGCCCGGATGGGTGTCGAGTCGACCAACGGCGACGGCTTCGGGATCGGCTGGTACAGCACGGACGGCGACGGGACCCCGGCGGTCTTCCGCGATGTCGGACCGGCCTGGAGCAACCGCAATCTGCAGGAGCTCTCCGCGCACGTCCGCTCCCACCTCTTCTTCGCCCACGTCCGGGCCTCCACCGGCTCCGCCGTCCAGCAGACCAACTGCCACCCGTTCCGCCACGGCCGGTGGCTGTGGATGCACAACGGGGCCATCGCGGACTTCCCGCGGGTGCAGCGCGACCTCTGCATGGCCGTCGACCCCGCCCTCTTCCCCTGCATCGAGGGTTCGACGGACTCCGAGGTGATGTTCTACCTGGCGGTCACCTTCGGCCTCGACCAGGACGTCCCCGGAGCGGTGGCCCGCATGGCGGGCCTGGTGGAGCGGGTCGGCAAGGAGCACGGCGTCCCCGACCCGCTCCAGATGACGGTGGCGGTGAGTGACGGGGAGCGCGTCTGGGCCTTCCGGCACGCCAGCCAGGGTCGGCCCCGCTCGCTCTTCTACAGCTCCAGGGCCGAGACCGTACGGCGGCTCCACCCGGAGCTGGACTTCCTCAAGGCGGTCTCCGACGAGACCCGCATCGTGGTCTCCGAGCCCCTGGGGGACCTGCCCGGCGTGTGGAACGAACTGCCGGAGTCCAGCTACACCACGATCCCGTCCGGCCCGGAGACCGACTACCGGCCGTTCCTCCCGCAGGCGCCGTGACGGCGCGCCGTCGGACCGCGGGAGCGGCCTCCTGGCCGCGCACCGGGGTCCGTGATGGACTTGGCCGGCAGGGCGGTGCGCCGCCGAACGACGAGAAGGGAGCGCCATGCCACTCCAGGGAACGTACGAGCCGAGCCCGACGCAGTGGGTGCGGGACCAGGTCGAGTTGTACGAGGGATCGGGCGGCACCGACGGGACGACGATGCGCGGCATGCCCGTCGTCCTGGTGACCACCGTCGGCGCGAAGAGCGGCAAGCTCCGCAAGACGCCGCTGATGCGGGTGGAGCACGACGGCGCCTACGCGCTCGTCGCCTCCAACGGCGGCGCCGTGAAGCACCCCGTCTGGTACCACAACGTGGTCGCCCACCCGGAGCTGGAGCTGCGGGACGGGACGAGCGCGTGGGACATGAAGGCGCGGATCGTGACCGGTGAGGAGCGTCGGGCCTGGTGGGACCGGGCCGTCGCGGCCTTCCCCGACTACGCCGACTACCAGCGCAAGACGGCCCGGGAGATCCCTGTCTTCGTGGTGGAGCGGATCGACTGATCGGCCCCCGCCGGGGTATCCGGTGGCCATGGCCGTCAACAAGACAAGCATGCTCGTACTGGACTGCACGGACGCGCAGGCCCTCGCGCACTTCTACGCCGAACTGCTGGCGGGCGAGATCCACATCGGGGAGGACCCCGACCTGATCGAGGTGGTCGGAGGCTCCGGGGTCCGCCTCGCCGTGCGCAGGGACCACGGCTACGCGCCCCCGAGCTGGCCGCGGCCCGAGGACGCCCTCCAGGCGCACCTGCGCATCCTGGTCGGCCCCGAGGACCTCGACGAGGCGGAGCGCGAGGCCGTCTCGCTCGGGGCCCGTCCCGTGGACGTGGACACCGAGGAGGGGCCACGCGAGGCCCGGCTCTTCAGCGACCCGGCCGGCCACTCGTTCACCATCGCGGCGACGGGCTGGACCGTCTGACCGTCCGACGCCGGAGGGCGTCGCGGCACGCTACGGGCGGTGGCCGACCGGAGAATTCCGGTCGGCCACCGCCCGTTCACGCAGCGCTTCCTACGGGGCTCTTCCGCCGCTCACGCCTTGTGCTGCATGGAACTGCGCGCAGGGTTGCCCTGCTCGGCCGCCTTCGGGTCCATCTCGTCGGCCTTGGCGCGGACGCCCTGGGCGATGCGCGCGCCGATCTTCTCGTCGATGTTGCGCCAGTAGGTGAAGGCCCGCTCGAGGACCGGCTCCGACACGCCGTTCAGCAGGTGCCCGACCACGTTGTCCACCAAGCGGTCCCTGGCCTCGTCGTCCAGGACCTCACGGACCATCGTGCCCGGCTGGCCCCAGTCGTCGTCCTCCGGGTGGGAGACGTAGGCCGCCCGGGTGATCTCGCCGTCCGCGGCCCAGCTCGGCGGGCTGCCGTAGCGCTCGACGTCGGCGGCCGGCCCGCCCTTGGAGTTCGGGGCGTACACCGGGTCCGTCGTGTTCCGGTACGCCATCGCCCCGTCCTTGGAGTACGTGTGGACGTCGACGACGGGCGCGTTCACCGGGAGCTGCTGGTAGTTCGTTCCGATACGGGCGCGGTGGGCGTCCGCGTACGAGAAGAGCCTGGCCAGCAGCATCCGGTCCGGGCTCGGCCCGATGCCGGGCACCAGGTTGTTGGGCTGGAAGGCCGCCTGCTCGATCTGGGCGTGGTTGTCGGTCGGGTTCCGGTCGAGGGTCATGCGGCCGACCTGGATGAGCGGATAGTCACCGTGCGGCCACACCTTGGTGAGGTCGAACGGGTTGAAGCGGTAGCTCGCGGCCTCTTCGTACGGCATGACCTGCACGTACAGCGTCCAGCTCGGGTACTCTCCGTCACGGATGTGCTCGAACAGGTCACGCGTGTGGTAGTCCGTGTCCACGGCTGCCATCTGGTCGGCCTCGTGCTGCGTGAAGAACTCCACGCCCTGGTCCGTCTTGAAGTGGTACTTCACCCAGAACCGCTCGCCGGCCGCGTTGATCCACATGTACGTGTGGGACGTGTAGCCGTTCATGTGGCGCCAGGTGCGCGGGATGCCCCGGTCGCCCATCAGCCAGGTGACCTGGTGGGCGGACTCCGGCGAGAGGGTCCAGAAGTCCCACTGCATGTCGTGGTCGCGCAGGTTGTTGTCCGCGCGGCGCTTCTGGGAGCGGATGAAGTGCTGGAACTTCATCGGGTCCTTGATGAAGAACACGGGCGTGTTGTTGCCGACCATGTCGTAGTTGCCTTCGCTGGTGTAGAACTTCACCGCGAAGCCGCGCGGGTCGCGCCAGGTGTCCGGGCTGCCGCGCTCCCCTGCGACGGTCGAGAAGCGGATGACCAGATCCGTGCGGGTGCCGGGCTGGAACAGGGCCGCCTTCGTGTAGCCGCTGACGTCGTTCGTGACCTCGAAATGGCCGAACGCGCCGCTGCCCTTGGCGTGCGGCTGGCGCTCGGGGATCCGTTCCCGGTTGAACTGGGCCATCTGCTCGATCAGGTAGGCGTCCTGCAGCAGGATCGGTCCGCCGGGGCCCACGGTGAGCGAGTGTTCGTCGCTCTCCACCGGGGCGCCGGAGTCGGTCGTGGTGTGCGGTCGGTCCTCGGTCATCGTCGGTCTGCCTTCCTCGTACTCAGCTGCGGCGGACGTCTCGGCATCTCGACTCACCCGCCGTCGCCGCGGTAAACGTGTCTGCCGCGATCGGCTCGGCCCCGGGCGGGTGCGTCGAGAAGCGAGCGGCGGCCTTCCGCCCCGCCCACACCTTCCAGGCTGGGCCCGCGCGGCCGATGCCACCACCGGAGCGGTGGCCCGCGCCCCTACCCGCGCCCTTGCGTCGTGGCCGTCGCGCGGCTGTCCCGCCGGTGCCACCAGCGGCGGCGGCGGGGGTGGACCGCCCGGCCGAGGCGCCTGCCGATGAGGAGATACGCGAACAGGGCGCCGGTGGTGTTGAGCAGGACGTCGTCGATGTCGAAGGCGCGCCCGGTGATCAGGGCGCCCTGGATCAGTTCGACGAGCAGCATCGTGCCGATCGTCAGCAGCGCCACCTGGACCAGCCCACGGGTGCGGCGGGAGAGCAGGGGCAGCAGCAGGCCGAACGGCATCCCGAGCACCAGGTTGCCGCCCAGCTGCTTGACGGTGTCCACGAACGCCGGCTGCTCCAGGTAGGCCCGGATGGAGCTGCCGGGCGTCAGATTGCTGTGCGTGAGCGGCACGGAGGCGGGGGAGGCGTTGAGCGTCAGCCGCGCCAGGACGATCGCGAACGCCACCATGCCTGCCAGGGCGATCAGGCCCACCAGGACGCGGATCAGCCGTGCGGGTCTACGCCGACCGGGTTCCTCGACCGGCGGCGCGGGCCTGGCGGCGCGGGCCGCCGGGGCCGCGGGAGCCTTCCGTTCCGCCTTCGTCGTCGCCCCCGCCACCCGTCGGTACAGAAATGCCTTCGCGTTCATGTTCCGTCCCCCCTCCAGGGCCGATCCCGTGTGGGACCCGGTTACCCGGGAAGCGGCCGGGCACGCCGCTGCGGTCGTCGAAATCGCGCTCAGGGACCCCGTGCGTATCAACGAGGCTCTGTCCAGGGCGCGTTGAGAGTGGACGACGCTGTGGCGGGCATCAGCCGCACATGCGAGAAGAAGAAGCACAGAGCAGACCTTCACGCACCACGACGCGACTCCGTCGCCCCTTCCCGTCCCGCGGGTGGCCCGGCTGCGCGGCGGTCCTCCTGGTCCTGGCCGTGGCGCTGTTGCTGCTGGGCCGGTTCCTGCCGATGCCCGGTCTCCTCGGCGACGTGTTCGGCACGGAGACGAAGGACCGCTCCGGACCGGCCCTGCTGAAGTCCATCCAGGACATGCACCGGTACGAGGGTGCGGTCGGGAACTTCCAGGTGGTGGTCGATCTGGAGAAGGACGCCAGGTTCCTGCCCGACTCGATCCGGGGCACCCGCACCCTGTACGTGGCGAACGGCAGCGTGAGCGCGTACGTCGACCTCGGCGGCATCGGTCAGGACGCCGTGAGCGTGAACGAGGACCGCACCGCCGCCACCCTCCGCCTGCCGCACGCGCGGCTGGCCGAACCCTCGCTGGACCCCAAGCGCTCGTACGCGGTCTCCAAGCAGCGCGGCCTGCTCGACCGGCTGGGCGACCTGTTCTCCGACAACCCGGCCGACGAGCGCGCCGTCCACATGCTCGCGGCCGAGCACATCGGCGACGCCGCCGAGGAGAGCGATCTGAAACTCCGTACCGAGCGCAACACCACCTCGATGCTCCAGGGGCTGCTGCGGGCGCTCGGCTTCCAGGACGTGACGGTCACGTACGCCTGACCTGCCCGCCCGCGTGAGCCCGCCCCGCACACGGCCTCGCCCCGCACACGGTGTCCGTGTGCGGGGCGAAGGGTGCCCGGGGCCGGTCGTGACTGTCGGGCCCCGTCCGTGGGCCGCGGCGTCAGGCGTGGCGCGAACGACGGCCGGTGAAGAGCCGGAGGATCAGGAGCAGGACGACCGATCCGACGACGGCGGCGATCCAGGTGGACAGCTCGAAGAATCCGTCGACGGCGTCGACCTTGAAGATCACCTTGCCGAGCCAGCCGCCGAGCAGACCGCCTCCGATGCCGATGAGTGTGGTGAGCAGCAGCCCGCCGGGGTCCCGGCCGGGGGTCAGTGCCTTGGCGATGAGTCCCGCCAGCAGCCCGATGACGATCCAGGCGATGATTCCCATGGGTGCCTCGTCTCCTCGTCTCCGCGACGTTCAGCCGTCTTCTTGTCCGGCTTGGGCGATCTGCCTCTCTCTTTCGCATGTGCGCCACAGGCGCTCGCAAACCTGTTCAGGCGAGACGAGGGTCCGTGCGGCCGGTCATGCCGGGTGCCCGGGGGAGAAGTCGGCGGCGTCGCTGAGGAGGAAGAGACGCGGGCGCCCGCCGTCGGCGGAGCGCGGCTCCTCGGACGGGCCCTCGGCTACCGGGGCGAGCAGGAAGCCGACGTGGTCCCCGCCGTCGAGCCGGGCCTCCACCGTGCCGGTGAACCAGCCGAGGCAGTGGGCGAGGACGGGGCTGCCGGCCTCGCCCGGCCACCAGTCCACACGGGCGAACTTGTCGACGGCGTCGCCCGTCTCCTCGCCGAACAGGCGCGCCGCCGCGCGGTGTTCGGGGCCGATGAGATGGACCGTCAGATGAGTGGCCCGGCAGGCGACCTCGTAGGTGTGGTTGGCGCGGGACAGCCACACGACGAAGCGTGGCGGGTCGATCGAGCTCTGCGAGGCGAAGCCGACGAGGCAACCGGCCCGCTCGCCGTCCGGCGCCGCTGTGGTGACGACGTACATCGGCAGGTCGAGCGGGGAGGTGAAGCCGTCGAGTCCGGCCATGCTCGCTCACCCGCGTCCCGGGCCCCGGCCGGCCGCGTCCCGCCGCTCCGGTGACAGAGGGCGGGAGTCGTCCGGCAGCGGGATCCGGCAGGCGGAGCGTCCGGCCGACCAGGCGGCGCGGATGTGGTCGCCCAGCAGGTCCTCCAGGACGACGGTCGCCGCGCAGCCGAAGGCGATGTCTCCCTCCAGCCACGGTTCGTCGGCCAGCAGTCCGCCGACGACCTCGCGTCGTACGACCTGCTCGTGGACGGCGTCGGCCTCCACGTGCTCGTCGTAGAAGCGTTCGGCGGCGGGGCCGGCGCCGCAGCGGCGCATCGCGTGCGCCAGCCGCCGCGAGCCGGGCGAGGAGGTGACCTCGACATAGCCGAAGTGGCCGACCAGCGCACCGCGCAGGGCGCGGTGCAGGCCGAAGAGGGACATGAGGTTGACGGTGGCGAGCAGGGGCGCAGGAGCGTGATCGACGTACCTGCCGTACGCGGAGTCCAGGCCCAGGTCCTCCATGAGGTCGGCGAACAGCCGGGCATGGATGTCGGCCGGCCGCCCGGCGCCGAACTCGTCGTACTCGATCGCCACCATCCCGGCCTTGGCCCGCCCGGTCAGGCGGGGGATGACCCAGGCGTGCGGATCGGCCTCCTTGAGGTGGTAGACGGAGCGCAGGGCGGCGTACTCGCGCAGCTGCCACAGCTCGCCCTCGGTCTCCAGGAAGCGGCTGACGCTGTCGCTCGGGGCGACCGGCTCGATCAGCAGCGGGCCGAAGACCTCGTCCACCGGCCGCTCGCCGTCCGGCACCGGGGTCCGGGAGCGCAGCTCGTGCAGGAAGCGGGCTTCCAGCCCCTGTCGCAGGCGCAGCAGGTCCGGGTCCCACTCGCGGTCGTCGTCGACGCCCTCGAACCCCCGGTAGTGCAGCTCGTACAGCAGGTGGAGCGCGAGCTGGACGTCGTCGCCGAGGGGGTCGGCGGTCAGCAGCGCCTGGGAGTCGTAGCGGGGCGGGGAGCCCGTCCGCAGGGCGGTCAGCACGGCGTCGGACAGTTCGCCGCGCGCCTGGGCGAGGCGGGGGCCGGTACGCGTCGCCGTCACGGCCGAGGTCATCAGGGCTCCTCTCGTGCGGTCCGGGGCTTCTCGTGGGTGTGGCGGTCGCGGGGGCGGTGGCTGGTGTCGCACCACGGGTACGTACGGCTGCGGCGGCACGTGCACAGCGCCACCATGAAGCGGTCCGAGCGGACGACCGTCCCGTCGTCGAGGGTCACCTCGACGGGACCTTCGACGAGGACCGGACCCTGCGGATCCAGGACGACCCGGCGCGCGGGGCCGCGCGCACCGTCTCGCGTACCGTTCTCAGGGGCGCTGGGCACGGATGATCACCAACTCTTCCCACGCGTCGGAACTCCCGGGGACACCCTCGTTCCGCAGCCAGTCGCGCCGGGACCGCAGCACGGGCCCCCAGGGGATGACGGCCCGCCGCGTCACGGCCGCGTCAAGACCGGCGCGCTCCAGGTGCCGCAGCGTGGCGTCCGTACCGCACATGCCCGAGTGCACGAGCAGCAGGACCCCGCCCTCGTTCAGGAGCCCGGGGGCGCCCGCGCAGATCCGGTCCACGACCACGCGGCCGTCCCGGCCCGCGTCCCACGCGCGGGCGGCGCCGTGCGCGGGCGGCAGCGGCGCCGGGGAGGGCACGTAGGGAGGGTTGGCCAGGACGAGGTCGTAGCGCCGGTCGCGGGCGCGGGCGGCGAAGTCTCCGTGCAGGACGCGCAGGGTGCGTCGCTGCCGCAGGGCGTTCACCCGGGTCGAGAGCACCGCTCTCCATGACACGTCGGTCGCGGTGACCTGCGCGCCGCTCGCCGCCGCGCGGAGGGCGAGGGCGCCGGTCCCGGCACCGATCTCCAGCACCTGGTCCTGCGGTCCGAGGCGCTCGTGCCCGAGGGCTTCGGCCAGCAGCCATGTGTCGTGCTGGGGGCGGTACACGCCTGGGAGGGCGATCAGCCGATCCGATTCCGCTGGGGCCGTGAGAGTGGTACTGGGCACCGGGCACCTCCGTGGTGTCTTCCCGCGACGGTGCGACCGGCGGCGGGGCGAACATCATCCGTGGCGGCGTGTGCCCCGCCGCGAGCCCACCATGCCGACGGACCGTCGTTGTGATTGAACCCCGTTTCGCCGGGCACGCGCGACGTGGCCGGGTTTGTACCGGCCGGGACCGCGAGGAGCGGACCGCCCAGGGCGGACCGCGAGGAAGCGGAACGAACGGAACCGACGGAACCAACGGATCAGGAGAAATCCCGTGAGCATGGTGACGGAATCCATCGACGTCGACGTCCCGGTGCGCAACGTCTACAACCAGTGGACCCAGTTCGAGGAGTTCCCGAACTTCATGGAGGGGGTGGAGGAGATCCGGCAGGTCGACGACCAGCACTGTCACTGGCGGACCAAGGTCGCCGGGGTCCAGCGGGAGTTCGACACCGAGATCGTCGACCAGCTCCCCGACGAGCGCGTCTCGTGGCGCACGGTGGGCGGTGACGTCCGCCAGAAGGGTGTCGTGACCTTCCAGCAGCTGGACGCGTCGCACACCCGCGTGAGCCTCGCCATGGACTTCGAGCCGGAGGGCATGGCGGAGAAGGCCGGCGACGCGCTCGGCATCCTCGACCGCCGCGTCAAGGGCGACCTGAAGCGCTTCAAGGGCTTCATCGAGGAGCGTGGCCAGGAGACCGGCGCGTGGCGCGGCCGGATCAGCCCCGGCGAGACCGACCACGGCACGGCCGGCGCCCAGGGCTTGGCGCAGGACCGCCCCGTCCCCGGCCCGGGCCTGTATCCGACGGACCCGGAGGGCCGGCACCTCAGCTGACGGTCCCTGGTGCGGCGCCCCGGCGCCCCCGATCCCGGGGCGCCGCACCACGCTCCGTGGCCACGGAGTCGCTCGACGGGACGGCCCCGAGAAGCCGACGCGCCCGTTCGGAGGTGTGATGGAACGGAAAGCCGCGCGAGTCCGCGGGCAGCGCCCCACGCACCCGGGACCGGCCTCGCGCCTGGCCGAGGGAGTTCCACGTGAACGGCCGACGCAAGGGGCTCGTGCAGTACTTCAACCAGGAGGGCGGGTACGGCTTCATCACCCCCTACGGGGACGAGGACGCCGTCTACGTCCGAGCCGAGGACATCGAGACGGAGGAGCAGGTGCTGTCGGAGGGCCAGCAGGTCAGTTTCGCCCTGGACCTGGCCAGGGGCCGCTTCGAGGCCCGGCACGTACGCCCGTAGCGCAAGGAGACGACCGATGGGGATCGTGAGAGGCGCGCTGAAGCGCGTCCGCGGCATGATGAAGGACTCCGACGGCAAGGTCCTTCGCAATCCGGACCTACGGGACGAGGGCCGCCGCCTCCAGGAGGAGGGGCGGGCGGAAGCCCCGCACGTCCACGGCCACGGCAAGCACCGGCGGCCACCGGAGCGCTGAGGCCGCTGAGACTGCCGGGGCGCTGAGGCCGCCGGAGCGCTGAGGTCCGGGGCGGCCGCGGAGGAGCTTGGGGATGCCTCCCCTCCCGGCGGCCCCCCGGCTCAGTCCCTGCCCGCGGGCTCCTCGAACGCGCGCAGGAGGCGTTCCGCGGCTGTGGTCGCCGTCAGGGTGCCGGCCCTGAGCTGCTGTTCGACCTCCCGCGTCGCCGCGCGGACGGCAGGATGGGCGTGCAGGCGGTCCAGGAGTTCGTCGCGGACCATCGTCCAGGTCCAGTCGACCTGCTGATCGCGGCGCCGGGCGGCCAGGCGGCCGGTCGAGTCGAGCAGGGCGCGGTGCTGTTCGAGGCGTTCCCAGACGGTGTCCAGGCCCGTCGACTCGCGTGCGCTGCAGTGCAGGACGGGCGGTGTCCAGGCGGCGTCCGCGCCGTGCATCAGGCGGAGCGCCCCCGACAGTTCGCGGGCGGCGGCGCGGGCGTCCCGTTCGTGCGGACCGTCGGCCTTGTTGACCGCGATCACGTCCGCGAGTTCCAGGACGCCCTTCTTGATCCCCTGCAGCTGGTCGCCCGTCCGCGCCAGGGTGAGCAGCAGGAAGGAGTCGACCATCTCGGCCACCGTCGTCTCGGACTGGCCGACGCCCACGGTCTCGACGAGGATCACGTCGTAGCCGGCCGCCTCCATCACGATGATCGACTCGCGCGTCGCCTTGGCGACCCCGCCCAGCGTCCCGGCCGTCGGCGAGGGCCGGACGAAGGCCGCCGGATCCACGGCCAGCCGTTCCATCCGGGTCTTGTCGCCCAGGATCGAGCCGCCGGTCCGGGTCGACGACGGGTCCACGGCGAGCACCGCGACCCGGTGGCCCTGGCCGGTGAGCATCGTGCCGAAGGCGTCGATGAACGTCGACTTGCCCACGCCCGGCACGCCGCTGATCCCGATCCGCCGGGCCCTGCCACTGTGCGGCAGCAGTTCGGTCAGCAACTGCTGGGCCAGCGCCCGGTGTTGGGGGCGGGTCGACTCGACGAGCGTGATCGCGCGGGCCACGACGGCCCGCTTCCCGTCGAGCACCCCCTTCACATACGCGTCGAGGTCGATCACAGTTCGTGCCCGAGGCCGTCCGACAGTCGCCGTACCAGATCGTGGGCCGCGTCCGGGATCACCGTGCCGGGCGGGAAGACGGCGGCCGCGCCCATCTCCAGCAGGGTCGGCACGTCCTGCGGGGGAATGACGCCGCCGACGACGATCATGATGTCCTCGCGGCCCTCCGCCGCCAGCTCCTCCCGCAGCGCCGGCACGAGCGTCAGGTGGCCGGCGGCCAGCGACGACACCCCGACGATGTGCACGTCCGCCTCGACGGCCTGGCGCGCGACCTCGGCCGGGGTCTGGAACAGCGGGCCGACGTCCACGTCGAAGCCCAGGTCGGCGAAGGCGGTGGCGATCACCTTCTGGCCGCGGTCGTGGCCGTCCTGGCCCATCTTGGCGACCAGGATGCGCGGCCGTCGGCCCTCGGCCTCCGCGAAGGCGTCGACCAGGGTGCGGGTGCGTTCGACGGACGGGGACTGCCCGGCTTCGTTGCGGTACACACCGGAGATCGTACGGATCTGGCTCGCGTGCCGCCCGTACACCTTCTCCAGGGCGTCGGAGATCTCACCGACCGTCGCCTTGGCGCGCGCCGCCCGCACGGCCAGCTCCAGCAGGTTGCCCTCGCCGCCCGCCGCCCGGGTGAGCGCCTCCAGCGCGTCCCGGCACCCCGTCTCGTCCCGCTCCTCGCGCAGCCGGCGCAACTTGGCGATCTGCCGGCTGCGTACGGAGGAGTTGTCGACCTTGAGCACGTCGATCTGCTCGTCGGAGTCCACCCGGTACTTGTTGACGCCGATCACGGGCTGGCGCCCGGAGTCGATGCGCGCCTGGGTGCGGGCCGCCGCCTCCTCGACGCGCAGCTTGGGGATGCCGGCGTCGATGGCCTGCGCCATGCCGCCCGCCCGCTCGACCTCCTCGATGTGCTTCCAGGCGCGGCGGGCCAGGTCGTACGTCAGCTTCTCCACGTACGCGCTGCCGCCCCAGGGGTCGATGACCCTCGTCGTACCGGACTCCTGCTGGATGAGCAGCTGGGTGTTGCGGGCGATCCGCGCGGAGAAGTCGGTGGGCAACGCGAGCGCCTCGTCGAGGGCGTTGGTGTGCAGCGACTGGGTGTGCCCCTGGGTCGCCGCCATCGCCTCGACGCAGGTCCGCGTCACGTTGTTGAAGACGTCCTGGGCGGTCAGCGACCAGCCCGAGGTCTGCGAATGGGTGCGCAGCGAGAGCGACTTGGCGTTCTGCGGATCGAACTGCCGGACCAGCTTGGCCCACAGCAGCCGGGCCGCCCGCATCTTGGCGATCTCCATGAAGAAGTTCATGCCGATGGCCCAGAAGAACGACAGCCGAGGCGCGAACGCGTCCACGTCCAGGCCCGCTTCGCGGCCGGCCCGGATGTACTCCACGCCGTCGGCAAGCGTGTAGGCCAGCTCCAGGTCGGCCGTCGCGCCCGCCTCCTGGATGTGATAGCCGGAGATGGAGATCGAGTTGTAGCGCGGCATCCGCTGCGAGGTGTACGCGAAGATGTCGGAGATGATCCGCATCGACGGCTTCGGCGGATAGATGTAGGTGTTGCGGACCATGAACTCCTTGAGGATGTCGTTCTGGATGGTCCCGGCCAACTTCTCGGGCGGCACGCCCTGTTCCTCCGCCGCGACGATGTACAGCGCGAGGACCGGCAGCACCGCGCCGTTCATCGTCATCGACACCGTCATCCGGTCCAGCGGGATGCCGTCGAAGAGCTGGCGCATGTCGTAGATCGAGTCGATCGCGACGCCCGCCATGCCGACGTCACCGGTGACGCGCGGGTGGTCGCTGTCGTAACCCCGGTGGGTGGGCAGGTCGAAGGCGACCGAGAGGCCCTTCTGACCGGCCGCCAGGTTGCGCCGGTAGAAGGCGTTGGACTCCTCGGCCGTGGAGAAACCGGCGTACTGACGGATCGTCCAGGGCTGGTTGACGTACATCGTCGGGTACGGGCCGCGCAGGTACGGCGCCATGCCCGGGTACGTGCCCAGGAAGTCGAGGCCCTCCAGGTCCTGACCGGTGTACAGCGGCTTGACCGCGATGCCCTCCGGGGTCTCCCAGAGCAGGTCGTCACCACCGGCGGCCTTCTTGACGGCCGCACGCCATTCGTCGGCGCTGCCGTCGGCGGCCGGGGTACCCAGCTCGATGCCGGAGAAGTCGGGGACGGACATCAGGACACTCCCATCCGGTCAAGGGTGGCGGCGAGCACGGCGACCGCGTCGCAGCCCGCGAAGACATAGCCGTCGACGCCGGCGTACTGCCCGGGCCGGCCGGCGAGGAACACCTGGCTCGCGCCCTCGGCGGCGAGCTCCCGCGCGCGTTCCTCCGCCTGTTCCTCGTAGAGCGCGTCGCTGGAGCAGAGGCAGGCCTCGCTCGCCCCGCTCTGCGCGAAGGTGCCCTCGGCGACGGCCTCGATGCCGCCCGCCTGGAAGAGGTTGGCGGCGAAGGCGGCCCGGGCGGTGTGCGCGGAGGCGGGGCCGAGGGTCGCGAGGAAGATCCGGGGCCGGGCGCCGGTCGCGGCGAGGTGTGCGTCGGAGCGGGCCCGCAGCGCCTCGAACGCGTCGTCGCGCCGGACCCGGGGGAGCCCGCCGGCCGGCGGCTCGGGGGCGGGCTCGCGGACGACCGGGTTCTCGGCGAGGTTCGGGAACTCGCTGACGCCGGTGACCGGTTCGCGCCGCTTGGCGAGCTTCGCGCTGCGGGCCGACCAGGTCTCCGCGAGGCGTTCGCCGACCGTCCCGGACCGCAGCGCGGCGGCCATGCCGCCCGCACGCTCGATCGTACGGAAGAACTCCCAGCCCGCGTGGGCGAGTTCGTCCGTCAGCCGCTCCACGTACCAGGAGCCGCCCGCCGGGTCGATGACCCGCGCGAGGTGCGACTCCTCGATGAGGATGGTCGAGGTGTTACGGGCGATGCGCCGCGCGAAGCCGTCCGGCAGGCCCAGCGCGTGGTCGAAGGGGAGCACGGTGACGGCATCCGCGCCGCCCACCCCCGCGGCCAGCGTGGCCACGGTCGTCCGGAGCATGTTCACCCAGGGGTCCCGGCGGGACATCATCACCGGGGAGGTCACCGCGTGCTGCCGCTGCGCCCCCGCGCCGCTCGCCCCGCTGGCCTCGGCCACCCGGGCCCAGAGCCTGCGCGCGGCACGGAACTTGGCGACCGTGAGGAACTGGTCGGCGGTGGCCGCGTACCGGAACTCCAGCTGACCGAGGGCCTGTTCGACGCTCAGGCCCGCTTCCGTGAGCCCGCGCAGGTAGCTGACGCCGGTCGCCAGGGAGCACCCCAGCTCCTGCGCCGCCGAGCCGCCGGCCTCGTGGTACGGCAGCGCGTCCACGGTCAGCGCGCGCAGGCCCGGGTACTCCTCGGCGCAGCGCCGCGCGAGCGCGACCGCGGGGGAGACGTCGTACGGACGGCCCGTTCGGGCCTCCAGGCCGAGCGGGTCCGCGCCCAGGTTGCCGCGCGCCGCCTCGGGGGCGACGCCCCGCTCCTCGTACAGCCGCAGCAGCTCCCGCGCGGCCTCCTCCACGTCCCGGCCCGCGTCGAGGACGACAGGGGCGAGGTCGAGGTAGACGCCGTCGAGGACCTGGCCGAGGCGCCCGAGCGGGATGCCGCCCTCGCCGACGACCAGCCAGAGCGAGGTGACGCCGTTCTCCAGGTCGGTGAGGACCGTCGCGGAGTCGGCGACGGTGTGCCGCTGGCGCACGTCCCAGCCGTCGACGGTGTTCCCCTCGGCGCGGCCGGACCGTACGAAGGGCGCGAAGCCGGGGAGGCCCGGCTCGGGGGCGGTGTCCTCGGCGGCGTAGAGAGGACGGACGCGGAGCGCGTCCTCCAGGGTGGTGGAGAGGGCGTCCTCGGCCGCCGGGCCCTCGACGTCCTTGCCCGACTTGCGCAGCACACCGGCTACCAGGTGCTGCCACTGTTCACGGGACGCGTCGGGGAATTCGGCGGCTAGGGCGAGCCCGTCGTCGGGAAGGACTGTCATGCTCGGATGTTAGGGCAGCTCAACAAAGGTGCAGCAGTCCACACCGCTGTGACCTTGCCCATTGCGGGAAGGTCTTGAAGCGCCGACGGAATCCGTTCTAGGGATGAGTCCGGCGGTGATCGCCTCGCGTCCGGATTTACTAGGGCGTCCAACTATATGGTCGCGGAGAAGGCCCGCGACGCGGGGAAGGCGGTGCGATTCCGGCGCGGTCCGGCCCCTGTGACCGGGGAGTACGCCGTCGAGCGGCACACCACTGCCGAGTCGGATGTCGGTGAGGCGGACGGCGCGCGCTGATCCCGGAGTCAGGACAACGACCCCGGGACGGCGGGCTTTCGCCTCTCGACGAGCCCGCCCCGGAGCCCGTCGGGAGGCCGACCGCGAGAACCGTCGGGTAATCCGTCGGGTCATCCGCCGGGAACCACCCCTCCCTCGCCCGTCCCTCCGCACCTGACGGACGGGCTCACGACCTCCCGGCCGAGCCGTCGTCCACGGGCTCCAGGGCCTCCTCCGGCGGGGCTCCGACGGTCGCCGCCGTGGCGGCGGGGGTGCGGCGGAGCCGGCCGGCGAGGAGGGTGGCCACCGGTTCGGTGTAGCGGGCGGTGAGTGGACCGAGGACGACCAGGACCAGGACGTAGGCCGTGGCCAGTGGGCCGAGCGCGGGTTCGATGCCGGCGGTGACGGCGAGGCCGGCGATGACGATGGAGAACTCGCCCCGGGCGACCAGCGTGCCACCGGCCCGCCAGCGGCCCTTGACGGAGATCCCGGCCCGCCGGGCGGCCCAGTAGCCGGTGGCGATCTTCGTCGCCGCCGTGACCACGGCGAGCGCCAGCGCGGGCAGGATCACCGGCGGGATGCTGGCCGGATCGGTGTGCAGGCCGAAGAAGACGAAGAACACGGCGGCGAACAGGTCCCGCAGCGGGCTGAGCAGATGGTGCGCGCCCTCGGCGACCTCCCCCGAGAGCGCGATGCCGACGAGGAAGGCGCCGACGGCGGCGGAGACCTGGAGCTGCTGGGCGATGCCGGCGACCAGCAGGGTCAGACCGAGGACGACGAGGAGGAGCTTCTCCGGGTCGTCGCTGGAGACGAAGCGGGAGATGACCCGGCCGTACCGGACGGCGACGAAGAGGACCGTGCCCGCGACGCCGAGGGCGATGGCGAGGGTGAGGCTGCCGGCGGCCAGGCTCACGCCGGCGAGCAGGGCGGTGACGATCGGCAGGTAGACCGCCATGGCGAGGTCTTCCAGAACCAGGATGCTGAGGATGGCCGGGGTCTCGCGGTTGCCGAGTCGGCCGAGGTCGCCCATCACCTTGGCGATGACGCCGGAGGACGATATCCAGGTGACGCCGGCCAGGACGACGGCGGCGACCGGCCCCCATCCGAGCAGCAGCGCCATCCCCGCGCCGGGCAGGGCGTTGAAGGCGAAGTCGACTACCCCCGCCGGGTATTGGGTCTTGAGGTTGGTCACCAGGTCGGTGGCGGTGTACTCGAGCCCGAGCATCAACAGCAGGAGGATCACGCCGATCTCGGCGCCGATCGCGACGAACTCCTCGCTGGTGCCGAGCGGGAGCAGGCCGCCCTCGCCGAACGCGAGGCCCGCCAGCAGGTAGAGGGGTATCGGGGAGAACTGGAACCGGCCGGCGAGGCGGCCGAGGAGACCGAGCGCGAGGATGATCGCGCCGAACTCGATCAGGAAGACGGCGGAGGAGTGCATGGCGCTCACTCCCGGCCGAGGATCGCGGCGGCCGCCTCGACGCCCTCACGGGTGCCGATCACGATGAGGGTGTCCCCGCCGGCCAGCCGGAAGTCCGGGGCGGGCGAGGGGATCGCGTCGGCCCGTCGCAGGACCGCGACGATCGACACGCCCGTCTCGGTGCGGGTCCGGGTCTCGCCGAGTGCCCGCCCGTTCCAGTGCGAGTGCGCCGACAGCTCGATCCGTTCGGCGACCAGGCCCAGGTCCGTGGTGGAGAGCAGGTTGGGGCTGTGGTGCGAGGGCATCAGCGCGTCGATCAGCGCCTCCGCCTCCTTCGAGGTCAGCTTCGCCGACAGCGCGCATGCGTCCGGGTCGTCGCGGCGGTAGGCGTTCAGCGTCCGGCTGCCGTCCCGGTGGGCTATCACCGACAGTCGGCGGTGCTCCCGGGTGGTGAGGTCGTAGCGGACCCCGATGCCGGGGAGCGGCGTGTTGCTCATGCGTGGAACGGGCACGGGAAACCCCCATGGACGTGCTGGCGCCGGACAGGGGTACGAGAGGCGACCCCGGAACGTCAGCCTATCGAGGGGCCCCGGCATCAGCGTCGCGATCTCGTTCTCGAACAGGGTCTGCGGAACCACGTCCTCCATCCCCGCGAAGTGGCCCGCGAGTTCGAGCGAGAGCACGCCGTGGAGCCGGGTCCAGAACGCCATCGCCGTGGCGAACGGGTCGGCCGCGCCTCCCGACTCGCCTGCCCGGAGCAGCGCCCGCATGATCTCGTCGGCGATGCCCGTGATCTCGGCGACTGTCCTCGTCGCTGGACAGCGCGCCGGGGCGGCCATACCCTCGACCCACCTATTCAACTAGTTGAGTAATGCGAGGGCGCATGCACCCGTTCCGCGAGGCCGTCGAGAACCGCGACGCGGCCGCCATCGAGGCCCTGCTCGCCGACGACGTCGTCTTCACGAGCCCCGTGGCCTTCAAGCCGTACACCGGCAAGGCGATCACCGCCGCGATCCTCCGGGGCGTGATGCGCGTCTTCGAGGACTTCGTCTACGTCCGCGAGATCGAGAACGCCGACGGCCGCGACCACGCCCTCGTCTTCACCGCGACGGTGAACGGCCGCCGGATCCAGGGCTGCGACTTCCTCCACGTCGACGAGGAGGGGCGGATCGACGACTTCACCGTCATGGTCCGGCCGCTGTCCGCCGCCCAGGCGCTCGCCGAGGCGATGGGCGCCCAGTTCGACCGGATCGGGCGGGAGGCGGCGGGGGAGACGGGCGCGCGGACACCCGGGGAGTGACGTGACGGGTGCGGGCCCCACGGAACCGCCCCCGTCCCTCACCCCGCCGCCCCTCCGCCGGTACCCGTACGGCCCCGAACCCAGTCCGGGCGCGTCCCGGACTCATCCGGTCGGCGCGCCGGGTTGCGCCTCCGGGACGCGGCCGGTGAAGAACAGGGCCAGGACGGAGGTGAGTGCGAGGACGGCGAGCGCGGCACGCAGTCCGTCGAGGCGGGCGTCCTCGTTCGCGTCCAGCGCGGCCTGCTTCACCTCCGGGGCCGCTCCGGCCTCGTCGAGTGCGGTGGTGAGCTGGGCGTCGGAGAGGAAGGGCACCCCGCTCTCCAGGCTGACCGTAGCCTGGCTCTTGACCTCCGCCGGGACCGCCGGGTTGTCCTGGACACTCGTCAGGAACGAGGTCGTGAGCGAGGCGATCATGATCGAGCCGGCGAGCGCCGTGCCGATCGACGCGCCGAGGTTGGTGACGGCGTTCTGCAGTCCGCCGACCTCCGCCGTCTGCCGGTCCGGGACGGCGGACACGGTCACCGCGCCCAGTTGCGAGGCCAGCGCTCCCACCCCGAGCCCGACCAGCACCAGCGGCACGGTCACGACCTCCGCCCCCGCGTCCGCGTCCAGGGCCGCCATCAGGACCACCGCGCCCGCGAGCAGCGCCAGGACCCCGAGCCGTACCACCCGTCGCGGCGACACCTCCGGCAACAGCCGGGGAATCAGGACGGCGGCGGCCAGCAGGGCCAGGGAGAGCGGCAGCAGCCGCGCGCCCGTGGCCAGCGCCGAGAGCCCCAGGGCGACGGAGAGGTACAGCGGTACGACGAAGAACATCCCCATCTGGACCAGGTACTGGAAGAAGAACATCGTCAGGCCGCCCGTGAGCTGCCGGTTCTCCAGCAGGACGGGCGGGACGAGGGGCTCGCGGTTCCGCTTGACCAGACGGACCTCCCACCGCAGGAAGAGCCAGATGAGGAAGAGGCCCGCCAGCATCAGCCAGACCACCGGAGAGAGGGAGAACCAGGCGGGCGCGTCGGGCTTCGGCCGGAACCAGCCCCACTCGCCCGAGCGCAGCACGCCGAAGACGAAGACCCCGAGCCCCAGGGCCGAGAGGGCCGCCCCGACGAGGTCGATCCTGGGGTGCTCCCCCGTCGGGGCGTCGGCGACGCGGCGGGCGAGGGCCAGGATGGCGAGGACGATGAGGACCTCGCCGGCGAAGACCCAGCGCCAGGAGAAGTACGTGGTCGCGACGCCGCCGATCAGCGGCCCGACGGCGACCGCGACGGCGCTCGCGGCGGCGACGAGACCGTACGCGGCGGGGCGGCGCTCCGCGGGGAAGTTGCCCGCCACGAGGCCGACGATCGCGGGCAGGATGAGCGAGGCGCCGATGCCTTCGAGGAAGGCCCAGCCGACCAGCAGCACGGGCAGGTTCGGCGCGAGCGCGGTCGTCAGCGAACCGCATCCGTAGATCACGCAGCCGATCATGAACGCGCGTCTGCGGCCGATCAGCACCCCCACCTTGCCGCCGGGGATCATGAACATCGCCATCACGAGGGTGTACGCCGTGATCGCCCCCTGGATGCCGGTCACGGTCGTGCCCACGTCCTCGGCGACCGTCGCGATCGAGACGTTCATGACGGAGCTGTCGAGCGCCATCAGGAACTGCCCGGACGCGAGCGTCAGGAGGACGAGTCCGGCCGCTGCCGGAGCCTTCGGTGTGCCCAGGGCCGAGTCTGCGCGTGCTGCCATGCGCCCATCGTCGCCACGGCCGCGGCCCGGAAGGCCCGCGACGCGCCGCAGTGAGCCGCCGCCGCGCGCGCGTCCTTCAGACCCAGTTGACCTCCGCCCGCCCGAGCAGGGGGTCCTCCAGCAGCTCCCACAGCGGGACGGCGAAGTTGCCGAGACGGTAGCGGCCGCCGAAGTGCAGGCCGAGGACGCGGTGGTCCGTGAGGTCGAAGACCGGGGAGCCGCTGTTCCCGCCGAGGGTCGAGCAGTCGTGCTTCATCACCAGTCCACCGGGGGTGAACTCCGTGGCCGTGCCCGGCTGGAGGCGCTTGACGTTGTAGACGTCCATGAAGATCCGCCGCATCGACTCCGGCTCGTTGCGCCGCCCGTCCCAGGCCGGGTAGCCGACCACGTACACCGGCCGCCCCGGCAGGTCGGCGGGGGCGTCGGCGGCCACCGCGAGCGGGGTGGGCAGGGGCGCGCCGTCGGGGGGCGCGATCCGCAACAGCGCCATGTCGACGTCCGGATGGATGCCGATCACCTCGGTCACCTCGTACGGGAGCGGTCCGGCGGGCGTCACCGGCGCCCCGTCGCCGCCGGCGCCCCCGGTCAGCTCCTCGCCCGGGTCGACGCGCGCGGACATGCCCTGCTGGAATGACCAGCCCGCGTCCTCGGCCCGGCTGAACTCCACCGCCACGTGCCGGTTGGTCATCACCGTGCGCGGGCCCACCAGGAAGGCCGTGCCGACCCAGTCCAGGCTCGGATGGCCGGTCACCTCGACCCGGCCCACGCGTGCGATCGACTCGCGGATCGCGGCCCGCCCGGCATCCAGGACGGACCAGTCGCCGTCCTGCGCGGCGAAGTCCTGGCCCTGCACGAGGATCGCCGGCCTGCCCTCCAGGAGGACGATCGCCTCCACTCCGAAGTACTCGTCCTCGTCGATCTCGTCGGCGCGATGCGCGGCCAGCTTCTCGAGACCGGCCACCCCGGCCTCCAGGACCCGGGCCCGTTCCTCCTGCGCGAAGCGCGAGATCTGGCCCGCCGGCGCCTGGTCCGACGGCAGCTCCTCCACCGACTCGGCGATCTCCGCCTCCAGCTGCCGGCGCACCCGCGCGGCGACGCCCGACAGGTCGCCGAATACCTGGTCGGGGTCGGTCGCGACCGGTGATCCGTACGCGTGCATCGTCTCCATCTGCGGTCACCTCCGTCTTCCTCGCTCGCTCCTGCTCGTCCCCGGCCCCCACGGTCACGCGGCCCACAGATGGGTCTCGGGACCCGGCACCGACTGCGCGCCGGCGATCTCCTCGTACAACTCCGGTACGGTCTCCCGCAGATGGGCCAGGATCCGGCTCATCTGGGTGCCGACGTTCACAAAAGCCGTCGTCCTGCCCTGGTAATGGACCTCGTCGACCCGGCGGGTGCCCCGGTGGAGCGCCACCACCGTCCAGTCGTCCGTGAAGACCGGCGAACCGGACGAGCCGCTGCGGGTGTCGGTGAAGTAGCGCAGGTCCCGCTCGTCCGCCTCGAAGACCAGGTTGTTGCGCAGCGCCACCCGCTTGGGCTGCCCGCCCGGGTGCTGGATGATGTTCACCGCCACCGGTTCGGAACCGTTCAGGAGCAGCGGGGCGGTCGCGACCCGGAGCACCGGGCGGGCCGGCAGTCCGGCGGAGAGCCGCATCAGCGCGAAGTCGAGGGTCTCGTCCCAGGCGACGAGGGCGCCCGCCGTGGCCTCCGTCGTCTCCGCCTCGTCGGCGCCGTAGTCGAAGCGCGAACGGGAGCTGCGGACCTGGAGCTGCAGGTCGTCGTCGGCGACCCGGAGCCGCACCCCCGGCGAGCGGGTACGGGCGTTCACCACATGGTGGTTGGTGATCAGCAGCTCGGGCGTGATGAGCCAGCCCGTGCCCGCGTGCGGGTAGGCAGGCTGGAGCGGCCGGCCGCCCTCGAACGGCGGGACCTTCAGCCGGGCCACCGACGCGCCGGCGAGGACGCCGCCGTGCAGGAACTCGAACGGCACGGTGTCGTCCCGGAAGATGATCTCCTCCTTGGTCTCCGCGGGCAGCGTCCCCGGCGGCAGGTCCGGCTCCCCGGCGGCGTCCCGTGCGACGTCGTCCAGCGCACGCTGGAGCACCGCGAGCGGAGCCGCGTCGACGGTCTGGGCGATCGCGTTGTGCAGCCAGACCTCCAGCGGAACCGTCCCGTCGATGAGCCGCTCCACCTGGTTCATCACGTCCAGGTCGGAGTGCATCTGCCGCAGGGGGGTGTCCATCGCCGGCAGGCTCGCCCGGAAGTGCGCGCTCGTGCCCGCGAACAGCAGCCGCCGCAGCCCGTTCTCGGCGAGCCCCGCGTCCAGGGCCGCGTTGCGGACCCGGACGAGATCCTCGGCGGAGAGGTACGGGACCGTCCGGACCGCGCCCTCGGCCGCGTCGGGCGGTGGCTGCGACCAGATGCCCCTGCTGTCACCGCCGGCCGTGGGCTCCGCGGTGGCCGGGCCGCGGGCCGGGGTGTCCGCGTCCATGGCGGCGGCGACGCCCTCGACCAGATCGCCGCTGCCGTCGCGGAGCATGAGCGCCCGCCAGGCGACGCTGTCCAGCGTCCCGCGCTCGCGCGCCTGGCGCAGGGCGTGCTCCACCTCGGCGCGCGTCATCCTGGCCGCGCCCGCGGCGGGATGGCCGTCGACCGCTGTCCCCGCGCCGCTCACGGCCGCTGCCGCCGTCCCCGCGCCGTTCGCTGCCGCTGCCGCCGTCCCCGTTCCGCTCGCTCCCCAGGCCGCCGTCCTCGCTCCGTTCGCTGCCGCGTGCGCCGGTCCCGCTCCGTCCGCGGCCCAGGTCGCCGTCGCGGTCCCGGGCGTCCGCATCGCAGCCGGGTCCGCAGGGGGCGAGCCGGCCGCCGAGCGGAGGATCCGGGCCAGCGGCTCGCGCAGCTGCGGTTCGTCGGTCATCGCGGTGTCGATCCAGCGGGCGAGGGCGTCGATGACGGCCTCGTCGTCCGCCGGCAGCCCGACCAGCCGCAGCGTGTGCTCGAGGAGCTGAGGATCGGCCCGCGAGGCCGTGGCGGCCGCCGCCCGCGCCAGGGCGGGCTGCCGGGCCAGCTCCTCGTCCGGCATGCCCCGCAACGTACGGGCGAGACGGGCGTCCATCTCCGTCGAGCCCTCGTCCGAGAGGGCCGCCAGGCGCGAGCGGGCCACCAGGACGCCCATCGACTCGTGCGCCAGGCCGAGCCCGGCCGCGACGTCCTCCGCCTCCTGGAGGTCGTGGTCGGCGTCCGTGAAGTCACCCTCGTCCTGGGCGAGCCGGGCGGAGAGCTGGAGCAGTTCGAGGCGGATCTTCGCGCACCCCGCCTCCGCCGCCAGGTCCACGGCCCGCTCGGCGGTCTCCCGGGCCTCCGCGACCCGTCCCGACCGCGCCAGGGTCTCCACCAGCAGCCCGTGCAGCCTGCTGCACGGGGTCCAGGGCCGACGCTCGGCGAGCCGCTCCACGGCCGCCTCCACGTACCCCTGGGTGAGCAGGTCCTCGACCTCCCGGGCGGCGATCCGCTCCCAGTCCTCCTGGTCGGCATCGGCCATGATCCGGTCCGGCACGTGGCCGCCGAGCTTCCCCAGCAGGAAGGCGGCCGAACGGGGCGGCATGTCACGGTCCGCGCCGGTGAGGAAACCGGCCACGCCGGACTGCCAACGCCGCTCCACCGCGCGGGGGTCCTGACCGAGCCGCAGCCGGTGGTAGAGCTCCTCGGCCCGCGCGGCGGCGCCCTCGCGGGCCGCGTAGAACTCCACCGCGCGCTGGTCGACGGCCCGCATCAGGTCCGTCCGCGCGCTGTCGGAGAGCCGCAGCATGATCGAGCGCAGATCCGCCCGGTGCCGTACGGCCTGCGGCCCGGCCGGCTCCATCAGGTCGAGTCGCGAGACCAGCCGCCCGAAGAGCGAACGCGCCTCCTGCGCCGACCCGATGTCCAGACCGGCCGGCTCGGCCAGGACCTCCTGGACCAGCTCCGGAGTGATCACCCGCAGCGCGAGACCCGCTTGGACGAGCGCGCGGACCGCGTCGTCCGCGATGTGCTTGAGGATACGGTCGTACAGCGTGCCCTGGATCAGCATCTGGTCGACCTGGTGGTGGAAGTACCGGCGGCGCGAGGGCAGCGTGCGCAGCAGGTCGCCGAGCGAGTCGGAGCCGGCGCCCAGCAGCACGGTGGTCCGTGCGGCGAGCTTGAGGCTGAGCGGATGGCCGCCGATCCGGTCGACGAGGTCCCGGGCGACCGCCTCGTCCGTGACCCCGCAGGAGGTCAGCAGGGCCACGGACGCCTCCTTGTCCAGCTCGCCCAGCTCCATGGTGCGCGGCGCGAGCACCTTCGCCGGATGGTCGATGGGCGCGCGCCCGGAGACGAGGAACCGCAGCCGGGGGTACGCGGCGCGCAGGGCCGTCCAGATGGCCCACATCCTCGCGATGACGGGGGAGCCCCGGTACTGGGCCTCCTCGAAGGAGTCGAGGGCGATCACCAGCGGCGGGTCGTCCCCGCCGACCGGTGTGCCGACCGCCCCGGCGACCAACTCCGCCACACTGCGGGCCAGTTCCTGTTCGCGGGCGCTGGCCCGGGAGTGGAACCCCGCCGAGTAGTCGCGGCCGAGGGTCGCGCGGGTGGCGGAGAGTTGGTACAGCTCGTCGAGCTGGTTCCGCTCGCCGCGCTGGGAGGCGGCGGTCTCCTCGCACTCGTCGGCGAGGGCGTCGAACGCGGCGCGCCGGCCGGGGTACTGGACGCCGAGCTGGCGGGCGATCTCGGCGAGCACGGTGGCCGGCTCGTGGATGGAGAGCGTCGGCCGCTCGAAGTCGATGGAGGCGAAGGGGAAACCGGTGGGCGACTCGCGCAGGCTCTCGACGAGGAAGGTCGCGAGCAGGGTGCTCTTGCCGATGCCGCCCACGCCATGGAGGAGGACGGGCGGCTCCGCGGGCTCGGCCGGCAGCGCGATGTAGGCCCGCAGGGCGTCGAGTTCGCGCTGCCGCCCATGGATCGGGCCCGCCATCAGCCGCTCGAGCGGCTGGAGCAACCGGGCCCGCTCCAGCCGGTGTTGCAGCTCGTCGACGTCCGGCAGGCCGGTCGCGCCGGGGATCATGCGCAGCCACAGGACCGCGCGCAGGGTGTCGCACAGCCCCTCGACGCCCAGTCCGTCGAGGCCGGCCGGGGCGCCGGACAGCAGGGCGAGCGCGGCGCGCTCGGTGCCCGGACCGTCGGGGACGGCACCGATGGCCGCCGCCAGGGCGCGCCGGGCGGCCTGCGGGCCCGCGAAAGCGCTCAGCGTCTCGTCACGCACCTCGGGCTTGAGGACCCAGGTCGGTGTGGGGTGCGTGGCCAGCGCGGTGCAGTCGTCGACGAGGGCCAGGACGGCCCGCCCGCTGGGGCCGCTCTCGTCGGGAAGCCGCAGCCGGGCGGGATCGAACTCGTCCAGGAGGCAGGCCGCCTCCCGGTAGGCCCTGCGCAGCTCCGGCAGCGTGGGCGCCGCGGGCTGCGGCTGCGCGGCCGTGCTCCGCATCGCCCGCAGGAGCTGATCGGGGGCGTCGTCGCCGGGGGCGAGCGCGCGGGAGAGCCGTACCGTCTCCTCCACCGCCGTACAGACCCGGCGCATGTGACTGTCCGTGGGATCCGCCGCGTCGACCGCGCGCAGCACTCCGGCCACCGCCACGTCCACCAGGCGCCCGAGCGCCGTCGGGTCCTGCGCGGGCAGTGCCTGGCCGAAGAACTCAGCGAAGAACGTGCGCAGATCGTCCTCGCTCGCCACCAGCGCCGTGTCCCGGCACATGGCGCTCCGTATGTCGTACGGGAGTTGACGCATCGTCGGGGAGTAGCCCAGCAGGACGAGCCGGGGAACGGCGTCCTGCCGTACCGGTGTGTGCTCGTAGACGGCCAGGGCGAGCTTGCCGACGCAGTCCCAGACGTCGGAGGTGGCGTCGAGCTTGTCGCACTCGTCGAGCACCAGCCAGAAGCGCTCCTCGGCCGTCGTCGCCCAGCTCACGATCCGGTGCACGGCGTCGTCGATCGAGGGCAGTGGATCGTTCAACTGCGTGGGATTCAACGGCGACCGCTCCGCTCCGGGGCCCGCCACGAAGTCCGTGAGCCGCTCCACGAGACGGGCCGCCGTCGAGGTCCGCGAGAGCGTGATCCGTACCGGACGGAACCCGCAGTGCTGTCCGAGATGGCGGATCAGGCGGTACGAGTACGAACGTCCGCTGTCCGGCTCGCCGTCCACCACGAGCACCGTCTGCTCCGGGTCGGCGACGAACCCCCTGAGCTTCTCGCGCAGCCCGTCCCGGCCGATGAAGACCTCGGTGCCGTTGGCGAGCACCAGCGTCCGGAACGGGTCACGCGCCGAGCGCAGCAGCTCCTCGTCCTCCCGCAGCCGTCTCAGCAGACTCCGCGCCTCGGCGTTGCCCGCCGCCGTCAGCGCGTCGAGCCCGGTCAGGGCGTCGAGCAGCGCCCGCTGATGGGCGATGTCCCTGCGCGCCGCGCCCACCACCATGCGGGCGTTCGCGTCGCGGTCCGGAGAGAGCACGAGATCCGCGACGAAGTCCGACGAGAGCCCTGCGGCCCGCAACCGGGTGGCGGGGTCCGGGGTGTCGAGAAGGCACTCACGCACCCAACTGGTGACGAGTCCCCATTCCGTCTCGGTGAGCGGCATACCGCACCTGCCCGGCGGTCCCGACTGGCCCCGTCTGTCATCGTTTCACCGGGGGAGGGCGGTGGCAAACGGGCGACGGACCGGGCGGGCGCGGCTCGGCCTCCGCGTGCCCGGCGGTCAGCTCTGCAGGACGATGTCGTCGAAGGACTCCAGCCGTCGCCAGCGGTCCTCCGGCGCCCGGAACGGCGGCATCAGATCGACGTCCGGCAGCGGCCCGAACTCCAGCTCGGTGAGCTCCGCGACGTCCGAGACCGGCACCTGGTACGTCCGGAACGGCCCGAGCGGCGGCGGCGCACCGGCCTTCGCGCCGGACAGCGCCCGCTCCGCGTCGCGGCTCAGGTCCGGACTCTGGTCGAGGACGTACGCGGTCGACGCCAGCGCCCCGTCCTGCATGAACGCCGCCACCTTCCAGAAGCGCAGCGGCACCTGGACACCCCGGTAGGGCGGGTCGGAGTCGTGCAGCACCGGACCGGTGAGCACCGTGAGCCGCCGGTCGAACTGGGCCGCGTGGTCCAGGAGATGGTTCTCCAGACCCTGCCAGAGCTGCTTGCCCTGGTTGAACACGTCGGACTGCGGCGCCGCGTTCGTGTAGTGGAAGGTGTCGGTGTTGGCCCGGGCCGCGACCGCCGCCGTGCCCCACACCGGATCGAGCCGGCGCACCAGGTGGCCCCGGTCCAGGCTGTTGTTCCGGTAGACGTCGTTGCCCGCCTGCTGCTCCTCGGCCAGCCGCGGGTCGAACTCCCAGACGTCGTCCCTGGGCAGGTCCTCGACCAGCTCCCCGCCCTCGATGCAGACGGCGGTCGAGGCGGCCAGCCGCCGGTCGGGCCGGAAGACCACGGTGAAGTGCGTGTACGGCAGGATCACCGTCTCCACCGAGGCGCGCACGGGCAGCGGCAGCGGCACGGTCGGACCCAGGAAGTCCTCCTCGTAGCCGGTGCGGTCGGCGAACGAGTCGCGGCGCTGCCCGCCCGCGCGCGGGTGCGGTGGAGAAGGCGAGGGATCGGTGGGTTCCATACGATGTAAGTACCGCGCCCGAAGGGTCGCGCTCGGCACCGGGCGCAGAGGCCACTCGATCAGCCGCCCCGGTGCTCCTCCCCACCCTGTCCAAGGAGGCACCCCATGCCCGCCGGACTCTCCGTCCACCTCGGACTGAACACGGTCGACCCCGGCCGTTACGAGGGCTGGGACGGCGCCCTCGTGGCCTGCGAGAACGACGCTCGGGACATGGCCGCGCTGGCCCGCGCCGCGGGCTTCGCCGACACCGTCCTGCTCACCCCCGACTGCACCGTCGACCAGGTCACCGCCGCGCTCCAGGAGGCCGCCGGGAGACTCGCCCCGGGCGACGTCCTGCTCTTCACCTACTCGGGCCACGGCGGTCAGGTACCGGACGCCACCGGGGACGACGACGAGCCGGACGCGCTCGACGAGACCCTCGTGCTCTACGACCGGCAGTTCCTCGACGACGAGGTGAACCGGGAGTTCCGGGGCTTCGCGGACGGCGTCCGGATCGTCGCGCTCCTCGACTGCTGCCACAGCGGCAGCGGCATCGAGCTGCCCGGCTCGTACCCGCCGGAACCCCGCGTGCGCATGATGCCCGTCTTCCGCCAGCAGGAGATCTACGCGCGGGACCAGGGCTTCTTCGAGGAACTGCGGCGTTCCCTGGCGAAGGACTCCCCGAACGGAGAGGCGGCCGAGGCGCGGGCGCTGCTGATCTCGGGCTGCCAGGACAACCAGTACTCCGCCGACGGCGACGTCAACGGTGCCTTCACCGCGGCCCTCCTGGAGGTCTGGGACGAAGGCGCCTTCCGCGGCGGCTACCGTTCCTTCCACCGCGCCATCCAGAGCCGACTGCCGGCCACCCAGAGCCCCAACCTCTACACGACGGGCAGCCCCCCGCCCGCGTTCCTGCGCCAGCGGCCCTTCACGATCTGAGGACGGAAGGGGGCGGCGCGGCGGGGCTCTCAGCCGCGCAGGGCCGTCGCCAGCTGCGCCCGGGAGCGGACGTCCAGCTTCTGGTAGATCCGGGTGAGGCGCGCCTCGACCGTCTTCACGCTCAGGTACAACTTGGCCGCCGCCTCCTGGTTGCTGGCGCCCTGCCCCACCAGGTGGGCGAGCCGCAGCTCCGCGTCGGTCAGCGAGGAGAGTGCCGGCAGGGAGTCCTCACCGGCCGGCGTCTCGCGCGTCAGCGCCAGCCAGGGAGCGGCACCGGCCCGCTCGAACACCGCGGCCGCCGCCTGCAGCGCGCTCTGCGCCGCCGAGCGGCGTCTACGTCTGCGCTCCACCCGGGCCAGCGAGACCAGCGCGCGCCCGTGCTCCAGCGGCAGCCCCGCCTCCGAGAACCGCTCGGCCGTGCGCACGAGCAGCTCGGCCGCCTCGTCCGTCCGCCCGCACCCGGCGAGGTGCAGGGCGTACGCCCGGTCGCAGCCCAGGAGTACGGTCGTACGGCCCAGGCTCTCGGCCACCGGACGCACTTCGGCCAGCAGCTCCACCGCCGCCTGCGCGGCGTCGTTGGCGAGCAGCGCCTCCGCCAGCTCCTCGTGCCAGCGCAGCATCGACGGGTCGACCGTCGACTGCGCCCGCTCGTTCGCCTGCACCCGGCGCAGCGTCTCCAGGGCCGAGGCGACGTCCCCGTTGACCAGCTGGACCCGGCCGAGGGCGTAGAGACTGCGGGAGAGGAAGACCCGGTCGCCCTCCTCCTCGGAGGCCTGGACGCTGCGCCGGGCGTAGCTGGCGGCCCGGGCGAAGCTCCCGCCGGCCGTCTCCGCGAGGGCGAGCGTGTACCAGGCGGGCCCGGGGGAGAGGCCCGCCTCCAAGGTCAGCGCGAGCGACTGTCCCGCGTGCACCAGCGCCGCCGGGCAGGCCCCGATCCGCGCCTCGATCGCGGCGAGCGTGGAGAACAACTCGATGGTGTCCTCCACCGAACCGCGTCGCTGGACCAGCGGCAGCAGCGCGTTCACCTGGTCGCGGGCGTCGGCGAGCCGGTCGTCGAAAAGTGCGTGACGGATCGTCAGGATCTGAGCGGCGTTGCGGATTCCGAGCGGACGCTCGGCCATCTCCAGCCCCCGCGCCTGCGCCAGGACCGACTCCGCGTCCGACGCCCCGAGCGCCCGGTCCATCCGCGCCTGTACGGTCAGGGCCTGCGCCGCCGTCCGGGGATCGCCCACCGAGGCCGCCAGCGCGGCCGATTCAACGGCGGCGGACCGTGAGCGCAGCGGATCGCCGTCCGCCAGCACGTATTTGACGGCCAGTCGGAGCAGCACACCCGCCCGCAGCGCGGTGTCGCCCTCGGAGTCCTCCATCGCGTGCACGTACATCTCGTCCAGACCGGTCAGCCCCTGCCCCGCCGTGTCCAGGACGGCGAGCCGGGCCCGGACCCGGTCGGACGGGGCCGCGTCCCGGGCCAGCAGATCGGTCGCGGCCCGCATCGCGAGGTCGGCGCGGGCTGCCCTGGCGGCCTCCTCGGCGGCGTCCACGAGCCGGGTGATCCGCTGCGCCGCGTTCCGGACGGGCGTCGATTCGGCGGCGAGCAGGGCCAGTTCGGCGGCGAGCGCGCTGTTGCCCCGCCGCCGGGCCAGATCGGCCGCCGCGGCGACCTCGGCGGCCAGCGCCTCGTCGGGGACGTCGGTGGCGAGCGCCCGGTGCCGTACCGCCTCGACCGAGTCGTCCACGACCCCGGCGAGCGCCGCGTGCCCGGCGCTGCGCTCCGCCCAGCAGGCGTCGTGCACCAGCGTGGAGGGGAGCAGCCCGGCGGTGAAGGCGACGGTGCCGTCCTCGGCCAGCGACACCAGGTCGGCCCGCTCGGCGGTCGCGAGGTCCGCCTCCGCGTTGGGCCGCCCGGCCCGCCGGATCAGCGCCGCCGTCGGCCGCAGCGCCAGGGCGGCGAGCAGCAGCGTCTCGCGGACGGCGGGCGGCGCGGCGCCGAGCAGCTGCCGCGCCAGATCGCGGGCCCGGCCGGACAGCGTCAGCGCCTCCGCGTGGTGGACGGGGGTGCGCGCGTCGGCCAGCGAGCGGCCCACGGCGAGGGCGAGGCGGGGGTTGCCGCCGCTCGCCTTGTGGATGCGGCCCGCCATCCGGGACGGCAGCCGGTGGTGGATGAGGAGTTCGGCGATCTCGTCGGCGTGCAGCGGCGGGACGAGCAGGATGTCGGCCTCCGACGGCACCCAGAGGCGGGTGTCGTGGCCGTCGTCGGAGCCGTACGCCTCGGGGGTCTCGACCGCGATGACCCGCAGCGCGGGCGGGGCCAGGTGGAGGGCGAAGCGCAGCAGGTCGGCGCTGTCGGCGTCGATGTGCTGCACGCCGTCGACGACGAGGAGGGCGGGGCCGCGGGCCGTCGTCAGGGCCCGCAGGATCTGCGCGATGCCGAGGCGCAGCGCGATCGGGTCCCAGCCGCCGTCGTGCAGCGGCGCCTCCCGGCAGAGCATCGCGACGGCGGTCCGCTGGGGGCCGGGCAGACCGTCGAACACCCCGGACGCCAGGCCGGCGCGCGGGCCCGCCGGCGAAAGCCCCGTGGACGCGGCCTGCCGAGCGGCCGGGTCGGTGGAACCGGCCGCGGACATCGAGCCGATCGGCGCGTGCGAGCCGGCCGGGATCATCGGACCGACCGGGGGCGTCGAACCCGTCGGGGCTGTCGCGCCGGTGGCCGTGGTCGTCGACGCGGGCGTCGTTTTCGCGCCAGTCCCGGCCGAGGAGCCGGTCGCGGTCGTCGAGCCGTTCCCGGTCGACGAGCCGGTCGTGGACTTCGAGCGAGCCGCGGTCTTCGAGCGTGCCGGGGCCTTGCCGCCTGCCTGGCCGGACGAGCCCGCCGACGGCTTCCCGCCGGCCCGGCCTGCCGGACCGCTCGGCGCCGGCGCCGTCGCCTGGGCGGCGAGCCCCGACCAGGTCACCGTCGCCGCTGCCGAGGCCACGAGGGCGGCCGCCACCGCGCCCGGTATCTCGCGGTCGGCCGGCAGGGTCGCCAGCCACAGGACCGTCTCGCCGCGGGCCTCCGCCCGGGCCGCCTCCGCGAGCGCGACCTCGGTCTTGCCGACGCCGGCCGTGCCGGTGAGGAAGGCCCGGCCCCGCGAATTCAGGACACGTTCGAGCCGGGAGAGCAGCTCCTCGCGGCCCACCGGCGCGGGAGAACCGCCCACGCCCACGGGGCGCAGCGGGAGGTGCGGCACTGGTGCGGTCGTCACCTGTCCACCCCTCCCCCTCCGGCACTCGGGCCCGGCCCGTGAGCCCCGTGGGGCAGAGAATACGGAGCGTACCGGCGCAGTCCAGGCCCGTTGTCCGGCATACGGACAACGGACCGCGGCCCCCACGCCAGGACGCGCCCGTGGTGTAGACCACGAGCGCGTCGCTGACCAGCAATGATGCTGTTGTGGGGGGTGGTTCAGGTGGGCCTAGAAGGTCAGGGTCCAGGAGTCGATGTAGCCGGTGTCACCCGTGGCCACATCGCGGACCTGAAGCTTCCAGGCACCGTTGGCGACCTCGCTCGACGCGTCGACCGTGTACGTGGCCACGACGTTGTCGGCGCTGTCGGAGCCGGAGGAGGCCTTCAGATTGCGCACCGTGCCGTCGGGGGCGACCAGGTCGACGACCAGGTCCCCGCGCCAGGTGTGCTTGATGTCCACGCCGACCTTGAGGGCGGCGGGGGCGTTGCCGGTGCGGCCGGTGACGGAGATCGTGGACGACACGGTGGTGTTGTCGGCGATCGTCACATCGGTCGCGTTGGTGAAGACGGTGCCCGTGGGCGGCGTCGTGGTGGTGACGGCGTTCACGGTCTTCGTGGCGTCGGCGATGCCGGTTCCGCAGCCACCGGTGCAGGTGCCGGGCAGCGGGCGGGCGTTGGTCTTGATCGCGGACTCGATCTCGGCCGGGGTGAGGCTCGTCTTCGCCGACTTCAGCAGCGCGGCCAGGCCGGCGATGTGCGGCGCGGCCATCGAGGTGCCCTGGTAGGGGGCGTAGTTCTCCGCCGACTGGGTCGTCGCGCCGGAGTTCAGCGTGGAGAGGATGCCGTTCTGGGGGGTCGTGATGGTCCCCGGCGTGTCGGTCGCGCGGCGGGTCTCGCCGCCCGGCGCGGCCACGTCCACGATGGAGCCGAAGTTCGAGTAGAACGAACGGTTGCCCTCGCGGCTGGTCGACGCCACGGTGATGACGTTCGCGCAGTTCGCGGGGGTGAAGCCGGAGGTGTTGGCGTTGCTGTTGCCCGCGGCGACGACGACGGTGGTACCGCGCGAGACGGCGCCGTTGATCGCGTTCTGGTAGACGCTCGGGCAGGTGGAGCTGGAGCCGCCCAGGCTCAGGTTGATCACCTTCGCCGGGGTCGCGTTGGCGGCGATGCCCGGTACCGAGCCACCGGACGCCCAGGTGATGGCGTCGGCGATGTCGGCGGAGGAACCGCCGCACTTGCCGAGCACCCGCACGGGCTGGATCTTCGCGTTGTACGCGATGCCCGCGATGCCCTTGGTGTTGCTGGTGACCGCACCGATGGTGCCGGCCACGTGCGTGCCGTGCCAGGAGGAGTTGGAGGCCTTGGAGCCGAGCCCGCACTCGTTGTCGGTGGCGTTCCAGTCGCCCTCGTCCTTGGCGTTCGCGTCACGGCCGTTGCCGTCGCGGGCGTCGGCCGAGTCGGAGATGAAGTCGTAGCCGTTGACGACGTTGGCGGCGAGGTCGGTGTGGGCCGCGTAGCCGGTGTCGATCACGGCGACGGTCACACCGGAGCCGGTCGTCTTGTCCCAGGCGGTCGGGACGTTCATGCCGCCGGTGGCCTCGAAGAGGTCCCACTGCTTGGCGTACTCGGTGTCGTTCGGGGTGACCGCCATCGCGTAGGCGCGGATGTCGGGCTCCACCGAGGCGACCTGCGGGTCGGCGCGGAACGCGGCCATGACCTCGGTGACGTCCTGCTTGGTGGCGCTGCCACCCAGGTCGACCAGCGCGGCACCGCCGGCGAGGCGGCGCTCGAAGGCGAGGCGCTCACCGGTCGCGGCGCCCTTGGCGGCCGCGTCGGTCTGCGCGGCGGCGTTGGAGCCGGCCTCCGCGGTCCTGGTCTTGTAGGTGACGATGACCTTCTCGACCGGGGCGCTGGGCAGCGCGGTCATCGTCTGCGCGGCCGGAACCGGCTTCGGGGTGGCAGCGGCCGGAGCGGCGGCGAACGCCCCGGTGGAAGTGGCAGCGGCGCCGATGATCGCGGCGCTCGCGACCACGACGGATATGACTCTCCGCCTGGAACTGTTCAATGTGTTCCCTTTCAAGCACGACGTGGGTGCGGAGCAGTGGCGGCGGCGCGGGAGCCACGGGGCGAAGTGGGGTCGCGATCCGTCGTTCCCTTGGGCTTGGGGAGCCCGTGCGCCGCCACCGGCGACGCGACGGCCCGGGTCAAGGCCGCCACCGGCGGACCCTATCCACCGCTCCACATGGACCTGACAGGTGGGTGGCGCGGAGGATGGTTTCTGCCGGTGCGGCAGACAGTAGGGAACGCCGAGATGAACCCGATACGGGGAAAACCCTTGTCGCCCCCCGAGGGGGTCGGGGAGGGCGTGAGGGTGCGCGGGGGGTTGCGGGGCCGGGGGAGGGGCAGTGCGCGGGGGCGGTCTGCCGCCTCGGGCCGGTCCGAGGGGGGTGGCCGGCGGCGGCGGAGCGTCAGCCGAGTTCGAGGGTGGTGACGCCGAAGACGCGCTCCTGCGCGATCGGCGGGACCGGCGCCGTGTACATCCGCGCAGTCTCGAACGTCGGCTCCAGGCCGCGGTCGCGTGCGAGGCGGGCCGCCGCCGGATTGGCCTCCGGCATGTCGACCGCGATCCGCGCGGAGCCGAACGCGCGGGCCTCGGCGGCCAGCGCGTCGAGGAGGACGGCCGCGTCGGCGGGCGTGTCGGCGAAGAGCGGCCCGATCCGAGCCTCGTCCTCGGCCGGCCGCACCACGCCGTACCCCGTGAGGCGCCCGCCGACGACCCGCGCCAGGGCCCGGTGTCCGGGCGTGGTCAGCCACGGCACGAGGAAGCGCGGGCGCTCCGCGTGGTGACAGGCACTGTCGTACGCGGCGAGGGCGGCGGCGTCGACGTCGTGGACCGGCACGACGGAGGGGTCGGGTGCGCCGGGGAAGCTCAGGGCGGCCGGGGTGCCGGGGGAGCCCGGGGCGGCCGGGGTGCCGGGGGAGCCCGGGGCGGCCGGGGTGCCGGGGGAGCCCGGGGCGGCCGGGGTGCCGGGGGAGCCCGGGGCGCCGGGGGAGCCCGGGGTGCTCGGCTCGCCGACGTACCGTGCCGTGCGGTGGGCGGAGGAGAAGCCGGAGCGGCGGTAGTTGTCCTGCTGGTCCGGCACCCCGTCGAGCCCCACGGCCCGGTCGCCCGCGTGGGCGAGGCCGGCACGCCAGGTCGCGAGCCCGTGGCCGAGGCCCCGGAGGTCGGGGCGGACGAGGTAGAAGCCGAGGAAGGCGTACCGGTCGCTGTAGTTGACCACGGAGACGGCGGAGACGGGCTCTCCGTCGATGCGCCCGAGGAAGAACCCCTCGGGGTCCTGCGCGAAGAACGCCGCCGCGTCCGCCACCCCCGGGTTCCACCCCTCGTCGACGGCCCACCGCCGCACGACCGCCCAGTCCTGGAGCGTCGCGGTGGAGACCTGCAGGGAGCCGGTGGAGGCGAGGGGCATGAGGTTCCTTCGGCGGCCGAGGGACATCAGAAACCGGTCAAAGCGCCCCGAGCATAGCGAGCGCGGGACCCGCCCGAGCACCGCTGCGACGCTTTCCGGCCGCAGGCCAGAGCGAGGGAGACACCCCACGAGGGACCACCCACGGCTCGCCCCGGGCGCCACCTCAGGCCCCGCCGCTCGTGGCGTAGGAGGTGCCGCGCGTGCCACCTCACGCCCCACCGCTCGTGGCGTAGGGGGCGCCCCGCGTGCCACCTCATGCCCCACCGCCCGTGGCGTAGGGGGGGTGCCCCGCGCGCAACCTCACGCCCCACCACCCATGGCGCAGGGGGCGCCCGGCGCTCACCCCACGAGCCGGAGCCTCGTGTCGGCGACGCCCACGCGGATCGTCTGGCCCCACGTCAGGTTCAAGGTGTCCGATTCCATGCCGTCGCCGAAGGCGACCAGGCGGTCCGACTCCACCGTGAGGCGGAGGGACGTGCCGGGCGTCAGGACGCCCTCCACCCGCGTCGTGCCCGTGGTCGGCGAGGGCCAGGCCTCGCGGACGAACCAGGCGAGGCGGCTCGCCGTCGGGCCGGGGAGAGCGAGGGAGCTGGAGCGCTCGTGCCACAGGGAGCGCAGCCATCCCGTCGCCCCGGTGCCCGTACCGACCAGCACGCCCGACGACGCCTGGGGCTCCGGCGCCGCCTCCGGACCGCCCTCGACCGCGAGCGTGTACCGCGCGGTCTGGTGGGTCGGCGGACCCAGATAGACCTCGTTCAGGGCGAGGAGCCGCTGCGCGTCGTCCGTGACCGCCTCCACCATCGTGAGCTCGTCCACCCCGGTCCGGGCGGCCGACGCGGCGGCCGACGTCAGCAGGCGCCCCGCGTCCGCCGCGCGGTGCCGGACGAGGACGCCCGGATTCCGGCCCGGGTCGGTGTCGACGCCGACGACCGGCTGCCCGGACAGGTACTTGGCCGCGTTGGCCACCAGGCCGTCCTGCCCGACCACCACCACGACGTCCTCGGGGCCGAACAGGAACCGGTCGAGGTCCGCCCGTTCCACCCGCGCCTGCCGCCACGACAGCGGCACGGCCGCCGCCACCTCCGCGAGCCCGCGCCGGTTCCGCTCGTACCGCTGTCGTACATCCTCGATGCTCCGGCCCCGGCTCGACAGGAAGAACGCGGCCTGCCCGTGCGTACCGTGCCGGGCGAGCAACTCCTCGTACTCCGTGGTGCGGTGCACGAGCACCGCGCGCGGCGCCAGGCTCACGACGACGCCCCGCCGCCGCCCAGCCTGCCGAGCAGCGCGGTCAGGACGTCCGGGGAGACGGTCACGCTCTCGATCCGCGGCAGGTTCTCCGCCGCCCGGGTCGCCGCGAGGGCGTGCAGGGTGCCCGTCTCGACCTCGCCGTGCACCCGGAGCCACGCCGCCTGGGCCTGCGCCCGTGCCTCGCCGACCTCCCGCGCCGCCTCGGCCTCGGCCCGCGCGAGCCGGACCTTCCGTACCGCCTCCGCCTCCGCGCGTACGGCGTCGGCGGCGGCGCTCTCCTCCGCCTCACGCCGCGCGTTGGTGCCGCGCTGGTCGACGAGCCGTTCCTCCTGCCGGGCGAGTTCGATCTTGCTGGCGAGCTCGTTCTCGGCGATGGTCCGCTCGCGCTCGACGGCCACGGCCCGGCGTTCGTAGGTCGCCCGGTCCGCCTCCTGCTGGATCTGCTCGCGCGCCGGGGTGCGCAGGGCGCGCTCGACCTCCGGCTCCGGACGGATCGCCACCACCCGCACCGCCACCACCTCGATCCCGGTGGCGGGCAGCCGCGGTTCGGCCGCGAGCCCGGCCGCGATCCGGTCCCGTACCGCCGCCACCCCGTCGACGAGCGCCGCCGCCAGCGGGGTGCGGGCGAGGACGTCGAGCGCGTGCTGCTGGGCCGTCTCCGTCAGCAGCGTGGCGATCTGCTCCAGTGGCGCGCCGCGCCAGGCGCCCGTGTCCGGGTCGATGGAGAAGTCGAGCCGGGTGGCCGCCGCCTCCGGCTCCCCGATCCGGTACGTGACGGTGGACTGGACGCTCACGTCCTGGAAGTCCGCGGTGCGGGCGTGGAACGCCATCGCCAGCTCACGGTCGTTGACCGGCACTTCGGAGAGCGCGGCGGAGAGCGAGCGGTACCAGAAGCTGAGCCCCGTCCCGTCGTGGACGAGGCGTCCGCGCCGGTGGTGGCGGATGTGGGCGGTCGGTGCGGACCGCAGATGGCGCCAGCCGGCGCGGCGGGTGATGTCGGCCATGGGAACTCCCCCTGTCGTCAGTTTGACGATAGGGTTCCGGTCGCTTTTCGTCAAGGTGACGAAAGTGGGGTTTCCTGGGGTGGTGGGATCCGGTGCAGACGGGCAGAGACGTCCTCGTGCGCCAGGCGGCGCAGGGCCAGCAGGATCGGCTCGTACAGCACGGTGTACGCGACCGCCGCCTCCATCGCCTCCTCCAGGACCGGGCATTCCTCGATCACCGTGTACTCCTCGGCGGCGATCGGGTGCATCACGTCGGCGTACCGCCGGATGTGGTCGGCGCCGCCCCGGTAGCCCAGGGTGCGGAGCGTCAGGACCGCGCGGGTCAGCGCGGCGAGCGCGGGCGCCTCGTCGTACACCTGCCAGCCCATCTCGGTGAGCAGCCCGCGCATCTCGGCGAAGACCTCGTCCCAGAGGGCGCGCTCCGGGTCGGCGGGGTCGGGCGGGGAGATCTGCGGCCCCAGCATGTACTGGGCGATGCCGATGCGCTCGTGCCGCCCGAAGGCGGGGTCGTCCGCGACCGCCAGCACGTCCCGGGCCTGCTGGATCGTCATCCCGCCGACCGTGAGCAACGCCCGGACGAGCCGCAGGCGGCGCACGTGCTCCTCGCCGTACTCCGACTGTCGGGCGGTGACAGGGGTGCCGGGGGGCAGGAGTCCCTCGCGCAGGTAGTACTTCACGGTGGCCACGGAGGCGCCGCCGCGCTCGCTCAACTCGGAGAGGCGCAAAAGGTCTTCACCGTTCCCATCGTCTCGACACGGCTACCCGGAGTTCTACTCTCCCGTCCCAGGATAGTTCGGCTATCCAACAAGCGGAGGCGACAGACCGCGAGCAACGGGCATGGTGCCGCTGGGTGGTGGGGCGCTGCGAGCCCCGGAGCGGAATCGGGGTCCGGGCGGCGAGGTGGGCGGATGGCCGTGCGGCGGTGCGGTCGTGCGGCGGTGCGGCCGTGCGGTCGTGCGGCGGTGCGGCCGTGCGGCGGTGCGGCCGTGCGGTCGAGTCGGCCGTCAGCCGACGACCGCCGGGGTGGTGGCCTGGGCGGCCTCGTCGGTACGGGAACGGGAGGTGGGGAACGGCTTTCCGGAGGCCACGACCGGGGATGGCAGCGGCGGAGGGGGTACGGGGGCGGTGACCGCGACCGGAACGGTGACCGGCGCCGAGGAGGGGGCCGGGGCCGGCGGCGCGGAGGGGGCCGCCGGGGAGGGGGTCGGCGCCGTGGAAGGGGCCGGGCCCGCTCCGGTCGTCAGGAGCACCACTCCGCGTGCGGCGACCAGTGAGGCGGCGGCCGCTACCAGCCAGCCCCACACACCCGCGCGGAACGTCTCGCCGAGCAGCGCCACGCCGATGACGGCCGCGGCGGCCGGGTTGGAGAGGTTCACGACGGCCAGCGGGGCGGCGAGGCCGCCCCGGTAGGCGGTCTGCGAGAGGAGCAGCCCGCCCACGGCGAAGCCGGAGATGAGCAGGGCGACGAGGGCCGTCTGCCACCAGGCGGGCGTCCCGCCGGGCAACTCCCGCGCGAGCGCGGCGGTGAGCGTCTGCGTCAGCGCGGAACCCACGCCGGAGGCGATCCCGGAGGCGGTGGCATGCCCGAGCCCCCGCCCGAGGCGGCGGCGCCGGGACCCGAGTCGGCCGTTCGATGTCAGTGCCGCGATCAGGAAGGCCGTCGCCGCCGCGACGATCAGGGCCTCGCGGAGCGTCAGGGCGTCGCCCGGGGTCGCCGGGCCCGTGACCGAGATGAGGGCGACGAGACCGGCCAGGGTCCAGAACGCGCCGCGCCACTCCGCGCGGGTGACCCGGCGCCGGGCGCAGTACGCGCCGAGGGGCAGCGCCGCCACGAGGGTGAGCGCGCCCAGCGGCTGAACGAGCGTCAGCGGGCCGTAGTGGAGCGCGGCCACGTGCGCGAGCGCGCCCGCCGCGTTGAGGCCGACCGCCCACCACCACTGGCCGCGCGCGAGCAGTGCGCGGAGTGCGCCGCGGCCGCCGTCGGACGCGGAGGCGAGCCGGGACTGGGCGACCGCGGCGAGGGCGTACCCGGCCGCGGAGACCAGCGAGAGCAGGACGGCGAACACGGTGGAGTCGAGGCCGCTCATCGCAGCGCCTCCGCCGGACGGGGCGCCCGCGCGCGGGGCACGGCGGCCCGGGCGACGGGGGTCGCGCCCGGCGGCCGCACGACCGCGAGCGCGACGCCGAGCAGCGCCGCCGCCGCGAGCGCGTCGAACCAGTAGTGGTTGGCCGTGCCGACGATGACCAGCAGGGTCAGCGCCGGATGCAGCAGCCACAGCCAGCGAAGCCGCGTGCGGCCCGCCGCGATCAGGCCGATCGCGACCATCAGCGCCCAGCCGAAGTGGAGCGAGGGCATCGCGGCGAACTGGTTCGCCATCGAGTCCGTCGCGGGCGTCGCGCCGTACACCGACGGCCCGTACACCCGGGCGGTGTCGACGAGTCCTGTCCCGGTCAGCAGCCGGGGCGGCGCCAGCGGCATCAGCAGATGCAGCGCGAGAGCGGCGGCGGTGAGGAGGGCGAGGACCCGGCGGGACCAGACGTAATGGGCGGGCCGACGCCAGTAGAGCCAGCCGAGGAAGGCGAGGGTGGCCGGGAAGTGCACGGCCGCGTAGTAGGTGTTGGCGGCCCGGACGAGCGGCTCGCCGTGCATGAGGAGCGCCTGGACCGAGCCCTCGCCGGGCAGATGGAACGCCCGCTCGACGTCCCAGATCCGGTCGGCGTTGTGGAAGGCGCGCAGCTCGTGACCGTTGGCGAAGAGCCGGCCGCACTTGTAGACGAGGAAGAGCGCGGTGACGAGCAGCAGCTCGCGCAGCAGGGGCGGTCTCGGAGTGGTGGCCGGCGGCGGCCCGTCGGCGGGTCTCGGCTCCGGTACGGCGGGACGTGTCCCCCGCATCCCGCGTATCCCGGCAGCCATCGCACGGCCCCTCTGACAGTCAAATCGGCAGCAAACGGAGGAAGCCTAGATCCGATTTCATCGAGACGCAACCGTCTCGATACGTTTGCGTCTCGATTGTGCACCCCCTACTCTCGTATGTGCAGAGAGCTGTCCGGGAGGAAGCCATGTCCACGCAGGCCGCGACCGCCGCCGCCCGCCGCAGCAAGATCACCCCCGAGCGGGAGACCGAGCTGTACGAGGCCGTGCTCTGTCTGCTCCGGGAGGGCGGCTACGACGCGGTGACCATGGAGGGGGTCGCCTCCCGCACCAAGTGCGGCAAGGCGACGCTCTACCGCCAGTGGGGGACCAAGCCGAAGCTCGTCACGGCCGCCCTCGCCAAGCAGCGGTGCACGTTCTTCGCCGGTATCGACACCGGCACCCTCGCCGGCGACCTCCGCGAGGCCGCGCACGTCGCCGCGACCCGCCGCGACCGGGACGCCGAGCTGATGGAGGCCGTCAGCCAGGCGTACGTCCAGTACCCCGACCTGCGGGCCGCGCTCCGGGAGACCGTCATCAGCCCCGAGGTCGCGGCCCTCGACGAGATCCTCCGGCGGGCCGTCGAGCGCGGCGAGATCGACGGGGACAACCCGGCCATCGGCTTCGTCGCCCCCTGCTTCCTGGGCATGCTCCGCATCGAGCGGCTCTTCGAGGAGCGGTTCGCCGACGCCTCGACCATGCGCGTGTTCGTCGACTCCGTCCTGCTGCCCGCGCTGATGCCGGCGCCGCACCACACCGAGAGCTGAGCGGCCGCCCCCTGCGGCGCCCCGGACCGTGCGGCGCGCTCTGGACCGTGCGGCGCGCTCTGGACCGTGCGGCGCTCCGGACCGTGCGGCGCTCCGGACCGTGCGGCACCCTGGATCCATGGCTTCCCGCGCCCGCGACGTCCGCGACGTCCGCGACGTCCGCGTCCGACGGATCTACGAACCCCCGTCCCCCGACGACGGCGTCCGCGTCCTCGTCGACCGCCTCTGGCCGCGCGGCCTGGCCAAGGCGGACGCCCGCGTCGACGCATGGCCCAAGGCCCTCACACCCTCCACCGGACTCCGCCGCTGGTACCACGGCTCCGATGACGAGGACGCGTACGCCGAATTCTGTCGTCGGTACGCGGACGAGCTTGCCGAACCCGGGGCCGCCGAGGCCCTCGACCAGCTGCGGAGCCTCGCCGACCAGGGTCGGATCACCCTCCTGACCGCCGCCAAGGACCCGTCCGTCAGCCATACCTCCGTACTCGCACGCGAGCTGGGCGCTTCCCGCCCGTAGCGCCCTGCGCCCCGACGTCCTGCCGTCGCCCGCCGACTTCGGCGTCCCCGCCCGCGCTCTCGCCCCACCGTCGTCTCCACGCGACGGCGCCGCCCCACCGGCGCCATCGCGTCCCCATCGAGCCGGCCCGTCGTGGTCGCCGGCCCGAACTACCCGCAGGCGCGACCGTCTTCGTCGCCTACGGCTCCGCCGACCGCGACGAGGCCCGCCACCGGTATGCCGACACCTTCGGCCTCACCCGGCCCGCGAGCCCGACCCGACACGACGGCTTCGGTCACGGCGCCCACGGGTGTCCGGGCTCCCCGCTCGCCCGCACCCAACTCCCGCTCGCCCAGGAGCTGTTCACCACTCGCTTCCCCGGCCTACGGCTGCGCGAGGACTGGGAGGTCTTGATGCCTCCGACCGACCCTGATCCACCGCGCGCCCGCGGAGTTGCCGGTCGCCTGGTCGCCTGGTGACCTACCCCTCCCGGGCGCCGCGTCACTCCCCGAGCAGGCGCGGTGCCTCGGCGGCGGCGTCCGTCACCTCGTCCGCACGGCCCGCCAACGCGCGGGCCCACCGGACGACTCCGTCGACATCGAGCCCGTACGGATCGCTCTGCCCGGAGATCCGCGCGGCACCCCGCAGCAGCAGCCGCGCACCGCCCGCCGCGTTGCCCCGTGCGGCGTGCGTGAGCCCCACCGCCAGCTGGGCGAGCCCCTGCCACAGGTCCCGTTCACCGGCGGGGCCGCTCTTCCAGGCGTCCTCGAAGACCTCGTGGGCATGGAACGGCATCCCCGCGTCGAGCAGCCGTTGTGCCTCCCCGACCGTCTCGGCCGGTGCCCTCACGACACCCTCCGGCTGTCTCGGCACCCCCTCGGCCCCGTACGGCAACGGCCGCCCAAGCCCGTCCCGGGGCCGCCCACTGCGCGCCCGCCCCTCGGTGTCCCGGTCCCTCGGCATCCTGTCCACCCGCCCATTCTCCCCCCGGCCCGTCCGGCCTGCGCGAACGCCTCCCGCCACGTGCCCGGGGGTGCGTCCCGCCGTCGCACGGAGTGAGGTAATGTTCTCTTGCACGACGCCACCGGGGACAAACCGGGGGCACGGGCACCGGGACGTGGCGCAGCTTGGTAGCGCACTTGACTGGGGGTCAAGGGGTCGCAGGTTCAAATCCTGTCGTCCCGACCATGCGGAAACGCAGGTCGGAGGCCGTATCGGAGAAATCCGGTGCGGCCTCGAACTCGTTGTGGGGCCGTCCGGGTCACCTCCCCGGCTGGTCGTGCGTCGCGCAGTGGATCCCACCGCCGCCGGAGGCGATGGTGTCGATCTGCACCTGGACCACGTCCCGGTCGGGGAAGTGCTCCTGGAGGATGGCCTTCGCCCGCGCGTCGGCCTTCCGGTCGCCGAACTTCGGCAGGAAGACGGAGTCGTTGGCGACGTAGAAGTTGGCGTACGTGGACACGAAGTCGTCGCCCTCGCCGGTGATCCTGTCGAGGTCGGGCTGCGGCAGGTCGATGATCTCGAAGCGCCGGCCCCGCGCGTCGGTCGCCCTGCTCAGGACCGAGCGTGCCTGGTCGGCCGAGCGGGACCAGGAGTCCGGGGGAGTGCCGGGGAAGGCCTGGTCGAGCAGGACCACGCCGGGAGCGGTGAAGCGGACGAGGCTGTCGACGTGCGCGTCGGTGATGTCCTCGCCACGGACGCCCGCGAGCCAGACGACCTTCTCCACACCGAGAGTCTCGACGAGTTCGTCCTCGATCTGGTCCCGGCTCTTCCCACGGTTGCGGTTGTCGTTGACGATCGAGCTCTCGGTGATGAGGAGCGTGCCCTCGCCGTCGGTCTCGAAGGAGCCCCCCTCGGAGACGAGCGGCGCCCGCTCGCGCGGGACGCCGTACCGGGCGAGCAGCGTGCGGCCCACCTGGGCGTCATGGGTGTGCTCCTGCTTCCCGCCCCAGCCGTTGAAGCGGAAGTCGACCCCGACGACCTTCCCTCCGTCCTCCACGAAGACGGGAACGGTGTCGCGTGCCCAGAGGTCGTCGACGGCGAGCGGGACGACCTCGACCTGGCTGCCGCAGGCCCGCTGGGCCACCGCCACCTGATCCGGGCGGGCCATCATCACGACCGCCTCGTACTCCCCGACGGCCCGCGCGATGCGGGCGATGTCCTCCCGTACGTACGGCAGATCGCCCTCCCAGACCGAGGCGAGCGCGGGCCAGGACATGAAGGTACGGGCGTGGCTCTCCCACTCGGCGCCGAAGCGACGCCCCCCGTCGGGGGCCGGAGTGCGGGCGGGAGCGGTGGCCGCGCCCCCGCGCACGGACTCCTCGGAGCGGCCGCACGCCGCGGCGCCGAGGCCGAGGGAGGCGCCGATTCCGGCGAAGGCGCGCAAGGCCGCGCGGCGGGAGGGGAGGAAAGGGGACACAACGTGCTCCGATCGTGGGCTGGCGAGATTACCGGCGGCGGTCGGCGGATCGCGGTGACGCGGCGCGGTGACGGAATCGAGGGCCTCGGCTTCATGCCGTCGGCGGGGCGCGGGGCGGCTTCGGCAGAGGTGTGAGTGGGGGTGGCCGTGCTCCCACTCTGGCACTGACTGAAATTTCAGTCAAATAGCGAGACGGCCGGCATACGCGGCCCGTGCCGCCGCCCGGCGCAGCAGCCCGGCCAGGTCGCCGAAAGGTGTGGCGGATGGAACGTCCGACCGTCCGGATAAAGTGCGACGCATGGCGTCTCGCAGTGCTCAGATCCTGGAAGCGGCCGCCCGGGTGATCGCCCGGCGCGGGGTCCGCGGCCTCCGCGTGGAGGAACTGGCGGAAGAGGCCGGGGTCTCCACCGGCCTGATCTACTACCACTTCAAGGACCGCACCGGAATCCTGCGTCACACGCTGGAGTTCATCAACGACCGCGCCGAGAGGTACACCACGGCGCAGGACGCGGAGGCGGAGCCGCTGAGCCCCCGCGAGGAGCTCGACCGGGTGCTGCTCCTGGAGCTCCAGGACGCCCCGGAGGTACGGGAGAACAGCACGGCCTGGGGCGAGTTGCGGGCGAGCGCCGTCTTCGACCCCGTCCTGCGGGAGGATCTCGCGAGGGCGACGCTGGTGTGGGTGCAGGAGGTCGCGGCGCTCCTCGGTCAGGTGCAGCCGCTGGCGCCGGCGGCGACGCTCGCGGCGGCGGCCGAGCGGCTCACGGCCCTGCTGGAGGGCCTGAGCATGCGCTGGCTCAGCGGTGGGCTCACCGTCGGCCACGCGCGCGTGCTGATGGCGGACGCCATCGAGGTGGAGCTCACCCGGCTGCGGCAGCCCTAGCCTCCGTAACCCCGTACTGCGCCCGCGGGGAGTCAAGGCGAGATGCGGCCCACTGGACTGACTGAAACGTCAGTCAGTGCCCTAGGCGAAGCAGGTACGCCGGTGTCGCCCGGGCCGTCGCCCGCCTAGAGCCCGTCACGACGGCCGCCCCGCCCGGCTTCGCCGAGGACGCTGCGCCCGCCTAGAGCCCGTCACGACGGCCGCCCCGCCCGGCTTCGCCGAGGACGCTCGCAACCGAGGCCTGAACAGACGAGGTGTCCTCGTCGCGGCAGGAGCGACCGCCGCAGGCGCCGCCCTCGCCACGACGACCCAGGGCTCCCCCCCCGGGCCGGGGCGGGCGGCGGCGGCATCCACTGCGTCACGCGGCAGCAGCCCGCCGTGTAGGCGCGGCCCGGGGGCCCGCCCTGCCACGTGCGTGCCGTGAGAACGGGCGGGCCCTCGTGCGGATGCCCGGGGTTTGCCGAGCGGATTGTCGGTGAGGCGAGGGAGACGGTCCTGTAGACACCTACGACTCATCGACTGAGGAGCCATGGAGAGCCTTCTTCGACTGGCGCTCGTGCTCGGCGGCTCGGCGCTCGTGACCTTCGCCGCCGTGCGGGTGGCCGACCTGCTGATGCGGCACGCGAACACCCGTCACCCCGAGACGCCACTCTGGGGTCTGCTGCGCAGGTGCCGCTCACCGCTGTACGTCGTCCTGTTCACCGCCCTGCTGAGGGGGAGCTACCAGGCGGTGGACTGGGCGCCGGTGCGGGACCACCGGGCGGTGATCGCCCACGTCCTGATGCTGTGTCTGATCGGTGGCGGCGCCTGGCTGGCGATACGGGTGGCGTCGGCCGTGGTGGAGTCGTCGTACGCCCGGTACGCCGGCCGGTCCCGCGACCCCGCCCGGCTGCGCCGGGTCCGTACCCAGGTCACGCTCATCATGCGCGTGGTCGCCGTCGCCGTCGGAGTGATCGCCGCCGCCGTGGCGCTGGTCACCTTCCCGTCCTTCCGCACCCTCGGCACCTCCCTGCTCGCGTCGGCCGGGATCATCGGCATCGTGGCCGGCGTCGCGGCGCAGTCGACGCTCGGGAACCTCTTCGCCGGCTTCCAGATCGCCTTCGGCGACATGGTGCGCATCGGCGACACCGTGGTGGTCGAAGGCGAGTGGGGGATCGTGGAGGAGGTGACGCTGACCTTCCTCGCCGTACGGACCTGGGACGAGCGCCGGGTCACGCTGCCCGTCTCGTACTTCACCTCCCGTCCCTTCGAGAACTGGTCGCGCGGCGGTCCGGAGATCACCGGAACGGTCTTCGTCCACTGCGACCACACGACCCCGGTCGCGTTGATGCGCGCCCACCTGCGGGAGTTCCTGGAGTCCTGCCCCACCTGGGACCGCCGGGGCTGGGACCTCGTCGTCACGGACACCTCGCCCACGGGGATCTCGATCCGCGCGCTGGTCACCGCCCGGGACGCCGACGACCTGTGGGCCACGCGCTGCGCGGTGCGCGAGGAGCTCGTCGCCTGGCTCGCCCGCGAGCAGCCGCAGGCGCTCCCGCGCGTCGCCACCGGACCGGTGCCGGGCACGCTGGCGGGGTGGGAGCCCGGCCAGGAGCCCGAGCCGGAGGAGGCGCAGGGGCCGGATCCGGAGCAGGCGAAGGAGCGGGCGCGGGAGGAGCGCAAGCGCAGGGAGCATCCGTCGCCGTCCTACACACGGTGACGAGTTCTCGCCACGAAGTTACTCTCCGTGCATGGCGGCTGTCGGTGAGGGCAGGAAACGAAGGCACGCACTTCCTTTCCGCACCGAGGAGCCGCCATGTCGCCGCCGCCCGGACCCCCGCCTTCCACACCGCCTTCCACCCCGCCTTCTACACCGCCTTCCACCCCGCCTTCCACGCCGCCTCCCGCCCCGCCCTCCACGCCGCCTCCCGCCCCGCCCTCCACCCCGCTCTTCACCGCGGACTTCGCATCGCGTGAGCAGTGGCTCGCGGGCCACTCGTGGGCGTATCCCAACGGCGGACCGGTCAACACCGCGGACAACAAACTGGACCACCTGGTGGAGGACCCCTCCTACAGCCGCTCGGGGGTCTTCCGCGCCACCCGTCGACCCGACGGGCTGTGGGACAGCGGACTGCTGACGACGGAGGGCAGCCCGCAGGCGTTCGAGGTGCGTGCGGGGGACGTGCTGGAGGCCCGGGTGCGGCTGCCGGAGGAGACCGGGGCCTGGCCGGCGATCTGGACCTGGCGGGACGGTGGGCAGGAGGTCGACGTCTTCGAGTACCACCCCGACAACCCCGACCTGCTCGAACTGTCCAACCGCGTGGCCGGCACCCACCGCTACCACCGCTCGCCGTCGGTGCGGCCCGGCGGCTGGATAGATCTGCGGACCGAGTTCGGGGCGCGGTCGGTGGTGTGGTGGCTGGACGGCGAGGAGGTCTTCGCCGACGGGCGCGGGGTCGGACCTTCCTGGCACGCCTACCTGATCGTCAACCTCTCGGTCTGCGCCGGTCGTTACCACCCGGCGCCGGACCGCTCGACGCGGGAGATGTCGTTCGAGGTGAGCGGGTTGGAGGTGTTCCGGGAGGGAGGGTGAGGGTCAGGACGTCACGCGGTGCTGGAGGGCCGGTTGCCAGGTCGGGACCGGGTCCTCCGGCGGGGACTCGGTGCGCCGGCCACCCCGGGCGAAGAAGGCCTCCAGGGGCAGGATCGCCGCGCCCACGGTGACGGCGTCCGGGCCGAGCGTCCCCAGCTCGATACGGGTCCGGCCGGCCGGGTAGCGCAGGGCGAAGGCGTTCGCGTGGGGCCTGACGGTCTCCAGGAAGCGGGAGCCCAGCTGGAGGCCCGCCCAGCCGCCGACGAGGATGCGTTCGGGCTGGAAGAGGTTGATCAGGTCGGCGAAGCCGGCGCCCAGGTACTCGGCGGTCTCCTCCAGGACGGCCAGCGCCGTCGCGTCGGGCTCCGCGTCCGAGCCGTCCGGCGGGTAGGCGGCGGCGAGCATCGAGGTCAGCGCCGTTTCCTCGTCCGCTCCCGTGGGCGGCCTGCCGCCCGCCTCACGCCAGCGGTCGAGGAGCGCCTCTGCCCCCGCGTACGCCTCCAGGCAGCCTTGGGAACCGCAGCGGCATCGGCGCCCCCTGACCCGTACGGTCAGATGGCCCCACTCGATCGCGCGGCCGGACCCCATGCCCTCGCCGATCACGCAGGCGCCGACACCCGAGCCGAAGAGCACGACGACGGCGTCGGCCACGCCGCGACCGGCGCCGAACCACATCTCGGCCTGGCCGAGCGTCTTGGAGCCGTTGTCGATGTGGTACGGCACGCTCTCGGGCACCGCGCCGGTCTCCCGGAGCAGCCGCTCCAGCGGGACGGCGTCCCAGCCGGTGGTCTGGCCGTGCACCACGGCGCCGTCCTCGGGCGTGTGCGCGACGATGCCGGGGACGCCGATGCCGACGCCGAGCAGGCGCTCCGCGGGCACGTCCGCCGCGCGCAGGACCTCGGTGATGCCGTCGCGCACGTGGTCGACGACGATGCCGATCTCGTACCGGCTGTGCGGGCCCGGGCCGTCGGAGGACAAGGGCCTTTCCACGCGGGCGAGTTCGGTCAGGGCGAGGTCGAAGAGCTCCACCCGGATGCGGGTCTCGCCGACGTCGATGCCGATCATGCAGCCGCTGGCCGGGCTGACGCGGAGCAGGGTGCGGGGGCGGCCGCCCGCGGAGTCGACGCTGCCGGCCTCCTCCACGAGGCCCTCGGCCAGGAGCTCGCCGACCACGTTGCTGACGGAGCCGGAGCTCAGCCCGGTCGCCGGGCCGAGCGTCAGACGGCTCTGCGGCCCGTCGAAATACAATCGTTGCAGGACCGCGGTGCGGTTCTCCCGCCGCAGGTCACGCACCGTACGGCTGCTCTTCGCTCGCACTCTGCCCCCTGTTCCAGAAGTCTCTGATCGCAAGATACCCCTGCCGGGGCCCTTGACGCGACCTTCTCTCGGTATTTAACTCACGTCCTAAATTAAGCCGGGAGGGTGCACGGGGCGAGCGTGGGACACGTTTCGCCCGCCCCACCTCCTCCCCGGACTCCGTCACTCCCCGAAAGGGCCTTGAGGAGCCATGCGCAGAATCAGAGCCGCGCTCACCGGTGCCGTCACCCTCTCCCTCGTCCTCACCGCCGCCGCCTGCGGAGGCGGCACCTCCGACGGTTCCGGCTCCAACTCCCAGCCGAAGACCCTCACCTACTGGGCCTCCAACCAAGGCTCCAGCATCGAGGTCGACAAGAAGGTCCTGCAGCCCGAACTGGACCAGTTCGAGCGGGAGACGGGCATCAAGGTGAAGCTGGAGGTGGTGCCCTGGTCGGACCTGCTCAACCGGATCCTCACCGCGACCACCTCCGGTCAGGGCCCCGATGTCCTCAACATAGGCAACACCTGGAGCGCCTCGCTCCAGTCCACCGGAGCCCTGCTGCCGTGGGACGACAAGCAGTTCGCGCAGATCGGCGGCAAGGACCGCTTCGTCGACTCCGCGCTCGGCTCCACCGGCGTCCCCGGCCAGGACCCCGCCGCCGTCCCGCTCTACTCCATGGCGTACGCGCTCTACTACAACAAGAAGATGTTCAAGGACGCGGGCGTCGAGAAGCCGCCCGCCACCTGGGACGAGCTGGTCGCCACCGGCAAGCGCCTGAGCAAGGACGGCAAGTGGGCCATCGGCGTCGAGGGCTCCAACCTGTCCAACAACATCCACCAGGTCTTCGTCCTCGGCAAGCAGCACGGTGCCGACTTCTTCACCGCCGACGGCAAGGCCGACTTCACCTCCGACGGGGCCGTCGCCGCCGTCAAGCAGTACGTCGACCTCATGGCCGTCGACAAGATCGTCGCGCCCGGCAACGCGGAGTACGCCCAGAACCAGTCGCTCAGCGACTTCGCCAAGGACAAGACCGCCATGGTCCTGTGGCAGACCCCCTCGCAGACCTTCGCCTCCCAGGGCATGAGCGAAGACGAGTGGGGCGTCGCCCCGGCGCCGGTCGCCTCCGGCGCACCCGGACAGGGCACCTCCGTCAACTCCATGGTCGCCGGCATCAACATGGCCGTCTTCAAGAACACCAAGAACCTCGACGGCGCCACGAAGTTCGTGAAGTTCATGACCAGCGACGACGAGCAGAAGATCCTCAACCAGGCCTACGGATCCGTCCCGCCGGTCAAGGCCGCCCAGCAGGACCCCGCGTTCGGCGGCCCCTCGCTCAAGGTCATCCGGGACACGCTCGCCACCAGCGCCTCCGCCCTGCCGCAGGTCCCCGAGGAGTCCCAGTTCGAGACCGTCGTGGGCACCGCGGTCAAGCAGCTGTTCGCCGACGCCGCCGCCGGCCGCCCCGTCACCACCGAGTCGGTGAAGGCCGCGCTCGAAAAGGCCCAGCAGCAGATGCCGAAGAAGTAGGCACGGAAGTAGCCACGGACCACTCATGACCTCAACCGTCACGCCCCAGGCAGGGCCGCGGACGGTGCGGAAGACCCCGCCCGGAGAGGCGCGCACCCCGCGCCGTCGCTCCGGGCGGCTGCGCCGCATCTCGCTGCCGTACCTGCTGCTCCTGCCCGCCCTCGCCCTCGAACTCCTCGTCCACCTCCTGCCGATGCTCATCGGCATCGCCATGAGCTTCAAGGAGCTCACCCAGTTCACCATCCGCACCTGGGGCGACGCGCCCTGGACCGGCCTGGAGAACTACACGCTCGCGATCGACTTCGACGCCCCCGTGGGCCAGGCCCTGCTGAAGTCCTTCGTGACCACGTGCCTGTTCACCGTCGCGTCCGTCGGACTGTGCTGGCTGCTCGGCACCGCGGCCGCGGTCTTCCTCCAGGAGACCTTCCGCGGCCGGGGCCTGCTGCGCGCGCTCTTCCTCGTGCCGTACGCCCTGCCGGTCTACGCCGCCGTCATCACCTGGGCGTTCATGTTCCAGCGCGACAACGGGCTGATCAACCACGTCCTGCACGACCAGCTCGGCATCGGCGACAGCCCCGCCTTCTGGCTCATCGGCGACAACAGCTTCTGGGCCCTGCTCATCGTCTCCGTCTGGAAGGGCTGGCCGTTCGCCTTCCTCACCGTGATGGCCGGCCTGCAGAACATCCCGCGCGAGCTGTACGAGGCCGCCGCCCTGGACGGCGCCGGGGTGTGGCAGCAGATCAGGCACATCACCCTGGCCTCGCTCCGGCCGGTCAACCAGGTCCTCGTCCTCGTGCTGTTCCTGTGGACCTTCAACGACTTCAACACGCCGTTCGTGCTCTTCGGCAAGGCGGCGCCCGAAGCGGCCGACCTGATCTCCCTGCACATCTACCAGTCCTCGTTCCAGACCTGGAACTTCGGCACCGGCTCGGCGATGTCCGTGCTGCTGCTGCTCTTCCTGCTCCTCGTCACGGGCGTCTACCTGCTGATCACCAGCCGAGGAAGGAAGTCCGGCGATGTCTGACCTCGCCCCGCGCGCCGCCCGGCGACGGGCCCCGCGCTCCCCGATGGCCGCGCCCCGCTCCTTCCTCTGGACCCGGCGGATCTTCCTCACCCTGCTCACCGGCTTCGTCCTGCTGCCGGTGTACGTGATGATCTCCAGCTCCCTGAAGCCGCTGGAGGACGTCTCGGAGAAGTTCCAGTGGATCCCCTCCGGGATCACCCTGCGGCCCTACGTCGACATCTGGGAGACCGTCCCGCTCGCCGACTACTTCGTGAACTCCCTCGTGGTGGCGGGCGCGGCGACCGTGTGCTCCGTGGTGGTCGCGGTCTTCGCGGCGTACGCGGTCAGCCGCTACGGCTTCCGCGGCAAGCGGGTCTTCACCGTGACCGTGCTGTCCACGCAGATGTTCCCCGGCATCCTCTTCCTGCTGCCGCTGTTCCTCATCTACGTCAACATCGGCAACGCCACCGGGATCGCGCTCTTCGGCTCGCGCGGCGGCCTGATCCTGACGTACCTGACCTTCTCGCTGCCGTTCTCCATCTGGATGCTGATCGGCTACTTCGACTCGATCCCCCGCGACCTCGACGAGGCGGCCAAGGTCGACGGCTGCGGGCCGCTCGGCGCGCTGTTCCGGGTGATCGTCCCGGCGGCGATCCCGGGCATCGTCGCCGTCGCCGTCTACGCGTTCATGACCGCGTGGGGCGAGGTCCTCTTCGCCTCCGTGATGACCAACGACACCACCCGCACCCTCGCCGTCGGCCTCCAGGGCTACGCCACCCAGAACGACGTGTACTGGAACCAGGTCATGGCGGCCTCCCTCGTCGTCAGCGTCCCCGTCGTCGCCGGCTTCCTCCTCCTCCAGCGCTATCTCGTCGCCGGCCTCACCGCGGGTGCGGTCAAGTGACGCTCGATTCCCCACCGATGTCAGAGAGGTCCTCCGTGTCCGACTCCACCGACGCCCGCACGCTCGACCTGAGCGCCTTCCCCGCCGGTTTCTCCTGGGGCACCGCGACCTCCGCCTACCAGATCGAGGGCGCCGTCGCCGAGGACGGCCGTGGCCCGTCCATCTGGGACACCTTCTCCCACACCCCGGGCGCCATCGACAACGGCGACCACGGCGACGTCGCCTGCGACCACTACCACCGCTGGCCCGAGGACATCGCCCTGATGCGCGACCTCGGCGTCGACGCCTACCGGCTGTCCATCGCCTGGCCCCGCGTCCTGCCGGCCGGCGACGGCCCCCTCAACGGGCCGGGCCTGGACTTCTACGACCGGCTCGTCGACGGCCTCCTGGCCGCCGGGATCACCCCGTCGGTCACCCTCTACCACTGGGACCTGCCCCAGGCGCTCCAGGACCGCGGCGGCTGGGCCGAGCGGGAGACCGCCGAACACTTCGCCCGGTACGCCGGCATCGTCGCCGCCCGCCTCGGCGACCGGGTCCCCCAGTGGGCCACCCTCAACGAGCCGCTCTGCTCGGCCTGGATCGGCCACCTCGAAGGGCGCATGGCCCCCGGCCTGACCGACCTCACCGCCGCCGTCCGCGCCTCCTACCACCTGCTCCTCGGCCACGGCCTGGCCACCGAGGCCGTCCGCGCCGCCGCCCCCACCGCGCGGGTCGGCATCGTCACCAACCACTCCACCGTCGCGCCCGCCTCCACCCGGCCCGAGGACATCGCGGCCGCCACCCGCATGGACGGCCACACCAACCGCTGGTGGCTCGACCCGGTGTACGGCCGCGGCTTCCCCGCCGACATGCGCGAGCTGTACGGCGTCGAGCTGCCCGAACGGCCGGGCGACCTCGCCACCATCGCCACCCCGCTCGACTGGCACGGCGTCAACTACTACTTCCCGGTCACCGTCGCCGACGACCCCGCGGGACCCGTCCCGTACGCCGCCGAGGTGCGCCTGCCGGACGTGCCGCGCACCGGGATGGACTGGCAGATCGACGGCGACGGGCTCGAAGCCCTCCTGCTGCGGCTCACCGACGACTACGGCGCCCGGCAGCTGTACGTCACCGAGAACGGCTCCGCCTTCCCGGACCGCGTCGGTCCGGACGGGACGGTCGACGATCCCGAGCGGACGGCGTACCTGGAGGAGCACGTGGCCGCCTGCGCCCGCGCCGTGCGCAAGGGCGCGCCGCTCGCCGGCTACTACGCGTGGTCCCTGCTCGACAACTTCGAATGGGCCTACGGCTACGACAAGCGCTTCGGCCTCGTCCACGTCGACTACGCCACCCAGCGGCGGACCGTGAAGGGGAGCGGGCGCCGGTACGCGGACATCATCCGCGCCCACCGGGGCCTGACCGACTGACCGGTCCGCGACCCGGGGACAGGCCCCCGCCGGGGGGCGGGAGCCCGTCCCCGGGCCACCGGCACCGAGGGCGGCAGGCCTCTCCCGTGGCCATCGGCGCGGAGGGAGGGAGCCTGTCCCCGGGCGCCTCCGTGCGCCGCTCAGGACGAGTCGCGTACGAGGAGTTCGGGTTCGAAGACCAGCGAGGCGGGTTCCGCGACCGTGCCCTGAAGGCGTTCGGTCAGCAGCTCCGCCATCGCCGCGGCCATCCGTTCCACCGGCTGCCGTACGGTCGTCAGGGCCGGGCGGCAGGCCACCGCCGCGCTCGAATCGTCGAAGCCGACGACGGAGACGTCACCCGGGACCGTCCTGCCTCGCTCGCGCAGGTACTGGCAGGCGCCCTGGGCCATCAGGTCGTTCGCGGCGAAGACACCGTCGAGGTCCGGGTGCTCGCGCAGCAGACGCGCCATGGCCTGGGCGCCGCTCTCCACGGTGAAGTACCCCTCGGTCGACGGCGGCTCGGGGATCCCGGCCGGTGCGAGGGCCTCGCGGAAGCCGCGCAGCCGCTCACGCGCCGCGGGCAGGGTCTGCGGGCCGCAGATCGTCACGATCCGCCTGCGCCCGCGCGCGAGCAGGTGCCCGGCCGCGAGGCGGGCGCCTTCGGCGTTGTCGAGGTCCACGTGGTTCACCCGCTGCTGCCCCGCGGGCCGGGCGAAGTGCACCGCCGGGATCCCGGCCTCCGCCAGCATCCCGGCCAGCGGGTCGTCCGCCTGGACCGACACCACCAGGGCGCCGTCGGCGCTGCCCTGCCGCAGATACGCGACGACCTGCTCCCTGGCCGTCCCGGACTCCGCGAGGAGCAGCACCGGATGGATGGCGCGGGCGCGCAGGAAGCCCAGCGCCCCGTCGACGACCCGGCCGAAGAACGGGTCGGAGAAGACGCGCGCCGTGAAGGTCTCGCCCGCCCCCGACAGGATCAGCGCGACCGCCTCGGTGCGCCGGGTCACCAGCGACCTGGCCGCCAGATTGGGCGCGTACCCGGTCCTGTCGATCGCGCGCAGGACGGCCTCCTGGATGCCCGGGTCGACGTTGCGGACCCTGTTCACCACCCGTGACACGGTCGCCCGTGACACCCCGGCCTCGCGCGCGACGTCTTCCAGCGTCGGTCCCCTTCTGCCCACACCGCACCTTAACGCCCCCTCCCCCTCCGCATTCCGGTGCCCGGCGTCCCGCCTCCCGGGGCGGTCCGTCCCCGCCTTGTCGGCAGCCTCGCGGCATCAAACCCCTTACATGCGCGCAGACTTAAGGCAAGTCGAAAGAAAAGTCGTGTCAGAGTTATTGACCGTCAGATTCGGGGCCGTGCAGGGTGTCGGAGAGCGCTCTCCCGCCCGTTCCCTTCAAGGAGCCCCGCATGTCTCCCCTTGGGCAACACCCACCCCTCACCCCGCGCAGACGCGGACCCGCGACCGCCCGGCGCGGCATCGCCGCGGCCGTGGCCACGGCTCTCGCCGGCGCGCTGCTCGCCCTGACCCCGGCCACCGGCGCACAGGCGGCGCCCCTGCCGGTCTCGCAGGGCAAGCCGGTCACCGCCTCCAGCGCCGAGCAGGGCGGCACCACCGCCGCCGCGGCCGTCGACGGCGACCTCGGCACCCGCTGGTCCAGTGCCTTCTCCGACAACCAGTGGCTCCAGGTCGATCTCGGCGCGCCGACCGCGCTCTCCCGGGTCGAACTCCGCTGGGAGGCGGCCTACGCCAAGGCGTACCGCATCGAACTCTCGACGAACGGAACCGACTGGACGACCGCCCACTCCACGACCACCGGCGCCGGCGGCACCGAGGTCGTCACCCTCTCCGGCACGGCACGCCACGTCCGCCTGCAGGGCGTCACCCGGGCCACCGGATACGGCTACTCGCTCTGGGAGTTCCAGGTGTACGGCACCGACGGCGGCCCGGTGATCCCGGGCGGCGGCGACCTCGGGCCGAACGTGCACGTCTTCGACCCGTCCACGCCCGGCATCCAGGCCAAGCTGGACGAGGTCTTCCGGCAGCAGGAGTCGGCGCAGTTCGGCCCCGGCCGGCACGCCTTCCTCTTCAAGCCCGGCACCTACAACGGGCTCAACGCGCAGATCGGCTTCTACACCCAGATCGCCGGTCTCGGGCTGCGCCCCGACGACACCTCGATCAACGGTGACGTGACCGTCGACGCCGGCTGGTTCAACGGCAACGCCACCCAGAACTTCTGGCGCTCCGCCGAGAACCTCGCCCTCAACCCGGTCAGCGGCACCAACCGGTGGGCGGTCTCCCAGGCCGCCTCCTTCCGCCGCATGCACGTCAAGGGCGGCCTCAACCTGGCGCCCAACGGCTACGGCTGGGCCAGCGGCGGTTACATCGCCGACAGCAAGGTCGACGGCCAGATCGGCAACTACTCGCAGCAGCAGTGGTACACCCGCGACAGCTCCATCGGAGGCTGGTCGAACTCCGTCTGGAACCAGGTCTTCTCCGGCGTCGAGGGCGCCCCGGCCACCGGCTTCCCCGAGCCGCGCTACACCACCCTCGACACCACCCCGGTCTCCCGCGAGAAGCCCTTCCTCTTCTGGGAGGGCGGGGAGTTCAAGGTCTTCGCGCCCGCCAAGCGGACCAACGCGCGCGGCACCACCTGGGCCAACGGCGCTCCGCAGGGGACCTCGATCCCGCTGAGCAAGTTCTACGTCGTCAAGCCGGGCGCCACCGCCGCCACGATCAACGCGGCCGTCGCCCAGGGCCTGCACCTGCTCTTCACCCCGGGCGTCTACCACGTCGACCGCACCATCGAGATCAACCGGGCCGACACCGTCGTCCTGGGCCTCGGGCTCGCCACGATCATCCCGGACAACGGCGTGACCGCCCTGCGCGTCGGTGACGTCGACGGCGTCCGGCTGGCCGGCTTCCTCATCGACGCCGGACCGGTCAACTCCCCGACGCTCCTGGAGGTCGGCCCCCAGAACGCCTCGGCCGACCACGCCGCCAACCCCACCACCGTGCAGGACGTCTACATCCGCATCGGCGGGGCCGGCGCGGGCAAGGCGACCACCAGCATGGTCGTCAACAGCGACGACACGATCATCGACCACACCTGGGTCTGGCGCGCCGACCACGGCGAGGGCGTCGGCTGGGAGACCAACCGGGCCGACTACGGCGTCCGCGTCAACGGCGACGACGTGCTCGCCACCGGACTGTTCGTCGAACACTTCAACAAGTACGACGTGGAGTGGTACGGCGAGCGGGGTCGCACGATCTTCTTCCAGAACGAGAAGGCGTACGACGCCCCGAACCAGGCCGCCATCCAGAACGGCTCCACCAAGGGGTACGCCGCCTACCGCGTCGACGACTCGGTCACCACCCACGAGGGCTGGGGCCTCGGCAGCTACTGCTACTACAACGTCGACCCGACCATCCGCCAGGCCCACGGCTTCAAGGCCCCGGTCAAGCCGGGCGTGAAGTTCCACAGCCTGCTCACCGTCTCGCTCGGCGGCAACGGCCACTTCGACCACGTCATCAACGACATCGGGGCGCCCACCGCCGGCAGCGACACCATCCCCTCGACGGTCGTCAACTTCCCCTGACCCACCCGCCGGTGCCCGCCGTGCCGCACGGCGGGCACCGGCCCCCCAGGCCCCCCAGGCCCCCCACGCCCCCTCGGGCACACCCATCCAGCGTCCCTGGAGCCGCCATGCCACGCACCGTCCCCCCGTCCGCGCCCCCGCACCCACGCGGACCGTCCGTCCGAGCGGCCTCGCTCGTCACCCTCGGCGCGCTCCTCGCGTCGTCCCTGGCCCTGGCGGCGGCGCCCGCCGCCGGCGCCGCCGAGACCCTGCTGTCGCAGGGCCGCCCCGCCACCGCCTCGTCCAGCGAGGGCGCCGCCTTCCCCGCCTCCGCGGCCGTCGACGGCGACCTCACCGGCACCCGCTGGGCCAGCGACCGCAGCGACCCGCAGTGGCTCCAGGTCGACCTGGGGCGCAACGTCACCCTCAGCCGTGTCGTCCTCACCTGGGAGGCCGCGTACGGCAAGGACTACGCGATCCAGGCCTCCGACAACGGCACCGACTGGCGCACCCTCAAGACCGTCACCGGCTCCGACGGCGGCACCGACGAGGTCGCCGTCACTGGCACGGGACGGTACGTCCGGATGCTCGGCGCCCAGCGGGCGACCGGCTACGGCTACTCGCTCTGGGAGGTCCGGGTCTACGGCGACGAGGGCGGCACGCAGCCGCCCGCCGGCGGAGCCGTCCGCGTCACCGGCGGCCAGGGCGACTGGCGGCTCACGGTCGGCGGGCAGCCCTACACGGTGAAGGGCCTCACCTGGGGTCCCGCCATCGCCGACGCGGCCCGCTACATGCCGGACGTGCAGTCCATGGGCGTCAACACCATCCGTACCTGGGGCACCGACGCCGGCACCAAGCCCCTGCTCGACACCGCCGCCGCGCACGGCATCAAGGTCGTCAACGGCTTCTGGCTCCAGCCCGGCGGCGGCCCCGGCTCCGGCGGCTGCGTCAACTACGTCACGGACACGACGTACAAGAACACCATGCTCACCGAGTTCGCCCGCTGGGTCGACACGTACAAGACGCACCCCGCCACGCTCATGTGGAACGTCGGCAACGAGTCCGTCCTCGGGCTGCAGAACTGCTACTCCGGTACGGAGCTGGAGGCGCAGCGCAACGCGTACACGACGTTCGTCAACGACGTCGCCAAGCGGATCCACCAGATCGACCCCGACCACCCCGTCACCTCCACCGACGCGTGGACCGGCGCCTGGCCCTACTACAAGCGCAACGCCCCCGACCTGGACCTGTACTCGATGAACGCCTACGGCGACATCTGCGGTGTGCGCCAGGACTGGGAGGAGGGCGGCTACAACAAGCCGTACATCATCACCGAGACCGGCCCGGCGGGGGAGTGGGAGGTCCCCGACGACGCCAACGGGGTGCCCGACGAGCCGACCGACGTCCAGAAGGCCGACGGCTACACGGCGGCGTGGAACTGCGTCACCGGCCACCAGGGCGTCGCCCTGGGCGCCACCCTGTTCCACTACGGCATCGAGCACGACTTCGGCGGCGTCTGGTTCAACCTGGTCCCCGACGGCCTCAAGCGGCTCTCGTACTACGCGGTGAAGAAGGCGTACCGAGGCAGCACCGCCGGCGACAACACCCCGCCGGTGATCAGCGGCATGACCGTCACCCCGTCCGGGAGCGCCCCGGCCGGCGGCGAGTTCACCGTCCGCGCCGACGTCCGCGACCCCGACGGCGACCCGCTCACGTACAAGATCTTCCTCAGCGGGAACTACGCCAACGGCGACAAGCGGCTCGTCGAGGCACAGTGGCGCGCCACCGGCAACGGCACCTTCGCCGTCACCGCTCCGCAGAAGCTCGGCGTGTGGAAGGTGTACGTCCAGGCCGAGGACGGCCGCGGCAACGCCGGCATCGAGACCAAGTCCGTCAAGGTCGTCGCCCCGCCGGTCAGCGGCACCAACCTGGCCCTGAACCGGCCCACCACCGCCTCGTCCTCCCAGGCCTCCTACGGCGACTGCCCCTGCCCGCCGCAGAACGCCACCGACGGCAACGGCGCCACGCGCTGGGCCAGCGACTGGAGCGACCCGCAGTGGATCCAGGTCGACCTCGGCTCCGTCCGCTCCGTCCGGCGCCTCCAGCTCGTCTGGGACCCCGCCTTCGCCCGGGCGTACGAGGTCCGGGTCTCCGACGACGGCGCCACCTGGCGCACCGTCCACACCACGACCACGGGCGACGGCGACGTGGACACCGTCGACGCGGCGACCACCGCGCGGCACGTGCGGCTCCAGCTGACCGCCCGGGGAACCGGCTGGGGCTACTCGCTCCACGAGTTCGGCATCTACGGCTGAGGCACCTCCACCCTCACTCCCACCCAGGAGAACCCCATGAGAACGCGATCGAGATCCCTGTCCGCCGTCTTACTCGCCGTGGCGCTGGCCACCACCGCCCTGGGTGCCGGCACCTTCGCCGCCGCCTCCGACGGCGGCGGGCAGGCATCCTCCCACGCGACGTCGGCGCACGCCGGACACACGAAGGCACTGGCCGCCCAGCCGACCGCCGACGACCCCGACGGCGACGGGTACATCCCCGCCGTCCCGGCCGTCACCGGCGTGACGCCGTCCACGGCCACCCCGCCGCAGGCCTACTTCCACGAGTTCCAGGCCAACTGCTCCGTCACGCACACCGCCCCGGACGACCCGATCGTCTACCCGGGCCAGCCCGGCAGGTCCCACGACCACACGTTCATGGGCAACACCTCCACCAACGCCGCGAGCACCACCGGCACGCTCTACGGAGGGACCACCACCTGCAAGGCGCCCGCGGACGCCTCCGCGTACTGGATGCCCTCGCTCTACAAGGGCGAGCAGAAGATCCTGCCCGTAGGCCCGCAGGTCATCTACTACAAGGCCGGCGTCACCGACTACCGCAGTGTCCGTCCCTTCCCCAAGGGGCTGCGGTTCGTCGTCGGCAACCCGATGCAGAGCGCCCAGGAGTTCCGCGGCCACAAGGGCTTCGTCGAGGGCTGGGAGTGCGGTGACAGCTTCTTCAACACCGACATCCCGGCGAGCTGCCCGAGCCGCCCCGACGTGCAGCTCAACCTTCGCATGCAGGCGCCCAGCTGCTGGAACGGGCTGTACCTGGACACGCCCGACCACCAGAGCCACATGGCGTACCCGGTGGTCAAGCCCGGCACCAACGACAACATGTGCCCGGCCTCCCACCCGGTCGCCCTGCCGATGGTCGAGTTCAAGATGGCATGGCCGGTCAACGGCGACATGAGCCAGGTCCGCCTGGCCAGTGGCCGCGGCTACTCCTTCCACTACGACTTCTTCAACGCGTGGGAGGAGCGCACCCTCAAGGCGATGGTCGACCACTGCATCGTGGGCGGCCTCCAGTGCGACCCGCGCGGGTACGACCAGAACAACCCCGGCCGCGGCGCGGTCCTGAACGCGGAGTACCGCCTGCCCTGACCGGGCGGCCGCCCCGGGGCCCGGCCCCGGGGCGGAACACATCACACGAACCCGAGGGTGGGGGATGAACGACGAGGACCTCGACCGCCTGGTCGGGAAGCTGAGCACCGGACAGAAGGTCCGCCTGCTGACCGGCGCCACCACCTGGCGCACCGCCGCCGAACCGGCAGTCGGACTGCGCCCGGTCGTCACCTCCGACGGCCCGGCCGGGGTCCGCGGCGAGGCGTGGGACGAGCGGAACCCCTCCGCGCTGCTGCCCTCGGCGTCGGCGATCGGCGCCCTGTGGGACGAGGAGCTGACCGAGGAACTCGGCGGCCTCCTGGCCCGCGAGGCGATCCGGAAGGGCGTCGACGTCGTCCTCGCCCCCACCCTCAACCTGCACCGCACACCGCTCGGCGGCCGCCACTTCGAGTGCCTCTCCGAGGACCCCGAACTGGCCGGCCGCACGGGCGCGGCGCTCGTCCGCGGCATCCAGGCCCACGGCGTGGCAGCCACCGCCAAGCACTACGTCGCCAACGACTCGGAGACCGACCGGCTCACCGTCGACGTACGCGTGTCGGAGCGGGTGCTGCGCGAGGTGTACCTCGCCCCCTTCGAGGCGGCCGTCGCGGCCGGCGCCTGGGTGGTCATGGCGGGCTACAACGGTGTCAACGGCTCCACCATGGCGGCCAGTCCGCTCCTGACCGACCCGCTGAAGACCGACTGGGGCTTCGACGGGGTGGTCCTCTCCGACTGGGGCGCGCTCCGCTCCGTCGACGAACCCGCCCGCGCGGCCCTCGACCTCGCCATGCCGGGGCCGGGCGGCCCCTGGGCGGAAGGGCTCCTCCAGGCCGTCGAGGACGGCCGGGTGCCGGAGGCGGCCGTCGACGCCAAGGTACGGCGCCTGCTCCGCCTGGCCTGGCGGGTCGGGGCGCTGGAGGCGCCGGAGCGCCCCCGGAACCCGCCCGCGTCCGCCCCCCGCCCCACCCGCGCGCTGCTGCGCCGGGCGGTCGCGGCGAGCTCCGTCCTGCTGCACAACCGGGACGTGCTCCCGCTGGACCCCGGCCGACTGACCTCCGTCGCCGTGATCGGCACGCACGCCGCGCACCCCCGACTTCAGGGCGGCGGCAGCGCCGGAGTCTTTCCCGAAGCGGCGGTCACACCACTGGACGGCATCCGCGCCCGGCTGCACGGGAGAGCCAGGGTCACCTACGCCCCCGGCCCCGCACCGCACGCCCCACCGGCCCCGCTCGGGGTCGACCGGTGCCGAGACCCCGCCTCGCGCCGGCCCGGCGTGCTGCTGCGGCTCCTGGACGCCGACGGCCGGGAACTGGCCGCCGAGCACCGGCTCTCGGGCCGCCAGCTGGAACCCGACCTCGTCCCCGGCGCGCACACGGTGGAGATCAGCGCGCTCCTGACGCCCGAGACCTCGGGGACGTGGACCTTCGCCGTCGGCGGCTTCGGCCGGATCTCCCTGACCGTCGACGGACGGACGGTGCTGGACGGCGACTTCCCGCAGGACGTCGACGACCCGGCCGTGGTCCACGTCAACCCGCCGCTCAGGCCCGCCCGGGCGACGCTCCGCGCGGGGCAGGTGGCCCACCTGGTGGCCCGGCGCGAGCTGGTGCCCGGCGCGGGCCGCGCCACGATCGTCGCCGCCGCCCCGCCGGAACCCGACGCGACGGTCGCGCTCACCGCCGCGGTCGAGGCGGCCCGCGCCGCCGACGCCGCGATCGTGGTCGTCGGCACGACGGAGCACGACGAGACGGAAGGGTACGACCGCGCCGACCTGCGTCTCGCCGAGCCGCAGAACACCCTCGTACGCGCGGTGGCGGCGGCCAACCCCCGGACGGCCGTGGTCCTGAACAGCGGCGGCCCGGTCGAACTCCCCTGGCGCGAGGAGGTGGGGGCGCTGCTGCTCAGCTGGTTCCCCGGCCAGGAGGCCGGGACGGGTCTCGCCGACGTCCTCCTCGGCGCCGCCGAACCGGGCGGGCGGCTGCCCACCACCTGGGCCGCCTCCCTGACCGACGTCCCCGTGTCCACCACCCGGCCGGTCGACGGCCGCCTCGCCTACACGGAGGGCCTGCACATCGGCCACCGGGCCTGGCTGCGCTCGGGCCGCGCGCCCGCCTACTGGTTCGGGCACGGCCTCGGCTACACCACCTGGGAGTACGACGCCGTCCACGCCCCCACCGACAGCCCCGCGGGCGCCCCCGTCACCGTCCACGTCCGGCTCCGCAACACCGGCCCCCGGGCCGGCCGCGAGGTCGTCCAGATCTACCTCGCCCGCCCGGACTCGCGGTTCGACCGTCCGTCCCGCTGGTTCGCGGCCCACACCACGGTCCACGCCGCCCCGGGCACCGGCGCGACCGCCACCGTCCGAATCCCGGCACGGGCCTTCCGCCACTGGTCACGGCAGGCCGCCGCCTGGCACACCGAACCGGGCCCGTACGAGGTCCTGGTGGGACGCTCGGCCGGCGACATCCGCGCCCGGACGTCCGTCACGGTCCACGACGAGCCCTGACCGGCCCCCCACCCCTACAGGCCGAGACCTCCGTTCGGGGTCGGCCCGGGCGGCGGGGGCTTGGGGCAGAGGCGGTTCACCGCGGCGCGCAGTTCCGGCTCGCAGGGGTGGTGGGAGAGGCCCGGGCCCTCGATCCGCTCCCGGAGGCGCGGGGCGATCAGCGGGCTCGCGAAGTAGTCCCGCAGGACCGGGGTGGTGTCCGCCTCACGGGCGAGCAGGGTGACCAGCTCCGGGCTCGCCGAGGTGGCCTCGTGCCAGTGGGTGTCGAGCGGTCCGCCGGCCGGCAGCAGACCGGCGCGCGCCGCCGCGATCAGCACCCGGCCGGTGTCCTGGGGATGCCACTGCTGGTCGCCGGTCCGCTCGAAGCAGTCCACGGCCTCCGCGACCGTCCTCTGCGACCACTCCGAGCGGGGCAGCCAGGTGGCCGCCCAGGCCACGGCGGACGTATGGGCCACGATACGGGTCGGCAGCGCCGGGACCACGTCCGGGAGGTGGCGCTGTGCGGAGCACTCGTGGAGCGCCTGCGCCGCCCATCCGATGCCCAGCCAGTGCGCCTCCGCGTCCACGACCAGATGGCGCCCCGCCACCTGCTCGATGTGCCGCCCCACCGCCTGGGCCAGCGAATCGGCGGACCGGTTCGCCCGGTGGATCACCTTGAGGAGCTTGCTCCCCTGGTGCAGCCCCAACGCGCTCGCCAGGACGTCGACGTTCAACCCGAGCACGTGGTCGAGGATGTCGTGGAACGCCTTGTGCGCACCGGTCAGCCACAGGGCCTGGAGCAGTCCCGGGATCTCCTGCATGTCCGACCGCAGCGTCAGCCGGAGCCGGTTGATCAGCCGGCCGACGTTGACGCTCGCGGCCAACTGCTCACCCCACTGCGGCTCCCACATGTGGGCGAGCGTCAGCATCTCCGTCACCGCCCGCGGGCTGGCGAAGAGATGCATCGTGGACTCCAGCCGATTGGCGACCAAGGTGTGCATCCACTCGGTCTCCTCGGTCCGGTTGGTCACCCCGAGCCGGGCCAGGGCGCGCCCCACATGGCCCTGGGTCAACGGGTCCTGCTCGAACTTGAAGGCCTCGACCAGTGTCAGCCAGCGCCGCCGTTCGTCCCGCAGGGCCGCGAGTTCCGCCGTGCCCAGGCCCGGCTTGCAGCGCTCCACCTCGCTCAGCAGCTCCGCGGTGAGGGGCGGATGCACCACGCTGCGCAGGACGAGTTCCCGCAGATGGGACAGGTCCTGCCCGCCGTGCGGCCGACTCAGGCTGTCCACCGTCGTCGCCGCCTCGCTCGGATCCAGCGTGCGGAGCTGGCCGAGCGTGGTGGTGAAGGCACCGATGCTCCGGCCGACCTGAAGCCGCTCGGCCCAGTCCCAGTGGGGGTGCTCCTCCCCGAAGTAGTGCAGGACGACCCGGTTCGCACCGACCGTGCCACCGGCCCGCAGGGTCGCCGCCATCACATGGAGCCGCTGCGCGACGCTGCTCGCACTGCTCCGGAGCGGGGCGCGTACGGCCTTGTTCATCTCGAGCCGCTTCGCGTAGTCCACGCCGATGTCGGGGACGAGCGCGAGCCCCAGCCGGTGGGTGTGCACCATGCTCTCCGGGTCCAGGCCGACCTGCGACATCCGGTCGCACAACACCTTACGGTCCAGGCGCTTGGCCAGTTCCTGGAGGAACGTCTGACCGAAGTACTCGTCCTGGATGAGGAGCATCGCCAGACGCGGGCCCCAGGGCCGTGCCGTGCCGCGCTGGGCATGGATGCTGGAGACGACCAGCGAGAGCGCCCCCTCCTCGATGTCCTGCCGGTAGTCGGCGCCCGCCTCCCACAGCCCGCGCAGCAGGTGGTAGACGATGGCGGGCCGGCGCTCCCGCCGCATGACGTTCTCGACGAACTCCTGGCCGATCTCGGAGGCGAGGAGGTAGCTGAACCGCTCCTTGGTGGCGCAGTACAGGTCGTCCACCCGGCTGACCGCGCTGAGCAGCATGCCGGCGCCCCGCGCGTCCTCGAAGCCGCGGACGGTCTTGGCCAGTTCACGGGCGAGACCGGCGTCCGCGATCAGGTCGCCGTCCCGGTTCTCCTGGTACAGCAGCGTGCGCAGCGTGCCGCCGTGGATGTTGCGGACGGTCGAGATGAGGATGGCCGCCTCGGCGGGCGGCGCCGCCTTCACCACGGGAACCAGGGTGCGCCCGAACTTCAGGTGGTTGAGCAGCCGGTTGCAGAGCCCGCGGTTGCTCTGCGCCAGATCGAACAGCGCCTGGCTTATCTGGATGGCGTCCGAGTGCGCCAGAGCGGCCTGGAGCTGCGACTTGTACTGCTCGATGATCTGGTCCCAGTCCCGAGGGCCGTCGAAGTGCAGGCGCAGCGAGATCCAGGAGAGGATCGCGGCGAGGGACCGGTCCTTGGTGGGCGCGGAGTTGATGAGGAACTGCGCGGGCTTGACGAGCGGGCGCAGCGCCGACGCCGGATTGTCCTGCCGGGCCTGCCGCGACCGGGCGAAGATCAGATCGTCCATGCGCCGTACGGCGATGAGGTCCCGGTGGTTGGCGGGATCGGCGTCACGGACCAGGAGGTCGGTGCGCTGCTCGAACCAGTCGCAGACCGTCGCCGTCGGAGTGGTGCCCTCGCCCGCGAGCTTGAGCAGGGCGTTGACGAGGTGGTACCGGTCGGTGAGGCTGGAGGGCCGGCCGAGGACCGCGTCCAGGCCCCGCGCGCCGACCCACGCGACGAGGTCCGCCAGCACGCTCTGGTCCAGGCGGAACTCGTCGTCCCACAACGCCGTCAGCCCGAAGGTGAGGTCACGGACCGTCAGGTCGTCGACCTGCGTGAGGCGTTGCAGTACGGCGGGCAGGGCGGCGGCGGTCCAGTCGGCGTCACTGTTGCGCCGGCACAGCCGCAGCACCGCCAGGGCCTTGCGCGGATGCGCGGTGGCCGCCCAGTCCCTGATCGCCTCCCGGACCGACGTGAGTTTCAGCAGCTGTTCGAGCCGTCCGGAGGCGTAGGCGGCGCACTTGCGCAGCAGCGCGTCCAGCCGCGGCTGGTTGTCGTCCCGGAGGAGGCCCAGGACGTACGGTTCGAGATGGTTGGGGAAGGCGTCCAGGCCTCGGGGGCTCGCGGTGGCGAGCAACGCCTCGGCCCGCACGGTGCTGGGGATCCTCGCCAGCCCGTGGTGGACGACGACGCCGAGAGCCCGACGCGTCTCCTCGGGAACGGCCCGCACCTGCGCGAGCGGGACCCCGTCGTCCAGCCACGACACCGCGGCCAGCAGATACACCGCGGCGCGGGCCTCGGCGTCGAGGGCGTCACAGACGGCCTGCGCCCGTGCCCGTACGAGGTCGGCGCCCAGGCCCCGCTCCGGAAGCGACCCGGCGGAGGCCGGCTTGGCGTCGGGTTCCTCGCGCAGCAGCTCGCCCAACAGGCGGAGGTCCCCGTGGCACGCCTCGACGGCCAGGCCGACGGCCGCCGTGTCGTCGGCGCGGACCCGGTACTCGCCGGGAGCCTGGCGGATCATCCGCCGGGCCAGGTCGGGGACCTCCTCGGGCGGGACCAGCGTGACGTAGGCGGTCACGCCGTGGTTCTCCCAACGGGTGGTTGCCCCGTCGACGTAGCGCGTCAGCGCGAGCACGCCCACCTTGAGCTCGCCCAGGCACTCCAGGGCCTCGCCGATGTTGCCGTCCTCCAGGGCGTGCAGGTCCTCCAGGACCACGAGCACCTTCCGCCGTCGGGTGTCGAGGCCGGTGGCGGTGAGCGCGGCCCGGACCACGGGCAGCAGGTCGCCGTCCGAGGGCAGCTGACGGCGGTCGGGGGACAGGACGACGGTCTGCCAGCCGGCGCCCTCCAGCTTCCGCACCACCTGCTGGGCGCACACCGTCTTGCCGCTGTTGCGGGGGCCGGACTGGATCACCCGGGACAGCGGCCGCTGGTGGTACCGCTTGAAGAGGAAGGAGGACTTGTCCACGTCGACGAGCCGCTCGTCGGCCGGACCGCTCCACCCCGACGCGGAGTCGCCGGTGGCGGTCGCGTGGAGGACGCGCCACTCCTCCTCTTCGAGGATCCGCGCCGCCCGGCGGCCCACGGCGGCGTGCCACTGCTCGCCCCAGAGCAGGCGGACCGCTCCTGACAGGGTCGGTTCGGGGTCGGACTCGACGGTGCCGGCCCGGTGCAGCCGCCAGCCGTCGGTGTCGCGCCACAGGACGTCGAGCCCGGCCGCGGCGGCGGCGACCATGGCCTGCTCGATCTCCGTGGGCGGCAGCCACTCACCGTCCTGCGAGATGCCCGCCAGAGCGAGCACCCCCAGGGCGCCGAGGTCCGGCAGACCGCCCTCGGCGGCGATCCAGGACAGGGCGACGGCGGCCGGGACGGAGTCCGGTGCGACCGTCGAGGGGCTGAGGACGTACGGGGCGTCGAGCCGGGGGTGGAGCTCGGTGGAGCGCCTGGCGCCCACCGTCGCCACGAGGGGCCGTGCCGCGTGCAGCCCGCGGTCGATCGCCGCAGGATCGGGGAGCGGCGACGCGGGCGGGGTGCCGTCGCGTGGCGCGAGCACGACGTCCGCGCCGGCGATGACGTACCAGTCGTCCACCGGCGCCAGCAGCAGGGGCACCCCGCCCACCGGCGTCGGCCGGGGCAGGTCCACGCCGGCTGCTGCCACCCGGTCGGCCCGGGTCACCAGCTGGTCGAGCTCGGCCAGCAACTCGCCGTCGAGCTCGCCGAGGAGCTCGCCCAGGTGGGTGGCGCCCGCGTCCGCGTACTCGAAGAGCAGCGCCCCGGGGCCGATCGGCCTTCGTTCCTCCGAGAAGTCGAAGGGACGTCGAGGCAGCGGGATCTTCTTGTCCAGGGACCTCTGCCCGAGGTCGAGGACCATCCGGAGCCGGGACTCCACACGGACCGGGTCGGCCGATGTCGCCGTCAGGTCCGTGGCCAGCGCATGGAGCGCCATGTGCAGTTCATGGGTCAGGGACGAATCCTTGCTGACAGCGGACGAGATCACGTTCTCATGGCTCACACTCGACTCCTCGACTCCCCGTGTGCGTGCTGGTGCTGCGTGCTGCGTGCTGCGTACTGCCCGGTGACGTGCTGGTCAGGGGGTGATGCGGACCAGGCCCGCGACGGTCCCGACGACGATCTGGCCGTTGTGGTGCAGGTCCACCGAGTGGATGTCGAGCCCGATGTCGACGTGGCGGACCGGGCCCGAACCGGTGGCGGGCGACAGTCGGATGTCGCCGCCGACGCCCGCGCTGACGAGCACCTGCGCCTCACCGACGGTGCACAGCCGCAGTTCGCTGACGCCGCTTTCGTGCTCCGCGATCCACCGATGGGTACGTCCGTCCCAGTCCGACCACCAGACGGAACCGTCGCCGGCCCCCGTGTAGATGCCGTGGGCATCGGAGGCGATCTTCATCAGACCGCGTTTCTGCGGCGGTTCGAAGGTGTGCAGGCGTCGCCCGTCGCCGCTCCACACGGCCACCTGTGACGCGGTGCGCGCCGCCACCCGGACCCCGCGCTCGGTCGCCGCGGCGGTGGCTCCGCCCAGCCGGAGCCCCGGTTTGTCGACGCGCTCCCCGGTGGCGCCCCCGCTCCGCCACTGCCACCCCTCGCTCCCGGCGATCAGCAGGTCCTCCCCGACCTTGACGCAGGTGATCAGAGGGCAGTGGAGGTCCAGTGGCGTGATCTCCTGCCCCCTCCCGTCCAGAAGCGCGACCCAGGCCCCGCCCGTGATCTCCCCGGCGAACAGCGCGGGCTGCCCGGCGAGGTCGATGACGGAGGAGGTGGTGACCCTGGGCGGGACACGGCCACCGAGGGCGCGTCCGATCTCGGGTTGGAACACCGTCCAGGCGGTGTCGTCGGCCCCTCCCGGCCGGTGGAAGACGGTGTTCCCGGTCAGCGCCAGTTCCCCGCCGTCCGGAAGACAGTGGACCGTCTTGACCCCCCGGTCCTCCGGGACGTCGTGGTCGTCGGGCTTCCGGCGCAGGGCGGCCGGACGGCAGTCGACGGCCACGGCCTGCCAGCCCAGGGCGTACGAGCGGGCCCGTCGGGCGAGTTCGTCCAGGGCCCGCACCTGGGCGTGCAGCGCCAGCCGCGCCAGGGTGTGCCCGTCGGGCCGCCAGCGGGCGCCCATCAACTCCCAGCAGAGCGCACGGACGTTGGCCACCCGGTCCGTGGTGGACTCCTGGAGGAGGCCGAGGGTCCGGTACAGCGACTCGCCGTTCATCGCCAGCAGGAACTCCGGATCGTCCAGGAACTCGTCGAGGATGCCGGCCTGCCATGCGTGGTGCGGAAGGTGCTCACGGGTGTACCGGTCGGCGCCGGACCAGTCGCGCTGTCCGGAGGGCAGCACGGGCAGCTGCTCGGTCATGGCCTGGACGAACACCGCGTGGTGTCTGCGTGTGTCGGCCGAGTCGGCCAGATAGCCGGCGGTCGGAGGGTGGCTGAGCCTCCATCCGTGACTGTTCATGCCGTCCTCCGGGACATCAAGGTAGTCCCTCGCCTCTCTGCACACGTCCATGATGGCCGCGGCCCCCGCTCCGGGTCTGCCGGACGCTCGGACCACGGCCGCCCAGAGCCGCCCGTCGGCCGGGAGCCCGTCACCCTGGGCCAGGGCCACCGGGAGGAGCATCTCCCGGGCCCACCGGGGGTCGTCGTCGTCCAGCTCGCGACTGAGTCGGTCCAGGGCGTCCAGGAACAGGTCGGCGTTGGACCGCTCGGCCTGGACCCTGGCCGTCGCGGGGTCCTGCGTGCTCGTGTCGACGGCGAACAGGTAGGCCCGGAGCCAGGAGTGCCCGGCCGCCGCGGCCGTGGCCAGCGCGATGTCCCGTATCGACCGGGCGTTCGTCGTCGACCACCGGGTGTTCCCGCGGTACTTGAGGACGTGCTCGACCAGCGCGACGACGTCGGCCCGGTGGAAGTACGCGTCCGTGTCGAGGTCGACGACCCGGCCCTCGAAGCCGTCGGGCACCTCACTGCTGGCCATGACGACCCGGGTCCGCGGCTGCGCCGCGAGGGGCGCGATCAGGGTGCTGTAGAGAAGCTCGGGCTCCTGGCTCGCGTCCACGGAGTCGAAGACGAGGCGCAGCCCCCGGTCGCCGAGGGCCTCCACCAGGCCGACGCTGTCCTCCTGATCGGTCCGGCCGAGGGGGACCAGCTTGGACACCACGGCGTCCACACTCTGGCCGCGCACGTCCAGCAGCACGTCGACGCATCCGCCGGGCGCCGCCGAGGGCGCCCGCGTCCCCGTAGGGAGCGGCTGCTCCGTGGACGACGAGACATGGATCCAGTCCAGCAGGACGGACTTCCCCGAGCCGGGCCGGCCGGTGACCACGAGCGGCGCCCCCGGCTCCGAGGGGGACGGCGCCTCGGCCAGGTAGGAGATCACGTCCCGTACGGCTTCGACGCGTCCGCAGAAGGCCCATCCGCTGCCGTCGTTCGCCTCGGGCGGCCGCCGCACCGGGCGACGCGGGTTGTAGCGCGGATTGGGGAAGGCCCGGGTGTCCTCCCGAGGGGGCACCCAGTCGGGTAACTGGGGTTCCCTGGGGTTCTCGGACCCCTTCTCCATGCGGACCTTCAGCTCCGCGAAGAGTTTGTAGGCGCCCAGGTGTTCGTCGTCCTCGCCGGCGCGGGTGTTGCGCAGCGCGCCCGCGAAGGAGTCGACGAAGTGCATCTGCTGCGCGTCGGTGGTCCGGTCCGTGGAGCTGATCAGGGTGAGCAGCGGCATGTCGGCGCCCTTGTCGAGCTGCTTGCGCGCCTCCTCGCCCAGCCGGTTGATCGCCAGCCCGGACAGGCAGGTGTCGAACAGGATGACCACCTCGCGGGGGCGGGCCTTCCCGCCCCCGATGAGGGGCGTGATGAGCTGGGCGACGTCCAGCATGCTCGTCAGCTCGGCCGCCTTGCTGTCGTGTGCGGCGAGCAGGATGTCTCCGTTGCCGACGTCGACGCCATGTCCCGAGTAGTAGAACAGCAGGATGTCGGGGGGCGTGCCGTCGTCGCCGTCCAGTGCCTGCTCGAAGCCGCGCGCGAGGTCGTCGACCTCGGGGTCGGTCCGCGAGCCGTGGTGGATCGTGAACCCGGCCTCGACCAGGACGGCCCGCATCATCCGCAGCTCGTCCGGCACGCGCGGCAGCGGCTCGAACCCCGCCCCGAAGCCACCGGTCCCGGAGACGAGCGCGACCCGCACGAGCTCCCTCGACCTGGTGACGGGGTACGACGGAGCCGTCACCGTTCGGTGGCCGACAGCGCGGTCGCGACGGCCTCGGCCACCTCGTCGGTCGTGAGGTAGCGGAGCACGGAGTGGCTGCCGAAGGCGTACTTGCCGGGCTTGTGCCAGGGCAGGTTGACGACGGGCCGGTCGTCGACGTCGCCGAAGACGGGGCCGAGATGCTTCACCAGTGCGATGGGGTCGTCCTTGGCCGCCACATTGACCCAGCGGGCGACCGGGGGCAGCGCGTCGCCCCGGGACGGCGGTGTCGGCAGCAGCCGGTCCTGGACCGCGCGCAGGCCCAGCGGGGAGCCGACGCTGATGAAGGTGTGCACGTTCCACTCGGGGTGGGCGCGGAGCGCCTCGTAGGCCACGACGGAGCCCAGCGAGTGGCCGATGACGACCCTCGTGTCCGGCGTCACGACCCGCTCGAACCGCTGCTGCGCACAGGCCCGTACGGTGTCGGAGGCGTCCAGGTAGCGACGGACCTGGCGGATCATCCAGATGACGGTGCGGCCCATGGGCCTGCCGAGCCCTTCGTGCCGCTCCAGGCGGCGCAGGGCGATCTGACCGAGCCCTTTTCCGCCGGTCGCGGGGGCGTCGGTGCCTTCGGCGAACGCCTCCAGCAGCTCCAGTTCGAGCGGGTCGCGCACGTCACCGATCTGGAACGCCGGGATGTCCTCCAACTCGTCTGCCACGGTGGCGCTCTTGCCGCCCCGGCTGCGGAAGCAGCTGCCGTAGTACACGGCGGCCACGTCGACCGGTTCCGGCACCGGGTGCGCGGCGTCGGTCATGCCGACCCGGAGGGCTTCGTACCACTCGGTCAGCATCGTCTCGGCGTGCTTGTACTGGTAACCGATCCCGTGGCAGATGACTACACGTGACATGGTGCCCCCCTACATCCCCGGCCGAGCGGTGCCCGTCCCACCGCCGACGACCTGAGGAACCATCATGCCGCATGGGCGCGTGACCGGATAACCGCTGAGCGTGATCAACTGCCCGCATTCGTGCGGGCCGTAAAACACGTGGACCGCGCGGGGGCCGGCACGGAAGACTTTCTGGCTCACCTGTCGGTCCGAAAGTTCAGGGTTGGGATGGAATCGCGTCAATCGCCCGAAGGGACCCCGAGCAGGGGTTCCGTCTTCCTCGCTCTCCGCCACTACGGACGGGAACTGGCCCGTCTCCGCCGCTGGACGGTGCCGGCGATGCTGCTGCCCGCACTCGGCAACGTCGGCATCCAGTACATCGCTCCGCTGGTCGTCGCCAAGCTCGTCGGCCGGATCGCCGGGGACGGCGGCGCCGCCCTCGGCATCGGCCCGATGCTGCCGTACGTCCTCACCTTCGCCGGTGTCCTGCTGCTCTCCGAGGCGCTGTGGCGCGTCGGTCTGCACTGCCTGAACCGTCTCGACGCCCGGGGCATCGAGCACCTCTACGTCGTCGGAATGAGGGAACTCTTCGCCAAGGACTCCTCGTTCTTCCACGACAACTTCGCCGGATCGCTGACCAAGCGGGTCCTCAGCTTCGCCTCCCGCTTCGAGGAGTTCGTCGACACGCTCACCTTCTCGGTCATGGGCAGCTTTGTGCCGCTGGCGTTCGCGTCGGTGGTGCTGTGGCAGTACGACCCGCTGCTCGTCGTGGGGCTGCTGACGATGATCCTGGTCACGGCGGTCGGCGTGACCCCGCTGATCCGGCGCCGGCAGGCGCTGGTCGCCCGGCGCGAGCAGGCCATCGCCCGGGTCTCCGGCCACGTCGCCGACAGTCTGATGAACATGGACACCGTCCGCTCGTTCGCCGCCGAGGAGCGCGAGGCCGCCGAACACCGGTCGCGCGTCGCGGAGTCCCGCCGTCTACCCTGCGGTCCTGGGACTACGGCAATCTGCGCATCGACACGCTCGTCGCGCCGATGTCCGTCCTGACCAACGTCCTCGGGCTGCTGCTCGCCCTGTCCTTCGGCGGGGGAGAGATCGGAGTCGAGGCGGTCATCGTCGCCTTCACGTACTACGCCAACGCCACCCGGATCATGTTCGAGTTCAACCAGATCTACCGGCGTCTGGAGAGCTCGATGACGGAGGCCGCGCAGTTCACCGAACTGCTCCTGGTACCACCCACGGTCCTCGACCCGCCGGTCCCGGAGCCGCTGGTCGGCGGGGCTGCCGACGTGCGCTTCGAGCGGGTGACGTTCTCCCACGCGGGCGGGAAGCCGCTCTTCAAGGGGCTCGACCTGGCGGTCCCCAGCGGCGCGAAGTTCGGTCTCGTCGGCCGCTCCGGCGGCGGGAAGACCTCGCTCACCCGGCTGCTGCTGCGGATGACGGACATCGAAGGCGGGCGGATCCTGATCGGCGGACAGGACATCAGCCGGCTCCGGCAGGCCGAACTGCGCGGCCAGATCGCCTACGTACCGCAGGACCCGGCGATGTTCCACCGCTCGCTCCGGGAGAACATCGCCTTCGCCCGGCCCGGCGCCACCGAGGCGGACATCCGCCGCGCGGCCGAGGCGGCGCACGTCACCGAGTTCGCCGACGCGCTGCCCGACGGCTTCGACACCATGGTGGGCGAACGCGGGGTGAAGCTCTCCGGCGGCCAGCGCCAGCGGGTCGCCCTCGCCCGGGCGATCCTGCGGGACGCGCCGATCCTGCTGCTCGACGAGGCCACCAGCGCCCTCGACTCCGAGAGCGAGATCCTCGTCCAGGACGCGCTGTGGCGGCTCATGGAGGGACGTACGGCGCTGGTCGTGGCGCACCGGCTCAGCACGGTGGCCACCATGGACCGGCTCGTCGTCCTCGACCGGGGGGAGATCGTCGAGCAGGGCACCCACCAGGAGCTGCTCACCACAGGCGGCGCGTACGCGAAGCTCTGGCAGCACCAGTCGGGCGGCTTCCTCGACGACACACCCGCGGGGGTCGACGCGGGCTGACGGCGGGGGGCGGGAGGGCCTTGGTCGGGCGGGGCCAGCGGGCGGGGTCCGCGTCCGGGGTCCGGGGTCCGAGTCCGGGTCCGGGTCCGGGGTCCGAGTCCGGGGTCCGCGTCCGGGTCCGGGGTCCGAGTCCGGGTCCGAGTCCGGGTCCAGGTCCGGGGTCCGCGTCCGGGGTCCGAGTCCGGGTCCGGGTCCGGGGTCCGCGTCCGGGGGAATCGGCCGGGGGGTGGTGGCCCCCTGGGCCGGGTGCGGGGCCGTCCGCCCGGCCTTGGTCCGGACCTTCGGTCCTGGTGGGGAAGGCTCCGCGGGCGGGGTGACACCAAGCTGACAGGGCGCGTCAGCTTGCTGTCACGCGGGGGCGCACCATCAGGCCGGGTCCGCTGGCATCGTCGGGACCGCCGGATCCGCTCCGGCGAGGCGGAGGAATCCACCAACAGGCCCAGGGGGATCCATGGACGCACATCCGTGTACGAAGAAGGCCGGCGCGTGGACGCGGGCCGCTGCCGCACTCGCCCTCACGCTCGGCGCGCTCACCCTGTCGGCCGGAACCGCCGCCGCCGGGCCCGCGACCGAGCCCGCCGCCACCACCCAGCACACCCCGGGCCCGTCCAGCGGTCACCCGACCGGGCCCGTCGCCGGCCTCCCGACCCCGAGCGAAGCCGTCGCCGCGCTCTGCGCCGAGTGGGAGGCCTTCGCCGCCACGCTGCCCTACACCGTCGCACCGCCGCCGGTGTGCAAGCTGGTCAACGGCTGGGACTAGGACACCGTGCGGTTCCAGCTGCTCGGGCCGCTGAGCCTGGCGGACGGCACCGAGTCCGTCGTCCTCGCCCCGTCCCGCCCCACCAACCTCCTCGCCGCGCTGCTGCTCCACGCGAACGGCGTCGTCTCGGCCGACTACCTCCAGCAGGCCATCTGGGGAGAGGATCAGCCGGCCACCGCCAAGGCCGCCCTGCAGACCTGCGTCATGCGCCTGCGCCGGCTCTTCGTCAAGCACGGCGTGACCCGGACCCCCATCGAAGCCGTCCCCGGCGGCTACCGGATCGAGGCCGGCCCGCGCACCCTCGACCTGATCGGCTTCCGCGACCAGGTCGGCCGGGCCGCCGCCGAGCGCGACCCGGACGCCGAACTGCACCTGCTCAAGGACGCCCTGTCGCTCTGGCACGGCGCGCCCCTCGCCAACGTGCGCTCCGACGTGCTCCACCGCGACGTCGTCCCGCGCCTCGTGGAGGAACGGCTGCGCGCGGTGGAGCGCGTCTGCGATCTGCACCTGGCCCTCGACCGCTGCGGCGACGCGCTCGTCGACCTCTGGGACGTCACCCGCGCGCACCCCGGCTACGAGCGCTTCCACGAGCAGCTGATCGAGGCCCTCTACCGGACCGGACGGCAGGCCGAGGCGCTGGCCGAGTACCGGCGGATCAAGGAGTACCTTCTCGACGAGTTGGGCGTGGACCCCTCCCCGGCGCTGCGCCGGCTCGAACTGGCCATCCTGCGCGGCGACGACCTGGGCCCCGCGCGGTCCGGACCGGCCGCGTCCGGACGCCTCTCCCTCCCGGCCCCGACCCAGGCCCCGGCGCCCACCGCCGAAGCCGGTCCGTCGCTCGTGGCGCCGGTGCCCGTGGTCCCCTCCTTCACCGGCCGCGCCGCCGAGGTCGCCGCCATGACGGCCCGGCTCACCCAGCCGCGCGACGAGGCGGTGACCGTACTGGTCTCCGGGGCCCCCGGCATCGGTAAGTCCGCGCTCGCCGCCCACGTCGCCCACCTGGTGCGGGACGCCTTCCCCGGCGGCCGCCTCCTGGTGCGCATGACCGACCCGCACGGCGCGCCCCGCCCGCCGGGCGAGGTCGCCGCCGAGGTCGCGGCGGCCCTGCGCGACCGGCGGCCGGAGGACCGGGCGCTGCTCGTCCTGGACGACGTGACCGACGCCGAACAGGTGCGCCCGCTCCTGCCCGTGGGCCCCGGCGGCGCGGCCGTCGTCACCAGCCGTATGGGGCTCGCCGGGCTCATCGCCACCCACGGCGGCTGGGTCCACCGGCTCTCGGTCTTCGCCCCCGAGGAGTCCCACCGACTGCTGCACACGGTCCTCGGCCCCGAGCGCGCCGAGGCCGAGCCGGACGCGGTCCGCCGGCTGGCCGAGCTCTGCGGGCACTTCCCCCTCGCACTGCGCATCGCGGCCGCCCGCCTGCTCACCCGGCCCGAGCTGCGGCTCGCCGACGGTGCGGACTGGCTCGCGGGCGACCCTGTCGGTCGGCTGGCGCTGCCGGACTCCCCGGACATGTCCGTGGACCGGGTCCTGGCCGGCGCGCTCGGCCGGCTCGACCCCCGCCTGGCCGAGCTCTTCGGCCGGTTGGGCGCGCTGCCCGCGGAGTTCAGCGCCGAGGAGTGCGCGCGGGGGAGCGAAGAGGCCGAGGGGGCGGCGGGGCCTGCGGGGCCCGCGAGGTCGGCGGATCGCGCGGATCGCGCGGATCGCGCGGAGGTCGAGGAGGTCGAGGAGACGCTGGAGCGGCTCGCGGACTCCGGGCTCCTGGAGGCGGGGCCGCCCGGCCCCTACCGGATGCACGACCTGCTGCGCCGCTACGCGCGGCGCAGCGCGGAACGCAGCCGCGCAGAACGCGGCGCTGACCCCAGCGCCCCACACGGCACCGGCCGCAGCGCGGAACCCGGCGCAGAACGCGGCGCCGCACGGGGCGGCGATCACGGCGCCCCGCACGGCACCGACCGCAGCGCGGAAGCCGGCGCTGACCCCGGCGCCCAGCACAGCACCGACGGCAGCACCGATCGCAGCACCGATCCCAGCACCGAACGCGGCACCGACCCACGCGCTGATCGCATGGCCGACCGCAACGCCGAACGTACGCGACCGACAGAGAAGGTGTGAGGCACATGGCTGAGGCTGAGGCTGACATCGCCGGCACGGCGTCCGCTCCCGGCGGCGCCCCCCGGCCCGCCCCCGCCCCCGACGCGGCGTTCGACGCGCTCGCCGGGACCCGCCCCCATATGCGCCGCGACGTGCTCTTCACCGAGACACCCGCCGGAGTCCTCTTCCACAACGCCGACGGCGGCTTCCACCTCACCGGCAAGACCGCCTACCGCTTCGCCGCTCTCGTGGCCCCGCACCTGACGGGCGGTCACACCCTCGGCGAGCTGTGCACCGGCTTCGGCCCGGCCCAACGGGCCATGGCCGCCGTCCTGGTGGGCACCCTCTACGCACGCTCCTTCGCCCGCGACGTACCCGAGACCGAGGCCGGGAGCGGCGCCGAGGCCCTCGTCGCGGCAGCGGGGGACCGGGGCGGGGAGCAGGACGCCGAAGCGGTCCTGCGCGAGTTCGCGGCGCAGATCGCGTACGTCGACCACTACGTCGACGGCGCCCCCGCCCGCTTCGCCCGGTTCCGCCGCACCCGGGTCGCCGTCCTCGGCGGCGACGAGACCGCCCGCTGGTGCGGCCTCAGCCTGGTCCGCAACGGCTGCGCACACATCGGTGTCGGCGCGGACCTGCCGGAGGTCACGGCGGAGGCGGCCGACGCCGGAGCGCGCGGCTGTCCCGTACGGGTCGAGCGGATCGCCCCCGACGCCGACTGGGCGGACCTGGCCGACTACGACGTCGTGATCGTGACCGGTGCCGGGGCCGCCGGCCGGACCCACCGGCTGCTCGACGCCGGCGTGCCCCGGGGCCGTACCCTCATCCCCGCCTGGACGTTCGGCGACCGGTCCGTCATCGGTCCCCTCGCCACCGCCTCCACCACCGGCTGCTGGTCCTGTGCCGTGCTCCGGCTCGGCGCGAACACGGACGCCGGAGCCGCCGCCGAGCTGTGGGCGGAGGTGGCCGGCGGTTCGGTCCCTGGCGTCGGCTCGCCCGCCCCCGCCGACGGCGCGCCGCTCGGCGGACCGCTGACCGGACCGGTGGCGGCGATGACGGGCAACCTCCTCGGGTACGAGGTGTTCCGCCTCACCACCGGCGCGCTGCCCGCCGAGACCTCGGGACAGGTGCTGCTCCAGGACCTCGCGTCGCTGGACGTCGTCGCCGAACCGCTCCACCCGCACCCCCGCTGCCGCCGCTGCTCATCGCTCACCGGCACCGGCGCCGAGACCGGCACCGCCGCCGAGACCGGCACCGAGGCCGGCACCGGCACCGAGTCCCGGGCCGGCGGCGTGGGCATGGGCGTCGATTCCGGCGAACGGGAGGCCGCGCCCGCCACGCTGACGCTGCCCGTGACCGCGAGCGTGCGGACCGCGCGCGAGGCGGAGGACGAGGTCGACCGCCTGAACACCCTCACCGCCGCGCTCGTCCGCCCGCACGCCGGCGTCTTCCGCCGCTACGAGGACGAGGACCTGACCCAGACCCCGCTGAAGATCAGCCGGTTGGAACTCTCCCTCGGTCACGGTGTGCGCCGTCGCGTCGCCGCCTTCGACGTGCACCATCTGGCGGGCGCGCGGACCCGGGCCCTGTACACGGCGGCGGAGGCGTACGCCGAACACGTCGCCCTGCCGGGCGGCGCGACCGCCGCGCCGGAGTCCGGTGCCCCCGCCGTCCGCCTGCTGCCCGACGCGCTGACCACCGGCGGCGGTACGGGAACGGCCGCCGACGCCGTCAGGGCGTGGGCGAGCGCCACTTCGCTGCTCACCAAGGAGAGCGTGGACGTCCCCGAGGCTGCCGTGCGCACCTTCGGGCCCGCCAACCGCGACCGCGCGCACCTGGCGACCGGCGCGGGGGTCGGCGCGGGCGCGTCGGCCCAGGAGGCCGCGGGCCGCGGGCTGTTGTCGGCCCTTGCGCACGACGCGCTGGTACGGGCGGTACGCGGGGAGACCCGGGTGGCGCGCGTGGCGCTCCCGCCCGTGGACACGGACCCGGTCGGCACCGACGACCCCGAGCTGGTGTTCCTGGTGCGGTCCGCCGCCAACCTCGACGTCACGCCGGAGCTCCTCGACCTCGGCGAGGACGAGCGCTCCTCGGCGTACGCGGTGCTGGCCCGCGAGGCCCCTGGCGGCGGCTCCGACAGCCGTGCGGGCGACGACTCCAGCCGTGCGGGCGACGACTCCAGCCGTGCGGGCGGCCGGTGGGCCGTCGGCGCGGGCCTCTCGCGCCGCGACGCGGTCTGCGACGCACTGCGGGACCTCCTCGGCCAGGCCCAGCTCGCGGCGGAGGACCCGTCCGAGGACATCGACCTCGGGCTGCCGCTCGTGCTCGACCTCGCCCCGGCCACGATCGCCGTCACCGACACCGCGGAACGCCCCGCACAGGGCGGTGCGGATCGCGCGGCCACCACCTTCGACGCCGTGCTCGACCGCTTGCGGACGTCCGGCCGGGACGTGCTGTACGTGCCGACCACCCCGGCCGACCTCGCGGCCTGCGGTGTGAGCACGGCCCGCGTCCTGGTCACCGTGGCGCCCGTGTCCGCCGCACCGACCGAGGACGGCGCCGCCGATGCCCACCACTGAAACGTCCGCGCCCGACGACGTAGGGGCGCCGTCCGCCCGGGAGTTGGCGCGGCTCGTACGCCGGACCCTCACGGGCCACGCCCCGACGCCGGACCCGGACGGCACGGGGGTGGACATGGCCGGCGGAGACGCGCCCGCAGGCATGGCCGTGGACGCACGCGGGGCTGTGGCCGTCGACGTGGCGCCGATCGGCGTACGCGACGCGTTCCGGAGCGCCGGCCGGACGGCGACCGGTGTCCCGGTCCGCTTCTACGGACGGCAGGCCGTCGTCGGTCCCTTCCCCGGTGGTGCGCACGGCCGGCCGGCCTGCGCCACCTGCCTGGAGCGCCGCTGGCAGGCCGTCCGCTCCGTCGCTCTGCGCGAGGCGCTGGAGCTCGGTTCCGGCACCCGCGCGGCCGGCGAGTCCCCGTACGTCACCCCCTTCGCCGCCGACGCGATCGCCGGTCTGATCGCGGCCCGGCAGGCGGGCGGCGGCCCCGAGGAGCGGGTCTTCCCCGCCGTCCACCTGGTCGACCTGACGACCCTGCGGGTCCGCCACTACCCGCTCGTCCCGGACCCCGAGTGCCCCGCCTGCGGCCAGGTGGAGGAGGACACCGCCGCCCGCGCCGTCCTCGACCTGCGACCCGCGCCCAAGCACCACCCCGGCGGATTCCGGGTCCGGGACATCGGTGACTACGAGCTGCCCGTCGAGCCGTACGCCAACCCCGTCTGCGGGTCGCTCGGCCCGTCCGTGGTCCAGGACGTCGCCTCGCTCTCCACCTCCGCCACCATCGGCTGCTTCTCCATGCGCTCGGGGGAGTACCTGCGCGAGACCTTCTGGGGCGGCCATGCCGACACCTTCGCCGAGAGCGTCCGCATCGGTGTCCTGGAGGGGCTGGAACGGTACGCGGGGATGCGCGCCCGGGCCAAGCGCGCAGGGGTGCGCGACTCGCTCGACGGGCTCACCGCGCGCGGGGTCCGGGCCCTCGACCCGCGCCTCTGCGGGCTCTACTCGGAGGCCTTCCACCAGGCCAACCCACGTGTGCGGCCCTTCACACCCGACCGGAACCTCCCCTGGGTGTGGGGCTACTCGCTGCGCGACCGCGAACCCGTCCTCGTACCCGAGGTCCTGACGTACTATCACGCTCCCGGTCTGGAGAACCGCTTCGTGCAGGAGTCCTCCAACGGTTGCGCCTCCGGCGGGAGTCTGGAGGAGGCCGCCTACTTCGGCCTGATGGAGGTCGTCGAACGGGACGCCTTCCTCCTCGCCTGGTACGGGAAGGTCGCGCTGCCCGAGATCGACCCGCGCTCCAGCACCCGGCGGGCCACCCGCCATATGGTCGACCGGCTGGCGATGTACGGCTACGAGGCCCGGTTCTTCGACACCCGGATCACCTTCCCCGTGCCGGTCGTCACCGGCGTGGCCGTCCGCCCCGACGGCGGCCTCGGCCGGATGTGCTTCGGCGCGGGCGCCGGCCTCGATCCGGAGGCCGCGCTCGCGGGCGCGCTCTGCGAGATCGCCACGGACTCCGTCAACCTCCAGGGCCGCACCGAACGCGACGAGGAGCGGCTACGGGCCATGGCGTACGACTTCGACAAGGTGGCGGCCCTGCACGACCACCCGTTGGCGTACGGCATCCCGGAGATGGGCGACCACGCCGACTTCCTGCTCGGGGAGCCGGGCGCGCCCCGCCCGCCCTGGCGGTCCCTCGCCGAGGTGTACGGGGACGGCCGGGTCCTGCCGGTCTCCGACGACCTGCGTGAGGACCTCCAGGTGTGCGTGGACGCGGTCGCCTCCGCCGGGTTCGACACGATCGTCGTCGACCAGACCATGCCCGAGCAGCGACGCCTGGGCCTGACCACGGTGAGCGTGATCGTGCCGGGCCTGCTGCCGATCGACTTCGGCCACACGCGCCAGCGGGCGCTCGGGATGCCGAGGCTGCGTACCGCGCTTCGGGAGGCCGGCCTGCGCGAACACGACCTGGTTCCCTCGGACTTCAACCCCGCTCCTCACCCCTTCCCCTGACCGGGGGGCGGCGCGTGGGCCGCGGGGCTCCTGCCGCGCACGGGACCCGCTCCCGCTCCCGGCCGCCCGCCGGACCCGTTCCCGTGGCGCGCGAACCCCGCCCCCTGAGCCCCCGACTCCCGAGCCCCGACACCCCTAGCCCCGTCCCCGAGCCCCCGACACCCCGCCCCCGAGCCCCCGACACCCCGCCCCCGAGCCCCGACCCCGCCCCCGACACCCCGCCCCCGAGCCCGCGACCTGCGACCAAGGAGTGACCCATGGGGTACGCCCACGACTACGCCGCCGCCATCATGCGGCGCGGCCGGGTCCCGATGCCCCCGGCCGACCACGTTCCGAACTGGGCCGACGCCCCGCGCAAGACGAAGTTCTACCCGGGCGTCGACAGCCTCCCGCTGCCCGACGCCGACTACCCGGCCGACGCGGCCCTCGACCTCGGCCTGGGACAGCCCGAACTCCCCGATGAGGAAAGCGCGTTCGACCTCGTCACGCTCTCGGGCATGCTGCGCGACTCCTACGGGCTCACCGGCCGCAGGCTCGGCGTCCAGGCCAACACGGACCTGAGCGCCCTGCCCTCGTACCCGCTCGCCAACTGGTCCCGGGGCACCGCCTCCGGCGGCGGCCTCTACCCGGTCGGCGTCTACTGGGTGTCCGGCGCCACCGGACCCGTACCGCCCGGTGTGCACTACTACGCGACCCGTCACCACGCGATGCAGCGCCTGCTGACCGGTGACGTCACCGGTGAGGTGCGCGCGGCGCTCGGCGAGGGGGCGCCCGGCCCCGGCCTCACCGACCAGTACCTGGTCCTCGGCGTCAAGTACTGGCAGAACGCCTTCAAGTACAACAGCTTCTCCTTCCACGCCGTGAGCATGGACATCGGGACCGTGCTCCAGACCTGGCGGATGTGGGCCCGGGCGCGGGGCCTGGAGATCGAGCCGGCCCTGTGGTTCGACGAGGAGCGGCTCGCCCGGCTGCTCGGCGTGCGGTCCGAGGAGGAGGGCGTCTTCGCCGTCGTCCCGCTGCGCTGGACGGGCACACCGAGGCAGACCGGACCCGCCGCGGCCTCGGTGCGCCGCGCCGACGTCGAGCGGTCCCGTACCGTCCTCACCTTCGAGGCGGTGACCGGTATGCAGGCCGCCACCTCCCGGGACGCCGCCGACCGGCCCGCCGTGGGCGCCCTCGCCCCGGCCGCCGTCGCACCCCCACGGGCCGGCCTGACCGAGGTCCCGCTGCCCGCGCCGCGCCCCCTGACGACGGACGTCCGCACCGCCCTGCGCCGACGGCGCAGCAGCTTCGGCCGCTTCGACGCCGGGCGGCCGGTGGCGCCCGATCAGCTGGCCGCCTGCCTGGCCGCCGCCGCGTCCGCCTCCCGGCTCGGCGGCGACACGGGCTGCGTCGGAGAGCCCGCGACGACGCGGCTGTACGCGTTCGTCAACCACGTCGAGGGGCTCGCCCCGGGCGGCTACGCCTACGACCCGGAGGCGGGCGCCCTGCGGCGCGTGACGGAGGGCCGCCCCGGCGCCTTCCTCCAGAAGAACTACTTCCTGGCCAACTACAACCTGGAGCAGGCCGGAGCCGTCCTGGTGCCCGCCATGCGCACGGCGGCGGTCCTCGACGCGGTGGGCGACCGGGGCTACCGACTGGTCGGCGCGACCGTCGGCGCCGTGTCCCAGGCCGTCTACACCGCCTCGGCCGCGATGGAGCTGGGCTGCGGGGTGGCCCTGGGCTTCGACAACATCTCGTACATCGAGGAACTCGGCCTCGAACGGACGGGCGAGTCCCCCCTGCTGATCATGCTCATCGGCAACGAGCGGCCCTTCCCGGCCGACTTCCGGTACGAGATCGCCTGAGGGGGAGGGGATCATGGCGCCGTTCGTGATCCGGGTGGCCGGGCTGCCCGTGGAGACCGTGCGAGAGCTGCGCTGCCCCGGCAGCCGCCGCTGGGCCGACGAGGTCGCCGCCGCGACCGACGCGCTCCGCGCGGCGGGCGAGACCGTCGGCGATCGGCTGCACGGACTGGTGGGGCGGACCGAGGACGGTCAGGAGGACGTCCGGCGGCGGCTGCTCGCGCTGCGGCGCGCCGTCTTCAACGGCCGACCGCCCCAGGACCCGCAGGGCGCACGGGAGTTGGTGGCCTCCCTCGACGTGGAGACCGGCCGCGCCCTCGACGCGTGGCTGGTCGACCACCGCCGGCTCGTCGACCGCCACGCGCAGGGCGCGGCGCTGCTCGCCGAGGAGACCGGCCGCGCCCGCGCCGCGCTGGGCCGCCTCGTCGACGAGGAAAGGCTGCGCAAGGCCCTGCTGCTTGCCTCGCCCGTTCTGTACGGCCAACTGGACGCGTATGTACGGGCGGTGGAGGTGCCGGGCGGGGGATCCGGCGGGCACGGGGGAGGTCCCGGTGCTCCCGGCAAGAAGCAGCGCAAGATCGAGCGTTCGCTGCTGTCGTATCTCTATCGGACCGTCTGCAAGACGAGCCCGTTCTCCACGTTCACCGGCGTCGCCCTCGGGGAGTTCACCGAGGACGGGGACGGGTTCGCCGTCCGCGTGGACGACGAGTGGACCGGGCACGCCCGCCTGAACGTGGTCGCGCTCGGGCGGCTCGCCGAGACGATCGCCGCCGACCCGGTCCGCCTCGCCGACCTGCCCGTCTCGCTCGCCAGCGGCTGGGGGCGGGACGACGACCGGGTGCGGTACGTCCGCCGCTGGGTCACCGCGGGCGACGACGACACGGCCGTCACCTTCGACGCCGTACAGGACCGGCTGTTCTTCCTGCGGCGCAGCGGCACGCTGGAACGGCTCCTCGGCCTCTTCGAGGAGCGCGGCACGCTGCGGCACGGCGAACTCGCCGCCTGGCTGGCCGTCGAGCACGGCGCGGTCTCGGGACCGGGCGAGGGGGAGGGCGACGACGAGGGCGAGGGCGAGGGCGACGACGCGGAATGCGGTGCCCCGGCGGCCGGCTCCGACGACGTCGAGCGGTATCTCGGCGCCCTGCTGGACGTCGGCATGCTCCAGGTGCCGGTCCTGCGCACGGAGGTCCACGACACCGATCCGCTCCGCGCCTTCCAGCGGTCCCTGCGCGCCGTCGGGCGCCCCTGGGCCGACGAGCTGGCCGCCGAGCTGGCAGGGCCGGTCGAACTGGTGGACCGGTTCGCGCGGGCCGCCCCGGCCGAGCGCCCCGCCGTGCTCGCCGCCCTGCGCGAGCGGCTGCGGGAGATCCAGCGGGCGCTCGGGGCCGAGGAGGGCCGCGTCCCGCAGACCGTGCTCTACGAGGACGCGGCTGCGGGCACGGCCACCGGCCCCGACGCCCAGGCCTGGGCGCGGCTCGCCGACGGCCCGCTCGCAGCGGTCGAACGCGTCCTGCCCGCCTTCGACCTGACGCTCCCTCAGCGACTTATCCTCAAGGGCTTCTTCCTCGCCCGGTACGGAAGGGGCGGCCGCTGCGACGACCTGCTCAAGCTGGTCCACGACTTCCACGAGGACTTCTTCGAGCAGTACATGTCGTTCACCGCCAAGCGCACCACCTTCGACGCGGAGGGCCGGTACGTTCCCGAGGAGAACTGGCTCGGGCAGCCGGAACTGAAGGCGCTCGACACCGCCCGTACCGCGTTCGTCGAGCGCATGCGAAACCTGTGGGAGAAGGCCACGTCGGCCGGGGCGGGCGAGGTCGTCCTTGACGACACCTCGATGGCGGAGATCGCGGACGAACTGCAAGGCCTCACAGCGCACTTCGCGCCGATGAGTCACCACCTCCAGCTCGCCGACCGGCCGGGCGGATCTCCGCTCCTCGTCCTCAACCGCTCCTACGGCGGCCTGTCCTTCCCCTTCAGTCGCTTCACCCAGCTCTTCGACGGGCTCGCCGAGCGCCTGCTCGACAACTCCGCCGCCGTCGTGCCGCCGGGCGCGGTCCTCGCCGAGGTCACCGGAGGCCCGGTGACCAGCAACCTCAACCTGCACGGCCGGCTCGTCCCGTACGAGATCGTCTGCCCCGGCGAGACCGGCACCCTGGAACCGGAGTGCCGGATCGACCTGGACGACCTGTCCATCGAGCACGACGAGCCCACGGACCGTCTCGTCCTGCGGTCCAGCCGCCTCGGGCGCGAAGTGATCCCCGTCTACCTCGGCTACCTCGTGCCGCTGGCCCTGCCCGAGCTCGCCCGCACGCTCCTCCTGCTCTCGCCGACCTCCATGGCGCCGCTGAACGTCTGGGGCGGCGTGCCCGAGGGTGAGCCGGCCGCCGGGGTGACCTCCCGGCCGCGCGTCCGCCACGGCGACCTGGTCCTGGCCCGCCGCAGCTGGAGCGCGCCCGCCGCCGTGCTCCCGCTGCGGGCGACCGGCGACGGGCCTTCGGCCGACGCGGACTGGTTCCTCGGCTGGCACCGCTTCCGGCGCGCCCACGGGCTGCCGGACCGGGTGTTCGCCACCGTCTCGGACAGCGGCGCCCGAGGGGCGACCGGGGCGAAACCGCAGTACGTCGACTTCGACAGCGCCCTGTCGCTGGCCGCGTTCGAGGCCCTGCTGAAGAGCGAGCAGGCCCGCGTGGTCTTCCGCGAGGCCCTGCCGGACGAGGACGAGCTGCACGTCACCAGCGGACGCGGGCGCCACGTGGCCGAACTCTCCGTGGAGACCCTGCCCACCGCCGACCGGCCCGGCCCTGACCCCGCCGACCGGACCCGCCCTGACGCTGCCGACCGGCCCCGCCCTGACCCTGCCGACCGGACCCCGCCGCCCGCCGACCGGACCCGCCCTGACCCTGCCGACCGGGCCGCGCTGACCGCCGACCGGCCCCGCCCTGACCCTGCCGACCGGACCCGCCCTGACCCTGCCGACCGGGCCGCGCTGACCGCCGACCTGACCGTGCCTCCCGCCGACCGGACCGCGCCGCCCCCCGACCGAACTCCGCCGCACTCCGCAGAGGTGCCGGCCTCGTCCCCGGGCGCCTCCCCGTCCACGTCCGTGGCCCCTGCGCCGCCGCAGTCCCGGAAGGGGAACTCCCGATGACCGCCTCCACCCCGCCCGCGACCTCCCCGTCCCTCACAGCGGCGGGGCAGGGCGCCTGGCAGGCCACGCACGTCTTCTACGCCGCCAACCCCCGCCCCTTCCTGCTCCAGTGCGTGCGCCCGCTGGTGGCCGAGCTCGCGGCGGACGGGCTGCTGGGGAACTGGTTCTTCATCAACTACTGGCTCCAGGGCCCGCACGTCCGACTCCGGATGCGGCCGTCGTCCCCGGCCGCGGAGGCCGAGGTCCGCCGCCGCACCGAGCGGGCGATCGACACCTTCCTCGCCGAACGGCCGGCGCTGTACGAGGTGGACTCGGGCTTCCTGCACGACTTCTACAACACCCTCTTCGAGATCGAGTTCCCCGGCGCCGAGCGCGCGCCCTACGTCGACGACGACGGCCGGATGATGCTGCGGCCCAACAACTCGCGCTGCGCCGAACCGTACGAGCCGGAGTTCGGCAAGTACGGCGGCCCGGCCGGGATCGAGCTGGCCGAATGGCACTTCCGCCACTCCAGCGAGCTGGTCGTGGACGCGTTCCGCACCAAGAACCTGCATCTGCGGACCGTGCTGCTCGGCACCTCGGCCCAGCTGATGATGGTCATGTCCGCAGCCTTTTTGCCGGACGAGCGGGAGTTGGCCGACTACCTTGACAGCTACTACACGTTCTGGCACACGGCGTTCCCCGGCACCGGCTTCATCGGGAGCGAGGAGTACGACCGCAACTACGCGGCCATGGCCCCGGACCTGACCGCGCGGTTCGCCGCCGTGCGCGCCGCCGTGGCGGCCGGCGCACGGCGGCCGGTCCGGCTGCCCACATTCCTGGGCGGCTGGGCCGACCACTGCCTCGAACTGCGCGACCGTGCGCAGCGGCTCGCGCGCGACGGCGAGCTGGTCTTCCGCTCCTGGGACGGCGAGCGGGACGAGCGGGTCACCGACCCGGCGGTCGCCCTGCCGCTGCTCCTCTCCCCGTACATGCACATGACCAACAACCGGCTGCACGTGACCATCCGCGACGAGGCGTACCTCGCCCACGTCCTGGGCCGCTGTCTGCGGGAGTCCCCATGACGGCAGAGGTCGACTACCGGCCGGCGCTCCGCGACGGAGTGCTGGTGAGCGATCCCTTCCTGCGCGGCGCGGCCACCGTGCACCTGATCAAGGACACCGTCGGCGGCCAGTCCTTCAAGGTCGGCGTCAAGGAGTCCTTCCTGATCTCCCGGATGGACGGCAGCCGTACCCTCGGCCAGCTCGGCGAGGCGTACGCGCGGGAGTACGGACGCCGGCTCGGCGACGCCCACTGGCACCGGCTGCTCGGCATGCTGGGCACCCGCGGCCTGCTGGCGGGCGCGCCGAAGACCGCGCCCCCGGCCCCCGATGCGCCCCCGGCCCCCGCCGCGCCCCCCGCCCGGCGTCTCCTGGCCGGCAGTATCCGGCTCGTCGCGGACGCCGACGCGACCACCGCCCGCCTGTACCGCGCCGTCGGCTTCCTGCTGCACCCCGTGTGCCTGGTGCCGCTGCTCGCCGCCGTCCTCGCCATGGAGACCGCCCTCGCCGTGCGCCTGGGCGACGCGGTGCTCGCCGCCCGGGACCTCTTCCTCAACCCCGTGCTGCTGGCCGCCACCGGCGCCCTCCTCTGGCTGTCCACCGCCCTGCACGAACTGGCCCACGGGGTGGTCGCACGTCATTTCGGCGGACGAGTCGGCGAGATCGGGCTGCGCTGGCGGCTGCCAATGGTGATCATGTACTGCACCGTGGACAACTACCTCTACCTCCGGACCCGTTGGCACCGGATCGCGACGGCCGTCGCGGGCGCCGTCGTGAACCTCCTCTTCCTGCTGCCGTTCTGGGCCCTGGAGCTCTGGGCACCGCTGGACGAGGCCACTTCCGACGCCGTGACCGGCCTGCTGCTGCTCGGCAGCGTGCAGGCGTTCGCGATGCTCGTCCCGCTGCCCCCGCTCGACGGCTACAAGATCGTCAGCCAGTGGGCAGGGGCGACCGAACTCGCCGCCTCCAGCCGTGACTTCCTCCGCCTGGCCGTGCGCCGCGCCCCGGCCGCGGCCGCGTACCCGGGCCGGGCCCGTACCGTCTACACCGCCTACGGACTGGGCACCCTGCTCGTCCTCGGAGTCCTCGCCGCCTCGGCGGCGGCACTCGTCCACCACCTTCTGACGGCGGCCCGAGCCGCGTGACCAAGGAGCGCACCATGCCCCCCACCACCCCGTCTCCCGCGCAGGAGAGCGCGGCGACCCGCGAGACGACCGAGCCGGGCCGGGGCGCGGCGCGCCAGGACGCGGCGATCGTGCTCGACTCCGTCCACAAGCGGTACGGCCCCAAGCAGGCCGTCGACGGCATCTCGCTGACCGTGGCGCGCGGCGAGTTCTTCGGGCTGCTCGGCCCCAACGGCGCCGGGAAGACCACCCTGATCGAGATCGTGGAGGGCCAGCGGCACGCCGACTCCGGCACGGTCGCCGTCTTCGGCGAGAACCCCTGGCCGCGCAACGTCGGCCTGCTGCCCCGGATCGGCGTGCAGACCCAGACCTCCGCCTTCTTCGTCCGGCTGACCGCCCGCGAGCACCTGGAGACGGTCGCCGCGCTCTACGGCGCCGGCCGGGGCGCCGTCGACCGGGCTCTGGACTCCGTCGGCCTGACCGAGCACGGCGCCGTCCGTGTCGAGGACCTGTCCGGCGGCCAGCGGCAGCGGCTCGCCATCGCCTCGGCCCTGGCGCACGAACCGGAGCTGATCTTCCTGGACGAGCCGACGGCCGCCCTCGACCCGCAGGCCCGCCGCGCGCTCTGGCAGGTCCTGCGCGACCTCAAGGGCGCGGGCCGCACCATCGTCTACACCACCCACCACCTCGACGAGGCCGAGGCGCTCTGCGACCGGGTCGCGATCATCGTGGACGGACGGGTGCGCGCGCTCGACACCCCGGCCCGGCTCGTCTCCGCCGGCAGCCCCACCACCCGCCTGGTCATTCCCGCGGGGCGGCTCTCCCCGGAGGCCGCGCGGGCCATCCCCGGCGTCATCGGCGTCACCGAGGAGCCGGACGCCGTCGTCCTGGAGACCCTGGACGCGGGACCCGTCCTGGCGGCGGTCGGCGAGATCGCCGGACTACAGGGGATCCGGACCCGTACCGCCAGCCTGGAGGACGTCTACCTCCAACTGACCGGCGACGCGCCCCGGTCGTAGCCCCGCACCGCCCCGCCCTGCCCACCGGGCGGGGACAGAGCTCAGAGAACGGACACGGAGACACACCGCATGAGCGCATACGCCGCACTGACCCGAGCGGGCTACCGGGCCTACACCCGCGACAAGACCACCCTCTTCTTCACCTTCGCCTTCCCGCTGCTCTTCCTGGTCGTCTTCGGGCTGATCTTCCACGGCAAGGAGGTCGAGCAGAGCGGCCAGCCGTACATCAACTACATCGCCCCCGGCGTGCTCTCCTGGGGCGTCGCCAACGCGGCCGTCTTCGGCGTGGGCTTCGTCCTCATGCAGTGGCGCCGCGACGACATCCTGCGGCTCATCCGGATGACGCCCGTCCGGCTGCCCGCCGTGCTCGCCTCCCGCTACTGGCTCGCCGTCGTCATCGGCATCGTGCAGACCGCGCTGTTCGTCGGGGTGGCGCTGCTGCCGTGGTTCGGGCTGCGGCCGGCCGGCTCCTGGCCCCTCGTGCTGCCGGTCCTCGTGCTCGGCATCACCGCCTTCCTCGCGCTCGGCGTCATCGTCGGCTCGTTCGCCAAGACCCCCGAGGCGGTCGCGGCGGTCGCCAACTGCCTGATGATCCCGATGGCGTTCCTCTCCGGCTCCTTCTTCCCGCTGGACGCGATGCCGCAGTGGATGCAGAGCCTCGCCCACGCGCTGCCGCTCTTCTACCTCAACGACGGCGTCTCCGCCGCCCTCACCGGCAACGGCTCGGGCGGCGACATCGCCGTGGCGTGCGCCGTCCTCACCGGCGTCGCCGTCGTGCTCGGCGCCCTCGCGTTGAAGACCTTCCGCTGGAGCGACAAGTCATGACGACCCAGGCGCCGAGCACACCGTCCACGCCGAGCACACCGTCCACGCCGGGCACGCCCACCCGGCCGACCCCCACCCGGCCGACCCCCACCGGCGGCGCGCCCGAGGGCGCGCCGCTGGAGGAGGCCCGGGCGCTGCTCCAGCGCGAACTGTCCGACCGCCACCGAGCCGCCTCGGCCGTCACGGCTCCGGCGCCCCCCGGGGCCGGTCTCCCGGACCCGCTCGTGGTCCCCCTCGGCGCCGCCGACACGCTGGGCTTCGGCCGCCCCGACCCGTATGCCGCCCTGCGCCCCGCCGCGACCGTCCACCTCACCGCGCGGGCCGTGCTGCTCGGCCCGTGGGGCGGCCGGGCCGGAGCCCGGGCCTGCGGGCAGTGCCTCGCCATGCGCTGGCAGCGGCTGCGCAGCCGCTCCGAGCGGGAGGCGCTGGAGCTCGGCCACACGCCCCACGGCGCCGCCGCCTGGCCGGTCTTCACCGACTACGCCCTGGACGCCGTCTGGGCCGCGTACCGGGCGACGCTCCCCGGCCTCCGCCCGACGCCCGCAACGGCGTCCGGGCCCGACGGGGAGCTGCCCCAGGTCACCCGGGTCGACCTCGCGTCGCTCGCCACCGCGACCTTCCCGCTGCTGCCCGAGCCGCTCTGCCCGTCCTGCGTGCGCGAGCGCCCCGACACCGCCGAGTCGGCCCGGATGACCCTCGGCCCGGCCCCCAAGCCGGACCCGTCCGGCTACCGGCTGCGCTCCCTGGGCTCGTACCCGCTGCCCACCACCGCGCTGGCCAACCCGGTCTGCGGCGCCCTCGGCTCCGACGTCTGGATCAACCCGGTCTCCACCACCACCGCCCCGGTGGCCGGCACCCACTTCGTGCGGGGCTACGCGGGCCTCAACGACGTCACCTGGAGCGGCCAGGCCAACAGCTACGGCACCAGCCGTACGCTGGCCCATCTGGAGGGCCTGGAGCGCTACGCCGGCACCCACCGGCGACGCGGCACGGCGCCCGTCACCGCCTCGTACCACGGCCTGGTCGCGGCCGGCACACCCGTCCTCGACCCCGCCGCGTGCGGCCTCTACGCACCCGAGACGTACGAACGCGACCATCTCGTCAGCCCGTTCGCCCCCGACCGGGCCATCCCCTGGGTGTGGGGTCACTCGCTGCGCTCCGACGCGCCGGTCCTCGTCCCGGCCCGCCTGGCGCACTACAGCGCCGGCGTCGACGCCGACAACTTCGTCTTCGAGTGCTCCAACGGCTGCGCCACCGGCGGAAGCCTCGAAGAGGCCATCCTCTACGGCCTGTTGGAGCTGATCGAGCGGGACGCCTTCCTGCTCGCCTGGTACGGACGCGCCCGGCTGACCCGGATCGACCTCGCCACCTGCCGCGCCCCCGCGATCCGTTCGATGATCGACCGGGCCGCCCTGCACGGCTACGACGTCCACGCCTACGACACCCGCATGGACCTCGCCGTCCCCGTCGTCACCGCGCTCGCCGTCCGCCGCGACGGCGGCCCCGGGGCGCTCTCCTTCGCCGCCGCGGCCGGCTTCGACCCCGAGGGCACCGTGGACTCCGCGCTCTCCGAGGTCCTCACCTACATCCCGCACCTGCCCTACCAGGTCGCCGAACGGGTCGACGAACTGGAGGAAATGGCACGGGACTTCACCCAGGTCCGGCACCTCAAGGACCACGCCCAGCTCTACGGCCTGCCCTCGATGACCATCCACGCCCGCGAGTACCTGGAGCCGGCCGGCGTGCTCCCGCTCGGCGACGTGTTCCGCGACTGGGAGTCGCTGCGCCCGCGCACCGGGGACCTGATGGACGACCTGCGGCTGCTCCGCGACGACCTGGTCCGCGCCGGACACGACGTCATCGCCGTCGACCAGACGACGCCCGAGCAGCGCCGGATGGGCCTGCACACCGTCGCGGCTATCGTGCCCGGCCTGCTGCCCCTCGACTTCGGTTGGACCCGCCAGCGGGCCCTGCTCATGCCCCGGCTGCGCACCGCCCTGCGGGCATCCGGCAGACGCGCCACCGATCTGCGCGAGGACGAGATCAAGGCCGTGCCGCACCCGTTCCCGTGACCTGCCTCCGTACGGCTGCCGCACGCGCGACAGCCCCCGCCCGCGCGGGATTCTCCGCCGGGTGGGGGCTGCCGAGCGCGGGATCCGTGGGATCAGGCGCTGCAGGAGGTGGTGCTGGTGGTGCTGGAGCAGGTGGAGGTCGAGGAGGACGAGGTGCACCCGGCGAGGACGACCTCGACCGCGTCCGAGTAGTCCGAGATCTCGAAGGTCTCCGACTCCAGCTCCAGGATCTCGTCGGCGAGGGTCGCGAGCTCCGTCTTGGGCGCCATGGTGTTCTCCTTCGCGTCACCGGGGTCCACCGGCTGCTCCGGCGGCACTCCCTTGCGATGCCTCATTCCAGCCGGGCCCGCTGTCAGATCGGCCGTCGTGGCGCTGTCAGTTCGCTGTCACCCGGTGACAGCGCCCCGCAGGCCACGCTGACCGGCCCGTACCGCACCCTCGCGAAGAGCAGGACGCCCGGCCGACCGCATCCCCGGCAGGAGACAGACATGGACACCAGCCCCGTCACCGAGGTGCCCGCGGAGGAGCTTCGGCCCGCCCTCGAGCTCTACCTCGACCTGCACACCCACCCCGAGCTCTCCGGCCACGAGGCACGCACCGCCGACCGCTTCGCCGCCTGGCTCGAGCTGCACGGCTGCACCGTCACCCGCGGCGTGGGCCGGGGTCACGGCGTCGTCGGTGTGCTGCGCAACGGCCCCGGGCCGACCGTGATGCTCCGCGCCGAACTCGACGCCCTGCCGGTCACCGAACGCACCGGCCTGCGGTACGCCAGCACCGTCCCCGGGGTGATGCACGCCTGCGGCCACGACCTGCACCTGGCCGCCGCCGCCGGGGCACTCGCCCGCCTCGCCCGCTCCCGCTCCGCCTGGCGGGGCACCGTCCTGGTCGTCGGCCAGCCCGCGGAGGAGACCCTCCAGGGCGCGCGGGCGATGGTCGCCGACGGGCTGTACGAGCGGTTCGGCACCCCGGAGCTCGTCCTCGCCCAGCACGCGGCCCCGCTGCCCGCCGGGACGGTCGCGCACGCGGACGGGCCGGGGCCGCTGATGCCCGCGAGCACCGCTCTGGAGGTCGTCGTCCACGGACGCGGCGGCCACGGCGGCGCCCCGCACCTGTCCGTCGACCCCGTGCTCGCGGCCGCCGCCACCGTCGTACGGCTCCAGTCGGTCGTCGCCCGCGAGACCGCGCCCGCCGAGCCGGTCGTCCTCACCGTCGGCTCCCTGCGGGCCGGGGACCGGGCCAACGTCATTCCCGACCGCGCCGAACTGGCCATCTCCACACGGGCGTTCCGGGCCGAGACGCTCGACCGGGTCGACGCGGCGGTCGAGCGGATCGTCCGCGCCGAATGCGCTGCCTCCGGCTGCCCGAGCGAGCCGGAGTTCACCGTCACCGCCCGCTCGCCCGTCCTCGTGCCGGACGCGACGGCGACCGTAGCCCTGCGCCGGGTCCACGAGGCGGCGCTCGGCGCGCGCCGGGTGACCCGCACGCCCCCGCTCACCGCCACCGAGGACTACGCGGCCTTCGGCACGGACGGCGTCCCCCTCGCGTACTGGCTGCTCGGCACCGTCGGGGCGGGCCTCTGGCGCCGTGCGCGGGAGTCGGGCGAGCCGGTGCCGCCGAACCACGCGCCGGAGTTCGCCCCCGACGTACGGACCGCCCTGCCGACCGGCATCACGGCCCTGACCGCCGCCGCCCTGCACGTCCTCACGGCTGGAGAGGAGACATGATCGTGACCGACCACGCGATCCGGTACGTCGACGTCGTGGCCGTACGCCACGACGGCACCGCCCCGGCCGGCCCGACGACGGTGATCCGCCTCCTCTGCCTGCTGCCGGGGCACTGGTCCTGCGCCCCGGAGGTGTCGGCCGACCGCATCAGGCTGCGGATCGCCCTGGACGAGGACGTCGTCCGCACGGCCGTGCACGGCACGGTGGCCGCCGTCCTGGCGGACGCGGCCCTGCACGGCTGGTCGGTGGCGGGGGGAGGGGCTGCGGCCTGAGGGGTCCGCTCGGGGTCGGGAGGGTTGAGGGTTCGCTCGGGGCCGGGGAGGGTGATGGTCCGCGCGGGCCGGGGGGTTTGAGGGTCCGCGCGGGCCGGGAGGATTGACGGTCCACCCCGGGCCGGAGTCCCGGGGGTCCCGCTCCGGCCCGGAGGGTCGCGGGGACCCCGGCTCTGGGCCGGAGGGCCGCGAGGACCCCGCTCCTCCCGGCCGGGAGGCCGGGAGCGGGCGCGTTCAGATCCAGCCGCGCTCGCGCGCGAGCAGCGCGGCCTGGGCACGGCTGTTGGCGCCCAGGGTCTGGAGCAGTTCGGCCACGTAGCGCCGATAGGTGCGGACCGAGACCTCCAACTCGCGTGCTCCCGCCTCGTCCTTGGCGCCGGTGCACATGAACGCCAGCACCTGTCTCTCCCGCTCGGTCAGCTCCTGGCCGCCCGGTCCGGAGCCGTCGGGACGCGCGGCGGAGGTGAGGTCGTCGGCGCCCTCCCAGATCTTCTCGAAGAGCGCGATGATGTTGGTGACCAGGCCGCTCTGGTGGGCGAGCAGCGCGCCGCGAGCGGTGTTGCGGGGATCGAGCGGCACGAGCGCGGTGCTGCGGTCGTACACGATCATCCGCTCGGCGGTGTCGCCGGTGACCCGTATCTCGGCGCCGTGGGCGGCCAGTTCGCGGAGGTAGTCGGCCGTCGGCCGGTCCTCCAGCGCGGCGCGTACGACGACGTTGCGGATCCGTACCCCGCGCCGCAGACACCGGAGGTCCAGCGGCCGGGAGCGGGCGATGTTCTCGGGGGAGAGCCGGGGGGACGTCTCGACGGCCAGGATCTCGTCGCGGGCGAAGAAGGCGAGATCGTCGATCCGGTTGCGGATGTTCGCGAGGCCGTCCAGCTGCTCGATGCCGACGGAGGTCTCCGTACGGGCCGAAGTCTCCGCGCGTAACCCGTCGATGACGTGCCGGGATCGGGTGACGCGCTGCAACTCCCGGTGCAGTTCGGTGAGTCGGTGATCGGTCAGCCGGGCGAGCGCCGCCTCGGGCTCGGCCGGGGAGACCCGGCCGTCGGCCCGCTCCGGGTGCAGCAGCCCGAGGGCCCGCAGCCGCGCGAGGCAGGCACGGGTCTCCCCAGGGTCGGTGTGCAGCAACAGATGGACGTCGTCCGCGGGGGTGCCCGGATTGCGGAGGAAGTGGCGGTACAGCTCTTCCTCCAGAGCCGACACTCCGAACACGGCCATCTCGTTCTCGGCCACGTGCGCATCGCCCCCTGTCCCTCATCCACGGTGGCGGAGTGCGGATCTCGCGGGCCACCGGTGTGGTCGTGGGAACACTAGATGATCGCACCGCGAACCGTGACCGGCTCGGACCGGAGCGTGTACGAAGCGTCGGTGAATTGTGGGTGGTTCCCCCGGGATGGGCCACTGTGCGCGGCACCGACGAGTCTTCGAGCCGCGGGGAGAACGGGACGATCCGGGAGCGGTAGGCGGGGCGGCTGGCGTCGAACCGGCGTGTCCCGGTTCTGGAGACCGGTGCGTCTGCCTCTGCGCCACGGCCCCGCCTTGCGGCCGACCCTGGACCAGCCGCCGGTGGCGGAACATCGTCGCCCGCCGTGGGCGCCACCCGATCGGGCCCGGATCCGGAGGCCGGTCGTTTCGCCGATGCCTCGATCCGTCGCCGGCCGGACAGTTGCCGGGCCGGTCGATACCGAGGCGGCGGCCGACCCCCCGGCCGACGTCGCGCATCGACACCCTGACGCAACACGACACGAGAGGACGACTCCGTCGTGAAACGACACCTCGCCGCAGCGGCAGCCCTGGCTTCCCTGGCCTTCCTGGCCGGGCCCGCCCCCACCGCGGGCGCCGCGGACAATCCCTACCAGCGCGGACCGGCCCCCAGCGTGGCCTCCATCGAGGCCGCGCGCGGTTCGTACGCCGTCTCCCAGACCAGTGTCTCCTCCCTCTCCGCCACCGGCTTCGGCGGCGGCACCATCTACTACCCGACGTCGACCAGCGACGGCACCTTCGGCGCGGTGGTGATCTCGCCCGGCTTCACCGCGTACGAGTCCTCCATCGCCTGGCTGGGCCCGCGTCTGGCCTCGCAGGGCTTCGTCGTCTTCACCATCGACACCCTCACCACCCTGGACCAGCCGGACAGCCGGGGCCGTCAACTCCTCGCGGCGCTGGACCACTTGACGCAGCGCAGCTCGGTCCGTACCCGCGTCGACGCCTCCCGCCTCGGTGTCATGGGCCACTCGATGGGCGGTGGCGGCACCCTGGAGGCCGCCAAGACCAGGCCCTCGCTGAAGGCGGCGATCCCGCTCACCGGCTGGAACACGGACAAGTCCTGGCCCGAGATCAGCACACCGACGCTGGTCGTGGGGGCGGACGGAGACACCGTCGCGCCGGTCGCCACGCACTCGGAGCCGTTCTACACGAGTCTGCCGGCGTCCCTGGACAAGGCGTATCTGGAGCTCAACGGCGCGACCCACTTCACGCCGAACACCTCCGACACGACGATCGCGAAGTACAGCATCTCCTGGCTCAAGCGGTTCATCGACAACGACACCCGCTACGACCAGTTCCTGTGCCCGCTGCCCAGGCCGAGCCTGACGATCGAGGAGTACCGGGGCACCTGCCCGCTCGGCTCCTGACGGAGGGCCGTCGCCCCGCCCTGGGCCGGAACGGCGGGCGGGGCGACGGTTGTCCGCGTGCACAGCGCGCGGCCCGCAGGTGTGGGCGCAGGCCCAACACGAGGCCCTTTCCAGGGACCTTACCGGCCAGTACCGTGACGGCGTGAGGGGAGCGACGACGTCCGCAGCCGCGCAGCGGCTGTACGACCGTACGTCCGAACTCGCCGCGGTGGCGGCGCTTTCGGCGCGAGCCGCCGACGGTACGGGCGGGGTCCTGCTGGTTGCCGGGGGCCCCGGGATGGGCCGTACGGCACTGCTCGACCGGGCGGTACGGGACAGCGCGTCGCGCGCCCACCGCGTGGCCGCGCCGACCGGCAACCGGGTCCCCTGGAGCGGGGTGCGGGCCCTGCTGTCCGCCCTCGCATCGACGCCCTCGGCCGCGCGCCGCGCCCTGCGGGTGGCACGAGGCCCCGAAGGCCTGGCAGGAGCGCTGACCGGCCTGCGCGCGGGCGAGCCCCTGCTGCTCTGCCTGGACGACCACCATCTCTGGGACGCCCACTCGCGGGCCGCCCTCGACGCGGTGTGGCGCGCGGGCCCGGCCCCGTGGGCGTGGGTCGTCTCGTCGGCGGGCCACCACCGGCCTCCCGAGGTGCCCGGAGCGCGGCTGTTGCGCCTGGCGCGATTGAGCCGCGAGAGCGCGAGCGCCCTGCTCGACGACCTGTGCCCCCAGCCCCTGGCCGCCTCGGCACGCACCCGGCTGCTCGACGCGGCTCGGGGGCACCCCGGGGTCCTGGCCGCCATGACCGCGCGGCTCTCCACGGCGCGGGCGAGTACCGGGAGCGACCTGCCGGCCTCCGTCACCGCCGACGAGGTGCTCACCGAGGTGTACCGGGGCCTGCTGGACTCCCTCCCCGCCGCCTGCGGACGGGTGTTGACGCTCACGGCGATCGCGGGTGAGGCGAGCCGGCGGGAGGCGGAGCCCGAGGATGTGCGCCTGGCCGTGGTGGGTCACGACGACGTGCGCCCGGTCGCGGTGGGTCACGACGAGGTGGGGCGGGCCGCGGTGGGGTGTGACGATGCGCGCCCGGCCGCGGTGGGTCACGACGAGGTGGGGCGGGCCGCGGTGGGTTGCGACGATGGGCGCCCGGTCGCGGCGCGGTCCGACGAGGTGGGGCGGGCCGCGGTGGGTTGCGACGATGGGCGCCCGGTCGCGGCGCGGTCCGACGAGGTGCGCCCGGCCGCGGTCGGCCACGATGACGTGCGCCCGGTCGACCCCCGAGCCGTCCTGGCCGCCGCGCGCGCCGTGCGGGCGTCGACGGAAGCGCTCCACCGGTTGATTGCCGACGGGCTGGTCCGGGAGACCCGCGAGGGGCTGCGGTTCGCCGACCCGCTGCTGCGCCGCGCCGTCCTGGGCGCCGTACAGCCGGCCCGGCGCGAGGAACTGCGCGCCCTCTTCGTCCCTCCCGCCGAGGTCGCCTCGGTCGCCCCGCCGCGTACGGCCGCCGCGCCCACCGATGCCGCGTTGGCCCGCGGGGCCGGTCACCGCGCTCACCGGCTCCGGGCCACCGAGGAGGTCCGGGCGCTGTCCCGCGTGGTGCGCGGGCGGGCGGAGTTCGCGCGTGGGCTCGCCGGGCTGGCCGACGGCCCGGTCGGCGACGCCCATCACGTACTGCTCCTGGCCGCCTCGTTGCTGCGGGACGGGGCTCCCGAGGAGGCGGCCGACGCACGCTTCCTCGCCATGGAGGCGGCCTGGGCCGCCGGGGACCCCGACGCCTGCGCGGCCGCGCTCGGCGGTACGGCAGGCGGGGTCGACCTTGCCGCCGTGGCGGCGGCGACGGCGGTGACGGCGGTGACGGACGTGGCCGACCCGGCCGACGCTGCCGACACGACCGACCCGGCCGACCCGGCCGGTGAAGCCGGCCCCGGCCCCGCTGACGAAGCCGACGCGGCCGAAAGGGACTTCCGCGACGGGATGTGCGCGGCGCTGGCCCTTCGGCTGCACGAGGCCCGCGGCCCGCTCGCCCGTGTCGTGGCCCGCGACGGCGCGGCCGACGAACCGCGCCATCTCCTGCGCGCGGGAGCCGCGGCCCTGGTGCTCGGAGACGCCCAGGCCGCCGTACGCGTACACGCCCGCGCACTGGCCAAGGTGCGGGCCGAGGGCCGTACCGCCCTGCTTCCGAAGGTGCTCGAACATCTGTCGTACGCCGAACTGAGGGCCGGGCGGCACGACCGCGCCGCCGCCCATGCCAGGGAGGGGCTGCGCACGGCGGAGTCCATGGGCCAGCGCAACGTGGCGGCCCACCAGCACGCCGTCCTCGCGCTGGCGGCCTCGGTCGCGGGGGACGCTCGCGCCGTCGCCGAGCATGCCGGCCGAGCGCTCGTGACCGCCCGGCCGCACGGACTCGTCCAGGCGACGACTCTCGCCGAGTGGTCCCTGGCCCGGGCCGAACTGGGCAGCGGGCTCGCCGCCCAGGCCGCCGCTCGCCTCGCCCCGCTCGTCGGTCCGGGGCCGCGCAGCGGCCATTTCGCGCTCCGGATGCTGGCCGTGCCCTGCTTCGTCGAGGCCGCCTGCGCGGCGGGCCGAGCGGCCGACGCCAGGGCGGCGACGGAGGAGTTCGCCGTCTGGGCCGGCCTCGGGCTCGACCCCCAGGCGCCCGCCCAACTGGCGCGCTGCCGTGCCCTGTTGGCGGGATCGGATGATTCGGCACGCTGGTACGGAGAGGCCGTACGGCACCACGAGGAGACCGGCAACGACTTCGAACGTGCGCGGACCCTCCTCGCGTACGGCAAATGGCTGCGCCGCCGTCGGCGCCCGGTGGAGGCCCGGGGGCCCCTCAGCGACGCACTCGTCACCTTCGAGCGGGCGGCGGCAGGGATCTGGGCCGATCAGGCCCGGGCGGAGCTCCGCGCGACCGGCGGCGCCGCGAGCCGCCCGGGCTGGGCGGGCCGGTCGGGCCGGTCGGACCTGTCGGGCGCCGCGGGGGCCGAAAGCGGCGCCGGGGCCTCGGGCGACGCCGGGGCCGTGGCGGAGCTGACGCCGCAACAGCAGCGCATCGCGCGCCTGGTGGCGGCGGGGGCGACGAACCGCGAGATCGCCGACCGCCTGTCGCTGAGCCCCCGCACGGTGGACCATCACCTACGGAACGTCTTCGTACGGCTCGGCGTCCGCTCCCGCGTCGAACTCTCAGGCCTCTTCACCCACGAGACCGGCGGCACCCGCGACGCGCGCGCCGGGCGGGGAGGCCGGTTCGGGTATCGCCCTCGCCTCGGAGGAGATTGACGCCCCGGGCTTCGTCACCGATCCGCCTCCCTTAGTCCTTGAGGAAGTGATTCCATCCGGTGTCGACGCTGCACATGTGCACGCCCTGGGCGGCGAGTTCGGGCCCGCTGGTACGGGTGAGCATGTTGAGCGCCGCAGGAGCCGGGGTGAAACCGGGAGTGGCCCCGGCGCCGCCGGGGAGGGATCGTCGACGGGCAGGGCGCGCAGTTTCCCGGCCGTACGGTGGAAGGCGACCACCTCGTTGCTGCCGGGCGCCCCGTCACCACCGGCGCCGTGTCACCCGAACGGGTGGCGGGACCGCGTACAGTGGGGGCGGGCGCGGTGTGATCACGAGGAGTACGAGTGACCGCGGTGAGTCTTGAGCACACCACCGTCCCCGCCGACACCGGCGAGGTGACCCTGCTGATAGCCCGCCGGGTGGAGCCCGGCCACGAAGCCGCCTTCGAACGGTGGGCGCGAGGCATCCTCGAGAGCGCGGCCGCGTTCCCCGGCCACCTCGGCTACGGGCTCTTCCGCTCGTCCGGAGGCGACGCCCCCTGGTTCCTGGTCCACCGGTTCCGGGACGCGGAAGCCTGCCGCATCTGGCAGGAGTCGCCGGAACGAGCGGCCTGGTTCGCCGACTGCCGGGGCCACCACCACACCGAGATCGCCCGGCGGAAGCTGACCGGCATGGAGACCTGGTTCGCCAAGCCGGGCTCGACACGGCCCGCGCCGCCCCGGTGGAAGATGGCGATCAGCGCGACGCTCGCCATCTACCCGATCTCGCTCCTCGGCAGCTACTTCCTGGTGCCCCACCTGACCGCGCTGCCGCTGGTGCTGAGCAGCGCGGTCATCGCCGGCGTCTTCAACGTCCTGATGACGTACGTGGCCATGCCTGCCGTGAGCCGCCTCCTGAGAGGCTGGCTCGCCCGTTAGCACCGCGGCGTGTCCGCAGCGGGCGCGGACGATCAGCCGGCCGTCACCCGTGCCTGGTGGACGCGGAGGTGGAGGGTGGCCAGGTCGAGGAGTGGAGTGGGCACCGCCAGGGCACGCGCGCGTGCCACCAGATCGCCGAAGAGGTGCTCGACCTCCGTCGGCCGTCCGCCCACCAGGTCCCGGTAGAGCGAGGGCACCATGGGCGAACCGGTCGCCGTCACGATGCCCAGCGTCGCCGCCCGCTCCTGCTCCGGTACGGGATGCCCGGCCGCGGCCGCCACGGCCGCCGCCTCGTCGAAAACCGCCGGGCCCAGCTGCGCGCCGCCCGGCACGGCGTTGACCTCGCCGACCGTGCCGCGCATCAGGCTCGTCACCGCGCCGAAGGTCGTGATGAAGACCCACTTGTGCCACATGGACGTCAGCACGTCCTCCGGCACCAGGACGTCGATGCCCGCATCGGCCAGCACGGACCGGATCTTCTCCACGCGCGCGGTGGGGGCCCCGTCCTGCTCGCCGACCGTCAGATGGGCGAGCGGCGCCAGGCGGACGATGTCCCCGTTCTCGTCGAGGGTGGTGACCACCTTGGCGACGCCGCCGAGGACCCGCGCCGCGCCGAAGCGGGCGTTCAGTGCCTCGACGTGGGCGAGACCGTTGAGCAGCGGCACGATCGCCGTCTCCGGACCGACGGCGGGGGCGACGTCCGCCATCGCCTGCTCCAGAGCGGTGGACTTCACCGAGAGCAGGACCAGGTCGTACGGAGTGGCCAGCGTGTCGGCCGTGACCAGGCGCGGCGCGCAGGACCACGCCTCGCCCCGGCCGACGAGACGCAGACCGCGCTCGCGCAGCACGGTGGCGCGGCCCGGCCGGACCAGGAACGTGACGTCCTGCCCGGCACGGGCCAGCAGGGCGCCGACATAGCCTCCGGTGGCTCCGGCGCCGACGACCAGGATCTTCATGAGTGCGGACCTCTCGGGGAGCGTTGTCGTCGTCGGCACGGGGGAAGCCCTGGCCGCCGTAACAGCGGGGGAGGGCTCGCGGCCGACGGTAGCGCAGACCGTTCGGTGAGTGAACTGTTCCTCGGGAAGGGGATGGCAGGCGACGGCAGGGGACGGAGGGGCGATGGGGTGAGGGAGAAGGTGCGGGTGGGGATTAGGCTCGGCGACGATGAAGACGACCCCACAGAGCCGGGAGCCCAAGGCCGACAAGGCGAGCGTGCGGCGGCACAACCTCAGCCTCGTCCTGCGGACCGTCCACGACGCGGGGGAGACGACCCGCGCGGCCGTCGCGGCGCGCGTCGGACTCACCCGCGCCGCCGTCTCGTCCCTGGTCGAACAGCTCATGGAGCAGGGCTTCCTGGTCGAGTCGGGCAAGACCTTCAGCGGGCAGGCGGGACGGCCGGGAACGGTCCTGAAGCCGGCCGACACCGGTCCGGCCGGGCTCGGTGTCGAGATCAACGTCGACTACGTCTCCGTGTGCGTCGTCGACCTGGCGGGTGCCGACCGCGTCCGGATGACCGAGTCCCTCGACAACCGCGCGGCCGAACCCGCCGAGGTCCTCGCGCGCGCCGCCGGGCTCGCGTCGCGGGCGCTGCGCGACGCGTCCGAGCGGGACCTGCGCCCGGCCGGGGTACGGCTCGCCCTGCCGGGCCTCGTCTCGTACGGAACCGTCCACCAGGCCCCGAACCTCGGCTGGAACCGAGTGGCGGCCGACCGACTGTTCGACGAGGCCCTCACCGCGCTGCGGTCCGGGGCGACGGGCGTGGCGGGTGGGGCTGGTGAGCCGGGCGAGGCGGGTAAGGCGGGCGAGCCGGTCCTGCGGGACGCGGCGAGCGAGGCGGGTAAAGCGGGTGAGCCGGTCCTGCGGGACGCGGCGGGCGAGGCGGGCGCGGCGGGCCGAACCCGTGCGGGGGATCGGCTCGGCGCGGCCGGCGTGGCAGGCCGGACGGGGCCGCCGCTCCCCGTCACCTCGGACAACGAGGCGAACGCGGCGGCACTGGCGGAGCTGTGGTTCGGCGCCCTCGCCGACGTACGGAGCTTCCTGTACCTCACCGGCGAGATCGGTGTGGGCGGCGCGATCGTCGTCAACGGCGAACTGCTGCGCGGCGCCCACGGCTTCGCCGGCGAGATCGGCCACCTGCCCGTGGCCGCCGACGGCCCGCTGTGCCGCTGCGGCTCGCGCGGGTGCCTGGAGCAGTACGCGGGCCAGGCGGCGCTGCTGCGTGCGGCGGGCGCCACGGGGGTGGAGGAGCTGGCACGCGCCGCCGACGCGGGGGAGCCCCGGGCGGTGGCCGCCGTGGAGGAGGCGGGCCGGATGCTCGGCCTCGCGCTCGCCGGTGCGGTGAACCTGCTCGATCCCGAGGCCGTCGTCCTGGGCGGGATCTACCCCCGCCTGATGGCCCGTCTCGGCCCGGCCGTCGACGCCGAACTCACCCGCCGCGTGGTCTCCGGCCTCTGGCCCCCTTCGGCGGGCCGCCTCCGCGCAGCCTCACCCGCCACTCCGGCCTCCCGCGGCGCGGCCGCGTACGTCATCCGCGAGGTCCTGAAGGACCCCCTGGCCTACGCACCCTGATCCGGACCCCGACCCCGACCCCGACCCCGACCCCGCACGCCCACGCCTGGCCGCTCACCCGGCCCGACCCCCGCCCGCCCACGCCCGTCCCGGCCCGCGCCCGCGCGCGGCCGCCCAACCGGCCCAGCCCCGAACCGCCCCGACCCCGGCCCTGCCCGCACGCCCACGCCTGGCTGCCCTCCCGGCTCGACCAGCGCCCGCCCACACTCGTCCCGGGCCCCGCGCCCACCGGCCCAGCCCCGAACCGCCCTCGACCTGCCTCACCCCGAACCGCCCTCGACCTGCCTCACCCCGAACCGCCCTCGACCTGCCTCACCCCGAACCGCCCTCGACCTGCCTCACCCCGAACCGCCCCCCGAACCCGCCCCGCCTCGGCCCGCGCCCGCCCGGCCGCCCGCCCGCGCCCCCCCCGCCCGCCGTCCCGCGCCCGCCCCACCTCCCCCCAGTTACCCCCGCCGTCCCCACCCCGTCCCCCCCCGCCCCCCGCCCCCCTCCACTCTCATCCCACTCTCACGCAGGCCTTATCCAGCCATCACGGCCCGCCCCTAGCTTCGCGCACATGTTCTTCACCTACCTCCGGCGCGAGCTGCGCCGTCGCAGAAAGGCGGCGCTCGTCGTCGCCTCCGGGCTCGCGCTCGGGATCGCGTTGGTCATCGTCGTCAACTCCGTGGCCTCCGGTATGAAGCAGGCCCAGACCCAGGTCCTGGAATCTCTCTACGGTCTGGGCACCGATCTGACCGTCACCAAGGCCCGCGAGGAGCCCAAGGCCGGTGAGCCGGCGCAGCGGCCGCGGTTCCAGTTCGACGCCAACGAGGACGGCGAGGAGCAGAGCAGCGACCGGCTGATGGTCCAGGGCTTCCAGACCCTGCCCGCCTCCACCGTCGCCACCGTCGCCAAGCAGAGTGGTGTCGCCCACGCCGTCGGCGGCCTCAGCCTCACCAACCTCAAGATCGACGGCGAGTTCAAGCGCGGCGAGTTCAAGCAGACGCAGCCGGCCCAGCCCGGCGGCCCGGGCGGCGGCACCGAGGGAGGTGCAGGCGGCGGCGCCGGCACCGGCGGCGGCGGGCGCGTCGAGGGCGGGGGCGCCGCCTTCGACGTCAACTCCTTCAGCCTCTACGGCACCGACGTCACCGCCCCCGACCTCGGCCCCCTCACCACCTCCACGATCTCCAAGGGCCGTACGTTCCGGACCACCGAGACCGACGCCAAGGCCGTCGTCGTCGACAGCGCGTACGCCAAGCAGGAAGGCCTCGACGTCGGCGGCACCCTCACCGTGAAGGCGGTGACATTCGCGGTCATCGGCATCGCCACCGCCGACAGCGGCCAGGCCGCCGCCCAGGTCTACCTGCCGCTCACGCAGGCGCAGACCCTGTCCGACTCCAAGGACAAGATCACCACCGTCTACGTCCAGGCGGCCGACTCGACGCGGATCGAGGCCGTCAAGACCGCCATCCAGAAGAGCGTCGCCGGCACCACGGTCACCACCTCCGCCGACCTCGCCGAGACCGTCTCCGGCTCCCTCGACACCGCCGCCGACCTCGCCACCGACGTGGGCAAGTGGCTCTCGTACGCCGTCCTGGTCGCCGCCGTCCTCGTCGCCGGACTGCTCACCTCCTCCGCCGTCAGCCGCCGCGTCCGCGAGTTCGGCACGCTCAAGGCGCTCGGCTGGAAGAGCGGCCGGGTCACCCGGCAGGTCATGGGCGAGGCGCTCGTCAACGGCCTCATCGGGGGCGCCCTCGGCATCGCCGTCGGCCTCGCGGGCGCGTACCTGGTGACCGCCGTCAGTCCCACCCTCACCGCCGAACTCGGCGGCGGCGCGGCGAGCGGCGGCGGCCCCGGCGGGGGCCGGATGTTCGGCGGCCCCGGCGCCACCGCGGTCCGCGACGCCGCGGCGGGCAACACCCTGGACATCGCCCTCACCGCGCCGGTGAGCGTCACCACCGTGGGCCTCGCCGTCCTCCTCGCCCTCGGCGGCGGGCTCGTCGCGGGCGGCTTCGGCGCCTGGCGCGCCTCGCGCCTGCGCCCGGCGGACGCGCTGCGCCGCGTCGAGTAGCCGAGCAGCCGCCCCGCCGGTTAGCCGAACCCCCTCAGATATCGCAGGAGTTGCACCATGTACGAACTCACCGGCGTCACCAAGCAGTACCGCAGGGGCCATGAGCGGGTCGACGCGCTCGACGGCATCGACCTCACCATCAGGGAGGGCGACCGCCTGGTGATCCAGGGACCCACCGGCGGCGGCAAGTCCACGCTGCTGCAGATGCTGGGCGGTCTTGACCGGCCCACCTCGGGCAGCGTCGTCCTGGACGGCGTCGATCTGGCCAAACTGCCGGAGAGCAGGCTGACGGCCGTCCGCAGCCAGAACATCGGCTTCGTCTTCCAGTCCTTCAACCTCATCCCCACGCTCACCGCCCAGGAGAACGTGGAGACCGCGCTCGTCCCCATGGGCATCAAGGCGGCCGAGCGGCGCGGCCTCGCGGCTCAGGCGCTGGAGTCGGTCGGCCTCGGCGAGCGGCGGGCGCACCTGCCGTCCGAGCTCTCCGGCGGACAGCAGCAGCGCGTGGCGATCGCCCGCGCCCTGGTCAAGCGGCCCAAGGTCCTCCTCGCCGACGAGCCGACCGGCAACCTCGACGAGTCGATGCGCGACGAGATCGTGGACCTCCTCGAAGGGCTCTGGAAGGAACACGGCCTGACCTTCGTGATGGTCACCCACGACAGCGCCATCGCCCGCCGCGCCCCGCGCCTGGCGACGATCCGCAAGGGCCGGATCACCATCAAGGAGAACCGCCACGCGGACGCTGTGGACGCCTAGCGGGTCCAGAGGGTGGGAATCCGGCCGTCCCCGCCCGGACGACGGCCGGGCGACCCTGGTCACGGACACCCCCCGGCCCTGTCATGATGTGCGCCACCATCACGCACAGCTGTACGGCGAACGGCCGTGCGCAACATGACCCGGGGGGGTTCGTGGGAACGGGAACGATCGGCACCGCGCTGACCGAGCTGAGTTCGGCCCAGAAGTCCGCGAAGGGGGTCTCGCTCTACTCCCGGTTCGTCAACCGCCCGGTGGGGCGCTTCCTCGCGGCCGGCTCGTACGCGGCCGGGCTGACACCCAACCAGGTCACTCTGGTCAGCGCGGTGTTCAGCTTCGCGGCGGTCGCCGGAGCGACCCTCGGCACACCGTCGTGGACGCTCGGGCTGCTGGTCTGGCTCGGTCTGGCCGTCGGCTTCGCCTTCGACTCCGCCGACGGGCAGCTCGCCCGGTTGCGCGGGGGCGGCAGCCCGGCGGGGGAGTGGCTCGACCACGTCGTGGACTGCGCGAAGATCACCGCGCTGCACATCGCCGTACTGATCGCCTTCTACCGCCACCCCGGCCACTTCGGCACGGACGCCGACGGCTGGCTCCTGGTCCCCCTTGGCTTCCAACTCGCCGCCGTGCTCACCTTCTTCGGCGGCATCCTGACCGAGAAGCTCAAGCCCCGACCGGCGGCCGGTACCCCGGCCGCCCAGCCGTCGACGCTCCGCGCGGTGGCCCTCCTCCCGGTCGACCACGGCGTCTTCTGCCTGGTCTTCCTGCTCATCGGCGGCGGAACGGCGTTCCGCTGGACCTACACCGCGCTCGGCGCGGCGAGCGCGCTGTTCCTCGTGGCCTTCCTCGCCAAGTGGTTCCGCGAACTCAGCGCAGCCCCTCGCTGACGCCGGCGATCCCGCCCATGCCGGTCCCGGCGCCCGCGCCCGGCTCGGCCTCCTGCGTCAGGAGGTCGAGCGCGCGCCGGAGCTGGGTGCTGGAGGTGTGCATTGTGTACGGGAAGTAGACGATCTCCACCCCCACCCCCGCGAAGTCCCTCTCGAGCCGGTCCCCCTTGGGCGTGCCGCGCCAGTCGTCGCCCTTGAACAGCACGTCGAACCGGACCTGCTTCCAGGTCTCCAGCTTGTCCGGCACCGTCTCCACGAAGGCCGCGTCGACGTACTTCACGTTGCGCACGATCTCCAGGCGCTCGACCAGTGGGATCACCGGCCGACGGCCCTTGGCCAGCTCCGCCATCTCGTCCGAGACCACCCCCGCCACCAGGTAGTCGCACTGACTGCGTGCGTGGCGGAGGATGTTGAGGTGCCCGATGTGGAAGAGGTCGTAGGCCCCCGGTGCGTAGCCGACGCGGTACGGCCTTCCTGCGGTCATGTGCCAGTCCCCCCAGGTGCGTTCGCGCTCCCCAGCGCGAAGGAGCTCCGACGATAGCGTGCACGTTCCGTTGAGAGTGGGTGAACGACTAGGGTGAAGTCCGGTGCGCGTACGGGGGAGAGGGGCGGTCGCGTGGGCGGAGTGACGGTGGGGGAGAGCGGACCGGACGCACCGGCCGGGCGCAGGCGCCTGCTGATGGTGTCCACCAACTACGCCCCGGAGCACGCCGGAATAGGCCCCTACGCCACCCAGATAGCCGAGCACTGGGCGGCGAGCGGCCACGAGACCCACGTCCTCGCCGGCATGCCGCACTACCCCTCCTGGTCCCTCGACCCGGCCTACGCCAGGACCTGGCGGCGTACCGAGGAGCGCGCCGGGGTCGTCGTCCACCGCAGGCGCCACACCGTACCGCCCCGCCAAACAGCCCTGAAGCGCGCGGCGTTCGAGGCGAGCGTGCTCGCCCACGGTCTCCTCGCACCGCCCTCGATGGCGCGGCCGCACGCCGTCCTCGCCCAGATGCCCAGCCTCGCGGGCGGCATCATCGGCGCCCGCCTGGCGACCCGTTGGCGTGTTCCGTACGTTCCCGTCGTCCAGGACCTGATGGGCGCGGCCGCCGCCCAGAGCGGCATCCGGGGCGGCGACCGCGCCGCCGCGCTCGCCGCCCGCGCGGAGACGTACGCCCTGAGCCGCGCCACGCTCGTCGGCGTCATCCATGAGACCTTCGTCGACAAGGTCGCCGCCCTGGGCGTCGACCGAGGTCGCATCCGGCTCGTCCCCAACTGGTCCCATGTGCAGGGTCCTTCGGGCTCCCGCGCCGAGACCCGGCAGCGGCTCGGCTGGGCCGACGGCGAGACGGTGGTCCTGCACTCCGGCAACATGGGCCTCAAGCAGGGGCTCGACGTCCTGGTCGAAGCGGCCCGACGCGACCCGAAGACCAGGATCGTCCTCCTCGGTGACGGCAACCAGCGTTCTCACCTGGAGCAGTTGGGCGCCGGCATCCCCAACCTCGACTTCCTGGACCCCGTCGGCGACGACGAGTTCCCCGACACCCTCGCCGCGGCGGACGTCCTCGCCGTCACCCAGCGCGCCTCGGTCCTCGACATGAGCGTGCCGTCCAAACTGACCTCGTACTTCGCCGCCGGACGTCCCGTCGTCGCCGCCGTGGCCGCCGAGGGCGGCACCGCCCAGGAAGTCCTCCGCTCCGGCGCCGGAGTGCTCGTACCTCCGGAAGATCCCGACGCGCTGCTGGCCGAGATCCGTAGACTCGGCGGGGATCCGACGGCCGCCGAAGCGCTCGGCGCCCAGGGGCCCCGCCATGTCGCGGCCCATCTGACCCGAGCGGCCGGTCTCGCCCGGATCGACGCACTCATCGACGAGGCTCTGGGGGGTCCGGGCACGTGACACACTCGCACGTCACCGCGGTGGAGGACGACGAACCGGAGCTGCTGCGCGACCAGTTCCGCCAACTCCTTCGCTACCGCGCGATCATCGGCGCCGGCATCGGCCTCGGGCTGCTCGGCGGCGTCTGGTTCGGCATGTCGAACGCCGACACCTACGTGGCCACCAGCCAGGTCGTGCTGCGCGCCCCCGTCAACGACCCGTTCAACCCCAGTGTCTCGCAGGACAAGACCCTCAACATGGGGTCCGAACGGCAGACCGCCCTCAGCAGCAGCGTCGCCGAACAGGCCGCGAAGAAGCTCGGCTGGACCGGCACCATCGGCAAGCTCCAGAAGGACCTCCAGGTCACCAACCCGCCGCAGAGCCAGGTCCTCCAGTTCACCTACACCGCCGACACGCCCCAGGCCGCCGCCGACCGCGCCAACGCCGTCACCCAGTCCTACCTCCAGCTGCGGCAGAAGCAGTGGACCGACGTACGGGCCACCATGCTCGCCGGGCAGCAGCGGCAGCTCGACGAGGTGGCCAAGAAGCACGACCAGAAGACCAAGGAACTCGACCGGATGGCGGACGGGGCGGCCCGCGACGCCGAGTACGGCGTCAAGACCAACCTGCTCAACCGCATCAACGAACTCGACGCCCGGATCAGCCAGCTCAAGTCCCTCGACATGTCCGCGGGCACCGTCATCCGCGTCGCCACCGCCCCGGGCTACTCCGACGGCCCCGGACTGCCGATGAGCCTCGGCCTCGGCGCCCTCGTCGGCGTGGCGCTCGGCCTGCTCGCCGCCTGGGTCCGGCTCGTCTTCGACCCCTCGCCGCGCTCCGCGGGCGACGTCGCCCGCGCGGTCCGCGCCCCCGTCCTCGGCACCCTGCCGCGCGGCGCCACCGACGTCCTCCTCGCCGACGACCACACCGACGCCAGGGCCGCCGAGGAGTACCGTTCCGTCGCCTTCCGGCTCGCCTACGACCAGCGCTTCGCCGACCGCCGACGCCTCCTCGTCGTCGCACCGCGCGGCTCCAACCAGGCCGCCGTCGCCGTCGCCTCCCACCTCGCCGCCTCCTTCGCCGAGACCGGCAAGGACGTCCTGCTCATCGAGGCCGACCTGCGCGACCCCACGCTCAAGGGCCGGCTGCGCGCCCACGCCGCCATCGCGCCGCGCTGGACCAGCCCGGCGGAGAGCATGGACAACGAGGAGAGCGGCTGGCCCGGCATGCGCCAACTCATCGTCGACGCGGGCGAGTCCGGCTCCTTCGGCCTGGTACCGGGCGAGCGGGTCCGGAACGTGGCCCGCGCCCTCACCGGCCCCCGGGTCACCCGGCGCATCGCCGAGGCCGACTCGCCGAACTCCACCGTCGTCGTCCTCGCCCCGCCCGTCCTCAACTACGCGGACGCCCTCGCGCTCGTCGACCGTGTCGACGGCGTCCTCGTCGTCTGCGACCCGCGCGCCGTCCACCGTACGGACCTCCAGCGCATCCGGGAGCTGATCGCGGGCGCGGGCGGTACCGTCCTCGGTGCCGTCGTCCACACCGCGGGCCGCCGTCGCCGCGCCGGCAAGGACCAGGGCGGCCGTCGTGGATCCGGCACGGCCGGACGGTACGCGCCCCCGCCCGGGTCCGACGAGTTCGCCGCCGAGCCCGAACAGATCGTCCTCGGCGACGGTACCGACACCGTCGCCCTGCGCTCGCTCCGCGCGGAGGACCTGCGCGGCGACCGGGACATCCGCGCGGGCGACCGTTGAGACGTGCCGTCACCGTCGCCGCCTCGGTCCTGGACCAGGCGGCGGCGAGCCTCACCAACATCGCCGTCCTGGTGATCGCGGCGCGCGCCTCCAGCGCGGACGGCTTCGCCGCCTTCTCCATGGTGTACATCGTCTTCACCGTGCTCCTCGGCCTGGGCGCGGCCTTCGTCGGCCAGAGCGTCGTCCTGGAGAAGGGCGAGGAGCACGAGGTCGGCGCGGCGGTCCGGTCCGCCGTCGCCTTCACCGCCGTCGCCTCCACGGCCGTCGGGGTCCTCCTCGTGGCGACCGGCGCGGTCATCGACGGCCTCGCCGGAGCCGCCGGCCCCGGGAGCCCCACGGAACCCTCCGGCCCCACCGGGCTCGGCGGAACCACCGGCCTCGCGGTGCTCGCCCTCGGCGCGGTCCTCCCGATCGTTCTCGTCCAGGACGGCCTGCGCTACGGCTTCTCCGCGCTGCGCCTGCCCCAGCGGGCCCTCGCCGCCGATCTGCTCCGGCTCGCCTGTGTCGTACCGGCGCTGCTGCTCCAGCCGTACGGCACCTCACCGGCCCGCCTCGTCCTCGTCTGGGGGCTCTCCGCGCTGCCCGCCGTCCTGCTCGGCCTCGCCCTGCTGTACCCGTCGGTGAGGAACCGGCGCGGCACACCCCGCGGGTATCTGCGCCGGGGCCACCTCGGCCGCCGGTTCGCCGTCGAGTTCGCCGTCGGCAGCGGCTCCAGCCAGCTGGCCGTGCTCGGCCTCGGGCTCTTCGCGAGTCCGCTCGTCGTCGGTGCGCTGCGCGGCGCGACCACCCTCTTCGGCCCGCTGAACACGCTCTTCACCTCGGTCAACGCCTTCGGCCCCCCGCTGCTCGGCCGGACCGGCTCCCGCCGCGCGACGGTACGGGCCGCCGCCGGCCTGGCCGCCGTCCTCGCTCTCGCCGCGCTCGGCTGGGCCGCCGTCCTGTACGCGCTGCCCGACCGGGTCGGCCGCCAACTCCTCGGCGCCACCTGGGAGTCCACCGTCGCGCTGCTCCCCGCCACCGGTACTCAGTACGCGGTGATGGCGGCGGGCACCTGCGCCCTGGTGACCCTGCGCGTCCTCAGCCCCCGCGCCACCCTCTCCGTCCAGGTGGTCTTCTCGCTGCTCTCGGTCGCCCTGATGCTCGTCGGGCACGCCCTCTGGGGCGCCGCCGGCGCCGCCTGGGGCCTGGCGGCCGGCTCGGCGCTGAAGGCCCTCGCGGCCTGGGCCCGGGTGGCGCGCACCCGGCCCGAGCCCACCGCGCCCCGGGAGGAGGATCAGCGCAGCGCCGCGCCCCTGTCCTGACGCCAGGTGGTGACCAGGGCGATGCAGATCAGCGCGATCGCCACCCGGCCCGAGGCCTGGAGCAGCGGGCCGCGCAGCAGGATGAAGGAGTACCCCGCCACCAGCGGGACCACCAGGGAGATCAGACTGCCCGGCGGCGCCCTGCGCGTGCCCCGGCGGGCGAACCGCCCGTCCACCCGGGCCGCCGCGTAGCCGAGACCCGCCATACCGGCGGCCATCCCCACGGCACCGAAGTCGATCCACAGCTCCGCCCAGACGGGGGAGGAGAGATTGGTGTTGACCGTCCCCATCCACTGTCCGACCATCACCCCCGTGTCCCGTGGCTTGCCCGCCCACACCGAACGCGGCACCGCGAAGAGGACGGAACCGGCCAGCTGACGCCCGTACCGGTGGCGGCTGCCGGAGTTCACCAGGGTGATGGTGTTGGCGAACATGCCCACCTGGTCGTAGTCCTTGAGCGCGAGCGGCTCCAGGACCGACGTCGTCTCCACCGGACGGTAGTTCTTCTCGTCGTACCGGAACCGGTCGGAGAACGGGAAGACGATCAGCGCCATCACCACCCCCAGACTGAGCGCCGAGCGGTACATCGCCGCGCTGACCGGGAAGACGGTGAACAGCAGCGAGAACATCACCGTCAGGAACCAGTACCGCGGGTTCGAGATCGGGTTGTTCACCACCAGGTTGAGCAGCACGAGCGCCCCGAAGACCGCGACGACCATCGGGCGGCGCCGGGCCCGCCGCGAGGTCACCAGCCAGCGGCAGTACACCAGCAGCGCGAAGAGCGCGGGCACGGTCCCGAAGCCGCGCAGGAACGCCTGCCCGGCCTGCGAGTCGGCCTGGGAGACCCCGGCCTCCTCGATCCCCGCGATGATCTCCTGACGGCTGGAGAAGAACACGGCGGGCCCGCCGAGCTTCACGACGAACAGACCACTGCACACGAACGCCAACAGGACCAGCAGATACAGCCGCCGCCGGTGCACCAGCGCGGGCCGCACCTCGCCCCGCCGGGACGTCCCGGCGCGCCCCCGGGCCAGTAAGGCGCCCACGTCGAACGCCGCGCAGCCGACCAGCACCAGGGCCACCGCCGTCGTCAGGTCCGAACGCGGACCCACCACCGGCGTCGGCACCCGGCCGAGCACCGCCTGGGCGAGCGGCGCCACCCCCATCGCCATGTAGACGAAGAGCCAGAACGACCCCTGGAGCAGCTTGCGCCGACCGGTGAGGATCATCGCCGAGAGCCGCGCCCCGGCGTACATGGTCAGGGCGATCTGGAGGTAGTACGCGGCGTCGTGCACGCCCGCGCCGGGCTGGATCGCGACCAGGAGCGGCAGGAAGACCGTGAAGCCGAGCACGAGCGGGATCGACAGGGCCCGCGACAGCAGCGTGCGCGGCGACACGGCGGGCGCCAGCAGCAGCGGCGCCGGTACGACGGGTTCCGGCCGCGCCGGGGTCCGCGTACCGCGCCCATCGGTCGTCATCGCGCCCCCTGAAGCCCCGGGAACCGCGGCTCCCCGGCCGTCGAAGTCCCCACCCCGGCCCCTCACTTCGCGCCAGTCTACCGACGCCCCCCTGTCACCTCGCGGCAACCGTTAGTCTGAACGCCGGGCGCCTGGGGAGGCGCCGGTGGGGGTGAACTCATGCGGAATCTACCGGCCTTCACGCTGGCCGGATACGACAAGGGCCGCGGCATACTCGTGCAGGCCCTCTGGTTCGCGGTGATGAACACGGTCTTCATGGCCTGGTTCTGCCCGGCCCGGCTGCGCGTCGCGCTGCTCCGCGCCTTCGGCGCGACCATCGGGGACGGCGTGCTCGTACGGCATCGCGTCAGGATCCTGTGGCCCTGGAAGCTGACCGTCGGCGACCACACCTGGATCGGCGAGGGCGCCTGGCTGCTCAACCTGGAGCCCATCACCCTCGGCGCCCATGTCTGCGTCTCCCAGGAGGCGTTGCTCTGCACCGGCAGCCACGACCACCGGGCCGCCGACTTCCGCTACCGCAACGCCCCGGTCACCGTCGAGGACGGCGCCTGGATCGCGGCCCGCGCCACCGTCCTCGCCGGCGTCACCGTCGGCCGCCACGCGGTCGTCGCCGCCGGTACGACGCTCCACACGGACCTCCCGGAGCTCACCCTGCACACGGCCGCCGGCCGCCGGCTCGTTCCGGTGCCCGCGTGAGCCGCCTCAGGGTCCTGCACGCGGTCACGCTGCACAGCCCCACCCACGCCTTCGGCGGCCCGGTCAGGGTCGCCGTGAACCTCTCCCGGGGCCTCGTCGCACGCGGCCACCAGGTCCGGCTGACCGCCCTCGCAGACGGCTTCCCGGGCGCTCTGCCGACCGACGTCGACGGCGTGCCCGCCCGGCTCTACCGGGCCCGCTCCGCCCTCCCGCTGGGCTTCAGCGGCATCACCTCGCCCGCCCTGCTCGCCGCCGCCGGCGCACTGGTCAAGGACGCCGACGTGGTCCACGTCCACCTCGCCCGCGACCTGGTGACACTGCCCGTCGCCCTGGCCGCGCTCCGGGCCGGCCGGCCCCTGGTGCTCCAGACGCACGGCATGGTCGACCCGAGCGCCAAGCCGCTCGCCAAGCTCCTGGACGCGGTCGCCGTCCGGCGCGTGCTGCGGGGAGCCGCCGCCGTCCTCCATCTGACCGACCGCGAGCGCCGCGACCTGGACGCGGTCGTCGGCAGCCCCCTCACCGGAGCCGTACGCCTGGTCAACGGCGTACCGGCGCAGGAGCCACGACCCGCACCGACCGGCCCGCCGCGCATCCTGTACGCCGCCCGGCTCCAGGCGCGTAAACGGCCGACCGACTTCGTGGCGGCCGTCCCGGAGATCCTGCGCCACCACCCCGACGCCACCTTCGTGCTCGCGGGACCCGACGAGGGGGAGCGGGCCGCCGTGGACGCGCTCGTCGCCGAACTCGGCGTCGGCGACCGGGTGAGCCGCCCCGGGGCGCTCACGTCCGAGCGGATGCTCGACGAGCTGCGCCGGGCGCACGTGTACGTCCTGCCCTCCGTCGACGAGCCGTTCCCGATGTCCGTCCTGGAGGCCCTCTCGGTCGGCACCCCGGCCGTCGTCACCACCTCCAACGGGCTCGCCCGGGACATCGCGGAAGCGGGTGCGGGCCGGGTCGTCGAGGACGCGGCGGGCCTGGCCCCGGCCGTCCGCGCGCTCCTGGAGCCCGGCGCACAGGACGCCGCGTCCGCGGCGGCCCGGAAGCTGGCCGCCGAGGCCTTCTCGATGGACGCCGTCCTGGACACGCTGCTCGGGGTCTACGAGCGGGCGGCGGCGACCGCGGCCGCCCGCCCGTAGACCCCCGTGGGCGTCGCTACGCGGGCAGCCAGGCGTAGCACCCGCTGGAGGTGAACTCCCGGGCGCCGACGGGCACGTTCGCCCGCACCGGCCCCTCGGAGCCGTTCGCCGGGCCCTCGGCCAGGACCTTGCCGTCCGCGCCGAGGGCCTGCCATACGCAGGCCGGGTTGGTGGTCAGGGCGCGGTAGCTCCCCGCCTTCGGGGCCTTCACCGTGCCCTCGCCGAAGCCGGTCCTCGCGGTCGCGAGCAGCGGCCGCTGAGCGGTGCACAGGTGGGTGATGACCGCCTCGGCGTCCGGGACGTCGCCGACGAGGATCGCGCCGACCGCCGCGTCCTTGTCCCGCTTGGCGGTGCGCTCCAGGCGTTGGCAGGACTCCTGGCCGGTCTGGAGCACGGCGGCCGGGTCGGTGTGCTGCGGCACACGCCCGCTCAGGTACTCCTTCTCCTTCTCCGTGAACGATCCGGTGACCGGCTTGAGCGCGGAGTCGGGGACGACCGGACCCTTGGTGGCGGACGGCGTGGGCCCGGTCGGCGCCACCTCGGCCTGCCGGTCGGGGACGGCCGCCGACCGGGTGGGCCCGGCCGCCCGCGGCGTTCCGTCCGGGGCGGCGCCCCCGCCCTTCCCCTCGGAGGAGCAGGCGGTCAGGGCGAGCAGCGCGGCGAGCACGGCCGCCGCGGCTGCCGGGCGCCGGTGAAGAGGTCGACGCATGAGGGAACTCCCGTGGTACGTCGGATGCGGGGCCCGGTCGGCCGGGCCCCGCATCCGGTGATGGAGGGACGGCGACCGGTTACGGCGCGCCGAAGGTGAGCACCAGCTGCGGAGTGCCCTCCGCCGCCGTCGCCTCGGACGACCAGAGCCAGAGCGGGTCCGTCCCGGTGCTGGTCAGCGCCAGGCTGTACGAGCCGCCGAGCGCCGCCGAGACCGCCGAGGTGTTCAGCGTGGCCGAGTAGACGACCGAACCGTCCACCGCCCCGCCGAGCGTCCCGACCGCACTCGCGCCGAGGGCGGGCCGGTTGTTGTACGTCACCGTGTCCTCGGCCCATGCCCCCGTGACCGGTACGACCGACACGGAGTCGGTCGAGCCCGCACCGGTCATCGTCGTCGTCTTCACCGCGAGCCGGGCGCTCTTGAGGACCTTGCCGGCCGGAGCGGCCGGCAGCGGGAACCGCAGGTACGACTCGTACGCCGAGGTGCCCCGGACCGCCAGCGAGCTGGACGTGGCGTAGTTCGTGCCGGGCGCGCCCGCGTTGGCGTAGGTGTCCTCCGAGGCCGTGACGGTGGTGACCGTGTCGGCCGGGGCGGACGCCAGGCTGTGGTGCTGGGCGACCTGGGTGCCGGTGAGCGCCGAGGGGTAGACGGCTGCCTCGTCGATCTGACCGGCGAAGAAGGTGCTCGTCGGACGCAGCGGCCAGCTGCCGAGGTTGTCGGCGCCGACGTGCCAGTAGCCGTCGAACTGCTGGTTGGTGGTGACGCTGTTGGAGCCGGCCAGTTTGCCGTCGATGTACAGCCGCATGCCCTCCGGACCCTGGGTGCCCACGGCGTGGTGCCAGGCGCCGTTGTTGTACGAGCCGAAGGAGGTCAGCGTGCGCGCTGACCCGTTGTACACGCCGAACACGATGTTGCCGGAGTTCGTCATGTACAGGTGCTTGTCGTAACTGGTGCTGTTACGCGTGGTGTTGTTGCCGAAGCCGATCAGCTTGCCGCCGCGGTTCGTGGTCGTCTTGAACCACGTCTCGATGGTGAAGGGGCCGGTGACGGTCTGCCGCCGGTCGCTGTGGATCTGCTCGTCCGTGCCGTTGAGCGCGACGGCCGTGGAGGCACCGGAGACGGCGCCCGGGGTCTGCCGCAGCGCCGGGGCGTTGACGTACAGGCCGCTGTTGTCGGCGTTGGAGGAGTCGGCCGCGTACGGCGTGGTCGACTCGTCGAAGCGCCAGTACAGCGAGGCCCCGTCGGCGATCACGCGGGAGGCGTACGGCTCGGGGGAGGTCGGCACGGTCACGGTGGACGCCGCCGAGAGGGCGCTGGTGTTGCCGACCGCGTCCTCGGCCGTCACCCGGTAGCTGTAGGTCTGGCCCGGGGTGACTCCGGTGTCCTTGAACGACACCTGGGGGCGCGCCCAGTGCAGCGAGTCGCCCTGGACGGTCGCGATCGGCGTCGCGGCGCCGTTGCGGTAGACCTTGTACGTCAGCCGGGAGTCGTCCAGGTCGAGGCTGGAACGCCAGCGGACCTGGACCGCGTTCGGGCCGACGGCGGCGGCGCCGGCCACCGGGACGGTCGGCGCGCCGGTGTCGGGGCCGGAGGCGAAGCGGGTCAGCCCCTGCGCGGGAGCTCCGTTGGTGGTGGTGAACTCTCCGCCCACCCAGAGGTACTTGGTGGCGCCGCTGCCCGAGATGGTGAAGGCGCGCGGACCGATGCCCTCGCCGATGCCGTCGTTGGTGTCGGGGAACCAGCCGAGCTTGCCGGTCGACGTGGTCGGCTGGGCGAGCAGGTGGTAACGGCGCCCGTCGGGGAACTCGCCGACACTGGCGCAGTCGTGCGCGTGCGAGGCGCTGTAGAGCACGCCCTGATGGACGCGGACGGCCTGGGTGGCACCCAGGCAGGTGTCCCGCCAGCGCTGCTCGAAGTCCGACAGGTTCAGGGCTATGCGCCCGTCGAAGCCGCCGGTGCCCTCGTTGGCCGTGTAGAAGCCGGTGGCGTCCGTCTCGATGTCCTTGACGACGGAGCTCGTCTGGATGAAGCCGGGGTACGCCTTGGTCACCGCGCCGGTCGTGGCGTTCACCACGGCCAGGGCGTGCGAGTTGGCGCCGTTGACGGTGAAGAAGTCGCCGCCGAGCAGCACGTGCTGTCCGTTCGGCGTCACCTCGATGGCGCGGCCCGGCTCGTCGGCGTTGGCCGTGAACGGCAGCAGCGCGCCGGCGGTGGTGATCGCCGCGAAACGCTGCCGGGTCTGTCCCTCGACGGTGCCGAAGTCCCCGGCCGCGTAGATGGTGGTGTCGGTGACCGCGAGGGCCCGCACGGTCGCGGGGAAGCTCGGGGTGAAGGCGGGCCTCGGCGCGCAGGTGGCGATGTCGATCGCGGCGAGGCTGGAGACCGGGGTGCCGTTGACGGCGCCGAAGTAACCACCCGCGTACAGCGTCTTCTTGTCCGGCGAGACCACGAGGGTCCGCACGGTCGCGGTGCCGCTGCCGACGGTGAAGGAGAGGGTGCAGTCGGTGGGCGCGCCCGTGGCCGCGTCCATCGCCGCGAAGTTGACGGCGCTCCGCGGAGTACCGGTGCCGCCGTCGGGCGGACGGACCTCGGAGAAGGTCCCGCCGACGAAGACGGTGTCGTTCGTCTCGGCCAGTGCCCAGACGACACCGTTGGTCTGCCAGGTCGGCAGATCGTCCGCGGTGAAGGCCACCGGCGGCGTCAGGGCCGCGGCCGTCGGGGCCAACGAGCCCCCGGCTCCGGCCGCGACGGTCAGGACGAGGGCAGCGGTGAGCCCCCAGGATCTACGCATGTTCCCCCCAGGCGTGATAGCCCAGTCATTGTGGCGTGAAGTGGTGCATCTGCCATGTGATGAATGGGAACTGTACGACGAAGTGACAACCCGATAAGGCCACTTGGCCAATCCCGTGCCGTCCGGCCCCGAGGCCGCCAGGGTCGCCACCGCTCCGTGGGCCCCTGGCGGACCGGAAGCCGCAGGTCAGCGGTCGATGCGCACGGTCGCCCCGGCCAACTGGTCCTCGATGAGCCGGACATCGGCGTCCACCATGATCCGGGCCAGCTCCTCCACGTGGACGGCCGGCGTCCAGCCGAGCAGCTCCCGCGCCCTGCTCGCGTCGCCGATCAGGGCGTCCACCTCGCTCGGGCGCTCGTACTTGGGGTCGTACCGGACGTGCTCGGCCCAGTCGAGCCCCGCGTGCGCGAACGCCGTCTCCACGAACTGCCGTACGGTCGAGGGGACTCCGGTCGCCACCACGTAGTCCGTCGGCTCGTCCTGCTGGAGCATCCGCCACATCGCGTCCACGTACTCGGGGGCGTACCCCCAGTCCCGTACGGCCTCGAGGTTGCCCAGATACAGCCGGTCCTGGAGGCCGGCCCTGATCCGGGCGACGGCGCGGGTCACCTTGCGGGTCACGAAGGTCTCGCCCCGGCGCGGCGACTCATGGTTGAACAGCACTCCGTTCACGGCGAACAGGCCGTACGCCTCGCGGTAGTTGACCGTGGCCCAGTACGCGAAGACCTTCGCGGCGCCGTACGGGCTGCGCGGATGGAACGGCGTCTGCTCGTTCTGCGGCGGCGGGGTCGCGCCGAACATCTCCGAGGAGGAGGCCTGGTAGATCCGGGTGTCGATGCCGCTCGCCCGGATCGCCTCCAGGAGCCGCAGCGCGCCGAGACCGGTCACGTCGCCCGTGTACAGCGGGGCGTCGAAGGAGACCCGCACATGCGACTGCGCGCCGAGGTTGTAGACCTCGTCGGGGCGGATGTCGCGGAGGAGGTTCACCAGCGCCACACCGTCCGAGAGATCCGCGTGGTGCAGGACGAAGGAACGGTTCGCCTGCTGCGGGTCCTGGTAGATGTGGTCGATCCGCTCGGTGTTGAAGCTCGACGAGCGGCGGACCAGGCCGTGCACCGTGTAGCCCTTGGACATCAGCAGTTCGGCCAGATACGAGCCGTCCTGCCCGGTGACGCCGGTGATGAGTGCGGTCTTGCCCATACGTGCTGCCCCTCCCTGACGGACCGGCCCCCGGCCGGTCCGTGTCATGCGGATATGGTGTGTTACAAGCCTGAAGTGCCGATCTGCCGTACTACGGCCCCGGTCGGCCTGGCATGATCCGGGACATGACTGAATCGACGAGCGCCTCGCTGAGCGCATCGACGTCGTACCTGCCCGAGCGGGCCCGGATATTCGTCGCGGGCCATCGCGGCCTCGTGGGCTCCGCGATCGCCCGCCTGCTCACCGCCGACGGACACGAGGTGATCACCAGGACCCGCGCCGAGCTCGATCTGCGCGACGCCGAGCGGACCGCCGCGTTCCTCGCCGAGTCCCGTCCCGACGCCGTCGTGCTCGCCGCCGCGAAGGTCGGCGGGATCATGGCGAACAGCACCTACCCGGTGCAGTTCCTGGAGGACAACCTCCGGATCCAGCTGGCCGTCGTCGCCGGCGCGCACGCCGCGGGCGTCCGCCGCCTGCTCTTCCTCGGATCCTCCTGCATCTACCCCCGGCTCGCCCCTCAGCCCATCACCGAGGACGCCCTCCTCACCGGCCCGCTGGAGCCCACCAACGAGGCCTACGCGCTGGCGAAGATCGCCGGGATCGTGCAGATCCAGGCGTACCGGAAGCAGTACGGAGCGCGGTACGTCTCCGCGATGCCGACCAACCTCTACGGCCCCGGCGACAACTTCGACCTGGAGAGCTCGCACGTCCTGCCGGCCCTGATCCGCCGCTTCCACGAGGCGCGCGAGGAGGGCAGGGACGAGATCACCCTCTGGGGCTCCGGCACCCCGCGCCGGGAGTTCCTGCACGTCGACGACCTCGCCGCCGCCTGCGCCGTCCTGCTCGACCGCTACGACGGCGACGAGCCGGTCAACATCGGCTGCGGCGAGGACCTCACCATCCGCGAACTCGCTCAGACCATCGCCGAGGTGACGGGCTTTCAGGGCAGGATCGCCTGGGACACGAGCAAGCCCGACGGCACCCCGCGCAAGCTCCTCGACGTCTCCCGGCTGACCGGGCTCGGCTGGAAGCCGGCCGTCGCGCTGCCGGACGGGATCGCCGCCACCTACGCCTGGTGGCGGCGACAGCACTGAGGCCATGTGGCGGCCGGGCCCGTCAGTACGCTCCGCGACCGTCGACGACGGCGCGGAACGTACGGGCCATGACATCCACGTCGCTGGTGAACGACCAGTTGTCCACATAGTGCAGATCGAGCTCCACGGTCTCGTCCCACGACAGGTCCGAACGGCCGCTGATCTGCCACAGCCCCGTCATCCCCGGCCGTACGGCGAGCCTCCGCAGCTCCACGTCCCCGTACCGCGCCACCTCCTCCGGCAGCGGCGGGCGCGGCCCGACCAGCGACATCGAACCGAGCAACACATTGATCAGCTGCGGTAGTTCGTCGAGGGAGGTGCGCCGCAGGAGCCGGCCCACGCGGGTCACGCGGGGATCGCGGCGCATCTTGAACATCAGCCCGTCGTGCTCGTTGGACCGCTCCAGCTCCGCCTTGCGGGCGTCGGCGTCCAGGAACATCGTGCGGAACTTCCACATCACGAACGGCGCCCGGCCCTGGCCGACCCGCACCTGCCGGTAGAACACCGGGCCCTGCGAGCCGAGCCGCACGGCGGCGCCGATCGCGAGGAACACCGGGGACAGCAGCAGCAGACCCAGCGCGGCCCCCGCCCGGTCCATCACGGACTTCAGGACGGGCTGGACCCCGCTGCGCAGCGGCGGAGCGACCCGGAGCAGGGCGAGCCCGGCCGCCGACGTGGTCTCCAGGCGCTTGACCGCGCACTCCACCAGGCCCGGCGCCAGGGCGAGTTCGGTCCCGGCGTCGTGCAGCCCCCAGGACAGACGGCGCAGTCGCTCGCCCGCCATCCCGGGTCCGGCCGCGACGAGCACGACGTCCGCCTCCAACTCGCGTGCGGCGGTGAGGACATGGCAGGTGTCGCCGTCGGCGCTCTCCGGCGGCAGGACTCCCAGGCGCGCGGCGACCGGAGCGCCGGTGCGGACCGGGCCCTCGCCGATCGCGACGACGCCGACCACCACGTACGGGTGCTCGGTCCGTCCGGCGAGATGCTCGGCGACGTCACCGGCCGCCGTGGGCTCGCCGAGGAGCAGGACGCGGGTGACCACCTGCGCCTTCCGGCGCGCGGCGACCAGGTGTCGCCAGGTCAGCTTCGAGCAGGCCAGGGTGAGCACCGGGGCCGGGAGCAGCACGGCGAGGCAGAGCAGCGCCGGGTGGCGCAGATCGGCGGCGGCCCGCAGGACGGCGAGTACGCCGAGCAGGATCAGCCAGTCGTGCAGGACGGGCAGGCTGCCCCGCGACTCCCCGAGGTCACGCCGCGTGTACCTCCGGCGCAGGGCTCGAACGGTCACCCAGGACAGGGCGGCGACGAGAGCGCCGGTGTAGGCGTTCGGCTGGCGCTCGACAGCGAGGGTCAGCGCCACCGGCACGCCCACCCCCAGGGCGTCGACGGTCAGTGCGACGACCGGGTACCAGCCCGCCTTCGTACGGGAGCGTGTCGAGGCGGCCGGTGAACCGGCAGCGGATCCAGTGGAGTTGGTCTCAGTGGTGCGGGCATGCCACATGTACCCCCCAGGCACGTGTCGACGTTCGCCACCTTGCCCGTCGACCCCCTGACCGACGAACAAGCGTCGCAACGCCGGAACAGTACGACATACACGCGCACGTCCGCTGCAGTTCACGCGAACGACCTCAGAAGGTGATGGCGAATCCATCTCGTGACATCGCGACCGGTGTGGACACGGCCGCCCGCATGATACGTCTGTGCCGAGGGAGTTGGCGCACGTCGGACCGGTGGTCGAGGGGGCGGGCAGGTGTCGGAGGGGGACGGGGTCGGTATGGAGGGAAGCGCTGCGGATGTGGCGGAAAGCACACCATCCGTGACCACGCGTAAGCGTCGAGTGAGCCCGAAACGCGTCCTGTTGGGCGCGCTCGCCCTGCTCGGCATCGGGATCCTGCTGGCGGGCGGCGCCGGCTGGTGGGCGGTCGAGCACTACACCGGCAAGGTCGACCGCATTCCGGACGCCTTCCCCACCCACGTCCCGTCCGCCGAGCAGCCGGCCCCGTCCAAGGGCGGCCTCACCTTCCTCCTCGTCGGCGTCGACAGCCGCTCCGACCTGCCCACCACCGGGCGCGACGCCAAGGCGCCGTCCTGGCGGTACGGAGCCCAGCGCAGCGACACGATGATGCTGGTCCACCTCCCGGCCGACCACACCGGCGCCTACGTCGTCTCCCTGCCCCGCGACTCCTGGGTCGACATCCCCGGACACGGCACCGCCAAGCTCAACGCCGCCTTCTCCTGGGGCGGCCCGCCCCTGCTCATCGACACCGTCCAACGCCTCACCGACGTCCGCGTCGACCACCTCGGGATCATCGACTGGGAGGGCTTCAAGAAGCTCACCGACACCGTCGGGGGTGTCGACCTCCGGGTCGACGGCACGGTCCGCCACATGAACGGCGAGCAGGCCCTCGTCTACGTACGCGAGCGCAAGAACCTGCCGCGCGGCGACCTCGACCGCACCCAGCGCCAGCAGAACTTCCTGCGCGCCGTCCTCACCAAGACCATGACCACCCGCAACCTCACCAACCCCGTCCGCGCCGCCGACCTGCTCGACGACCTCACCGCGAGCGTCAGCGTCGACGACCGCCTGAGCGACGCCGACCTGCGCGAACTCCTCTGGGACAACAAGTCCGTCCGCCCGGGCGACATGGTCTTCATGAACGCCCCCGTCGCCCGCACCGACACGATCAAGGGGCAGTCCGTCGTCCTCCTCGACACCAAGGAATCCGACGCACTGTGGGCGGCGATGCGGAACGACACCCTTGCCGCGTACGTCGCCGCTCACCGCACCGACCGGCTCGGAAGCGGTACGCGCTAGAACGGTCGCAGCCGTCCGCCACATGCTCGACGGTGGTTGTCCCACCGCCGGTCATGGGCTGTACTACAGCCAGCCCGCGCGGCCGCGAACCCGTGCGGGGCCCGGCGAGCGGCTCCACCGACCTTAGGGACGCCCATGGCTGACAGGTCCTCAGACCGGACCCATCGGGCGCCCGGACGGCACAGAGCCGCCCCGGGGCTCGCCCTCGCGGTGCTGCTCCTCGGCGCCTGGGCCGGCATCGGCACCGCGGGCGCCCTGCGCGCCGGGGGACCCGCCGACGCGGGGTCGGCGCCCCCTGAGGCGTACAGCACGGCCCTCCCCTTCGACCTGCCCCCGCCCGCCGAACTGCGCCGCTCGCCCAAGCTGGTCTTCGCCCACTACTTCACCCCCTACCCCCTCTCCCTCGACAACGAGCCCGCCGACCGCGACTACTACACGCGCAACTACCTGACCCCGGACGGCGAGAAGGGCAAGCACAGCGCCTACGGAGGGCTGCTCCGCGACCGCCCGCTCCCGGCCGCGCCCGAGACCGGCGACTGGGAACTCGCCCACCTGCGCCAGGAGATCCGCACCGCCCGCGACGCCGGACTCGACGGCTTCACCCTCGACCTGCTCTCCGAGAGCGGACGCCACCGCGACCGCGCCGAACTGCTGCTCGCGGCGGCCCACGAGGAAGACCCCGGCTTCCGGATCCAGCTCATGCCGGACATGACGGCACTCACCGATGCCACCCCGGTCTCGCTCGCCGACCACCTGGCCGAACTGGCCCGCCACCCTTCGGCGCACCGGCTGGCGGACGGCCGGCTCGTCGTCTCCCCGTTCAAGGCCGAGGAGAAGGACCCCGACTGGTGGCGGGCGATGATGCGCGAACTGGAGAGCCGGCACGGCATCAGGACCGCGCTCGTCCCGCTCTTCCTCGACTTCACCCCGGACCGCGAGAGCTACGCCGCGATCAGCCACGGCCTCTCCGCATGGGGAGCCCGCAGCCCCGACCGCCAGTCCGGAGCCGCGGCCGACGCCGAACGGGCCCATCAGCTCGGCAGGATCTGGATGCACCCGGTCTCCGTCCAGGACGCCCGCCCGAACCAGGGCGTCTACGACGAGGCCGGCAACACCGAGACGCTGCGCGCCAGTTGGAACGCGGCCATCTCATCCGGAGCCGACTGGGTCCAACTCACCACCTGGAACGACTACTCCGAGGGCACCCACCTCGCACCCTCGGCGCACAACGGCCACGCCTACCTGGACCTCTCCTCCTACTACCTGACCCGCTTCAAGACCGGCGCCTGGCCGACGATCCTGCGCGACACGCTCTACCTCACCGCCCGCGTCCAGTTCGTCGACGACCTGCCGCCGACCACGCGCCAACCCCAGGTGATACGGCCCCGCCCGGGCACCGCCACACCCCGCGACGCCGTCGAGGTGCTCTCCTTCCTCACCGCCCCGGCCGACGTCCGTACCCGAACGGGCACCACGGCGAGCGGCCACCGCGCGCCGGCCGGCGTCCACGCGCATCTGCTGCCCCTGCGCACCGGACACAGCTCCGCGACCGTCGTCCGCTCCGGCACGACCACGACCACGGTCCGCAGCCGCTTCCCGGTCCAGCGCCCGATCGACCGCCAGGATCTGCAGTACTACGCGGTGACGAGCGGCCGTGCCCAGCGCTGAGCCGGACGCCGCCGCTGTCAGTGGCGAGCCCTACCGTGGGGGCATGACGACGCATCGGGGGACCTTCGAGGCGGCGACGGGCGACGCCCCGCCGCTGCCGGAGGGAGACGTGGAGCAGAGGTCACGTGAGGTGCGGGCGGCCGTCGAGGGGCTGCTCCAGATCCGGCGGCTGACCGGCGGCGAGGGCGCGGGCGGGGACGCCCGGCAGCGGCCCGCCGAGTGGGAGCGAAGACGGCCCGTCCGGGCGGTGGCCCTCGCCCTGGAGGCGGCGGGCGTCACGCCCTCGGCGGTGGACGCCACGGGCGCGAGGGTGGCGACGGGGTACCGGGTCACGGCAGGGGAGCGGCCCGGCACGGCCGTCGTGGAGTGGGTGGGCCCGCCCGGCGGCGGGGCCGCCCAGGCGGAGGAGTCCGCCCTCGGCGCGTGCGTGCCCGCACTGGAGCGGCTCGGCTGGGAGGCACTGCTCTACCGGGGACTGCGCCGCAGACGGTACCTGGAGGTGGAGCCGCTGAGCGGCGGGGCGGGGGCCCCGGGGCCCCGGGCCCCCACAAACCCGCGCGGTAGCCGCCCGCGGGGGGGGGGCGGGGTGTGGGGGGCGAGTGCAAGGGGGGGGGCGCCACGC
>NZ_JBIVDE010000002.1:725762-757545 GCF_044746945.1 Streptomyces sp. NPDC090127 | reverse complement strand
GGGGGGGTGTTCTCGGTGGGCTGCGGGGGGTGGGGCCCGGCGTGGGGGGGGGGGGGTGGGGCCGGCGCGGGGCGGGGGGGGGCCGCGCCGCCGGCCCCGCGCCGGGGCGAGCGGACGGCCGGGGCGGCTGGGTGCGCGGGCGGCTGGGGCGGCCGTGCGCGGCGCGGGCGGCTGGGTGCGCGCGGGCCGCCGGGTGCGCGCGGCGCGGCTCAGGCGATGGAGGCGGAGACGATCGCCGAGACCGCGAGGTTGCAGGAGGCCGTCACCCAGACCGCCGGGTGCGGCTGCGGGTCGACGAGAGTGGCGCCCAGCTTGCCCGGCGTGACCAGGTCCACCACCAGGAAGGCCACGGCCATCATGACCAGGCCGAGCAGACCGAAGGCGGCCGTCGACGCGAGGCCCTTGCCGAAGTCGTCGTACGTCGTCCAGATGGAGGTGAAGACGATGCCGCCGATACCGAGCAGCGCGGAGCTCAGCAGGGTCGCGGCGTTGCGGTTGCGCTCCTCCCATATCTGGCGCCCGAGCTTGCCCGGAGTGAGCACGTCCACCAGGACGATGCCGAGTATCAGCAGCACCAGGCCGAGGGCGCCGTAGGCGGAGGCCCGGCCGAGGCCGTTGACGATGTCGCTCATGGGTTGCCGGCTCCGAGAAGTGAGGGATCGTGAGTGATCGCGGTCAAGGACCGGCAAAATGTAGCGCATGCGCTAAAGGAGCCGACCAGGTGGCCGGGGCCCACGAGCCGGTGAACGGCCGCGCGTCTCCTCGTCCGGAGCAACAACACCGGGGCTTCGACGCCCCCGGCGGCGACAGTGGAAGACGTACGCCTTCGGCCACCCGCAGGGAGACCCAGATGAGCACCCTCAACCGCCGCGACCTCGGGCTCCTCGTCCTCCGGGTCGGTACCGGCGTCGTCCTTGCCGCGCACGGCACCCAGAAGCTCTTCGGCTGGTTCGGGGGCGGCGGCGTGGAGGGCACGGCGCAGGCCATGGAGGCGATGGGCTTCCATCCGGCCCGCGAGAGCGCGATCGCCGCGGGTCTCGGGGAGACCGGCGGCGGGGTCCTGCTCGCCCTCGGCCTGGCCACCCCGGCGGCCGGCGCCGCCGCGGCCGGAGCGATGGCGGGAGCCGTCGCCGTCCACGCCCCCGCCGGCTTCTTCGCCCAGAGCGGCGGATACGAGTACCCGGCCTTCCTCGGCTTCACCGCGGCCGCCCTCGGCATCGCGGGCGCGGGCCGCAACTCCCTCGACCACCTCACCGGCCATGTCCTGGACCGCCCCTGGGTCGTGGCCACCGCCTTCCTCGGCAGCGCCGTCGCGGCCGCCGCGGTCGTCGGCCGCCGTGCCCAGCACCGAGCGGAGGTCGCTCGCGACCTGGCGGCGCGGGACACGGAGTGGACCGAGGGAGAACCGCCCGCCTGAGGTCGACGTGTCAGTCGAGGAACTTCCCGTCACGGGCGACGACGACCCCGCCGTGGACGACGACGTCGCGTCGGGGCATGTCCACCACGACCTGGGGCAGGCACTCGCCCTCCACGAGGACGAAGTCGGCCGGGGCGCCGGGCGTGAGGTCGGCGTGGGCAAGGCCCATCACGTCCGCTCCGCCGTGCGCCGCGACGCGGTAGCAGTCCGTCAGCTCCGCGTCGAGCCGTACGTCCGTCACCCACCCGAGCAGGTGCGCGCGGTGCAGCATGTCGGCGTTGCCGAACGGGCTCCAGGAGTCGCGCACCCCGTCGGAGCCGAGCCCGACCCGGACCCCGTGCTCACGCAGCCGCGCGATCGGCAGCACGAGCGAACCGGACGGTGCCACCGTGGTCAGCGCGATGTCCTGCTCGCCCAAGTCGGCCGCGAGTGAGCCGAGTTCCTTGTCCGGCAGGCCGGGCAGACAGAAGACGTGGCTGACGGTCACCTTGCCGGCGAGGGACAGCGCACGGGTCCGGTCGATGATGCCGCGCATGGCCTGGAGCCCCTGCTCACCGCTGTCGTGCAGGTGGATGTCCACGCCGACGCCGTGGCGCTCCGCGATGCCGAAGACGAGGTCCAGCTGCTCGTCGAGGGCGTGGTCGAAACCGATCGGGTCGATGCCACCGATCATGTCGACGGCCCCCGAGCGCGCCGCCTCCTCCAGGAGCCTGGCCGTCCCCGGGGTACGGACGACGCCGTGCTGCGGGAAGGCCACGATCTGGACGTCGAGGGCGTGGCGCAGCCGCTCGCGGGCCTGCGCCACACCCTCGACACCCACGAGTCCGTACGCCGGGGCGACATCGGCGTGCGCGCGCATGGCCCGCGTACCGCGCGTGACGGCGTGGGCCATCAGCCCGTACGCCCGCTCGGCGACGGGGCGACGCTGGCTACGGAACAACTCGACGTCCTGGGCGACGTAGTCGGCGATGCCGCTCGCCGGCCGGCGCGAGACCCAGGAGCCGTCCCAGGTCGTCTTGTCGGGGTGGATGTGGGCGTCCACGAGTGACGGAAGCGCGATCCGGCCGCCACCGTCGACGACCTTCGCGCCGCGCGGCGCCGGACCGGCCGCGACGCGTCCGTCGACGACCACGAGATCCGTGGCCTTCGCGGCGCCGAACACCCGCACGTCACGGAAGACGACGCCCTTTCCCGGACGCTGCGGACGCTCCGGGTGCCCGGGGGCCACCGCCTCGGCGGAGCTCGCCGCTCCGGCCGGGGCCGCGGCGGCACCCATCGTGGCCGTGGCCCCGGCGAGGGCGGCGGCACCCGCCAGCATCGTGCGACGGGAGAGCGCGCTGGGAGAGGGCGAGGAGGGCTGCATGGGGACTCCTGGGAAGGGACGCGGGGAGCGGAACGGGAGAAGAGCGGACGGAACGGAGGTACGGGGGCACGGGATGCCGACGCACGTCATGCCGACGCACGGCATGCCGACGCACGGCATGCCGACGAAGGGCACGCCTCCGGCGGACCGGGAGGGAACCGGAGGCCGGCCCGTCACCGCCTCAGACGGCGATGCCCGCCCGGACCACGCGCACCGGCTGCTTGAGTACGGTGACGTCGGCCAGCGGGTCGCCGTCGACGAGGAGCGCGTCGCCCGCGAAGCCTCGCGCGAGTCGGCCCGCCGTGCGCTCGAGGCCGAGGAGGCGGGCGGCCCCGGTGGTGGCGGTGCGGATCGCGTCGAGCGCCGGAAGTCCGGCGGCGCGCATCAGCTCGACCTCCCGCCCGATCGGCCGCACGGTGCCGCCGGACGAGTCGGTCCCGGCGGCGAGCGGGACACCGAGTTCGTACGCGGCGAGGACGGCCCGCTTCAGGACCGGGAGGTACGTGCGTCCACGCTCGGCGAGGACAGGGTCGGCGGACTCGGCCAGGCCCGCGATGGCGGTGAGGGTGGGGGTGAAGTACGTGCCCCGGCGGCGCATCTCGCGCAGGGTGCGCTCACCGACGAACGCGCCGTGCTCCAGGGAGCGGATGCCGGCCGTGACGGCGTCGTGGCAGCCCTGCTCGCTGTAGCTGTGGCAGAGGACGCCCTTGCCGCGGCGCCGGGCCGCGGCGACGATCTCGGAGAGCTGCTCGTGCGAGTACACCTGCGCGAGCGGGTCCTGCTCCGGGAGCCCGGCGCGCTCGTTGACCCGCGTCTTGATCACGTCCGCGCCACGGGCCAGGTTGACCTCGACGACCCGGCGCAGGGCCTCGGCCGACCGGACGCCGTCCTTGAGCCGGGCGAGCGGGGTGAGGTCGGGGTCGGCGAGTACGGTGTCGCCGAGGTCAGGGGTGACGAAGACGCCGGCGGCCGTCAGCCGGGGCGCGAACGCGGGGCTGTGGCAGGCGAGTTCGCGAACGGCGATGTCCTGGTAGAACGAGGTCGATCCGCTGCGTGCGCTGGTCGCGCCCCGGAGGACGGCGTCGCGGGCCTCGGCGGCGGTGCTGAGGTGGATGTGCGCGTCGATCAGGCCCGGCACGATCCAGCGGCCGTGCGCGTCGAGCACCTCGACGCCACGCGGGAAGGTGACGCTGCCCTGCCGGCCGGCGGCGCGCACGGTTCCGTCCACGATGAGGACCACGGCGTCCTCGACGACCTCACCGGTGGCCGGGTCGAGCAGGGTGCCTCCCTGGATCAGGAGACTCCCACCCCGCTCCGTACGACCGTCGTGTCCGGCCCGCCCGTCGACCTCGACCTCGGAGTCGGCGGCGGCCGCAGGCCCGATGGCGGTGGTGGCGACGGTCATGGTACCGGCGAGCGCGGCCGCACCGGCGAGGACGCCGCGACGGGTCAGCCGGCTGGAGGGCGGCGGCGTGCCTTCGACGCACATGGGGGCTCCCGAGGAAAGGGGACAGCGACACTCCGTTTTGTATACCAACAAGCGAGGGGCGAGCAAGAGTGGCGTTCGAGAGGGAGGCAAAAGGCCAGGCGGAAAACCAAATTCAGCAAGAGGGCCGATCGCGACGCGATCGATTCGGGCTCCCTGGTATACAGAAATCGACCTCAGTGAGGACCGAAGAGAGACCGTAGGGCGACGGCCCTGCTGTCACGCACGTGCAGCAGGGTGCTCGCCGCTGCGGCCTCGGTGTCACCGGCGGCGATGTGCCGGTACATCTCCGCGTGTTGGGCCCGCATGTGCGCGGGTTCCTCGCGCAGGCCGAAGAGCAGGCGCAGCTGCCAGCTCAGCTGTTCCATGGTCCGCGCCAGCAGCGGGTTCCCCGCCATGGCCACGACGCCCTCGTGGAAGGCCGTGTGCGCGGCCACCTCCCGCGTCCCCTCGTCCGCCGCGGCCGCCGACTCGGCCTGGCGCAGCGTCGCCTCCAGTGAGGTGAGGCCGTCGCCGTCGCCCGCCGCCACGGCCCGCGCGGCGAGCCGCGACGCCTGGACGGCGAGCGGCTCCCACACCTCGTACAGATGCTCGACGTCGACGCGTTCGAGGCGCCGTACGCGGACACCACTGTGCGGCAGCAGTTCGAGCAGCCCCTCGGCGACCAGCGCGCGCAGCGCCTCCCGCACGGGGACGCGGGACATGTTCAGCTCCTCGGCGACCTCGCGCTCGACGAGCCGGGCCCCCTGCGCGTACCGCCGGTCGACGATGCGCTGCAGCACGGCCTCGCGAGCCCGCACGCTGAGCGACGCCGAGCCGTCGCCCCCGGAGGCGCCCGTACGACGCGGCCCGCCGCCCGACCCCGCGGAGCCACCCCTGCCGCTCTCTGCCACCGTCGCCGCCCTCTTCCGTCCCCTGAGCCCAGCACATCCGAAGCGAGAATACGTTTTCGCCGCGGTGCCCGCTCTCAGCGGCCGTACGTGCTCCGGCAGAGTTCGAGGATCCCGGCGGGAACGGCGCCGGACCCCGCGGCCTGTCGGCAGAGGGACCGCATCCCGTGGGGTGTCTCGGTGTGCGGGGGCTTCCTCGGCCCGGGTGTGCGTACCGACTCCTTCCGGCGGGTGGGCGGCTTGGCGGCCCCGGGTGGGCGGGGAGGGATACGCGGAGGTTCCCAGCCCCTCGCCCGGGGCCGCGCGGACGAAGGAGCGGGCTTCGGCCCGGGCTTCGGCTCGGTGGCGGCGAGCGTCTCCCGGGGCGCGGCCTCCCGGGGCACGGGCCACGCGGGCAGCGGCGAGGGCGTCCGTACGGCGGCGGGGGCGACCTCCCCGCCCCGAGGCGACGGCCCTGGGGCGGAGGAAGGGGGCACGGCGACGCAGCCGCTGGTGAGCAGGGCGGCGAGCAGGACGAGGGGGGTTCGGCGGTCCATGCGGCTCACGTTGCCCGAAGCGGGCCCTGGAGGCGGTGCGCACGGCCCCGCGGCCACCATGACGAGTGAACGTCGAGCGCCGGCGACGACCGCGTGCCGGCGCCCGGGGCTACGACCGCGTGCGGAACAGCGCCTGACCGAGCGCCAACCCGCTCAGGCCGAACATCAGGACGCCCAGGGGGACATGGAGCGTCGGCATGTGCGCGATGCCGACGACCACCTGCACCGAGGCGAGGATGAGGAAGCCGGAGGCGTACAGGATGGGGCGGGGCGAACCGCCGCCCGGTCGCCAGGCGAGGATCGCCGCGAGCACGTACAGCATCGACGCGCCGTACATCACGCGTGATCCGACGTCGTGCAGCACCCCGCCGTGGGACGAGGAGAGCAACAGCCCGGCGGTGACCGCCTGGAAGAAGAGGGCGGCGGTCTGCAGGACGATCGCGACCTGCACGAACGTGACGCCGCCCCGTATTTCCGTCGTCTGTTTGGCCATGACGTGATCTCCTCTGTCGGTAGTCTCTCGGAACTTTGACGACGTAGACCCTCGGAATGTGAGGTCAGGTGCGTCGTCGGCGGGGCGAGAGCGGAGAAGACGAACCAGGGGAGAGGCCACGACCGTGAACAGCCCGTCCGAGCAGCACCTGAGCGCGGTCGTCGCGGAGCGGCGCCGGCTCATGAACCTCGCCTATCGGCTGCTCGGTTCGGTGGCCGAGGCCGAGGACGCCGTACAGGAGACCTACGCCCGCTGGTACGCGCTGTCGTGGCGGCAGCGCGAGGGCGTGCGGTCGCCCGGGGCGTGGCTGACGAAGGTGGCGGGCCGTGTCTGCCTGGACGTGCTCGGCTCGGCGAGGGTCCGGCGCGAGCGGTACGTCGGCGCGTGGATACCCGAGCCGCTGCCCGACCGTACGGAGTGGGGCGACGGGCGCCCGTGGGGCGACGGGGCCGAACCGGCCGATCCCGCCGACCGGATCACCCTGGACGAGTCGGTGAGCATGGCCTTCCTGGTCGTACTGGAGTCGATGACCCCGGCCGAACGCGTGGCCTTCGTCCTGCACGACGTCTTCCAGTACCCCTTCGCCGAGGTCGCCGACATCGTAGGACGCACCCCCGCGGCCTGTCGCCAACTGGCGTCCTCGGCCCGGCGGCGGATGCGCGCCGCGCAGGATCCGGCTCCGCCGGCGCCGCAGCAGGCCGGTCTGGTACGGCACTTCAAGAAGGCCTGGGAGGCGCGCGACATCGAGGCGCTCGTGGGCCTCCTCGACCCCGACGCCGCGATGATCGCCGACGGCGGCGGCCAGGTGGGCACGGTCCTGCGCCCGGTCGAGGGCCGCGAGCGGATCGCGCAGTACGTGCTCCAGATCGCGGCCAGAGCCCCGGGCCTCAGCCTCCTGGAACGCACGGTCAACGGCCGCCCCGGCCTGGTGGCGCAACAGGCCGGCACCACGGTCACCGTGGCCGCGTTCGACATCACGGACGGCCGCATCACCCGCATCTGGGCGGTCCGCAACCCGGAGAAGCTCCGAGGCTGGAACAACGACGCCAGGCCCGTCGGGACCGCCGGCGAACTCGGCGAACCCGGCGGACACTGAGCCGGCAACGGCAACGGCAACGGCAACGGCGACTGCGACTGGGACGGCGACTGCGACGGCGACGGAGGCCTCGACGTGGAGGCGACGGTGGTCGGCCCTCCTCCGCCCGGCGCCGAGGACCGCCGGCGCGGCAACGTGGAGTGCGCCAGGCGCGCCGCGCGACGGCCGGGGTCCCGCGGCGAAGGGCGGCGGGCGGTGAGCATGGGGGTATGGCCACTGAGCATCCAGCCGACCGGGGCGGTACGGGACGAGACCGGTTCGCCGCGTTCTCCGAGCGGGCGTCCAACGTCACCAGCTCACCGCCGTTCTACGTCCTGTGCCTGATCCTCGTCGTCGGCATGGTCGTCGTGCATCTGGTGCATGTGCCGGTGCCCTGGTTGATCTTCGCGGGGGACGTGCTGACCGCCGTCAACCTTCTCCTGCTCACCCTGCTGAAGAACACCGAACGCCGCGACGACCACGCCGCCCAGCGCAAGCTGGACGCGATCGCGGCCGCCCTGCTGGAACAGCGCGAGGGCAGGAGCAGTGAGGCGGCCGACGAGCTGCGGCGTGTCATCCGCATGGAGGACGAGCAGTGACGTCACAGCTGTGGGGACGTCACTGCTGCGGGCACCGCCGTCTCAGACCTCGTCCACGTGGGTGCCCGCGCCCGTGAGCGGCCTGCTGGTGGTCAGCCACGATCGTGAGGGTTCGGCAGCGGATTCGACGTCGACGGTGAGATGGAGCCGGGTGCTCCCGTCGGGTCCCGGGTAGCTGCGCTGTTCCGTTCCGGCGAAGGAACGGCGGATCACTTCGGCAACCGCGCGGGCGGCCTCGGGGGAGGCGGCCACGATGCGGATCTCGGTGTGACCTGCAGGCGGAAAGGACTCGTTCGCGATCGGGGTCTCCACTTCGTCATCTCCGCATGTTCCCCGGCACGGGGATCATCCGTGCGCCGACCACCGGATGCCGTAGGCGCGGCGGGGCGGATCCGCCGTCGGTCTCCCAGACGTCCTCGCTGGTTCGGGTCTCCTCGCTGGTTCGGGTCTCCCGCATGCGGCGGCCGGTCGCGGCTTCGTCGGACATCAGGCCGTCGGCGGTGAGGACGCTGCCGGGGGTGGCGGCAGCGGCCATGAGCCGGGCGGCCGCGGCGGGTTCGGTCTCGGGAGGGATCACCAGCAGGTCGCAGCGGCCGACGACGTACGAGAGCAGGATCACCTTGTCGGGATCCTGTTCCGTGAACCATCCGACGTGCACGGTGTGCCTGGTGACGGGAACCTTGTGGGGGACGACGGGCCAGCGCGTGGGGTTCACCGTGACGCGTGTGATGCGACCCCAGCGCCCTTCCAGCGCGGCGACCAGGGGCGGAAGCTCGGCTACGAGGTCACGTGACTCGGGCCACCAGGCGCCGTCCAACTGGCCGGCGAGGGTGGTCCGCGGTGTCAGCGACAGGCGCGCCGAACGGGTGGGAGCGGTGAGGGTGGTCATGTCGCGGACCCGTCCCCGGGCCGCCCGTGGGCGGCCCAGTGTCTTGATCGCCGGAAACGACGTCCGCGTGGGAGCGGGTGCTCGAGTTACTCCCGGTACCTTCAGCGTACTCCGCGGGGTGGTCGGACGACCGGGTTCCGGCGAGGCGATTTCCGCCTGGCATGGCCGTACTCCAGCTGCTGGACGACGCCCTCTCACGACGGCGTCCGCGTCCGGTGGCCCGTCCGGTGCCGTCGGTGGCCGTCACGACGATCACGGGCGGTGCCCCGCAGGGCGAAGCCGTGTCGGCCGCCGTCCGAACGAAACGTCAAACACCGCCAGGAACAACGGACTTGGGACGCCCCGAGGCGTGCCCCAGGGCGTCTCCAGGGACTTTGCACGCTCTCGGGACAAAGCATGGACGGGTCCAGGAGAAGTCCCTACTGTGTCCCACGCGATGTCGTGAACCGTCTGTGATCCCCCCACGCACGCACGCCCGTATCCGGGACGACGGCGCGCCCCGGCAGCAATGGATCTTCCCATCACCCGCACGAGCACCTCGTCGCCGAGGTGCCGTCAGGAGGTCACGTGAATCCACGGCTGTTACCCCGGCTCGGCAGACGCCTGACCGGGACCCTCATCGCCTCCCTGCTGATCGGCGGCCTGTCGTCCGCGCCGGCGCAGGCCGCCCCCGACGTCCCCCCGCAGGAGCCCGGAGTCACCCTCCGCGTCTTCGACATACAGACCCCGCTCAACCAGCTGTGCACGCTGAAGCCCGGGCAGACGCCGAACATCGACAAACTGATGCCGGTCGTCGACTGGTCCTCCACCGCGGACTTCGGGCTCGACTCCACGTTCGTCACGCACGTCATCGGCAACGTGAAAGCCACAGCCGCGGGCACCTACGGCTTCCGACTCACCAGCGACGACGGTTCCCGGCTGCGGATCGACGACCAACTCGTCATCGAGCACGACGGGTTGCACGGGGCCGAGCCGAAGGACGGCACGGTGGAACTCTCCGCCGGTCTCCACTCGCTGCGGATCGAGCACTTCGAACGTGACGGCGGCCAGCAGCTCACGCTGGCCTGGAAGCCGCCGGGCGCGTCCGGCTTCAGCCTCGTCCCGAACTCCGCGCTGAGCACGGACGCGGGCGTCGTACGGGTGACAGCACCGGGCGACAAGCAGTGCGAGGGCGGGGCGGACTCGCCCGGCGACGGCCTGCCGCTCACCGGAGTCCACCCGGACTACACCCTCACCGACCTGCGCCCCGCCGGCTTCGAACCGCAGGTCTCGGCGATGGACTGGCTCCCGGACGGCCGCCTGGCCGTGGCCACCTGGGGCGGCAGCCAGAACACCGCCGGCGAGGTCTACCTCCTCGACAACGTCACCGGTGACACCGGCCCGGGCGAGGTGACGGCGAAGAAGATCGCCCAAGGCCTCAAGGAGCCGATGGGCATCAAACACGTCGACGGCAAGCTGTACGTCTCCCAGAAGCACGAGCTGACCGAGCTGAACGACACCGACGGGAACGAGGTCGTCGACCAGTACCGCACGGTGGCGACCTGGCCCTTCGGCGGCAACTTCCACGAGTTCGCCTTCGGCCTGCTCCACCAGGACGGGTACTTCTACCTCAACCTGTCGGTGGCCATCAACTACGGCGGCGCGACGACCGACCCGCAGCCGGCGGCGAACCGCGGCACCACCATCAAGGTGAACAAGGCGACCGGAGAGGTCTCCTACATCGCCGGCGGCCTGCGCACCCCCAACGGCATCGGCTGGGGCCCCGAGGGCGATCTCTTCGTCACGGACAACCAGGGCGGCTGGCTGCCCTCGTCCAAGCTCGTCCACATCAAGCAGAACAGGTTCTTCAACCACTACACCAATCCGGACGGGCCCTTCGACGGGCAGACGGTGACCAAACCGGTGCTGTGGCTGCCGCAGAACGAGATAGGCAACTCGCCCAGTACACCGCTGCAGTTGAAGGACGGCCCCTTCGCGGGTCAGATGCTCTTCGGCGACGTGACCTACGGCGGGATCCAACGCGGCTACCTGGAGAAGGTGGGCGGCGAGTACCAGGGCGCCGTCTTCCGCCTCACCCAGGGCCTGGAGGCGGGCGTGACCCGGATCAGTGTGGGCCCCGACGGCGCGCTGTACGCCGGCGGGCTCGGTGCGGGCGGGAACTGGGGGCAGGAGGGCAAACTCTCCTACGGGCTGCAGAAGCTGACGCCCAACGGCGGCAACGCCTTCGACATCCGTGCCATGCGCGCCGTACCCGGTGGCTTCGAGCTGGAGTACACCCAGCCGCTGTCGGCGGACACGGCGAACGGCCTCGCCGCCAAGTACAAGATCAAGCAGTGGCGCTACGTACCGACCGCGGCCTACGGCGGTCCCAAGACCGACGAGGAGACGCTCACCCCCCAGTCGGCCACGCTGTCCGGCGACGGCAGGACCGTCACCCTGAACCTTCCCGGCCTCAAGGCGGACCGGGTGGTGCACGTGCGCTCGCCCCGGCCGTTCAGCTCGCAGGGCGGCGAGCCGCTGTGGAGCACGGAGGCCTGGTACACGCTGAACCGGCTGCCCGGCGGATCGCCCGACCGGACGGGAGAGGTCAAGGGGGTCGCCGGCAAGTGCCTCGACGTCGACAACTCCCAGACCACGGACGGAACCCAGATCCAGCTGTGGACCTGCAACGGCACCGCCGCCCAGCGGTGGACGCTGCCCGGGGACGGCACCCTGCGCGCGCTCGGCAAGTGCCTCGACGTCTCCGGGGGAGGCAGCGCGGACGGCACCAGGATCCAGCTGTGGACGTGCAACGGCTCGGGCGCCCAGACGTGGGATCCGCAGGGCGCCGGCACCCTGCGCAACCCCCGGTCCGGCAAGTGCATGGACGTGGAGGGCGGCGCCGGCAGCGACGGCACCAGGGTGCACCTGTGGACCTGCCACACGGGCCAGAGCCAGCAGTGGAACCTGCCCTGACCAGCTGATCTCGTCTGACCCAGACGCATGAGAGGTGGTCTCCGGCCTGCCGTACCAGGGGCCGGAGACCATTGGTCTGCCCCAGACGCATGAGAGTGGTCTCCGGCCTGCCGCCCTGGGGCCGGTGACCGCCTCCCTCACCGAGGTGCGCGTCCGTTCCGCGGACAGGCCTGCTGTACGGAGGCGTCCGCGCCGCGCCCATCACCCCTGGGGGTGAACCCTGTCCGTGCCTTGACTGCCGGCGGCGCGAGGGAACGGTCCGGACGGAGCCTCGCAGCGGACCCGCGGTGCCTGCGACAGTCGGCGCGGGCGCAGCCTTCCCGCACCCGCGGCGGGCGGGGAGCGACGCTCGTTGCCGCGCTCCGCCCCCTGAGTCCGTATGCCCCAACCCGAGTGGCGACCGATGATCTGTCAGCTGACGGTGAGCCATGTCGCTGCGTGAAACAAGCCGACACACGGTCAGCTGGCGCAGCAGACGAAGGGAAGTCTTCGATGCGCTCTGCCCGCATTCTTTTCGCCGCGACCGCCGCCGCCGGCACCCTGGCGCTCGCCGCGCCCGGTGCCTACGCGACCACCGCAGGAGACTGGGACAAGGACGGTTCGTCCCAGAGCCAGGAACGCCACCACGACAAGCCGAAGGGCGGCGTCCACACCGGCGCCGGCGCCCTGGCCCTCGTCGAGGCCGACGACTGGTCGAAGGACGAGCACGACAAGAAGGACTACAGCGACAAGGAGCACGGCAAGCCGAAGGGCGGCGTGCACACGGGCGGTGGCGCTCTCACCGCCGCGGGCGGCGACGAGTGGTCCAAGGACCACGACAAGGACGGCGCGAAGCACGAGAAGGACCACGACAAGCCGAAGGGCGGCATGCACACCGGCTCCGGCGCCCTGTCCCTCGTCAACGCCGACGACTGGTCCAAGGACGAGCAGAAGAAGGACTGGCAGAAGGAAGAGAGCAGCAAGCACGAGAAGCCGAAGGGCGGCATGCACACGGGCGGAGGCGGCCTCGCGAGCAGCACCACGAACGTGACCGGCGCCGTGCTGGTCGCGGGCGGTCTCGCCGCGGTCGTCCTCTACCGCCGCAAGAAGGCCGCCGGCGTGGCCTCGTAACACCCGCCGTGTTCGCGGGGGCCGTCTCCAAGGAGGCGGCCCCCGCACCCGGCCCTCCCTCTTCGGCCGGCCCTCCCCGGACGTGCCCTCCGTCTTCGAAAGGTGCCCCTGGTGACGACCCGACCAGACCCCGCTGACGTGGGACGTTCTGGGCGTTTCCCGCGGTGGGTGGCCCCCGCTGTGTTCTGGACGCTCTTGCTGGCCGTGCTCCTGCTCGTCCTCGGACCGGGAATGGGCGCCACCCCGGACGCGAAAGCCCCGGACAAGCCCGCGGCCTCCGCCCCGGACAAGCCCGCAGCCTCCGCGCCGGACAAGCCCGCGGCTCCCGCACCGGGCAGGGCTCCGGCGGCCGTGCGGGACCCTGCGTCGTCGCCCGCACCGGACGGATCGCGCCGGGCGTCGCCGAGCGCCGTACCGTCCGACGGTCTCACCATGCCGAGGTCCGCCCCTGTCCGCCTGCGGATTCCCAAGATCGCGGTGAACGCGCCGTTCACCGGCCTGGACATCGGCCCCTCAGGGGCTCTGGACCCGCCCCCGGCGGACGACACGAACCTGGTCGGCTGGCACGCCTCCGGCGTCTCTCCCGGTGAGCAGGGGACAGCGCTCATCGCCGGCCACCTCGACACCGTCAAGGCCCCCGCCGTCTTCGCCCGGCTCAGGGAACTCGACCCGGGGGACAGCTTCACGGTAGAGCGCTCCGACGGCACCACCGCGACCTTCCTCGTCGACTCCGTGGAGGAGTTCCGCAAGGACGACTTCCCCGACAAGCGGGTGTACGACGACACCCCGGACGCCCTGGTGCGACTCATCACGTGCGCGGGCGCCTATGACCGTGCGGCCAGGGACTACACACAGAACCTCGTCGTCTTCGCGCACCTGGAACCTGCCGACTGACAGCCCGGCCGTAGCGTGCCTCTCCTTGCCCAGCCTGCGAGGACAGCCGCACACACGCCCATCTCACCTGGGCCGAGTGTCCTGGACCTTCGCCACCGCCGACGAGCACCGCGCCGGCGTGACGAACCACCACTCGTGCGGCCAGGTGGTGCCCGCCCGGCGTGACGCGTACATCATCGACGACCCGCACGGCCGGGCGCGCGAACTCGTGGAGTTCGCCCGCGCATGGACCTGGGACAGCCTCGCCCCCGCGCCCGAGGTCTGGGCCGCCCAGACGCTCTACGGCTACGCGGAGGGGGTGATGAAGCTGCGCAAGACCATGGCACAGAAGGACTGGGCCAACGCCCGCGTGCAGGCGCCCATCCTCGCCGTGCACCGGCCGGCCCCCGTGATCGCGGCCGGCACCCGTACCTTCTTCCCCTCCGAGAACCACCTCTGGCATCTGCTCGCCGACCGCCTCGGCGACGAGTGGCGCAGCAACCAGGAGGGGCCCTGGCCACGCGGGGCGAGGCGCCGGAGGAGAGCTGCGCGGCCGCGATCGGACTCTTCCGCGCCGCCACGTCCCTGCACGCCGAGCACATGTCGTCGGAACAGCGCGACATCGTCCGCTACGCCCTCGCCGCCGGCGAACGGCGCCCCACACAGGACGGGGACGCATCGGCGGCCGGACGGCGTCATGCCGGTCCGCACAGCCCGGAGCGACAAAGGCGGCGCGCCGGTCTCCAAGAGACACGGCGCGCCGCACATTTCACTCTTCACCTTGCGGTTCAGCGTGGCGAAGCCGCCTCGAAGTAGGGCGGGCCGTACTTGGCCACACTGAACCGGAAGTCGTCGTCCGTCAGCGTCCTGAAGATGAACTCCGAGGCCGACATGGTGAACTCCGACCAGTCACCCTCGGAATCCTGGACCACGATCGGCCAGTCCTCCGCAGGCTCGCTGCTCGCCAGCCAGTAGATCTGGCACTCCGCGTAGGTGTCTGCCCAGGGCAGCAGCCCTCGGGAGCCGGGCCGGTAGATCCCGAAGCGCTCAAGGTCTGCCGCCGCGAAGGGGTTGACCTCCACGATCCGCTGCAGCGAACGCCACTGCCCCAGGAGCCCCAGGTGTGCGCCACCCGAGGATGAGGCGATCTCGAGGTACCCGCTGAAAACGCCGCGCCCGAAGGTTTCACACAGCTCCTTGAAGTCCCCTGGGAGGGAGCACTGAAGTTCTTCTTCGATCTCCCTCCAGGAGATCTCCAGGGACAGAGGGGTCCAATGGAGCTGGCCGACGATTCTGTCCACCCACCTCACAAAGGCCCCCCGGTCACTTCTGTCTAGTGAGGATAATTCTCCACGACAGCATAGCCTGCACCCTCTCGGTTACCTATCCAACCCAGGTGCAGCCGGGCAGGAATGGGGTTGTTGCCGATGTATTGCGGAGTGACGCTGTAGTAGAGGGTCTCGCCCCCCTCGACCCGCCTGGCGAGCTCCCTTTCGATATTCGACATGTCAGGCGCGTTCGATTTGTTGTAAAGAGGGACCAGGTTACGGGCATCCTCACCGGACCCCCCGAGAGACTTGGCGATCAGATGTCCGCGCTGCAGCCCTTCGCCAAGCTTCCAACCGCGAGGCTGATTGTTCCAGCCGTCGTCCCTGCCGAGCGGCCATTCGGTCCCCGTGCCCACGAGGTTGGTGGGCTCTGTGTCGAATTTCCACCGGTCGTTTTCCTTGCCCGTCGTGTAGTTGTAATCACCGCGATTGAGACAGGCGCGAGCACCCTGCGCACGGCCAAGGCTGTCCAGCGGCATGTAGTAGATCGCCGAATTGCCCCGCTTGCAGCCGCCGCGATCGACGGGCGAGCTGTCGAACGCCCCTTCGTTCTCCTCGCTTGGCGTCAAATGAAGGCCGAGACCGTAATCGGCCGCGATGTCTCCGTCCGGGTCGAAGTCCGGGTGCTCCTTGAAGAACTCCAGGAAATCGGCTGACCCGAACATGGCCTCCCAGCCGTCGGCCAGCGTCCACTGCCCGGCGCGGACCGCGTCCATCGCGACCTCGGGCTTGCGGTTCGGGACGACGACCGGCGGCGGTACCCACGGGTTGACGTTGACGTTGTCGTCGTCGACGGAGGACGGGCCGGGGAAGTTGCCCCAGCTCGTGCGGCACCAGGAACGGCATCCGCCGCCACCGCTGCCGGCGCTGCCCTTCGGCGGCGCGCCCTTCTTCCCTCCGCCGCAGACGGCCAGCCACGGGTTGCGCTGGCAGTAGGTGCTCTTCGGCTGGGCCTGCGCCTGGGGCTGCGGCTGCTTCTTCCGCTGGTCCCGCATGTACTTCTTCTCGTCCCAGATGTCGAAGGGGCGAGGGCGCGGCTGCGGGTTCCAGCGGTCCTTCTGCTTGTCGTTCGAGCGCCAGTTCCAGTCGGTGTCGGTGCTCCAGTCGGCCTTGATCGCCGTATCGGCTGCCGCTCCGACCGCCACGGCGGCGGTCAGGGCGACGGCCACCTTCCACGCGGGGATGGCGAGGAACCAGACGAAGTGACCGCTCGGGTCCGTGCCGTTGAGCGGACTCGCGTTGGCGTAGGTGTAGCGGTTGGACTGGACCGACGGGTTCGGGTTGAGCTGCCAGGTGTCGCGGCTGGTGAAACTGCCGATGCCCGGCTGGTACCAGCGGGAGGCCATGTTGACCTCGCCGGTGGAGCTGTCCGTCCACCCGGACTGGTAGCCCAGAGCCGGGTTGCCGCCGCTGGAGGCGGTGACCTTGCCGAACGGGTCGTAGGCACGCGACGACGCCACCGATGTGCCGTCCGGTGTCAGGCCGGCCACCAGGTCGGTGTGCCGGTCGGCGACGGCCAGGCGCGCCGAGCCCGCGGTGCCGGAGGTGGCACTGGCGAGCAGGGCTCCTCCGGGATTGCGGCTGTAGGTCGTCGTGCCGTCCTTGACCAGGTTGTTGGAGCCGCCGTCATAGGCGAACGACGCGCCGTTGTGGGTCATGACCCGGTCGAGCGAGTCGTACGTGAAGGTACTTGTGCCGTTGGTGACCGTGCGCTCGAACGCGTCCGATCCGATCTGTCGGGTGACGCCTCCCTCGGTCACCGACTTCGCGGTGCCGCGGGCACTGTAGGCGAAGGTCTGGGCTCCCCATGTCTCCAGCCGGTTGCGGGAGTCGTAGGTCGCGGTGATGTCCCCCTTCCTGGTCAGGTTCCCGGACTTGTCCCACTCGTACGGGGTGGTGGTGCCGCCGGCGGCCATCGAGATCATGCGGCCGGACTTGTCGTAGGCGTAGGTGTACTCGCCCGCACCCGCGGTGCCCGCCGTGGTCTTCTTCACCAGCAGGTCGGCCTGGTCGTACTCGTACGCCATGCTCTCGACCTCGACACCGGTGTCGGTGCGGGTCACCGCGTCCTTGGCCAACCGGCCGAGACCGTCGTACGCGTACGAGCGCTTCGCGCCGACCGCGTACTGGCCTCCCCCGGTCGGCCTGGCGAACTCCTGCAGGGTCGGGCGGCCCGCGGCGTCGTAGTCGCTGCGGACCTGCGTGCCGGTCAGCGGGTCGGTCGTGGTGTCGAGGCGGCCGGCCTGGTCGTAGGAGAAGGCCGTGACGCCGGCGGCGTCCGTGCGGGAGGTCATGCGACCGTCCGCGTCGTACGCGTAGGACGCGCTGCCGCCGGGACCGCCGGCCGTCAGCAGCTGACCGCGGTCGTTGTACGTGTACGCGTTGCCGGCGAGGACCCCGTCCCCACCCGCGCCGGTCAGGCGGCCGGCGAGGTCGTACGACAGAGTGCGTGGCCGGGTGGCCACGGCGGTGCCGGACCCGGTCTCACCGGTCAGCCGGCCCAGGGCGTCGTACGTCTTCTGACGCTTGACGTTGCCCGGGAGCAGCTCGGTGACGAGCCGGCCGGCCGCGTCGTACACGTTCGCCCAGGTGCGGACGTCCGCGGTCCAGTGCTGGCTGGTGGCCGGTTCGATCGTGCTTTCGGGCAGACCCCAGGTGTTGAAGGTGTAGTAGGTCGCCTTTCCACGGCCGTCGGTGAGGCGCGTGCGGTTGCCCGCGGCGTCGTAGCCGAAGGTCGTCGTGATCGAGTCCGTCGCGGTGACCGGCTCGACCTGCTTGGTCATCCGGCCGACGGCGTCGTAGGTGTGGGTACGGCGCGCGCCGGTGGGCGAGACGGATGCGGTGACGTTACCGTCCGCGTCGTACTCGGTGACGGTGGACCGCAGGGCGGTCGTGCCCGTGCCGTACTCCGTCGACGAGGTCAGGTTGCCGAGGACGTCGTAGGCCATGACCGTTCTGCGGCCGGTGGCGTCCCTGGACTCGGTCGGGCGTCCGAGGCCGTCGTAGGAGGCCCGGGTGACGCCTCCGAGGGGGTCGGCGACCGTGAGCACCTGGCCCGCCGTGTCGTAGGACGCGGTGGTCCGGAGGCCTCCCGGAGTGACCGAGACGATCTGGTTGTCCGCGTCGTCCCAGGTGTAGCGGGAGACGAGATTCTGGAGCGTGGGCCTGCGCTCGACGGTGGTGGCCGTGAGCTTACGGCCCAGCTGGTCGTAGGTGGACTCGGTGCGTGCTCCTGTCGGGTCGGTCGCGGAGAGCGGCAGACCGGTCGGGGTCCAGGTGTAGGTGGAGACACCGCGGCCGGACAGGTCCGTGGACGTGCCGTCGAAGGTCGTGGCACCGGGAGCCTGGAGGCCCTGTGCACCGGTGACCGCGGGGTCGGTCCTGCGGGTCAGGTTGCCCAGCTGGTCGTAGGCGTAGGAGGTCGTACGGCCCAGCGGGTCGGTCGTGGAGGCCGTGTTGCCGAGCTGGTCGTACGTGGTCCGCGTGACGGCCGCGATGGCCGTCGTCGTTCCCGGCGGTGTGTAGTCGGGCAGCGTGACCGCCGTCGGGCGGCCCAGCTTGTCGGTCTCCAGACGGGTCACCAGGCCGCGCGGGTCACGTGCCTCGGTGGCCTCGCCGAAGGTGTTGTAGCCCGTGGCCGCCTTCGGCGTCGCCGCCGTGGCCGCACCGCCGTTCTCCTCGACCTGGACCTGTGGCGCCGTCGTCTCGACCAGGCGGCCGAGCACGTCGTAGCGGCTGATCGAGGTGTGGCCACGGGGGGTGACCTGGGTCAGGGCGAGGCCCCGCTGGTCGAACGTGGCCGACGAGGTGCGGGTGCCGGTGCCGTCGGTGACGGTCGACTTCTTCGGGTTGCCGGCCGTGTCGTACTCGGTGGTCGAGGTGAGCCTCTTGCCGGATCCGTCGATCGACCGGCTCTCCTCGGTGACCCGGTCGTCGCCGTCGTAGGCGAGGGTGGTGACCCGGTTGAGGCCGTTCGGGTCGAAGGCCGACCGCGTCAGGCGACCCGTGGCGTCCACGGTTCTGACGGTCGTACGACCGCCGCTCGCCGTCTGCGAGGTGACGTTGCCCGCGCCGTCGTAGACCAGCGACTCCCGCAGGACGTCCCGCTTGGAACCGTCCGACTGCGTCACCTGCTTCGCCGTCGTCGTGGCGCTCAGGCCGTCGTCGAAATAGGTGAACGCCGTCGTGGCCCCCAGCGCGTCCGTCGTCGAGGCCAGGCGGCCAGCCGGGTCGTACGTGTGGGACACCAGGACCAGGTCACGGGTCTGGCCGGACGGGTCGCCCGTCCAGTCCTTCAGCACCGACTCGGCAAGCTGCCCGCGCTTGGTGAACGCGTGCGTGACGACGTTGCCCGCGGGGTCCGTCTCACGGACCACCCGGCCCAGCGCGTCGTGGCCGAAGGTCGATTCGTTGCCCGCAGCGTCCGTCACGCTCTCGTTGAGGCCGGCGGCGTTGTACCGGTAGGTCGCGGTGCGGGTGGCGTCGCCGCCGGTGGTGTCCTGCATGGACTCGGTGAGCAGTTGCCCGTCAGCGTCGTAGGTACGGCTGACCTTGGCGGTGTGCGTGACACCGGTGATCTCGTTCTTCACCCCAGGCCCGGTCTCCGACGAGACGCGGGACATCGTGGTGTAGGTGTACGTCGTGGTCACGCCGTCCGGAGTGGCCTCGGAGACGTGGGTCTCGGTCAGCTTCCGGCCGAGGCCGTCGTAGGTGTACGAGGTGACGAGCCCGGACGGGGACGTGGACCTGGCCAGGTCGCCGTTCGCGAAGTACGCGTACGAGACGGTCGCGCCGCCGGTGCTCTTCTTGGTGGCGACCAGGCCCTTGGGGGTCACTCCGCCGCCCACCGCGGGCTCGCCGCCCGTGGTGTAGGTGGTCGACGTCCTGCGGCCGTCCGGCAGGGTGACCGTGTCGATCAACCCGAGCGCGGTGTACGAGGTGGTCGTGCGGAACCGGTCGTCCGCCGGGCCCGAGGAACGGCCGTCACGCACGGCGGTCTGCTTGCCGTTGCGCGGGTCCAGCTTGTCGGCCTCGTTGTAGTGGTGCTCCGCGAACGACGTCCAGCAGGAGTTCGCGTCCCGGCAGGTCGTCGTGGAAACGGTGCTGCCGCGCTCGTCATGACCGGTCACGACGGAATGCCCGTTGGGGTCGGTGACGGTGTGCAGGAAGCCACCGGTGTCGTACGCGTACGTGGTGACGCCGCCGTCCGCGTTCGTCGACGCGACCCGGCGCTGTCCGCGGACCGCGTCGAAGGTGCTGCCCGTCTTCGCGCCCGCCGGGTCGGTGACCGTCACCGTGGACGTGAGCGCGGAGACCGACGACGACGCGCGGGCCTCGTACTGCGCCGCCACCTCATCGGCGGAGAGACCGCGGCGGAAGACCGCGGCCTCGTCGAGCGCGCCGGTGAAGTAGCTGACGTTGCCGGGGGCGGAGGGCCAGAACTTGGCGAAGCCCGCACCGAGGAACGTCCGGCTGTTGCCCTGGTGGCCGACCGGGGCGGCGGACTTCGTCGCGACCTGCGCGCCGTCCAGGTAGAGCGTCTGGGTGCCGCCCTTGGCCGTGATGGCGGCGTGGTGCCACTGGTTGTCGGTGACGGTGCCGGGCGACGCGTTGGAGGCCGTCACGCCGGCGGAGTAGTACTCGCCGTGCAGCTTGCCGTCGGCGCCGACGTACAGGACCGGGGTCCAGCTGCCACTCGCGTCGGCGGCTCCCGCGACGGGTGCCGACTGGTCGGCGAGGATGACGCCGGGCTTGTCGGTGCGGAACCACACGCTGGCGGAGACATCCGCGGTGACGGTTCCGACCGGCGGCAGTTCGGCGAAGCCGTCACCGCCGAACTGCACCGCGGAGCCGTCTCCGGGGCCGAACGCACCGGTGGCCCCGAGGGACGCCTTGGTGTAGGTGCCGGTGCCGTCGACGGACGCCACCCGGCTCTTCACCATGGTGCCGGTGGCCTCGTCCAGGCGCCAGTAGCCCGCGGGGCGGGCGGCCGTCACGACGCCGCGGTACTGGTCACCGCTGCCGCTGACCGCCTTGCTGCGTGCCTTGTAGTGGTCGGCGACTGTCTGGGCGTCGAGCTCCTCGGTGTAGAAGGCGGCCTCGTCGAGCCGGCCGTCGAAGTAGCGGGTGGCACGGGCCTGGCCGTCCCACGCCTCGCTGGAGTAGCCCGCGCCGAGGTAGGCGTGGACCAGGGTCTCCGGCTTGACGACACCTGCTTTGGAGCCGATCTTGGCGCCGTCGAGGTAGAGCGACTGTCCGGCGGGGCCGCCCGTGATGACGACGTGGTGCCACTGGTTGTCGGTGACCTTCACGCCGCCCATGACCGGCCAGCTCGATGACGGACCGTCCCACAGATGACCGCGCAGCTTGCCCTCGCCGTCGACGAGGAGACTCGCGTTCCACATCGTCGGAACGGTGCCGAGCTCGGCGTTCTGCAGGCCCAGCAGGACACCGCTGGGCTTGTCGGTCCTGAACCACAGCTCCACCGAGAGCGAGGTGGCATTGCTGATGGACTCGGACGGGACGGAGACGACACCCTTCGAACCGTCGAGGGTGATCGCGGCGTCGTCGCCGTCGAGGAAGGCCCCGACCCCGCCCAGGGTGACACCGTCACGGTAGGAGCCGTTGCCGCCGGCGGCTGTCTCGTCGGCCGCGGCCGCGCCGCTGCCGTCGCCCAGGCGCCAGTAGTTCACCGGATCCGAGGCGCGCACGGCGTCCGCGTACGCCTGGGAACCCGACGCGTAGCGGGGCGCGGAGATCTGCCACGCACCACCGTTCTGGTCGGTCACCTTGGTGGCGCGCCCGGTGTCGCCGTCGTACTCGGCCGTGCCGCCCGTACGGCCCGAGGGCAGGGTCACCTTGGACAGCTTCGAGGTCCCGGTGCGGGCCGCGTAGTGCGCGCGGACCGACCCGGCGTCCAGGGCACGGTGGTAGACCGCGACCTCGTCCATCGACCCCTTGAAGAAACGGTTGCCCGTGGCGGCGATCCCGTCCCAGCTGCTGTTTCCGTAGCCCACGCCGAGGTAGGCGTGGGACTTCTCGGCGTGACCGACCGGGCCGGCCAGCGTCCCGACGACCGTGCCGTCGAGGTAGAGCGTCTGGTTCGTCGCGGTGCTCGTGAGCACCGCGTGGTGCCAGACGTCGTTGTTCACCGCGGTGGCGGAGGTGATGGGCACCAGACCGCCGTCCGCCTTCTCGAACGCCCCGCGGAGCTTGCCCGCGGCGTCGATGGCGAGCACCGGGTTGTAGCGGACCGGAGCGGTCGGCCCGACCGGTGCGTCCTGGAAGCCGACGAGTGCGCCGCCGGCCTTGTCGGTCTTGAACCACACCTCGACCGACAGGACGGTGGACGACGCGAGGGTCGACTCCGGGAGCTCCACGTAGGAGCTGGTGCCGTCGAAGGACGCCGACCCGTTGCCCGTGCCCGCGAGGACGCCGGCGCCGGAGAGGGTGACGTCGCGGTAGCGAGCGGCGTTCATACCGGTGCGGGAGACCGCCTCGCTCTGGGCGAGCGACCCCTCGGCTTCGTTCAGCCGCCAGTATGCGACCGGGTTGGCATCCTGCACCATGCTCCGGTAGTGCGACCCACCGGTGTATTCGTAGACCGTGCAGGCGGTCGGGGACGCCGGCGGGCAGACCTTCGTCAGCAGGTCGCCCTGGTAGGTGTACGACCAGACGAGGGCGGGCGCGGACGGTCCGACGGCGTCGGTGGAGACCGACGCGACGTGCGCACCGCTCCACGTGAACGTCAGCGACCGCTTCGACACGGCGTCGGTGGCCCTGGTCAGCCGGCCGCCCGTGTAGGTCAGCACCTGCTCGCGGTCGTGGCCGTCCTTGACCTTGGTCAGGAGACCGGTCGCGTCGAAGGTGTAGAGGGCCGCGCTCGCGTCCCGCAGGGTCCAGCCCCCGCCGGTGACGGCGGTCAGCAGACCCATCGAGCCGGACGGCGCGCTGTAGGTGCCGTCGTTGTTCCTGCCGAAGCGGACCTGGCTGCCGGTCGCGAGGGTGATCACGACGCTGCCGTCGGGTTCGGGCGTCGCGCGCATGTCCCAGCGGGTGGCCCAGCCGGCACCGAAGGCGCTGGCCGTCCGCGGGTCCTGCGAGTTGTACGTACGCGTGACCGCGAGCTCGGGGCCGACCACGGGCACGGCGGTGTCCGTGGCGGAGGTGGCGTAGTTGCCGGAGCGCTCGCCGAAGCCGCGGCCGCTGTCCCCGCCGCCCAGGTGGGAGGTGATGACGGGCTGCGGGACCTGGGTGGTCAGGAGCGACGGTGCGGTGCGCGTCGACTGGTCCTTGCCGTCGTTGGCGTACGCGTACCAGGCGTAGGTCTTCGCCCACGTGAGCCAGTCGGCCGGAACGGTCCAGCTCTCGGAAGCCGCGTGCGTGTTGCCCCGGCAGTTCTTCCTGACGTCCTTGCCCTCGACCTCACAGATCTCGAACTGGTAGGTCAGCGCCCCGGGGGACTTGTCCACGTCGGTGGCCCTGGCCCACAGCGTCGGGGTGCGGGTGTCGACGACGGTGCCGCTCGGCGGGGCCGCGGAGGTGAGGTACGGCGGCACGTTGACCGCGTCGAACTTGACCGCCGGGCCCGGTACGCCGGCCGCGGCGAAGGAGCTGACGCCGTACTCGTCCATCGTCCACACGAGCGTGTAGGTCGCGGGGGCCAGCGGAGCGATCTTGGCGTCGAGCGTCACCGAGGCGCCCGGCGCGACGTCGTGGGGCATGGGCGTCCACCGGATCTTGCTCCAGTAGTCGCCGCCCACCTGGTTGCCGTTGGCGTCGAACAGGTCGTAGCGCAGCTTGTAGTTGCTGTCCTTGCCCCAGGTCTGCTGGCCCTGGTTCGTGACCGTGACCTTGAAGGTGCCCTCGGTGGTGGCCGTCATCGGCTGGACGAATCCACCGAGGCCGTAGGTGGCCCCGTACTTCGTCCACGTGACGTCGAGGCTGGGCTTTCCGCCGGCCTCGTCCTCGGAGTGGAACTTCTTCCAGCTCTTGGAGTCGGAGGTGGACGCCTTCACGGCCAGGCCGTAGTTCGGCTTACGGCCGTGCGTCCAGTCGTCGACGAGCTGGCGGCCTTCGGCCCCGAGGGGAATGGCCTCCCAGGCGGGAGCACAGGCCCAGTTGGAGGCACCTTCCGGAAGCCAGCCGTGCGCGAAGGACTTCGAGCCAAGGGCCGGGCCGGTGGCCGGGCCGGGGTACGTCTTGGTGGTGCTCTCCGCCCAGTTGGACGTCACCGCGTGGACCGTCACGGGGCGCGCGGTGCACGAGTACGACCACGAGTTGAACAGCGCCAACCTGGCGTCGACGACCCACGCGTTCTTGAGGGTGCTCTCCAGACCGCCGAACTTCAGGAAGCTCGCGGCCTTGTGACTGCCCGCGTCGTACGTGCCCGCCTTGAGGACCTTGTCGCTGGAGAAGTTCTGGTTGTAGGGCGACTCGACGTAGGTGTCGGAGGTCGCGGTGGCGCTCTCGACCGACGGGTCGACCTTCACCGGGAAGACGCGCTCGGGGGCAGACAGCCACTGCCTGTCCAGCGAGACGACGAGCACCTGGCGGTTGCCCCGGCCTTCGAGGCGGTAGGTCACGCCCGAAGAGATGACGCCCTCGTCGGAGTGGGGCGCCTTCGCGGAGTCCTCCATCCAGCCCGGCGGCATCCCTGCCCGCTGACGGCCGGAGGCGTCCACGAAGGAGACGCCGCCGTGGCCGTCGAGCTTCGCGGTCAGTCCGTTCAGCGCCAGCGGGAAGCGCCATTCGGACGGCGCCTGCGCGCTCTTCAGGACCAGCGTCTCCTTGACGGAGTCACTGCCCGCGACGAGTTCCAGATCCGCGGAGGGCCGGATCTCCGGGTAGGTGATGACACTGCCGGCGACACGTCCCCGGGAGCGGGCCGCGCCGTCGACCGCGTAGCCGATGGAGGCGCTCCCGCCGGCCGTGAGGCGCACCAGGACGTCGGCGTCCGCGTAATCGGCGAAGGAGACCGCGTCCTCGGTCGAGCGGGTCTCCCAGCCCGGTCCGGAGGTGCCGGTCATCGTCCGCGGGCCGGAGTCGTCGGCACGCGCCAGCCGCGTGTCGATGTCCTTCCACTTGCCGTCGGCGGCCTTGAAGTTGACCGGCTCGTTGTAGAAGCGCGTGGTGAAGGTTCCGTCCTCGTTGCGGAACGTACGACCCCGCTCGGTGCGCTTCTCGGGAAGCTCGGTGCTGGCCTTGGCGTCGAAACCCTTCGGGGCTTCGACCTTGGGCGCCGGCACCCTGGCATAGGGCAGCTTCGCCGGCGGCTTGGGTGCGCCACCGAGCCGGATGGCGGAAGCTCCCGAGTCCGGTGCGAGCTCGCCCGGTGCCTTCAGGGCGCCTCTGCGGCCCCCGGCCGCGGCCGCGTCGGTGGCGTCGCCGGTCGCGCTGTGCCCGCGTCCGCGAGCCGATCCCCAGCCCTGTTCGGGCAGTTCGCCGGCGCCCGGGCCGGCCTTGGCGGCGACCCAGCGGGTCACCGCCAGTGCTGCCTGCTCCGTACCTGCCAGAACAGCCATCATGAATGCCACTAGGAGTACTAGTGGTCGCGCTCTTCGCACGGAATTCCCCCACATAGATGATCAGTGGGGTTTTCCTATCCTTCACACAGCTCACACACAAGATTCGGCCGAAGGGGGACCACGGCTCGGCGGTCGACGGCGCCTGACAACCCTCACGCAGACGGGCATGTAGCGCGACAATTCGTCTGCCCAGGCGGGAAATCGAGTGAGTGAGATCACGCCGACACGGTCGCCGCACAGCCTCTTTTCGGCCCCCGCGCCTGTGCAGGGTTCATCGCTCCCGGGGGCTTCGCTTCGAGACCCCCGAGAGGGCTTCCGCCACCCGACACCGCCCGCCACCCGACACCGCCCGCCACCCGACACCGCCCGCGACCCGGTCCGCCCGCGACCCGGTCCGTCGGTGTCCCGGTCGGTCGGTGTCCCGGTCCGTCGGCATCCCGGTCCGTCCCCGATCCGATCCGTCCCGATCCGGTCCGTCCACGACCTGGATCCGGACGGGGGAAGCGAGGCGGCGGCGGGCTAGGTCCGCGGCGGCTTCGAGGTCGTCCACGAGCAGGAGCCACCCCGACACATGCCGGGCCGGCGGCTGGAACTCCAGGGCGGCCCGGGCGCGGTCGATCAGAAGCCCCGCATGTGGCGGGAGGGACCGGATGTTCGGCGACGCGCGGCGGAGCGTCGCGGGGCCGGCCTCGGAGAGCCCGATGGGGCGGACCTCGCCTGCGGAGGCTCGGCCAGGGCACCGACGGCCTCCTCGACGGGCGTGTTCGGCGAACGACTCCGTCACTCGTTCGCGTGGTTTAGATCATTTCCTCCAGGCCAGTGGTCATCACGCATTTGGAAGCTTTGACCGGGACGTCCGCCAGCCGTCCTGAAGCGATCCACTCGAAGCGATCCACCTGGGGGCATCCTTGGCAGAACGGTTGTCCGGCGAAGGGAAGCCGTCGACGGGGTCCGATTCCTGGAGCCTTGAGCGGGATGACCTCTACGGCGCGTTGGCACAGCTGAGGGGCCGTGGCCGAATCGTTCACTCCGACCGGCTTCAGGCATGGTGCGTGACGGAGTACGACGACATCGCGGCGATCCTCCGTAACGACGAGGACTTCTCCGCCCGCGATCACAAACCGCGGTCCTCCGCGGACCTGCCACCGGACGTTCAGGAGATGCTGAGCACCTGGAGCGGCGACTCGGTGTCGCTGGGCGAGATGGACCCGCCCGAACACACCAGGGTCCGGTCCGTGATCAACGCGGGATTCACCCCGCGGGCGTTGAAGGCCGCGGAGGGCGACATCAGGGCCACGGCCACGCACCTGCTGCGGCCTCTCGCCGGGGCCTCGGAGTTCGACGTGGTCACCGAGTTCGCGCTCCCTTACGCGTTGACGGTGATCCTGCGTTTCCTCGGTATCCCCGACGAGCACCACCAGGCATGCCTGCGCTGGTCCGACTACAAGGTCCAACTCATGGTCGGCCGCGACCACGCTCCCGAGCAGCTGCGGGAGTACGCCACGGGGCTGCGTGCGTTCGGCGAGTTCGCCAGGGAGCTGACAGCGCGACGCATGTCCGCTCCGCGCCACGATCTGATCAGCACCATGCTGCACGAGAGCCCTCATGGCCACCGGCTCTCGCCGGACGAGGTGGCCTCGTTGATCCCGACCCTGATCATCACCGGACACACCACGCTCGCGCAGGCGCTGGCGATCACCATCAGGCACCAACTCCGCTCCCCAGGAGGCTGGGCCGCGCTGGTCGACGGCACCGTCGCGGTTGGGGACCTCGTCGAGGAGGGCCTGCGGCTGGACTGCCCCGTGGTCGGGATGTACCGCACCACGGTGCGGGAGGCGACGGTCGCGGGCCGTGTCCTGCCGTCCGGCAGCAGGGTGTTGCTGCTGTACGGGGCCGGCAACCACGATCCCGGACGCTACCCGGACCCGGCCGGCTGCCTTCCCGGACGGTGGCCCACGGCCGCGCACCTGGCGTTCGGCCGGGGCACGCACTACTGCGTGGGGGCCGCCCTGGCCCGGGCGGAGCTGAGGATCGCGCTGGAGGAGATGGCCGCCCGCTTCCCGACGCTGTACGCGGCCCCGGAGGCCGGGCCCGCGTACCTGCCGACCTTCCCGTTACGCGCCCTGACGGCCCTGCGGGTACGACCATGACCGAACCGCTCGACTGCCACGCCACCGTCCCGCACCCGACCGGTTCGCCGCCCGTCCCGTCCGAAGGGCGCCGACGCCCTTTCGACGCGGTGATCGCCGACGTGGACGACACGCTGACCCTGGACAACTCGGCAACCGAACTCCTCGCCGCGCTGGGCATCCCCCTCCAGCGGCTGACCGGCCTGATACGCGAATCCGAGTCCGGCCGACTCAGCCAGAAAGTAGCCGACCACCGTCTGCTGGCTCTGTTGACCTCCTGTGGTCGTCTCGACCGACCGGCCGTCGAGACGGTCTTCTCCAAGATCAGGATCCGGCCGTCAGTGCCAACGATGATCCGCGACTTCCAGCGGGCCGGGCTGCGGGTGGGGCTGATCTCGGCCTCGTTCAACACCTACGTGGAGCCCACGGCCGCACGCCTGGGCGTCACGGACCGGTACAGCAACGTGCAACTCGGCTTCGACGACACCGACGCCCTGACCTCCGTCCACTTCACGATCGACGCCGCCGACCTCAAACACCGGCAGCTCCACGACTTCTGCGCCCGGCACCAACTGCATCCCAGCCGCGTGCTGGTGGTCGGCGACAGCAGGTACGACCTGCGGATGTTCGCCTGCACGGGGCGGGGCGTGCTCCTGGCGTTCCCGCACAACACCCCGCTGCGTCCGCACGCCTGGCAGGTCATCGACCGCATCGACGAACTGGCCGCCCTGACGTCCGCCGCGACGTGGCCGGGATAGCGACCCGTACGCCCCCAGCCCTCGGCGTCCCCTGCCCGCTCCGTTTCCTGTCTCCCACCTGCGGCCATCCGCGCCGCTTCTGAGAGGTGATCTCATGCGTGTTCGCAGCACACCAATTCATCTCATCCCCTGGCCGGACGACGCGCTGCCCGCCGGCTGGCGCACCGCGATGGACCGGCTCGGGACGTATGTCATCGAGCGCGTCGACCCCGACGGAGGGGTCCGCGACCCCTGCCGGAGCCGGGTCCTGGAATCCGCACTCGCCCTGTCACTTCTGCGTGCCTTTCCCGACCGGACTGACCGGGCCGAGCGGATCGCCGGATACCTGCAACGGCGCCGAGTCACCGCCGACCCCCTTGACCGGGCGCTCATCGCGGCATCCTGCGGCAGCCCGGCCGACAGCCGGTCGATCGACCTCGACGCCTACATCGTTCAGGCCCCCGACTTCACCAGCCGGCGCAAGCGCGCCACCTTCGAGGCCCTGCTCATCGCCTGCGGCGCCGACATCGACACGCGACCGGCACCGGACGGGACGGCCTACTCCAACGCCGGACTTCACCCCTGGGCCGAGGCACAGACGACGGCCGTGAAGGTCATCCTGGCGATCGCGTCGGGCACACGGCACCAGATCGAAGACCGTGACGTCAACCTGCTGCTGTCCATCCAGAACCGGGACGAGATCTGGGAGGGCAACCTCCTGGTCCACCTGTCCGCCCTGCACGCCCTGCACCGACTGGGCGGACACGAATCCCTCGTGCACAGGGGAGTGGACGCACTCCTGAAGCACCAGCGCCCCGACGGCGGCATCCCCTTCTTCACCGACACCGACACCTGGTGCACCGCGACCGCAGGCGTGGCGCTCCTCGCCGCCGGCGCACCGGACGATGTCATCCAGGCCATCGCCGACAACCTCGTCCACCGGCAGAAGCCGAACGGCGGCTGGTCGGTCACGGACATCGCCGACGTGACCGACGCCGACGACACCTCGGTCATCCTCGAACTCCTCCAGACCCACGACGACCCCGCGCACGAGAAGGCCATCGAACGCGGCCGGCAGGCCCTGCTCGCCACCCGCGGCCCCGACGGAGGCTTCCCTACCTACATCGCCGGCGCACCCTCCGAAGTCTGCATGACCGCCGCCGCGATCAACGCACTCTCCTGCCGACCGCCCCGCGACCCCGCCGTACTCAACGGCGCCCTGGACTACCTCGCCGCCGGACAGCGCAAGGACGGCACCTTCCCACCGGACTGGAGCGCCAGCAGGCTCCACTCCGTCTTCCGCGCCGTGCTGGCCGCCTCACAGTTCGACGCGCCCCACGCGCACGCCCTGCGGACGCGGGCGCTCGACCACGTCCTGCGGACCCAGAACCCCGACGGAGGCTGGGGCCAGCAGCCCGACTCCGTCAGCGACCCGGTCAGCACCGCCTACGCCATCATCGCCCTGTGCCACCAGTCGGACCCTCAGCCGGTCGCCGTCGGCATCGAGTTCCTGATGGCCCGGCAGAACAGCGAAGGAAGCATCGACTCGATCTCCGACTCCATCGGTCCCCGCCCCTTCGTCTTCCGTATCCCCGTCCTCGGCGACGTCTTCACGCTCATGGCCTTCGGCCACCTCTCCCACCGCGTGGCACCCGCGTCCGCGCATTCGCCGTCCGTGTAGCCGTCCCGATCCCGGTCCGCGACCGCCCCTCCGCTCTCCCGCCAGAACGAGACCGGGTCTTCCCCCGCCCCACGAGACCGGGTCTTCCCCCGCCCCACGAGGCCGGGGAGGGCCGGGCCCCCGTCCTTCGGCCATCGCTCGTGGCCGACCTCCACACCCCCAGAAGAGATGGATGGCATCCGTGATGAACGAAAGCCGCCGTACGAGCGCCCCCCGTGAACTGGAGGGAAAGGTGTGCCTGGTCACCGGCGGGGCCCAGGGCATCGGCCTGGCCACCACCAAGGCACTCGCCCTGCGAGGCGCACGCGTGCACGCCGCCGAGATCTCCCCCGGACACGTCAAGACCGGCGCGGAGTATCTCCAGGCCGCAGGGCTCGGCGACCGCGTCGTCTTCCACCGCGTCGACGTCACCGACCGGAACGCGTACGAGCAGTGCGTCATCGACGTGCATACGGCAGAGGGCCGGCTGGACGTGCTGGTGAACAACGCCGCGTTCACGCAGTGGCGAGACGTCGCCGACATGAGCGTCGAGGACGCGCAGCTAAGCATGCGTACCGGCTACGACGCCATGGTCTACGGCGTGAAGGCGGTCCTGCCGCTCATGCAGGCCGCCAGCGGTGGAACGATCGTCAACATGGGCTCCGCCGCAGGCGTCGTCTTCGTCAAGGGCCCCTCGGCCGCCTACGCGGCGGCGAAAGCGGCGATCAACGCCTACACCCAGATCCTCGCCGCCGAACTCGCCCCATCGCCGGTTCACGTGCTTCTGGTACGGCCCGGGACGGTCGTGGACACCGATTTCTTCGGCCGTCACGTCCCCTCCCAGCGGATGCCGCGCATCACCGACTTCCTCCCCGTCTCCTCGCCCGAGCAGATCGCCGACGCGATCGTCCACGGCATCATCAAGCGCCGGGCCATCGTCGACACCCCGGGATACCTGCCGGCCATGTACCGGGCCTACGCCATGGCCCCGACCGCGTTCCGGAACCTGGCCGCCCTCGGGGGAAACGCCCGACGCAACTACGCCACCCCCGTCGGCAGCGGGAGGGCCCAAGCATCCCGCCGACCGGCCGCCACTCCTTCGCCCGCCCGCGGTCTCGGCTTCCGGCTGATGAACACCATCGCCCCCGCCCCCTGGGCCGGAGCCGTCATGCGTACTGCCATGGTGCCCCTGGACACCCTCCTCCAAGGCAGAAGCCGTGGCCGCCTCAGCGTCGGAAGGGCCTTGGGAGTCGCCTCCCTTCTGCTGACCACCACCGGCGCCCAGACCGGCCGCCCACGCCCCACGCCCCTCTTCTACGTCGAATACGACGGCGGCTACGCCGTGGTGGGCTCCAACTTCGGCCTCGAACACCATCCCGGCTGGACGGCCAACCTCCTCAAGACCCCGACCGCCACGGTGTCCCTCATGAGCCAGGAGGTCCCGGTCACCGCGCGCCTCCTCGACGGCCCCGAATGCGAGCAGGTCTGGCACAAGATCCTGGCGACCCTGTCCACCGGCTACCAGACCTACAGCGCCCGCTCCGGCCGCCACCTGCGCATCTTCCACCTCCAGCCCACAGGGCCGACGCGCTGACTCCGTCACGCCCGCCCCGGCGTGGGGGGGGGGGGCCCGGGGGGGGGGGGGGGGGGGGGTGGGGGGGGGGGGGGGGGTGCGGCCACCCCCCGCCGCGGCGGGGGGGTGTGGGGGGGGTGGTGC
>NZ_JBIVDE010000002.1:0-725752 GCF_044746945.1 Streptomyces sp. NPDC090127 | reverse complement strand
GCCCCCCCCCGCCTAATAGCCCCCCCCCCCCCCCCGCCCCCCCCGCGCTCCCGCCCCCCCCCCCCCCCCCGGGCCTCCCCCGCCCCCAGGTCGACGACCTGGGACGTCGTTCGACGTCGACGGGGGATCGCGCCAACGGCCGGCGAGGGCGGGGCTTCTGCTGGTGTGTGAGCAGCAGGCTCTGCACGCCGGAGGGGCGAGGCGGCCTGGGCCCGTCGCAGGCGGATTTCCGGCCGGTTCGAGACGCACAACCGCGTCGGGGCCTGTACGTATCTGCGATAGTCGCTCGCTTGTGCGAAAGGAGCGGCCGTGTGCCGACGCCCGTCGCCCCGCCGGCAGGCGGCCTCGCTGTCCGGCTCGCACCGCGGCCGCTCCCGCTCCCCCCGTTCGGGTTGTCAAGGCTCTCGATCTCGGCAGCCACTCCTCCTCGGATACCCCTGCTGAGCAGGCGAGATGAGCTGGCGTGAAGAGGCTGGCCAAGATCGCTCGGTTGCGCTTCACGGCCACTGGAGTATCACGCTCCGTTTATGACTGAATACGTGGCGTTACACGCCTCCCTCATTTCCCTTTTCGCGTGTATCCCGACGAAAGGGCACAGCCATGTCTTCGGCCATGCGTAAGACGACGACCACCCCCGGAGCGTGGCGGCTGGCCGCCACGGCCGTCGCGCTGGGCAGCTGCCTGGCGCTCGCCCTCCCTGCGGGAGCCGCCGGCGCGGTGCCCGCCGACCCGGTGCCGACCGTCTTCTTCGGCGACTCCTACACCGCCAACTTCGGCATCGCTCCCGTGAACAACCAGGACAGCGAGAGGGGCTGGTGCTTCCAGGCCGCGGAGAACTATCCCGCCACCACCAGCCGGCGCCTGGCGGACAAGGGCATCACGCTCGACGTCCAGTCGGACAGCTCCTGCGGAGCCGCACTCATCCAGCACTTCTGGGAGAAGCAGGAGCTGCCCTTCGGCGCAGGGACGCTCCCGGCGCAGCAGGACGCGCTCAAGGAGGACACCAAGCTGGTCGTGGGCGGTATGGGCGGCAACACGCTGGGCTTCACCAGCATCCTCAAGCAGTGCTCCGCCAAGCTCCGTGAGCACCCTCTGCTGCCCGGCGAGGCGGTAGACCCGGACGAGCCGGCAGGCGAGTGCAAGGACTTCTTCGCGTCGGAAGACGGAAAGGGATGGCTGGACGACCGGTTCCAGCAGGTCGAGTGGGATCTGGAGCAGATGCTCCTGCGTATGGGCTACTTCGCCCCGGAGGCCGAGCGTGTCCTGGTCGGCTACCCCAGGCTCGTGCCACAGGACACCACCCAGTGCCTGGCCCCGGCCCCCGGTCAGACGGAGCTGCCGTTCGCCGACATCCCCAAGGACGCGCTGCCGGTCCTGGACCAGGTGCAGAAGCGGCTGGACGACGTCATGAAGAAGGCCGCCGCGGATGATGGCGCCGACTTCGTGGACCTCTACGGCAGCACCGGGAGCAACACGGCGTGCGACGGTGCCAACCGGGGCATCGGCGGCCTGCTGGAGGTCTCCAAGCTCGACCTCTTCGGCCAGTCGATCCCGTGGTACGCACACCCCAACGAGAAGGGCCGGGACATCCAGGCCCAGCACGTGGCCGCCAAGATCGAAGAAGTCCTCAACCGCTGACCGACGACACGACCGCGTCCCCCCGGGTGAACGAAGCTCCAGGAAGCGCCACTTCGTCCTGGGGCTTCGAAGCCCGGTGGATTGCCTCAGCTGGCCCTCACCGCCGCGTGGTACGCCTGGCCGCACTCACCTCGGACAGCCCGCTCGCCCGGCCTGGCCCGCTCGTAGCGGCGGTTCGGCTCGCCGGGAACCGGTCGAGCCACGCCGGCCGGTTCATGCCGTGCCGGAGGAGGATCCGGTGCACGGTCGAGGCGGGAAGGCCCAGGATCGGGCCGATGCGGGCCGGGCCGAGCTTGCGCTCGGTCCGCAGCCGGCAGACCCAGGCCTCGACCGGCGGCGGCGGACCCACTTGTGGGCCGTGGGTCGGGATATACCCATCTCCGCCGCGACGTGTCCTGTCCGGTCGACCGGACAGGACACGTTCGACCAGGATCCGCCTGCCGTGAACGGTCAGCCCGGGCATGACGGTGGGACACGAAGCCTCCGTGTGCGGTGTGGAGCCTGGACGCCTACACCACACCGGAGGCTTCTGCTGGTCAGTGGCCGAGCGGCAGGGCGTCGGTGGCGTGGTCGATGACGTTGCCGACGGAGCAGTTGTTCTGGTGGTTTCCGGTCCAGTCGCTCAGGGCGGGTACGACGGCGAGTTCCTGGATGCACACGGCGGCGGCGCTGAAGTTCCAGTTGTTCGCGGCGTTGACCCCGCTGCCGAAGTTGCTGTCGTTGTCGGCGAAGGCGGGCGTGGCGGCGGAGAGGGCCGCGGCGGCCAGCAGGCCGCAGGTGATGATCTTTCGCATGGCCGGTGAACGTGTCCAGGTGCCCGCGGGTCACGGGGTGGTCCTTCGAACGGGTGCGAAGGCGGGCGCGCGTCGGACCCGCTGCGGGTCCGACGACGCGCCCGGTCGTCCGTCGTCGTGCTACTTGACGGTGATGTCGGCGAAGGCGAGGGCCATGGCCTCGGGGTCTTCGTCCTCGTCCTCGTGGAAGCTGGTGGCCGCCCATGCCCTGGTGAGGTGGAGGCGGCGGACTTCGGGGACGCGCTGGAGTGCCGGGAAACCGACCCCTCGGACATCCCCGGCTACCACCCGCTGGACAACGACCGTGCCCTGCGCGCCTGGTACCTGCCCGAAGAGGGCTTCATCGACGCCCGCGCCTGGCTCGCCACCCTGGACGCCGCCCTGGAGAACCTGGCGAACGTGATCCGCACACCAGCCGGCACCCTCACCGCACTGCCCGCCCACGGCTACCGTCTCGACACCCCTGCCGGTGCTTTCCGGGCCCCGCACGCGGTGGTGGCGGCCGGCACATGGACCACCCCGATCCTCCGAACCCTGGATCCGGACCTGCCCGTCGTACCGGTCCTGGCCGCAGCCGGCACCGCCCTCACCCTCGTAGGACGCCAGGTTCTTCCCGCCGTGAACCGGCCCATCACTCTGGACGGACACCCCGTCATCGGCCCCACGCCCAAGGAGGGCCTGTGGGTGGCATCCGGCACCCACCGCGACGGCCTGCACACCTCCCCGCTCATCGCCACCACTCTCGCCGACACCCTCCTTACCGGCGCCCACACCGCCGCGGCCCTGCCCGGGTCGTTCGCGGCGTTCACCCCGTGCCGTCCCCTGATCACCGACCTCACCCGCAAGGAAGCCACCGCCGAATCCGCCGCACACCATGCGGCGCTCGCGGCCGAAGCCCGGATGCGACCCGCGCTGACCGGAGCCTGGCCGCAGATGCTGGCCGATGCCTACACGGAGCTGATGGACCGTGCGTACGCCGCCATGCCCGACGGATATGTTCCACCGCCCGACCTCGCCCCCCTGGCGTACGAGGGCAGCGGGTCGGCCCTCGCCGAACTGGCCGCCGCCCACCTGGACCGCCACAGCGCCCACTTCGGATGAACCGGTGGTTCGCCGAGCCCCCGCAAAAGACCCAACCGAAGCCCCCCACTCCGCCCGGCCCCGTCGCGGCGTGGGTCAGGGTCAGCGTGTAGGTTCCCGGGGCCTCGGGCGGTTCATCGCTTTGCCCTGCTTGCTCTGCTGGTGTGGTGGAGGGCTACGGCTGCGTGTCGCCCGGGACGCGTTCGAGGATGTATGCGAAGTCCTCGGAACCCATGACCGGCTCGGCGAGGTCGTGGACGATGCCCTGTCCGAGCCGTCCGGGCTGGGCGGAGTGCCGGTGTGCGCCGGTGGATGACGGGTTGTGGAGTGTGCGTCGTGTCCACTCCTGGGGGTGACGTCCGCGGTGGGCGGATGCCTCCGGATTCGGTGTCCGTGGCGTGGCCGCGAAGGCCGATGATGCAGGTGGGAAGCCTGCAGGTCGTGTCCGCAGGGGTGCAAGATGCCTTCCCGCGCCAGGTGATGTCGCTTTCAGTCATTAAATGAAAGCGGAGTGTGATCGCCCCGGGCGTGGTGATGCTCTGCGTCGAGAAACACCCGCCCATCCCGGTTGCCGGGACGGGCTGGCGGGAGCGCCGCTTCGGCGCACCGAGCCCGCAAAAGGACGAAGAGCGGCACGGTCGACGTCCTCAGGGGCTCGGGAAGTGCTTGTCCCCGGACAGGCAGAAGGCTCGATGAAGGGGAGAAGAACCATGAGCATGACGCAGAGCGGCTCGCTGACCCTGCGCTCCGACCACCCCGTGGAGACCCGGGGCGGCAACACGTCCACCTTCACCCGGGTGGACTTCCCCACCCCTTTCCCCGATGAGACGGAGGTGGTGGTCCTGGCACAGGTGCAGACCTTCAACGGCCCCCACACGCCCGGCCTGCGGATCGCGGACGTGACCCCCCAGGGCTTCCTGATCCGCATGAACGAGGTCTACGCGACCGACGCCAAGAGCGACGGCACCCACGGCAACGAGACGGTCGGCTGGTTCGCCTCGACCGTCTGACGTTCGCGCACCATCCAGCCCTCGGCTGCCCTCCGGCCGAGGGCTGGATGGTGCTGTGAAGAGCTGTCGCCGGGCGGTCGGGCCCTGGGTTCCGGCCGCACCATCTGTACGAGCCGGCCGTCCGCGATCCGCCCGTACGAGGGCGGTGGACGGGGAAGCGGAGCTTGGGCGTCGGAAGCCGTTGTCTTTCCTTCCGTGGGCGAGGAGGCGCCCCCGGCCGTGGTGGCCGGTGAACGGCCTGCGCGGGTCGCCGGGGCGGTGCCGGGCGCGGTGGTTACCGCCCGGAGGGAAGGGCCCGCTCTCGACTCACTGGCGCCGGACTGCCCCACGACGATCGCCAGCAGGATCAGCCACGGCACGTTCTCGGGCCCTCAACCGGCGGAATGCCGAACCGGTGGGCCGGGCGTGGCGTCGTCGCGTGCGGCGTCGGAGTCGGCGCGCTGCCAGCGCGCGACCTCGGCCTCACCCCGGGTGATCCGCGCGGCCACGTGGCGCACGTCGGCCGCGTGGTACGTCGGTTCGCGGGTCAGGTCAGGGGAGGACGCAGCCGAGGTACGTACGCTGTTGGCTCGCGCCACGGCCCTGATGCCGCTCGGCCTGGTCTGTGGCCAGGTCTCCCGGACTTCGGCCTTCATCAGCCAGCCTTCCCCGTCCTCGAGGTCCTGCTCGTCCGCGAAGCGGAGCGATGCCGGTGCCCGTCAGGTCGGCACGTCGACGCGCGTCGTCAGTGTCCGCAGACTGTTCTCCCTCGTGGTTGACGGCTCATCAGGTACGTCGGCATGAGTCGCCGGGGTGTTCCCGGAGGATCGATTGAACAGGCGTTGGTGACGGCGCGAAAGCCCAGGTTGGAAGCCGCCACGTCCGACCGGAGCGATGTTCCTCACACACACCGGACGGGGGTGCCGGTGTAGGGTCGAGGCCGCCCTTGACCTGCAGAAAGCAGGCAGGGAGCCGTCTCAGAGGAGTCCAAAGTGCTGCGCACTCTGTTCAAGTCCAAGATCTAGCATTTGGGTTTTTTTGCAGGTCAGAGGCTTGATTATCCCGCTGAGGTCAGCAAACGGTCAGCATCGGGCGCGGGAGCGTCCCAGCTTGCTGACCAGGTGGCGGCCATGACAGGGATCTGGACACAGGTGCCTGGCTCCCGCTTGGGAGTTCGCTGCATGACTCGACAGCTCGTCTGCGGCGTGGGCCCGCCTTGAGCGAGTGGGCTGCGTTCGGTGCCGAAGCGGCGTGTGCGACGGCGCCATGTGCCGCGGCTTCGGCACCGTCGTCATTTCCGACACGGAGACCGAAGCCGCAGCCGACCCCACTGCGGCGGCCCTCCGCGTAACCTGCTGTGTCATGATCACCCGCGCCCGCGAGCGGGGCTGGTCCCGGGTCTGCAAGGCAGCCGGTTGCCGCGCCACCGGGGGGCCGGCGCGGGTAGGCGATGATGCGCTAAGCGCCCACTGGGTCGGATGTCCGAGGGAAGGGCGGGCGGCCGCCCGACGTATGGACGACAAGGGGCCCCGTAGCCGCCATGCCGCCGCCTCCCAGCAGCGATACTGGGTGCATGGACACGAGGATCACCGCGCCCCGCGCCGAGGTGCTGCGGGACCGCTACCGCAGCCGACTGCCCGAGCGACTGCAGGAGCTGGCCGGCCCCATCGAGGGCAACGTGGACTTGCCGCTCCACATCGTCTGGTCCGGGCGGACGAGCTACAGCCTGGACCGTCCGAAGTCCCGCATGACGCTCTACCGGACCGTCCTCGCCGAAGGACTGCGCGAGGACCTGGTGACCCTCCTGCACCACCGACTGCTCGCCGAGCAGTGGCCCGTGCTGCGGTGTTTGATCAGTCCCTACATCCGCGAGGTCTGGGAGGACGCCTTCCCCGAGCTGCTCCGCAGCGCTCCGGCCGACACGACCGCCGCGTGAAGCTCACTCCGCTCCACGAGCGTCTCCTCGCCGACATCCTCGACCTCGGCTCCCCCTACCCTCTGGTCCTCACCGGCGGATACGCCGTGCAGGCCCACGGCCTGGTCGAACGCTTCAGTCGTGACCTCGACGTCGCCACTGAGAACCCCGCTCCGATGCAGGAGATCGTCGCCTCACTCACAGCGGGCCTCAGCGCGCGCGGATGGCGGACCACGCACGTTCAGACCGATCCGCTCAGCGGCCGGTTTCTCGTCACCGATCCGGACACCGGCGAGGAGTGTGAGGTCGACGTCCTCAAGGAGGCGTTCTGGGCTCCGCCTGCCCAGACCCCCTACGGCCCCATTCTTTCCCTCGACGACGTGATCGGCACCAAGGTCCGTGCCCTCGCCGACCGCGGCACCGTCCGCGACCTCATCGACGTCCAGGCTGCCTCCCGCCACCGCTCCACCGCAGACCTCGAATCCCTGGGCCGCCGCCTGCCCCCGACGAGTTCAGCCTCGAAGACCTCCGGGACCGGCTGATCGGCGCGGACTGGTATGAGGATGAGGACTACACCGCGTACGGGCTCACCTCCCGGCAGATCGAAGAACTCAAGGCGTGGGCGCTGGAGTGGGCGGAGGATCTGGGCGCCCGGATCCACGACGAGAACGCCTGAGAGGCGGTCATCGCGTCCATCCCCTCTATCGCCGTTGCGACGAGAGGATGCGGTGTGGCCAGCAGGTCCCAACCCGGAGTCGTCCACGGTGGGTGACTGCCCTGCACGGCGTATGTGCAGGGCAGCCGAGCGATACCCGCAGTGGACTCACGGCGAAACCGGGCTGCGGTAATGGTCGAACAAACAGGTGCTTACGGAAGGCGGTACGTCTTCCCGTCCGGTTGCGCATGGCCTCCCTCGTCCTCGATGGGGAACTGGTGGCCGTGCAGCCGGTAGACCATCTCGTCTGGCGCAGCCAGCATCCGTGCCTGCCGCCAGGCTGCATCGAATGACAGGTGGCCGCCCGCTTCGCGTCGCAGGCGAAGCGCACGCCAGGAAGAGAGGGGGTCCAAAACGATGCGCCACAGAGCCAGGCTCATTCCGTGCGCCGCCCTTCCGTGGCACCGGGAGAAGGGACGGAAGCGTCGTCCGATGCGTCATCGCCCTTCAGCTTCTGAAGCGCATCGCACAGCGCGAGCATGGCCCGGTTCTGCAGCTCAATGTCGTTGAAGCCCTGGCCGACCATCTCCCACTGGTCGAGCATGGGCTGCCACCATTCGTCAGCCGCGACCATCCACCGCGCCAGGCGCTGCCATTCGGCAACCTGCTGAGCGCCCGGCCAATCGCCCTGCTGCTCGATCCGGTCCAGCACGAAAAGGTCGGGCTGCTCGTACAGGTTCGTGCGCAGGAACCGCAGCCGCCGTATCCGTGCCTCGTCTGCCTGCTGCTGAGCAAGGTCCTCCCGTGCGCTCTCCGAGAGCGCCAGTTGCACACGGGCAGCCAGACACCGGTACACGGCGGCGCGGGTGTGTTCCGGGGCGCCGAGTTCGGCGTTGATGGTGTCCTGCGCGGTGCGCACCTCGACGGCTGGGAAGAGCTGTGCGACCTCGCCGGCCCGCGCCAGGGTCCGGCTGAGTACGAGGTCTTCGAGATTGGGCCGGGCCCGTAGCGGGGGACGCCACTCGATCGTGAACGTGGCCTCGAAATGGATACCGGGGGTCGCGCAGCGGAGCATCCGTGGCTGGGTGCAGTGGATCGTACGGGCCCGGCGCTGCCAGAACCACTTCACGCTGGATCCCTGTTGAGCTGAATCACCGTGCGGACACGCGGGTCTACGAGACGGTCCCAGAAGTCGTTGGCGGCATTCGTGTCCCCGTCGACCGAGACGTGCTCCACTGCCTGCATCAGGCTCACGGAAGCCTTGAAGATCTTTTGGCCGCGTAGGACGGGGAGTAACCCGTCGCGGACGCGGGCGTAGGTGTCGGGGTCGGTTGCCGACTGCTTGATCCATGTGGTGAGGCGGTCGATGGCGTCCGGTGCCGTGTCGATGTTTCCCAACAGGTCCTGCAGTGCCCGGTTCACGTCCATTTCGGAAGGGACTTCATCGGACAGTAGCCACGGGGTGGTGGAGCCCGGTACGGACATCAGGGCCAGGAAGGCCGCGGTACCGGCCCCGCGGGACCGACCTGACTGTTGCCACGTGCGTACTTCGGTGATGAGCCGGGCCACCCCGGCGGGGTGCTGCGCCTGCTCCACGAAGGCTTTGAGGGCCTCAGTCCAAGCTGTTTCGTGCCCGCTGTTGGCGGCTCGCCGCAGGCGGACCATGGCCATCCTGGCGTGAGAAGAGGTGACATCGGCGGTGTTCAGGACCTGTCGGCAGACGGCCACCACGGTGGTTGCGCGTTCCTTGAGCGATGCCCAACCGTACAAAAGGCCCCATACCTGGCGGCCGATGTGCTCGTCCTGGATGGCCTGGATCAGGAGGGCGCTGAGGAGTTCCTTCTTCGCTGGGTAGGTCTGAGAGCCGAGTTGTACGAGGTGGTCGACGTTGCCGTGCCGCAGGGTCAGAGCGGCGATGGCATCCACGACGTGCTCGTTCGCCTCGCTGTCGTCCCCGGACGTGAGCCATTTCAGCAAGGGCTCACGCATGACCTCGTAGTTGTCCCAGACGTAGGTCAGGACGGCCCTGCCGTAGCCGGGCTGGTCGAAGACGACTTCGTCGTGGCTGCCAACTCCGGCGCCGGTGTCGACGACACGGCGGCGCAACCCGCGGCCGGCGAATGCTGCACTTGTCGTCGAGGCGAAGCCGCTTCCGCCGGCGGCGTCGGCGCAGATGATTTGCTGCAGGTCCCGGGCGGCCTTGGCCACTACGGGCAATGGAGCGGATTGGCGCACAGCGAGGGCCAGGAGAAGGCAGCGGTCCTCCAGCGGCAGCGACGTGTCCTTGCCTCCATGCACGGAGACGGCCTCTCCGAACAGCATGTCGAGTTTGTCCCGCCAGTCGGACAGGGCGGACGTGATCCGTTCAGCAAGCCCCGCGTCGAGCGCGGACCACGACGACGGCACGTCCATGGGGAGCGAGGAATCGGTCAGCCGTTCGTGTTCTCGCCATGCGAGCACGACCGAGTCCGCCGTGCGGACCGCTTCCACGGCGTCGAGACCGCTCAGCGAAGCCTTGGTCTTGTCGACGGAGTGAAGGTAGGCAATCAGACCGGGGGCCTTGCGAGCTCTCAGCCGGGCCTCCACGACACTCTGGGCTGGCGGCGGCTCGTTTAGGTGGACGATGTGAATGCCTGACTGGACCGGGACATAATGATCAGTCCACAGGTCCTTGGCCACGTTCAGGACGAGGTAGGAGTCCAGTTTCTCCAGAAGCCCCGCATGCTCTTCGAGCATGGTGAGGAAATCGGCCGAGATCCGGTCGTGTTCGGGGTCCTTGAGGTCGACCTGGTAGGCGCGGCGCTCCTCGGCGGGAAGTCGGCCCACTTTGGGTGTCTTCCAGTCCGCGTCCAGTTTCACGATGTCGGTGTCCTCATCCGTGTGCCGGGCGAGGAGGTGCAGGGCCAGGGTGGTCGATCCGTACGACCGCGGCGCGACAATGATCAGTACGTGCTTTCGCGGGTGTAACCCCGCCGGATCCAGAGCCTGCTGCCACGTCTCGGCCCATTGGCCTTCGCGGACGATCGGCTCCTGCTTGATCCGGTGACGAGGAAAAGTGGGGCCTTCGAGGATTCCCTGCTTGCGGGTCTCGTTGATGATCTTGTCGGCGTGGTTGACGAAGAACTCCGGACGGTTCACCGTGATCGGCGCCGGCCCGGTGTCCGGTACGGGGGGCACGACGAACGCTGCCGGGTCCGCCCGGCCGCCGCCAGCGGCCTCCGCGCCTTCAGTAGCGTTACTGCTTGGGCCCGTCGGCCACGAATCCTTGCCGTCCGCTCCCTTCAACGGAGGCTCGAGCTCGTCGGGAGGGCGGGGTGGAAAAAGGGGACGATCATCGGACATGCGTTTTCTGGTTCCTTTCGGCGCGGCACGGGTGCGAGGGCACGGGGCGGTCAGATCCGGCGCCGGTCGATGCGCATGGTTCCGACCTTGTTGATCACGGTGGTGTCGGTCATTTCGCCGTTGAACTGGAAGACGGCGCCGGGCGGGTTGTTCGGGCCGGCCGACGACGTCGGCGAAGTTGTTCCACCCCCACCTCCGAGCGGCTCCGGGTTGATGAGCGGGGCGAGGGCTCGCGGTGTCATCTGGGGTACGAATAGCCAGCACGGCTCCTCGAACGCCTTGCCGTGTACCCGCGCCATGGCGCGGAAGAAGTGTTCCTCGTCGAGGTCCGGCGTGCGTCCCGCACGGACGGTCCGCCGGAACGCCGCCTCTGAGACGACGGCGGCCAGAAAGCCGCCCCGGTGTTCCCTGGCCGCGGTGAGGCCCGCGCGCACCACCTGGCTGTCGAGCAGTCGGCACACCTCGTTTATGGCGTCGCCACGGTGGTCAGGCAGGGAGAGCGGTCCGACGTGCACAGCAGCACGCAATCGGATCGCCGGAGCGCTGGATAGCCGTTCACGGTCGTACCGGACGAGCGCTGTGTGCAGGTGCTCCAGCAGTGGGTCGACCAGCCTTGCGATGTCCTTGGCTGGCATGACAAAGATGGCGCCGTCACCGGTGTCCTTAAATGCACCGGTCCGGTCTCGGGGGTCCTGCAGTCCAACGTGGGCCAGCACATTGGTGAGGACGTCGTCCAAGTCCGAGCGGACCGGTGCCATCTTCGCTTCCGGGATCTGGCTATACCCCTGCATGTCCACGGCCAGGAGCGCCTGCTCCGGAGGGACATCGAGGGACGACGGCGGGGCAAGGGACATGCTGTCACCGACCTTTCGGTCACGACGGAGGGATTGAGTGCCCCATGCTGATCGGCCCCGACACGCCTTGGTGCCCACTACTGGGCACCATCCGGGTGCGGCCGGTCACATTGCGCTGCGGGCGTGGGTCGCGATCGATGTAATGTCGTGGATCAGCAGTCCACCGCCCGGATCCGTTTCCAACCAGCCCTCTTCCCGCCAGGGCTTGATCGCCGCACCGACTGCGTTGCGGGACGCACCGATCATCTGGGAGAGCTCTTCCTGAGTCAGTCGGACACTGACCGCCGGCCGATTCGTCGAAGCCGCATCCACGAGCCGGCTCAGGGCGCTGGCCAGGCGTACGGGAACACACGCGGTGGCGAGTTCGAGCCTGACGGCCTCGGACTCCCTGACCCGCGCGATCGCATGGCGCAGCAACGGATTGAGCAGGCCGTTGCTCTCGACGAAGGAAAGGAATTGGGGGGCCGGAATGAGGTGCACGCGGCAGGGTTCCGCGGCGATCACAGAAGCAGAGCGGGGCCGCGCATCCAGGACGGCCAGTTCGCCGAGCAGCTCACCGGGCCCGCGTACCGCGAGCAGGGCCCGTTCTCCGTTCGGCCCCGTCAGCGTCACGAGGGTCGAGCCCGAAGCCAGCAGGACCACATGGGTGCCGGGATCCCCCTGCCGCAGGAGGACGCTGCGGGCCGGGCGCACCCGCATAGGGGCGAGCTCACGCAACTGCGACCACAGACTCTTGCCGATCACTGCCATGTGCGACTGATACATATCCCCCCAAACGTAGGGACCAACCCACAGAGGGTGAGATTTTCAAGACATGAGGAAGGTGAGCAACAGGGCCAATCCGGCCACACTGATTGCGGCCACAGTGAGATCGACGGCCACCTTGATCGCCCGGAACTTTCGGCGCGCGAGGGTGATCAGAGCGGCCTCACGTTCCGGTAACTCGGTGCAGTTCACCGGGCGTCGCGGGCCGGATGCCGACGCGTGCCTGCTTCCGGTGCCTCCGCCGACGGAATCCTCACGCCAAACGAGCCCGTCGTCCTTCGGGAAGATGGGGCGCAGTGCCGTCAACGCTGATACCAGGGCTGCCCCGACCAGCGTGCCCACCAATGCCACAGCCACACTGAGCACGCGCGACGAGCTGACAGGTGTGGACAGCGCCGTCCCTGCCGTGATCGCAAGCAGTGCACCGGTGACTCCGCACAGCGCTGTCGCTTTTGTATCCGCACGCTGAACCTCGACGAACATCCTGTTTTCGCCACTCGGGGGAGCGTCAGTGGTTGTTGAGGCGGACAGCGGGACGTTCTGCGGCTCGGATCCTTCCACTGCCTTCTCCTTTTCGTTGCCTTGCGGCTCGGAGTAGCAGTCTGGGCAGGCAGTCGGAACGCAGCTGCCCAACAGGTGGTAGCCGCCGCGATCGATCGGTCACAGTCGGGAGCCAGGCTTGGTTTGAACCACAAGGCTGCCCAAATTGTGCGCTCCCCAGCGAGGCGGCGGGTCGTGTCAGTGAATCACGGCTTTCAGCTCGGGTCGGGGTAACTCGTAGTCGCGGCCAGGTGCCTGTGGAGCATCAGCCAGTCATTGGGTCCACTCAACCGCCTATTGTTTGGGACCGGGTGAAGCCCCGGGATGCCAGGTGCGTTGAACGACTTCCAGGCCGATGTGGAGGGTGGCTCCGTGCCGTACGAAGTGCGTACCTGGCACATCGTCAGGTAAGTCAGCATCTGGTCAGCAGCAGTTCACGCACCTTACGAGACGACTGTTCAGACAGGTGCGTGGTCGGCGATGGTGCAACAGCCTGTTCGCACGGAAGCGCAGGCAGGGAGCGCCCGACATGGAGTGAAGCGATGTTCCTCACAATCTTCGACTCAGGCGCGTGCCAGTTGTAGAGTGATACCGCCCTTGACCTGCAGAAAGCTGGCAGGGAGCCGTCTTCCAGGAGTCCAAAGTGCTGCGCACTCTGTTCAAGTCCAAGATCCACCGTGCCACCGTCACCCAGGCCGATCTGCACTACGTCGGGTCCGTCACCGTCGACGCCGCGTTGATGGAGGCGGCCGATCTGCTGCCCGGGGAGCTCGTGCACATCGTCGACATCGACAACGGGGCCCGGCTCGAGACGTACGTCATCGAGGGGGAGCGGGGCTCCGGGGTGATCGGGATCAATGGGGCCGCCGCTCACCTCGTGCACCCCGGGGACCTCGTCATTCTCATCAGTTACGCCCAGGTCGAGGACGCCGAGGCGCGCGCGTTCGTGCCTCGGGTCGTGCATGTGGACGCGGACAACCGGATCGTGGAGCTCGGGGAGGACACCTCCGCACCCGTGCCCGGGAGCGACACCCGGCGCAGCCCGCACGCCGTCGCCCCCGCGCGCGCCTGAGCGACGACCTGCCACCACCACCGACCGACCGTTTCCAGGGAGAGGTTCCGCATGGCCGAGCTCGAGATCCGCGACGACCGGGAGAAGGGGCGCCTGGAGGCGTTCGAGGACGGTCGGTACGTCGGTGTCGTCGTCTACTTCGTCCTCGACGCCGCGCCCCACGCCCACGTGGCCGTGCACACCGTCGTCGAGGAGGGCAACGAGGGCAAGGGCATCGCCGGGGCGCTCGTACGGGAGTTCTACGGCATCGCCGCCCGGGCGGGCGTCCCCGTCGTGCCTCTCTGCCCCTACGCCGCCAAGTGGGCAGAGAAGCACCCGGACGAGGCCCCCGTCCCCGACGAGGACGTGGTGCGCGCGGCCAAGCTCCAGCTCAAGGCGACGCCGGAACTCTGGTGACCCTCGCCCTCCTGCACACCTCCCCGGTCCATGTGCCCGTCTTCGACGGGCTCCGCGACCGCCACCACCCCGGTCTCGCCCTGCGGCACGTCGTCGCCGAGGAACTCCTCGTACGGGCACGGGCCGAGGGCCCGGAAGCCGTGGCCGGCGCCGTCGGTGACGTCCTCGCCGAGGCCGTCGCCGACGGCGCCGCCGCCGTGCTCTGCACCTGTTCCACCCTCGGCGGCGTCGTTGAACGCCACGCCGCCGAACTGCGCGTGCCCGTCCTCCGGGTCGACCGGCCGATGGCCGCCGAGGCCGTCCGCGCCGCGCGCGTGGTGGTGGTCGCGGCCGTCGAGTCCACCCTCGGACCCACCCTCGACCTGCTCCGGGACGAGTCGGGCGACCGGGCCCCGACCGTCACCACCCTGCTCGTGCCCGGCGCCTGGGACCGCTTCCTCGCCGCCGACCACGACGGCTACCTGGACGCCGTCGCGGCGACCGTGGACGGCGTCGACCGCACCGGCGGCGGTGTCGTCGTCCTGGCCCAGGCCTCCATGGCGGACGCCGCCGAACGGACCACGACCCCGCTGCCCGTCCTCTCCAGCCCGCGCCTCGGCCTCGCCGCCGCCGCGCGAGCGGTGCACGGCCACGGATGAATGGCCACGGCGGGCGTGGGCAGGCGCTCGGGGAGAGCCTGGAGCCGTACGCTCCCCCCGCCCGTCGAGGAGAGGTCCTACCCGTCATGACCCACCCGTTCCCCGACCCCGTGCCGCCCGGCCCGATCCCGGCGCCCGGACCGCCGCCCAACCCGCCGACGCCGGTGCCCGAACCCACTCCCGTACCGCCGCCCAACCCCGTACCGGAGCCGCCGGCGCCCGCGCCCCTGCCGGACCCCGAACCCCAGCCCCAGCCCGGGCCCGCAGGACCCTGAGCGCACCCTGCTCGGACCCTGACCGCCCCCCGGTTCGACCCCTGAACGACTCCTGAACCCTTGTCACGGCCTGTGACCTTCCCCTACCTTTAGCGACTGCTGATGCGTTCAGCGGACGCGCTCAAGGGGGGGCCATGGCCTTACGGGGACGACACCGCCGGTACCAGCCGAGCCGGATCAACCGTGCCTCGCTCACCGTCACGGCGAGCGGCGCGGGCATCGCGCTACCGCTGGTCGGTGCCGGGGCGGCCCAGGCGGCCTCCCTCGACGTCTGGGAGAAGGTCGCCGCCTGCGAGTCCTCCTCCAACTGGCGCATCAACACCGGTAACGGGTATTTCGGCGGGCTGCAGTTCAGCCAGTCCACCTGGGAGCAGTACGGCGGTACGCACTACGCGCCGCGCGCCGACCTCGCCTCCAAGGACCAGCAGATCGCCGTCGCGGAGAAGGTCCTCAAGGGGCAGGGCCCGCACGCCTGGCCCGCCTGCGCGCCGCGCGCCGGGCTCAGCCAGCCGGGGAGCACGGACGTCCGGACCGCCTCCCTGCCCCGTCAGCGCTCCGCCTCCACCACGCAGCCCCCGGCCGCCCGCGCGACACCGACCACCGTGCCGCAGCTCCGCGAGATGTACACGGTCACCCCGGGGGACTCGCTCTCCCGCATCGCCCGCGAGGAGCAGGTGAAGGGTGGCTGGCAGCGGCTGTACGAAGCGAACCGCACCGTCGTCGGCGACGACCCCGACCTCATCCACCCGGGCCAGAAGCTGACCCTCCGGATCACCGCCCCGAGCAGGACCGGCCCGGGGAAGGCCGGCCCGGGGAAGGCGGGCCCTGGCGCGACCTCTCCGGGCAGGGCTGGGTCGACCACGACGGCGCCCACGACGAAGCCCCCGGCCACGAAGCCCCCGGCCACCAAGGCCCCGTCGACCAAGGCCCCGTCGACCAAGGCCCCCGCCGTGAAGGCTCCGGCGACGAAGGCTCCGGCGACGAAGGCGCCCGCCACGAAGGCGAAGCCCGTCCCGAAGCCGGCCGTCCAGCCCGTCTCGAAGCCAGCCACCAGGCCCGAGACCCGGTCCGACAGCTTCTCCGCCCCCGTCTCCGCCTCCCTCGGCACCCGTTACCGCGTCTCCGGCTCCTCCTGGTCCAGCGGCTATCACACGGGCGTCGACTTCCCGGTCCCGACCGGTACGTCGGTGAAGGCCGTGGCCCCCGGCCGGATCGTCTCCGCCGGGTGGGGCGGGGCGTACGGCTACCAGATCGTCATCCGCCACGACGACGGCCGCTACAGCCAGTACGCACACCTCTCCGCGCTCACCGTGCGTGAGGGACAGCGGGTCAACGGCGGGCAACGCATCGCCCGTTCAGGATCGACCGGCAACAGCTCGGGACCGCACCTCCACTTCGAGGTGCGCACGGGTCCCGGGTACGGGTCCGACATCGACCCCCTCGCCTACCTGCGCGCCCGAGGCGTCTCGATCTGACCGGAACGCTCCCGGCCCGGACGTTCCCGGCCCCAACGCTCCGGGCCCGGACGTCCTCGGCCCGAACGCTCCCGGCCCGGACGTCTCCGGGCCGGACGTATCCCTGTCGGACATGACCGGGCCGCGCTTCTCTGATCGGGTCGCCCCGGCCGTCCCCGACGCCGACCGGTCCGTCAGCTGTTCCACCGTGAGCTGGACGATGCCGAGCGCCGCCACCGCGCCGCAGATCAGCGCCGCCACGGTGCCGGCCGCGCCGTAGCGGAAGGACTCGCCGAACAGCGTGAGGCCCACCGTCGCGGCCACCACCGGGTTGACGACCGTGACCGTCGCCAGCGGGGCCGCGAGCCCCGCACCCCGGTAGGAGGCCTGGGAGAGCAGCAGACCGGTCACCGCGAGCGCCGAGAGGACCAGCACGCTCGGCCACTGGGCGAACGGCGCGCTCGCCGTCCACTCCACCGCCACGGTCTTGGTGAAGACCGAGGCGATCCCGAAGGAGATGCCCGCCGCCGTCGCCAGCGCGACGCTGCGCAGCACCGAACGGCCCACCAGACGCGCCGTCGTGAAGAGCCCCGCCACCAGTCCGAACGTGCCGGCGGCGAGCAGCCAGCGCTGTGTCTCCCCCAGGGAGTGCGTATCGGCGCCGCCCGTCAGGCTGAGCAGCCCCGCGAGGCCCACCGTGGCCATCAGCGCGCCACGCCAGGCCGTACGGCCTGCCTTGCGGCCGACGAACAGGGCCGCCATGGGCAGCGCGAAGACGATGGTGAGGGCGCCCAGCGGCTGGACCAGACTGAGCGGACCGTAGGCGAGTGCGGCCACGTGCAGCGCCGCCCCGAGACCGTTGAGCAGCACGGACCCCCACCAGGCCGGGTTGCGCAGCGGTGCGTACGTCAGGCCGGCGGCGGAGGCCGCGACCCGCTCCTGCACGATCGCCGCGGCCGCGTAGGCGACCGCCGAGACCAGTGACAGGAGGACGGCCAGCAAGAGGGGGCTCATACCTACAACGATCTCTCTTCCGGGCGTTCACGTCGTCGTACCTGGGAACGCCTTCGGACGTACTGCCTTCGCAGTACGAGGCCGTGCCGTACGCCGGAGGATGTACGACCGCGCAGGTCAGCAGGGGTGCAAAGCGTCCTTTTCCGATATCCGGGCCGAAGCGGACCGCCGCGATGGGCGCCGGGAGGCGTCCTCGATCCGAGCCAGTCACCCCCGGCCCCGGGCCACATTGGCCCCTGCCCGAGCGGCCGACCGACCGCTACCGTGATCACCGAGCAGGACGGGAACGGACCGGAACAGACGGACGTGTGGGGAGGCTGTGGCGGTGGATCTCGCCGAGAGCGGGTCGGTGGGCGGCTTCTTCGCCCTGCGGACGGCCCCACCGGAGACGGGCGGCGCGCACCTCCCGCTCGCCCGCCTCTACACGCCGGCGGGCCCCCCGGCCCTTCCCGGCCTCGCCCCACTGACCGCACGCGTCGACCGGGTCGGGCAGCGCCTCGGCGCGCCCGAGCGGCGCGTGGCCGCCTCGATCGCGCACCTCGGGCTCGCGGCCCGGCTCTGGTCGATCGCGCTGGGCCCGGCCGCGCTGTTCGGCCGCTTCCCCGCGCTCGATCCGGCCGAGCTGTCCTGGGACGGCGCGCTGACCTCGCCCGACGACCTGTGGTGGGCGGGCACGGCCACCCGCCCCGCCACCGTCGGCGACCTCCGCGAGGCCGTCCAGAGCGCCCATCTCGTCCCCCTGCACGAGGCCTTCCGGCGCGACGGGCGGATCTCGCCCCGACTGCTCTGGGGGAACGCGGGCTCGGCCCTCGCCGGAGCGTCGCGTGAGCTCACCCGCTGGGCCCGCGCGCAGGACCGGCCCGAGGTCGCCGCCCGCGCCGGGGAGCTCGTCTCCGGGCTCTTCGCCCACCCCGACCTCGCCCGCACCGTCGAGGGCCCCGCCCTGCGCCGTACCAGCTGCTGCCTCTACTACCGCTGTCCGAGCGGGGGACTGTGCGGCGACTGTGTCTTCGACCACCCTCCCGCCACGGGTTTGGAGACACGGCCCCCGGCTCCGTAAAATCCCCCTTTTGGATGTGTGGGCGCGCGCGAGCGTACGAGTGATCGAGGAACGGCAGAGGCCATGACGGTGACCGAAGAAACCCAGGGGTACGGGCCGGGTATCGACCCCGATCGCCTGGCCGTCTGCCTGAGCGTGCTCGACGAGCTCGACGAGCTGGACGTCGACCACCCCGACGCGATCGCCGTCCGGCGCGCCACCGCCGGTGTCTACCGCACGGTGAAGCAGCGCCGCCGCCAGGAGCGCCGGGCCGCGAAGACCGCGAACGACAAGGCGGTCACCGAGTCGACCGCCACCGGCTCCGCCCAGCGGATCGACGACGAGACCGAGGGCCTCCTCCCCTCGTCGGTCACCGAGGAGGGCCGGATCGCCGGGATACTCCAGCGCCCCAGGTCCTGCTACGTCTGCAAGACGCGGTACGTCGAGGTCGACTACTTCTACCACCAGCTCTGCCAGCCCTGCGCCGCCGAGAACCGCTACCGGCGTGACATCCGCGCCGACCTCACCGGCAAGCGCGCGCTGCTCACCGGCGGCCGGGCCAAGATCGGCATGTACATCGCGCTGCGGCTGCTGCGCGACGGCGCGCACACCACGATCACCACCCGCTTCCCCAAGGACGCCATCCGTCGCTTCAAGGCCATGGAGGACTCGGCGGACTGGATGCACCGGCTGGAGGTCGTCGGCATCGACCTGCGCGACCCCGCGCAGGCGGTCGCCCTGGCCGAGCAGGTCGCCGAGGCCGGCCCGCTGGACATCCTGATCAACAACGCGACGCAGACCGTGCGCCGGCTGCCCTCCGCGTACGCCGCGCTGGTCGACGGCGAGAGCGCGCCGCTGCCCGCCGGGGAGCTGCCCGCGCACCACGTCATCGGAGCCTTCAACTCCGGCTCGGTCGACGGTCTGACCGCCCTGCCCGTCGGCGTGAGCGGACTGGACGCGCAGAAGGTCGCCGACCTCGCGCTGGTCGCGGGCAACGCCAGCGTCGAGCGCCACCGCGACGGCAGCGCCATCGACGCCGGCGGGCTCGTACCGGACGTCGTCGAGAGCAACACCTGGGTGCAGACGATCGACCAGATCTCCCCGGTGGAACTGCTCGAGACCCAGCTGTGCAACTACACCTCGCCGTTCATCCTGATCAGCGCGCTGCGGCCGGTGATGGCCGACGCCGCGAAGAAGGCGGCCAGCGGGCGGGCCTACATCGTCAACGTCTCCGCGATGGAGGGCGTCTTCGGCCGGGGCTACAAGGGCGCCGGGCACCCGAACACCAATGCCGCCAAGGCGGCGATGAACATGGTGACGCGGACCAGCGCCCAGGAGATGTTCCAGACCGACGGCATCCTCATGACCTCGGTCGACACCGGCTGGATCACCGACGAGCGTCCGCACTTCGACAAGCTGCGGCTGGCCGAGGAGGGCTTCCACGCCCCGCTCGACCTGGTCGACGGCGCCGCCCGCGTCTACGACCCGGTCGTGCGCGGCGAGGCGGGCGAGGACCTGTACGGCTGCTTCCTCAAGGACTACAAGCCCGGCAACTGGTAGTCGCACGGTCCACGAGCCCGGGCCACGCCCGCTCAAACAGCTCGGGTGTCCGAAATTCACTCGATCGCGTCACACTTCTGAGCCCCATAGAGCGCTTGGGCGCTCATTTGGTTAGTCTGATGTCCACGGTCGGCCACCAGGGTTTCACCAAACCCTCACGGCCGGCCCGGGGACTGGTCTGTCACCAAGGCCGCGGTCCCGCCCCCTGAACGGCGCCACCGCGACCGAACGGCCATGTCCACATAGGTACGCGACACAAGGGAGTGCGCGGTGACACCAGAACTGACGAAGCAGGAACAGCGACCGGCCGAACGTCCGGAGCGGCCCCACCGCCCGGGCGAGATCGGAAGCCTGGACGTGTGGGCCCACGCCGCACCCATCCGGCTCGCCGGCTACGAGGACGACCTCGCGGAGCCCCACATCCTGCCGGGTATCGACTGACATACCCCGTATCGACTGAGTCGTACCGCTTCACCCGTGCCCCCGGTCGCCGCCGCGTCCGGGGGCACGGGTGTGTCCAGGGGCCCCCAGGCCGACCGGCGGCAGATACTCCCGGACCAGCGTGCGATGCCACCACGCCCCCGTCTCCCGCAGCTCACGCCAGGTCGTGAACCGGTAGCGGTAGAGGCGGGCACGGACGAGGGCCGGTGGGGCGTCGGGGAAGGGGTTGTGGCGCAGCAGCCGCAGGGTGTCCCGGTCGCCGTCGAGCAGTCGCTCGACGAACGGCCCGAACCAGTCCCGGGCGTACGCGGGGGAGAGGGCCGCGAACCACATCAGCCAGTCGAGCCGCAGGTGGTAGGGGGCGAACTGGCGCGGCAGCCGCCTCGGATCGCCCGGTTTGCCCTTGAAGCCGTACTCCTTCCACACCGTGCCCGCGTGCGGCACCGGGTCGTCGGTTCCCTCGACCACGATCTCGTCCCGGATCCGGCCGACCGTGCCGAAGGCGCCGTACGAGTTGACCAGGTGGAGCGGGTCGTACGAGCGGTTCATCGCCTGGCGCCGCGAGAGCAGGTTGCGCACCGGCCGGTAGCTGCGGAACAGCACGAGGGCGGTCACGGCGACGACCACGACCACGAACCAGAGCGGCGGGTCGGGCTGCGGGTGCGCGCCGACGACGAGCGAGCCGTCCACGACGGAGAGCGCCAGGACGATCGTCAGCCAGTTCAGCCAGGCGAAGTTCCCCGAGAGCACCAGCCAGAGCTGGGTCGCCACCATCAGGCCGGCGGCCGCCGTCGCCACCGGCTGCGGGGTGAACAGCAGGACCGGGACCAGGAGCTGGACGACGTGGTTGGCCGCTACCTCGGCCCGGTGCAGCGGGCGCGGCAGGTGGTGGAAGAACCAGCTGAGCGGGCCCGGCATCGGCTGCGTCTCGTGGTGGAAGTCGAGGCAGGTCAGGTTCCGCCAGCACCGGTCGCCGCGAATCTTGATGAGGCCGGCGCCGAACTCGACGCGGAAGAGCAGCCAGCGCAGCAGCCAGAGGACCAGGACGGGGGGCGCGGTCTCGTCGTTGCCGAGGAAGACCGCGAGGAACCCCGCTTCCAGGAGCAGTGACTCCCAGCCGAACCCGTACCAGGTCTGGCCGACGTTGACGATCGACAGGTACAGCGCCCAGAGGACCGCCCAGCACGCCATGGAGACGGCGAGCGGTACCGCGTCCCCGGCGCCCGCCACCAGGGCGAGCGCGAGCGCGGCGCCGCTCCACGAGACAGCGGCGAACAGCCGGTCGGAGTAGTGCCAGTGGAAGAGGCTGGGGGCTCGGCGCGGCTCCACGCGGCGCAGATACTCCGGTACCGGGAGCATGCCGCGCTCGCCGATCAGGGCCCGGAACTGGAGCGCGGCCGAGAGGAAGGCCACGAGGTAGAGCCCGGCGAGCCCCCGCTGGAAGACGATCCGGCTCAGCCAGTAGTCCGGTGCGGTGAACCACTCCATCGCTGCCCGTTCCGGCCCGGGGGCTCAGGTCGCCCGGGGCTCAGCTCGGCTCGTCCTCGTCCGTCGCACGCCGGCCCTCCGCCTGGGACGGTGTGGTGCGGGTGGTCGCCGGGTGCCGATGATCGCGCTGCAGCGTGTCCATGTCCTCTTCGAGGCGCTCGCCCTCGGCCTGCGAGGGAGTGCTGTATTCGTCGTACTGGCTCACGTCCGTCTCCTGCCCTGGGGGCGCCCATGCCGGGGTGCATAGAGCTACAAAAGGAGCGTAACCCTGGCGTCAGCCCCCGACGACGCGGCTGAGCGTGCGGCCGAGGCGGCGTGCGTAGGCACGCTGGAGGGCGGGGACGAGGGGGCCGGCGAGGCGGGTGTACCAGGTGGCGGGACGGCTGAAGGCGGTGATGGTGAACCAGACCGAGCCGTCGCGGTGGAGATCGACGACGAACGACTCCTCGCCGCGCTCCGGGTGCCCGGCGCGGGTGCCGTAGGCGAAGCCGGTGCGGTCCCTCTCGTACGCCGTCCAGATCACCTCGCACGGGGCGGTGAAGCGGGCGGGGCCGAGGCCCATCGAGACCTCGACGAAGGCGCCGGGCTCGGCGCGGACGGCACTGCTGCGGACCCGGGCGCCCGAGGCGCGGTGCATCCGCCAGGTGGTGACGGCCGCCCCGGCGGCCTCGAAGGCGTCCCGGCCCCGGCCCACGCGGACCGTGTGGTGGAGATGGTGGTAGCCGCCGGGGAGGAAGTCGCGCGCCGTGGCGCCGACCTCGCGGTAGTTCAGGGCGGCGTGCGCAGGAGTGGTGGCGTGCGCAGGTGTGGCGGTGTGCGCGGGCGTGGCGAGGTCGCGGATCAGGCGGGCCATGGAGCGGTCTCCTTCGAGGGGGCGGTCGCCCGCAGGCGGCGCCAGGCGAGCAGGGAGCAGAGAGCGAAGCCGAGGGCGTTGCCCAGGCCGTGGGTCGCCGCCATCCAGGTCAGGCTCGGGTGGGGCAGTCCGGTCGCCTCGCCGAGCGCCCAGCTGAGGGCGAGCAGCATGGTCGCCACCAGCACGACGGCGGAGACGGCGAGCAGCGCGCGGGTCACGCGGTCCGGAGCGCCGGGTCGCAGATCGCGCCAGGTCGCCAGGGCGACGGCCCACATCCCGGCGGTGAGGACGACGGCCCCGGTGAGTTCGGCCCAGTCGTCGACGAAGTAGCCGGCCAGGACGAGCGCCGTCCCGAGCGGCACGCTGAGCGCGGCGAAGCGCGCGCCGGGCCCGTCGGACGTACGGCAGACCAGGCCGGCGACCAGGGCGGCGGCGAAGCCCGCGAAGTGGAAGTGGGGCACGGTGAGGGCGAGGATGCCGAGGTCGAAGCCGAGGAGCGGGTGGCCCGCGCGCTCCGCGACGAGGGCGAGGCCCGCCACGGACGGGGTCACCAGCGCGGTGAGGACGGCGACCTCGGCCGGGGCGAGCGGGTGCGGCGGAGGCCCCTCGGACGGACGCCGGCGGCGGAGCGCCGCGAGCCGTGCCGGGGCGCAGAGCGCCAGGGTGAGCGTGGCCAGCGCGTACACGGCGGCGAGCGAGGCCGCGACGGCGGAGCGCGGGAGCCAGAGCGCGACGGCGCCCGGCAGGGCGAGGAGCGGCCAGAGGCGGCGGAGGGGGCCCAGGGCGCGCGGCGGGGGCTCGTCGACGAGCCCCAGGCCGACCGGGACGACGACGAACATCCCCAGCATCACGACGACCGCGACGAGCACGGACATACGGCCCCCCTGATTGAACGTGTTCAAACGTGGCTGGCCCCGAGCGTAGAGCCTTCCTTGAACACGTTCAAGTCCTCCTCTCGCCCGGTCGGACCGGCCCGGCTTGCGGGTGGCCGCGCGGTGCGACAGACATGAAGGAATGTCTCGGGGTGGAAAGAGGCGGGAGAACCACGTGCGCTCACCCATACGCCGGTCACCACGGCCCCACGCCGCCGTACTCGCCGCCGGAGCGCTGGCCTCGGCGCTGTTCCTGGCGGGCTGCTCGTCGGGCGACACGGGCGGGGGCAACGGCGCGGACCGGGCCACCCCGGCCGGCCAGGAGGTGTTCCTCCAGCCGGTCGCCGAGCAGGGCCCCGACCCGTTCACCGCCTCCACGTCCCGGGCCGGCGAGCCGCCCGTTCCCACCCCCGCCCCGCCCGGAAGCCCCGCGCCCACCGCCACGGCGCAGACGGTCCGCGAGATCACCGGTTCCACCCCCGGCCTCTACGGCGGCACCCGCTCGGTCGCGAGCTGCGACGTCGAACAGCAGGTCGCGTTCCTCGCCGACGACCGGGACAAGGCCCGCGCCTTCGCCGAGGCGGCCGGCATCCCCGAGGCCGGTGTCCCCGACTGGCTGCGCGGCCTCACCCCCGTCGTCCTGCGCGCCGACACCCGCGTCACCAACCACGGCTACCGCGACGGCGCCCCCACCGCGTTCCAGTCCGTCCTCCAGGCCGGTACGGCCGTCCTCGTCGACCAGTACGGCACGCCCCGCGTCCGCTGCGCCTGCGGCAACCCGGTGCGCTCACCGGCCGCCGTCCGGACGGTCGTCCACAAGGGCCGGCCCTGGGGCGGCTACCACCCCGACCGCGTCGTGGTCATCAGGCCGACGGCCACGGTCGTCACCAGCCTGGTCATCGTCAACGTCGTCGACAACACCTGGATCGAGCGGAAGACCGGCACCGACGGCGAGCAGGACACCCGGCCGAGCGTGATCCCGCACTGCGAGCCCGCCGCGTGCGACCTCACCGGCACGCCGAAGCCCGTACCGTCCCCCTCGGTCACCGACGGCTCGCCCACCCCGGGCCGCTCCACCACACCCACCTCCCCGCCGCCCTCGTCGTCCGCCTGCCCGTCGCTGCCCCCGGCCTCCCCTTCGGAGGAGACGACCGGCACCCCCGGCACGGCCTCCCCGGACCCGGCCTCCCCGAGCCCGTCGATCCCGCCCGGCTGCCCGACCCCACCCCCGAACCGGAGCGAGCCGCCCGTTCCGCCCTCCCCGGAGCCCCCCGTCGAACCCGAGCCGGAGACCGAGCCGGCCCCCGAGTCGGAGCTGCCCCCCTTCGACGAGCTGTTCCCCAGCGACACGGCTCCGCGGCAGCCGGAGACCTTCGAGGGCTGATGCCCGTGCGAGGCACCGGGATGATCTCCACCGTGCGCACCGCCGGGGCTGCGCCTAGCGTGGCCCCATGAGCGCGGGAAGCGGGGGAGGCGGAGCGGCGGATCCCTGCCGCTGCGGATCGGGACCAGGGGGTCCGACGTGCTGCTTCCTCCGGGACTACGGCCGGGCGTTCCGGATGGGCAGTTTCGACTGGGACCTGCTCACCGGGGTGATGACCATGGACGAGGGCGCCCTCCGGGTCTTCGACATGAGCCCCGAGGAGTACGACGGCGACCCGACCACCCTCAACTCCCGTGTGACGCCCGACGAGGGCCGCCAGCTCGACACGCTCGTCACCCACGCGCTGAAGGACGGCAGCGACCACTACGGCGCGTACTTCCGCGTCCGCATGCGCGGCGGCACACCGCGCTGGACGCACACCGAGGGCCAGATCCAGCGGGACGCGACCGGCCGCCCGGTCCGTATCGTCGGCATCCTGCGGGACGCCTCCGAGGAGGTCACCGAGCAGGCCGCCCGGCTCGGCCTCGACGAGGGCAGACGCGAGCGCACCAGCGTCGTCGAGGGGACCACCGCCGCCCTGGCCCACGCCCGGACCGTGCAGGACGTCATCGACCTCCTCAACGACTCGCACGGGCTGGAGAACTTCGGCGCCACCAGCCTCGTCATGGGCCTCCTGGAGTCCGGCCGGATCCACCTCGTCGCCGAGGGCCCCGTCGGCGCCTTCGTGCCCGGCACCCGATTCACCCGGGTGGACGAGCCGTACCCGATGGGTGAGGTGATCAGGACCCTCAGGCCCCGCTTCATCGACTCGCCCGAGGACTTCGCCACCTCCTACCCGGTCCTCTGGCCCCACATCAGCGGTCTCGGGATCACCTCGGCGGCCTACCTCCCCCTCATCGCCCAGGCCCGCCCGATCGGCGCGCTCGGACTGCTCTACAGCGACCGGACCGGCTTCAGCGCCGACGAACGCAACCTGCTGGTCGCGCTCGGCAGCAGCATCGCGCAGAGCCTCGCCCGCGCCATGCTCTACGAGCAGGAGCACGACCTCGCCGAGGGGCTCCAGCAGGCGATGCTGCCGCGCCGCATCCCCGACGTGCCGGGCGCCCAGATAGCCGTCCGGTACCGCTCGGCCCGCCTCGGCAGGGACATCGGCGGCGACTGGTACGACATCATCCCGCTGCCCGGCGGTCGGGTCGGGGCCGTCGTCGGAGACGTCCAGGGCCACGACACCCACGCGGCTGCCGTCATGGGGCAGCTGCGGATCGTGCTGCGGGCGTACGCGGCCGAGGGGCACAGCCCCGCGACGGTCATCGCCCGGGCCTCCGTCTTCCTCCACGAACTCGACACCGACCGCTTCGCCACCTGCACCTACGTCGAGGCCGACCTCACGACGGGGACCCTCCAGGTGGTCCGCGCCGGGCACGTCGACCCGCTGCTCCAGGACACCGACGGAAGCTGCCGCCGACTGCCGGTGGAGGGCGGCCTGCCGCTGGGTCTGTCGGCCGAGTTCGACCGCCTCGACCACCCGGCGACCACGCTGGAGCTGTCCCCGGGCCAGACCCTGCTGCTGTACACCGACGGACTGGTGGAGAAGCCGGGCTCGGACCTCGACGACGGGCTGCGCTGGCTCTCCTCGCTGGTACGCGGCGGACCGCGCGACCTCCAGGAGCTCGCCGACCACCTCTGCGAGGTGGTGGACGAGCGCGGCGGCGAGGACGACGTGGCGCTCCTGCTGTTGCGGCGGCAGGGGGCCCACGTCCCCCGGTCCGGCGGCCGGCTCCAGCAGCACGTGGCGCAGAGCGACCCGGAGGCGCTCAGCTCGGCCCGGCACATGATCCGCGCGGCCGTACGGGCCTGGGGCGCGGGGGAGCGCTCGGACGAGATCGAGCTGGTCGCCGACGAGCTGATGACCAACGCGCTGATGCACACCGACGGCGGGGCGATCGTCACCCTGCGGATGCTGGCGGGCCCCGAACGCCGGCTCCGGGTGGAGGTGGAGGACCGCTCCAGCGCGCTGCCCCGGCGCCGGGAGGCGGGGGAGGCGGGTGTCTCCGGACGAGGCCTGATGCTCGTCGACCGGCTCTCCGACGTCTGGGGCGTCGAGTCGCGCGGCAGTGGCAAGTGCGTATGGTGCGAGTTCAGAATTAACCCTGCGTAAACAGACCGTACTTGACCGTAACGGATCGTACGCGATTGACTGCGGTTTCCGGCCGTCCGACCGCCCACCCCACACCCGCACATGGGGACACCTTGAGCAGCGAGCTACTGGCACCCCTCGACCTGGCCTTCTGGCATCTCGAGTCCACCGACCACCCCATGCACCTGGGCGCCCTCGCCCACTTCGGCCCGCTCCCCTCCGACGGCGACCCGTGCGACGTCCTGGAGCTGCTGGGGAGCCGCGCCGCCGCGATTCCCCGGCTGCGGATGCGGATCCGCGACGTCCTGCTCCCCGTCGGCGGCGCCGCCTGGAGCACGGACCCGCACTTCGACGTACGCCGGCACGTGCGGGCGATCGCGGTGCCCGGCACCGACTTCGGCGCCGCGACCGCCCGGCTGGCGGGTGAACTCATGGAACGGCCGGTCGAACGCGGGCTGCCGCCCTGGGAGATGTACCTGCTCACCGGCGCGCCCGACGGCTCGTTCGCCGTCCTCGTCAAGCTCCACCACGCCCTCGCCGACGGGATGCGGGCCGTCGCCATCGGCGCCGGGATCTTCGACGAGATCGCCGCCGTCACCCGCCGGGCCGCCCGCGCGCCGGGCGGCCGCAGGCCTCGCTCCGTACCGCCGCGCTCCTGGCTGCCGGGCCCCGGCCGGATCATGGGCGCCGCCCGCGAGCGGATCGGCGCCCTCGGCCGGGCCGTCGAGGTCGGGGCCTCCGTGGTCGGCGCCTCCGTCGCCCGGGCCGGCCGCCCCGACGGGTCCGCGACGGCCGCCCTCGCCGCCGACTCCAGCGGGACGCGCCGGGTCGCCACCACCGTCCTCGACCTGGACCGCGTCCACCAGGTCCGCCGGAGCTCGGGCGGTACCGCCAACGACGTCCTGCTCGCCGTCGTCGCCGGAGGGCTGCGCCGCTGGCTCCACGGGCGCGGCGCGCCGCTCCCCGGCGCCGACCCGCGCGCCCTGGTCCCCGTCTCCCGACGGCGCCCCGGCGCCCCCGCGGGCACCGGCAACAGCCTCTCCGCCTACCTCCTCACCCTCCCCGTCACCGAGGCCGACCCCGCCGCCCGGCTGGCCTCCGTACGCCGGGACATGGACCGCAACAAGGCCGACGGACCGTTGCGGGGAGCCGGAGCGCTGGCCGTCCTCGCCGACCAACTGCCGCCCCTGGCCCACCGCTTCGGCGCCCCGCTGGCCTCCGGCGCCGCCCGTCTGCTCTTCGACGTCCTGGTCACCAACGTGCCGCTGCCCCGCTCGGCCCTCTCCCTCGGCGGCGCCCCGCTGCGCACCCTCTTCCCGATGGCCCCGCTCGCCCGGGGCCAGTCGCTCGCCGTCGCCATGTCCCCCTACGGCGGCCGCGTCCATGTCGGCCTGGTCGCCGACGGCAAGGCCGTCCCAGACCTCGACGTGCTGGCCGCCGCCCTCGCCGAGGAGCTCGACCTCCTCCACGAGGCCGGTTGAGCGCGCGTACGGGCGGCCGCTGCGGCAGGGTGGTGGCATGCCCGAACTGCCCGAGGTGGAAGCCCTCCGCGAGTTCCTCGACGAACATCTGGTGGGCAAGGAGATCGCCCGCGCCCTGCCCGTCGCGATCAGCGTGCTCAAGACGTACGACCCGCCCCTGAGCGCCGTCGACGGCGCCACCGTCAGCGAGGTGGCCCGGCACGGCAAGTTCCTCGACATCGCCACCGACGGCCCGACGGGCCGGCTCCACCTCCTGGTCCATCTGGCGCGCGCGGGCTGGCTCCAGTGGAGGGACCCGCTGCCCTCCGGTCCGCCGCGCCCCGGCAAGGGGCCCCTCGCGTTGCGGACCGCGCTCACCGGCGGCGACGGCTTCGACCTGACCGAGGCCGGGACCACCAAGCGGCTCGCCGTCCACCTGGTCCGCGACCCGCAGGACGTGCCCGGCGTCGCCCGCCTCGGCCCCGACCCGCTCGCCGAGGACTTCGACCTCGCCGCCTTCAGCGCCCTGCTCAGCGGGGAGCGGCGGCAGATCAAGGGCGCCCTGCGCGACCAGAGCCTGATCGCCGGCATCGGCAACGCCTACAGCGACGAGATCCTCCACGCCGCGAAGACGTCCCCCTTCAAACCGACCCAGAACCTGACCGAGGCCGAGACCGCCGTCCTCTACGAGGCCCTGCGCACCACCCTGCGCGAGGCCGTCGAGCGCTCGCACGGCCTGGCGGCGGGCAGGCTCAAGGCCGAGAAGAAGAGCGGCCTGCGCGTCCACGGCCGGACCGGTGAGGCCTGCCCGGTCTGCGGGGACACCATCCGGGAGGTGTCGTTCCACGACTCCTCCCTCCAGTACTGCCCCACCTGCCAGACCGGCGGCAAGCCGCTCGCCGACCGCCGGACCTCCAAGTTCCTGAAGTAGCGCCCGCCGGACGTCCCCGTTCCCGAAGCGCCCGCGCCCGCCGGACCTCCACGTTCCCGAAGCAGCGCCCGCGGGCCCCTCCCTTAGACTCCGCCGCATGCTGCGCGTACTGGCCGTCGACGACGAGGCCCCCGCCCTCGGGGAACTGCTCTACCTCCTGCGTGCCGATCCGCGGATCCGCAGCGCCGAGGGCGCCACCGACGCCACCGAGGCCCTGCGCAGGATCGGCCGCGCCCTGGAGGCGGGCCCCGACAGCGACGAGGCCATCGACGTCGTCTTCCTCGACATCCACATGGCAGGGCTCACCGGACTCGATCTCGCCCGGCTGCTCGCGGGGTTCGCCCGGCCGCCCCTGATCGTCTTCGTCACGGCCCACGAGGGCTTCGCCGTGCAGGCCTTCGACCTCAAGGCCGTGGACTACGTCCTCAAGCCCGTACGCCGTGAACGGCTCGCCGAGGCCGTCCGCCGGGTCCGCGAACTGGTGCACGCCCCGGCCGCGTCCCCCGCCCCCTCCTCACCGGCCGCGTCCTCCGCCGCCCAGGCCGCCCCCGCCGCGGCGCCCGAGCAGATACCGGTCGAACTCGGCGGGATCACCCGGTTCGTGGCCGTCGACGCCATCGTCTACGTCGAGGCGCAGGGCGACTACGCGCGGCTGCACACCGACGAGGGCAGCCACCTCGTCCGTATCCCGCTCTCCACCCTGGAGGAGCGCTGGGCCGCCCGCGGCTTCGTGCGCATCCACCGCAGCCACCTCGTCGCCCTCGCCCGCATCGACGAACTCCGGCTCGACGGCGGCGCCACCTCCGTCCGCCTCGGCTCCACCGAGCTGGCCGTCAGCCGGCGCCACGCACGCCAGCTCAGGGACCTCCTCATGCGCCGCGCGGGCGGCTGACCGGAGCCGCGGAAGCGGCCGGCCGGCGAGGTCGCCGACGGCTCTACCGTGCGTGGACACCGCTGCGTAGACTCCGTTGCCTCCACAGCCCCTGCGAGGTCGCCCGATGCCGGAGCGGACACCGACGTCCGAGGAACCCACGCCGCGCCGGCCGCGGCGCGAGACCGTCACGCGCGCCTCCGCGCTCCGGGCCGGCGGTCTGCCCACCCAGCGGTTCCCCGGCCACCCGCCCGCCCGCTCCGAGATCAGCGAGCAGACCACCCTCGGCCACACCTACGTCCGCTCCCTGATGCGCAGCCAGCTGCGGGCCGGCCTCACCGCGCTCGGCGCGCTCGCCCTCTGTGTCGGCCCGCTGCCGCTGCTGCTCGCGCTGCCCGCGCCCGAGGCCGTCGTCTGGATCGCGCTCGGCGTCGGCGTCCACCCGGTCATCTGGGCCGTCGCCCACTGGTACGTCCGCCGCTCCGAACGCAACGAACGCGACTTCACCCGCCTCGTCGAGGGCCGCTGAGCGCGGGGGCCGGACGTGAACCACACCTACGCGGTGACCGCCGTCACCGCCGTCGTCCTCGCGACCGTGCTCATCGGCGCGCTCGGCCTGCGGATATCCCGGACGACCTCCGACTTCTACGTCGCCTCCCGCAGCGTGCGGCCCGGCCTCAACGCCGCCGCCATCAGCGGCGAGTACCTCTCCGCCGCCTCCTTCCTCGGCATCGCGGGCCTCGTCCTCGTCCAGGGCCCGGACATGCTCTGGTACCCCGTCGGCTACACCGCCGGCTATCTCGTCCTGCTCGTCCTGGTCGCCGCCCCGCTGCGCCGCTCGGGGGCCTACACCCTCTCCGACTTCGCCGAGGCCCGGCTCGCGTCCCCGCCCGCCCGGCGGCTCGCCAGCCTCTTCGTCGTCGGCATCGGCTGGCTCTACCTGCTGCCGCAGCTCCAGGGCGCGGGCCTCACTCTGGAGATCCTCACCGGGGCGCCCGACTGGGTCGGCGGGCTGCTCGTCGCCCTCGTCGTCACCGGCATCGTCGCGGCCGGCGGCATGCGCAGCATCACCTTCGTGCAGGCCTTCCAGTACTGGCTGAAACTCACCGCCCTGCTCGTGCCCGCGCTCTTCCTGACCGCCGCCTGGTTCGGCGACGACGCGCCCCGCGTCCGCTTCGACGCGCCGGCCGTCTTCCGCGAGCACACGGTCGTCAAGGTCGCCGACACCGTACGGATCGAGCTCGACGCCCCGTTGACGCTCACCGTCACCGGCCGCGTCGACTCCCTGCCGTACGAGGGCGGGACCGTCACCCTGGACGAGGGAGCCCACCGCGTCGAGGGCGGCACCGCGCTCGCCTTCCCCGCGGGCGCGCCCGTCCCCACCCGCGCCTCCACCGGCGCCGATCCCCTCGGCTGGTCCCAGCCGCTGGCCGGCGGGCGCGACGGGCACCAGCTCTACGCCACGTACGGGCTGATCCTCGCCACCTTCCTCGGCACCATGGGACTGCCCCATGTGGCCGTCCGCTTCTACACCAGCCCCAACGGCCGGGCCGCCCGCCGCACGACGCTGGTCGTCCTCGGGCTCGTCGGCGCGTTCTACCTGCTGCCGCCGGTGTACGGGGCGCTCGGCCGGATCTACGCCCCCGAACTCGCGCTCACCGGAGCCGCCGACGCCGCCGTGCTCGTGCTGCCCGAGCGGATGCTCGGCGGGGTCCTCGGCGATCTGCTGGGCGCGCTCCTGGCCGGCGGCGCCTTCGCCGCCTTCCTCTCCACCGCCTCCGGGCTGACGATGGCGGTCGCCGGCGTCCTCACCCAGGACGTGCTGCCCTCCCGGGGCGTACGGCACTTCCGGCTGGCGACCGTGCTGGCCACGGCCGTGCCGCTGACGGCCGGGGTCTTCGCCTCGAAGGTCCCGGTGGCCGACGCCGTCGGCCTCGCCTTCGCGGTCTCCGCGTCGTCCTTCTGCCCGCTGCTCGTCCTCGGCATCTGGTGGCGCCGGCTCACCCCGCCCGGTGCGATGGCCGGGCTGGTGCTCGGCGGCGGCTCCGCGCTCACGGCCGTGATGGCGACCCGCGCGGGCCTGCCGGACGAGGGCTGGCCACACACGCTGATGGCCTGGCCGGCGGTCTGGTCGGTGCCGCTCGGTTTCCTCACGATGATCCTGGTCTCGCTCGCCACCCCACGGCACATCCCGGCCGCGACCCCGGCGCTCCTCGCCCGCCTCCACCTCCCGGAGGCGTTCACCGGGCGCCCCGGGACCGGGCGCCCCGGACCCGGGCAGGTCGAGGCACGGGAGGCCGAGCGATGACCGGGATCGAACTCGCCGCCTCCGCCGCCGTCGGCGCCGTACTCCTCGCCCTCGGCTTCTCCCTCGGGCGGCTCGCCACGCGCCGGGGCGACCAGGCGGCCGACCTCGACCTGGGCACGCCCGTCGAGCGCGCCACCTTCCACACCCTGCACACCGCCTCGCTCGCCGCCCCGCCCCTGCGCGCCGGCCTGACCGAGGACACCGCGCGCAAGGCGGTCCGCCGGCTGCGTCCGCTGCTGGGCACGGAGGCGCTCTGCCTGACCGACCGGTCCGCCGTCCTCGCCTGGGACGGGCCGGGCGAGAGGCACCACCGCGAGCACGTCATGGAGCGGGTCACCCCGATCCTCGACTCCGGCCGCAGCCTGTCCGCGCACACCGACTGCGCCGACGTCACCTGTCCGCTGCGCTGGGTCGTGATCGCCCCGCTGACCGGCGAGGACGGCGTGCTCGGCGCGCTCGTCGCCTACGGTTCGCGGGAGTCGGCCGTCCTCGTCCGGGCCGCGACCGAGGTCGCCCGCTGGGTCTCCGTCCAGCTCGAACTCTCCGAGCTGGACCGCTCGCGGACCAGGATCGTGGAGGCCGAGATCAGAGCCCTGCGCGCCCAGATCTCCCCGCACTTCATCTTCAACTCCCTGGCCGCCATCGCCTCGTTCGTCCGCACCGACCCCGAGCGGGCGCGGGAGCTGCTCCTCGAGTTCGCCGACTTCACCCGCTACTCCTTCCGCAGGCACGGCGAGTTCGCTCAGCTGGCCGACGAACTGCGCGCCATCGAGCAGTACTTGGCGCTCGCCGGAGCGCGCTTCGGCGACCGGCTCACGGTCACGCTCCAGATCGCGCCCGAGGTGTTGCCGGTGGCCCTGCCGTTCCTCTGCCTGCAGCCGCTGGTGGAGAACGCCGTCAAGCACGGCCTGGAGGACAGCGTGCACGCCTGCCGGGTCACCATCGCCGCCCGCGACGCGGGCGCGGAGGCCGTCGTCGTCATCGAGGACGACGGGGTGGGCATGGACCCGGCCGTGCTGCGCGCCGTCCTCCTCGGGGAGCGGCCCACCGGCTCCGGCATCGGCCTGTCCAACGTCGACGAGCGGCTCCGCCAGGTGTACGGCCCCGACCACGGTCTGGTCATCGAGACCGGGATCGACGCGGGGATGAAGGTGACCGTACGGATCCCCAAGTACCGTCCCGGTGTGCACCCGACGGCTCCCTGACCCCGCGATCAGTAGAGATGCAGGGCCAGATGGCCGAGCGGAAGCCCCAACTTCCAGGCGGGCAGCCAGGTGTGGCCGCACTCGTCCACGGGGAACCCGGAGCCGGCGGGCGGCAGGCCGCCCAGGTCGGCGGCCCAGACGCTGGTCGCCCGGAGGAGCCGCCAGGTCTCCCGGGCCAGGGCGAGGTCGGGCCCGTCCTCGCCCGCGTGGGCCCGCTCGGCGAGCCGCGCCCGGACCCACTGCGGCCAGGGGTGGTCGTACGAGGTCTTGGCGAGCCACTCGTCGAGCCGGCCCGCGGACCGGGCCCCGCCCGGGGCGTCCGGGTCCTCGCAGAGATGGATGGTGAGCGCGAGCGTCTGCCGGCCGGCCCGGTACTCCAGGGTGCCGGGCTCGACGAGACAGCCGGTGCGCAGCAGATCGTCGGCTATGAACTCGGCACACAGCCATGCCATCGGGACGGCGAGCCCGCCCCCGCTGGTGCCGTTCGTACTCTCGGGCAGCAACGCTCCCACCTTCTCCCGGACATGTCGGTCGGCGATCCCGACCACGAGCCTCCACCGAGGAAGACGCGCGCGGGTCGCTCTTTACTCAACTCGCCGGTGTGGTTTCGGATACGTTTCTCCGCCGGATCGGTGCCGCTGCGTCCCAGGAGGGCACGGGGGCTGCTGAGGCGTCCGGGGCAGCGCGCGCGAGGCTCGGCGCGCTGCCGTACTCCCGCGCGACGCAGGCCGGCCGACGACCGGCCCGGCTCAGCCCAGGAGCGCGTACACGGCCGTCGCGTGCGCGGCCGTCTCCTCCGTGCCCTCGGCCGTCATGGTGATGTCCGCGAAGGCCATCCGCTTGCCGGTCTTGGTCAGCCGCGCCCGGATCAGCACGTCCGTGCCGAGCACCGGCCGCTGGAAGCTGATGGACTGCTGGACCGTCGTCATCGGGACGAAGCCGCCGCGGGCGGCCGCGACCGCGATCACCGTCGCCGTGTCGGCGGCGGCCATCAGCGCCTGGCCCGAGAGACCTCCGCCCTCCCGGGCCAGCCGGTCGGACCAGGGGAGGCGGAGCACCGCCTCCCGGTCGTCGACCGAGACCACCGTGAGCCCCAGGTCGAGCACCCAGGGGGCGAAGTTGTCGGCGAGTACCTTGTCCGCGGCGGCGGTAGTCAGCGTCGGCGTCACCCGGTCATTGTGCGGCCCCGGCGTGGGGGCGGGCAACGGCGCGGTGCCGGGGCCGGTAGCCGGGCAACTGGTGGCCGAGCTGACGCAGCGCGTAGTGGGAGCGGGACTTGACCGTCCCGGCGGGTATGCCGAGGTCGGCCGCCGCCTCGTTGACGGTCAGTCCGTGGAAGTAGAGCCGTACCAGCACCGCCCGGTGCTCCGGACTGAGGCCGCGGACGGCGGCGCGGACGTCGAGGGCGGCGACCGCGGACTCGGTGGTGTCGGCCGGGTCGGGGGTGGCGGCCAGTATCCCGTCGCCGATCTCGGTGGGCCGGGCGAGCCGTGAGCGCCGGGCGTCGATGGCGAGCCGCCGGGCCACGGTGAAGAGCCAGGGGCGCATCGAGTCGTAGGGCCCGTCGAAGGCCTCCGGGTGGAGCCAGGCCCGTACCAGCGTCTCCTGCGCCAGGTCCTCGGCGCGCTGCCGGTCGCCGTTGGTGAGGCCGAGCAGGAAGCCGAGCAGCGCCGGACCGTGGTCCCGCTGAAGCTCCGCGAGGGCCCGCTCGTCCGTCGTGGCCGTCCTCGTCGCGGTCGCCGTCGTCATGCTCCACACCTCTCCTGCCGGCTCGTCGTCCCGGGCGTATACGAACGCATACGGGCGACAAGGGACAGAGAACGCGCGATTGTCTGCGACGAGCGGTCGCACCGAGCGGCGAATGGTGCGATGAGCGGTCAGGCGGACGGCCTTCATCCGTTTCGGCGGGGTTTGTAGCCCGATGAGCCTTTAGGCCTTGACTAGGTCATTCATCCCCTGTCAATTCATCAGGAAAAGGTGTTCATCCTATGAATTGGGCGGAGCCGGTAGATGACCCCACGTACGAGACGGCGGGCGGTGGCTTTGGCGGCCGTCCTGCTCACGGCGGCGACCGGCTGTTCCGGAAGCGTCGGAACACCCGACGCCCCGGCCGTCGGCAAGGAACCGGCGCGCCCCGCGGCCCCGTCGGCCGCCCCGGGGGGAGCCTCGGCCAGGACCGGCTTCACCCTCGTCGCCTCCGGCGACATCCTGCCGCACGACTCGATCATCCAGAAGGCCGCCGCCGACGCGCACGGCCAGGGGTACGACTTCCGCCCGATGCTCTCCGGGGTCAAGGGCGTGGTCTCCGGGGCCGACCTGGCGATCTGCCACATGGAGACCGTGTACGGAGCGGAGGGCGGGCCCTACACCGGCTACCCCGCCTTCAAGTCGCCGCCCGAGATCGCCCCCGCCCTCAAGGAGACCGGGTACGACTCCTGCTCCACCGCCTCCAACCACACCCTCGACGACGGCGTCGCCGGCCTCACCCGGACCCTCGACGCCCTGGACAGGGCCGGTGTCCGGCACGCCGGCTCCGCCCGGACGGCCGAGGAGGCGGACCGCCCCACCCTGCTCAGGGCGGGCGACGCGACCGTCGCCCAGCTCGCGTACACCTACGACACCAACGGCTATCCCCTGCCGGAAGGGAAGCCCTGGGCGGTCAACCTGATCGACGAGGAGAGAATCGTCGCCGACGCCCGGGCCGCCCGGCGGGCCGGCGCCGACGTCGTCGTGGTCAGCATCCACTGGGGCACCGAATGGCAGACCGCCCCCGACGACCGCCAGCTCACCCTCGCCCGCTCCCTCACCGCCTCGCGGACCGGCGGACGCCCCGACATCGACCTGATCCTCGGCACCCACGCGCACGTCCCGCAGGCGTACGAGAAGGTCAACGGCACCTGGGTGATCTACGGCATGGGCGACCAGATCGCCGGCGACATGATCAACCACGCCGGCTCCTTCGACCCCCGGGGCAACCAGTCCAGCCTGGGGCGTTTCACCTTCACCCCGCCCACGGCCCCCGGCGCGCGGTGGGAGGTCGCCAAGGCGGAGTTCCTCCCGCAGTGGTTCGACACGGGCCGGGGCCGGGCCGTCGACCTCAACGCGGCCATCAGGAAGGGGGAGCCCCTCACCGCCGTACGCGACACCGTTCGCGGCGTCGTCCTGGGCCGGGGCGCGGCCAAGGACGGCCTCGTGATGGGGGAGTAGGGCGACCCTCGCCGCGGGCGGTGGCGGCCGTGTCGGCGCCGGCCCTTCGAGGCTATCGGCTCATCGGGTGTTTTCGGACGGGCGTCCGGTGTGGATGAGGGGTGCGGGCCTTCGGCCATGCGAGCCATTGGTCATGAAAAAGGATCAGATGCCTACCGGGCGCCGGGCGGTCCTGCGCATCGCCGCCGCCCTGGGAGCCACCGCCACGGTCGGCGTCCTCGCCGCCGACCGCTTCGGCGCCCCGCCGGGCGCCCCCCAGGCCCTCGCGCCGGAGGCCGCCGCAGGTCCCGCACCCGGAGGGCCCGGCGGTACCCCCGCCGCGGGCGCGCCCGCGGGCGGCCGACTGCGGCCCTCCTCGTACCGGCTCCAGCCGATGACGGCGTACGCGCCCCCGGCCTACCGCCGGGCGGTCCCGCCCGTCCGGCAGCGGCCGTTCCTCCAGATGTCCGGCGTCGGTCGTTCGATGGTGCTGACGTTCGACGACGGGCCCGACCCCCGCTACACCCCCGAGATCCTCGCCACCCTGCGGCGCTACGGGTGCCGGGCGATGTTCTTCGTCTGCGGCGAGATGGCGACCGTCAACCGGGACCTGGTACGGGAGATGGCGGCCGACGGGCACGTGGTCGGCAACCACTCCTGGTCGCATCCGCTCATCCCCAAGCTGCGGCCCTCCGGAATCCGCGACGAACTCGGCTCCACCAGCGACCTCGTGGAGAAGATCCTGGGCTCCGCCCCGCTCTGGTACCGCGCCCCGTTCGGGGCCTGGAACCGGCACTCGTTCGAGATCGGGGCCGAGCTCGGCATGGAGCCCCTCGCCTGGACCGTCGACACCCTCGACTGGCAGGAGCCGGGCACCGGGAGCATCGTGCGCCGGGTCCTCGACGGGGCGGCGCCCGGAGTCGTGGTGCTCTCGCACGACGCGGGCGGCAACCGCGCGCAGAGCGTCGCCGCGCTCAAGCGGTACCTGCCCGAACTCCTCGACGCCGGCTACAGCATCACCGTCCCCCGGCGCTGAGCGGCGCCCCTCCGGCACGCGGAGAAGGCCCCCGGACCTCCGGGGGCCTTCTCCGCGTGCGTTCTCCGCGTGTCGTACGGGTCAGCGCGAGCCGACCATGCGGGCGTACACCACCACGTTGCCGTCGTAGCCGGTGGCCCGGGAGTAGCCGCCGCCGCAGGTGATGACCCGCAGTTCGGGCTCCCCGTTGTCGCCGTAGACCTGGACGCCCGGGAAGTTGTTCTTGGCGTACACCTCGACGCCGTAGATCTCGAAGACGGCCACCCGGCCGTCGTACCGCTCCACCTCGACGTGCTGGCCCTTCTCCAGCGACCCGAGGCCGTAGAAGACCGCGGGGCCCGCCGAGTTGTCGACATGGCCGACGAGGACGGCGGTGCCGCGCTGCCCCGGTGCGATGCCGTTCTGGTACCAGCCGGCCAGGTTCGGGTCCTCCGGCGGCGGCGCCGCGATCCAGCCGTCCTGGTCGAGGCCGACGTCCATGAGGGGTGCCGCGACGCGGATGGCCGGGATGCTCACGCGCGACGCGGGTGCGTACGGCAGGGGTTCGAGTCCGTCGGGCGCGTGGGGCGGCGACCCGATCGCTTGAGGTCGCGCCGCGGCCGCCGGCTGCGGCGGGAGGTCGGTGTCGACCCCGTTGCGCATCATCGCCAGGCCGGACAGCATGACGAGAGCGAGCGCGCCCCACGGCTGGCGTCTCCTCGGCACAAGGACGCTGAAGTCCTTGGGGCTCATGGTTCTCCCTTCGTGGCGTCGTCAGAACGGTAAGGGCGGCCCGGCGGACCGGCGATCAGAGCGGGGCGAACGGGTGGCGGGCCCGGCCACGCGAACCGACGGGGCGCCGGGGCTCCGTGGTACCCGAAGAGCGGGCGGGTGACGGGGACGATGACCCATCCGAGTATTCGTCAGATAACCCTTCTGACGGTCCGTGACCTGCGGCTCCGTCAGATTCGCGGCCGTTTCCCCGGCGTGTCGCCTCACCGGGGTGGACCAGTGCCGAAATGCGCGGATTGCCACTGCTTGTGAGGGTTCGTATTGGAAGGCGTACTCGTCGAACTTCCCGGAGCACCGCTTTGGGGCGTCTTCCACTGGAGGTTCAACCATGCGTGCTGCACGCACTCTGGCGGTGACCGCCACCGCGTTCGCGGCGGTCGGGCTCGCCGCCCCCCTCGCCGCTGCCACCACCGAGCCCGGCAGTGTCACCGTCAACGCCTACGAGGCACCGCGGGGCGGCGACGGTTCCAACGGCGTCACGGTCTCCCCCTTCGCGGTCCACCAGGGCGGACTCCTCACGATCTCCGCCAGGAACTGCGCCGGTGGCACGGTGACGTCCAACGCCTTCCCGACGACCACCCTCTCCGGCAACACCAACGGCGCCTCCACCGCCACGGTCCGCATCTACAACCACGTCACGCCCGGCCAGTACAACCTGTCCGTCCAGTGCGGCAACCGGACGCTCACCCAGTCGTTCCGCGTGCTGGCCGGCCAGGGCGCGCAGGGCGGCATCGGCGGCTCGCTCGCCCCCAGCTCCACGGAGATGGCCGTCGGCGGTTCGCTCGTCGCCGCGGCCGCGCTCGGCGGCGGCCTGTTCATCGCCCGTCGGCGCCGCATGGCAGGCGTCAAGGTCTGACCGGCCGAACCTCCCGGTCGGCCCGCAACGCCCGTCGCCCCCGAACCCTGGTGCACAGGATTCGGGGGCGACGGGCGTGTACGGGGCTTCGGGCCCGGTGGACGACCGTGGGCGGGGGCCCTCGGCGCGGACACCGTCCCGGCCGTCAGTGGCGACGGCCGCGGTCGAGCTGGGACCTGCGCCGTACGGTGAAGACGGTGCCCGCCGCGGCGAGGACCACCAGTCCGGCGCCGGCCGCCAGCGTTCCCGTCCCGATGCCGTCGACCGAGCCGCCGACTCCGCCCTGCACCCCGCGCGGGGTGGTCAGGACGGTGGAGCTGCTGGTCGGCGACGCCGTGGTGCCGCTGATGGTCAGGTTGACGGTGTCGGTGATGCCGCCGGTGCAGTAGAAGGTGACCGTGTAGACGGCACCCCGCTTGGCGTCCCAGTCCACCGTGGCGGTGGCCGAGGACCCGGGGGCGATGGTCACCGTGTCGAAGACGCCCGCCGAGGCCGTCGCCGTGCTGCGGCAGCCGGGCGCCGTGAGTGTCACCCGTCCGCCCGGCGCCACCAGCGAGGGCGACACGACGAAATCGCCCGGCGCCTTCGCCTTGGCGGCCTGCGGATTGGGTGCGGGGGCACCGTCCGCCGCGATGGCGACGGGAGCGGCCAGGGCGAGGGTGGCCGCCCCCAGCAGGGCAGTGGACGCGGCACGTATCGCGCGCATGGAATCCTCCGGTCCCCGAGGAGCAGCAGCGGAAGCGGTTTCCGCACAAGGACAGGGCGTGCACCTCGATGACCGAAACGCTAGGAGCGCATTACCACAGCCGCGATCCCAGGCGGGCGAATGGGGCATGGACGTCCCCCGTCCGGCCCACACGCGCGTCGGACGAGGGTGAAGCGGGGGCCAGGGGGGCGCCCGGACGCTCCCTGGTCACTCCCTGGTGCCCGTCCGACGGCGCGGGCCCTACCCGGGCAGGTTCGGGAACAGGTCGGTGAACGGTGTCGCCGTCGCCGAGATCCCGCGCCCGAACGGCGCGTCGAAGTCCCAGATCAGGAAGAGCAGGAAGGCGATGAGGGCGCTGAACAGGCCCGCGAGCAGCAGTTCCCTGCCGGTGCGCCGGATCTGCAGCGTGAAGATCAGCCCGACCGTCACCAGCGCGCCGGTGATGAGGCCGAACCACACCACCCCGGGCATCGTCGCCCCCGCGCTCTGTCCGCGGGCCCCCCGCGCGTCGTCCACCACACCGACCTGGTCCACCAGCGGCTGGTACGCCTGCCCCTCGTGGTCGGTGGCCGGCTGGTAGTCGGTCACCGACCGGCGCACCTGCTCCAGGAGCCGGGTGCCCTCGTCGCCGAGCTCGCCGTGCTCGGACATGTGGGACCACTCCTCGTCGACCACGTACGAGACGTACGCGTCGACGTCGGCGCGGATCCGGTCCCGTACGTCCGCCGGGTAGACCTGGACGCGCGCCGAGATCTCGTGCAGCGCCTGGGCCTCCTGGCGCACGGTCTCCTGGGCCGCGCCCCGCGCCTCCCAGACACCGGCGATGGCGAGGCCGAGCACGATCGCGTAGATCACGCCGATCATCATCGTCATGTACTCCATGACGTCGGGCGTCGCGGAGGGGTCGTCGTCGTCCGGGACCCGCCGGTTGTTGATGACGACGATGGTGAGGACGACCGCGCAGGCGGCGGCCATCGCGATGGTCAGGACGAGCCATTCGGACATGGTGATTCCTTCGGCGGGCTCAGCGGGAACGGGGGCGCAGGATCGCGGTCGCGAGCACCGCGGGGGCGGTGACGAGCAGCATCATCGTCACGGGCGAGGTACCTCCGGTGGGCTGCGGCCGAGCGGTGCGGCGGTAGGCGGGCAGGGCGACGGGGGTGGCGGCGGGTGGCTTCGGCACCAGCGACGGGGCCGGAGCCGGCGGCGGGGGAGCGGGCGGCTCGGGCGCCGGTGCGGGCCTCGGCGGCGGCGGCGCCGGGACGTGCGGGGCCGGTCGGGGCGGGGGCGGCGGGTCCTCCCGTACGGGCGGAGGGGGCGGCGGGACGGGCTTCGGCGGCGGTGGCGGCTTCGGCGGCGGCTCGGGTTCCGGCGTCGGAGGCGGCGGCGGAGTGGGCGTGGGCGGGGGCGCGGGCGTGGGCGGCGGTGGAGTCGGTGTGGGCGAGCACGCGTCCGGCCCGATGACCGCGACCGAGGTGTTCGAACCGCCCGGCCCGGTCGTGGCGTAGGCACAGGCGTCGGCGGCCGCGGGCGCCGGTGCGGCGAGCAGCCACAGCAGCGCGGCGGCCGGCAGGAGCCGTGCGAGAGGGGATCCGTACAGAGACACGCCGAAGAGCATGATCGCGGCCCCGGCGCACCACGCGGTGAACGGCGCGGATTCCCCGGATGGTGGGGATCTGGGCGCTCATGGGTTTGGCGATCTCCGAAAGTTTCTTCGCCTCCGTTGAGCACGCCGCCCGCGCGCCCCGTATCCAATGCCGGGAAGCGGACCTCGAAAGCCCGCTCCAACTGGCAATGATGAAACGGGAGTTGACATGAAGACCTGGCGGAACGCGGCGATCGGTCTGACGGCGGCGGCCGTGCTCGCGCTGACGACGGCGTGCGGTCAGGAGCAGGGCGACCAGACGCTGGGCGGTCAGCCCGCGGGAGCCGCGAACCCGGCGGGAGCGCCCGCCGACAGCGGCTCGGGCGCCGACTCCGGCGGATACGCCTCCGGGGGCTACGGCTCCGGTGCCGGCGCGGCCGAGGCCGAACCCGCCGGGCAGTTGGCCGTGTCGGCGACCAAGGAGCTCGGCAAGGTGGTCACCGACAGCGAGGGCTTCACCCTCTACCGCTTCGACAAGGACTCCTCCTCGCCGCCGAAGGCGACCTGCGAGGGCGACTGCGCCGCGGTCTGGCCGGTGGTGAGCCCCGACGGAGCCAAGCCCCCGGCCGGCGTGGACGCTTCGCTGCTCGGCGAGGTGACCCGGCCCGACGGCGGCACACAACTGACGATCGGCGGCTGGCCGATGTACCGGTACGCCAAGGACGAGGCTCCGGGCGACCTCAACGGGCAGGGGGTCGGCGGGACCTGGTACGCCGCCGCGCCCGACGGGAAGAAGGCCGCACCGGCCGCCGGCGAGGACGCGGAGGGCGCCGGGGACGCGGAGGAGGAGCCGGAAACGGAGGCTCCGGCGGCGGACGCGGCGGGGCTCTCGGTACGCAAGGACCCCAACCTCGGTGACATCGTGGTCGATTCGCGAGGAATGACGGTCTACCGATTCAAGAAGGATTCCGCCTGGCCCATGAAGACGGCCTGTACCGGTGCCTGCTTGAAGAAGTGGCCGGTTGTCGCCCCTGTCGACAAGAACGACATCGAGGGCATCACGAAGAAGGGCTTCGTCACCTTCGCCCGGCCCGACGGCGTCAAGCAGCAGACGATCGACTGCTGGCCGCTCTACACCTTCGCCGGCGACACGGCGCCCGGAGAGACCAACGGCCAAGGTGTGGGCGGTACCTGGTACGCCGTATCCCCCGAGGGAAAGCTGGTCGGAGCGCCCAAGTAGATCCCCCGCGCAGCGCTTCCGACCGGTCGGTCCGCCGTCACCACACAGGTGACGGCGGACCGGCGCACGTCCATATGCACGTGAAAGTGCACGCGCTGAAGGCGTGAACTCTGCGTTCCTCACGCACGTGCCATTGGCGTGTGACCAAGAACGGACCGCGAATTTCCGTTTCCACTCGCTCTCTCGGCGGGCGATCAGTAGCCTCGGCTCGAACACCGGCCGCGAACACATGGCCGTATCCCCCGTGGCGACTTGTTGGAGACATTGATGGAGCGTCCCGCCTGGGCCCCGCCGGGTATCGATATCTCGGTACCGAGTGTGTCCCGTATGTACGACTTCTATCTGGGCGGCTCGCACAATTTCGAGGTGGACCGGGAAGCGGCCCGCAAGGCCATGGAGTTCATGCCGGGACTCCCCAAGATCATGCAGGCGAATCGCGCCTTCATGCGTCGCGCCGTGCGTTTCGCCGTCGACAACGGCATCACGCAGTTCCTCGACATCGGCTCCGGTATACCGACGTTCGGCAACGTCCACGAAGTCGCGCAGGCGGCCTCCCCCGACGCGCGGGTGGTGTACGTCGACCACGACCCGGTCGCCGTCGCGCACAGCCGCGCGGTCCTGGAGGGCAACGAGCACGCCGCCGTCGTCGCGGCCGACCTGCGCAAGCCGCGGGAGATCCTGAACAGCCCCGAGGTCCGTGAACTCCTCGACCTGGACAGGCCGGTGGCGCTGATGCTCGTGGCCGTCCTGCACTTCCTGGAGGACGAGGACGAACCGGGCAAGGCCGTCGCGGAGCTCATCGGCGCCCTCGCGCCCGGCAGCCTGCTCGTGCTCACCCACGCCTCGTACGAGGGCATCCCGCTCACGCAGGACGAGGCCGCCGGCACCGTCGGGGTCTACCGCAGCATCCGCAACCCGCTCGTGATGCGCTCGCACGACGAGATCAGCCGCTTCTTCGAAGGCTGCGAACTGGTCGAGCCCGGCCTGGTCTCGATGCCCGACTGGCGTCCCGACAGCCCGGTCGAGGACGAGGATCCCTTCGCCTTCTCGGGCTTCGCAGGGGTGGGGCGCACAGCGTGAAGGTGCCGTCGCAGCCGTCCGGTTCCGGCGCGGAGCCGGACGGCCTCGAGGACAGACTCAGGCGGTTCGTGACGATCTGGAGCCGGGCCATCTTCCCGGTCACGGCCACCTCGATGACCCGCGCCGAATTCGAGCAGCGACTGCTCCCCCTCGCCCGCGAACTGCGCGCCGCTCTGCACGACAGGTCCTTCGACACGGGCGCCGCCCACCGCGCGGGTGCCGCGCTGGTGGGCGTCCACTGCACCGACCCCGACGCGCTCAGCCGCACCCTCGGGGTCATCGACGCGTACCTGGTGCTGTACTGCGGGGAGGAGGGCGCTTCCGCGGGCGCCGCCGCCACCGGCAGGTCCACGGCCTCCTTCACGGCCACCGTCACGGGCGGCACCGCCATGGAGGAGCTGCGGGCCCGCTGCGCACGGCTCCAGCACGCCATGGCGGCCGGCTTCGCCCAGGCGCTGCGCGAGCGGACCCGGCTCGAGCAGGAGGCCATCGCGCGCTCGGCGCTCAACGCCCGCAGCGCCGCCGAAGTCGCCCTGCACACCACCGAGAGCCGGTTCCGGGCGGTCTTCGACGGGGCCGCGATAGGGATCGGCATCGCCGACCTCGACGGCAACATACTGGAGATCAACGAGACCCTGACCCGGATGTTCGGCGGTCTCGAACAGCACGTCCGCAGCCGCAACGTCAGCGAGTGGGCGCACCCCGAGGACGGCCCGCACGTCTGGAAGCTGTACGGCGAGCTGGTGCGCGGCGAACGCGACCACTACCGCGTGGAGAAGCCGTACTACCGGGGCGACGGAACGGTCCTGTGGACCAACCTCACCGTCTCGCTGCTGCGCGACGCCGAGGGCGTCCCGCAGTACCAGCTGGCGCTGATGGAGGACACCACCGAGCGACGGCTGCTCAATCTGCGGCTGCGGTACGAGGCGACCCATGACGCGCTCACCGGGCTGCCCAACCGGACCCTGTTCTTCGAGCGCCTGGAGAAGGCGCTCGCCTCCTCCGACGGCGGGCGCTTCGGCCTCTGCTACCTCGACCTGGACGGCTTCAAGGCCATCAACGACAGCCTCGGCCACTCGACCGGTGACCGGCTGCTCGTCGAGGTCGCCGACCGGCTGCAGAGCTGCGCCACGGCGCCCGGCGAGATGGTGGCCCGGCTCGGGGGCGACGAGTTCGTCGCCCTGACCACCGGCCGTAACACCGAGCGGGAGGTCGTCGAGCTGGCGAACCGTATCCTCACCGCGCTCGCCACCCCCGTCCGGATCGACGGCCGCGAACTGACCGTCCGGGGGAGCATCGGGGTCGTCGAGGGACCGGCGGGGGAGCGGACCCCGGCGGAGGTGCTGCGCAGCGCGGACATCACCATGTACCGGGCCAAGTCGGCCGGCGGCAACCGGTTCGAGTTCGCCGACGCCGAGGCGGACGCCCGCGCGATCACCCGGCACGGGCTGACCACCGCGCTGCCGGCGGCGCTCGAACGCGGCGAGTTCTTCATCGAGTACCAGCCGCTGGTGCACCTCGGCGACGGCAGCGTGCACGGCGCCGAAGCGCTCGTACGGTGGTGCCATCCGCAGCACGGGGTGCTCGGGCCCGACCGGTTCATCCCGCTCGCCGAGAACACCGGGCTCATCGTGCCGCTCGGCCGCTGGGTGCTCCAGGAGGCCGTCCGCCAGGCCCGGTTCTGGCAGGCCCGGCACTCCGACGGGGGCCCGCTGCGGATCAACGTCAACCTCTCGCCGACCCAGCTGCACCACCCGCGCCTGGTCGCCGACACGGTCGACGTCCTGGAGCGGTCGGGGCTGGAGCCGGGCGCGCTCTGCCTGGAGGTCACCGAGTCGGCGCTGATCGGCGCGGACGACGACCTGCTGAAGCCGCTGCGGCAGCTCGCCGAGATGGGCGTCGACATCGCCCTGGACGACTTCGGCACGGGCTACTCGAACCTGGCCAACCTGCGCCGGTTGCCGGTGAGCGTGCTGAAACTGGACCGCTCGTTCACCCAGGGCATGCAGCAGCACCCGGCGGACCCGGTCGACCTGAAGATCGTGGAGGGCATCGTCTCGCTCGCCCACAGCCTGGAGCTGGCGGTGACGGTGGAGGGCGTGGAGACGGGGGCGCAGGCACAGCAGCTCCGCGAACTCGGCTGTGACACCGCCCAGGGCTGGTACTACGCCCGCCCGGGCGCCCCGGACCGCATCCACTCCCTGCTCCTGGCGGACGCGGTGTAGGCGGAGCCGTCTGCCGCCTGCCGTCTGCCGTGGGCGGGGCGGGAGCTGTCGTGCCAGGGGCAGCGCGGTGCGGTCCGGAGCCGTCATGCCGTGGGCGGCGCGGAGGGTGCCGGAGCCGTCATACCGTGGGCGGGGCGGAGGCGCGGGAGGCCAGCAGGACTCGCTGCAGCTCCCGCGCCGCCCGGGGCGGGGCCACGTCGCTGCGGTGCGCCAGTGCGATCGTCCGGCGCAGCCCGGGGCGGGCCAGCGCCGTGACCCGGATGTCGCCGCCCGCGCGGGCGGCGACCATGGCGGGCACCACGGCGACTCCCAGCCCCGCCCGCACGAAGCCGAGCACCGCGTCCATCTCCCCGCCCTCCACCGTGAACGACGGCTCGAACCCCTCCGCCCGGCACGCCGCCACCGTCAGCTCCCGCAGGTCGTAGCCGTGCCGGAACATCACCAGCGGCCGGTCGCGCAGATCGGCGATCCGCACCGGCCGGCTCGGCCACGGCGCCGCCGCGCTCGACGCCACCACCAGGTCCTCCCGCAGCAGCTCCACCGTGGTCAGCGCCGGGGACGGCGTCGGGAGCGGCAGGACCACCAGCGCCAGGTCGAGAGCCCCGCGCGCCAGCTCCCGTACGAGATCGTGCGAGCCGCCCTCCTCGATGAGCAGCTGGATCCCCGGGTGCCGGTCGTGGAAGGCGCGCAGCACGTCCGGCAGCAGCCCCGTGCACAGGCTCGGCGTCGCGCCCAGCCGCACCCGCCCCCGCTTCAGCTGCACCAGCTCCTGCACCTCGTGCCGGGCCGTGTCCGTGTCCGCGAGGATCCGGCGGGCCAGCGGCAGCAGCGCCTCGCCCGCGTCGGTCAGCGCGATGTTCCCCCGGGCCCGGCTGAACAGCTCCGCCCCGAGCTCCTGCTCCAGGGCCCGGATCTGCTGGGACAGCGAGGGCTGGGAGACGTGCACCCGCTCGGCGGCGCGGGTGAAGTGCCGGGTCTCCGCCACGGCCACGAAGTACAGAAGCTGCTGGAACTGCATAGGCTCAGCCTATCGAGATGAGCCGGACCATGTCTTGGACCTCTCGGGCCCTTCGGCCCTAGCGTCTGTCGCATGGCTCTGGCAACGAAGACGGCACCCCCGCCGCCCACCCGCCCCCGCGGCTTCTGGTCCTCGACCATCGGCAAGAAGACCGTCATGGCCGTCAGCGGTCTGCTCATGCTCGGCTACCTGGTGGCCCACGTCATGGGCAACCTCAAGGTCTTCTTCGGCCCCGAGGAGTTCAACGCCTACGGCCACTGGCTGCGCACCATGGGCGAGCCGGTCCTGCACTACTCCTGGGCCCTCTGGCTCGTCCGGATCGTGCTGCTCGCCGCCGTGATCGGCCACGCCGTCTCCGCCTACCAGCTCAGCAGGCGCGACATCAAGGCCCGCCCCACCGGCTACGTCCACCGCCGCAAGGGGTCCTCGTACGCCACCCGCACCATGCGCTGGGGCGGGATCATCATGGGCCTCTTCATCGTCTGGCACGTCCTGGACCTGACCACCGGCACCGTCCACCCCGGCGGCTTCCAGGAGGGACGGCCGTACGAGAACGTCGTCGACACCTTCTCCACCTGGTACGGCAACGTCATCTACATCGTCGCCATGCTCGCCGTCGGCCTGCACGTCCGCCACGGCTTCTGGAGCGCCGCCCAGACCCTCGGCGTCGGCAACGCCCGCCGGGAGCGGCTCCTCAAGATCCTCGCCAACGGCCTCGCGCTCGTCCTGACCGTGGGCTTCGTCTCCGTCCCCGTCGCCGTCATGACCGGAGTGGTGAGCTGACATGAGCTTCCTCGACTACACGACCGGTGAGCCGGTCGTCGACCACAAGGCCCCCGCCGGCCCCATCGCCGAGCGCTGGGACACCCGCCGCTTCCAGGCCAGGCTGGTCAACCCCGCCAACCGGCGCAAGCACACCGTCATCGTCGTCGGCACCGGTCTCGCGGGCGGCTCCGCGGGCGCGACCCTTGCCGAACAGGGCTACCACGTCGTCCAGTTCTGCTACCAGGACTCCCCGCGCCGCGCCCACTCGATCGCCGCCCAGGGCGGCATCAACGCCGCCAAGAACTACCGCAACGACGGCGACTCGATCCACCGCCTCTTCTACGACACCGTCAAGGGCGGCGACTTCCGGGCCCGCGAGTCCAACGTCCACCGCCTGGCCCAGGTCTCGGTCGAGATCATCGACCAGTGCGTGGCCCAGGGCGTCCCCTTCGCGCGCGAGTACGGCGGACTGCTCGACACCCGCTCCTTCGGCGGCGTCCAGGTCTCCCGTACCTTCTACGCCCGCGGCCAGACGGGTCAGCAGCTGCTGCTCGGCGCGTACCAGGCGCTCTCCCGGCAGATCGCCGCCGGGAACGTCGAGATGCACGCCCGCACCGAGATGCTCGACCTGATCGTGGTCGACGGCCGGGCGCGCGGGATCGTCGCCCGGGACCTGGTCACCGGCGCGATCTCGACCCACTACGCGGACGCCGTCGTCCTCGCCAGCGGCGGCTACGGCAACGTCTTCTACCTGTCGACGAACGCCATGAACTCCAACGCCACCGCCGTCTGGCGGGCCCACCGGCGCGGGGCGTACTTCGCCAACCCCTGCTTCACCCAGATCCACCCCACCTGCATTCCGCGCACCGGCGACCACCAGTCCAAGCTGACGCTGATGAGCGAGTCGCTGCGCAACGACGGCCGCATCTGGGTCCCCAAGGCCCAGGGCGACACCCGTCCCGCCGCCGACATCCCCGAGGCGGAGCGCGACTACTACCTGGAGCGGATCTACCCCTCCTTCGGCAACCTCGTGCCCCGCGACATCGCCTCCCGCGCCGCCAAGAACGTCTGCGACGAGGGCCGCGGCGTCGGCCCCGGCGGCCAGGGCGTCTACCTCGACTTCGCCGACGCCGTCCGGCGGATGGGCCGCAAGGCGGTCGAGGAGAAGTACGGCAACCTCTTCGACATGTACGAGAGGATCACCGCCGAGAACCCGTACGAGGTCCCGATGCGGATCTACCCGGCCGTCCACTACACGATGGGCGGACTCTGGGTCGACTACGACCTCCAGACCACCGTGCCGGGCCTGTTCGCCGTCGGCGAGGCCAACTTCTCCGACCACGGCGCCAACCGGCTCGGCGCCTCCGCGCTCATGCAGGGCCTCGCCGACGGGTACTTCGTCCTGCCGGCCACCATCAACGACTACCTGGCCAGGCACCCCGCCGACGCGCCGGTCACCGACGAACACCCCGCCGTGCGCGAGGTGCTGGCGGAGACCGAGGACCGGCTGAACCTGCTGCTCGCGGTGGACGGCGACCGGACACCGGACTCCTTCCACCGCGAACTCGGCGAACTGATGTGGGAGTTCTGCGGAATGGCCCGCACCGACGAGGGCCTGCGCAAGGCGCTCGACCGCATCCCGCAGATCCGCGCGGAGTTCTGGCGCCGCATCAAGGTCCCCGGTACGGGCGAGGAGTTCAACCAGTCCCTGGAGAAGGCCAACCGGATCGTCGACTACCTGGAGCTCGCCGAGCTGATGTGCCTCGACGCGCTGCACCGGGCCGAGTCCTGCGGCGGCCACTTCCGCGAGGAGTCCCAGACCGCGGACGGCGAGGCCGAGCGCCGCGACGAGGAGTTCTCGTACGCGGCGGCCTGGGAGTTCAACGAGGGCGCCGCCCCGGTCCTGCACAAGGAAGACCTCGTCTTCGAGTACGTCCACCCCACCCAGCGGAGCTACGCATGAAGCTCAACCTCCGCGTCTGGCGCCAGAAGAACGCCGACGCCCCCGGAGCCATGTCCACCTACGAGGTGGACGGCATCTCCTCCGACATGTCGTTCCTGGAGATGCTCGACACGCTCAACGAGGAGCTCATCCTGCGCGGTGAGGACCCCGTCGCCTTCGACCACGACTGCCGCGAGGGCATCTGCGGCGCGTGCAGCCTGGTCATCAACGGCGACGCCCACGGCCCCGAGCGCACCACCACCTGCCAGCTCCACATGCGGTCCTTCCGCGACGGCGACACCATCGACATCGAGCCCTGGCGCGCCTCCGCCTTCCCGGTCGTCAAGGACCTGGTCGTCGACCGCTCCGCCTTCGACCGCATCATCCAGGCCGGCGGCTACGTCAGCGCCCCCACCGGCTCGGCCCCCGAGGCCCACGCGACCCCGGTGCCGAAGGCCGACGCCGACTTCGCCTTCGAGCACGCCGAGTGCATCGGCTGCGGCGCCTGCGTGGCCGCCTGCCCGAACGGGTCGGCGATGCTCTTCACCTCGGCGAAGGTCAACCACCTGAACGTCCTGCCGCAGGGCTCCCCGGAGCGCGAGACCCGCGTCCTGGACATGGTCGGCCAGATGGACGCGGAGGGCTTCGGCGGCTGCACCCTCACGGGCGAGTGCGCGACGGCCTGCCCGAAGGGGATCCCCCTGCCGTCGATCGCCGCGATGAACAAGGAGTGGCTCCGCGCGACCCGCACGTCGGGTCGGCGCTGAGGCCGTTCGAACTTCCGCGGGCGGGCGTCCGGTCGGCGCCGAGGCCGTTCGAACTTCCGCGGGCGAGCGTCCGGTCAGCCGCCGACGGCGCGCAGGGTGCCCGGGCGGCGACCGACCAGGCGGTCCAGGGCGGCGGAGGAGGCCTCGTCGGCGGGGAGGCGTACCACCAGCTGCTGGCCGTCGGTCTCCGCCAGTTCGAGCACCTCGTACGCGAGCCGCAGCTCACCGGCCTCGGGGTGGACCAGGCGCTCCACGCCCGAGCGGTCCGGCAGGACGCCCGCCGAGGCCAGCCGGTCCGAGAAGGCCGCGCCCGCCGTGATCGTCAGCTCCCGGGCCAGCTCCGCCATCGTGGGGTCGGAGCCGGTGATGCCGAAGTAGAGCGCGGCCACCTGCTGGTCGGCGACCCGGTCCCAGTCCGGATAGAGCTCGCGGGCCCGGGGGTCGGTGAAGACGTAGCGCGGCAGGCTCGGCGGGTCGCCGTCGAGCAGCCCCACCGGCCCGGCGAGCCGCGCGTAGCCGTCGCTGTACGCGACGGTCTCGCCCAGCATGTTCGTCACGGCGGCCGGGGTCTCGCCGAGCCGGTCGAGCAGGGCGCGCACCGTGGAGCGCACCTCGCGGGCCGGGGCCGGGGCCACCGCGCACAGGTGCTTGTGGTCCTGGGACTTCAGCAGCCGGCGCATGTGGACCCGGGCGTCGAGCGGCAGCCGCAGCGCGTCGCTGAGCGCCCCGAGGACCTGGGCCGAGGGGTTGCGGTCCCGGCCCTGCTCCAGGCGGGCCAGGTACTCCACGCTGATCCCGGCCAGCATCGCCAGCTCGGCCCGCCGCAGCCCCGGTGTCCGCCGGCGCGTCCCGGCCGGAAGACCGGCCTCGGCGGGGGTGAGGGCCTCGCGGCGGGCGCGCAGGAACGCGCCCAGCTCGTTGTCGCTCATCCCTCGATCGTACGAGGAGGCGAGGGCGCGAGGGTGGCCCTGTCACTACCAGCCTCCGTACTACCGGTCCCGGCGCGGCCTTCCTCACGGCGGGGCGAGGCCGCAGCGTTGAGCCATGACCAACGACGCACAGACCTCCACGACCGTGACGAGCTCCACGACCGCGCACGCCACCGGCCCCACGGGTCCCACCGGCCCCACGGACCCCACGGGCTCCGCCGTGGCCCTTCCGCTGACCGCCGGACGCTGGGTCTTCGACCCGCTGCACTCGGCCGTCGGCTTCACCATCCGCCACCTCGGCATCTCCAAGGTCCGCGGCCGCTTCAACGAACTGGACGCGGAGCTCGTCGTCGGCGAGAGCCTGGCGGACTCCTCGATCACCGCGACCGTCGCCCTCGCCTCGATCGACACCGGCAACGCGGACCGGGACGCCCACGTGCGCGCCGCCGACCTGCTCGACGTCGAGAAGCGCCCGACGATGACGTTCCGCTCCACCCGGATCGCCGGCGCGGGGGAGGAGTGGACCCTGGAGGGGGAGCTCACCATCGGGGACGTGACCCGCCCCCTCACCCTCGACGTCGAGTTCGGCGGTGTCGTCGATGTACCGGTGGACGGCAGCCGGCACGCGGGCTTCGACGCGACCGGGGAGTTCCGGCGCAGCGACTTCGGCCTGGACTTCGCCCCCGGCTTCCTCGGCGACGTGATCAAGGTCAGCCTGGAGGTCCAGTTCGTCGAGCCCCGGTAGTCCGGCGGGCGCACCGGCGTCGAGCCCCGGTAGTCCGGCGGGCGCACCGGCGTCGAGCCCCGGTAGTCCGGCGGGCGCACCGGCGTCGAGCCCCAGTAGCCCGGCGGGTGCTCAGTCGTCGAGCCCCGGTAGCCCCGCGGGCGCCCAGTCATCGAGCCCCGGTAGCCCCGCGGGCGCCCAGTCGTCGAGCGCCGGTAGTCCGGCGGCGCAGAGGCGTCGAACCCGGGTGGCCCGGCGGGTGCTCAGTCGTCGGGCCTCGGTGCCCCGGCGGGCGCTCAGCCGCCGAGCCGGGCCGCCAGATACCGCGCGGTCCGGCTCTCCGGCGCCTCCGCCACCACCCGCGGGGGCCCCTCGGCCACGATCCGGCCGCCCTCCTCGCCGCCGCCCGGCCCGAGGTCGATCACCCAGTCGGCCGTGGCCACCACGTCCATGTCGTGCTCGACGACGACCACCGTGTGTCCGGCGTCGACCAGGCCGTGCAGCTGGCGCATCAGGACCTCGACGTCGGCCGGGTGGAGCCCGGTCGTCGGCTCGTCCAGGACGTAGAGGGTGTGAGCCCGGCGCGGCCGCTGGAGCTCGGAGGCCAGCTTGATGCGCTGGGCCTCACCCCCGGACAGTTCGGTCGCCGGCTGCCCGAGCCGCAGATAGCCGAGGCCGACGTCGAGCAGGGTCCGCAGGCTCCGCGCGGCGGCCGGGGTGTCGGCGAAGAACTCGGCCGCGGACTCGACCGTCAGGTCCAGCACCTCGGCGATGGTCAGCCCGCGCAGTCGGACCTCCAGGGTCTCCGGGTTGTAGCGCGCGCCCCCGCAGTCCGGGCAGGGGGCGTACGTGCTCGGCAGGAAGAGCAGCTCGACGGAGACGAAGCCCTCGCCCTGACAGGTTTCGCACCGCCCACCGGGCACGTTGAACGAGAACCGCCCCGCCTTGTAGCCGCGGGCCCGCGCCTCCTCGGTGGCCGTGAACAGCTTGCGGACCACGTCGAAGAGACCCGTGTACGTCGCCAGGTTCGACCGGGGCGTCCGCCCGACCGGCTTCTGGTCGACCGTCACCAACCTACCCACACCGGCGAGTTCCTCGCTCAACTCGCCGACCAGGGTCGACTTGCCCGACCCCGAGACCCCGGTCACCGCTGTGAGGACCCCGGTCGGGAACGACGCCTCCACGGCGCTGAGGTTGTGCCGGGTGACGGGCCCGACGCGCAGCAGGCCCGTGGGCGGGCGGACCGCCCGCTCCGAGACGGGCGCCCGGTCGAAGAGGAAGCGGCGCGTCGCCGACTCCGCCACCCCGGCCAGTTCGCCGGGCGGGCCGCTGTGCAGGACCCGTCCGCCGTGCACCCCCGCCAGGGGGCCGACGTCCACGAGCCAGTCGGCATGGCGGATCACGTCGAGATGGTGCTCGACCACGAAGACCGTGTTGCCTGCCGCCTTGAGCCGGTCCAGGACCACCAGGAGCGCCTCGGTGTCGGCCGGGTGTAGACCGGCGGAGGGCTCGTCGAGGACGTACACGACACCGAACAGACCCGCGCGCAACTGGGTGGCGAGCCGCAGACGTTGGAGTTCGCCGTTGGACAGGCTCGGGGTGGCGCGGTCCAGGCTGAGATAGCCGAGACCCAGCTCGGTCACCGTGCCGATCCGGGCGATCAGGTCCCCGGTCAGCACCCGCGCGGTCTCGGACCCGTCGTGCTCCGCCAGCAGCCCGGCCAGGACCGTCAGCGGCAGGGCGGCCAGCTCGGCGATCGTCCGGCCCGCGAAGGTCACCGCGAGCGCCTCGGGCCGGAGCCGGGCGCCCCCGCAGACCGGGCACGGAGCGCTGGTCAGGAACCGTTCCGCCTTCGCCCGCAGCGTGGCGCTCTTCGAGTCCGCGAAGGTGTGCATCACATACCGTCGGGCGCTCATGTACGTTCCCTGGTACGGACGTTGGATCCGCCCCGCCTCCCGTACCGGATGCACCGTGACGACCGGCTGCTCGTCCGTGAAGAGGATCCATCGCCGGTCCTCGGCGGCCAGCTCCCGCCACGGACGGTCCACGTCGTGACCGAGGGCGTCCAGCACATCGCGCAGGTTCTTCCCCTGCCAGGCCCCGGGCCACGCGGCGATGGCCCCGTCCCGGATCGACAACTCCGGGTTCGGTACGAGTAGTTCCTCGCTCGTCTCGTGCACCCGGCCGAGCCCCTGGCACGCGGGGCAGGCGCCGACGGCGGTGTTCGGCGAGAACGAGTCGGAGTCGAGCCGGGCGGCGCCCGCCGGGTACGTACCGGCGCGGGAGAAGAGCATGCGCAGCGAGTTGGAGAGCGTCGTGACCGTGCCGACCGACGAGCGGGCGCCGGGGGAGGACCGGCGCTGTTCCAGCGAGACCGCCGGCGGAAGCCCGGTGATCTCGCCGACCTTGGGCGCCCCCACCTGATGGATGAGCCGCCGGGCGTACGGCGCGACCGACTCGAAGTAGCGGCGCTGCGCCTCCGCGTAGATCGTCCCGAAGGCGAGCGAGGACTTCCCCGATCCCGACACCCCGGTGAAGACGGCGATCGCGTCACGCGGGATGTCGACGTCGACGCCGGCGAGATTGTGCTCGCGCGCGCCGCGCACACGGACGTACGGATCATGACCCAGGGCGGCCGAGCGGGCGGCCGACGGTTCGCTGGAGCTGTCGGGCATGGCTCGATCCTAGGTGTTTGCCCTGGTCAGGCCGGTGTCAGGCCCGCCGTCCGGGCGAGTCGGCGGTAGGAGTCGAGCAGCGCCGCGCGGTCGTACGTACTGGTCGTCACCAGCACCTCCCGCGCCCCGCTCTCCTTCACCACCCGCTCCAGCGCGTCCCCGACCTGCTCCTCCGTGCCGTGCAGGTGCCCCTCCAGGCCCGACGCGAAGAACCCGCGCTGCTTGTCGGTCATGGCGATGCGCCCGATCTCCTCCGGAGGCAGCAGCGGCGGGAAGACGCCCCGCGTCCGGGAGTACGCGAGCGACCAGGCTTCCGGGACCAGCAGCGTCCGTGCCTCCTCCTCGGTCGCGGCGACCGCGATCGTGCCCGCGATCACGACGTACGGCTCCGAGGACCAGGTCGAGGGCCGGAAGGCGGAGCGGTAGGCGTCGATCGCCCGCAGCATCCGCTCGCGGCCGCGCAGATCGCCGATCACCAGCGGCAGCCCGGCCTCGGCCGCGATCGACGCGCCCTCGCCGGTCGCCAGGACGTACGGCGGTACCCGCAGCCCCTCCGCCGGACGGGCATGCACCTGAGGGTGGGCGGTCTGGGTCCCCGTGAACCAGCCGAGCAGCTCGTCCAGCTGCTCCGCGAACCGGTCGGCGTCGTCCTTGTCCCGGCCGAGCGCCCGCCGGATCCCGTCGGTGAAGCCGACCGAACGGCCGAGGCCCATGTCGATCCGGCCCGGGAACAGCGAGGCGAGGACGCCGAACTGCTCGGCGACGACCATCGGCTGGTGGTTCGGCAGCATCACCCCGCCGGTCCCGACCCGGATGGCGGAGGTGGCGGCGGCGACGGCCGCCGCGAGGACGGTGGGCGCCGAACCGGCCACCCCCGGCACGCTGTGGTGCTCCGAGACCCAGAACCGGTGGTACCCGAGCGCCTCCACCTCCCGCGCCAGGTCCACGGTCGCGCGCAGCGCCACGGAGCCGTCCTCGCCCTCCCGGGTCCGGGAGCGGTCGAGGACGGAGAGACGGATGCCGTCGGCGGAGAGGGTCACGTGGGGTTCAACGCGCGAGGGAGCCGAGGATTCCCGGCGCGGCGGCCCGGTCACGGTCCGGGGTTGCCCAGGTCGTGTCCGGGCACTCCCCCTAGGCTGTCCGTGTGACGCGTACCAGCAGGCCCCTCGCCGTCTTCGACCTCGACAACACCCTCGCCTCCACGGCGCACCGGCAGCGCTTCCTGGAGCGCCGACCGCGCGACTGGGCGGCGTTCTTCGCCGCCGCGCCGCAGGACCCGCCGCTCGCGGAGGGTGTCACGCTGTGCCGGGAGGCGGCCGAGGAGTGCGAGATCGTGTACCTCACGGGGCGGCCCGAGCGCTGCCGCAGGGACACCGTGGCCTGGCTCGCCGCCCACGACCTTCCGCGGGGCGGTGCCCTTCACATGCGGCGGGACAGGGACTTCCGCCCCGCGCGCGTGACGAAGCTGGAGATCCTCCGCCGGCTCGGCCGCGACCGGGAGATCCGGATGCTGGTGGACGACGACGAGCTGGTCTGCGACGCGGCCGAGGAGGCGGGCTTCACGGTCGTACGGGCCCGCTGGGCGGTGGCGTCGGAGGCGCTCATGGAGGCCCAGGAGAAGGAGGGGCGGACGTGACCGTCCGTCCTGGTCAGTCGTCCTCCAGCCGGAAGCCGACCTTCAGTCCGACCTGGTAGTGCCCGATCGCGCCGTCGACGAGATGGCCGCGGACCTGCGTCACCTCGAACCAGTCGAGGCCGCGGAGCTTCTGCGAGGCCCGCTCGATGCCGTTGCGGATGGCCTGGTCCACGCTCTCCGTGGAGGTGCCGACGATCTCGGTGACGCGGTAGGTGTGGTTCGACATGGGGGCCGGATTCCTCTCCTTAGGGGTAGTTCCACGGTGCCCCACCGGGCCCCGGTCCGCGACACGTCGGACCCGCCCGTGCCCGCACCCGCTCGCCGTCCCCTCCGGGAGGTCCCTCAGTACGCGTCTCCCTCCGTCGACGAGGTCACGACGCCGCCCTGGGTGAAGTCCAGCCGCGAGACGATCCGGTAACGGTCGCCCCGGTACACCGAGTGGACGTACTCGACGGGCCGCGCCGAGGTGTCGAGGGTGAGGCGCTCGATCAGCAGCGCCGGCGAGAGCACGGGGATGTCCAGCAGCTTCGCCTCGTCCTCGCTGACGACGGTCGGCTCGATGGACTGGGTCGCCTCCCGGACATGGATCCGGTGGTGGTCGCGCAGATGCTCGTAGAGATCACCGGCCTCCAGCTCCTCGGTGGTGAGCGCGGCGGGCAGCAGGTCCGCCGGGATGTGCAGATGCTCGATGGCCATCGGGGAGCCGTCGACCAGGCGGAGCCGGGCGATGTAGAGCAGCTCGGCCGAGGGGGAGATGCGGAGTTTCCGGCCGATCCGGGCCCCGGCCGTCGTCCTGGCCGACTCGAGGACGCGGCTCGACCACGTGCCGGCCGCCCGGGGCACCGTGAACGCCGAGTCGAGCGGCACGAGTTGCTGCGTGATCTTGGCGGGGGCGACGAACGTGCCGCGCCCGTGCTCCCGTACCAGCGCGCCCGTGGCGACGAGTTCGTCGACCGCGGCGCGCAGGGTGGGACGCGAGACGCCGAGGGCGGCGCAGAGCGTGCGTTCGGACGGGATCGCCACACCGGGCCCGCGTGCCTCGATCAGCCCGAGCAGATGCTCCCGCACCCGCTCCCGTTTCAGCACCCCGCCCGAGGGGCTGTCCTTCATGTGCTCTCCCTGGCTCCCCTGTGCTCCCCTGACTGGTCAGCTGGTAAGCCCCATCCTAGCCAGAGACGGTCACCACTGGTTAGGTGAACAGCGCATATTTTTCTAGGGGTTGACGGTCAGATTGGTCCATGCCACCTTCTGGGCACGCAGCTGACCACTTGACCAATTGGTCACATACTTCTTTCCGAGGTGCCCGTGAAGCTCAGCTCCCTCGCCGTCCCCGTCGCCCTCGCGGCCACGCTCGCCCTCTCCGTCACCGCCTGCGGCTCGGCGGACGACCCGAAGGCCGCCGGCTCCGGCGCGGTCACCGTGTGGATCATGAAGGACAGCGTCACCGACGACTTCCTCACCCGCTTCCGCGCCGACTTCGAGGCGACGCACCGGGGTACCACGCTCGACATCCAGATCCAGGAGTGGGAGGGCATCGGCGAGAAGGTCACCGCGGCCCTCGCCAGCAAGGACGCCCCGGACGTCATCGAGGTCGGCAACACCCAGATCGCGCAGTACGCGGCGAGCGGCGGCGTCCGCGACCTCAGCGACAAGGTCGCCGAGCTGAACGGCGCCGACTGGCTGCCCGGCCTCGCCGAGCCCGGCAAGGTCGACGGCAAGCAGTACGGCATCCCCTGGTACGCGGCCAACCGCGTCGTGATCTACAACAAGGACCTCTTCGCCAAGGCCGGCGTCACCGCGCCACCGAAGACCCGCGCCGAGTGGCTCACCGTCACCACGAAGCTCGACAAGGGCCCGACACAGGGCATCTACCTGCCCGGACAGAACTGGTACGTCCTCGCCGGCTTCGTCTGGGAGGACGGCGGCGACCTCGCCGTCCCGGACGGCGCACGGTGGAAGGGCGCGCTCGACACCCCGCAGGCGCTCGCGGGCATGGAGTACTACCGGCAGCTCCAGGCGCTCGGCGAGGGCCCCAAGGACTCCGACGAGGCCAAGCCCCCGCAGGCCGACGTCTTCGCCAAGGGCGACGTCGCCCAGATCATCGCCGTACCCGGCGGCGCGAAGATCGTCGAGGAGGCCAACCCGGCGCTCAAGGGCAAGTTGGGCTTCTTCCCGATCCCCGGCACGACGGCCGACAAGCCAGGCGCCGTCTTCACGGGCGGGTCCGACCTCATCGTCCCCGGGGCCGCCGCGAACCCCGACGCCGCGTACGAGGTCGTCGCGGCGCTCGCTGGCGAGAAGTGGCAGACCGAGATGGCGAGAGCGATGAGCTACGTCCCCAACCGCACCTCGCTCGCCCGGGTCATCCAGGACGACGAGGGCACCGCCGCCATGGCCGCCGGGGCGGCACAGGGTCGTGCGACACCCAACTCCCCCCAGTGGGCGGCCGTCGAGGCCACCAATCCGATCAAGCAGTACATGACCGCCGTGCTCACCGGCACCGACCCGGCGCGGGCGGCCAAGGACGCTTCGGAGAGCATCACCGAGACCCTCGGCTCGTGAACGGGCGGCGCCGGGCCGCCCTCTGGCCCTACCTCCTCGTCGCGCCGACCGTCGTCGGCGGAGCCCTGCTCCTCGGCTATCCCCTCGTCCGTAATCTGCTGATCTCCTTCCAGCACTACGGCATGGGCGAACTCATCCGCGGCGGAGCCCCGTTCGTCGGCCTCGCGAACTACCGGACCGTCCTCACGGACCCGGAGTTCTGGGAGGTCGTCCGGCGTACCTTCTGGTGGACCCTGATCAACGTCGTCCTGATCATGGTGATCGGCACCGCCGTCGCGCTGATGATGCGGCGGCTCGGCCGGCGGACGCGGATCCTCGTGACGAGCGGGCTCGTCCTCGCCTGGGCCAGCCCGGTCATCGCCACCACCACCGTCTTCCAATGGCTCTTCGCCTCCCGGCTCGGCGTCGTCAACTGGGTGCTCGTACGGCTCGGGTTCACCTCCTACGAGGGCTACTCCTGGCTCGCCGACCCCACCGCCGCCTTCACCGTCCTCGTGCTGCTCGTGGTGTGGCAGTCCGTCCCGTTCGCCGCCATCACCCTGCACGCCGCCCTGCTGACCGTGCCCGAGGAGCTGTACGAGTCGGCCCGGCTCGACGGAGCGGGGGCCGGCCGGATCTTCCGCTCGATCACCCTGCCCCTGCTCCGGCCCCTCTTCGGCCTGGTCCTCTGTCTCGAAGTGATCTGGGTCTTCCGCTGCTTCGCTCAGATCTGGGCCGTCACCCGCGGCGGCCCCGGCGACGCGACGACCACGCTGCCCGTCTACGCGTACCGGGTGGCCCAGTCCCTGCACCGCTACGACCTCGGCTCGGCCGTCTCGACCCTGACCGTGCTCCTCCTGGTCGCCGTCCTGATCGCCTACTTCCGTCAGTTGCTCCGGCAGGAGGCCGACCGGTGAGACCCCGCGCCCAGTCGTCCCGCGCCCAGTCGTCCCGCGCCCCGTCACTCCGCAGCGTGAGAGCACGCGCCCTGCGCCGACTTCCCCTGAACACGGCCGCGGCGATCGTCTTCGTCCTCGCCGTCTTCCCCGTGTACTGGATGGTCCTCACCGCCTTCAAGCCCACCCCCGACATCCAGGCGGAGACCCCCGTCCTCCTGCCCACCGCCCTCACCCTGGAGCACTTCGCGCACGCCGTCGAGGCGGACGGCTTCTGGCTCTTCTGGCGTAACAGCCTGCTCGTCACCGCCGGTTGCGTCCTGCTCGCCCTGTTCGTGGCGCTCGGCGCGGCCTTCGCCGTCGCCCGGATGCGCTGGCGCGGCCGGCGCGCCTTCGTTCTGATGGTCTTCATCGCCCAAGTCGCGCCCTGGGAAGCCCTGTTGATCCCCATGTACGTCATCGCCCGGGACGCCGACCTGCTCGACCGGCTGGCGACCCTGACCCTGATCTACTTCATGATCACCCTGCCCTTCACCATCGTGACCCTGCGCTCCTTCCTGGCCGCCGTCCCCGCCGAACTCGAAGAGGCCGCCCAGGTCGACGGATGTACCCGCGCCGAGGCGTTCCGCCGGGTGACGCTGCCGCTGCTCACGCCCGGTCTGATGGCCACCTCGCTCTTCGGATTCATCACCGCCTGGAACGAGTTCGCCTTCGCCAACATGCTCGTCATCAAGAACCAGGACGACCGGACGCTGCCCGTCTGGCTCTCCTCCTTCTCCAACGTCTTCGGCACCGACTGGGGCGCCACCATGGCCGCCTCCACCCTCTTCGCCCTGCCCGTCCTCCTCCTCTTCCTGGTCCTTCAGGGCCGGGTCGCCGCCGGGATGACCGGCGGAGCCGTGAAGGGATAGCCCGCCACCATGCGCCCGCCCCCGCTCGTGCCCGAACCCACCCACCTCTCCCCGCTGCCGGGGACGTTCACCTTCGACGAATGCACCGCCCTCCGGATCGCCCCCGGCGCCCACGGCGCCGCCGAGCTGCTGCGCACCCTCGTCGGACCCGCCACCGGACTGCGGCTGCCCGAACGGTCGGACGGGCCCGTGGTCCTCGCCGTCGACCCCGCCCTCACCGGCCTCGGGACCGAGGGGTACGGGCTGACCGTCGGCGCCCACGGGATCCTCCTACGGGCCGGGGACCCCCGAGGCCTGCTCGCCGGAGTCCAGACGCTGCGTCAACTCCTGCCGGTCGAGGCCCTGCTCGACCATCCGGTCGCGGGTGTGGAGTGGACCGTCCCGTGCGTGCAGATCACCGACGTGCCCCGGTTCTCCTGGCGCGGCGCCATGCTCGACGTCGCGCGCACCTTCCGGCCCGTCTCCTTCCTCCACCGCTACGTCGACCTCCTCGCCCTCCACAAGCTCAACGTCCTCCACCTCCACCTCACCGACGACCAGGGCTGGCGCATGCCGGTCGCCGGCCGCCCCCGGCTCACCGAGATCGGCGGCCATCCGCACGGCGGCGCCTACACCCGCGCCGAACTCACCGCCCTCGTACGGCACGCGGCCGAACGCGGGGTGACCGTCGTGCCCGAGATCGAGATGCCCGGCCACGTCAGGGCCGCGCTCGCCGCCTACCCGGAGCTCGGCAACCGGCCCGACCGTACGCTCCGCGTCTGGGACCGCTGGGGCGTCTGCGACACCGTCCTCGGGGTCCACGACGAGGCCCTGGACTTCTGCCGCGACGTCCTGGACGAGGTCATGGACGTCTTCCCCTCGCCGTACGTGCACATCGGCGGCGAGGAGTGCCCCACCACCGAGTGGCACGCCTCGCCGGCCGCCCGCCGGCGCGCCGCCGAGGAGGGACTCGACGGCCCCGACGCCCTGCACGGCTGGTTCATGGAGCGGATCGGCGGCCACCTGCGCGACGCCGGGCGCCACCCGCTGGGCTGGACCGAGACCGGCGCCGACCTCCCCGCGTACTTCACCGTCATGCCCTGGCGCGACACCGCCCACGGCCGCACCGCCGCCCGACGCGGCCACCAGGTCGTGATGGCGCCGCACCGCTCCACCTACCTCGACTACCCCCAGTCGGCGAGCCCCGACGAGCCGCCCGGCCAGCCCGGCGCCGTCGTCGACCTGCGCACCGTGCTCGGCACCGACCCCGCACCCGCAGCCTGGAGCCAGGAGGAGTCCGCACGCGTCCTCGGCACCCAGGCCCAGCTGTGGACGGAGTACGTCCCCACCGGCGCGCACGCCGAGTACCTGGCCTTCCCCCGGCTCTGCGCCCTCGCCGAGACCGCCTGGACCGGACGCCGGGACTGGCCCGGCTTCCAGGCCCGGCTGAGCCACCACCGGACCCGGCTCGACACCCTCCGGGTGCCGCGCCGCCTTTCCCCCACCTCCGCCCAAGGAGAGGACACCTGATGAGTACCCGACCGACGAACGCGGACGAGACGAACGCGGACGAGACGCACGCGAGCGAGAAGCACGCGGACGAGACGAGCTCCGGCGCGGCGACGACCCCCACCGCCCGTACCGGCCTGCGGATACGCGCCGCGCTCGCCGTCGCCGCCGTGACCGGCCTCGGCGCCACCGCCCTGACCGCCCTCCCGGCGGCCGCCGCCGGCGAGGCGGTGACCGTGCAGTACCGGCAGAGCGCCACCGGGGGCGACCAGGTGGAGCCCTGGTTCAAGGTGGTCAACACCGGTGCGTCGAGCGTCCCGTTGAGCCAGGTGAAGCTGCGCTACTACTTCAAGGCCGACGCGGGAGCCTCGTACACCTACGCCTGCTCCTGGGCGGTGAAGGGCTGCGGGAACCTGACCGGTACCTTCGGCACCCTCGCGCAGCCCACCGCCACCGCCGACCGCTATCTGGAGGTCGGCTTCACCGCCGGCGCGGGCAGCCTCGCACCCGGCGCCGACACCGGCGACATGCAGCTGCGCTTCCACCGCTCGAACTGGCAGTCGCTGAACCAGAGCGACGACTACTCCTTCGGCCCGACGCAGACCACGTACGCGAACTGGACCAAGGTCACCGCCACCGTCGGGGGCGTCCCCGTCTGGGGCACGGCACCTGCGGGCAACGAGCCGACCCCGACCCCGACCGACCCCACCACCCCGCCGCCCACCAACGGCCCCGCCCTGTTCGACGACTTCGACTACACCGGGCACGCCGACCCGTCGATCGCCGCCCACGGGTGGAGCGTGCGCTCCAACTCAGGGGGCCCGGGCGTCCCCGGAGCCACCTGGGCGCCCGAGAACGTGACCTTCGCCAAGGAGGGCACGAACTCGATCATGAACCTGCGGACCTCGACCGCCGGCACCCCCGAGTCGACCCGGCAGACCGAGGTCCTCACCCGGTCGACGAAGTTCCGGAACGGCACGTACGCCGCCCGGGTCCGCTTCTCCGACGCCCCGTTCTCCGGCCCGGACGGCGACCGTCTCGTCCAGACGTTCTTCACCATCAACGACCTCAAGGCCCCGATGGCGGACGACTACGCCGAGTACGACTTCGAGTACCTGCCCAACGGCGGCTGGGGCGAGCCCGCGAACATCCTCTACACCACCTCGTGGGAGACCTACCGGCCCGACCCCTGGGAGGCGGTCAACCAGCACTCCGAGGTCCGGGCGAGTTACGCCGGCTGGCACGACCTCGTCCTGACCATCGACGACCACACGATCGTCTACCACGTCGACGGCCAGGAGTTCGGCCGCCACGACGCCCGCTATCTCCCCGAGCGCCCGATGTCCATCAACTTCAACCAGTGGCTCATCGACCTCGCCGGCCAGCCCTCGACCACGGCGCGGTCCTACGACCAGAAGGTCGACTACGTCCTGCACGTGAAGGACCAGGTCCTGACGCCCGCGCAGGTGGCCGCCAAGGTCGCGGCCTACCGCACGGCGGGTACGGCCTTCGAGGACTCCGTACCGGCCGTCTGACGCCCCGGCCACCCCGACCGTACCCGGGGTAACGGGCAGGCGTGTACCGCACGCCTGCCCGGAACCGGGCCGTCCGGGGCTTGACCGCTTCGTTGGTCCAGACCAGAATCCAACCCACACACCCGCACGAACACGCCGTTCGGTCCCCCCACGACGGGTCAGCTACCCAACCGCACTCCATTCCTGGAACGCAGAAGGTGACCTACGTGAAGAACCGACACCTGGTCTGTCCCCTGGCAGCCGCGACCGCCCTCGCCCTCGCGGGCTGCGGGCTCCTCCCCGGCGGCTCCGCCGGCACCCGAACGGTCAACGTCTGGCTGATGCGCGACAGTGTCAGCGAGGACTTCCTCCAGCGCTTCACCGAGGCGTACGAGGCCGAACACGACGGTATCGAGCTGGAATTCACGGTCCAGGACTGGACCGGCATCGGCAAGAAGGTCACCGAGGCGATCCGGGGAGAGGGCGGCCCGGACGTCATCGAGGTCGGCAACACCCAGGTCGCCCAGTACGCGGACACCGACAAGCTCTACGACCTGACCCTGGAGTCCGTACGCGACCTGGGCAGCGAGGACTGGCTGCCGGGCCTCGCCGAACCCGGGCGCATCGGCGGGTCCCAGTACGGCATTCCCTGGTACGCCGCCAACCGGGTCGTGATCTACCACAAGGACCTCTTCGCACAGGCCGGCGTCACCAAGCCGCCCGCCACCCGGGCCCAGTGGCTCGACGACACCGAGAAGCTCAACCGCAACGGCTCCCAGGGCATCTACCTCGCCGGACAGGACTGGTACACCCTCGCCGGCTTCATCTGGGACGAGGGCGGCGAGCTGGCCGAGGACAAGGGCGGCGACTGGACCGGGGCCCTGGACAGCCCGGCGGCGCTGCGCGGCATGGAGTTCTACAAGGACCTCCAGTCGCTCGGCTCCGGCCCCAAGAACGCCGACGAGCAGACACCGCCCCAGGCGGAGGTCTTCGCCAAGGGCGACGTCGCCCAGATCATCGCCACCCCGAGCGCCGTCGCCGCCATCACCAAGGCCAACCCGGGGCTCGAGGACAAGCTCGGCTTCTTCCCGATACCGGGCAAGAAGGCCGGGCAGCCCTGCGCGGTCTTCACCGGCGGCTCCGACCTGATCGTCCCGGAGAACGCGCCGGAGCGGAACGCCGCGATCGACGTCGTGAAGGCCCTGGCGGGCGAGAAGTGGCAGACGGAACTGGCCCGCGCCATGAACTACGTCCCCAACAAGACCTCCCTCGCCTCGGTCGTCGAGGGCCAGGAAGCCACCGCCGTCATGGCCGTCGGCGCCGCGCGCGGCAAGGCCACGCCGAACTCGCCGCAGTGGGCCGACGTCGAGGCGGCCAACCCGATCAAGCCCTACATGACGGCCGTGCTCCAGGGCGACGACCCGGAGAAGGCGGCCAGGACCGCCTCGACCCGGATCACGGAGGCCCTCGCCGAATAGCCCGGGGGCTCCAGGGGGAGGGCAGACCAGCATTCAGCGCATACACACCCGCGATCCCCCGCACGGTCATGTCGAATCCAATCGGCCACGGAAGAAGTAAGGAGCCGGACCACCGCTCACCCGGTCCGGCCCTCACCGTCCCCCTTCCGTACGCCGGAGGAGCCCGACATGCCCGCACCGTCACCCGCAGCCGCTGTCGCACCCGCTGTCCCCGTCCCGGCCGGTGTCCCGCTCATGAGCGTCCCCCTCACCGGGGTCCCCGCACAGCCGCAGCCGCAGGAGCAGCCCCTCGCCGCGGAGCGGCCCACGGAGGAGCAGCCCCGCTACGTCGTCTGTCTCGCCCGCGACCAGGACGACGTCCGCGCCGCCCAACGTCTGCGTCACCAGGTCTTCGCCGGCGAGATGGGTGCCCACCTCGACGGACCGGAGCCGGGCCTCGACATCGACGCCTTCGACGCCTACTGCGACCACCTCCTCGTCCGTGAGGAGGCCACCGGCGAGGTCGTCGGCACGTACCGCGTGCTGCCGCCCGACCGCGCCCGGATCGCGGGGCGCCTCTACTCCGAGAGCGAGTTCGACCTCGGCCGTCTCGGCTCCATCCGGGACGACCTCGTCGAGGTCGGCCGCTCCTGCGTCCACCCCGCCCACCGCAACGGCGCCGTCATCGCCCTGATCTGGGCCGGGCTCGCCCGCTACATGACCCGTACCGGCCACAACTGGCTCGCCGGGTGCTGCTCGGTGCCGCTGGCGGACGGGGGCTCGCTCGCCGCGGCCACCTGGGACCGGGTCAAGGCCAGGCACCTCGCCCCCGAGGAGTACTGGGTCACCCCGCACAAGCTCTGGACCCCGGACGGGATCGCCCGCCCCGAGGGCCGCGTCGAGCTCCCGCCGCTGCTGCGCGGCTACATCCGGCTCGGGGCCTGGGTCTGCGGCGCGCCCGCGCACGACGTGGACTTCGGCGTGGCCGACCTCTACGTCCTGCTGTCGCTGCGCAACACCAACCCCCGCTACCTGCGCCACTTCCTCTCCCTCGCCCCGGCGCAGTGACCACCGCCGGCCCCGTCAGTCCCTGGCTCCCGACGTCCCCCTGCGCGCCCGACTCCTGCGCGCGGCACTCCGGTGCGGTCGCCGGGTCCGTCCTCGCGGCGCTCAGGCTGGCCCTGGGCATCGCCACCGTCCTCGCCGGGCTGCTGCTCGCGCCCCTGACGGCGCCGCTGCCGGCGGCGGGCCGGCGGGCGCTCGTCCGGGTGTGGTGCCGGCTGGTCCTGCGGGCCTTCGGTGTCCGACTGAAGGTCACCGGGATCCCGGCGCCGGCGGACGGACCCTTCCTGGTCGTCGCCAACCACATCTCCTGGCTGGACATCCCGCTCGTCGCCACCGTCCTGCCAGGGCGCATGCTCGCCAAGCGGGAGGTCGGGCAGTGGCCGGTGCTCGGCCCGCTCGCGGCGTGGGGCGGCACCCTCTTCATCGACCGCGACCGGCTGCGGGCCCTGCCCGGCACCGTGCGGGCGATGGCCGACGCCATGGCGGGCGGCGGCCGGGTGATCGTCTTCCCGGAGGGCTCGACCTGGTGCGGGCGGGGCGGCGGCGCCTTCCGGCACGCCGCCTTCCAGGCGGCTCTCGACGCGTCCGCACCGGTGCTTCCGGTGCGGCTGGAGTACCGGCCGGTCGGGCCCGCCGCGTTCGTGGGGGAGGATCCGCTCGCCGCCTCGCTCTGGCGGGTCGTGGCGGCCCGCGGCGTCACCGCCGAGGTCCGGATACTGGATCCCATGTCCACGATCCAGTATCCGAACCGGCGGGCGCTCGCTCGGGCGGCTCAGCGAGCCGTCGCCAGCGACAGCGCGAACCGCCCCTCCTCGTCCGTCCACCAGCGGGTCAGTTCGAGCCCGGCCTCGGCCAGCTCCCTGCGCACGCCCGCCTGACGGAACTTCGCCGACACCTCCGTCCGCATCTCCTCACCGGCCTCGAACGGCACCACGAGATCCAGCTGCGGGATCTTCACCGTGAGCGCGTGACGCGCCCGCAGCCGCATCTCGATCCACTCCCGCTCCCGGTCCCAGAGCGCCACGTGGTCGAAGTCGTCCGCCTCCACGTCCGCGTCCAGATCCCGGGCGATCACGGACAGCACGTTCTTGTTGAACGCCGCCGTCACCCCGGCCGCGTCGTCGTACGCGGCGACCAGCGTCGCCTCGTCCTTCACCAGGTCCGTGCCGAGGAGCAGCGCGTCGCCCGGCGCCAGCATCGCGCGCACCGAGCGCAGGAACAGCGCGCGCTCGGCGGGCAGCAGATTGCCGATCGTGCCGCCGAGGAACGCCACCAGGCGCGGTCCCGGCGTTCCGGGCAGCGCGAGGCCCCGCGTGAAGTCGGCGACCAGGGCGTGGATGTGCAGCCCCGGCCGTTCCTCGAGCAGCGCCTCGGCCGCCCCCGTCAGCGCCGACTCGCTCACGTCCACCGGCACATAGGCGGCCAGCTCCGGCAGCAGGGCGTCGATCAGGAAGCGCGTCTTCTCCGACGAACCCGACCCCAGCTCGACCAGGGTCCTTGCCCCCGTCGCCGCCGCGATCTCCGGCGCCCGCGCGATCAGGATCTCCCGTTCGGCACGGGTCGGGTAGTACTCGGGGAGCCGGGTGATCTCCTCGAACAGCTCACTGCCGCGCGCGTCGTAGAACCACTTCGGCGGCAGCTCCTTGGGCGTACGGGTCAGACCGTGGAGGACGTCGGCGCGCAGATCGGCCTCCGTGGCGTCCTCGGGAAGGGTGCGGGTCAGCTGGAACGGGCTCACGAGGACGGCTCCTTGAGCGAGGTGAGGGTGACGTCGGTACGGGTGGCGGTCAGCAGCGTGCGGTCCGGCACCTCGTGCCAGCGCGCGTCGTCGTCGTACGGTTCGGAGGCGACGACCGTGCGGACGACGCCCGGCGGGCCGGGCTCCGTCCGGTACCAGAGGGAGTCCCCCCAGGTGGTCGCCGTGATGGTGGCGCCGTCCGTGAGCAGCAGGTTCAGCCGGGAGCCGGGGGCCGCGTCGGCGACCTCCACCACCGTGTCCCCGAGCGCCCGCTCCAGGCCGTCGCCCGCCCGCAACCGGTGCAGCACCAGCGCCCACACCAGGGCGGAATCGGTACGTGCCTCCAGGGCGAGCAGCTCGGCGGCCGGCAGCGTGGCCGCGGGCGCGGCGAGCGAGCCGGGCCAGCCCCCCACGGCCCCGTTGTGGCTGAACAGCCACGGGCCCGAGCCGAACGGAGCCGCCGCGGCCTCCCCGTCCGCCCCCGGCAGCGTCGCGTCCCGTACGGCCGCGAGGAACGCACCGGCGCGCACCACGCGCGCGAGGTCCACGAACGAGGGATCGGACCAGATCGGCAGGGCCCGCCGGTAGCGCGCGGGCACGGGGTCGTCCTCGGCGTACCAGCCGATCCCGAACCCGTCCGCGTTGACCGTTCCGTACCGCTGCCTGCGGGGTTCCCAGGACTGTCGGTACAGCGCGTGCGGCGGCCGCATCAGCACCTCGCCCAGCGCCACCGTCGGCCCCAGGTAGGCCAGATGACGGCACATCAGGCGAGCTCCGCGTCCCGTGCGGTCCGGAAACCGGAGAAGATCTGCCGACGCACCGGCAGGTCCCAGTTGCGGAAGGTGCCCCGGCAGGCGACCGCGTCCACCCCGAACGCCCCGCCGCGCAGCACCTTGTGCGCGGGACCGAAGAACACCTCCGAGTACTCCTTGTACGGGAAGGCCGTGAACCCCGGGTACGGCAGGAAGTCGCTGGCCGTCCACTCCCACACGTCCCCGATCAGCTGCCGCACCCCGAGCGGCGAGGCGCCCTCGGGATAGCTGCCGGCCGGGGCCGGACGCAGGTGCCGCTGGCCGAGGTTGGCGTGCTCGGGCGCCGGCTCGGCGTCGCCCCACGGGTAGCGGCGCGAGCGCCCGCTCAACGGGTCGTGCCGGGCCGCCTTCTCCCACTCGGCCTCCGTGGGCAGCCTGCGCCCGGCCCAGCGGGCGTACGCGTCCGCCTCGTACCAGCTGACGTGCAGCACCGGCTCGTCCTCGGGCACCGGCTCCGTCACCCCGAACCGGCGCCGCATCCACTGCCCGCCGTCCCGCCGCCAGAACAGCGGTGCGGCGATGTCGTGCTTGCGGATCTGCTCCCAGCCCTCGGCGTGCCACCACCGGTCGTCGGTGTAGCCGCCGTCGGCCAGGAACGCCATGTAGGAGCCGTTGGTGACCGGCACGGTGTCGATGAAGAACGACGGGACGACCCGGGTGTGCGCGGGCCGTTCGTTGTCCAGGGCCCAGGGCTCGTCCGACGTACCCATCGTGAACGCCCCGCCGGGCACCAGGACTTCGGAGGGAAGCGGTCCGGTCTCCGTGGCGGGCGGCGGGGGAGCGGACAGCGCCTGCGGCCCCCTCCGCAGCTGATGGGTAATCAGCATGGTCTCGTCGTGCTGTTGTTCGTGCTGCGCGATCATCCCGAAGGCGAACGCCGCCTCCACCAGCGGTCGGCCCTCCAGCGGGGTGCTCGCGAGGATGTCCAGAACCCGGCCCCGTACGTCCGAGGCGTACGCACGGGCCTCGGCGGGCGGCAGCAGCGGCAAGGTGGGGCGGCTGGCACGGGGATGCTCGAAGGCGTCGTAGATGGAGTCGATCTCCGGGCGCAGCGCCTCACCCCCCGCGACCGACCGCCACAGCCACTGCTCCTCCTGGTTGCCGATGTGGGCCAGATCCCACACCAGCGGCGACATCAACGGAGAGTGTTGCGCGGTGAGTTCGTCGTCCTCGACGCAGGAGGTGAGGAGCGCGGTACGGTCCCGCGCGGTGGTGAGCGCGTCCAGCGCCCGCCGCCGCAGGGCCGCGGGGTCGTCGGTCACGGTCATGACGTCACCTCCAGAAGGTCGTCGGCGGGACAGCTGCCGGGCAGGACGTACCGCTCGTGGAAGGCGGCCACCGCACCGACGACGGCCGGGCTCGCCCCGATCCGGGGCAGCGCCTCCAGTGCGGCCGGGAAGGCGGCCAGCGCCGCGGTGTGCAGTTCGGGATCGGCGAGCCCGTCCCGGGCCGCCGCGAGCCAGAGCGGATTACGCGGAGCGGCCGACGAACCGGCCCGTTCCGCGAGGGGTTTGACGGCGCGATAGACCGTCTCGGCCGCCTCCGGATCGTCGAACAGCGCGGTGGTCACGGCCACCGGCACGATCCAGCCGTCGAGACCGGGCTGAGCGTCGATCATCCGCAGCTCCAGATGCCCGCGCGGCCGCACCGGCGGGAAAAGAGTGGTCATGTGGTAGCGCAGATCGTCCTCCTCGACCGGCCGGGGCCCCCCGGTGCGCAGCCACTCCCGGAAGGTCAGCCCCTCCGGGACGACCCACGGCGCCTCCTCACCGCGTACGCACATCACCGGAGTGTCGAGGACGTGCGCCGCCCAGGCGGCGCGCGGCTCGGCGTTCGGATCGGGGGCGAGCGCCCGCGCCGGGTCGAGATCGGTCCACAGGGCCTGCCGGGTCGAGCGCCAGCCGGTGCGGCGCCCCCCGTGGACGGGTGAGTTGGCGAAGGCGGCCACCAGGACCGCGCCCAGCAGATGGGCCAGCTGCCAGCGGCGGTGGTAGCCGAGCGGCCCCGGCTCCTCGTGGCCGGCGTCCAGGCAGACCTGTACGGACGCCGAGTCGCGCATCATGGCCCGGCCGGCCGGGCCGGTACGGTCGAGAGCCTGCTCCATCGCGTCGTAGCGGGGCTCGCGCAGGATCCGCTCGCGCGGCGCGTTCCAGGGGTCGACCCCGTAGCCGCTCAGGGAGAGACCGAGGGGGGTGAGTGCGTCACGTACCCGGCGCAGATCGGCCGAGAGAGTGTCGACGCAACTCATGAGGGAGCCGGCGGGAGGCGAGCTGAGCTCCAGCTGTCCGCCGGGTTCGAGGGTGACGGCCGAGGCCAGCGACAGCGATCGCACGGTGTCGAGGGCCGGGCCCAGCCGTTCGGGCGGGACGGGGAGCCGCGGGTCACGCAGCTCGTGGACGAGCCATTCCACCTCCACCCCGACCGTGCGGGGTGGGCCCGTCTTGAAGCAGATACATCGCAGCAGGTCTTCGGCCTCGTTCTCGGCTATGGCCTGACCGCCCCGCGGTATACCGCTCGGCGACATGTCGTTTCCTCCTGTTCCGATAGGCGCTGATTCCACCTAAAGCCACCGCCGACGGGCGTGCAAGAGCGCGTCATCGGCCTCAGGGTGAATATCCCGTTGCCCTCGGAGGGCGGATTCGATCATGCTTCCGGGCATGAGCGCACGCCTACGGGGGATCGCGAAGCAGACCGAGGAGCTCGTCGAGGCGGGCCGGTACCGGGCCCCCGGCGGCCGGTCCGTCTCCATCGAGGAGCAGCTGCGCGCCGCACTGGCCGGAACCCGTCTGTACGGTCCCGGCCCCGTCCCCGTCGTCCCCGACACCGGCCGCGCCACCGCGGTCGCGGTCACCGACGAGAGCAGTCTGGTCGCCGCCCGCCGCCTGACGGGGGCGGATCCGGCCTCCCCGGTGGCCGTCCTGAACTTCGCCTCCGCCCGCAACCCCGGCGGCGGCTATCTGAACGGCGCCCAGGCCCAGGAGGAGGCGGTCTGCCGGGCCTCCGCCCTCTACACCACGCTTCTGCGCGCCCCGGAGTTCTACGCCCACCACCGGGCGGAGAAGGATGCCTTCTACACGGACCGGGTGATCCTCTCGCCCGGTGTGCCGGTCTTCCGCGACGACCGCGGCGGCCTCCTGGACGAGCCGTTCACGGTCGGCTTCCTCACCTCGCCAGCCCCCAACGCGGGTGTCGTCCGGCGCCAGGCCCCCGAGCGCGCGGACCGGATCCCGGCCGCCCTCGCGTCCCGCGCCGAACGGGTCCTGGAGACCGCCGTCGCGGGCGGCTACCGACGGCTCGTCCTCGGCGCCTGGGGCTGCGGCGTCTTCCAGAACGACCCGGCCGAGGTCGCCGACGCCTTCCGGGCGCTCCTGACGGACGGCGGCCGGTTCGCCGGCCACTTCGACGAGATCGTCTTCGCGATCCTCGACCGCACGGCCGGACGGGCGACGCTGGGCGCGTTCCAGGACGCCTTCGGCGGCTGAAAGCCCCTGACATGCGCCGTTCGTACCCGCGTGCGAGGCTGAAAACGGCCCCAGCGTCCGAGTACCGCTGTCAGGAGGCACATCGTGGGCAAGAAACAGACCCGGGTGAACAAGGGCGCCCGAACGGGCGGCCACGAACACCGGACCGAGGCGGCGGCGAAGGAGACGACATCGGCTGTGCGGGAGACGCCCCGGCCGATCATCGAGCACGTGTCCCACAAGAAGGAGCGGAAGTTCGGCCACAACTGACCGGCTTCCCCCACGCGACTGACCGGCTTCCCCTCCACGACGACCGTGGCCCGGCGCCCTCACGGCGCCGGGCCCGGCCCTTGTGGACGCGGACGTGCCCGGCGCGGCGTGGCGCGCACCCGCGCTGCCCGCGCCCGCACCCGTAGGCTCCGGTACGGCTACTCCCGGTCGTCACCGACCGGGACCGGCTCCGTCCGCGGCGGCGCGGCCGCCCCGTTCAGGGACGGCGCCCCGGCCGCCGGGGCGCCCGGACTCATGTTCGTCAGCAGCTGGCGGGCGAGCCCCAGACCCGTCCCGCCCATGGTCAGGGCCTTGGCGAACATCTCCGCCATGCCGTCCGCGCCGTTCAGCAGGACCATCTGGTCCACGTTGCCGAAGGCCGACGCACCGGCCTCGACGATTTCCGGCCACTTCTCGGCCAGCTGCTGAGCGACCACGGCCTCCTGGTTCTCGGCCAGGGCCGCCGCCCGCGCCGCGATCGACTCCGCCTCGGCGAGACCCTTCGCCCGGGTCGCCTCCGCGACGGCGAGCCCCCGCGCCTGCTGGGCCGCCGCCTCCGCCTCACCCGTCAGCCGGGTCGCGGTCGCCCGCGCGGCGCTGGCCAGCTCGGTCTCCTTGGCCTCCGCCTGCGCCGCCGAGATCCGCGCGTCGCGCTCGGCCTCGGCCCGGGTCCGGGTCTCGTACGCCTGCGCGTCCGCCGGCTTGCGGACGTCCGCCTGGAGCTGCTGCTCCTTGCGGTGCGCCTCCAGTTCGGCGACCCCCGTCTCCTGTACGACGACCTCCTGACGGGCGCCCGCCTCCGCGAGCGGCCCGGCCTGCCGGGCCTTCGCGGACGCCTGGTCCCGCTCCGCCTGGTAGCCGGCCTGGAGGATCTCGCTGTCCCTGGTGGCCTCCGACATCCGGGCGGCGGCCTGCTGCTCGGCCTCGGTGGCCCGCCGGTTGGCCTCGGCCTGCGCGATCCGGGCGTCGCGCTGCACCGCCGCCGCGTGCGGCGCGGCCAGGTTCTTGATGTACCCCGTCGGGTCCTCGATCTCATGGATCTGCAGCGAGTCGACGATCAGACCGAGCTTCTCCATCTCGGTGCCACAGGCCGAACGCGCCTGCCCGGTCAGCTTCTCCCGGTCCCGGATCATGTCCTCGACCGTCAACCCGCCGACGATGGCGCGGAGATGACCCGCGAAGACGATGTGCACCCGCTCCGACATCAGCTTCTGCTGGTCGAGGAAACGGCGGGCGGCGTTGGCGATCGACACGAAGTCGTCGCCGACCTTGAAGATCACCACACCACGGACCTTGAGCGGAATGCCCTGGTGGGTGACGCACTCCACCTGCAACTGCGTCTCGTTGAGGTCCAGCGACAGCTTCCGTACCGCCTGGACGCCCGGCAGCACGAGCGTGCCGCGTCCCGTGACGATCCGGAAGCCCATGCCCTCGCCGAGCCCCTCCATCTTGTGGTTGGAACCGGAGATGATCAGCGCCTCGTTGGGTTCAGCGACGCGCCACATGAGTTTGAACAGTGCGATGAGGGCGAGGACGGCGACGACCACGCCGCCCGCCAGGATGCCGATGCCCATGGGCAGCTCCCCCTTCACCGGAGCCGTTGCGGATCCGGTGAAGGGAGTGTGCGCCCGACGGGACGGGCGCTCAATGGATGGGTCAACTGTCGTACGCGGCTGTGACATAGACGGTGCGTGGAGGGAGATGTTCCACGACCATCACGACCGTTCCGGTACTGATCCGTTCCTTGCCGTCGGCCGCGTAGGCGAGGAAGTGCTCGGCGCCGCCCCGGATCCGGACGATCACCTCGCCGACGAGACCCGGCCCGACGGTGCCGGTGACCCGGCCGGGCAGGCCCACCATCGAGACGTCGTCCATGACCACACGGTACGTCAGATCCATCCGTCCAGAGCGGCCATGAACCCGTCGAAGTCGTCGCGGTGGATGGTGTGTCCGGCGCCGGCGACCGTACGGACGTCGAAACCGCGCTCCACGAGCATCCGCGCGTTCTCCGCGGAGACCAGCAGGCTCGGGTCGGCCAGGGCGACCAGCGAGGGGACCCCGGCCTTCGCGGGCCACAGATCACGCCCCACACAGCCCACGAGACCGTGGGCCGCGTGCTCGTCCCAGAGCCGTACGGTCGCCATCTCGATGTCCAGATCCTGCTGCTCCCAGCGGGGGTTGAAGGTCGCGATGTGCTCCCGCGTGAACGACTTGGCGTGCGTGAACAGCTCCGGACGATAGCCCGCCTTCCCGGCGGGCAGGTGCCAGGCCGGGTCGACGTACACCGCGCGGAGCGGGGCGAGCCGGTCCACCGCGGCGGCCAGGCTCAGCCCGCCGAGCGAGTGGCCGAGGGCCAACTCGGCCCCGGCGGGCAGGGTTTCGACGAGATCGTCGGCGTAGTCCGCCGGCGTGTACCCCTCGGGCCCGGCGGCCCGGCCGCTGGCGCCGTGGCCGCGCAGATCCACCGCGATCACCCGGTAGCCGCGCTCGGCGAGGGCCGGCCCGACCCGGCGCCAGGTGCGGTGGTCGGACATGATCCCGTGGACCAGGAGCGCGATCCGGTCACCGGATCCCCAGGTGCGGGTGTTCAGCAGCACGTCGAAGCCTCTCGCGGAGCGGGCGGACGGGATGGAGGGAAGCAAGGGACCGTACGAGCGTACGGTCCCCGCCCCGGACTTCAGCGCACGCTGCGGATCGGGCGCACGGCGAGTGCGCCGAAGATCGACAGGACGGCCGCGATCAGGAAGAGGGCCGTGTATCCGCCGCTCAGCGAGACGATGAGCGAGGCCACGAACGGGGCGACGATCTGCGGCCCGGCGTTGGCGACGTTGAGCACGCCCATGTCGCGGGCCGCGTCCTCCGCCTTCGGCAGCACCATCGTGACCAGGGCCGTGTCCACCGCCATGTAGCAGCCGAAGCCGAGGCCGTTGACGGCGGAGAAGACGAGCATCGCGGTCCAGCTCGACGAGACGGCCGGGATGACGAGAGCGACGGCGGCGAGCGCGGCCGAGGCGCCGACGAACAGCTTGCGACGGTCGTAACGGTCCGAGAGCCAGCCGCCGAGGATGGTGGAGATCACCATGGCGACGGAGTTGAGCGGCATCAGGATCGCCACCGCCTCCTCGGGGCTGAGCCCGGCGGGCAGCTCGATGTGGTCCTTGAGGATGTACAGCTGGAATCCGGCGACCGCGAAGTACCCGAGGACGAGCAGCGCTCGGCCGATGAACGCCCAGCGGAAGTCGTGGTCCCTGAGCGCGCTGCCGAAGGCGGCCAGCTGCTGCCGCACGGGCAGCGGCGCCTTGGCGGGCATCCGCTCCTCGCGGGCGCAGGTGGTGAACAGGACGGCGGTCGCGGCCACGATCACACCGAAGACCAGGTAGCCGGTGCGGTAGTTCTCCGAGAACGCGGCGCCGACCAGTGCGCCGATGGTGGAGCCGATCGGCAGCCCCAGCCCGACGGCGGCCGAGGCCTTGCCGCGCGCGGCGACGGGGACCCGGTCGGGTACGACGGAGGTGATCGCCGCCTGGTAGACGTTCATCACCGCCTGGCCCAGACACCAGGCGATGAGCACGAGCAGGATCGTGTGCGCGCTGCCCAGCAGGAACATCACCGGTACCGCGAGCAGACCGCCCGCCAGGATCCAGGGGTTACGACGGCCCGACCGGTCCGACAGCGCCCCGGCGACCGGGTTGAAGACCGTGGCGAAGATCGCGGAGACCCCGGCGACCAGACCGAAGTTCGCCACCTTGTTCGCGGGATCGATGTCCTCGATCTGCAGCGCGAGCAGCAGGCCCGGCACGCCGACGTACAGCGCGTACATCGCCGTGTTCCCGGCGAGGAGCAGGGGCAGCAGACCGCGGGAGGGCCGATGGCCCGAGGGGGCTCCGGTTCCCGTGGTGGCGACTCCGGATGCGGAGGAGGAAAGGGCCACAGTGCCCTCCTGGTGAGGATCGCCCTGTGCGGGGGCGAGGAGCGGAATGTGCGACGGGTGACACGTGTCAGTGACACGTGTGAGCATTGTGTAGCACTCGAATCCGGCCATCCGCCAGACCTCGGGCCGGATCGTTCTGGAAAGATGCCGGAGCGATGAGCCAGTCACCCAGACAGTCCGCCCCACGCCCCGTCCCGACCAGCGCCGATGTGGCGCGGCTCGCGGGCGTGTCCAGAGCCACCGTCTCGTACGTCCTGAACAACACCGCGGCCGTACGGATCAGCGAGCCGACCCGGCAGCGGGTCCGGGACGCCGCCGAGGAGCTGGGCTACGTCCCGCACGCCGCCGCGCGGAGCCTGCGCGCCGGTCACAGCCGGATGGTGCTGCTGCCCACCGCGCACGTGCCGATCGGCCCCCTGTACAGCCGGTTCTTCAACGAGTTGCAGTGGGCCCTGCGCCGCCTCGACTACACCGTCGTGCAGTACGGCAGCCTCGGCCTCGAAGGGGACGAGGCCGCGCGCGCCTGGGCGGAGCTCCGGCCCGTCGCGGTGGTCTCGCTGGGCGAGGTCCAGCTCTCCGCGAGCGGCGTGGAGATCCTCAAGCGTTCGGGGGCCAAGGCCGTCATCACCGTCGGCCCGCACCGGGTCGAAGGGGCGCACGCCCTGGTCATGGACCACGGGCGGGTGGGGCGCGTCGCCGTGGAGCACCTGGTGGCACGGGGGCGGCGGCGGATCGGCGTGGTGCTTCCCGAGGAGCCGGGCCTGGAGATGTTCTCCGGCCCCCGTCTCGAAGGCGCCCGGCAGGCGGTGGCGGGGACCGACGCCACCGTCGTACCGCTGGCGCTGCGGTACGAGGAGGCGGCGGCGGACGAGCTCGCGGGGCGGTGGCGCGAACGGGGCCTTGACGCCGTGTTCGCGTACAACGACGAGTACGCGATGCTGCTCATGCGCGCCCTTCAGGACGCCGGGATCGACATCCCGGCCGAGACGGCGGTCGTGGGTTCGGACGACCTGCTGCTCGGGCGGCTGCTGCGGCCCCGGCTGACGACGGTGCGGCTCGACATGGTGATCGGCCGGCACCTGGCCGAACTCGTCGACACCACGGTCCGCGACCCCGACGCCACACCGGGCACCCAGGAGCTGATGGCCTCGCGGGTGATCGCCCGGGAGTCCAGCTGAGCGGACGGCGGCGGTCCGCGCGGCAGTGGCGGGCGGGTTGTGGCGGGCAGGGGCGGCGGTCCGCGGTCCGCGGTCCGCGCGGTAAGCGGTGGGGCGGTCGTGGCGGGGCGGTAGCGGTCCGCGCGGCAGTGGTGGGGCGGTCGTGGCGGGCGGGGGCAGGCGGGCGCGGCGCGGGTGCGTTCCGGCGGGGTCGTGGCGGGCGCCGGGCGGCGAAGCGGCTTAGCGTCGAAGCATGAGCACAGTTCCGCGGCGTTACGAGATCCTGCTCGTTCCCGAGCATGTGGTGGACCGGGGCGGCGCGTCCGTGGAGGACAGCGCGGTCCGGACGGCGGTCATCGAGGCCACGGGCCGGACGGGCGCGTCCGGCTACCCGCGCTACGAGGGGCACGGCATCGCCGCCGACGTCGACCCGGAGACGCGCACGGTCGAGGCGCTCCTCGTCGACGGCCGCGAACTCGACTACAGCCTGACCGCGCTGGTCCGGGCCGCGCCGGCGGCCTGACGCACCCGCTCCGGCCGGATCCGTTTCACCCACCACGTATCCGCGTTCCCCACCGTTGACAGGAGTTGCCGTCGGGCGGAGACTCGGCGCGCACGTCAACGAAGGAACATTCACCAGGCGAACGCGCGCGAGGGCGCTCGGCTGGGGCGGACCGCCCGAGGGGCACGTGGGAGAGAACCGATGAGCATCCGCGACGTCTACATCGTCGACGCCGTCCGCACCCCGATCGGCAGGTTCGGAGGCGCGCTCTCCGCCGTACGCCCGGACGACCTCGCCGCCCATGTGGTCAGGGCGCTGGTGGACCGTACACCCGCGCTCGACCCCGCCCGCGTCGACGACGTCTACTTCGGCGACGCCAACGGCGCCGGCGAGGACAACCGCGACGTGGCCCGCATGGCCGTCCTGCTCGCGGGCCTCCCGACCTCCGTCCCCGGCGTCACCGTCAACCGCCTCTGCGGCTCGGGCCTGGAGGCGGTGATCCAGGCGGCCCGCGCCATCGCGGTCGGCGACGCCTCCGTGGCGATCGCGGGCGGTGTCGAGTCGATGTCCCGCGCGCCCTGGGTCCTGCAGAAGCCCGAACGCGCCTTCCCGGCCGGCCACCAGCAGCTGCACTCCACGACGCTGGGCTGGCGCATGACCAACCCGAGGATGCCCGCCGAGTGGACCGTCGCGCTCGGCGAGGGCGCGGAGCTGGTCGCCGACAAGCACGCCCTCAGCCGGGAGCGGCAGGACGCGTTCGCCCTCGCCAGCCACCGCAAGGCGGCCGAGGCGTGGGGCAAGGGGCTCTACGACGGCGAGGTGGTGCCGTACCCGGGGGCGGAGCTGACCCGCGACGAATCCATCCGCGACACCACGTCCATGGAGGCCCTCGCCAAGCTCAAGCCCTCCTTCCGCAGCGAAGGCGGCACGGTCACGGCGGGCAACGCCTCACCCCTCAACGACGGCGCAGCGGCCCTGCTCCTGGTCGACGAGGAGGGCCTGCGGGAGACCGGCCGTGAGCCGCTCGCCCGGATCCGCGCCTCCGCGGTCACCGGCATCGAGCCCCAGCTCTTCGGGCTCGGGCCCGTCGAGGCGGTCCGGCGCGCGCTGGAGAAGGCGGGCCGCTCCTTCGCCGACCTGACGACCTTCGAGCTCAACGAGGCCTTCGCCGCCCAGTCCCTGGGATGCCTCGCGGAGTGGCCGGAACTCGATCCCGAGATCGTCAACCCGCGCGGCGGCGCCATCGCCATCGGCCACCCGCTGGGCGCCTCGGGCGCACGGCTCGCGGGCGCGGTCGCCCACCAGCTGGCCGCGGCGGGCTCGGGAACGGGCCTCGCGGCCCTGTGCATCGGCGTCGGCCAGGGCCTGGCGCTCGTACTGGAACGCTGACCGGAGGGTCGTCCGGCCGCCGGGGGTCCGAACGACGAAGCGGGGGCGGTACGGGAGATCCCGTACCGCCCCCGCTTCCGTCACAGCGGCGACATCGCCATCAGCGGAGCTACGGCTGCTGCTCCTGCTGCTCCTGCTGCTTCGCGTCCTCGATGGACTTGCGGACCTGGTCCATGTCGAGGTTGCGCGCCTGACCGATCACGTCCTCCAGGGCCGCCTCCGGCAGCGCACCGGGCTGGGCGAAGACGGCCACGTTGTCGCGGACGATCATCAGCGTCGGGATCGAGCGGATCTCGAAGGCGGCGGCCAGCTCCTGCTGCGCCTCGGTGTCCACCTTCGCGAAGACCAGGTCCTCGTGCCGCTCGGACGCGGCCTCGAAGACCGGCGCGAACTGGCGGCACGGACCGCACCAGGAAGCCCAGAAGTCGATCAGAACGAAGCCGTTGTCGCTCACGATCTGGTCGAAGTTGTCCTTGGTGAGCTCGACAGTGCTCATGTTTTCTACCTCTCCGGGTCTCCTGGCGGATGTCCCTCACGGTCCCCTGGGGACTCGCCCCGCACAACCGCGTATCGAGCCGCGCTATTCCGCGCCGCTCCGCGGGTGCACGAGGGCCGTTCCACGGGTGCACCGTGCGTGTTCCGCGCGTGCACGCCACGCCTGCCCATGTGGCCACGGCGCACACCTGCCACCAGACTGTTGCCCATGACACACGAGGTGGAGCATGAGTACGACGTGGTGGTCCTGGGCGCGGGCCCCGTGGGCGAGAACGTGGTCGACCGGGCCCGGGCGGCGGGCCTGAGCGTGGCCGTGGTGGAGAGCGAACTCGTCGGCGGGGAGTGCTCGTACTGGGCCTGCATGCCGAGCAAGGCGTTGCTCCGTCCGGTGATCGCCCGCTCCGACGCACGCAAGGTGCCCGGGCTGCGGCAGCTGGTCCAGGGCCCGTTGGACACGGCGGCGGTGCTCGCCCACCGCGACTACTACGTCTCCGACTGGAAGGACGACGGCGCCGTCGGCTGGCTCGACTCCACCGGAGCCCGCCTCTACCGGGGCCACGGCCGGCTCGCCGGCGAGCGGAAGGTCACCGTCGAGGGGCCCGAGGGCGACCGGCACGTCCTCACCGCGCGCCACGCCGTCGCCGTCTGCACCGGCAGCCGCGCCGCACTGCCCGACCTGCCGGGTCTCGCCGGGTCCCGGCCGTGGACCAGCCGCGAGGCGACCAGCTCCAAGGACGCCCCGGGCCGGCTGATCGTGGTCGGTGGGGGAGTGGTCGCGGCGGAGATGGCGACCGCCTGGCAGGCGCTCGGCTCCCAGGTGACGGTCCTGGTACGGGGCAAGGGGCTGCTGCCCCGGATGGAGCCATTCGTGGGCGACCACGTCGCCGACGCGCTGACCGAGGCGGGCGCCGACGTCCGTACCGGCGTGTCGGTCGCCGCGGTCGTGCGCGACGGGGGCACCGGACCGGTCATGGTGGTGCTGGAGGGCGGCGACCGAGTGGAGGGCGACGAGGTCCTGTTCGCGACCGGCCGCAGCCCGCGCACCGACGACATCGGCCTGGACACCGTCGGCCTGGAGCCCGGCTCCTGGCTCTCGGTGGACGACACCCTGCGCGTCGAGGGCAGCGACTGGCTGTACGCCGTCGGAGACGTCAACCGCAGGGCGTTGATGACCCATCAGGGCAAGTACCAGGCGCGGATCGCCGGCGCGGCCATCGTCGCCCGTGCCTCCGGCGCCTCGCTCCTCGCGGACGACCGTTGGAGCGCGCACACGGCCACCGCCGACCACGCCGCCGTACCGCAGGTCGTCTTCACCGACCCCGAGGCGGCCGCCGTCGGGCTCTCGCTCGCCGAGGCCGAGAGCGCCGGGCACCGGGTACGCGCCGTCGACCTCGACCTCTCCGGGGTCGCGGGCGCCGGGCTGTACGCCGACGGGTACCGGGGCCAGGCCCGGATGGTCGTCGACCTCGACCGCGAGATCGTCCTCGGCGTCACCTTCGTCGGGCCGGGCGTCGGCGAACTCATCCACTCGGCGACCGTCGCCGTCGTCGGCGAGGTCCCGATCGAGCGGCTCTGGCACGCCGTCCCCTCGTATCCGACGCTGAGCGAGGCCTGGCTGCGGCTCCTCGAGGCCTACCGGGACGGTGCGGGGACGTCATGACCCCCGGGGCCCCCGACCTCACCAACGACTACGACGGTCCCTGCGCGGTCTGCGGGGCCGTCGTGCCGGCGGGTACGGGGGCCCTGCGGCACGGGCACGGACCGACGGACGGCTGGCAGGTCTACCACCCGGCGCACGTGCGCGAGCCCGGGCCGCCGGCCCGGCAGAACGTGCCGGGCTGGCACCACCGGCGGCTCCTGTCGGTGGACATCGTCTCCACCGGCCACCGGACGGCGGTGGATCGGATCCTCACCGCGTCGGTGCGCGGAAGCGACGGGTATACCGGATATTGGATCATGGATATCGGATCCGATATCCATGATCCAATATCCGCCGAGGCGCCGGCCGTCGCCGCCGCCGTCGCACGCTCCCGCTCCGAGGGGACCCCCGCGCCCCGCGCCCTCGACGACCTCGCGACCGTCCTCACCGAGCACCTCGCCGCGCACGAGGTGCTCGTCGTCTGGTTCGCGCCGTACGTCCTGACCACCCTGCACGCCGAACTCCTGCGCCACGACCTGGCCCCGCTGACCGACCGCCTCCCGCAGGGCGTCGCCCCCGTCTGCGACCCCCTGGTCCTGGACCGCCACGCCGACCGCTTCCGCACCGGCCGCCGCTCCCTGCGGGCCGTCGCCGAGTGGTACGGCGTCCCGCACGGTGACCCCGGGGACGCGGCGTCGGACGCCGAGGCCGCCCTCGCGCTCGCCCGGGTGATCCCGGACTCGTACCCGGCCCTCGCCAAGCTGTCCCGCCCGGCGCTCCACACCGAGCAGATCCGCTGGTACGCCGACCAGACCCGGCGCCACCCCGACGCCCCGCCCTGGCCCTTCACCCCCACGGCCCCCGAACCCTGGCAGCCCAGCACCTAGAGACGCACCGACACCGGCTCCGACTCACGCCCCGCCCCCGCCCCCGCCCCGGCATCCGCATCCGCCCGGCGCCCACGCCGGCCCCGCCCCCGCGCCCGCCCCGGCATCCGCATCCGCCCGGCGCCCACGCCGGCCCCGCCCCCACGCCCGCCCCGACCCTCACACCCGCCCCGGCGCCGGCCCCCACACCCGCCTCAGCCCCGCGGCACCAGTAGCCCCGTCGCCGAACGGGCGGTGTCGAGGGCCGGGCGGGCGTCGGGGCCCGGGTCCTGGCCGAGGACCACGCGGGTGCTCAACCCGTCGAGGAGGGCGAGGAGTTCGGACGCGCGCGCGGTCACCTCGTCGGCGTCCATCGGCACGAAGCGGGACTGGTCCACCCCCTTGGTGAGCAGGGCCTCCAGGTCCTCCTGCCAGCCCCGGTCCAGTTCCCGCTGGGCCTCGCGCAGCGCCTCGTTCGCCGGGGTGCGCGCCCAGAGCTCGATCCAGAGCATCCACCGCGGATCGCGCGGGCCGTGCGGCAGGTACAGCCGGAGGAACAGGTCGAGCTTGCGCTCCGCCGTCAGCCGGCGGGCCAGCAGCGCCCGCCGCTCCTCGGAGAGGGCCGCCTCGCTCCAGCGCAGGGCGGCGAGCAGCAGCAGGTCCTTGCTGCCGAAGTAGTACAGGATGTGGCCGCCGCTCGTGCCCAGGCGTTCGGCCAGCGCCGACATGGTGAGCGCCGCGAGGCCGTTCTCGGCGATGGCCGCCATCGCCTCCTCCAGCATCCGCTCCTGGGTGATGTGCCCGTCCCGCCGTCGTGCCGCCCCTGCCACCCGCTCAGCCTCCGTCCCCGTGACCCCGCCAGGTCTCCGTCCCCGTGCCCCCGCCAGGTCACGACTTTAACCGCAGGTCTCCAGGGTATTGACGCGGCCGTCACCTCTCGCACATCTTGAACCCTGTTCTAACTTCTAGAACGTCATTCAAAGTCTGGGGAGTGGGCATGCTGCACCAGGAGAGAGCACCGGACACCGGGCGTGACGGGCGTGACGAGGTCTTCCAGCTCGAGGGCCACGGAATCGATCCCATCCCCGACGCGGAGCGGCACGGCGGCGCGAAGGACCTCTTCTGGCTCTGGTTCGGCTCCAACCTCACCTTCACCTACGTGATCAACGGCGCCCTCGCCGTCGCCTTCGGCCTCTCCTTCTGGCAGGCCACCGCCGTCGTCGTGATCGGCGGACTCTCCTTCTTCGCGATCAGCGCCGCCGGCCTCAGCGGCATCCGCACCGGCACCGCCACCCTGGTCGTCTCCCGCGCGGCCTTCGGCGTGCGCGGGAACTGGCCCGCCGGGTTGCTCAACTGGATCGTCAGCATCGGCTACACCATCGTCAACACGGTGGTCGGCACCCTCGCCCTCGAAGCCTTCCTCGCCGACCTCGGCTGGGCCGGCGGCGACACGGCCCGCGCGGTCGCCCTCCTGGTCACCCTCGCGATGACCTTCGCCGTCGCGCTCTGGGGCCACGCCACCGTCCAGTTCGCCGAACGCTGGATGGCCTACGCCCTCGCCCTCGGCTTCGCCGCCCTGCTCGTCTTCGTCCTGCCCGGCGCCGACACCGGGGCCACCCAGGCCGCCGGCCCCGGCGTCTCCGCCTGGAGCCTCGCCCTCGTCGTCATGTTCGCGGGCCCCTTCTCGTACGTCCCGATGCCCGCCGACTACACCCGCTACCTGCCGCGCACCACCTCGCTCAAGGCCCTCACCTGGAGCGGCGCGCTCGGCGGGTTCCTCTCCTCCGTGGCACTCGGCGTCGCCGGAGTCGCCGCGGCGACGCAGACCGACATGACCGACGCGGTCGCGGGCGCCGAGGGGCTGCTCCCCAGCTGGTTCCAGCCGCTCTTCCTCGCCCTGGTCCTCGGCGGCTCGGTCACCAACTCGATCATCACGCTCTACTCCTCCAGCCTGAACCTCCAGGTCCTCGGCATCCCCTGGAGCCGCGCCCGCGCGATCGTCATCAGCGCGGCGGTCACCGCACTCGGCTCGCTCGGCGCCCTCTTCCTCACCGACTTCACCACCTCGCTGCTCGCCTTCCTCTCCCTCCTGATCATCGTCTTCGCCCCCTGGGGCGGGGTCTTCCTCGCCGACATGGTGATGCGCCGCTGCACCTACGACTCCGACGCCCTGCACACCGGAGAGAGCGGCGCCTACTGGTACCGCTCCGGCTGGCACCCCGCCGGAATCACCGCCCTGCTCGCGGGCATGGCCTTCGCCGCCCTGACCTGCGACTCCGAACTCTGGACCGGCCCCCTGGTCGCCCCCCTCGGCGGCGCCGACCTCACCCTGCTCGGAGCGGTCGTCTCCGCGCTGGTGTACGCCGCCCTGGCGCGCCGCACCGCCGTCCCCGTACAACCGTGACACCCCGAGCGCCGACCGAAGCCGACGCACCCACCCCAGCGACACCCGCACCAGAAGCAGGAGTTCGACCGACATGACCAGCACCACCCCCGCCGACCTCGTCCTGACCGGGGCGCGTATCCACACCGTCGACCCGGACCTGCCCGAGGCGGAGGCGCTCGCCGTACGGGACGGACGCATCGTCTGGCTCGGCGCGGAGGCCGACGCCGCGCACTGGACCGGGCCGGACACCACGGTCGTCGACGCGGGCGGCCGCCTGGTCCTGCCGGGCTTCATCGACGCCCACAACCACGTACGCCTCGGCTCCGACGACGCCTGCGTCCAGCTCGCCGGGGCCCGTACGCTCGACACGATCCACGAGCGGATCACCGCCTGGCGGGCGGCCCACCCGGACGCCCGGTGGATCGAGGCCGAGGCCTTCGACTACTCCGCGATCCCCGGCGGGCGCATGCCCACCGCCGCCGACCTCGACCCCGTCACCGGCGACACCCCGGCCCTCGTCCTCAGCTACGACGTGCACACCGCCTGGCTCAACACCGCGGCCCTGCGCGCGCTCGACGTCGGCCGGGACCGCACCGACCTGCCGTTCGGCACCGCCGTCACCGACCCCGAGACCGGCGAACCCACCGGATTCGTCAAGGACTTCGCGGTCAAGGGCCTCTCCCGCGCCGGTCACCGCGCGCTGCGCGAGCTCGGCGTACCGTGGGCCTCGCCGGACCGGCAGTACGGCAGGCTCGCCAAGAGCCTCGACGACGCCATCACGTACGGCATCACGACGGTCGTCGAACCGCAGAACTCCCTGGACGACCTCGCCCTGTTCACGCGCGCCCGCGCCGAGGGCCGACTCCGTTCCCGGATCGTCGCCGCCCTCTTCCACCCGCGCGGTACGACGGACGCGGAACTGGACGAATTCGCCGCGGCGGCGAAGGAGTTCGCCGACGACCGGCTGCGCGTCGGACCGCTCAAGCTGTACATCGACGACGTGGTCGAGCCCCGTACGGCGGCGCTCCTGGAGCCGTACGCCGGCTGCGGTCACCACCGCGGCGACACCTTCTACCCGCCGGAGGAGTTCGCCGACCTGCTCACCGGTCTCGACGCGCGCGGCTTCCAGTGCTTCGTGCACGCCACCGGCGACCGGGGTATCCGTACGGTGCTCGACGCCGTCGCCGCGGCCCGCGCCGCCAACGGCCCGCGCGACGCCCGCCACCAGGTCGTCCACGTCGAGTGCCTCGACCCGGCCGACACCCCCCGCTTCGCCGAACTCGGCGTCGTCGCCTGCATGCAGCCCCGCCACGCCGCGCCCGACATCGCCGGCCCCGGCCAGGACTGGGCCGAGAACATCGGCCCCGACCGCTGGCACAAGGCCTGGCCCCTGCGCAGTCTGCACGCCGCCGGCGCGGTCCTCGCCCTCTCCAGCGACTGGAACGTCGCCGAGATGGACCCCATGGTCGGCATCTACACCGCCGTCACCCGCCGCGCGCTGAACGGCGGGGGAGCGGCCTGGACCCCGGAGGAGACGATCGACGTCACGACGGCCGTCGAGGGCTACACCATGGGCTCGGCCTACGCCAACTTCCTCGAGGAGGAGCGGGGTTCGCTGACCGTCGGCAAGCTCGCCGACTTCGTCGTGCTGTCCCGCGACATCCTCCGGATCGACCCGGAGGAGATCCTCGGCACGGTCGCCGAGACGGTCGTGGTGGGCGGCGAGATCGTCCACGCGCGGCCGCGCGGCTGAGTCCGGGTACGGGTGGGCGTACCGGCGGCCCCCGACATACGGGGGCCGCCGGTACGGCACCGGTCAGAGCCGCCCGAGGATCTCCTTCAGCTCGGCGATCTCGGCGGACTGGGTGCGTACGACGTCGTCGGCGAGCTTGCGGGCCGTGGCGTCGCGACCGTTCTTCCGCTCGGTCTCGGCCATGTCGACCGCGCCCTCGTGATGGGCGATCATCAGCTCGGCGAACTTCCGGTCGAAGGCCCTGCCTCGCAGTGCGGCCAGATCCTTCATGTCCTGCTCGGACATCATCCCGGCCATGGAGTGACCCCCACCGCCGTGGCCGCCACCGTGGGTGGCGGGGGCCTCGGGCTTCCCCCAGGCGGTGAGCCAGGCCTTCATGGTCCGGATCTCCGGGTCCTGGGCCTTTTCGACGTCGGCGACGATCTTCTTGACGCCGGCGTCCTCGGCCCGCCCGTCGGCGAGCCGCGCCATCTCCAGGGCCTGCTGGTGGTGCGGGATCATCGCCTGCGCGAAGGCGACGTCCGCGTCGTTGAACGCGCCGGCGGTACGGGAGGCGGAGGCGGAGGGCTTCCCGGCGCCGGGGGCCGTCTCCGTACCGCAGCCGGAGAGCAGAAGGCCGGTGAGGGCGACGACGGCTCCTGCGCCGGCCATCCGGCGGTTGTGGGGGTGGAAGGCAGACATCTCTGAGACACCTCGTGTGCTGTGCGGCCTGTGGGCCCGCGGGCCTGTGTGGCCTGTGCTGTCGGAAGGGCTGACGTGACGCTTCTGCGGGCGGCGCGAGGCGGCCCGCGGCGGCGATACGGCCTAGATCCGCAGGACGGACAGCTGAGCGAGGTCGGGAGGTCTGGGCGGCGGGGCGTTCGGACCCAGCGCGGGGAGGAGTCGACCGAGGAGCCGGACCAGCCGGTCGAGGTGGAGCCCGAGGGCGGCGAGGACGACCCGGGCCAGGGCCCAGACGCCGAGGACGGCCACGCAGAGCGTGGCCATGTCCCCGTGCGCACCGGAGTCGTCGGGCGCCTCGCTCCCGGCGCGAGGGGCGACGGGACCACGATCGGGCGCGGAGGCGGCGCCGTGGGTGAGGCGCTGCTCGGCGCCCGTCGCCGACGCGCCATGGGCGATGCGCTCGGCCCCGCTCGCCGGAGCGCCGTGGGTCATGTGCTGCTCGGCGCCCGTCGCCGAAGCGCTCTTCGGATGGCCGAAGGCGTGCATCACGAAGACGCCCAGGGCGAGCACGACGACGAGCAACAGGTGCGCGAGGGCGCCTGTCGCTCTCATCCCGCTCGTACGCATGATCCGGACCTCCTGGCAGGAGCGTACCGAACGGCCCCCGGCGACCGGCGCGACACCGCCGGGTTCACTCCGGCAGGTCACCGCTCATGGCGGCGGCGAGCCGCAGATGCGGCGCGGCCTCCGCGTGCCGGCCCTGGCGCTCCAGGGTGCGACCGAGCATCAGCCGGGCGTAGTGCTCCACCGGGTCCCGGTCGAGGACGGCGCGGAGCTCGGTCTCGGCGCGGGAGAGCTGGGCGGAGTGGTAGTAGGCCCGGGCGAGCAGCAGGCGCTGGGCGGTCTGGTCCGGGTGCTCGGCGACGAGACCGCGGAGGATGCGGGCAGCGGTCAGGTACTCCTTGGCCTCGAAGAACAGTTGGGCGCGGTCCCAGCGCTCGGCCGCCGTACCGAACTCGTAGTACGTGTCGTTCACTTGCTCTCCCTCGTGGCGTCTCTACCCTGCCACCCGAAGGGGCGGCACTCGCGTCAACACCTGGTGCTAGTTGAACATTCCACTACTATTTCCGCGTGGAGACACACCCACGCCGTCCCTCCACAGGAATAGGTTGAGCGTCATGAGCAATCTTGATCGTCAGGCGGACCTCACCGTCTGCGGCGGCCGTGGCTTCGTCGTGGCCGAGCCGGTCCGAGAACTCCTCAGCCCCCGTCGCGTCCAGCTCGGCGAGTCGACCGAGGTTCGCCGCCTGCTCCCGAACCTCGGCCGCCGCATGGTGGGCGCCTGGGCGTTCGTCGACCACTACGGGCCCGACGACATCGCCGACGAGCCCGGCATGCAGGTCCCGCCGCACCCGCACATGGGGCTCCAGACGGTGAGCTGGCTCCACGACGGCGAGGTCCTGCACCGCGACAGCACGGGCAGCCTGGAGACGATCCGCCCCCGCGAGCTGGGCCTGATGACCTCGGGCCGGGCGATCTCCCACTCCGAGGAGAGTCCGAAGCCCCACGCGCGCCTCCTCCACGGCGCCCAGCTCTGGGTGGCGCTCCCGGACGCCCACCGTCATGTCGAGCCGCACTTCCAGCACCACGCGAACCTCCCGCAGGTCACCGCCGCCGGTCTCACCGCCACGGTCATCCTCGGCGAACTCGACGGCGCCGCGTCGCCCGGCACGACGTACACCCCCCTGATCGGCGCGGATCTCGCCCTGACGGCGGGCACGGAGACGAGCCTCCCGCTGCAACCGGACTTCGAGTACGCGGTCCTGTCGATGTCCGGCGAGGCCCACGTCGACGGCGTCCCGGTCCTCCCGGGCTCGATGCTCTACCTCGGCTGCGGACGCAGGGAACTCCCCCTCCGCGCGCTCTCGGACGCGGGCCTGATGCTCCTGGGCGGAGAGCCGTTCGAGGAGGAGATCGTCATGTTCTGGAACTGGATCGGACGGTCCCAGCAGGACATCGAGGAAGCGCGCGAGGCGTGGACGAACGGCACGCGATTCGGCGAGGTGAAGGGCTACGACGGCGACCGGCTGCCGGCCCCGGAGCTGCCCGCGACCCCCTTGAAGCCGCGGGGGAGGGTCCGCTGAGCCACTGGTTCTCGTGCGACGGGAACCGGGGCGCGGCGCATCCCTGACTCCCGAGGCTGCCGTCGCCAGGGGGACGGTCCCCAGCCGTCTCGGCGCGGTGTGAGCCGGGTCGGGGCAAGGGCCGGGGGCGGCCGGCTCAGGGTGGGGGCGTTCCCTCCGTAGGCTCGTCAGCCGCGTACGGATGGACGCCTCGGCCGTCGCCGAAGGCGGTGAACCAACGGCCGAATCCCGTCGGCGCGATCCCGAGCGACTCCGTCGCGGGATCCCCGTCGATGCCGTCCGCGGCGTCGTCGTAGAGCCACTCGACGTCCATGTCCTCGTAGACCTCGGCCGCGAAACTCTCGAGGGCCCCCGCGACGCCGTCATCGAGGAGACCGCGCAGGTCGAGGGTGACATGTGCCTGCTCCAGGACCAGCTTCAGCGCCAGCTCCTCGGCCAGACACCCGAGCTGCGAGAAGCTGCCGTCGGTGAATCGGGTGGTGAGGGCCACGACAGTGACCAGGAAGCGACGTGCGAAGAGCTCGTCGTACCGCGGTGCGTAGCGCGGAGGCAGGTCCCCGAGGTGCCACAGGTCGCCCTCGCACTCGGCGACGTTGCTCTGCTCGTGGCCGAGGGTGCGAACGTCGTCGAACAACTCGTCGATGAGCACCACCGCCCCATGGACGATCGCTCCCGCGGCCAGTTCGGCCTCCTCAGGAGTGACCCGGAACCCGGCATCGTCGTCGTCCTCCGACTCCTCGGCGCTGCGGACCCCGAAGGAAGCGGGGGAGAAGGACCGCAGGCACGCTGCCATGGCCCGGATCCCGGATACCTGATCCTCCGTGTCGGCCACCTCGCCGGTGGATCCGTCGGCCCCTGCCGAGTGGTGAGCCCTACGGGCCTCCAGGTCGCTCGGCGGAGCGTCGGGACCGTCGGCTGCCTCAAGGCTCTCGCGGGCCAGGTCGGGGTGCAGCTTCACCTCGCTGCTCGTGACGACCCAGTCGGCCAGCAGCTCCGAGTGCTCCAGGACCTCCTGCGTCACGGAGCCGACCGCATCCTCCGCGACCTCCAACGACGACGCGTCGACGAACACGTTGAGAAGCGCGCCGGCTGGGTGGACCGCCATGATCGTGTCCAGGAGGTCCACCTCCACGCCGTCGGGCCCCTCGATCCCCACCACGGAGTCGAACCCCTGCTGCAGGAGCGCCGTGACGCCCACGCGTTGGAGTTCGTCCAGGTCCGGAGCGCCGGCAGGCGCGCGCGTTTCCACTGTTACGACATAGGTCACGACCGCAAGCCTGCCAGGTCGGATCCAGGGGTGGGTACGGCGCCCGTGGTGGCGTGGTCGACGTCCCGCCGGTGCGAGTCGAGAACTGGAGGACGTGCCGGGCGTTCAGGGACGGGGCGGCACCCGGGCCTTCCCACCCCCTGTGGGATTCTGCTGGTTCTCACAGCACGGGGCCCCGTGGGTGTGGGACGGGCGTTACCCCGCATGATCGTCCGGCGACACATCGACGACACGGGTGTTCCGTACCGTCACGGGCACACCCGATCGACAGAGAGGCCGTCCCTTGCCCCCACAGGACTCGGCGACCCCCACCACCCAGGTGCGGACGGTCTGCTCCTACTGCGGTGTGGGCTGCGGCATGCTCCTCGACATCGGGTCCGGCCCCGACGGCCGCCGCAAGGTCGTCAAGGCGCGGGGCGACAAGGACCACCCCGCGAACTTCGGGCGCCTGTGCACCAAGGGGGCGACGACGGCCGAGATGCTCGACGCCCCGGGGCGGCTCACGACCGCGCTGATACGTCCGGAGCGAGGAGCCGAGCCGGTACGCGCCCGTGTGGACGAGGCGATCGTCGATACGGCCCGGCGGCTGCGGGCCGTCATCGACGAGCACGGGCCCGACGCCTTCGCGTTCTACGTCTCCGGGCAGATGAGCCTGGAGGCGCAGTACCTCGCGAACAAGCTGGCCAAGGGGTTCGTCGGGACGAACCAGATCGAGTCGAACTCCCGGCTGTGCATGGCGAGTGCGGGCACCGGCTACAAGCTCTCCCTCGGCGCGGACGGCCCGCCCGGTTCGTACGAGGACTTCGACAAGGCGGACGTCTTCCTCGTCATCGGCTCCAACATGGCCGACTGCCATCCCGTCCTGTTCCTGCGCCTCCTTGAGCGGGTGAGGGCGGGCGCCCGACTGATCGTCGTCGACCCGCGCCGCAGCGCCACCGCCGACAAGGCCGACCTCTTCCTGCAGATCAAGCCGGGGACCGACCTGGCCCTGCTCAACGGTCTCCTGCACCTGCTGGTGGAGAACGGCCACACGGACACCGGCTTCATCGCGGACCGTACCGAGGGCTGGGAGGCGATGCCGCCGTTCCTCGCCGACTACCCGCCCGCGGTGGTCGCCGAGATCACCGGTCTCCCCGAAGCGGACATCCGACGGGCGGCGGAGTGGATCGGCGCGGCGGGGGAGTGGACGAGCTGCTGGACCATGGGGCTCAACCAGTCCACCCACGGCACCTGGAACACCAACGCCCTGATCAACCTGCACCTGGCGACCGGCGCGATCTGCCGCCCGGGCAGCGGGCCGTTCTCCCTCACCGGCCAGCCCAACGCCATGGGCGGCCGGGAGATGGGCTACATGGGTCCCGGACTCCCCGGGCAGCGGTCCGTGCTCGTGGACGAGGACCGTGCGTTCGTCGAGGAGCTGTGGGGGGTGGAGCCCGGCACCGTACGCGCGGACGGATCCGGCACGGGCACCGTCGACATGTTCCGGCGCATGGCCGACGGAGAGATCAAGGCCTGCTGGATCATCTGCACCAACCCCGTCGCCTCGGTCGCCCACCGCAGGACCGTCATCGAAGGCCTGGAGGCGGCCGAACTCGTCATCACCCAGGACGTGTTCGCCGACACCGAGACCAACGCCTACGCCGACGTCATCCTCCCCGGCGCCCTGTGGACCGAGACCGAGGGCGTGCTCGTCAACAGCGAACGCAACCTCACCCTCGCACAGCCCGCGGTCGATCCACCGGGGGAGGCGCTCGCGGACTGGCGGATCATCGCGTCCGTCGCCCGCGCGATGGGGTACGAGCAGGCGTTCGGCTACGAGAGCGCCGAGGAGGTCTTCGCGGAGATCCGGCGCGCCGCGAACCCGAAGACCGGGTACGACCTACGGGGCGTGACGTACGAGCGGCTCCGCGCCACGCCCGTCCAGTGGCCCGCGGCGACCACCGACGGCCCGGACCGTCATCCGATCCGCTACCTCGGTGCCGACGGCGGTCCCATGTTCCCGACGGCGAGCGGGCGGGCGGCCTTCCTCCCCCGACCGCACCTGCCCGCGGCCGAGATGCCCGACGACGACTACCCCTTCGTCCTCAACACCGGACGACTCCCGCACCAGTGGCACACCCTCACCAAGACCGGGAAGGTGCCCGCGCTCAACAAGCTCGACCCGGCGCCCTTCGTGGAACTCCACCCGGACGACGCGGACCGGCTGGACATCGAGGCGGGTGACTCGGTGGAGGTCGCCTCCCGACGCGGCCGGGCCGTGCTGCCCGCCCGGGTCAGCGACCGGGTGCGACCGGGCTGCTGCTTCGCGCCGTTCCACTGGAACGACCTGTTCGGCGAGTACCTGAGCATCAACGCGGTGACCAGCGACGCCGTCGACCCGCTCTCGTTCCAGCCCGAGTTCAAGGTGTGCGCGGTGACGCTCGCGAAGGTCGTCGGCACACCGGCCGCCCGGACGAAGGCACCCAGGTCCGCCACCACGGCGGCCACGGCCACCACGGCGGCCACGGCCACCACGGCGGCCACCACCACCACGGCGGCCACCACCACCACGGCGGCCACCACCACCACGGCGGCCACCACCACCACGGCGACCGCCGCCGCCGAGGGGCGGGCCGCGATCGTGCCGGTCGCCGGGCAGCACGGCGCGGCCGCCGTCTTCGGGGTCGAGAGCACACCCCCGCCGGTGCTCGCCGAGCACGAGCGCCAGTACCTGGTCGGATTCCTCGCCGGACTGGCGTCGGGCGCGCCCGGTGTTCCCGTGCTGCCGCCCGGTGCGCCGTTCGGCGAGGAGAGCGCGCGCTGGGTGAACGGTGTGCTCGCCGGCCTGTACTCCCGAGCCCCGCACACCCTCCCGACACCTACGGCGTGCGACACCGCCCCGGGCCGTGAGGTCCTCGTGCTGTGGGCGTCCCAGACCGGCACCGCCGAGGAGTTCGCCGCCTCCGCCGCCGAGCGGCTCTCCGCAGCCGGGCACCGTGCGGCGCTCATCGGCATGGACGACACGGATCCGACCGCGCTGCCGCCCACAGCCGATCTCCTGCTGATCACCAGCACGTTCGGCGACGGCGACGCCCCCGACAACGGCACCGGCTTCTGGGACGCGCTCACGGCTGCCGACACCCCGCGCCTGGACGGCCGACGCTACGCCGTGCTCGCCTTCGGGGACTCCTCGTACGACGACTTCTGCGGCCACGGGCGCCGCCTGGACCAGCGCCTGGGCGAGCTGGGGGCCGTACGCCTGGCTCCGCGGACGGACTGCGAACCCGACTACGAGCCATCCGCGGACGCCTGGCTGGAGGAGGTGCTCGCCCAGCTCACCGGAGCGTCGACGACCGGCGCGGCCCCCGCCCTGACCCCCCTGGCCGACCTCGCACCGGCTGCCCCACCCGCCCCTGCCCCGGCCACCCGCGCCCCGGTCACTCCCGCCCCCGCCGTCACACCGGTCCGCGCGGCCAAGCCGGCCCCGGCCACCGCGCTGCTGACAGGCAACCGGCTGCTGAACCTTCCCGGGGCGGCGAAGGAGGTCCGCCGGTTCACCCTCGACACCCGGGACAGCGAGACGCCGCTCGTCTACGAGGCAGGGGACGCGCTCGGTGTGCACCCCGTCAACTGTCCCGACCTCGTCGCGGAATGGCTGACTGTCACCGGAGTCGACCCCGCCGCCGCGGTCGATGTCGCCGGCGTCGGCGAGGTCGGGCTGTCCGTGGCCCTGCACCGGCACCTCGACCTCACCAAGCTCACCCCCGCCCTCCTCGCCTTCATCGGCGACCGCACCGGCGACCGCGACCTGAAGAAGCTGCTGCGCCCCGACAACAAGGGCGAGCTCGCCCGCTGGTCATGGGGCCGTCAAGCCGTCGACGTCATCGCCGAGCACCCGGTCCGCGCCACCGCGCAGGAGTGGGCGACCGTCCTCACACGACTCCAGCCGCGCCTGTACTCCATATCCTCCAGCCCGCTCACCGACCCCCACGAGGTGGCGCTGACCGTCTCCGTCGTCCGTTTCGAGAACCTCCGCGGCCGGCCCCGCAAGGGAGTGTGCTCGCCGTTCCTCGCCGACGCCGCGCCCGACGCCGCCATACCCGTCTTCGTCCAGCGCTCCGCGCACTTCCGGCCTCCGGCGGACCCCGAGACGCCCATGGTGATGGTCGGCCCGGGCACAGGGGTGGCACCCTTCGTCGGCTTCCTCGCCGAACGCCGAGCGCGCGGCCACCGGGGCCCCAACTGGCTCTTCTTCGGGGAACAGCACCGTGCCACGGACTTCTACTACGAGGACGAGTTGACCGCCTTCCTCGCCGACGGCACTCTCACCCGGCTCGACACCGCCTTCTCGCGCGACCGGCGCACCAAGACCTACGTCCAGGACCGTATGCGCGAACACGGGTCCCAGCTCTGGTCCGTGCTCCAGGACGGGGCACATTTCTACGTCTGCGGCGATGCCGCACGCATGGCCAAGGACGTGGACCGGGCCCTGCGCGACATCGCCGTCACGCACGGCGGCCTCGACGAGGCGGGAGCGGCTGCGTACGTCAAACAGCTCGTCGCCGACAAGCGGTACGTCCGCGACGTCTACTGATCCGATCGGCTCAGAGGGCCACCACGGTCGCTTCGGTCGCCTTCACGCTGGTCCAGACGGCGATCCCGTCGGCGAGGCCGAGTTCGGCGGCGGCCTGCGGGGTGATCTCGGCGATGAGGTCCGGCGCTCGCTCCGACGTGATCAGGACACGCAGCCGGCTTCCGCTGGTGGTGATCTCGCGTACGGTGCCGGGCCAGACGTTGCGGGGACTGCCGCTGGGCTTGTCGCGGTGGACCGAGACGGCTTCCGGCGCGATGATCGCGAGCGCGTCGGCGCCGGCCGGGAGCGGGTCCGCGACGACGAGCGTGCCACCGCCCGTGAGGTGGAGGCCGTCGGCGGTCGCGGTGCCGGGCCAGGCGTTGCGGCCGAGCATCCGCGCCACCCAGGGGGAGCGGGGGTGACGGGACACGTCCGCGGGCGGCGCGTCCTGCAGCGCCCGCCCGTCGTCGAGGACGAGGACCCGGTCGGCGAGTGCCACCGCCTCGACGGGGTCGTGCGTGACGATGAGACACACACCGCCGAAGCTGTCGAGATGGCGCCGCAGGGTGTGCCGGACGTGGGCGCGGGTGGTCTGGTCGAGGGCCGCGAGAGGTTCGTCGAGCAGCAGGAGCCGGGGGCGGGCGGCCAACGCCCGGGCTAGCGCGACCCGTTGGGCCTGGCCACCGGAGACCTGGGCAGGCTTGCGCTGGGCGAGGTGGCCGACGCCGAGCCGGTCCAGCCACTCCTGGGCGCTGCGCCGTGCCTCCGCGCGCGGGACGCCGTGCGCGCGCAGCCCGAACGCGGTGTTGGCCAGCGCGCTCATGTGCGGGAAGAGGGCACCGTCCTGCGGGACCCAGGCGACGCCCCTGCGATGCGGGGGGAGCGGCGTGACGTCCGTGTCGCCGAGCCGGAGTTCGGCGTGGGCGCGGGGGGTGAGGCCGAGGAGGGCGCGGAGCAGGGTGGTCTTGCCCGCGCCGTTGGGGCCGACGACGGCGATGGTGGTGCCGGGTCCGGCGTCCAGGGTGAGGGTGTTGAAGCCGGTGACGTCGGCGTGCAGGGACCAGCGTTCCCGCGCCGTCGCGTGCGGGGCGTCGCCGGACTCCGCGGTCGGGACGGCGACCGGTTCGGCCTCGTCCGCCGGGCGCCTGGCGTCGTCCGGACGGGCGGCGGGGGAGCCGGTCCAGCGGCCGCGGAGCGCGATGAGGACGAGCATGGCGATGGCGAGCAACAGCAGGGACACCGACGTCGCGGCTTCCGGCCCGTCCTGGAGCAGCAGATAGACCTGGAGGGGCAGGGTCTGGGTGGTGCCGGGGAGGTTGCCCGCGAAGGTGATGGTGGCACCGAACTCGCCGAGCGCCCGTGCCCAGGTCAGGGCCGCGCCGGCGACGAGGCCGGGGGCCACCATGGGCAGGGTCACGGTGAAGAACACCCGCACGGGCGAGGCTCCCAGGGACGCGGCCGTCTCCTCGTACCGCGGGCGGAGTCCGCCGAGCGCGCCTTCGAGGCTGATGACGAGGAAGGGCATGGCGACGAAGGTCGCGGCGAGGACGGCTCCTGAGGTGTGGAAGGGGAAGGTGATGCCGAAGGTGGACTCCAGCCAGGGGCCGAGCAGGCCGCGGCGGCCGAAGGCGAGGAGCAGCGCCACGCCGCCGACGGTGGGCGGCAGCACCATCGGCAGCAGCACGAGGGAGCGGACGAACGCCTTGCCGGGGAAGGGCACCCGGGCCAGCAGCCAGGCCAGCGGCACGCCCAGGACCAGGGACAGGCCGAGGGACCAGAAGGAGACCACCAGCGAGAGCCGGAGCGCCTCGACGGTTCCCGGACTGCTGAGATGGTCGGCGAGCTCGCCCCACGGGGTCCGCACGAGAATGCCGAGGAGCGGCAGGACCAGGAAGACCACGGCCAGCAGCGCGGGAACCGCCAACGTGACCGGAGTGCGGGGGCCGGGCGCGCGACCGCGGATGTGCTTCATCGAAAGGTCCTGGGGGATCGGGGCGAGGGAGGAATGAGGGGCGGCGGCCCGCTCCTGGGAACGGACGACCGTTCCTGGGAACGGGCGGCCGCTCCTCGGAAGGGACGGCCGCTCCGCGGAACGGGCCGCCGCCCCTCGGAACGGCCCCTGACGACGATCGGCCGGGACTACGGCTTCTGGAAGCCGGCGTCCTGGAGGATCTTCTGCCCCTCGGGCGAGGACAGCCAGGCGACGAACGCGGCGGCGGCCTCGGCGTTCTTGGAGTCCTTGAGCGTGGCGGCCGGGTACTGGGCGATCGCGTTCTGGGCGTCGGGGATCTCGACGGCGTCGACCTTGTCCGCGGCCGTCGCGGCGTCCGTCTTGTAGACGAGTCCGGCGTCCGCCTCGCCGAGCTCGACCTTGCTCAGGACGGCGCGGACGTTCGGCTCCTGGGAGACCGGCTTGACCGTGATCTTCTGGGCGTCGAGGACCTGCTTGCTGTACTTGCCGGCCGGTACCTCGGGCGCGGCGAGCACGATCTTGAGCTTGGTGTCCGCGAGGTCCTTCAGATCGTCGATCTTGTGCGGGTTGCCCTCGCCGGTGGCGATGACGAGCCGGTTCTTGGCGATGATCGTCGGGGTGCTCGTGTCGGCCTTCACCTTGTCCATGCTCTTGGTGTCGGCGGTGACGATCGCGTCGGCGGGCGAGCCCTGGGTGACCTGGGCGACGAGCTCCTGGGAGCCCGCGAAGGAGAACGTGATCTTCGTGCCCGGGTTCGCCTTCTCGTAGGCGGCGCCCGCGGTCTTGAAGACGTTGGTCAGGGACGCGGCGGCCAGCACCGTGAGGTCGGCCTTCGGCGCGCCACCGGCGGAAGCGGTGGCCTTGCGGTCGCCGCCCTCGTTCGTGGAGGCGTCGTCGCCGCAGGCGGCGAGCGGGACGAGGAGTGCGGCGGTCAGCGCGGCCGCGGCGGCGCGGCGTCTGGTGATGGCGAAGGACATGAGGGTGCGACTCCCTGGGGACGTGGTCGGCTGGTGCCGTCCGTGCGGGTGGTGATGAGCCGCGTCGGTGACGGGCGACGCCGTTCGGGTGGATCGAGGGTTCAGGTGCGGTCGATGTGCACGCTGGTCGACTTCACACGGGCGGTGGCCTGCATGCCGACTTCCAGTCCCAGCTCCTCCACGGCCTCCCGGGTGAGCAGCGAGACGAGCCGGTGCGGGCCCGCCTGGATCTCGACCTGGGCGGCGACGTCACCGAGCTTGATCGCGGTGACGATGCCGGGGAAGGCGTTGCGCGCCGAGGTGTAGGACGCGTCCTCGTCGTTGCCGCTCTGGGCGACTTCGATGGAGAAGGCCGCCAGGGCCTGGCCGTCGATGAGGCGACGGCCGCTCTCGTCGCGATGGGTCGCGACGCGGCCGGCGTCGGCCCAGCGGCGCGCGGTGTCGGGACTGACGCCGAGCAGACGCGCGGCCTGGCCGATGGTGTAGGACTGCATGCGCCACACGCTAGGGCCATAGGCCTGGCATCTGCAACTCTAGAGGTGATTATCCATAGCAGATGCAACTCTCCTTGGAGGAACGTCTCATGGACTCGGACCGGCCCCATGAGTCCGACGGGGAACCTCCATCTCGGCCGACCGTGTACTGGAGCATCAACCAAGAGGGTTTCTCTGGAAAGCCAGACGCATGTGCGGTGTCCTGTCTCGCAGCAGCCTCGTGAATGCGAGATGCGGACCGCCGCCGCAGCCGCGCAAGGAGTCACCCCGTGCACGTCGAAGATCTCCTCCAGCTGGATCGCCTGAACCTCGCTCTTGTCTGGGGGGACAAGGCGTTGCTCGGCCAGGAGATCAGCGGGGTCACCGCCACGGATCTGGAGGACCCCAGCCGGTTTCTCCAGCCGGGCGAGATCGTCCTGAGCGGACTCGTGTGGTGGAGCCCCGACGCCGATCCGGGCAAGACCGAGCGCTTCGTCTCCGCGCTGCGGTCCGTCGGCGCGGCCGCCCTCCTCGCCGGCGAGGAGACGCACGGCACGGTCCCCGACGAACTGCTCGACGCCTGCCGCGAGCACCGGGTCGCCCTGCTCGCGGTACCCGCGCAGACCAGCTTCCGCGCGATCACCGACGCGGTCTATCTACGACAGTGGGGAGACCTCAGTCGGCTCCCGGCGCCCCACTACGCGCTGCCGGAGAACGTACGGGCCGAGCTCGGCCGGCTCCTCGAGCGCGGCACGGCCCCGGCCGAGCTGCTGGATCGCGCCTTCGCCCACCTCGGCACACCCCCCTGCCACCTCCTCACCAGCAGCGGACGCACCGTCGCCCGCACCAGCACCGCCGCACCGCTCCCGGCGCCCCTGGCCGCACAGAGCCTGCACGGCAGTTCCGGCACCACGCTGCGCGTCCAGGCCGAGGGCACCGACTACGACGCGTGGCACCTCCACCTCCCGGAGGCCGACGCCGCTCCGCCGCGCGTCCTGCACGAGATCGCCGACGTCATGGCCCAGTACCGGCACCAGATCGATCGCAAGGAGGCGGCCTGGCGGCAGGCGCGGGACCGTCTCGTCGCCGTCACCGGCGCCGCGACATCGGAGGCGAACGCCGTGGAGAACGCCCTGCGCGCATGCGGCCTCTCCGTACAAGGGCCCTACCGCGTCGTCGTCGCCACCATGGACGCCGGTGCGAACCGGGCGGCCGACGACGCCCTCACCGAGGCGCTGAGCCACCTGCCCTCGGCGTCGTTCGCGGTCGGACAGGGGGCGGGCGGCGAGGCGATCGCCGTCGTCGAGAGCGCCGGCGACGACGATCTCCAGGGCCGGTTGGGGGAGGTGTGGCCCCTGGTCCACCACTGCCGGCCGGACACCGCGCTGCATGCCGGCGTCAGCGGCCTCTCACCCACCCCCTCGGGCCTGGGCGCGGCCCTCGGGCAGGCGCGCTACGCAGGCGCCGCGGCCCGGGCCACGGCCCCGCGGACCGCCCGTGTGGGGGCCGTCGAGGACCTCTCCGACCTGGAGTCACTCCTCGCGGGGGTCCCGGACGACGTGAGGGCGGCGTACGCCACCCGCACGCTGGGTCCGCTCCTGGACGCCGGACGGGCCGCGCACCCCATGCTGCTGCGGACGCTCGAGGTCTTCCTCGCCCACAACTGCTCGTGGTCGCGGACCGCCGAAGCCCTGCACCTGCACGTGAACACCGTCCACTACCGCATCCAGCGCGTCGAAGCCCTCACCGGACGCGACCTCTCCCGCCTCGACCACAAGGCCGACCTGCGGGCCGCGCTCCTCTGCCGCTGACGTGGTGCGTCAGGGCCGGTCGACATGGACGTTCGTCGACTTCACCCTCGCGGTGACGGTGACGCCCACGGCGAGGCCGAGCTCCTCGACGGACTCGCGGTCACCAGCGAGACCACCCGGTGCGGTCCCGACTGGATCTCCACCTGCCGATGCTGTACGACGGCACACCCGCACTCCAGGCCAGGGCCGCCCGCCGACCGGCCGATCACCCGCCCGAGGACCGGCCGACCACCCGCCCGCCCGGACCACCGCCGATGCGCGTCGGCGAGCCCACCAAGTGAGCTTATGTGTGCGGTAGTTGAGTGTTCCTGAGTGATTCCGTTGGAACATGTTTCGTGTTACCTTCCGGGCACTTCGCTCGCTCCACCCCGTTCGGAATCCCGCCCGCTGTCATGGCCGACGGCCGCGCGGTGCGCCGGACTCCGTGCGCCGTCCTGCCCGGAGGAGTTCCATGCGACGCATCATCGCCGTTCTCACGGGGCTGTGTCTGATGGCCGGAGGCCTTCTCCTCACCGGCCTCACCGGCACCGCCGCCGCCGTCACCCCCAAGCCGCCCCCCTTGACCACTCCGTGGACCAGCCAGGTGTCCACCACGGCCCCCCTGCCGGAGTACCCGCGCCCGCAGCTGACGCGGCCGGACTGGCAGAACCTCAACGGAGAGTGGCAGTTCCTCAACCCGCCGACCGACAGCGTGGGCAACGTCAACCGCAACGCCGCCCCACCCGTCGGGCAGACCCTGCCGGAGCGCATCCTCGTGCCCTACCCGGTGGAGTCCGCACTCTCCGGGATCATGCGCAACGACAACCGCGACCTGATGTTCTACAAGCGGACCTTCACCGTTCCGCAGAGCTGGAACGGCAGACGGGTGCAGCTGCACTTCGGCGCCGTCGACCACGAGGCCACCGTCTGGGTCAACGGCACCCAGGTCACCACGCACAAGGGCGGCTACGACCGGTTCGAGGTCGACGTCACACCGCAGCTCAACGGCGGCACGAACGAGCTGATCGTGCGCGTCTACGACCCGACCGACGGCCGCGGCGAGAAGCAGCCGGTCGGCAAGCAGGTCAACAACCCCGGCGGCATCTTCTACACGCCCACCTCGGGCATCTGGCAGACGGTCTGGCTGGAGCCCACCCCCACGTCGTCGATCTACTCCGTCGACATCACGCCGGACCTGTCGACCGACACCGCGCGGATCCGGGTCTTCACCCGCGGCGACGTCTCCGGCCACACCGTGCTCGCCGAGGCGGTCTCCGGATCGACCGTCGTGGGCCGCGCCACCGGCGGTCTCACCGAATTCTCCGTGCCGGTGCCCGACGCCCGCCGGTGGTCGCCCGACGACCCGTTCCTGTACGACCTGAGGGTCACCCTGCGCAGCGCCTCCGGCGCCGCCGTCGACAGTGTCACCAGCTACTTCGGCATGCGCGAGATCGGCAAGAAGCTGGTCGACGGGGTCATGCGCCCCACTCTGAACGGCGAGTTCGTCTTCCAGATCGGCACCCTCGACCAGGGTTTCTGGCCGGACGGCCTCTACACCGCACCCACCGACGAGGCCCTCGCCTTCGACCTGCGGAAGCACAAGGACCTCGGCTTCAACATGGTGCGCAAGCACATCAAGGTGGAGCCCGCACGCTGGTACCACCACGCCGACCGGCTCGGACTCCTGGTGTGGCAGGACATCCCGTCCACACCCGCGTTCGACGCCGACCGCACCGCCGCGCAGATCGCGCAACTGGAGACCGAGGCCCGCGAGATCATCGACGAGCACCGCTTCTCCCCGGCCGTCGTCACCTACGTCCCGTTCAACGAGGGCTGGGGAGAGTGGGATCTCGCCGCGACCCGGCGGGTCACCACCGATCTGGAGAACCACGATCCGACCCGCCTGATGAACGCCCACAGCGGCTACAACTGCTGCGCATCCAAGGGCGATCCGGGCACCGGTGACATCATCGACTGGCACGTCTACACCGGACCCGACGCACCACGCCCCTCCGCCACCCGCGTCTCCGTCCTCGGCGAGTTCGGCGGCATCGGACTGCGCACGCCCGGCCACGAGTACAGCCCGAACGGTCAGTTCTTCGCCTACGAGCAGGTGTCCAGCCGCGAGCAGCTGAACGACCGCTACACCGGCATGGTCCGCGACGTACAGCAACTGATGGGCACCAAGGGCCTCTCCGCGTACGTCTACACCGAGATCACCGACGTGGAGGGCGAGTACAACGGTCTGCTCACCTACGACCGGCGGGTGCAGAAGGTCGACACCGACCAGCTGCGCCGGGCCCACGCAGGCCTCGTCGCCGCCTCGCGCAACCTCAACGCCGCCGTCCCCCTCCGTCTCGGGCATGTCCGGTCGTTCAAGGTGACCACAGCCGGTCACACCGACCGCTATCTGCGGCACGCGAACTCCGAGGCCCGCACTGACGTGCTGACACCGGCCTCCGCCGACGGCGCACGTCAGGACGGCTCGTACCGCACGGTCGCCGGTCTCGCCGACCCGCGCTGCTACTCCTTCGAGTCGGTCAACCAGCCCGGCCGCCATCTACGGCACGCCGCCGGCCGGGTGCGGGTCGACGCGGACACCGGGGGCACCTTCGCCGGGGACGCCACCTGGTGCGGCCGCCCCGGCCTCGCCGCCGGCGGCGTGTCCTTCGAGTCCCTCAACCACCCCGGCCATTACCTGCGGCACTACGCCGACGGCGTGTACCTCGCCCGCAGCGGTGGCCCGAACGCCTGGGACACCCCGGCGTCCTTCGCCGCCGACGCCACCTGGAACGTGGACCAGCCCGCGCTGTGGCGCAGTTCCGTGCTGCTGCCCACCGACAGGCGGCAGTCGTTGCGCGTGACCACGTGGGGGCACACCGACCGGTACCTGCGGCACGCCGACAGCCTGGCCTTCACGGAGATCGTCGACTCCGGCAGCAGCGGCCTGCTCAAGCAGGACGCGACGTACACCGTGCGCCGGGGCCTCGCGGACTCCTCCTGCTACTCCTTCGAATCGGTGAATTACCCCGGGCGGTTCCTGCGGCACGCCGACAGCCGCGTGCGCACGTCACCCGACGACGGCTCGGCACTGTTCCGCGCCGACGCCACCTTCTGCGCCCGGCCCGGGATGGGCGGTACGGGAGTCACCTTCGAGTCGATCAACATCCCGGGCTCCTACCTCCGCCACTACGCGTCCGAGGTCTTCATCGCCTCCGGCGGCGGAACCGGTGACCACCACGACCGCCCCCAGGCCCTCTCCGCCGACAGCAGCTGGATCCTCGCGGCCCCGTGGTCGCCGTGACCGGGTGAGCGCTCGAAGGACGGCGCACCGGGAGACCCGCTCGGACCGGCCTCGTCGCGCCCGACCCTAGGGGGTGTCTTGTCCGGAAGGTCTGGCCTGGCTCGGCGGGCGGACGGCCGAACTTTCCGGACACTCCCGAGCGGGCGACGGACCTCACGCCTCCCATCGCCAGTCGGTGACCGAGGCCGGGTCGACGCCGGTACGGCGCAGTTCGCGCCGGATCTCGTCACGGCTCCGGACGTAGTGCGCCGCGAGGTCGCCGGTCTCGGCCGGACGGCCGCGCAGGTGACCGAGGGCGGTGACGGCCAGGTCGTGTCGCGACGTGCCGTTGCTGATGAGCAGGTCGTACGGCGTCGTGGTGGTGCCCTCCTCGACGTACCCGCGGACGTGGAAGCGGCTCGGGTCGGGGCGGCCGTGCAGCAACTGGTGCACAGCGGACGGGTAGCCGTGGAAGTCGAGCACGACCGGTGTGTCGTGGCCGAACAGCTCGGCGAAGGTGGCTTCGTGCATGCCGTGAGGATGGCGCTCGGGGGTGGCGAGCGCGCACAGGTCGACGATGTTGACGACGCGGACCCGCGCGTCGGGCAGGTCGCGCCGCAGCATGTCGGCGGCGGCCAGGGTCTCGACGGTGGGGATGCCGCCGGCGCAGGCCAGGACGACCTCGGCGTCCTCGCCGTGGTCGTGGGACGCCCAGCGCCACACCGATGCCCCGGCCTCGCAGTGGCGGCGGGCGTCGTCCGGCCCGAGCCACTGGGCGGCGGGCTGCTTGCCCGCGACCACGACGTTGACCTTGCCCGTCTCGTCCAGCAGACGCTCCATGGTGACCAGCAGCGTGTTGGCGTCGGGCGGCAGGTAGACACCGGTGACGGTGCTCTTCTTGGTGAGCAGGTTGTTGATGAAACCCGGGCCCTGGTGGCTGTAGCCGTTGTGTTCCTGGCGCCAGCCCTCGCTGGTCAGGAGATACGTCATGCTGCTGACCGGGGCCCGCCACGGCACCTCGTGGGACATCTTCAGCCACTTGCCGTACTGGTTGACCATGCTGTCGACGACGGACGCGAAGGCCTCGTAGGTGGGGAACAGCCCGTGACGCCCCGTCTGCAGATAGCCCTGGAGCCAGCCCTGGCAGTTGTGCTCCGAAAGGACCTCCATGACCCGCCCGTCCCGCGCGAGGTCCTCGGCGTACTCCTCGACCGGCCACACGTAGGCGCGCTTGCTCGTCGCGAGTACGGCGTCGAGCTTGTTCGAAGCCAGCTCGTCCGGTGAGACGATCCGGAAGTCCCGCCGGGTCTCGGTCCTGCGCATGAGCTCGGCAAGCCATGCGGCGAGCACCTTGGTGGGGCTCGCGCGGTGCGCGCCCGGCCCGTCCGGCAGTTCGACCGTGTACGGCGCGAGATCGGGCAGGTCCAGCGGCTCGCGCAGCCGGCCGCCGTCCGCGGCGGGCTGCATCCCGATCCGGCGCTTGCCGTCGGGCACGGCGGCCAGTACCTCCGCGCCGGGCCGGCCGTCCTCGTCGAAGAGCGCCTCGGGCCGGTAGGAGCGCAGCCAGTTCTCCAGGGCGGCCAGTTGCTCGGGGTCCTCGCGTACGTCCGCCAGCGGAACCTGGTGGGCGTGGAAGGTGCCTTCCAGCGGCTGCCCGCCGACCTGCTCGGGCGCACCCTGGCCCTTCAGGCTCCGCAGCACGATCATCGGCCAGGCCGGGCGGGCGGCCGGCCGACCGGCCCTGGCGGCCGACTGGATGGCGCGGACGGCCGCGTGCGCCTCGCGGACGGCGTCGGCCACCGGGTCGCCGGCCGGGCGGCCGGTCACGTCCACGATCCGTGGATCCCAGCCGTAGCCGCGGAACAGGTGGATCAGTTCCTCGTCGGACATGGTGGCGAAGAGGGTGGGCGAGGAGATCTTGTAGCCGTTCAGATGCAGAACGGGCAGCACGGCCCCGCAGGTCACGGGATCGAGGAACTTCGGCGAGTGCCACGCGGCCGCGGTGGGGCCGGTCTCGGCCTCGCCGTCGCCGACGATGCAGGCCACCAGCCGCTCGGGGGCGTCCAGCGCGGCACCGAAGGCGGTGGCCAGCGCGTAGCCGAGCTCGCCGCCCTCGTGGATCGTGCCCGGCACCGACGGGGACAGATGGCTCGGGAAGCCGTCGGGGGCGCAGTAGCGGCGGGCCAGCTCGGTCAGCCCCGCCGTGTTCCGGGCGAGGGCGGGGTCGTACTCCTCATGGGTGCCCTCCAGCCAGAGGTTGGCGTGGTTGGCGGGCGCGCCGTGACCGGGCCCGGTCACCAGGAGCACGTCGGTGTCCCGCTCGCGGACGAGCGTGTTGAGCGCCGCGTACACCATGGTGATCCCGGGGCACGACCCCCAGTGGCCCAGTAGGCGCGGTTTGATGTGCTCCGGCCGCAGCGGCTCGCGCAGCAGCACGTTGTCCCGCAGGAAGATCAGCGCGGCGGCCACGTAGTCGGCGGCGCGCCGGTACTCCGAGCCGTCCTGGTGCTCCCCACCCATGTGGTGGCCTCCGTTTCTGCCTGGTGCCGCGCGGGTACCCCGGACGCCGCGGCGCAAGCGCCCCGCCGGCGTGAGTCCGCTCGCCGTCGCGTACGGGCCGTTCAGCGCGGGTCGTTGTCGGCGACGACCCGCACGGTGCGCAGGTCGGAGTCCGCGGCGTCGGGCAGGTTCATTCCCGCGTCGACTCCTGTGCGGAGGTAGCGCAGGACCGGCTCGGTGAGGCGTTCTCCGGGGAGGACGACCGGGATGCCGGGCGGGTAGGGCGTCACCATCTCCGCCGCGATCCGGCCGGCGGCCGATTCCAGGGGGACGTCCTCGGTACGGGCGAAGTAGGCGTCGCGGGGGAGTTGCGCCTGCTCCATGCGGAGGTTCTCCGGGGCGGGGACGCTCACCTGCGGGGCGGGTCGCAGCCGGGGTGCGTGGCTCGCCAGGTCCTTGAGGGCCGTCAGCAGAAGGCCGGCCGTGTCGTCGTCGTCCGCGTGCGTCAGCTGGGCGCTGAGCCTTCGGTGATCGAAGAGGTGCATGTCGATGTGGTGGTTCTCGCGGAGCCAGTCGGCGGCGTCGTAGCCGGTGATCGCGAGGTCCGACAGGTCGATGACCACCGGCAGCGGGTCGAACTCGTAAGCGAGTCCCGGGCCGCAGAAGTCCACCGCGTCGTTGACGTGCAGCCCGTCGATCCGCTCGATCTCGCCACGGACACGCGCGGCGAGGTCCAAGGCCCCGGCGAGAAGATTCTTGCCGTCCCTGACCATCTGGCGGCGCCAGCCGTCGATACCCGCGTACAACAGGACGGACGGGCTCGTCGTCCCCAGCAGGTCGGCACGGGAGGCCAGATCGGCGGGGTCGATCAGTCCGCCGCGCAGATGGAAGACCGACCCCTGCTCCAGGCCGCTGCCCATCTTGTGGATGCTGGTGACGCAGACGTCCGCTCCCGCGTCCATCGCCCAGGTGGGCAGGTCCGGGTGGAACGGCAGGTGGGCGCCCCAGGCCTCGTCGACCACGAGCGGCCTGCCCCGGCGGTGGCACACCTCGGCGATGGCGGCCAGTTCGGCCGCCGAGCCGTACGGGGTCGGGCTCGTGACCAGCGCGCCCCGGGCGTCGGGGTGGTCACGGAAGGCCTGCTCGTACGCCTCTGCCGTGGGCGCGTGGGCGAGGTGCCGCTCGCGGTCCCAGGCCGGCTCGACCCAGACCGGTTCGATCCCGCAGAGGATCAACCCCGCCACGACCGACTTGTGGGCGTCCCGGCCGATCAGCAGCTTCTCGTGCGGCGCGGCGACCGTCAGCATCGCGGCCTTGACCGACAGCGAGCTGCCGCAGGTCGAGAAGAAGGTGTGCTCGGCGTGGACCGCCTCGGCCATCAGACGCTCGGCGCGCTCGAGGACCTTCCCGCGCGTCCTTCGGTCGTCCAGGCCGCCACTGGCCAGTACGTCGGCGTGGAACACCGCGTCGCCGAGCACCCGGCGGACGGCCGGGTCCGCTCCTCGCGCCTGCTTGTGCCCCGGCGGTGTGAACCCCACCTCCCCTGCCCGGTGATAGCGCTCCAGCGCCTCCAGGACGGGGGCTTGTTCCTGATCGTGGTGCTGATCCGATGTCGTCATGCATGCACGTCTTCCCCGCGTTCGCCATTTTCCGCCTCCTGCGCCCGTCCGGACGTGGCCGCCACGGGGCTCACGGGAGGGGAGTGCCGCCGGTGGCGTTGACGATCTCCCCGGTGATGTAGCCGGCCTGCGGAGAGGCCAGGAACACGTAGGCGGGGGCCATCTCGGCCGGTTGGGCGGGTCGCCCCAGGGGAGACTGTTCGCCGAAGTGCTTCGTCTCCGGCATCGTCGCGGGGATCAGCGGGGTCCACACCGGGCCGGGCGCGACGGCGTTCACCCGGATGCCGCGCTCGGCGAGCATCTGCGCCAGGCCGTGGGTGAAGGAGACGATCGCCGCCTTGGTCATCGCGTAGTCGAGAAGGTGAGGACTGGGCTGATACCCCTGGACGGACGTCGTGTTGATGACGGATCCGCCGCGCGGCATGTGGGCGAGTGCCTGGCGGGTGAGCCAGAACATGCCGTACAGGTTCGTCTTCATCACCCGGTCGAACTGCTCCGTGGTGATCGCCTCGATGCCGTCCGGCTGTGCCATCTGGTACGCGGCGTTGTTGACGAGGATGTCGATCCGGCCGAGTTCGCCGACGGCCCGTTCGATCAGCTGCGCGCACTGCTCCTCGTCCCGGATGTCGCACGGAACGGTGACGGCGGTACGCCCGGCCTCACGTACCAGACGCGCGGTCTCCTCGGCCTCGCCGGCTTCTTCGGGCAGGTGGGTGAGGACGACGTCCGCGCCTTCGCGTGCGAACGCCAGACATACGGCCCGACCGATTCCGGAGTCCCCGCCGGTGACGACCGCCGCCCGGTCGGCGAGGAGCCGGTGTCCCTGGTAGGAACTCTCACCGTGGTCGGGGCGTGGATCCATGTGCTCGGTCGAGCCGGGATGCTCCTGCCGCTGTTCGGGCTGTGGGGGCCGGGGGTACCGGGACGTCGGGTCGGGGAGGGCGGGCTCGTCCTGTGCGGGCGTGGGATTCATGGTCATCGACTACCCGTACATCTCGGGCAAAACCCGCAGATCTCGGCCCGCTTCTCCGTGACGAGGGGTGAGAGAATGGGGCAGGGCCTGCCGCGGGAGGTGTGGAGTCGTGGACCCTGTTGCTCCCGGTGACGGGCCTCCTCTCTTCAGTGCCCAGGAGGCCCGGCGGCTGTCGTCGGTGTTCGGAGGGGCCGTCTCCGGTGTACCGGCCAGAGACGTGCCGGCGGTGCTGTGCCTGGCGTGCGTCGATCTTCTGGACATCACGGGAGCCTCCGTGTCCCTCGCGGGGGAGGGCGACGCGAATACGTTGTGGTGGTCCTCCGACGAGCGGGCCGGCCGTCTGGCGGAGGCCCAGTACTCGCTGGGCGACGGCCCGTGCCGCAGCGCACTGGCGTGGGCGGCGCCCGTCCTCGCGGTCGATCTGTCCCTGGGGCAGGACGCCCGGCGGTGGCCGATGTTCGCCCAGCAGGCGGTCGCGCTCGGGGTGAAGGCGCTGTTCTCCCTGCCTCTGGGCAGTGGCGGCCTGGCCATCGGGACACTGGATCTGTACCGGGACACGCCGGGACCGCTGTCCGAGCGGGACCAGTCCTTCGCCTTCCCGGCGGCGGACGCGATCACGACCGCCCTGCTCGCGCTCCACACCCAGGAGGACGGGACCGACGGACAGACCGCCGAGTGGCTGCACGCGGCGGAGACCGACCATGAAGAGGTCCACCGTGCGACCGGGATGATCATGGTGCATCTCGAAGTGAGCGCGGAGGACGCCCTGGCCCGGTTGAGGGGCCATGCCTTCGGCCACGGACAGACCGTGACGGAGACGGCTCGCGACGTCATTGCCGGGAGGATCAGGTTCGATGAGTAACCCGACCGAGGGTTGGACCGCAGCAGCGGAAACGGTGACCGGCATGACGCGTGAACGGCAGCTCACCGAGGCGTTCGTCAGCCTCACCGACGTCACGGCCGACGAGGTCGACCCGATGGTCCTCCTGCGCCGTCTCGTGGACCACAGCGTCCGGCTCACCAGCGTCGACGCGGCCGGTGTGATGCTCGCCAACGCACGAGGACAGCTCCGTCCCGTCGCCGCGACATCGGGTCAGGTGGAGATGACGGAGATGCTCCAGGGCCAGATCGCGCAAGGGCCCTGCGTCGACGCGTACGTCACCGGCGTGCCGGTCCACGCCGACGACATCGGCGCGCGGGCCGACCGTTGGCCCGCCTTCGTACCGCTCGCCGAGGCCGCCGGATTCCGCGCCGTGCACGCGCTGCCGTTGCGCGTCCGCCACCAGCGGGTCGGGGCGCTCAACCTGCTCGCCCACGGCCCCACCTCCCTGAGCGCGGACGAGACCCACCTGTTGCAGGCGCTGGCGGACACGGCGGCCACGGCGGTGATCACCTGGACGTCCGATCCTCTGCGGCCGTTCGACATCGTCACGCGCGCCCAGGCGGCCCTGTCAGGGAAGGCGCTGGTCGACACCGCCATCGGGATGATCGCCGCCACCGCCGGCATCGGCCCGAGCCGCGCGGCCGAGCACCTCTCCGCGTACGCGGCCGCCCGGGGCGAACGCGTCTCCGAGGTCGCCGCGCAGATGGTGAAGCGGGTGCTCCTGCCGGAGACGGTCCTGCGCTTCGAGCCGTGAACACCGTGAACACACTGGGCGCCGTGGGCATGAGGGCGGTGCCGCGTGGTGATCAGCCGGCAGGTTCGGCGCGAAGCGCCTGATAGATGCCTGTAGCGCGCTGCGCTGCCACGCGCGTACCGAGGGCGCGGGACAGCGCTGACCGCGCACTGTCGTCGACCGCCGCCGCCGGGACGTACAGCACCGCGTCGTCGGGCGGGACGCAGAGCAGGCTCACGCGGTGCCGCTCGGTCCAGGCCCGGACCGGGGCGAGGACGCCCGCACTGTCGGTGACGGACACCTGCTCCATGTCGAGGACGAGGAAGTCGACACCGGGAGGGACCCGCGCCAAGGCGGGCATGAGCAGCGCCACGTAGGCGGAGGTCGGAGAGGCGTACGACGGCGGGCGCACGGTGACGACCGCGAACGAGCCCAGGATCCGGGTGTGCGCGAGCCACGTGTTCATGAGGGCTTCCCCACCTAGGGGGCGGCAGCCTTGAGACAGCGAACCCGAAGGGTCGTGATCGGAGCACGGCGGATGCCGTGGACATGTCCGGCGATCAAAGCCGCGAAGGCAGCCGCCGAGGGCGGGGGCGCCGAAGCCTCGGAACGACGGAACCAGGCTGTTCCATCTCCTCCATCCTCCCACTTCCGGGGCGGCCGGAAGCCTCGTCGGTCTCGCGTGCACGGTCGGCGGCATCGGCGACCGGGGGAGCCGTACCCCTGGTGCGGGGGGGCGTACCCCTGGCGCCGTGCTCAGCTTCTGCGGCGGGTCCCCTGCGGCACGCCGCAGAAGCTCGCCACCGCCGGGACGGAGCGGTCGAGCCCGGCTGCCTGCATCCCGCGCTTCCAGCCCTCCCGTACGTGGGCTTCGAGACTGCGGCGCAGGGCGACCGAAGGAGCGGGCGGCCGGCCGGCGCAGGAGTTCGACGTCGTTCGATCGACGTCCCGCGCCAGATCCAGGAGGCGCAGCGGCTGCGGGCGCCAGTTGACGAGGAACAGCGCCACTCCCAGCGCGTCCAGCCGTTCGGCCAGGGAGAGCAGGCACTTCAGGCCGGACACGTCCATGAACGGCACCCGCCCCATGTCGCAGACGACCACGCGGACGCCGTCGTCGACGGAGCTCTGCACCCGTTCGAAGGCCGTCCGCCCCGCCCCGTCGAGCTCTCCCGCCGGGACGAGGTGGAGGACGCTCTCATAGCGGGTCACCGTGATGTCGAAGGCGTTCTCCATGGGTCATCACCTCGCCGTACAGGTGATCTGTGTCCGGTCCGCCGAAACATGTTCGGCCGACGCAACGATTTTCGCCCGGATCCGTGGCCCGGGGCAACCGCGTCGCGCCTCGCCCCGCCCGCGTGGCCGCTTCACGTACGACATCCGCGCCCTGACCGGGCGGGTCGGCCGGGAGTCCGTCACCGCCCGCCGCAGGGCGGGAAGCCGTGCCGTGGGTGGTACCTCAGCCCCGTCCCTTCCGGTGGGGGAGAGCCTCCTGGAGCTTCGCCTTCAGCCCCTGAGCCACGACATGCCCGCGCCCCTTGTCCTTCGCCAGGGCGGACGCGGTCGCCTCGATCTGCTCCCACGTGGAGTGGGGCGGGATCGGGGGGGCGGCGGGGTCGGTGCGGAAGTCGAGGACCACGGGACCGTCCGCGGAGAGCGCTGTCCGCCAGGCCTCCTCGACGTCCTCCTGTCGCGTGACGCGGATCCCGTCCATGCCGAGCGAGCGGGCGAAGTCCGCGTACGCCACGTCGGGAAGCGCCTGGGAAGGCTCGAAGGGAGGAGTGCCGCCCATGGCGCGCAGCTCCCAACTCACCTGATTGAGATCCTGGTTGTTCCACACCGCGACCACCAGCCGGGGATCCGCCCACTCGGTGGCGTACTTGGCCACCGTCACCAGTTCGGCGAGGCCGTTCATCTGCATGGCTCCGTCGCCGACGAGGGCGATGGCAGGCCGGTCGGGGTGCGCGAACTTGGCGCCGATCGCGTACGGGACGGCGCTGCCCATCGTGGCGAGCGTCCCGGACAGGGAGCCGCGCATGTGTCCGTGGAAGGTCAGATGGCGCGCGTACCAGTTCGCGGGAGAACCGGAGTCGCACGTGATCATCGCGTCGTCCGGCACCAGGGGGTCGAGGGCATGCGCGACGAACTCCGGGTTGACGGGGTCGGCTTCGAGCTCGGCTCGTCGCTCCATCACCGTCCGCCACCTGCGCACCCCGGACGCGGTCGTCTCCTGCCAGGACCGGTCCTCCTTGCGCGCCAGCAGGGGAAGCAGCTTGCGCAGGGTGGCCGCGGCGTCTCCCACGAGGTTGACCTCGTAGGGGTAGCGCATGCCGATCAGATGGGGGTCGATGTCGATCTGGACGGCTCGCGCCTGCCCGTAGGGCGGCAGGAACTCGGCGTACGGGAAGTTGGACCCCACCGTCAGGAGCGTGTCGCAGTCGCGCATCAGCTCGTACGACGGACGCGTGCCGAGAAGCCCGATCGAGCCCGTCACGTACGGCAGTTCGTCACTCAGCGCGTCCAGTCCGAGCAGGGCCTTGGCGACGCCGGCACCGAGCAGGTCGGCCGTCTCCGCCACCTCCAGCCGAGCCCCGGCCGCACCCTGGCCGACGAGCATGGCCACCCGCCGTCCCTCGTTGAGGAGTTCGGCTGCCCTCGCGACGGCGTCGTCGTCGGGGACGGGTGCCCAGCCGCTCGCGTCGAGGCTCGACGGGACCATCTTGTGGGCGTGTTCGGGTGCGGAGTACTCCAGTTGCTGCACATCCGCCGGTATGATCACGGCGGTCGGTGCGCGCCGGGCGTACGCGGTGCGGATGGCTCGGTCCAGGACGTTCGGCAGCTGCTCCGGCACGGTGACCGTCTCCAGGAAGTCCGACGCCACGTCCTTGAACAGGCTGTGCAGGTCGACCTCCTGCTGGTACGCCCCGCCCATCGCGCTGCGATCCGTCTGCCCGACGATGGCCACCACCGGGACATGGTCCAGTTTGGCGTCGTACAGGCCGTTGAGGAGATGGACCGCGCCGGGGCCGGACGTCGCCACGCAGACACCGACGCGTCCGGAGAACTTGGCGTAGCCGACCGCCTCGAAAGCGGCCATCTCCTCGTGCCGTGCCTGGATGAAGCGAGGGTCGTCACCGGCCCGCGCCCACGAGGTCAGCAAACCGTTGATGCCGTCGCCGGGATACCCGAAGACATGCCTGACTCCCCAGGCCCGCAACCGCTCGAGTACCCGGTCGCCCACCGTCTCCTTGCTCACGAGAACACTCCTCCGTCCCTCAGTACCTTGTCCTGGTCGACATCGCCGAAGCCGCGCCATGCGGCTGCCCATGGACGCGCCGAACATGCCGGACGTATGCCGGGCGCCGTCGGTCGGACCGCGGGTCGCCGCGCCCCGCGCTTCAGGCGTCCGTTCCGCTGCCCGGCTTCGCCATGCGGCGGTGGCCCTCGGCCTTGACCTTGTCGGGGAGCACCCGGCCGACCAAGCCCTGTGCCTTCGTCTTCCAGGAACCGGCGACGACCTTGTCCCTGCCCGCCATCATCGCCTCGAAGCCCTGCGCCGCCACGAGGCCGGCGTCGTCCTTCTCCGACCGGCCGACCTTCGTGTCCAGCATGTCGGCTCGCGCGAAGAACTCGGTCTCGGTCGGACCGGGCATGAGCGAGGTGACCGTCACGCCGGTCTCCTTCAGCTCGTTCTGGAGAGCCTGCGCGAAGGACTGGAGGAACGACTTGCTCGCGTTGTACACCGCCTGGAACGAACCGGGGATGGTGGAGGCGATCGATGACGTGATCAGGATCCGGCCCTGCCCGTCCTCCACCATCCTCGGCAGCAACAACTTCGCGAGATGGACGGTGGACGTCACGTTGAGGTCGATGATCGCCAGCTCGTCGGCCAGCTCGGTCTTCAGGAAGGGCCCGCCGTGGCCGACTCCGGCGTTCAGCGCGGCTGCCGCGACCGGCCGTCTTGTGGCGGTGATCGCGCGGTGGAGCGTTTCGACGCCCTCTCGGCTGCTGAGATCGGTCTGGACGGTCTGGACGGTCTGCGCGGGAGTTCCGTGCGTGGTCAGGGCGGCTGCCGCCGTCGCGAGGGAATCGTCCTCGGCGGCGATGATCAGGTCGAAGCCGTGTGCGGCGAACTGTTCGGCCAGCTCGAATCCGATACCGCTCGACGCCCCGGTGACGACTGCGAGGGGGTGGGCTGTTGTCTCCATGCGAGGCGCGTAACCTGCCCGGGCGCGCCTAACCGTCCCGAAGCCCAGGCGTCGGACTGGTCCCGCTCGCGTGCGGGCCCTCGTCGTCGTAGACCTGAGGGTATGAGCGATGACAAGACTTCATGGCATCCGGGCGAAATCGTGCCCGACAGCGGGATCTACGCATGCGACTGCGGCGGAGAACACCATTGGAGCACCGACGTGAAAGGCCACCGTTTCCCGCCGCTCCCAGCGGGATGCCCGGGCGAATTCTGGGCGCTGAAGACCCAGGCTCACCCTGAGGGCCACCCCGGCTGACTCCGAATGCTCCGCGACCTCGTAAGGCGCCGCGCGGGAGAAGCGTAGCCTCAGAGGGAGGAGCAAGGTCGAAGCCCGGGTGGGGCGTGGCTCGTGCCGTGAGGCATGCGCCGCTCGGCCGCCTCCGCTGCCGGGGTCACGGAAGGGCGTGCTGCCTTGGGCTCCTGGCCGTACCGTCGAAGGGCGGATTCCCCGCCCCCGACGCCACATCGGCAGACGTACGCGGCGCCGAACGGTGCCGCCGAGGTCACCCTTGAGCACACCGAGGATGCGGCCGACTACGTGCTTCGTGCCCGTGGCGCGTTCGACGTGGAGAGCGTCGACTGCCTGAACCGCGCCTTGCGCGATGTCCCGCAGACCCGTCCGGGACGCACGGTCATCGACGTGGCGGACGTCGAATTCGGTGATTCCTCGTTTTTGCACGCACTTGTCCGCGCACATTTCCAGGAGCGCACCCTTCTCATCGCGGGACCGCTTCCTTCGGAACTCCGACGCCTTTTCCAGGTCACCGGAAGTCTGCGCATGTTCACCGTCGTGCGGTCCTGTCCCGGCAGCGCGGCGTGAGGATTCTTTGCCGTTCGGTCGGTACCGGGGTCGGGCTCTGGGGCGCCCCGGCTGGATTGCATGCGAGGGGAATTCCGGGGCAGGGGGGTGGCGAAGGCCGATGCGATCCGAAAGGAGACGGCGATGACCACCGCACGGGAGATCATGAGCCCGGACGCGACGTGCGTGAAAGCCACCGACACGGTCCTGGACGCGGCGAAGAAGATGAAGGAGCTCGGCGTCGGCGCGCTGCCGATCTGCGGTACCGACGAGAAGCTCAAGGGCATGCTGACCGACCGCGACATCGTCGTGAAGGTGCTGGCCCAGGACAAGGACCCCGCCACGTGCACGGCCGGTGAGCTCGCTCAGGGCGAAGCCGTCACCATCGGCGCGGACGACGAGGCGGACGAGATCCTGCGCACCATGAAGGAGCACGAGGTGCGTCGGCTGCCCGTGATCGACGGGCACACCCTCGTGGGCGTCGTGGCCCAGGCGGATGTGGCGCGCGCTCTGCCGAACCCTCAGGTCGGTGACCTCCTGGAGGCCCTCTCCGCCGCGTGACGCGCGGCGCCGACTCGTGCGCTCCGCCTGCGTGCAGGGCTGTCGCCCACGGGTCCGACCGTGGCCCGGGCGGCACCGCCCACCACAGCGCGCGTGGGCCGGGCGGCACCGCCCATCACAGCGCGCGTGGCCCGGGCGGCACCGCCCACAGAGCGGCGCCGCAGCCCACCCCAGGGCCGTCGGCGCCGCCCACCTCAGGGCAGGGGCGCCCGAGTCGGGCCGCCGGGGGCCGTACTCTCCTCCTGTGCCCGAACCCCGCCTGCGTCGCGTCGCCGTCCTCGTGCTGGAAGGTGCGAAGCCGCTCGATGTCGGGATCCCCGCGCAGGTTTTCACCACCCGCGCGAGCATGCCGTACGAGGTACGGGTGTGCGGGGCGGCGCCCGGTCCGGTGACCGGTGGCGACGGCCTCGCCTACCACGTCGCCCACGGCCTCGACGCGCTCGCGTGGGCCGACGTCGTCTTCGTCCCCGGCTACCGCTCCCCGGACCGGGACGACCCGCCGGAGGCCGTCGTCGAGGCGCTGGTCACCGCCCACGACCGGGGTGCGCGGCTCGCCGCCATCTCGACGGGCGCCTTCGCGCTCGGCGCCACCGGCCTGCTCGACGGCAGACGTGCCACGACGCACTGGCACTACACACGGGCCCTCGCGGCCAGGTATCCCCTCGTCCAGGTCGACGAGAACGTGCTGTTCGTCGACGAGGGCAGCGTGCTCACGTCGGCCGGCGCCGCCTCCGGCATCGACCTGTGCCTACACATCCTGCGCGGCGACCTCGGAGTGGCCGCGTCCCACCACGCGGCCCGGCGCCTCGTCGCGGCCCCCTACCGCAGCGGCGGCCAGGCGCAGTACGTACCGCGCAGCGTCCCCGAGCCGCTCGGCGAACGGTTCGCAGCCACCCGCGAGTGGGCGCTGCACCGCCTCGGCGAGCCCGTCACCCTGGACATGCTGGCGCGCCGGGCAGGGGTCTCGCCGCGCACGTTCTCCCGTCGTTTCGTCGAGGAGACCGGCTACACCCCGTTGCAGTGGGTGATGCGCGCCCGCATCGACCTGGCCCGCGAACTGCTCGAGCGCTCGCAGCGCAGCGTCGAGCAGATCGCCACCGACGTCGGGCTCGGCACCGGGGCGAACCTGCGCCTGCACTTCCAGCGCGTCCTGGGCACCACACCGAGCGAGTACCGGCGCACCTTCACGCGGGGCGAGTGACGCGCCGGGCGCGTGACGCACGGGGGAGCGACGCGCCGGGCGAGTGACGCGCCGGCCGCGTGGCGGGATCGGCGCTGCGGGATCGGTGGGCGCCTGCACCGACGTGGCGAGATTCTTTTGAACCATGGCGATCCCGCCACTGTCAGCGATGCCCGCGGCGCGCGAGCCTGGTGCGGAAGGGAAGGGACACCACTCATGACTCGTATCGCCATCAACGGATTCGGCCGCATCGGACGCAATGTGCTGCGCGCCCTGCTGGAGCGCGACAGCAAGCTGGAGATCGTCGCCGTCAACGACCTGACGGAGCCCGCCACTCTCGCCCGGCTGCTCGCCTACGACAGCACGGCCGGCCGGCTCGGCCGCCCGGTGACCGTCGACGGGGACGTCCTCGTCGTCGACGGCCGTCGGATCACCGTGCTGGCCGAGCGCGAACCGGCGCAACTCCCGTGGGCCGAGCTCGGCATCGACATCGTCCTGGAGGCCACCGGCCGCTTCACCTCCGCCAAGGCCGCCCGGGCCCACCTCGACGCGGGCGCGAAGAAGGTGCTCGTCAGCGCACCGTCGGAGGGCGCCGACGTGACGCTCGCGTACGGGGTCAACACCGACGCCTACGACCCGGCCGTGCACACGATCGTCTCCAGTGCCTCCTGCACCACCAACGCGCTCGCCCCGCTGGCCGCGGTCCTCGACGAACTCGCCGGTATCGAGCACGGGTTCATGACGACGGTGCACGCCTACACGCAGGAGCAGAACCTCCAGGACGGTCCGCACCGCGACGCCCGCCGTGCCCGCGCCGCCGGGGTCAACATCGTGCCGACCACGACCGGCGCCGCCAAGGCGATCGGCCTGGTGCTGCCGAACCTCGACGGCAGGCTGTCGGGCGACTCGATCCGCGTACCGGTGCCGGTCGGCTCGATCGTCGAACTCAACACGACCGTCGCCCGCGACGTGACGCGCGACGAGGTCCTGGCGGCGTACCGCACCGCGGCGGAGGGGCCGCTCGCCGGCATCCTCGAGTACTCGGAGGACCCGCTCGTGTCGTCCGACATCACGGGCAACCCCGCCTCGTCGATCTTCGACTCGGCCCTCACCCGCGTCGACGGCCGTCACGTCAAGGTGGTCGCCTGGTACGACAACGAGTGGGGCTTCTCGAACCGCGTGATCGACACACTCGAGTTCCTCACCACCGCCTGACCGGGAAGCCGGGGCTGCTCCCATGCCGTCGAGGCCCAGGTCGGCGACGAGGACGGCCTCCTGCTTCGACGGCACCGCCGGCCGCGCAGGCGTCCCCGCCCCGCACGCGAAAGGGGCGGCGTACCCGACGTGGTGTCGGAGTACGCCGCCCCGGGGGCGGAACTCGGTGGCGGGAGGCGGCCCGCGCTGTCATGGCGCTTACTGCGGGTCGCTGTTGAACTTCGAGGCCGACCAGAAGTAGCCGAGGACCGCGAGGCCCACGCACCAGGCGACCGCGAGCCACCCGTTGTGACCGATCTCGGTGCCGAGGAGCAGACCGCGCAGGGTCTCGATGGCGGGGGTGAAGGGCTGGTACTCGGCGATCGGCTGGAACCAGCCCGGCATCGCGTCGACCGGGACGAAGGTGCTGGAGATGAGCGGCAGGAAGATCAGCGGCATCGCGTTGTTGCTGGCGGCCTCGGCGTTCGGGCTGATCAGGCCCATGCCCACAGCGATCCAGGTGAGCGCCAGGGCGAAGAGTGCCAGCAGCCCGAACGCCGCCAACCACTCCAGGGCGGTGGCGTCGGTGGAGCGGAAGCCGATGGCCACGGCGACGGCGCCGACGAGGACCACGCTCATCACACACTGCAGGACGCTGCCGACGACGTGTCCGACGAGCACCGAACCCCGATGGATCGCCATCGTGCGGAAGCGGGCGATGATGCCCTCGGCCATGTCGGTGGAGACGGAGACCGCCGTGCCGATCGTGGTGCCGCCGATGGTCATCATCAGGATGCCCGGGACGACGTAGGCGATGTACGCGGAGCGGTCCGCGCCGCCGCCGATGCCCGCACTCATGGTGTCGCCGAAGATGTAGACGAAGAGCAGCAGCAGCATGACCGGCGTGAGCAGCAGGTTCAGGGTGAGGGAGGGGTAGCGCCGGGCGTGCAGGAGATTGCGGCGCAGCATCGTGGTCGAGTCGCGCACGGCGAGGGAGAGAGAGCTCATCGGACAGCCTCCTTGGCGGTCAGGGCGAAGAACACGTCGTCGAGGTCGGGGGTGTGGACGGTCAGTTCGTCGGCCTCGATGCCGGCGGAGTCCAACTGGTCGAGGACGGAGCGCAGTTCGCGCTGACTGCCGTCGCTGAGTATCTGCAGCGCGAGCGCCTCGTCGTCACGGGTGGCCTCGCGCAGCGCGCCGGCGGCGGACCGGTAGGCGGCCGGGTCGGAGAAGCGGAGCCTGACGTGCCCGCCGGGGACGATCCGCTTCAGCTGCTCGGCGGTGCCCTCAGCGGCGATCTTGCCGTCGTTCAGCACCGCGATGCGGTCGGCGAGTTCGTCGGCCTCCTCCAGGTACTGGGTGGTGAGGAAGACGGTCACGCCGTCGGCGACCAGTTCGCGGATGATCTGCCACATGTTGTGGCGGGAGCGGGGGTCGAGGCCGGTGGTGGGCTCGTCCAGGAAGATGATCCGCGGGCTGCCCACCAGGGTCATGGCGATGTCGAGACGGCGCTTCATGCCGCCGGAGTAGGTGGAGGCGGGCTTCGACGCGGCCTCCACCAGGTCGAAGCGCTCCAGGAGTTCGGCGGCGGTGCGGCGGCCCTCGCTGCGGGAGAGGTGGTGCAGGTCGGCCATGAGGAGCATGTTCTCCTCGCCGGTGATCAGGCCGTCGACGGCGGAGAACTGTCCGGTGACCCCGATCGCGGACCGGACCGACTGCGGCGAGGTGGCGAGGTCGTGGCCGCCGATACGGATCTCGCCGGAGGCGGGGCCGGGGGAGATGAGGGTGGAGAGGATCTTGACGGCGGTGGTCTTGCCGGCGCCGTTCGGGCCGAGCAGCGAGAAGATCGTTCCTTCGGGGACGGCCAGGTCGATGCCGTCGAGGACGGTCTTGTCGCCGTAGGACTTCCGCAGCCCGTACGCCGCGATGGCCAGGTTGGTCATGATCGGGTGCTCCTCAGAAGCGGTGAGTCAGAAGGAGTGGGTCAGCAGCGGGGGGAAACAGGGAGGGGCAGAAGCGGGGGGTGGGAACAGGGGGCGGAAGGAGGGGAGGAGAAGCGGGTCAGAGGCTGCGGGCGGTGATGTCGCCGTGCGGGGTGGTGGCGCGGATGGCGAGCTCGGTGGTGCCGTCGTTCTTGAGGGAGTCGCTGACGCGGCCGTGTCCGCTGCCGGCGTCGAGGGAGGCGGAGACGCCGACGGCGGCGCAGACCGAGATGTCACCGGACCCGGTGCGGAGCACGACCGTGCCGCGGACGGCCTCGGCGATCCGGATGTCTCCCCGTGCGGTGCTGACCTCCGCCGAGCCGCCCAGTCGGCCGACCGCGACGTCGCCGTCGACGGCGGTGAGGCGGATGCTCGCGGCTTCGTCGATCGTGATCTGGCGGTACGCGCCGTCGAAGGCGAGGTCGCCGAGCCGTCCGGTGGACCGGAGTTCGGCGGCGCCGGCCGTGGCCTCGACGTGGGAGCCGGCGGGCAGCTGGACGGTCACCTCGACGGAGCCGGAGTCGCCCAGGGCCTTCTTCGCCGCCGGGTACTCCACGCGCAGGACGCCGTCGGCGTAGGTGACCTCGACCCGCTCGGCGGCCTGCACGTCGCGGCTCTTGGAGGCGTCGGCCGGGAGGACCTCGACGGTGGCGTCGGCCCGCTCGGCGGCGATGAACCGGATGCGTCCGGCGGGGACGGCGAGGACGGCGGTGACCGGGGCGGTGGTGTCGAACTTCTGCATCGTGCTCTCCTGGGCTCGTCGTTTCCGATGAGTGAAAAGCTACGTTGCATTCGAGGTTCGGGCAACATGCTTGTTGCGTGAAATCCGTATCGCTGCACGTGAAGACAGGTTTTTCGTTGCAACGTGCGTAGAATTAACGCAACGTCAGACAGTGCTGTGTTGCAATAGGTTAAGAGTGAACGCTAAGGCGCCCGCTCTTCCGGCCCATCGGCGGCTCGCCGGGCGCCGCGTCGACCGCCGACGCGGCCGTGAGGGCTGTGGGGGCCTGCGGGACAGGCGCCTGGGGCGTCACGGTGCTGACCTGCGGAAATAAGTGCCCTGTGAACGGATACGCCTGTCCGGATAACGGTCGAGTCACGGCTGCTGGGGATATGGAAGATCACCTTCAGTCATGTGAGATGGGCCACACAGATTCATCAGGTTGTCGTGGTAGGAATGCGCAACTTCGCAGGTGGCACCACCCATCGCCGCCCGCGGAGCGGTCGGCACGCACCGGCCTGCCCCACACCTGCCCGACCGAGGTGGTCACGCTCCGAGTCCGCGGACGTGGACACCTCGGGTCGCCGACCGGACGACGGCGTTCGCTCACAGACCGCACTCCCCACCGGCGCAGCCTCCCGCGCGTCGGTCCTGCGTACTGAGGTCCCACCGTGTCACTCGATTCCTTCACCCACTCCGTCGACGACGCCGTCAGCGGCTTCTTCGAGCCCATAGCCAAGTGGCTGGGCGAGGTCGTCTTCTACTCCGTCCCCGTAGGGGGTACGGACCTTCCGCTGATCGTGGCCTGGCTCGTGGTCGCGGGGCTGGTCTTCACGGGCTGGTTCGGCTTCGTCCAGCTGCGCAAGTTCCGGCTCGCCCTCGACGTGGTCCGCGGCAAGTACGACGAGAAGGGGTCGGCCGGTGAGGTCAACCACTTCCAGGCGCTGACCGCCGCCGTCTCCGGCACGGTCGGCCTCGGCAACATCGCCGGTGTGGCCGTCGCGGTCTCCATCGGCGGTCCCGGCGCCACGTTCTGGATGATCCTCTGCGGTCTGCTCGGCATGGCGACGAAGTTCGTCGAGGTCACCCTCGGTGTGAAGTACCGCGAGGTGCACCCCGACGGCACCGTCTCCGGCGGCCCGATGCACTACCTGCCCAAGGGCCTGGCCGACCGCTTCGGCAAGAACGGCAAGACCCTCGGCAAGGTGCTCGCGGTCCTCGCCTCCTTCATGGTGCTGTTCTTCGGCCTCTTCGGCGGCAACCTCTTCCAGGTCAACCAGTCGTACGCCCAGCTCGTCTCCGTCACCGGCGGCGAGGACGGCCTCGTGGGATCGTCCGCGGGCGCCCTCTTCTTCGGCGTTCTCGTCGCCGCCCTGGTCGGCATCGTGCTCCTCGGCGGCATCCGCTCCATCGCCTCGGTGACCAGCAAGCTCGTCCCCGCCATGGCCGGCATCTACATCGTCGCCTGCCTCGTCGTCATCCTGGTGAACGTCACCGCCGTCCCCGCCGCGATCTCCTCCATCATCGAGGGCGCGTTCAACCCGCAGGGTGTCGCCGGTGGCGTCCTCGGCGCGCTGATCATCGGCTTCAAGCGGGCCGCGTTCTCCAACGAGGCCGGCCTCGGCTCCGCCCCGATCGCGCACTCCGCGGTGAAGACCAAGCACCCCGCGAGCGAGGGCCTGGTCGCCCTCCTGGAGCCGTTCATCGACACGGTCGTCATCTGCACCATGACCGCGCTGACCATCGTCATCGCCAACCCGGCCAGTTGGGCCGAGGCTCGTGCCGGCGAGTCGATCGGCGGGGTCACGATCACCTCCGACGCCTTCGGCACCGTCCTGCCCTGGTTCCCGTACATCCTGACCGTCGCGGTCATGCTCTTCGCCATCTCCACGGTGCTGACCTGGGGTTACTACGGTCTCAAGGCGTGGACGCACCTCTTCGGCCGCAGCCGCACCAGCGAGATCACGTACAAGGTCGTCTACACCGTCTTCGCGGTCGCGGGTTCGCTGCTCACCCTCCAGACGCTGATCGACATGGCCGACGCGGTGCTCTTCATGCTCGCGGTCATCAACATCATCGGCCTGTACCTGCTCGCCCCGGTCGTCAAGCGCGAGCTGAACTCGTTCCTGGCCTTCGTGAAGAAGCGCGACGCCGGGCTCGAGACGGACGAGGACTCCGACCAGGAGTCGGTGAAGACCACCGTCTGACCGCCCCGGCGGCCCGGCTCCGGAGAGGGTCCGTCCCCACCTCGCGCCTTGGTGGGGGCGGACCCTCTCGCCCGTTTCCGCAGATGACAGACGTCCTGGCGAGACTCCTGGTCACCCGATAGGGTGTTAAGAACGCATCAACATGATGCTGGTGTGCCGGGAAGTCTGGTCGGCGTCCGAGGGTCTGTGTGCCCATCTGCCGACAAGCCCCGGAGGACCCTTCCCATGACTGAGGCACGCCCCCCGCGCACCACCGTGTTCGGTGTCCTGCCCTGGCCCGAACGCCAGGCGATCACCGAGGCGCTGCGTACGGAGACCGTAGGCGGTCTCGTCCTGCTCGCCGCCGCCGTGGTCGCACTGGTGTGGGCGAACAGCCCGTGGAGCGCGGCGTACGAGTCCGTACGGGACTTCCACTTCGGCATACCCGCCCTCGGCCTCGACCTGTCGGTCGGCCACTGGACGGCCGACGGACTCCTCGCGGTCTTCTTCCTGGTCGCGGGCATCGAGCTGAAGCGCGAACTCGTCGTCGGTGAACTGCGCACCCCCGCCACCGCGGCCCTGCCCGTGATCGCCGCCCTGTGCGGCATGGCGGTCCCGGCGGCCCTCTACACCCTGGTCGCCGCGTCCGGCGGCGGAAGCCTCCACGGCTGGGCCGTCCCCATGGCCACCGACATCGCCTTCGCCCTCGCCGTCCTCGCGGTCATCAGCACCCATCTGCCCTCCGCGCTCCGGGCGTTCCTCCTCACCCTCGCCGTCGTGGACGACCTCGGCGCGATCCTCATCATCGCGGTCTTCTTCACCTCCGGCCTCAACTTCTGGGCGCTGGGCGGGGCGTTCGCCGGCCTGGTCCTCTTCTACGTCCTCCAGCGCCTCCGGGTCCGTGGCTGGTGGTGGTACGTGCCCCTCGGCGTCGCGACCTGGGCGCTCATGTACAACTCCGGCGTCCACGCCACCGTCGCGGGCGTGGCCATGGGCCTGATCCTCCGTACGACCCGCGACAAGGGCGAGGCCGCCTCGCCCGGCGCGCGCGTCTCGCACCTCGTCCACCCCGTCTCCGCGGGCGTCGCCGTCCCCCTCTTCGCCCTCTTCGCCGCAGGCGTCACCGTCTCCGGGGGCGCGCTGGGCCGCGTCTTCACCGACCCCGAGCCCCTCGGCGTCGTCACCGGCCTCGTCGTCGGCAAGATCCTGGGGATCTTCCTCGGCACCTACCTCGCCGCACGCTTCACCCGGGCGCGGCTCAACCCCGACCTGGCCTGGGCGGACGTATTCGGTCTCGCGACCCTGGCCGGGATCGGCTTCACGGTCGCCCTCCTGATCGGTGAACTGGCCTTCCCCGACCCGTCCGAAGCCGAGCACATCAAGGCCGCCGTCCTCGTCGGCTCGTTGATCGCCGCCGCCCTCGCCGCCGTCCTCCTGCGCCGCCGCAACCGCCTCTACAAGCGCCTGTACGAGGAGGAGGAGCGCGACGACGACGCCGACGGCATCCCCGACATCTACCAGACGGGCTCCCGCAGCGGCGCGAGGTGACCGCCGCGGAGCCCTCGGTGGGCTCCTCCGGTCGCCTCCGATCGCTCCCGACCGTAGACGTGACCGTAATATCCGTTCTGTGTGGGTTCCGTCTGGGTAGAACGGTAAGAGAGTCCCCCTGAGGGAGGCTGATTCGATGCCGTGGCTTGCATGGCTGCTCGCCGCCGCGGCGCTCGGCGTCGCGGAGTTCTTCACCCTGACGCTCGTCTTCGGGCTGTTCGCGGGTGCCGCGTTGGTCGCCGCGGTGGTCGCCGGTGTGGGCGTCGGCCTTCTCGGGCAGCTCGTGGCGCTCGGCGTGACGGCGGCGGTGGGCCTCCTCCTCATCCGTCCGGTCGCGCTCCGGCAGATGGCACAGGTGCCCCTCACGCGTGAGGGGAGCGATGCGTTGATCGGCAAGCGGGCCGAGGTCATGCAGGAGGTCACCGCGAGTCACGGCCTGATCAAGCTCTCCGGTGAGGAATGGTCGGCTCGCGCGCTCGACGAAAGCCTCGTGATCCCGGTGGGAGCGCTGGTGGACGTCATGGAGATCGAAGGCGCCACAGCCCTCGTCTACCCCCGCGAACTGCTTCCGTGAACGGCTGAACACGTCCCCAGGGAGGGATTGTGGACCCCGTGGTCATCCCGATTCTCGTGGCGGCGATCGTCGTCGTCTTCCTCCTGGCCGCCACGGTACGCATCGTCCCGCAGGCGCGCCGGTACAACATCGAGCGGTTCGGCCGGTACCGGCGGACGCTGCAACCCGGCCTGAACTTCGTCGTGCCGGTGGCGGACCGCGTCAACACCAAACTCGACGTGCGCGAGCAGGTGTACTCGTCCGCGCCCAAGCCGGTGATCACCGAGGACAACCTCGTGGTGAACATCGACACCGTTCTCTACTACCAGATCACCGACCCGCGAGCGGCGGCCTACGAGGTCGCCGACTATCTGCACGCCATCGATCAGCTCACCGTCACCACGCTGCGCAACGTCATCGGCTCGATGGACCTGGAGGAGACGCTCACCTCACGCGAGGAGATCAACGCCCGCCTCCGCGCCGTCCTCGACGACGCGACCGGCAAGTGGGGCATCCGGGTCAACCGCGTCGAGATCAAGGCGATCGATCCACCGAACACCATCAAAGAGGCGATGGAGAAGCAGATGCGGGCCGAGCGCGACAAGCGCGCGGCCATCCTGCACGCCGAAGGTGAGCGGCAGGCCAAGATCCTCACCGCGGAGGGTACGAAGCAGAAGGACATCCTGGAAGCGCAGGGCACGCAGCAGGCCATGATCCTCCGCGCGGACGGCGAGGCGAAGGCGGTGGAGCGGGTCTTCCAGGCCGTCCATCGCAACAACGCCGACCCGAAGATCCTCGCCTACAAGTACCTCGAGACTCTCCCGCACCTGGCGAAGAGCGAGAACAACACGTTCTGGGTGATCCCGGGCGAGCTGACCGAGGCCGTTCGCGCCGTGACCGGCGCCTTCGGTGACCGGTCGACGATGGGTCTGCCCGATGCGGCCTCGCGCGGGGGAGCGGCCGCGGCCGATCCCGATGCCCCCACCGACTCCGCGCCGGACGACGGCGGCGCGCAGGAGCTGGCCGCGGCCTCGCCGCTGTCGTTGGACGCCGCGGCGGCCGCCGACGAGGTGGCGAAGCAGGCCGACGCCGTGGTGAACGACGCGAAGGCCGAGGCCGCGAAAGTCACCCAGGCGCCGGGACGGGGGCAGACGACCGGCGAATGAGCCGACGAGTGACGCGCGGGGCGAGCCGAACGCGGAAGCGGGAGCGCGGCCTCGCGTCCGGCGGCGGGTTGACACTGATCGACTCCGTCGTGGCCCGTGACGCATGAGGTGCGGTGCGCGTGAGTGAGCCCCCGGCAGGGCGTGCCGGGGCTTGCCGCGTACCGGTCCCAGCTGTCCTGGTCGGCGAGGACCATCTCGACGACGTCACAGCCCAGGGCACCGAACTGTTCGAGCAGTTCCGGCAGCGGCGGCAGGTCGTCCTTGCGGGCCGGAAGACGGTGTTGATGTCCACCCCCGGTGCCGGTCACACCGTGGTCCCGGGCCCACGTGCGCAGCATCTCGCCCTGCCGGCACGCCCCTCACTCCCTCGCCGGGGGAGCCGTCCGCGCGAAGTGGCGGGCGGTGGGGACGAGAGCCGCCGCGCACGGGACGAGGAAGCAGGCGGCGGCGCACACGGCCAGTACCGGCGTGACGCCGAACGCCGCCATGGCACGGGCGATCAGGGCGAGGCCGACCGGTGCCAGGCCGTAGGAGACCAGGAAGTCCAGCGAGGAGACGCGGGCCAGCTTGTCCGGGGCGACTTCGCGCTGGGTGGCCGTGAACCAGGGCACGTTGAACAGCTCGATCCCGACGCCGGCGACGGCGTACGCGGCGACGACCACGACCGGGTGCACGGGCAGCGTCAGGCTCAGCGGCGCGACACCGTACGCGGCCAGTCCGGCGAAGGCCGCCCAGCCCTGGGAACGGGGGCGCCATCGGGCGATGACCAGGGCCCCGCCGAGCGCGCCCACGGTGTAGGCGGTCATGGCCGAGGCCAGGACCCACGCGGAGCCGTAGTGATCACGGCTGATCAGCGGCAGCGCGACGCTGGTGGCGGAGTAGCCGAGCGCGATGACCGCGACGAGCGCGCCGAGCCCGGCGAGGAACCAGGGGTGACGGCGTGCCTCGCGTATCCCCTCCAGGAACTCGACGCGGAAGCCGGCGCGGTCGGCGGGCCCGGCGGCCGGATCAGCGGTCGGATCACCGCCCGGCACTGTCCCCCTGGCCGGCACGAGCGCGGCGACCAGCCAGAGCAGGCCGATGCCGAGCAGCAGGGCCCAGACGTCGAGGAAGGCCGCGAGAAGTGCCGTCAGGGCGGGGCCCGCGAGCGTGGAACTGCGTACGGCCATCGTCATGGCGGCGTTGGCCTGCTGACGGCTGTCCGGGGCGACGGTCTCGGCGGTGAGCGCCTGGAACGCAGGGCGGCAGGCGCCCTGTCCGGCGCCCGCGAGAGCCGCGGCGGCCGCCATCAGCAGCAGAGAGCGGCCCAGTCCGGCGGCGAGGAGGGGCGAGGCGACCGCTGCCGCGAGGGCCGACCAGAGGACGACGGCGCGGCGCGAGTGCCGGTCGGCCAGCACGCCGCCGACGGAGACGGCGACGAGGAATCCGGCGGTACGCGCGGCGAGGGCCAGGCCGAGACCGGCTCCGTCCAGGTCGCGGTGCAGGACGGCGAGACCGAGGACGAAGGGCAGGGCCCAGGTCGCGAGCCCGGACGCGGTCGTTCCGGCCCAGAGGCGCAGGAACGCGGTGTCCCGCAGGACCGAACGAGGGGGTGGGGTGTCGGCTTCGGCCGCCACCGGCGTGGGTGTGGTCGCCACGGTGAGGTTGCTCCTTGGGGGAGGGGTCGGGAAGGGGGTGCGATGCCGTCGTCTGTCGTCGTCGGGCGCCGGAGCCGTGCGGGCTCAGGAGCGCGTCGCGGCCGGCGCGGGCGCCGGTGAGCGGTTCCACCGCATCCGGGACCAGGGGAGGGCGAGTTCGGCCTGGGTGGTCACCGGCCGGGGCGCGAGGTCTTCGATGCGGGCGGCTTCCGCGTGCCGGGCGAAGACCGTGTCCACGTACCGGTGGCCGGTGTCGGCGGCGATGAAGACCACGGTCCGCCGAGGGGACCGGTCGCGTTCCCAGCGGGCGGCGAGGTAGCCGGCGCCCGTGGACAGTCCGGCGAAGACGGCGTGGCGTCGCAGCAGGTCCGTACTGCCGGCGAGGGCCGCCTCGAAGGCCACCCAGTGGAGGGTGTCGTACAGCTCGTGGCGGACGTTGGCGAAGGGGATGGAGCTGCCGATGCCGGCGATGATGATCTCCGGGTCGGCGACGTGCTCGCTGCCGAACGTGACGCTTCCGTACGGCTGTACGCCGACGAGTTCCACGCCGGGCGAGTCCTCCCGCAGGTAGCGGGCGAGCGCCCCGGTGGAGGCACCCGACCCCACCCCGCCGACGAGGGTGAGCTCCTCCGCACCGGTCGCCTCGCGGATACGGCGGGCGATGGAGCGGTAGCCGAGGTAGTGGATGTCGTCGTGGTACTGCCGCATCCAGTGGTGGTCGGGGTGTTCGGCGAGGATCTCGTGGACGCGGGCGACCCGCCGCTTCTGATCGAGTTTGAGGTCGCTGCACGGCTCCATCTGTTCGAGCGTCGCGCCGAGCACGGCGAGCTGGGTCCGCAGCGTCCGGTCGACGGTCGTGGAGCCGACGATGTGACAGCGCAGACCGTGGCGGTGGCAGGCCAGGGCGAGGGCGTAGGCGTAGATGCCGCTGGAGCTGTCCAGCAGCGTGTCGCCGCGGCGGACGGTTCCGGCGTCGAGCAGGTGACGGACGGCGGCCAGTGCGGAGACGACCTTCATCGTCTCGAAGCGCAGGCAGATGAGCCGGTCGTCGAGGCGTATCAGGTCCGGCCGGCCGATCGCGTCGGCGATGTGCTGGTCCATGCGGAGACTCCGTGGTGGTGAGGAAGGGTCGTGAAGGTCCGGGTGGTGGGGACGCCTGTGCTCTCCAGAGCGCGTACGCAGCCCGCCACGCGGCTCGCCAGGCGCGCGTCGGCGGGGTCGAAGAGCAGTCCGGCGACCGCCCCGCTGTGCGCGATCTGCACCCCCACCGCCCCGACGGCTTCGGCGATGTCCGTGAGGGCGTCGAACTCGGCGTGTCCCAGGCGCTGCTGTCCTCGGCGCGCGCTGGCGGTGGCGACCGCGCCGAGGAGCGCGACGTCGCCGGTGACCACGGCGCGCCGCAGGAGCGCCCGCAGCCGCTCGTAGGCCCGGACGTCCTCGTCGTCGTGGACCGGGACGGGCAGCGACAGGGTGTCCACGGGCGCGCCGCCGCCGAGGACACAGCCCACCACGACGACCGGCGGCAGGGCCGGGCCGAGGACTTCCAGGACGCGCCCCTCCCGCTGGGCGAAGAGCACGGGACGGCCGTCGAGCATCAACGGGTCGCAGGCCAGCTCGGCCCGCACCGCGAGACGGGCGATCGTCTCGGACGGCAGCCGCAGCGAGAAGGAGTCCGCGACAGCGCGCACGACGGCGATGACGTCGCTGGTGGAGCTGCCCATGCCGAGGCCGACGGGGATGCCACCGGTGAGCCGCACCTGACCTCCGCACGGTGCCTCCCCGCACAGGGGAGCGCATTCCGCGAGGGCGAGGGCCGCCGCACGCCGTGCCTTCGTACGGTCCGCGGGGAAGACCGAGAGCTCTTCGGGCGGGCTGCCCGGACGGCGTACGAACTCGGCGCGGCTGCCCGGTCCGCTCATGGGCAGGGTGACCAGGCCCGCGCACCGGTGTCCGCGGTCGTCGAGGAAGACCCCTTGCAGGATCTCGCCGTGGTGGCAGGAGGCGTACGCGGTGCCGGTGAGGACGGCACCGGCACCGGGTACGGCCGGGCGAGCGGCCGGGATCATGTGCCGCTCACCGTCCGGTAGCGGTACAGGGTGGTCGGTTCGGCGCTGAACTGGGAGAACGGAAACGGTTCGGCGGACAGCGCGGTGACGCCGGCCCCGAGGAAGGCGCGGGTCACGGCGCTGCCGCTCTGGGCGTAGACGACCAGGGGGATGCCCCGGGCGCGGCAGCGGTCGAGGATCGTGTCGAACGAGCCGTTGCCGAGAGTCATCCCGGTGGCGACGACGGCATCGGCGCGGTCCAGGACGTCGTTCATGTCGTCGGTGACCGGATCGCCCCACTGGGTGGTCCGCAGGTTGAAGTCGCAGGGCAGGGGGACGCCGCCGCGCTCCCGGATCGCGGCGACCAGCGGGTTGACGACGCCGATGAGGCCCACGGTCGCGCCCTCCCCGATGTCCAGCAGTCCGGCGATGGCGGCGTCCCGGGCCCTGGCACGGACCTCCGGCGGGCCGGCCGGAAGGGTGACCGGCTCGGCCTCCCCGGCATCCGCCGCCGCGCGGTGCGGCCGCGCCTCGGCGAGGTAGGCGTCCAGAGCGGCGATGCGCAGCGGTCGGGGAGCGTCGCGCAGCAGGACGTCGAGAGGGACGCCGGAGGAGTCCCGGCAGACGGCCGGGTCGATCTCACCGGCCTCGAAGGCGCAGCCGCCGAACGAGCCGCCGAGGCGCACGAGCACGTACTGGTTGAGATAGGTGGTGTCGCCGCCGGCCAGCCGGGTCCCGTGGTGGATCCAGAAGACGCTGGTCGCGACGAGCGCGGAGGGCGGCGGGCCGTACTCCCCCCGGAGTACGGCGGTCGCCAGGGCGTCGACGCTCCGGGCGGCGGCGGTGTTCGTCGTGGTGTTCACAAGGCTCCTTGGTGCTGGGTGAGGGGAAGGCGGGAGGGGGACAGCGGCCCGCGGTAGGCGACCGTGAGGTTGCCGAGGGCGTCGGCGGCGAGCTCGGCGTCCACCTCGAAGACGGCGGCGAGCCGTTCGGGGTCGAGGACGTGGGCGGGGGAGCCGTCGGCGACCAGGCGCCCCCGGTGCATCAGCAGCAGCCGGTCGCAGTACCGCGCGGCCAGGGAGAGGTCGTGCGCCGCGACCAGGACCGTCTGATCGGTGGCGGACAGCAGTTCCATGAGCTCCAGCTGATGCTTGATGTCGAGGTGGTTGGTCGGCTCGTCGAGCAGCAGGCAGTACGGCTGTTGGGCCAGCGCGCGGGCGATGTGGGCGCGCTGCCGTTCGCCGCCCGACAGCGCCTTCCAGGGCCGGTCCGCGAGAGCGGTGAGCCCGACACGGTCCAGTGCGGCGACGACGACGGCCCTGTCCTGGGCATCCGGTCCGCGCCAGCGGCTCCGGTAGGCGGTCCGTCCGAGCCCCACGAGGTCGGCGACGCGCAGATCGCTGTCGGACCCCGAGTCCTGCTCGACGAAGGCGACATGACGGGCGATCCGGCGCGCGCCCCAGTCCCGTACCGGCTCCCCGTCGTAGCGGACCGTGCCCGCGTCCGGAACGCGCAGCCCCGCGAGACAGCGCAGCAGCGACGACTTGCCCGACCCGTTGGGGCCGAGCAGCCCGACGGTCTCGCCCGGGACGATGTCCAGGCTCACGTCGCGGACGACGGTCGTACCCGCCACCGACCAGCTCAGCCGTTCGGCGGTGATCCTCACAGCTCACCTCGCCTGCGCAGGACGAGAAGGAACAGCGGTACGCCGAGCAGGGCGGTGATCACGCCCACCGGCACCTCCCGGGGAGCGAAGGCGAACCGCGCCAGCGCGTCCGTCCACACCAGGAACACCGCGCCCGAGAGCGCCGCGTAGGGCAGCAGCACCCGGTGCAACGGCCCGATCAGGAACCGGACTCCGTGCGGCACGATCAGCCCGACGAATCCGATGGCACCGACCGTGGCCACCGCCACCGACGTCAGCACGGCGGTCACCACGAGCAGCAGCAGCCGGACCTGCCGTACGCCGATGCCCAGGGACGCGGCGGTGTCGGCGCCGAACGCCAGCCCGTCGAGGGCGTGCGAGCAGAGCCACGCCACCGCGAGCCCGACGGGCGCGACGATCGCGCAGACCACGACGGCGTCCCAGCGCGCCGGGGCCATCGAACCGAGCAGCCAGTGGGTGACCGCGCGGGTGGTGTCCGCGTCGGCGGAGGCCATCAGGATCAGCGACGTCAGCGCGGTGAAGAGCTGGCCGACGACGACGCCCGTGAGGACGATCCGCGCCGAGTCGAGACCGGTCCGGCGCAGCAGGACCAGCAGCAGGCCGAAGGAGAGCAGCGCGCCGGTCAGGGCGCCGCCGGTGACCCCGAGCGTGCTCGCGCCGACGCCGAGCACGACGACGGCGACGGCGCCGGTCGACGCCCCCGAGGACACCCCGAGCAGGTACGGGTCGGCGAGGGCGTTACGGGTGACCGCCTGCAGCACCGTGCCGCACACGGCGAGCGAGGCACCGACCAGGGCCGCCAGCAGCACACGGGGGAACCGCAGATCCCAGACGAGCGAGTCCACCAGTGGCGGCAACGGCTCGACACCCAGACCGAGGCGGGTGCCGAGCACCCTGGCGAGGTCGGCCCATCCCACCGCGGTGGTGCCGATCCGTACCGACGCCGCCACGGACACGACGAGCACGGCCGCGGCGACGAGGAACAGCCCCGCCTGCGTCGGCGCGGACCGGCCCGCCCGGGGCGGAGGCACGGTCGCGGCGACCGGTGGTGGCGCCGCCCCGCGCGCCGCGGGACGGAGCAGATCCACCGGTCCCGGCCGGACGGCCGGGTCAGCGGGCATGGCCGAGGTCCTTCATACCGGCCGCCAGCAGGCTCAGCGCGTGCACGGAGCGGACGGACGGGTCGAGTTCGATGCCCGGAACCTCGATGATCTTGTTGCTGCGCACCGCCGTCAGCCGGGAGACGACCGGGTGCCCGGCCATCGTGGCGCGCTTCTCTCCGGCGCTGTCGCCGGGCCGGCCGCGCTCGGAGAGGTCGCCGATCACGATGAAGTCCGGGTCGCGCTCGGCGACTTCCTCCCAGGAGACCTCCGGCCAGTCCTCCCGCACGTCGTCGAAGGCGTTCTTCGCGCCGACGATCCGGCTCATCTCGCTGGGGAGGCCGGTCCCGCCCGCCACGTAGGGCATGCCGTTGAAGACGGAGTAGAGGTAGACGACCGTCGGCCGGTCCGCGCCCCGGGGGACCCCGGCCGCGGTCTCGCCGGCCTTGGCGACCGCGGCGCGCTGGTCGGCGGCGAGCCGGCCGGCCCGCTGCTCGGCGCCGAAGATCTTGCCCAACGTCTCGTAGTCGGAGAAGAGCAGCTCGAAGGGGGTCCGGCCGGCCGGGTTCTGCCGGGGGCAGTCCACGGCGCTGACGAAGGTGGGCACCTTGAGCGCGCCGAGCTCCTCGCGGGTGCCGGCGCGGTCCTTGGTGAAGAGGTCCGTGGACCCGGCGACGACGAGGTCCGGGGTGGCGGCGCGCAGTTGCTCGCCGGTGGCGATCTTGGGGGCGAGGACGGGGACGCCGGCGTAGGCGGCCTGGTACTGCGGCGGGATCTTCGTCTTCAGGTTCGCCGTCCCGGCCATGCGGTCCTGGAGGCCGAGCTCCAGCAGGGTCTCGGTCGATGTCTGGTCCAGGGCCACGGCCCGCCGGGGCGGCTCGTCGAAGGAGAGCCGCTCTCCGCAGCTGGTGACGGCCGTCGGCTCGGCCGCTGCCGGGCGGGCGGCCTTGTCGGCGGCGGGGGAGCCGCCGGTGGCCGCCGAGCAGCCTGTGGTCGCCGCGGCGAGAGCGGTGGCGAGGGCGATGCCGAGGCGGGCGGGGTGGCGCATGGGTTCTCCGGTCTGCGGTCGGTGGGAGCGCACGGTGTCGTGCACGGGGCGGGAGTGCCGCGTTCGGAGAGTACTGTAATGGTAATCGTTTTCAATAAACTACCCCGGGGTGCCGACCGGTCGATGCGGATGGGGGCGCCGCGGGTTGATCGGTCGTCATCGACGTTCGATGATCACGGGGTTCGAGACCGTGGATTTCTCTCAGAGGCAGGAGCGGTGGTGGCGGCGATGCGGGCGGTTCCGCTGGTGGGCGGTGCGGTGGAGCTACGGGGGGCGCTGGACCTGGAGGTCACGGAAACGGGGGTGATGCCGCGCCGTCTGCCCGCGTGGACCACGGAGCAGTACCAGGACCCGACGGTCCACGGCGTGAGCGTGATGCCGTCGGGCGTGCGCCTGGTGTTCCGCACCGACGCGCGTGTCCTGGAGTTCGAGGTGCTCACCTTCACGGGGCAGCTCGACACCGACCCCGGACCCCGTCCGACGGGCATGCTGGACCTGCTGGTGAACGGCGTCCTGATGGAGCGTCGGCAGGCGCCCCTGGGCAACGTGCTGCGCATGGCGGGCCCCGGGGCCGCGCAGCGACTGGTTCCGGGCGAGCCCGGGACCGTGCGGTTCACCGGGCTACCGGCCGGCATGAAGAGCGTCGAGCTGTGGCTGCCCCAGCAGACCCCCACGGAACTGGTGGCGCTGCGCGCCGACGGTGACGTACTACCGCCGCTGCCGGACGGCCGGCGCCGCTGGGTCCATCACGGCAGTTCGATCAGCCACTGCATCGAGGCCGAGGGGCCGACCGACACCTGGCCGGTGGTGGCGGCCGCGCTCGGCGGAGTGGAGGTGATCAACCTCAGCCAGGCGGGCAACGCGATGCTGGACCCCTATGTCGCCCGGACGATCCGCGACATGCCCGCGGACCTGATCAGTCTCAAGGTGGGCATCAACATCGTGAGCCTCGCCGCCTTCCGGCTGCGGACGTTCGGCCCGGCGGTGCACGGATTCCTGGACACGATCCGGGACGGGCACCCGGACACCCCGCTCCTGCTGACGTCCCCGGTGAGCTGTCCGGCACTCGAAGAGGCTCCCGGCCCGACCGCGACGGGCCGGGACGGGAAGATCACCGCCCTGGGAGACCCGTCGGAAGTGGCTCGGGGCGCGTTGTCGCTGGCGGTGGTCCGCGCGGAGCTGGAAAGGATCGTGACGGCCCGGCGGAAACGCGACCCCCACCTCCACCATCTCGACGGCCGCGAGCTGCTTGGCCCCGACGAGACGGACGATCTGGCCGACGGCCTTCACCCCACCGCCCCGGCATACCGCCGCATGGGCAGAAGGTTCGCCGCCCTTGCCTTCGCGGACGGCGGCCCCTTCCATTGACCGAAGAGGGCGCCCCGCGCGCGTACTTGCGTACGCGCGGGGCGCCCCCTCCGCCGTTCGTTCGGCCGGAGCGTCAGCTCCCCTCGGTCTCGAAGGCGCGCAGCAGATCGGCGGCGACGCTCACCGCGATCGTCGCGGGCTCCTTGCCCGTGATGTCGGTCAGCCCGATCGGGGTCTTGATCCGGTCGATGGTCGCCTCGTCGTGTCCGCCCTCGTTGGCGAGGAGGGCGCGGAACCGGCCCCACTTGGCCGTCGAGCCGATCAGCCCGATCGAGCCGAGATGGGCCGTGCGCAGGGCGGTGTCGCACAGAGCGGCGTCCTCGGCGTGATCATGGGTCATGATCAGGACGTGGGTGCCGCGCGGCAACTCCGCCAGCACCTCCTCCGGCAGCAGCGGCGTGTGATGCACATGCACCTGCGCCACCGCGTCCGCCAGCACGTCCAGCCGCTCCTCGGTCAGGATGTCCGACCGGGTGTCGATCAGGTGCAGGTCGAGGTCCTGTCGTGCCAGGATGCGCGCCAGCTCCAGGCCGACGTGCCCGACGCCGAAGATCGCCACGGCCCTTACCACCGGCAGCGGTTCGAGCAGTACGGAGACCGTGCCGCCGCAGCACTGCACGCCGTGCCGGTTGGTCACCTTGTCGTTCAGGGCGAAATCGATCAGCTCCGGCTCCGGTCGGTCCGCGACGATCACCTCCCGGGCCCGATCGATCGCCACGGCCTCGACGTTGCCGCCACCGATCGATCCCCAGGTCTCGTTCTGGCCGACGACGAGCTTCGCGCCGGCGTTGCGCGGGGCGTGGCCGCGCACGGTCGCGACGGTCACCAGCACGCCGGACTCCCGACGTGCCCGCAACCGTGCGACCGCGGCGACCCACGTCATGTCAGGCACCGCTCAGCACTTCTGCGTCGGTCCGGCCCCGGCCGTCGGCCCGCCCGACCCCGGCATGACCGGAGGTGGCGTGACCGGGGGTGGCGTTGCCGTCTCCGGCGTCGCCAGGGGTGGCAGCGCCGGGGCGGGTGTCGCCGGTCGGGGAGCCGTCGCCCCGGCGGGCAGCCTGGATCGCCCAGTACACCGCCTCCGGCGTCGCCGGCGACGCCAACTCGACGCTGCGGCCGCTCGGTCCGAAGGAGGCGGCGGCCTGCCGCAGCGCTTCGCGTACCGAGAACGCCAGCATCAGCGGAGGCTCGCCCACCGCCTTGGAGCCGTAGACCGCGCCCTCCTCGGAGACGTTCTGCAACAGCGTGACGTGGAACTCCTCGGGCATCTCCGAGAAGCTCGGCAGCTTGTAGGTGCTCGCGGCCTGGGTCAGCAGCCGGCCGCGGTTCGGCCCGTCGCCGGCGTCCCAGCGCATGTCCTCCAGGGTCAGCCAGCCCGCGCCCTGCACGAAGCCGCCCTCGACCTGACCGATGTCGATCATCGGGGACAGGCTGTCGCCGACGTCGTGCACGATGTCCACCCGCCGGATCCGGTACGCGCCGGTGAAACCGTCCACCTCGACCTCGGCCGCGGCGGCGCCGTGGGCGAAGTACTTGAACGGTGTGCCCCGGAACGACTTGGCGTCCCAGTGCAGACCCTCGGTCCGGTAGAAACCGGCCGCCGACAGCTGGACCCGCTGGAAGTACGCCGTGCGCACCAGGTCGTCCCAGGCCAGCTCCCTGTCGCTGCCCAACGTACGCGCGACGCCCTCGACGATGCGCACGTCCGACGCCGGCGCACCCAGCTGGGTGCCGGCCACCTCCAATAGCCGTCCGCGCAGCTGCTCGCAGGCGTTCTTCACCGCCGCGCCGTTGAGATCCGCACCGGCACTGGCGGCGGTGGCGGAGGTGTTGGGCACCTTGTCGGTACGCGTGGGGGCCAGCCGCACCTTGTGCGGCGGGATGCCCAGCGTGGTCGCGGCCACCTGCAGCATCTTGGTGTGCAGGCCCTGCCCCATCTCGGTGCCGCCGTGGTTGATCAGGACCGAGCCGTCCTTGTAGATCAGTACCAGCGCGCCGCCCTGGTTGAAGGCGGTGAGGTTGAACGAGATGCCGAACTTGAGGCCGGTGATCGCCAGGGCCCGCTTGGTGTGCGGGTGCGCGGCGTTGAAGGCGGCGATCTGCCGCTGCCGGTCGACGACGCCGGCGTTCTCCTTGACCTGCTCCCAGACGGCGGAGATCCGCTCCGGCTGCACGACCTGCTGCCCGTACGGCGTCGACTGACCCCGCCGGTAGAAGTTCCGTTCCCGCAACTCCGTCGGATCCAGGCCGAGCAGGGGCGCGCACCGGCCCATGATGTCCTCGATCACCAGCATGCCCTGGGGTCCTCCGAAGCCGCGGAAGGCGGTGTTGGAGACCTTGTTGGTCTTGGCGATGCGACCGTCGATCCGCGCGTTGGGGATCCAGTAGGTGTTGTCGATGTGGCACAGCGCACGCGCCACCACCGGCTCGGACAGGTCCAGGCTCCAGCCGCCGTCCGCGGTCAGGGTGGCGGCGAGGGCCCGGATCCGGCCGTCGGCGTCGAAACCGATCTTCCACGCGGCGTGGAACCCGTGCCGCTTGCCGGACATGGTCAGGTCCTGGGTCCGGTTGAGCCGCACCCGGACGGGCCGGCCGGTCAGCTTGGCGCCGAGCGCGGCGACAGCCGCGAACCCGTGCGGCTGCATCTCCTTGCCGCCGAACCCGCCACCCATCCGCAGGCACTGCACCGTCACCTCGTGGCTGTGCAGACCGAGGACGTGAGCGACGATCTCCTGGGTCTCGGACGGGTGTTGGGTGCTGCTCTGGACGAACACCTGCTCGGCCTCGTCGACATACGCCAGCGCCGCGTGGGTCTCCAGATAGAAGTGCTCCTGATCGGAGAACTGGAACTCGCCGGTGAACACGTGCGCGGAGTCCGCGAACCCGGCGTCGACGTCACCGGTCAGCATCACGGGCCGGGCGCCGTGGAAGCTGCCGGCGTCGATGGCCTCCCGCAGCGTGATCACCGAGGGCTTCTCGTCGAGCTCCACCTCGACGGCCGCCGCACCGAGCCGGGCCGCCTCCAGGGTCTCGCCGAGCACCCAGGCGACCGCGTGGCCGTAGAACATGACCTCGTCGGGGAAGAGCGGTTCGTCATGCTTCATCCCGGCATCGTTGACGCCGGGCACATCGGCGCCGGTCAGCACGCGGACCACCCCGGGCACGGCGAGCGCGGGCTCGGTGCGCAGCGCGGTGATCCGGCCGTGGGCCTTCATGACCTGGACCGGGTGGGCGTGCAGCACGGACTTGGTCCGATGGACCAGGTCGTCGGTGTAGAGCGCGGTGCCGGTCACGTGCTGGGTGGCGCTCTCGTGCGGCATCGAGACGCCGACGACGGGCTTCTCGGGGCGCTCGGACAGCTGGCTCATGAGGAAACCGCCTCGGTTGTCTGCGCGTACAGCTTCAGCAGGCTCTGACCGAGCATCGCGGAGCGGTAGGCGGCGCTGGCACGGTGATCGTTCATCGGCGTGCCCTCGGCCTGGAGCAGCAGCGCCGCCGTCTCGACGGTCTCGGCCGCCCATGACCGGCCCTCCAGGGCCGCCTCGGTGGAGAGGGCGCGGATCGGGGTGGCGGCCACGCCGCCCAGGCCGATCCGCGCCTTACGGACGATTCCGCCCTCGATGTCGAGCGCGAACGCGACCGCCACGCTGGAGATGTCGTCGAAGCGGCGCTTGGCGATCTTGTGGAAGGCCGTGACCGGCGACAGCGGCAGGGGGACGCGCACCGCGCGGATCAGCTCGCCGGGACGGCGCACGCTCTGCCGGTAGCCGGTGAAGTAGTCCGCCAGCGGAACCTCGCGTTCCCCGTCGGCGTCGGCGAGGACCACCGATGCCTCCAGCGCGAGCAGCACCGGCGGGCTGTCGCCGATGGGGGAGCCGGTCCCCAGATTGCCGCCGAGGGTCGCTCCGTTGCGGATGAGCCGCGAGGCGAACTGCGGGAACAGCTCCGCCAGCAGCGGGACGTGGCCGTCGAGGCGGCCTTCGATCTCGGTGAGTGTCAGCGCCGCCCCGATCTCGACGGAGTCGTCCGCGACGCGCAGCTCCCGCAGTTCGGGGAGTCGGTCGACGGCGACCACACAATCCGCCCGGCGGGAGCGGATGTTCACCTCCACGCCCCAGTCGGTGGAACCGGCGACCACGACCGCGTCGGGCCGCTCGCGCAGCAGCCGCAGCGTCTCGTCCAGGGTGCTCTTCCGCAGGAACACGCTGTCGTCCTGCGCGTAGGAGGTGGCGACCGGCGCGGGCGGCGCCTGCTCGCGACGCTGCGCGAGCGGGTCGGTGTCGGTGGGCGCCCCGACGGCGAACGCGGCGTCGCGAATCGGGCGGTAGCCGGTGCAGCGGCACAGGTTCCCGCTCAGCGCGTGGAGGTCGAAGCCGTTCGGGCCGTGCTCGGCGTCGACGTCGGTGACATCGGTCGAGTCCGCCTCCGAGGTGGGGTGGGCGCAGCGGTCGGGCCGGTAGTACTCGGCGGCCATGCTGCAGACGAACCCCGGTGTGCAGTAACCGCATTGGGAGCCGCCACGCACCGCCATCTCCTCCTGCACCGGGTGCAGGACGGGTGGCGTTCCGGGCCCGGAAGCGGTGGCGAGCCCTTCGGAGGTGATGATCTCCTGACCGTCGAGTGCCGCGGCCGGGACCAGGCAGGCGTTGACCGCCACCCAGTCGGTGGGCTTGGTCACCCCGGGGCGCGCCACCAGGACCGAACAGGCGCCGCACTCACCCTCCGCGCAGCCCTCCTTGGTCCCGGTGAGGCCACGCTCGCGCAGGAGATCGAGCACGGTGGTGTGGGGCGAGGCCGGTGAGATCGGGGTTTCTGTCCCGTTGACCGTGATCCGCGGCGCTACCACGACAGGCCCTCGTTTCGGTGCGCGACGGGTCGATTCATCATGTTCGCCAATTTCGGGCAGCTTTCTGTGTTCAGACGCGCCACGGGGGAGGAGTGGGCGCAAAACGGCACGCGGCAGGAGGGCGTGCCAGGAGGCGGTGAAAGAAGACCTGGAATGTGCCACGGACGGGCACATCAGAAACGGCGCGGTCAGCAGCCGTGCGCGATACGACCCGGAATCCAGACCGTGCTGTGGGCGAGGCGACTCAGGTCGGAGCTGGTGTACATCCGCTGGTCGCCTCCTCCGGTCGTCATGGGTCGATGTGGACCGCAAGGTAGTTGCTTGCGGTCCCGTGGGTCAAGAGGCCGTCTCACTCGTGGGTCAGGAGGCCGTCTCAGTGGAGGCAGAGGCAGAACGGGTGGCCGGCGGGGTCCGCGTAGACGCGCCAGTTGGCCTCAGGGCGGAGCTGGTCGGTCCGTTCCAGCACGGTCGCGCCGAGGGCGAGCGCGCGCTTCTCGTCCGCCTCGATGTCGTCCACGTCGAAGTCGAGGTGCAGCTGCTGCGGGCTCTCCTGGCCGGGCCACGCGGGCGGGCGGTAGCCCTCCACCCGCTGACATGCCAGCGGCGTCCCCTCGAACCCGCGTACCTCGACCCAGTCGGGCTCGTCCGGGTCGGCGACCACGTGGCCGCCGAGCAGCTCCGCGTAGAACTCGGCGAGACGAACAGGGTCGGCGCAGTCCAAGGCGACCGCCTGTAGCTTCCGAATCACTCCCAGCACCTCGTTCCCGGGTGGTTCCCGCGCTTCGCACGGGAAGACGTACCCCGATCCGTCGCGGGCATGCGGGGGCGGTCGATGTGCCCCGCCCTGTGGCCTGTGGGAAAATCGAACTCCCACAGGTGCGCACGTGTACCTTCCGCACGGACAGGCAGGTCGGCTCATGGCCGGGAATCCGAAGTCCGAGAATCCGAAGTCCTCCGGGCGCTCGCGCGGCGAACCGAGCCGCGACGGCATGGAGGGGCAGCACGGATGGTCCCCCGACGTGGACGAGACCCGGCAGCAGGACAATCCCAGCGCCTCGCGTTCCTTCAACCCGGAGAAGCACGCCCCCTCGCGCGGCAAGGGGCGGAAGGTCAGCGAGGAAGAGACCGGGAGCGTCCCGGGCGACACCGTGCGCAGCGAGGCGACCGGCGGAGAGGAGCGGGGGCGCTCGTCGCAGAAGGGCATGGAGGACACCGGCCGCAAGGGTCGGTCCCAGCGCCCGAGCGGCACGAAGGACGACGAGGCGTTCACAGGCGTGAACCCTGACGACGACTCCTCCGGCCCGCGCCCGGGCTGACGCGGCGCGCGCGGGAGCTGTTCCGAGCCCGACCGCGGCGGCCCGGGACGCCGGGCCCCGGGCGCGGCCGCCCGGACCGGGACGCCGGGCCCCGGGCGCGGCCATCCGGACTGGGACGCCGGACCCCGGGCGCGGCCATCCGGACCGGGACGCCGGACCACGGGCGCGGTGGATGCCCGATGACGTCGACGCTCTGCTCACGGCGGGCGACGGCGACCCGGCGCCCGTAAAGTCGTACCCATGCCGGACCTCACGCTCGACCAGGTCGAGGCGATCGCCCGCGAAGGTCACGCCCGACAACGGGACGAGACGGGACGGCCCTACCTGGAGCACGTCCAGGCCGTGGCCGACGGTGTCAGGACGCGCGGAGGCTCCGACGAACAGATCGCCGCGGCCTGGTTGCACGACACGATCGAGAACGACGTGCTCTCCCGCGAGTGGCTGGTGACCGCCGCGCTCCCGCAGCCCGTGAAGGCCCTGGTGGACGCCTTGACCAAGCGCCCGGACGAGAGCGACGAGTCGTACACACAACGCATCCTCGCCACACCGGGCGCCCGCCTCATCAAGGAGGCGGACCTCGCCCACAACGCCGACCCCGCCCGGCTCGCGCTGCTCGACGAACCGACCCGTGCCCGGCTGGGGGAGAAGTACGCGACGCTGCGACGGCTGCTCGGCCTCCAGGAGCGCTGAGGATCGCGCTCCGCCCGCGCCGCGGGTCGGTCGCCGGAGGCCCAGGACCGGTCCGTGGCGGCCGTCCCGCGCGCGTGCGGCTCGGCCGTTCGGCGGACAGACATTGTTCGCAATCGGAATCCCGGGGAAGAGGTTCCGCGTCGATCGTCGTCGAGAACGTGCGCAGAGGAGTGAAGGCCGTGGATGGGACCGCGCCACCGGGCGAGGACTTCGCCTCCGTCGTCTCGCTCCAGGTCAACGGGGCGACACACACGCTGTCGGTCGACAACCGCACGACCCTCCTCGACACGCTGCGCGAGCATCTGGATCTCACCGGTGCGAAGAAGGGCTGCGACCACGGTCAGTGCGGGGCGTGCACCGTCCTGGTCGGCGGGCGGCGGGCCAACAGCTGTCTTCTCCTCGCCGTCGCCTGCGACGGCGAGCCCATCACCACCGTGGAAGGTCTGGTCGACGGCGACCGGCTCCACCCCGTCGTCGAGGCGTTCGTCGCCCGGGACGCCCTGCAGTGCGGGTACTGCACCCCGGGGCAGATCTGCTCCGCCCTGGGCATGTTCGAAGAGGCCGCCCACGGCCACCCCTCGCACGTGACACCGCCGCCGTCCGGCCGCGACGACGGCCCCGCCCGACTCACACCACCGGAGATCCGGGAACGCATGAGCGGCAACATCTGCCGGTGCGGCGCCTACCCGAACATCGTGGACGCCATCGAGGAGGCGGCGCCGTGAAGCCCTTCACGTATCTCCGTGCCGAACGGCCGGAGGAGGCGCTCGCCGCCCTCACGGAGCACCCCCGGGCCCAGTTCCTCGCCGGCGGCACCAACCTGGTCGACCTGATGAAGCTCGGGGTCACCGCCCCGCCGTTCCTCGTCGACATCAGCCGGCTCCCCCTGGACGGCATCGAGGAGACAGCCGAGGGCGGGCTCCGGATCGGGGCCACCGCGCGCAACACCGAGCTGGCCGCCCACCCCGGCGTCCGCGGCCGTTGGACCGCCCTGTCCCAGGCCCTCCTCGCCGGCGCGTCGCCGCAGGTCCGCAACACGGCGACCACCGGGGGCAATCTGCTCCAGCGCACCCGCTGCCCGTACTTCCAGGACACCTCCAAGCCCTGCAACAAGCGCGAACCCGGCACCGGCTGCCCGGCCCGCGAGGGCGCGCACCGCGACCTCGCGGTGCTCGGTCACTCGACCCACTGCGTCGCCACCCACCCCTCGGACATGGCCGTCGCGCTGGCGGCGTACGACGCGGAGATCCACCTGCTCGGGCCCGACGGCACGCGCACCGTACCGATCACCGACTTCCACCGGCTCCCGGGCGACCACCCCGAGGACGACACCGTCATCCGATCCGGTGAACTCATCACCGCGGTCGTCCTGCCGCCGCCTACCCCCGGAACCCACAGCGCCTACCGCAAGGCCCGCGACCGCGCCTCGTTCGCCTTCGCCCTCGCCTCGGTCGCCGCCGTCCTCCGCGTCGAGAACGGCGTCGTGCGGGATGTCGCCCTCGCCTTCGGCGGGCTCGCGCACAAACCCTGGCGTGCCCACACCGCGGAGAGCATGCTCACCGGCGCGCCCGCCACCGAGGAGACGTTCGCGCGGGCGGCCGAGGCGGAACTCGCCGCGGCCGAACCGCTGCGCGACAACGCCTTCAAGGTGTCCCTCGCCCGCAACCTCGCCGTCAGCGTGCTGAACGACCTCGCGTCCCGTGCCTGAGGAGGCCCGCCCCGCCATGACTCCCCCACCGGCGCCCCGGCCCGACGGTCCCGTGCGACGCGACGCCCGCGAGAAGGCGACCGGCGCGGCCCGTTACGCCGCCGAGCACACCCCTCCCGGCTGCGCCCACGCCTGCCCCGTACCCGCCACCGTCGCCCGCGGCAAGGTCACGGCCGTCCACGCCGACGAGGTCCTGCGGCTCCCCGGCGTCCTCGCCGTGCTCAGCCACGAGAACGCGCCGCGCCTGGGCGAGGCCGACGACCCGACGCTGTCGCTGCTGCAGGACGACAGCGTCCCCCACCGCGGTTGGTACGTCGCCGTCGTCGTCGCCGACACCCTGGAGAACGCCCGGGCCGGTGCCGACGCCCTGCGGGTCACGTACGCGACCGAGCCGCACGACGCGACGCTCCGCGAGGACCACCCCCGCCTCTACACCCCCGAGGAGGCGAACGGCGGTCATCCGGCCGTCCGTGAACGGGGCGACTTCGACACGGCTTTCGCCGCGTCCGCCGTCCGCGTCGACGCGACGTACACCATGGCCGCCCTGCACAACCACCCGATGGAGCCGCACGCCGCCACCGCCTGGTGGGAGGAGGACCGGCTGATCGTCCACGACTCGAGCCAGGGCTCGACCACCGTACGGGACACCCTGGCCGGGTTGTTGGGGGTGCCGCGAGCGGACGTCACCGTGGTGTCGGACTACGTCGGCGGCGGTTTCGGCTCGAAGGGCACTCCACGCCCGCACGTCGTCCTCGCCGCGATGGCCGCCCGGCACACCGGCCGCCCGGTCAAACTGGTCCTGCCACGCCGGGAGCTCGCCGCGGTCGTCGGCCATCGCGCCCCCACCATCCAGCGGGTCCGGCTCGGCGCGGGCGCCGACGGCGTGATCGACGCGCTGGCGCACGAGGTCGTCACGCAGACGTCGACGGTCAAGGAGTTCGTCGAACAGGCCGCCGCCCCCGCCCGCACCATGTACACCTCCCCGCACAGCCGCACCACCCACCGGGTGGTGGCACTCGACGTGCCGAGCCCGTCCTGGATGCGTGCCCCGGGCGAGGCGTCCGGCATGTACGCCCTCGAATCGGCCATGGACGAACTCGCCCTCGCCACCGGGATCGACCCGGTCGAGCTGCGCGTGCGCAACGAACCGGAGAAGGAGCCCGACAGCGGCAACCCCTTCAGCAGCCGGAACCTCGTCGGGTGCCTGCGCGAAGGCGCCCGGCGGTTCGGCTGGGAGGGGCGCGACCCCCGTCCCGGGGTACGCCGCGACGGGAACTGGCTGCTGGGCACGGGTGTCGCCGCGGCCACCTACCCCTACCTCGTCAGCCCGTCCACGGCCTCCGCGCACGCCGAACCGGACGGCGGCTTCGTCGTACGGGTCAACGCCACCGACATCGGCACCGGAGCGCGGACCGTGCTGGCCCAGGTCGCCGCCGAGGCGCTCGGAGCCGAGCCGGCCGCGGTCCGCGTCGAGCTCGGCAGCAGCGAGCTGCCCGACGCCCCCCTCGCCGGCGGGTCCTCCGGGACGTCGTCCTGGGGCTGGTCCGTCCACCGGGCCTGTACCGCCCTCGCCGAGAAGCTGCGCGCACACGCGGGAGCGCTGCCCGCCGAGGGTCTGTCCGCGTTCGCGGACACCGAGGACGAGGCAGGGCAGGAACCCCCGTACGCGCGCCACACGTTCGGCGCGCACTTCGCCGAGGTCCGGGTGGACGCCGAGACCGGCGAGGTACGCGTGAGCCGTCTGCTGGGGGTGTACGCCGCCGGGCGCATCCTCAGCGCCTCGACCGCGCGGTCGCAGTTCATCGGCGGCATGACGATGGGGATCGGCATGGCGCTGACCGAGACCAGCACCATGGACCCCGCGTTCGGGGACTACGTGGAGCGCGACCTGGCCTCCTACCACGTGCCGGTCTCCGCCGACGTGCCGGCCATCGAGGCGCACTGGCTGGAGGAGGAGGACCCCCATCTCAATCCGATGGGCAGCAAGGGCATCGGAGAGATCGGCATCGTGGGCACGGCGGCGGCCATCGCCAACGCCGTCCACCACGCGGTGGGCGTACGGCTGCGGGAACTGCCCCTGACACCCGACCGACTGCTCCCGCACCTGCCCCGCACCTGATCCGGGAGGACCGTATGACCAGCAGCTTCGCCGTGGGGGACCGGGTGACCACGCAGGACCTCGGGCAGACCGCAGGCTCCACGCCGGTCTCGCGCGCCGACCTCCCGGTCGGCCGGATCACCGCGCTGTCGGGCGACACCGCCACCGTCGAGTGGTACGACGGCGAGAAGGTCGACGCGACCACGGACGTACCGGTGGCGCACCTGCACCACGTCACGCGGCCGTAGCCCTGACTGCCGGTCCCCGGCGGACCGCCACCCGCCGCCGTGCCCGCGCACGTCAGGAGCTCCTCGCCGAGCTGGGGGCGGGTGGCGGAGTAGCCGAGGACGGTGAGGGGGCCGCCGACCGGGCGGTCGAAGGCTTGGCCTTCGGGCCGGTCGGGCCGGTCGGGCCGGTCGGGCCGAGGCCCACGGACCTGCCCACCGCCTTCATGCGGGCGGGCGTCCAGTACGCGAGGGCGTCCTTACGTTCCTGAGGGGTGTACGCCGGTACGGAGACCGGGTGGGCGGCGGCTACCGCGGCCAGCGGATCCGACGAGGCGGACGCGGTCGACGCCGGGAGCGCGCTGTCGATGATCTGTGACACGCGAGAGCCCCCACCGGCGTGCAGGTGAGGGTTCTCGGTCCGGCGGGCCGGGGCGCGGTGGTCACCCGTCCTCAGGGGCCGGCAAGGTGAAGGTGATCGCCTCGGCGGGGCAGAGGCCGGCGGCCATCCGGGCCGCCGCCCGCTGCGCGGGGGCCGGCGTGGGGTGCAGGAGGACCACCAGGCCCTCGTCGTCGTCCTGGTCGAAGACGTCGGGGGCCGTCAGCGCGCACATGCCGGCGCCGGCGCAGCGGGCGCGGTCGACGCTGAGGTGCAGAGCCTGCGGCTCTCGTGGGTCGCTCACGGGGCTACTTCCTCGTCCCACGTGACGGGCAGGCTGATCACCCCGTAGATGTTGGCGCGGTCGCGCAGGGGCACCTCCTCCGGGGGCACCGCGAGTCGCAGGGTGGGGAACCGCGCGAAGAGCGTCGGGAACGCCACGGCCATCTCGACGCGGGCGAGTTGCTGGCCGAGGCACTGGTGGGCGCCGTGGCCGAAGGACAGGTGACCGGTCGCCTTGCGGTGGAGGTCGAGCCGGTCCGGACCGGGGAACCGGTGCGGGTCGCGGTTGGCGGCCTGCACGGAGACGGTCACCGTCTCGCCCGCCCTGATGAGCCGGCCCGCCACCTCGACGTCTTCGAGCGCCGAACGGGTCAGCGGGTCGGCGACGCTGAGGTAGCGCAGCAGCTCCTCCACCGTCTGCTCGGCAAGGCCGGGGTCGGCGCGCAGCGCGTCGAGCTGGTCCGGGTTGCTCAGCAGGGCGAAGGTGCCGAGAGCGAGCATGTTCGCCGTGGTGTCGAGTCCGGCGGCGAGCAGCAGCCCACCGATACCGGTCAGCTCCTCGTCGGTGAGGTCGGAGGCGGTCAGGTCGCTGAGCAGGTCGTCCCCGGGCTCGGCGCGCTTGGCGAGGACCAGTTCGTTCAGGTACTGGTGCACCGCCGCGTACGCCCGGCCCGACGCCTCGGCGCCCGCGGTCTGGTCGAAGAGCGTCGCCACATCGCCCTGGAAGCGCTGCCGATCGGCGTACGGCACACCGAGCAGCTCGCAGATCATGAGCGCGGGCACGGGCTGCGCGAGCGCCTCCACCAGGTCGACGGTGGGCCCGGCCTGCTCCATGGCGTCCAGCTGCTCTGCGGTGAACTGCTCTACGCGCTCGGCCAGTTGGCGCATCCGGCGGACGGTGAACCGGCCCGTGAGCAGGCGCCGGTAGCGGGTGTGCTCCGGGGCGTCGAGGCCGATCATGTCGCCGACCGGGGCCGGCGGCAGCTCCGCAGGTGCGCCCTCGATCGGCATGGGCAGGTGCAGGAGTTCGTACCGCGAGCTGAAGCGCGGGTCGGCCAGGATCGCCCGCGCCGCGGCGTGGCCGGTGACCAGCCAGCCGATGTGGCCGTCGGCGTAGCGCATGCGGCGCAGCGGCGTGTCGCTCAGGGCGGTGAGTTCGGCGGGCGGATCGAAGGGGCAGCCGGTGCGCCGGTCGGTGGGCAGGGTCGGCAGCTCACCTAAGACGTCGGTGGTGGTGGCCGCCAGGGCGGTGGTGGGCGTGGGCGTCGGGTCGTACGACATGGCTCCTCCTGGGAGGGTCGGGACGGTGCTGCGACGGTGGACGGGCGAACGGTGAAGGGGGCCGAGGGGAGCGGTGGTTACCGCTCGGCTGCGGACTTGAGGGCGCCGGAGGGGGGCGGGTCGTCGGGTCGATGCCGGGCGCCAGGGGGTACGGGCGTCAGGCGCGGGTGATGATGATGTCGCCGGCCCCGGTCCGCGCGTGCACCTCGACGGTCTCGTCGGACTCCGCGGGGCCGGCGGCGGAGTCCAGTGAGTTGCGTACCGTGCCGTGCTTGGGGTTCAGGTCGAGCCAGGCCGCGGTGCCCTCGTGGATGCCGACTTCGAGGTCTCCGACGGACGTTCGCAGTTCGATCCGGCCGCGGATGACGTCGCCGACGCGGATGCCGCCGTTGGCGGAGGAGGCCTCGACCCCGGCGTGTGCGACGCCGATCTCGATCCGGCCGTTGGCGCACTTGGCGCCGACGCTGCCGTGCGCGACGCCGACGGAGATGTCGCCGTTGGCGGCGCTGGTCTTCAGGACTCCGGTGACCTCACCGATCGCGGTCGCCCCGTTGGAGTTCTTGACGGTCGCCGCCCCTGCGACGGTGCCGATCTCGATCCGGCCCGCGCCGACGACCTCGGCGCCGCCGGTCGCGCGGGTCAGCCGGATCTGGCCGGTGTCGGTCCGCAGGTCGACGCCCGCCACCTCGTCGACCTGGAGGTCGCCGAGGCCGGTCCTGAGCGCCGTCTCGCCCAGTCGGCCCTCACAGAGGAAGGCGCCCATGCCCGTGGTGGCCCGGACGTCCGACCCGGCGGGCAGTTCGACGCTCACCTCGATGGCGCCGGGCTTGCCGAACGGGGACCGCTTCCGTGGGGTCTTGATGGTGAGGCGGCCGCCCGAGTAGGTGACCTGGGTCTGCTGCACGGCGCGTACGTCGTTCTCCTCGGAGCCGTCGCGCGGCAGCACCTCCACGACCGTGTCGGTGCGCTTGCCGGCGGTGATGCGGGCGGTCCCGGCGTCGAGTTCGAGGATGGCGGTGATCGGTTCGGGCGTCTCGAACGTAGGCATGGCTGTTCCGTCCTCTTGGTTCGGTGGGTGATCCCGCTGGTGGGGCGGGTGAGGAGTGACGTGCCGCCGACGCGCCGCCGACGTGAGGTGACGTGACGTCGGCGGATCGGGTCGGGGCGGTGGTCCGCGGTGAAGCGGCGCGGGCCCTAGCGGACCCAGCCGGTGAAGCCCCGGCTGCCCATGTCCTTGCCTCGGCTCGACGGATCCGCGCGTTCCCGGCCGTCGAGGGCGGTGGAGACCGCCCGTACCAGCCACGCGTTGACCGACAGGCCCTCCGCCGTCGCGGCGTTCTCCGCGCGGGACTTGAGGTGGGCGGGGAGGCGGAAGTTGATCCGCGCCATGCTGCCGTCGTCGGCTTCCGAGTGCGCCGCGAGCGGCGCCGTCGCGGCGGGAGCCGTGGTCGGCGCCCGTGTCTCCTCGAACGGCTCGGCCGCCGGCGGCGGCGTCACCACGAACTCGGGGTCGAGTCCGCGCAGCCGCACGTCGACCGAGCCGGGGGCCAGCTCCCGGGTGACCTCGCCCATGGCCGCGGACAGCGCGTTGAGCAGGGTGAGCCGGGTGGCGGACTCCAGGGGAGCGGTGAGCCGCTCGGCCAGGGCGCGGGCTTCTTCGCCGCCGGCGTCCGCCGCGACGGCGAGTTCGTGGCGGAGGTTGTCGACGTAGGGCGTGAGGTCCATGACGCCATGATGGCACAGCCATGGCGCTATGGCGAGCCATGCTGGCTTTTCCCCGGCACACCCGCCCTTGACCTGCGGCTTCTCTGGTGTCCTGTTGTGGCGCGGTGGCGCTTCCGGCGAGATGTGGCTTGCGGTGGCGGCGCAGTGGTGTCATGGTGGCACCACTCAAGCGGCACGTATGGTGCCATGAGGGCGCCGCCTGGTGTCACCTCCCAGGGGCTCCCTCTTCTCGCCGGTGCAGCCCGTCCCCCCTTCTTCCTCCGTCCGCTCTCGCGGTCCACTGACAGGAGTTCCCAGCCGTGGCTACCTTCCTCTACAAACTCGGCCGACTCGCCTTCCGTCGTCGATGGTTGACGGCCCTGCTGTGGGTGGTGATCTTCTGCGGCGCGGGAGTCGCCGCCTCCTCCGCGTCACCGCCGCCCGCCGACACGTTCTCCATGCCGGGCACGCAGTCGCAGCAGGCCTTCGACCTCCTGGAGGAGAAGTTCCCGGCCGCGAGCGCCGACGGAGCCAGTGCGCGCATCGTGGTCCGGGCGCCCGAGGGCGCCAGGATCACCGCCGCCGCGCAGCAGGAGCATGTCGCGGCGCTGGTCGCGCGGCTGAAGAAGTCCCCGCAGGTGACGTCGGTGAGCGACCCGTTCGCGACGCGGGCGGTGAGCGAGGACGGCACCACCGCGTACGCCATCGCCACCTACGAGGTCCCTGCCACGGAGGTCGGGGACGAGGCGCACGACGCGCTCGACGACGCGCTGGCCGCGGCCCGCGACAGCGGCCTGACCGCGGAGGCGGGCGGCGACGCCGTGAAGATCGACGCGGCGATGAGCGGCACCGGCGAGCAGATCGGCATCGTGGTCTCCGCCGTCGTCCTGGTCCTCACCTTCGGCTCGGTGATCGCCGCCGGCATGCCGCTGCTCACGGCCCTCATCGGTGTCGGCGTCGGCATCTCCGCGATCACGGCGCTCGGTTCCACCCTCGGCCTGTCCAGCACCACGTCGACCCTCGCGATGATGCTCGGCCTGGCCGTCGGTATCGACTACGCCCTCTTCATCGTCTCCCGTTACCGTGCCGAGCTGACCGAGGGCCGCGACCGCGAGGACGCCGCCGGGCGGGCGGTCGGCACCGCGGGCTCCGCCGTCGTCTTCGCCGGGCTCACGGTCATCGTGGCCCTCGCGGGGCTGGCCGTGGTGAACATCCCGATGCTCACCAAGATGGGCCTGGCCGCGGCCGGCACCGTCGCCGTCGCCGTACTCGTCGCCCTCACCTTCGTCCCCGCGCTCCTCGGCTTCGCGCCGGTCAAGGTGCTCCGCCGCCGCGACCGCGCGCGGTTCTCCGGCAAGCCGCTCAGCGCCCGCCGGCAGCGCAGGGCCGCCCGGCACGCCGAGAAGGACGCGCGCCGCAGGCCCAACCTCGGCGCCCGTTGGGCCGGTTTCGTACTGCGCCGCCCCGTCGCCGTCCTGCTCGTGGCCGTCGCCGGCCTCGGCGCGGTCGCCGTGCCGGCGGCCAGTCTGGAGCTGGGCCTGCCCGGCGAGGGCACCATGGCGCCGGACACCACGCAGCGCAAGGCCTACGACCTGCTCTCGGACTCCTTCGGCGCCGGGTTCAACGGTCCCCTGCTGATCACGGTCGAGGGACCGGACGCGGCGGCCGCCGCCAAGACGGTCGGCGAGCGGCTGGCCGAGCAGGACGGCGTCGCCGCCGTCACCCCGGCCACGCCCAACGAGGCCGGTGACACCGCGATCCTCACCGTCGTCCCGACCACCGGCCCCACCGACGGCGCGACCGAGGACCTCGTCCGCACCCTCCGGGGCCTCGCCGACGGACTCCGGGCGGACACCGGAGCCGAGGTGCTCGTCACCGGCCAGACCGCGATGTTCATCGACTTCTCGCAGACCCTGAACGACGCGCTGCTGCCCTATCTCGCCCTCGTCGTCGGCCTGGCGTTCCTGCTCCTGATGGTGGTCTTCCGCTCGGTCCTCGTCCCGCTCAAGGCGGCCCTGGGCTTCCTGCTCTCCGTGGCCGCGGCGCTCGGCGCGGTCGTGGCGGTCTTCCAGTGGGGCTGGCTCGCGGACGTCTTCGGCGTCGACCAGCCGAGTCCGATCATGAGCACGATGCCGATCTTCATGATCGGTGTGGTCTTCGGCCTCGCCATGGACTACGAGGTGTTCCTGGTGACCCGCATGCGGGAGGCGTACGTCCACGGGGCGCGGCCCGCCGAGGCCGTCGTCACCGGCTTCCGCTACGGCGGCCGGGTGGTGGCCGCGGCCGCCGCCATCATGATCAGCGTGTTCTCCGGCTTCATCGTGGAGGACAACGACTTCATCAAGATGATCGGTTTCGGCCTCGCGGCCGCGGTGCTCTTCGACGCCGTCATCGTCCGGATGACGATCGTGCCCGCCCTGTTCGCCCTGCTCGGCAAGAGCGCCTGGTGGCTGCCGCGCTGGCTCGACCGGCTCCTTCCCGACCTCGACGTCGAGGGCGCGAAGCTCTCCCACCCGGACCCGTCGGAGCGGACGGCCCCGCGCCGCCGCGAGCGTGAACTGGTCGACTAGCGGACCGGTTCGCTCAAGGGGCACCCCTGCTCAGGCCCAGCGGCTCGACGCCGCTGGGCCTGGCAGTGTGTCGGGCGCCAGGCCGTCGGACGTGGCGGCAGGGGCACCGTGCACCGCACGGTGACGACGCCGTGCTCAGCGTGCTCTCGCGCCGCCCGGAGCCGGCCCCGACCCCGGCACCTCTTCCTTCGCCGTCGGGAGGGTGGTGGGTTCGTGGCGCGGGAGCAGGAGCGGGGTGGCCAGGAGGAGGACGCCGGCGGCGGCGATCGCGACCCGGGGGCTGGTGGCGGCGGCCAGGAGGCCCCACACCGCGGTGAGGGCCGCGATGGAGGCGCCGGCGCTGATCGACCAGGCCGCCAGGGTACGGGCGAGCCGGGTGGGGTCGGTGTGCTGGAGGCGGTAGGTGGCGAGGACCGGGTTGAACAGGCCGCAGCAGGTCACCAGGCCGAACTGGACGGTGAGGATGAGGACGACCCCGGGGATGCCCGGCTGTACGAACGCCAGGCCGAGGGGCCAGATCGCGCGCAGCGTTCCCGCGACGAGGAGCACCGTGCGCTGCCCGCGGCGGGCCACCAGCCGGTGCGCGAGGCGTGAGCCGAGGAGGCCGCCGACGCAGGGCAGCGCGAAGACGAGCCCGTACTGCCAGGGAGCGAAGCCGAGTTCGCGCAGCAGCAGCACCGCGAGCAGGGGTTCCGACGCCATGATCAGGCCGTTGACCGCGATCGCGTTGAGGAAGAGCGGCCGCAGTGTGGGGTGGGCGAGGATGTACCGCCATCCTTCGAACAGATCGGGCACCCGCAGGCGCGGCGGGGCGGTCCGTGCGGGGCGCGGCTCGACCCCGCCGACGGAGCGGATGCCGAGGGCCGAGAGCAGGTAGCTGCCCGCGTCGGCCATCACCGTCACCACCGGGCCGAACATGCCGATCGCGGCTCCTCCGAGCGGTGGCCCGACCATGGTGGCCGTCCATGTCGTGGACTCGAACCGGCTGTTCGCGACGAGCAGGTCGTCCGCCGGCACCAGCGTCCTCAGGTACGCGCCTGACGCCGCCCTGAAGGCGATCTCCGCCGCGGCGACCACGACGGAGACGACGAGCAGCTGGACGAAGCCGAGCCATCCGAGCGCGTACGCGGCGGGGACGCTCATCAGCGCCGCGAACCGCGTCAGGTCCATCGCCACCATGACCGGCCGCTTCCGGCGGAACTCCACCCACGGCCCGAGCGGCACCGCCACCAGGGCCCCCACGGCCCGTCCCGCGGCGGCCAGCGCCGCCACCTGGGCCGGCCCCGAGTCCAGTACGAGGACCGCGATCAGAGGAAACGCGCCGAAGCCGAGGGAGCTGCCGTACGCGCTGACGGCGTACGCGGCCCACAGCCGCCCGAACCGCGGTCCCAGCTTCCGCCTCACCTCGAACTCGCGGAGTGGTCGCCGGGGTGGGCGTGTACGCCTGCCAGGAGTGCGGCCAGGTAGCGGTGGGCGGTCCCGACGCGGGCGTCGGGGGCGCTGTGCACGGTCGCGGCGTAGGCGACCCCGCACAGGAGCGGGACCAGGTCGGCGGAGGTCAGGTCGGGGCGTACGGCTCCGGCGTCGCGGGCCCGGTCGAGGAGCCGGCCGCCGACCGCCGACAGGGTCCGCTTCAGTTCGGTGGTGCGCGGCAGTGCGTCCGCGGTGACGGCCATGACCGCGGTCAGGGAGGGATCGGCGACCTGCGCCTCGATGGTGCGGGTCAGGAAGCCGGTGAGCGCGCGCCAGGGGTCGTCGTCGGCCGGCGCCTCTTCGCCGTGGGCGGTGAGTCTCTCCAGGGCGGGCGTGGCGACGGTCTCGCGCAGTGCCTCGGGGGTGGGGAAGTGGCGGTAGACGGTGCCCACGCCCACGTCGGCGCGGCGGGCGACATCGTTGAGCTGGAGGGGTACGCCCTCGTCGAGGAGGGCGCGGGCGACGGCGACGATCCGCTCCCAGTTGCGGGCGGCGTCCTTGCGCAGGGGGGCGGTCGTCATGCCGGGAGTCTAACCGGATAGGTCATCCGGCTTGTCGGTGGGCGGTTCGGGGGATCCGTGGACCGGGCTCCATGGAGCGGCGCGCCCGAGCAGCACACGCCTTCCGTCCCGCGCGAGCGCCGTGCCCGCGTGGGCAACTCCTGTGCGCGGACGGGACACCCGGCGTCCTCCGTCGCTCCTACGGTGAGGCCGTTCCCCGTGCGAGGGCTCGTCGCGGCCCCACGATCTCATCGGAGGTGAGCCGCGTGACCTGCATGCCGGTAGCGGGCGTCGTCCCGGCCCCGGGCGTCGTCGACCCCGTCGAGCTGCTCGTCCGTAACGCCAAGGTGTACACCGGCGACCCCCGGCGCCCCGAGGCGTCGGCCGTCGCGATCCGGGGCGGCCGGATCGTCGCCCTCGGCGACGACCGGGCGGTCGCCGGGCTCGTCGGGCCGGGCACCAAGGTCGTCGACGCGCTCGGACGGCGCGTGGTCCCCGGGCTCAACGACTCCCATCTGCACGTCATCCGCGGCGGCCTGAACTACGTCCTCGAACTGCGCTGGGACGGCGTCCCGTCGCTGCGCCAGGCGCTCGCCATGCTGAAGGAACAGGCCGGGCGCACGCCCAAGGGCCAGTGGATCCGGGTGGTCGGCGGATGGACGGCCGACCAGTTCGCGGAGCGGCGGATGCCCACCGTCTCCGAACTGAACGCGGCGGCCCCCGACACCCCGGTCTTCGTCCTCCACCTCTACCAGTCGGCCCTGATGAACCGCGCCGCCGTCCTGGCCGCCGGCTTCACCGCGAAGACGCCCGACCCGCCCGGCGGGCAGATCGTGCGAGGGCGCGACGGCGGCCCCACCGGAGTCCTCCTCGCGGCGCCGGGAGCGCTCGTCCTCTACTCCACGCTCGCCAAGGCACCGACGCTCGGCGCCGACGACCAGCGCACCTCGACCAAGCACTTCCTGCGCGAGCTGAACCGCTTCGGGCTGACCTCCGCCGTCGACGCCGCCGGCGGCTTCCAGAACTTCCCCGACAACTACCGCACCGTCATCGACCTCGCCCGCGCCGGCGAGCTGACCCTGCGGATCGCCTACCACCTGTTCCCGCAGACCGGTGGCCAGGAGATCGCCGACCTCACCCGGTGGATCGAGACCGTACGGCCGGAGGACGGCGACGACTGGCTGCGGCTGAACGGCGCCGGCGAGAACCTCACCTGGGCCGCCGCCGACTTCGAGAACTTCACCGAGCCGAGGCCCGAGCTGAGCGGCGGCTACGAGGGCGAGTTCGAGAAGGCCGTACGGCTGCTCATGGAGAACGGCTGGGGCTTCCGCCTCCACGCCACGTACGACGAGACGATCCGCCGCGATCTCGCGGTCTTCGAGAAGCTCGCCGCCGACGGGCTCTTCCCGGCCGGCAACCGCTGGCTCTTCGACCACGCGGAGACCGTGAGCGACGCCAGTCTGGACCGGATCGCCGCACTCGGCGGCGCGATCTCCGTGCAGAACCGCATGTCCTTCCAGGGCCGCGCCTTCGCCGACCGGTACGGCGCGGCCGCCGCGGCCCACACCCCGCCGGTGCGCCGCATGCTCGACAAGGGGCTCGTCGTCGGTGCCGGTACGGACGCCACGCGCGTCTCCTCGTACAACCCGTGGGTCGCGCTGCACTGGCTCGTCAGCGGCCGCACCATCGGCGATCTCCCCCTCTGTCCCGAGGAGAACCGGCTGACGCGCGAGACGGCCCTGGAGCTGTACACCCGAGGGGGAGCGCGGCTGACGGGCGAGGACGATGTGAAGGGGATCCTGCGGGAGGGCTTCTTCGGCGACCTCGCGATCCTCTCCGACGACTACTTCGCCGTACCCGAGCAGGACATCGCCCACATCGAGTCCGTCCTGACCGTCGTGGGCGGCCGCATCGTCCACGCGGCGGCGGAGTACGAGGGGCTCGACGAGACGATCGAGCCGATCAGTCCCGCCTGGAGCCCCGTCGCCCACTTCGGCGGCTACCAGGCCACGCCACGGCCCAGCGTCACCGGGGCGCGCCAGGCGGATCTGCTCGCCGAGGCCGTTGCCGAGTCCGAGCAGCACCGCCAGTGGCGCGCGGCGCGCGGATACGTACCGGAGCCGCGCACCGAGGTCTTCGACCCATGCTTCGTGCTGTGAACGGGGTGACGGCGTGAGCGCGAGAGCGAGCGCGTGACCGCCCGGGCTTCCCACCGCTTCCGGTACGACGGCTCCCAGTCCCAGGAGAGTGCACCACGATGACCACCAACCCCCCCGACGGCCTGGAGCGGCCGGAGCCGACTGAGTCCTCCGACCCCGGAGAGTCCGCCGAGACCCCGGCCTTCGCCGGGCGGCACTTCGAGCCGGACCTGAGGCCGATGACACGGATCACGCTCCGCCCGATCGCCTCCCCGATGCCCGTCGGCTTCTTCGCGGTCGCCATCGCGTCGGTGATGGTGGGCAGCCTGCAGCTCGGCCTCCTCGGCGAGGACTCCGCCCGCGCGGTCGCCCTCACCATCCTTCCCGCGTTCGTGCTCCAACTCGTCGTGGCCGTCCTCGCCTTCGGCGCGCGTGACGTCCTCGCGTCGACGCTCATGGCCTGCTTCGCGGGCATGTGGCTGGCCAGTTCGCTGGTCCTCGCGCTCGAACCGCCGGGCGGCGCCCGGGTCCTCGGGGTGCTCAACCTCGTGTTCGCCTTCTTCGCCCTGCTGATGGCCTCGGTCGCGCGGCGCAAGCGCGCCCTGTGGTTCGTCCTGTGCGTCGCCGTACCCCGCTTCGCGGTCGGTGCGCTCGCCAACCTGACCGGTGCCGAACTGCTGGTCACCGTCTCGGGCTGCCTCGGGCTGGTCCTGGCGGCGGTCGCCATGTACGCGGCGTTCGCGCTCATGCTGGAGGACATGCGGGGCGAGGAGGTCCTGCCGATCGGACGGCGCGGCCCCGCCCACGCGGCGGTCGAAGGGGACCTCGCGGTGCAGCTGCGCGACCTCGAACGGCAGGCGGGCGTGCGCCGCACCCTCTGAGGCGCCTGCGGGCGGTGCCCGTGCGGGGCGGGCCGGGCGGGCGGGCGGCTCAGGCGGGATGGATCCGGTCGCGCAACTGGCTGCGCGAGGTGATCCCGAGCTTCGGGAAGACGCGGTACAGGTGCGCGCCGATCGTCCTCGGGGAGAGGTAGAGCTGCTGGCCGATCTCCTTGTTGGACAGCCCGTCGGCCGCCAGCCGGGCGATCTGGAGCTCCTGGGGTGTCAGGAGGTCCCAGTCGGTACTCTCGCGGCGCCTGCTCCCCTCGCCCGCCGAGCGGAGCTCCTGCCGGGCGCGCTCGCCCCACGGCTCCACCCCCAGGGCCTCGAAGGAGACGACGGCGATCCGCAGCGGGGTACGCGCCTCCACCACCTGGCGCCGTCGGCGCAGCCAGGTGCCGTGTGCCAGCATCAACCGGGCCCGGGTGAAGGGCGCGTGGGACATGTCCAGGTCGAGAGCCGTACGGAACCGGTCCTCCGCCTCCTCGTCCTCGGCGAGGAGCGCGTGCGCGAAACCGAGGTTCACCCGGGTCAGTTGTGCCGGGCTCGCCACGGCGGCGGCGTCGAGCCGGTGCAGCGCCGCGCGCGCCATCGCGCGCTGCTCGGCGCCGGTCGCCGCCTCGGCCAGCTCCGCGACGGCGATGGTCTGGAGGAACGGGTGGTAGGCCGGGTCGGCGGGGTCGAAGACCCGCCACACGCAGTCGAAGGCCTCCGCGTGGGCGCCCGCAGCGAGGCCGATGAGACCGCGGGTGATCTGGATGAAGGCCAGGTTCGACGGGTTGGCGACGGACAGCCCCTGCCGCTCCGCCTCCCCGATGACGGTACGCGCGGTGTCCAGGTCCCCGAGCAACGCGGCGAACTGCGCCTTCGCGATCCGGGCGCCCGTCAGCCAGCGCGGCTGGGCGTTCTCCTCGGCGAGCCGGATCGCCTCGGCCACGCTCGGCAGGCCCGTCTCCCAGTCGACGGTACGGACCGCGGTGAACGCCAGGGAGACGAGCGTCGGGGCCAGGAGACCGAGCCGTCCCTGCGCGCGCAGCCCGGCCGCGGCGTGCTGGAGGAGGCCGCCGGCGTGGTCGTACGCGTTCGCCATCGTGGCCGCCGTGCCCAGAGTGGCGGCGGCCGGCACGTCGTACCCGCCTTCGCGTGCGAGGCGGTCCAGACGTTCCAGCACGGTCGCGCCGCGCTCCACCGGGGTCGCGGCGGCGAGGGTGTACACGAGGTCGGGGTGGAGCTCGGGCACGGGCAGCCGTTCGGCCGCGGCGACCACCCGCTCCCGCAGCGCCCGCTCGGGCGCGGACCACCAGCACCGGCGCGCGGCCGTGCGCAGCAGCCGCAGGGCGAGTTCGGGATCGCCGGCCTCGGCCGCCCGCTCCGCCGTCGCGACCAGCAGGTGCAGTCGGGGCGTGCTCGTCGCGACGTCCGTCTCCAGGCCCTCCCGCAGCAGGAGCAGCCGGGCCCGTTCGCGTACCCCGAGCTCCAGCGGTTCCGCCTGCTGGAGCAGGCCCTCCGCCCGCTCCGCCTTGCCCAGTTCGAGCGCCAGCTCGGCGGCGTCCAGCAGGCGTGCGGCCCGGCCCGCAGTGAGCTCGCTCAGGGTGGTGGCGCGCTCCAGGGCCGTGAGGGCAACGGCGATGGCGCCGCGCCCGCGCGCCCGCAGTGCGACCTGGTCCAGTTGGCGCGCGACCGACTCGTCGCGTCGGCCGATGGCCGCCGCCCTGTGCCAGGCCTGCCGGTCGGGCTGACCGTGCAGGACGTCCGCGAGCGCGCCGTGCGCGGCGAGCCGGTCGCTGAGGGAGGCCGCGCCCAGGACGGCGGAGCGCACCAGGGGGTGGGTGAAGGCGATGTGGAACGCGTCGGCGGTCACCATGCCCGCGACGACGGCCGGTTCCAGGGCCCGGGTGGAGACCTCCGTGCCGGCGAACGCCGACGCGGCGGCGAGCACCTCGGCCAGCGCGCCGCCGTCGTCGGCGGCCGTGACGAGCAGCGCCCCGCGCGTCTCGGGAGGCAGTTCGGCGAGGCGGGAGACGAAGGCGGCTTCGAGCCGGGCGGTCAGCGGCAGCGCCGCCGAGGCCGTCAGCCGGCCGGCCGACGGGTCCGCCGCGAGCGCGACCGGCAGTTCGATCAGTGCCAGCGGATTCCCGGCGGAGGCCTCCAGGACGCGGCGGCGCGGGCCGGGGTCGAGATCGGGTGCGACGGTGTCCAACAGCGCTTCGGCGGCGGCCGGTTCGAGGGGCTTCAGCCGGAGTTCGGGTATGCCGCACATCGACAGCGGGGAGACGTGGCCCTCGCGCAGGACGAGCAGCAGGCCCAGAGGCTCCGCCTGGAGCCTGCGGGCGAGGAACCCGAGCACGTCCAGGGTCGGGGCGTCCAGCCACTGCGCGTCGTCGACGGCGAGCAGCACCGGCGCCTCGGCGGCGCACTCGCCGAGCAGGCTCAGCGTGGCGAGGGCGATCATGAAGAACTGGGGCGCCACGGCACCCCGGGGCGGCGAGGCCAGCCCTTCGTACGGATCGACGGCCCCTTCGCGCGGACCTGTCACGCCCTCGTGGGGAGCGGTCATGCTCCCGTGCGGACGGGCCACCCCTTTGTACGCGCCACCCATGACCCCCGCCGGATCGGCTGCCGTTCCCTCCGGCGTGCGGGGCGGATCCGCCAGACCGAACGCGCTCCGCAGCGCCTCCGCCTGGGCGGTGGGAAGGCGCGGTACGCGATCCAGCAGCGTACGGGTCAACTGGTGCAGCCCCGCGAACGGCAGATGCGTCTCGGCCTGGACGCCCGAGGCGCGGAGCACGGAGATCCCGCCACCCCGCGCGCGGTCGACGGCGTGGTCCAGGAGGGCGGACTTCCCTATTCCCGGCGGCCCTTCGAGCAGGAGCGCCGCTCCGGTCACCGGCAGCGCGTCGACGAGACCGTCGACGATCGCCGACTCCGCCGCCCTGCCGAACAGTTCGCCGCCTGACACCTGAAGCTCCCCGCAGCGGTGATCCCATCTGACGTCGCATTCTACGTTTCGCAGTCGCGGCGCAGCGCATCGCAGTCGCATCGCAGTCATCGTGCCGACGACGTAGGTCATCCGGTGGGACACGCTGGTCGGAGGGGTGCCGGAGAACCACGGACGCGCTGTCGGAACGGGAGCGGGCACCCGTGAACGGCGGGAGAACCCATGACACTCGTGATCGACACCCAGCGCCTCGGCCCGCTCCTCCTGGCCACCACGGACGCGGCTCCGCAGGCTCTCACCGGCGGACGGCTCGGGCGCTTCCGATGGCCCGTGGGCCAGGTCGTGGTCGCCGTCGTCGGCGCCGCAACTGCCCCGGACGCCCCCGGCGCCGTGGTGCGACAGGACGGAAGGACCGCCGAGCCCGCAGCCGGCGCGCTCGTGCTCTGGGACACCACCCGCCCGCACGTGGTCGACTTCCCGTCGGGTGCGTGGGCGACGGTCTGCCTCGTACCGCGCGGCGTCCTTGCGGTCACGGACGACCAGTTGGTACGGGTCACGGCCACCGTCGTCCCGGCGGACGGCCCGGTGGCCTCCCTGGTCTGGCCGCTGCTCCTTCGGCTGGCGACGACGGCGGAGCACTGCCCCGCGCGGGTCGCCGACCAACTCGCGGGCAACGTCGTCGACCTGCTGGCCACGCTGATCGTCGAGCGGGCGGAGGAGGGTGACGGGGGCGCCGGCGAAAGCCGGGGCTCATGGGCCGCGTCCGGCGTCCCGCGCGACGCGCGGACCGTGGACATCCGGGCCTTCGTGGACCGGAACCTCGGGGACCCCGGCCTCGCCCCCGAGAACATCGCCGCCGCCCACCACATCTCCGTCCGTACCCTTCACAAGCTCTTCGAGGCGGAGGGCGTCACGGTCGCCCGGCTGATCCAGCGACGCCGCCTGGAGGAATGCGCCCAGGACCTCGCCCGGGGCGACGGTTCGGCCTACGGGGTCTCCGAGGTGGGGCGGCGGTGGGGCTTCGGCAACGCCGCCCACTTCAGCCGGGTCTTCCGCGCGGCCTACGGCGTGCCGCCGTCCGCCTGGCGCGGCTCCGCGAGCGGGACGGGACGGTGACGGAGCTCGTCGTGGGGCGGGGCGCGCAGTGGGCCGTCCTGCGCGAAGCCCTCGCCTCCGTACGGGAGTCGGGGCGTGCGCTCTGGCTGTGCGGCGAGGCCGGGAGCGGGAAGACCCTCCTGCTGGACCGCCTCGCGGAAGCGGCGGGCCCGCTCGGCCAGGGGGTGCTGCGCGTCGCCGGGACGGAGGCGGAGGAGCCGCTGCGCGTCGCCGGGGCGGAGGGGGAGGGGTCGCTGCGGGCCGCCGGGACGGAGGCGGAGGGGTCGCTGCGCGTCGCCGGGGCGGAGGCGGAGGGGTCGCCGTTCGGCGCCCTGCGGCGGCTGCTCGCACCGCTGATGGATCACGCCGGGCACCTGCCCACCGCGCACCACGCCGCGCTGCGACAGCTCCGTGGCCGCCAGACCACCGAAGGCCCGGCGACGGCGACCGGTACGCGTGCCGTCTCCTTCGCCGCCCTCGCCCTCCTCGGTCACGTCGCACAGGACCGGCCGCTGCTGGTCCTCGTCGACGACCTCCACCGGGCCGACGCGGCCAGCGCGTCGGTGCTGCACTTCCTGCAGCGCCGGCTCTCCTCCCTGCCGGTCGTCATGGTCGCGGCGGTACGGGAGGACGCCACCGGCCGCCTCGACTCCGCCGGGGCCGTGCTCCTCCGCCTCGGCCGGCTGGGCGAGGCGGATGCCGAGGACCTCCTCCGCGACCGGCACCCGGAGCTGACGGACGGGGTCCGCGCCCGGCTGCTCCGGGAGTCCGAGGGCAACCCGCTCGCGCTGGTCGACCTGCCCGCACAGCTCGACCTGGCGCAGCGGGCGGGGGAGCGGCCGCTGCCCGAGCACCTGGCCCTGGGCGCGCGGTGGGAGCGACTCCTCGACCGTCAGGTCGGCGCACTCACGCCGGCGGAGCGGTTCGCCCTGCTGCTGTGCGCCACGGCCGGGCCCGACGGCGGGTCGATCCACCTCGTGGCGGCGGCCGCGGCCGCGGCCGCCGTGTCCGGCATCGAGGACGACCTGGCCGCCGTGGAGGCGCGCGGCCTGATCGTCACCGAGGGAGAACCGCCCCGGGTACGGATCCGGCATCCGCTGCTGCGCGCGTTCCTGCTCCACCCGGCCCCGGCCGCCGCACGTCACAGCGCCGCACGTCACAGCGCCGCACGTCACCGCGCCGAGCGAGCCAGGGCCGAGCGCGCCTGGGCCGCCGTGGTGCCGCCCGCGTACCCCGTACCTCCCGCACCGCCCTCGTCTCCCGTGCCCGCCGAACAGGAGGCGGACGGCGCGCGGAAGATCGCACGGAACAGGCCCTGGCCTCCCGCGCCCGCGGAGCGCCTCGGCTCGGCGGCGCGGGGAGCGTCACGGCCCGTCGCCGAGGGGAAGTTCGCCCGCGGGGGAGAGCCGGAGCCGGCCGCAGCCCGGCTCAGTCCCGAGGAGCTGCGCATGGCCGAGCTGGTGGCCGGCGGGCTCACCAACCGGGAGATCGGGGCGCGGCTGAACCTTTCGCCCCGGAGCGTCGCGAGCCACCTCTACCGGCTCTACCCCAAGCTCGGCGTCACGGACCGGGCGGCCGTCGGAGAGGCGCTGCGCGCGCGGTAGCGGACCCGGGCGGAGCGTCGTACCCCGTGCACAGTCAGATGACCTAACCCTCTGCGTACGCGTGTCAGCAGACTCGGGCGTACGGGCCGGGAACCACACCCCGAGCCCTTCCGGCCGCCGATCGGCAGTCGGTGTTCCGCCGAACACACCTCGCACCAGGGGGCTTTCGTGAGCCTGGCGTTCACCACCATGTCGGCCGCCGGAGCGCGGTCGCACGCGTACGAGAAGCAGCTCGACGTTCCCACCGGCCTTTCTTTCGTCGGCCGCAGCACCTCGCACCGATGCGGGTTCCTGCGTGTCAGCACCACCGAGGGCGCCCCGCAGCGAGTGGTGGGCCCGCCGACCGTGTCCTCCGTACCGCTCCCGCTCGGGACGACCCCGCCGTACGACCTCGACGACGTCGTCGGGGTCGGCATCCACACCGCGGGGACCGCCCGGATCACCACGGACGACCGCGCACTCCTCTGCGGACCGGGCGACGTGTTCGTCCTCGACATGACCCGCCCGTACGCGGTCTCCGAGCTGGACGACTTCCGCCTTCACCTCTTCCGGTTCCCCCGCGTCGTCCTGGGGCTGCCCCTCGCGCGGACGGACGTGCTCTGGGGCGTCCACCCGCGGACCGGCGACGGGGTCGTCCCCCTGCTCGCGCCGCTCCTGGAGACCCTCGCCGATTCCGTCGCCTCGTACGCGCGCCCCGTCGCGCACCGACTCGCCGGCACGGTGACCGACCTGCTCGGCACACTGTCCTCGGAACTGGCCGACTTTCCCCGCCCGGGCACGGAAGCCACGGGCGACAGCGCCCCGCGCGCCGTCGCACCGCACGCCGACGCCCCGCACGGCGACGCCGTCCGCCGCGCGATGGCGCGCCGCATCCGGCACCACGTCAACGAGAACCTGGGCGATCGCACCCTCTCCCCGGAGACGATCGCGGCCCACCACCATGTGTCGGTCCGCTACCTGCACAAGGTCTTCGCCCACGAGGGCACGACCCTCAGCCGATGGATCCAGCAGCGCCGACTGGAGGAGTGCCGCCGCGAGTTGGGCGCGACCGGGCACACCTCGGTGTCCGTCTCGGCGGTCGCCAAGCGCTGGGGCTTCGTCAACTCCGCCCACTTCAGCCGCCGTTTCCGCGCCGTGTACGGCATCTCGCCCCGCGAATGGCACCGCGTCCGATCCGGCGACCAGGTCCCGTCGACGGTCCCGACCACGCCGTCCTAGACCCCGCCGCCCCCGCTCCCCAGGTGTGCGTCGTCGGGACATCCCCGTGCGCGGTCCGTCATCCGTCGCGGGCGGCTCCTTCCTAGCGTGGAGGCGACAACCCACCCACCCGAGGAGCGGAACCCCATGACCGAATCCCAGCCGGTGAGCCGCCGCGGCATCGTGGCCGCAGGAGCCGCGATGGCGGCGGGCGTCGCCACGGCAGGGCTGTCCGCCGCACCCGCAGAGGCGGCGGCGGACGGCGCATCCGCCCAGGCGGCGGCTACCGGCGCGGCCGGTAGTCCGCATCACGACAGAGCGAAGCCGACGGTCGTCCTCGTCCATGGAGCCTTCGCGGACGGCTCCAGTTGGGCGCCCGTGACCGAGCACCTCCAGCGGTGGGGGTACACCGTGCGCTCGGTCGCCAACCCGTTGCGCGGACTGGCCGCCGACGCCGCCCAGTTGCGGTCCGTCCTCGCGACCATCCCGGGGCCGGTCGTCCTGGCCGGGCACTCCTACGGCGGCGCCGTGGTCACGGAGGCGGCCGCCGGTGTCGCCCACGTCAAGGCCCTGGTCTACGTCGCCGCGTTCGTGCCGGACGCGGGCGAGGTCCTGGGGGAGCTGTCGGCGCGCTTCCCGGGCTCCCTCCTGGACCCCGCGCTCACGGCCGTGCCCGCGCCCGGTCCTGACGGGACACCCGGCCTCGATCTGTACATCCGGGCGGACCGGTTCCACCCGGTCTTCTGCCAGGACCTCCCGGCCTCCACGGCCCGCGAACTGGAGGCCGTGCAGCGGCCGGTGAGCGCGAGCGCGTTCGGAGACCGGGTCACGGCGGCGGCCTGGCGGACGATCCCGTCGTGGAACCTCGTCGCCACGCGCGACCGGGGCATCGTCCCGGAGCTCCAGCGCTTCCAGGCGAAGCGCGCCGGCTCGCGCACCGTGGAGATCCCCAGCTCGCACCTGCCGCTGCGGAGCCGACCCGGCACGGTGGCGGAACTCATCCGGACGGCCGCCCGCTCCGTCCCCGTGTCCCCGGTCTGACAGACCCAGCCCTCCCGGACCTACGCCCGCCGCACCCTTCCCAGTGAGGACATGAACCATGAGCGCATCGGCCGACCTCGAGAGCATCGAGCGGATCAACGCGGGAGACCGCACCCCTGTCGTGTTCGTCCACGGTCTCTGGCTGCTCCCCAGCAGCTGGGAGCGGTGGGCGCGGGTCTTCGAGGACGCGGGGTTCGCGCCCCTGACGCCCGGCTGGCCCGACGACCCGGAGACCGTGGCCGAGGCCCACGCCCACCCCGAGGTCTTCGCGGGCAAGAGCGTGGGTCAGGTCGCCGACCACTTCGCCGACCTGATCGGCCGTCTGGACCGCAAGCCGGTCGTCGTCGGACACTCCTTCGGCGGCCTCATCACACAGATGATCGCCGGCCGCGGTCTTTCTGCCGCCTCGGTGGCCATCGACCCCGCGCCGTTCCGGGGCGTCCTTCCGCTGCCGATCTCCTCGCTGCGCGCGGCGAGCGTGGTCCTCGGCAACCCGGCCAACTACCACCGTGCCGTACCCCTCACGTACGACCAGTTCCGCTACTCCTTCGCGAACGCGGTCGGCGAGGAGGAGGCCAAGGAGCTGTACGAGCGGTTCGCCGTCCCCGCCCCCGGTGAGCCGCTGTTCCAGGCGGCCGCGGCCAACGTCAACCCGTGGACCGAGGTGAAGGTCGACACCCTCCACCCCGAGCGGGGACCGCTGCTGGTCATCTCGGGCGAGAAGGACAACACCGTGCCCTGGGCCATCGCCCACGCCTCCTTCAAGAAGCAGGAGCGCAACGAGAGCGCGGTCACCGAGATCGTGGAGATGAAGGGCCGCGGGCACGCGCTGACCATCGACAACGGCTGGCGTGAGGTCGCCGACACGGCGCTCGCCTTCGTCCGCCGTTTCGTCGGCTGACGCGGAGGAACTCCCGGTCGGGGGTGGCGGGGTGGGGACACACCCCGCCGCCCACCCTCCGCCGCCCCCCGATCGCCTCCGAGAGTCGCCCAGCTGCCGTCAGCCGCGGCCGAGCTGCCGAGCTGCTCAGCGGCTCTTCAGCGCCTGTGCGATGGCGGCCCTGGAGGTGATCCCCAACTTGGGGAAGATCTTGTACAGATGGGCGGCGACCGTACGCGGAGAGAGCCGCAGCAGCGCGCCGATCTCCTTGTTCGACAGGCCCGTCGCCGCGAGTTCGGCGATCCGCAGCTCCTGCCCGGTCAGCACGCCCGGCCCGCTCGTCGCCGGCCCCACCGGGTGGCCGGCGGCCCGCAGCTCCTGATCGCAGCGCTCCACCCAGGGCGCGGCCCGCAGTTCGCGGAACGTACGGCGCGCCTCGCCCAGCACGTCCCTGGCCTCCGCGCGGCGCCGGCGCCGCAACCAGGAGCCGTGCGCGAGCCGCAGCCGTGCCCGTTCGAAGACCCACTGTCCGGAGCCCGGCACGGCGTATGCGTCCCGGAAGCGGGCGTCCGCCTCCTCGTCGGGGGCGGCGAGGGCGACGGCGGCGGCGAAGAGGAAGGCGTGGTGCGGCGAGATCTCCGCCATCCGGGCCTCCCGCCCGGCCGCCACGTGCGCCTCGGCCTCCCGCCGCCGGCCGGTGTGCACGGCCGCCTCGACGACGTCGAGGAACGGCAGGTGGAACCAGGGCACGCCGCGCGGCAGGACGCCGGGCGGGGTCAGGGCGCAGACGTACGACCAGGCCTCCTCGTACCGCCCGTGCGCCAGCGCGACGAGCCCGCGCAGATGGGTGAGCCGGTCCGTGACGAACCGCATCCGGGCCCGCAGCGCCTCCGGCCGGATGGCCTTCTCGGCCGCGTCCAGGCCCGCGCCGTCCCCGCGGCCGGCGAGGAAGTGCGCGTGGTGGAGCCGGAACATCAGCGCGTTGCAGTGGTAGCCCAGCTCGTCGGCGGCCTCCGCCTCCCGCAGGCAGTCCTCCGCCGTGTCCCAGCGGCCGTGCAGGAAGTCCTGGTAGCTCCTGGCCTTCGCGATCGAGCCCTGTGTGGCGTACGCGTGCTGCCCGGTGAAGCGCCGCCACAGCCCGCCCTGCGCGATGTCGACGGCCGAGGCGGTCCACAGCAGCAGCCAGGCACCGCCGGCCTCCTGCTCGGCGCTCATCCCCTCGGCCAGCGCCCACAGTTCCTCGGAGACCCCGTGGGCCGTACGGGCCGGGTCGGACCAGGCCCGGTGACAGAGCCGGGCCAGCGGGGAGACCTGGTCCCGATGGTGCTCCAGGGCGCGCCAGCCACGGGGGTCGTCGGTGTACGTGGCGGCGAGCAGCAGCTTGAAGTACACCTGTTCGGCGAGGCCGCCGAACGCCTCCGGGCCCTGCGCCGCCAGCGCGTCCAGCGCCTCCGGCAGCAGGGTGAAGGAGGAGGAGAAGTCGACCCGGTGGCTCTGGTCCACGTACACGGTCGCGTACGCGAAGAGCGGGGCGATGTCCGCGGGCACCGGGCCCCGCTTCACCTCCTCGACGAGCCGCGCGGTGTACCGCAGCCGCCCGCTGCGGGCCGCCGTGACCGCCGCCCAGGTCAGCCGCCGGGCGCGGGCGTCCGGGTCGGTGCTCAGGGCGGCGGCGCGGTCCAGGAGCAGCGCCCCCTCCGCGTCCCCGCCGCGCCGCGCGATCCGTCGGCCCGCTTCGTACAGCCGCCCGGCGAGCTCCTCGTCGGGCAGCAGGGCGGCGGACGCCTCGTGGACGAGCCGGCGCGGATCGTCCGCGGGCAGCCCGTCCGCGAGCGCCCGGTGCGCCCCCCGCTGCTGCGTGCCCGAGGCCATGGAGACGACGGCGCTGCGGACCAGCGGGTGGCGGAACGCGAGCCGGCCCGCGCCGTCCAGCCGGGCCAGACCGCTGGCCGCGATGCGTTCGAGCACCTCCTCGGAGTCCTCACCCGCGACCGCCCGCAGCCAGGTCCCGATGCTCCGGGTCGCCGCGCCGCCGCCGAGCGCGCCCAGCAGCAGGACGCGGGCGGCGTCGTCCGAGAGCGAGGCGAGCCGGTCGGCGAACATCCGCTCCAGGCGCTGCCCCAACGGCAGTCGCTCCGGCAGCGGGACGATGCCCCGGACGTGGTCCTGATGCAGTTGCAGCGGCAACTCGACCAGGGCCAGGGGGTTGCCGCCCGCCTCCGCCAGCACCCGGTCGGCCGTCACGGCCGCGAGCCGGGGGTGCGACCGCCGCAGCAGCACGTCCGCCTCCGCGTGCGCGAGCGCCTCGACGTCCACCGGGGGAGCGGGCCAGCCCTCCACGGCGGCGCCGTCCGGACGGGTCGCGCTCACGATCGCCAACGGCAGCTCGCCGACCCGGCGGTGCAGGAACGCGAAGACCGCGGCGCTGGAGGAGTCCACCCAGTGCAGGTCGTCCACGAGCAGCAGCAGGGGCCGCGCCCGTGCCGCCTCGGCGAGCAGCGCGAGCGCGGCCGCGCCGACCATGAAGCCGCCGGGCGGCAGCCCCTCGCGCAGTCCGAGGGCGCACTCCAGGGCCTCGCGCTGCCGGGGCGCGAGCGCCCGGGACCGTTCGAGCAGCGGCCACAGGATCTGGTGGAGCGCCCCGAAGGGGAGCTCGGCCTCGGCCTCGGCGCCCACGGCCCGCAGGACGGCGAATCCACGCTCCCGCGCACGGGCCTCGGCCCACTCCAGCAGGGCGGTCTTGCCGATCCCCGCCTCGCCCCTCAGCAGGGCCACCGAACCGCCGGCGCCGCTGAGGACCTCGTCCAGAGCACGCCCCAGCAGCGCCGTCTCGCGCTCCCGGCCCACCAGGCACGCTCCACCGGACAACGACACCACGGCCCCCTCATGTCCCCCCGCGCACGGGTGAATGTCCCTCAATCGGCGCGAACGTCAGATTATCGTCCGCGCGTCCGAGGGGCGGGCGCGCGAGGGGCCCGCGAAGATCACGGCTGTTCCCTGGTGGGCATGGCCCGTGCACGGACGGCACACCGCGCCGCTCTCCCGGCTCCTAGCGTGAGGTCGTCCCCCTGCCCGGGGCCCGTAGGAGAAAGGCAGTTCGTGATGGACGACGAGCAGAGCAGGAACCGGCCCGTGCTGGAGCAGGCGGCGGCGGAGTTCGCCGCGGCGACCGCCCAGCCGCCGTACCTGTACGAGATTCCGGTGAGCGAGGGCCGCAAGGCGGTCGACGAGGTGCAGGGCGGCGCCGTCGCCAAGCCGGAGATCGACGAGGAGTGGGTGACGGTCGAGGGCGGCCCGACCGGACAGGTCCGGGCGCGGATCGTGCGCCCGGCCGGCCACGAGGGACCGCTGCCCGTCGTCCTCTACATCCACGGCGCCGGCTGGGTCTTCGGCAACGCCCACACCCATGACCGTCTGGTGCGGGAACTCGCCGTCGGCGCCCGCGCGGCCGTCGTCTTCCCCGAGTACGACCTCTCGCCCGAGGTCCGCTACCCGGTCGCCATCGAGCAGAACTACCGGGTGGCCCGGTGGGTCGTGGACGAGGGCGCGGACCACGGCTTCGACGCGACCCGGATCGCGGTCGCCGGCGACTCGGTCGGCGGCAACATGTCCGCCGCGCTGACGCTGATGGCGAAGGAGCGCGGAGACGTGTCCCTGGCCGCGCAGGTGCTGTTCTACCCGGTGACGGACGCGGCCTTCGACACCGCGTCGTACCACCGGTTCGGCGAGGGCTACTTCCTCCGCCGTGACGCCATGAAGTGGTTCTGGGACCAGTACACGACGGACGAGACGGAGCGCGCGCAGATCACCGCCTCCCCGCTCCGTGCCACCACCGAGCAGCTCACCGGGCTGCCCCCGGCGCTCGTCGTCACGGCCGAGGCCGACGTGCTGCGCGACGAGGGCGAGGCGTACGCGAACAGGCTGCGGGAGGCCGGAGTCCCGGTCACCGGAGTCCGCGTCCAGGGCGTCATCCACGACTTCGTCATGCTCGACGCACTGCGCGGAACCCAGGGCGCGGAGGCCGCGATCACGCTGGCCGTCGACGCGCTCCGCAAGGCCCTCTACACGGTCTGACCACCCCTCACCCCACCCTTCTTGGAGCCACCCATGCCCGAACTCGACCTCGACCGCGTCGCCGCGGTGCCGAGCCCGGACCTGCTCACGCCCGACAACGCGATGATGCTGTTCGTCGACCACCAGCCCCAGATGTTCTTCGGCACCGGCAGCGGCGACCGCAGCGCCATCATCAACAACACGGTGGGCCTCGCCAAGGCCGCGAAGCTCTTCGACGTACCGGCCGTGATCACCACGGTGGCGGCGGACTCCTTCTCCGGCCCGGCACTGCCGCAGCTCGTCGACGTCTTCCCCGACCACAAGCTCGTCGACCGGACCTCGATGAACGCCTGGGAGGACGAGAACCTCGTCGAGGCGGTCCGCGCCACCGGACGCCGCAAGATCGTCATATCCGGTCTGTGGACCGAGGTGTGTCTCGTCCTGCCGGTGCTGTCCGCGCTGAGCCAGGGGTACGAGGTGTACGTCGTCGCCGACGCGTCCGGCGGCGTCACCCCGCAGGCCCACGAGCACGCCCTGGAGCGCATGAGCCGGGCCGGCGCCGTCACCGTCACCTGGGTCCAGGTGCTGCTGGAGCTCCAGCGGGACTGGGCGCGCACCGGGACGTACGACGGCGTCATGGAGATCGTCAAGGCGCACGCCGGCGCCTACGGCCTCGGGGTCGTCTACGCGAAGCACTTCATCGGCGCCCACGCCGCCGGCTGACCCGGTGGAGCTCGGTCTGCTGATCCTGCGCGTGGTGACCGGCCTGCTGCTGGCCGGTCACGGCGTGCAGAAGGTGAGCTTCCACCTCGGCGGCAGGGGACTGGCGGGCGGCACCGAGGAGTTCCGGCGCGACGGGTTCCGCGGGGGAGCGCTGACCGCGCTCGCCGCGGGCGCCACCCAGATCGGCTCGGGTGCGCTCCTCGCGGCCGGAGCGCTCACGCCACTCGCCGCCGCGGGCGCGATCGGCGTGATGACCGTGGCGCTGACCGTCAAACGCCCGCACGGGCTGTGGGCGCAGAACGACGGTTACGAGTACCCGCTGTTCCTGATCGTCGTCGCCGCCGTCCTGGCGTCGACCGGCCCGGGCGCCTGGTCGGCCGACCAGGTTCTCGGGCTCCTGCCCTGGCCCCCCTGGTGGCTCGGCTGCGCCCTGCTGCTCGGCGGGGGCGGCGGTCTCGCCACCCGGGCGGCCCTGCACCGCCGCCCCACCCGCCGGGCGGACGCCCCCTCCTGACCGCCCCACCCGCCCGGAGGACGCCCCCTCCTGACCGCCCCGCCCGTGCCGCGCGCGCCCGTGCCGCGCGTGTCCGCGTCGCCCGTCAGATCGCCGCCCTCGCGCGCGTCTGGCGGGCTCGCGCGCGTGGGTCCGCGCCGGGGCCCCGGGCAACCGACCGATCTTGGCCAAAGAACCCCTGGTTCAGGCCAGAATTAGGTTAGGCTAACCTGTGTCACGTGAGAGTTGGTGAAGAAAGCCCGCAGGCCACGCCCGTGCGTGGCCACGCGCTGTCGGCCACGGACGTCACCGTCGCCTACGACGGTGTCGATGTCGTGCACGGCGCGTCCGTGACCCTGCGGCCCGGCGACGTGACCGTGCTGGTCGGCCCGAACGGCAGTGGCAAGTCCACGCTCCTGCGGACGATCGCGCGGTTGCAGCGTCCCCGGAGCGCCACCCTGACGATCGACGCCGACACCGACGGCCTCGCCCTGACACCCCGCGAGTTCTCGCGGCACGTCGCCCTGCTGACGCAGGGTCGCCCCACCCCCAGCGGGCTGACCGTGCGCGACGTGGTCGACTTCGGCCGCTATCCGTACCGCGGTCGCTGGGGCAAGGCGGACCCGGGCGGCCGGGACGCCGTCGACCGCGCGCTCCGTATGACGGGCGTGGACGAGTTCGCCGAGCGCGGCGCCGAGCACCTCTCCGGAGGACAGCTCCAGCGCGTCTGGCTCGCGGGCTGCCTCGCCCAGGAGACCGGAGTGCTCCTCCTCGACGAGCCCACCACCTACCTCGACCTGCGGTACCAGGTCCAACTCCTCGACCTCGTCCGCGACCTGGCCGACGACCACGGCATCGCCGTCGGCGTCGTCCTGCACGACCTCGACCAGGCCGCGGCCGTCGCCGACCGGATCGTGCTGCTCCGCGAGGGCCGGATCATCGCCGAAGGCCGCCCCGAGGACGTCCTCACGGCGCCGCGGCTCACCGACACGTACGGCATCCGCATCGAGGTCGACACCGACCCCTCGACAGGGCGGCTGCGCACCCGCGCCGTCGGCCGCCACCACACGCGAAGCGAAAGGCTCAGCCCCACCCCATGAGACGCCTCCTGCTCACCGCCGCGGTCGCCACCGCGGCGGCGCTCACCCTGACCGCCTGCGGCACCACCGAGCCCGCCAAGGACGACGCGAAGAAGTCCGCCGAGCCCCTCACGCTCACCGACGACACCGGCGCCGAGGTGGAGCTCGACGGACCCGCCAAGAAGGTCGTCGGCACCGAGTGGAACGTGGTCGAGACCCTGATCTCCCTCGGTGTCGACCCCGTGGGCGTCGCCGACGTCAAGGGCTACAAGACCTGGGACTCCGCCGTCCCGCTGAAGAACGACCCCAAGGACATCGGCACGCGCGGTGAGCCGAGCGTGGAGACCATCGCCGGTCTCAAGCCCGACCTCATCGTCGCCACCAGCGACCTGCCGCCGGCCGCCGTGAAGCAACTGCGCGGGATCGCCCCGGTCCTGAACCTCAAGGCCGCCGACGCCGCCGACCCGATCGGCCGGATGACGAAGAACCTCGACGCCATCGCGAAGGCCACCGGCACCACGGCCCGGGCCGACACGCTCAAGAAGGGCTTCGAGGCGAAGCTCGCCGAGGGCAGGAAGGCCCTCGCCGACGCCGGTCTCGGCGGCGCGAAGTACGCCTTCGCCGACGGCTACCTCGTCTCCAACCAGGTCCAGATCCGCCCGTTCACCAGCGGCTCGCTCATCGGCGCCGTGAACGAGAAGCTCGGCCTGAAGAACGCCTGGTCGGTCAAGGGCGACCCGGCCTACGGCCTCGGCACCACCGACGTCGAGGGCCTCACCAAGCTCGGTGAGGGCGTGCACTTCGCGCACATCAGCAACAACGACGACGACAGCAGCAACCCCTTCCAGGGCGCCCTCGCCAAGGACAAGGTGTGGACCTCGCTGCCGTTCGTGAAGAAGGGCGACGTGCACCGGCTGCCCGACGGCATCTGGATGTTCGGCGGTCCCGAGTCGATGAACCAGTACGTCGACGCCCTCGTCAAGGCGCTGACGAAGTAACCCCGATGGCCGTCACCGCACCTTCCTCCGCCACCCTCCCGTCGGCGGCCGCGTCCCGGTCGGGCGCGGCCGCGGTGACGGCCCTCCTGCTCCTCCTCGTCGCGGGCCTCGCGCTCGTCGACATCACCCAGGGCACCGCCGCCGTCGGGGCCTCGGAGGTCTGGAAGGCGTTCACGGGCCGGGCCGACCCGGCCGACGCGTCCGTCGTCGTCGCCTCCCGCCTGCCCAGGATGGCCGCCGGGCTGTTCGTCGGCGCCGTCCTCGGCATGGCGGGCGCCGCCCTCCAGGCCGTCAGCCGCAACGTGCTCGCCTCGCCCGACACCCTCAGCGTCAACGCGGGCTCCTATCTGGGTCTCGGACTCGTCTCGGCGAGCGGGCTCTCCCTCCCGCTGCTCGCCTCCTCCGGAGTCGCCTTCGTCGGCGGCCTCGCGGCGGCCGCCGTCGTCCTCGGGCTCTCCGGCCTCGGCGCCGGCACCGTGCGGCTCGTCCTCGCCGGCTCCGCCCTCACCCTCGGCCTCACCGCCGTCACCGAGGGCCTGATGCTGCTCTTCCCCCAGGAGACGGAAGGACTGTTCACCTGGAACCAGGGCAGCATCGCGCAGAACGGCTTCGACGGCCTCCTGCAGATGGTGCCGATCGGACTCCTCGGCCTGGTCGGGCTGTTGCTGGTCTCCCGCAAGGTCGACGCCCTGGCCCTCGGCGACGACGCGGCCCGCGGCCTGGGCGTCCCGGTACGCGCCACCCGCGTCACGGCCGTCGTGCTCGCCGCGCTGCTCTCGGCGGCGGCGGTCACGCTCGCCGGGCCCATCGGCTTCGTCGGCCTGTGCGCCCCCGCCCTCGTCCGGCCCCTCGTCCGCCGGGTCCGCGCCCTCTCCCGCGCGCGTGCCGCGCTCCCCGTCGCCGGTCTGGCCGGCGCCGCGCTCGTGCTCGGCTCGGACGTGCTGCTGCGCGCCGTCATCCCGGCGGACACGGCGGTCGCCGTGCCGACGGGTGTGGTCACCAGCCTGGTCGGCGCCGTCTTCCTGATCGCCATGGCGACACGGGTCCGGGACACCGCCGGAGCCGCCGCCGTCGACCGGCTGCGCCTGCGCAGCCGGGCCGTCTTCCTGACCACCACCGCCGTGCTCGTCGGCGCCCTCATGGCCGTCACGATCGGCGCCGTCCTGCTCGGCGACAGCAAGCTGCTCCTCGGCGACGTCGTCAACTGGGCGCAGGGCAACGCCGGCAGGACCGTCTCCTTCGTCCTCGACACACGCGTGCCCCGGGTCCTCGCGGCGCTCCTGGCGGGCGCGGCACTCGCCCTGGCCGGCACGCTCGTACAGGCCGTGACCCGTAACCCGCTCGCCGAACCCGCGACGCTGGGCGTCTCCGGCGGAGCCGCGCTCGGCGCCGTCCTTCTCGTCACCTCGGTGCCGCTGGCCGCGTCGTGGAGCGTGGCGGGTGCCGCGTTCGCGGGCGCGGCCGTCAGCTCCCTCATCGTCTTCGGACTGGCCGCGCGGGGCGGGTTCCAGCAGAACCGGCTGGTCCTCGTCGGCTTCGGCGTCGCCACCGGCTCGGCCGCGCTGATCAGCCTGCTGATCGTCCTCACCGACCCGTTCAACGCCACCAAGGCCCTCACCTGGCTGTCCGGTTCGACCTACGGGCGGACCATGCCGGACATCGTGCCGCTCGCGCTCGTGCTCGCCGTGGGCGTGACGGCCGCCTTCGCCCGGCGTACCGAACTCGACCTGGTCTCCCTGGACGAGGACACCCCCCGGCTCCTCGGCCTCAGCCTCGGCCGGGGCCGCCTGGGCTTCCTCGCGCTGAGCGTCCTGCTGAGCGCCACCGCCGTCGCCGCCGCGGGCACGATCGGCTTCGTGGGCCTCGTCGCCCCGCACGCGGCCCGCGCCCTCGTGGGCCGGCAGCACGCGCGCGTGGTCCCGGTCGCGGTCCTCCTCGGCGCCGTACTGGTCTGCACGGCGGACCTGTTGGGCCGCACGGTCATCGCGCCGGCCCAGCTCGGCGCCGGTCTGATGACGGCCGTGATCGGCACGCCGTACTTCCTCCACCTGCTGGTGCGCAGCCGCCGCTAGCGGCGCGACCGGCGGCCACGCGCGCGTGAGCCCCGCCCCGGGAGACCTCCCAGGGGCGGGGCTCACGCGTTCTCCGTGTTCCGGCGCGGGCGTTCAGCCTCCGACGTAGGCCGCGAGGTGTTCGCCGGTGAGGGTGGAGCGGTCGGCGACGAGCTTGGCGGGCGTGCCCTCGAAGACGACCTTGCCGCCGTCGTGCCCGGCGCCGGGGCCCAGGTCGATGATCCAGTCGGCGTGCGCCATCACGGCCTGGTGGTGCTCGATGACGATCACCGACTTGCCGGAGTCCACGAGCCGGTCGAGCAGGCCGAGCAGCTGCTCCACGTCCGCGAGGTGCAGCCCGGTCGTCGGCTCGTCGAGCACGTACACGCCGCCCTTGTCGGCCATGTGGGTGGCGAGCTTGAGCCGCTGCCGCTCGCCGCCGGACAGCGTGGTGAGCGGCTGGCCGAGGGTGAGGTAGCCGAGCCCGACGTCGGAGAGCCGTTCGAGGATCTTGTGCGCGGCGGGCGTCCGCGCCTCGCCCTCGCCGAAGAACTCCACGGCCTCCGCGACCGACATCGCGAGCACCTCGCTGATGTCCCGCCCGCCGAGCTTGAATTCGAGCACCTCCGCCTGGAACCGCTTCCCCTCGCAGTCCTCGCACGGGGTGGCGACACCCGCCATCATGGCCAGGTCCGTGTAGATGACGCCCGCGCCGTTGCAGGTCGGGCAGGCGCCCTCGGAGTTGGCGCTGAAGAGCGCCGGCTTGACGCCGTTCTCCTTGGCGAAGGCCTTGCGGATCGGCTCCAGCAGACCGGTGTACGTCGCCGGGTTGCTCCGCCGCGAGCCGCGGATCGGCGTCTGGTCCACCGACACCACGGTCTCGCCCGCCGGGATCGACCCGTGGACCAGGGAGCTCTTGCCGGAGCCCGCGACCCCGGTGACGACCACCAGCGCCCCGAGCGGGATGTCCACATCGACGTCCCGCAGGTTGTTCGCCGTCGCGCCGCGGATCTCCAGGGCGCCGGAGGGCGTACGGACCGTCTCCTTCAGCGAGGCCCGGTCGTCGAGGTGACGGCCGGTGATCGTGCCGCCGGCCCGCAGCCCCGCGACGGTGCCCTCGAAGCAGACGGTGCCGCCGCCCGTACCGGCGCCCGGACCGAGGTCGACGACGTGGTCGGCGATCGCGATCGCCTCCGGCTTGTGCTCCACGACGAGCACGGTGTTGCCCTTGTCGCGCAACCGCAGCAGCAGGTCGTTCATCCGCTGGATGTCGTGGGGGTGCAGACCGATGGTCGGCTCGTCGAAGACGTACGTGACGTCGGTGAGCGAGGAGCCGAGGTGCCGGATCATCTTGACGCGCTGCGCCTCACCGCCCGACAGCGTGCCCGCCGGCCGGTCCAGGGACAGGTACCCGAGCCCGATCTCCACGAACGAGTCCAGGGTCCGCCGGAGGGCTTCCAGCAGCGGCGCCACCGACGGCTCCTCGAGACCGCGCACCCACTCGGCGAGGTCCCGGATCTCCATCGCACAGGCGTCCGCGATGGAGATCCGCTTGATCTTCGAGGACCTGGCCCCTTCGCTGAGCCGCGTGCCGTCGCACTCGGGGCAGGTGGTGAAGGTGACCGCCCGCTCGACGAACGCCCGGATGTGCGGCTGCATCGCCTCCTTGTCCTTGGACAGGAACGACTTCTGGATCTTGGGGATGAGCCCCTCGTAGGTGAGGTTGATGCCGTTGACCTTGATCTTCGTCGGCTCGCCGTAGAGGAAGGCCTGCATCTCCTTCTTGGTGAACCTGCGGATCGGCTTGTCCGGGTCGACGAAGCCGGACTGGGCGTAGAGCTGCACGGTCCACTGGCTGTCCGACTTCCAGCCCGGGATGGTGAACGCGCCCTCGGACAGCGACTTGGAGTCGTCGTAGAGCTGCGTGAGGTCGATGTCGGAGACCTTGCCCCGGCCCTCGCAGCGCGTGCACATGCCGCCGGTGCGCTGGAAGGTCGCCTTGACCGTCCTGGTCTTGTCGGCGCCCCGCTCGACGGTGATCCCGCCGCTGGCGCGGACCGACGCCGTGTTGAAGGAGTAGGCGCTCGGCGGGCCGATGTGCGGCTTGCCGAGCCGGCTGAACAGGATGCGCAGCATCGCGTGGGCGTCGGTGGCGGTGCCGACCGTCGAGCGCGGGTCGGCGCCCATCCGCTGCTGGTCGACGGTGATCACCGTCGTCAGGCCTTCGAGGACGTCGACCTCGGGGCGGGCGAGGGTCGGCATGAACCCCTGGACGAAGGTGCTGTACGTCTCGTTGATGAGCCGCTGCGACTCCGCCGCGATCGTGTTGAACACCAGCGAGCTCTTTCCGGAGCCGGACACTCCGGTGAAGACCGTCAGACGGCGCTTCGGGATCTCGATGCTGACGTCCTTGAGGTTGTTCTCCCGCGCGCCGTGCACGCGGATCACGTCGTGACTGTCGGCACCGTGCGGGGCGGGCGGCTGCGCGCTCTTCCTCGTGGCCATGCTGATCGTGCTCTCCATCCATGAGGGGGGGGCCGCGGACCCGCGGCCTCCCTCGTCCCGACATACCGTGCGTCTCTCCACCCCGGTTCTACGCCGCCGGGGTGGCCGACGGCAACGGTTCACGGCCGCGCCGCGGCGTTCACCGGTCCTGGACCAGGCCCAGTACGTTGCCGTCGACGTCCGTGAACGTGGCCACGAGACGGCCGCCGCCGACATCCTTGGCCGCGTCCTTGACGGACGCGCCGGCGGCCGTCACCTCCGCCAGCTTCGCCTCGATGTCGGGCACGTGCCAGTAGGCCACCGGCGAGGTCATGCCCTGCGGGCCGCCGTTCGGCACGAGCCCGATGTGCTGGCCCGCGACGTCGAAGCCGACGTAGTACTCGCTGTCGGCCTGCGGCTGGACGCCGAGCAGCGCGGCGTACACCTCCTTGGCCTTCGCCAGGTCGGACACGGGGTGCAGCACGGTCCTGATGCCCTCGGTGGGGGTGCCGGTCATGATCGCTCCTGAGGTCGTGGGTCGCCCGGACCCGGTCCGTGGCGTTCGGACGTCGGCCCTCCGACGTCCACGCGAGCCACGCTACGTGCGGCCACGGGACGACGCTTCTCGATTCCTGACCGGTTCGGCCGGGTCCGGATCGAGGCCGAGGACGGTGAGGAAGGCGGTGGCCGCGGGGGTGCGGCCGGCGGCGTTCCAGACGGCGTACTCGACCCGGGTCGGCGCGTCCGTGGCTCGCTCGTGGTGACGCCGGTGAGCTGGGGGACGTACGCGGCGGGGAGCAGGGCGACGGCCAGGCCCTGCCCGACCGGACGGGCCATCCCATCCCGCCTGAACTGGATAAACGTCAGGCAGCCCGGTCAGGGGCCGTTCACCCGCTTGCCGGACATGGAGTTGCCGCTAATGTCGTATTAAGGCCACATGTGCACCCCCTTGTCACCTGTGCTCTCCCGGGCAAGGGAAGGGGGCGTACGGAAGGAGCCCCCCATGACCCGCACATTGCGTGGCGCGATCGCCCTGGCCGGAGCCGCGGCCCTGTCCCTGGGTGCGGTCTCGATGAGCGCGGCCCAGCCGGGCGCGGCCGCCGCCAAGCAGGGCGAGGTGAAGATCGGCCTGCTGCTCCCCGAGAGCAAGACCACGCGCTACGAGAAGTTCGACCGGCCGTACATCGAGCAGAAGATCAAGGAGCTGGCACCGGACGCGCAGATCGACTACTACAACGCGGCCGAGAGCGCCACGACCCAGCAGCAGCAGGTCAACACCGCGCTCGCCAAGGGCGACCAGGTACTGATCCTGGACGCCGTGGACTCCAAGTCCATCCAGTCCTCCGTGCAGAAGGCCCGTGACGCGGGCGTGAAGGTCGTCGCGTACGACCGCCTCGCGCAGGGCCCCGTCGACGCCTACGTCTCGTACGACAACCGCAAGGTCGGCGAGTTGCAGGGGCAGGCGCTGCTCGACGCGCTCGGCGACAAGGCCGACAGTGGCCAGATCGTGATGCACAACGGCTCACCCACCGACCCGAACGCGGCGGAGTTCAAGGCCGGCGCGCACTCCGTCCTCGACGGCAAGGTGAAGATCGGCAAGGAGTACGACACTCCCAACTGGGACCCGAACAACGCCAACCAGCAGATGTCGGGTGCCATCAGCGCCCTGGGCAAGGACAACATCGTCGGCGTGTACTCGGCCAACGACGGCCTCGCCGCCGGTATCGCCACCGCCCTCAAGGCGTCCGGCATCAACGTGCCCTTGACCGGTCAGGACGCCCAGCTCGACGCCATCCAGCGGATTCTCCTCGGCACCCAGACCATCACGGTCGAGAAGCCGTACAAGCCGGAGGCCGACATCGCCGCCACCATGGCCGTCGATCTCGCCGAGGGCAAGGAGCTCCCCGAGTCCCTGACTCCGACCACCGTCACCAGCGGCAGCGGCGAGAAGGTCCCGGCCAACCTGCTGACCCCGATCGTGGTCGACAAGAACAACATCAAGGACACCGTCGTCAAGGACGGTCTGTACACGGTCCAGGAGATCTGCACACCCACCTACGCGGACGCCTGCAAGCAGGCCGGCCTGCAGTAGCCGGCCGTGGGCCCTGGAGCCCTGTCCGAGCATCCGCGCGCGAGCGCAACGGGGGCCGGGTAGGAGGCGGTTGACGGTGTCGGAAGCACCTGTGCTCAGTCTGCGAGGAATCTCCAAGCGGTTCGGCGCCGTGCAGGCGCTGTCGGAGTTCGACCTCGACGTCCACCCCGGTGAGGTCGTCGCCCTGGTCGGCGACAACGGCGCCGGCAAGTCGACCGCCGTCAAGGCGATCGCCGGGGTGAACCCACCGGACGAGGGCGTCATCACCTGGGAGGGCCGCCCGGTCACCGTCCACCGTCCGCACGACGCCCAGAGCCTCGGCATCGCCACCGTCTACCAGGACCTGGCGCTCTGCGACAACCTCGACGTCGTCGGCAACCTCTTCCTCGGCCGCGAACTCAAACGCTGGGGCGTGCTCGACGAGGTCGGCATGGAGCAGCGCTCGCGCGAACTGCTCGACACCCTCTCCATCCGCATCCCCAGCGTCCGCATCCCCGTCGCCTCGCTCTCCGGCGGCCAGCGCCAGACCGTGGCGATCGCCCGCTCCCTGATCGGCGAACCGAAGGTCGTCATCCTGGACGAGCCCACCGCCGCGCTCGGCGTGGAACAGACCGCCGAGGTCCTCGACCTCGTCGAACGGCTCCGCGAACAACGCCTGGGGACCATCCTGATCAGCCACAACATGGAGGACGTGATGGCGGTCGCCGACCGCGTCGCGGTCCTGCGCCTCGGCCGCAACAACGGCTTCTTCGACAGGCGCTCCACCACCACCGAGGAGATCATCTCCGCCATCACCGGGGCCAGCGACAGCGCGGTCACGCGCCGCCAGGCCCGTAAGCGCGAGGAGGAGCGATGAGGCGTGACCGAGGCCGTCACGACCCCTCCGCCCCGGGCCCCGGCAACGGCGGTGCCCAAGGGCCGGCCCACGACGCCATGCCCGCCGTGGACACCCGGCTGATCGTCCGCGAGGAGGGCATCAAGGGGTACCTCGGGGAGTTCCGTCGCAAGCTGCGCAGCGGCGAACTGGGCTCGATCCCGGTCGTCGTCGCCGTGATCATCATCTGGACCGTCTTCGGCACCCTGGACAGCGCCTTCCTCTCGGCGCAGAACCTCTCGGACCTCAGCCAGCAGATCGTCGGCACCGGGATGATCGCGATCGGCATCGTCTTCGTCCTGCTGCTCGGCGAGATCGACCTGTCCGTCGGCTCGGTCAGCGGCCTGTGCGCCGCGATCTTCGCCGTGCTCAACGTGCAGAACGGCATGAACGAATGGCTGGCCCTCCTGGTCGCCATCGCCGGCGGAGCGGCCGTCGGGCTCATCCAGGGCTTCTTCTTCGCCAGAGTGGGCGTGCCCGCGTTCGTCGTCACCCTGGCGGGCAACCTCGCCTGGAACGGCCTCATGCTGCAGGTGCTCGGCACCAGCGGCACCGTCAACATCCCGGGCGAGAGCATCGTCTCGGAGCTGTACTCGAAGATCTTCCACAGCCCGGCCGCCGCGTACATCGCGGCGGCCGTCGGCGTCGGGCTCTTCCTCGTCACGGCGCTCCTCGACGCCCGGCGCCGCCGGCGCGCCCGGGTGCCGTTCCGGCCGGTCGCCGAGATCGTGATCCGTACGGTCGTCATCGCCGCGATCGCGTTCGTCGCCGCCTACATCCTCAACCAGTACCAGGGGCTCCCGCTGGCGCTCCTGATCTTCCTGGTCGTCCTGGTCCTCATCGACTTCGTTCTGCGCCGCACCACGTACGGGCGGCAGATCTTCGCCGTCGGCGGCAACATCGAGGGCGCCCGCAGGGCGGGCATCAGCGTGCCGTTCGTCCGGATGTCCGTCTTCTCGATCGCCGGCACGATGGCGGCGGTCGGCGGCCTCTTCCTGGCCGGGCAGATCCAGTCGGCGAGCCAGACCTCCGGCGGCGGCAACCTGCTGATGAACGTGATCGCCGCCGCCGTCATCGGCGGCACCAGCCTCTTCGGCGGACGCGGCTCGGTCTGGTCGGCCCTGCTGGGCGCGCTGGTGATCGGGTCGATCCAGTCGGGCATGAACATCATGGGCGTCAGCAACGCCGTCCAGTTCATGATCACCGGCTCGGTCCTGCTGGCCGCGGTGGTCGTCGACTCCCTGTCCCGCCGGAGCCAGAAGGCCGCCGGCCGCGCGTGAACGCTACGCGCCGCGGCGGTGCAGGGCGTCCAAGGCGGCCAGTTCGTCCTCGCCCAGGCGCAGTGCGCCCGCCGCGACGTTGGCGGCCAGGTGGTCCGGGTCGCCGGTGCCGGGGATCGCCAGGACGTGCGGACCCCGGTGCAGCGTCCACGCGAGCCGGACCTGCGCCGGGCTCACGCCGTGCGCCCGGGCCACGGTGAGCACCTCGTCGTCCGCCCCACCGGTCGCGCCGCTCTCGCGGCCCGTACCCGCGATGGCGTAGAACGGCACGTACGCGATGCCCTGTTCGCCGCACTCCCGGACGAAGTCGTCGTGGTCGGGCCGTACGCCGATCCCGTACTGGTTCTGTACGCAGACCACCGGGGCGATCGCGCGGGCCTCCGCCACCTGGTGCGGGTGGACGTTGGAGAGGCCCAGGTGACGGATGAGCCCTGCCTCGCGGAGCTCGGCCAGGGCGCCGAAGCGCTCGGCGACCGAGTCGGTGCCGACGACCCGCAGGTTCACCACGTCGAGGTGGTCGCGGCCCAGCTGCCGCAGGTTCTCCTCGACCTGTCCGCGCAGCTGCTCCGCCGTCGCGTGCGGCAGCCAGCGGCCTCGCGGGTCGCGCGCCGGACCGACCTTGGTGGCGATGACCAGGTCGTCCCCGTAGGGGGCGAGGGCGCGGTTGATCAGCTCGTTGGCGGAGCGCAGCGGGGAGAAGTAGAAGGCGGCGGTGTCGATGTGGTTCACGCCGAACTCGACCGCCCGGCGCAGCACGGCGACGGCCTGCTCCCGGTCGCGCGGCACAGCGTCCTCGACGAGGGCCTCGCCCGTCTGCGGCAGGCGCATCGAGCCGAAGCCGATGCGGTGGACGGGGAGGTCGCCGAGCGTCCAGGTGCCGGAGGCGGCGGCGGTGATCGTTTCTGTGGTCATCCGGGGATGATCCCCCGCCGGGAGCCCGAACGCCAGTGCGGCTCCGCCCGCGCGGCCTGCTCGGATCCCGGGCGTCAGCGGGAACGTCGCCGCCCGCGTAGGCTCGGTGGGACAGCCACGGTGATCACGGACGGCGGAGGGAACGGGGCGCGGGTCATGAAGATCGATCTCACGGACACCACATCCAGCAAGATCAACAAGGCGATCGTCCAGGGCCGCAGGGCCGTCGGCACGCCCGCCGTCGGCATGGTGCTCACCCTCGTCATCGTCACCGACGAGGAGAACGCCTACGACGCGCTGAAGGCGGCCAACGAGGCGTCCCGCGAGCACCCCTCCCGCACGCTCGTCGTCATCAAGCGCCACGACCGTACGCCCCGGCGGCGCAACGAGGCCCGGCTCGACGCGGAGGTCCGCGTCGGCAGCGACGCGGGGTCGGGGGAGACCGTCCTGCTCCGGATGTACGGCGAACTCGGCGCCCGCGCCGACTCCGTGGTCCTCCCGCTGCTGCTGCCCGACGCCCCCGTCGTCCTCTGGTGGCCGGTCGACGCCCCCGAGGTCCCGTCGGCCGACCCGCTCGGCTCGCTCGCCCAGCGCCGCATCACCGACGCGTACGCCGTCGAGGACCCGCTGGCCGCGCTGGACGTCCGCGCCGCCTCCTACGCCCCCGGCGACACCGACCTCGCCTGGACCCGGCTCACGCCGTGGCGCTCGATGCTGGCCGCCGCCCTGGACCAGGCCGGGGCGACGGTCGTCTCGGCCGCCGTGGAGAGCGAGCCGGACAACCCGAGCGCCGAACTGCTGGCCCGCTGGTTCGAGGACCGGCTGCGGGTCCCGGTCGAGCGGGTGGACACGGCCGGTCCGGTCGTCACCGCCGTACGCCTCGGCACGCCGGACGGCGAGATCGTCATCGACCGGCCCGAGGGCCCGGTGGCGCGGCTGTCCATCCCCGGTCAGCCGAGCCGGGTCCTCGCCCTGAAGGTCCGTACGACGGCCGAGCTGATCGCCGAGGAGCTGCGCAGGCTCGACCCCGACGAGACCTACGCCTCGGCCCTGCGGGCCGGAGCGGCGCGGTCGCAGCCCGCGTCCACGACGGCGGCGTAGCCCAGGGCCACGGCTGAGCCCAGGGCGGCAACCGGCAACCGCTCGTAGCCCTCGGCCGGTTCGGCGGCCGCGTGCGGGCACGGAAGCGCGCTACCCGCCGGACGCCGGCCGGGGGAGGACCCGCTTGGCTCCGAGCCGGACGGCGTAGCGCTCCCGTGCCGCGAAGTCCGCCGCCCCCCACACCGCGGGGCGCCCGACCTCCGCGCACAGGTGGAGGATCGCGTCGTCCCCGACGTGGACGCCGACATGCGCCCCGTACGCGTCGGCCGTGCGGTTGAACAGGACCAGGTCGAGGCGGTCCGCGACCGGCACGTGGACCGTGGCCCCGGTGTCGCTCCAGAGCTCCGAGGAGCGCAGGTCCGGAGGCGTCAGACCGAAGTGCCGCAGCACCTCGTACGCGAACACCTGGCAGTTGGCACCGTCTGCGAGCCCCGGACGGGCGGCCACGGACGCGGCACCCGGGAAACGCGACCCCACGTACCGGACGGTCCAGAACTCCGCAGGGAGGCCGGTGATCATCGCCCTCATCTCCTCGTCCTTCCGCGCTGTCGTCGGACTGCTCCGCCTTCTCCATGACTGTGTCACGGGGAAGTTGGCGCCGGGCGTCCCGGCCGACCCTCGCGGTCGCGGCCCCGCCGGGTAGGGTGATCACGCTCCGGGGGGTCGGAGCCGCAATCCGTGGAACGTCGTACACAAGGGGTGGGACATGGCCAAGCACCGGCTGTCCAGAAGAGGTCGCTACATCGCACTGGCGACGACCGGCGTCGTCGTCGTGGCCGGCGCCGGCATCGCGGCGCAGACCTCGATGGCCGCCCCGGCGTGGCCGGCCCAGAAGACCTACACCGGCCGGGCGTTCGACGCCTGCACGGCGCCCTCGCTCACCGCGATGAAGGCGTGGAAGAAGGACGCCTACTACGGCGGCGTCGCGGTCTACGTCGGCGGCAAGAACCGCGGCTGTGCCCAGCCCAACCTGACCAAGTCCTGGGTGAAGTCGGTCGACACGCTCGGCTGGCGCGTCATCCCCCTGTACGTGGGCGCCCAGCCGCCCTGCCAGAAGAGCCGGAACAAGGAGAGGTTCACCGCGGCCACCGCGACCTCGGTCGGGGCGAGCAACGCCAACGACGCGATCGCCAAGGCCTCGGCGCTCGGCATGAAGGCCGGCAGCCCGATCTACCTCAACATGGAGTCGTACGACATCGCCGACAAGGCCTGCAACGACGCCACCCTCGCCTACGTGCGGTCCTTCACCAAGACGCTGCGCGCCAAGACCTACCGCGCCGGCCTCTACGGCTTCAGCAGCTCCAGCGCCAAGGCGATCGCCACCGCCAAGGACCGCAAGGACCTGCCGGGCAACCTCTGGTACGCCCTGTGGAACGGCCAGGAGACCACCACCAGGGACTGGCCCTGGGACCCGAAGCTGTACACCGACCACAGCCGCGGCCACCAGTACAAGGCCAACAGCAAGGAAACCCGCGGCGGCCACACGATCACCGTCGACCGCAACGCCTGGGACGCCCCGGTCGCCATCGTCGGCTGACCAGCGGTCGCCGAAACGGCACGATCCCGGCGTCCGGGCGGCGCGCCGCAGCGGCCTCGCCGCCCGCCCGGGCGGCCCGCCCCACCGACGGCAGCGGTCGACAACCGTTTTCATCACGGTCGCCCGCCCCCGCCCGGCGTGCAGGACATCGCCCGAGGGCGGAGCATGAACATGAGGAGGGTCGCGGGGCGGCGACAGGAGGCTGCCATGCCCGACGCGCTCGTCGTGTTGAAGGACGTCGACAAGCACTTCGGCGCGCTCCACGTGCTCCAGTCCATCGACCTGACCGTCGGCCGGGGTGAGGTCGTCGTCGTGATCGGCCCGTCCGGGGGCGGGAAGTCGACCCTGTGCCGGGCCATCAACCGGCTGGAGACCATCGACTCCGGCGAGATCGTCATCGACGGCAAGCCCCTGCCCGCCGAGGGCCGCGAGCTCGCCGCGCTCCGCGCCGACGTCGGCATGGTCTTCCAGTCGTTCAACCTCTTCGCGCACAAGACCGTGCTGGAGAACGTCACCCTCGGCCAGGTCAAGGTCCGCAAGAAGGACAAGAAGGCCGCCGAGCGGCGGGCCCGGCAGCTCCTCGACCGGGTCGGGGTCGCGAGCCAGGCCGACAAGTACCCCGCCCAGCTCTCCGGCGGCCAGCAGCAGCGCGTGGCGATCGCCCGGGCACTGGCCATGGATCCGAAGGTGATGCTCTTCGACGAGCCGACCTCCGCGCTCGACCCCGAGATGATCAACGAGGTCCTCGAGGTCATGCAGCAGCTCGCCCGTGACGGAATGACCATGGTCGTCGTCACCCACGAGATGGGCTTCGCCCGGTCCGCCGCCAACCGCGTGGTCTTCATGGCCGACGGCAGGATCGTGGAGGAGACGACACCCGAGCAGTTCTTCAGCAATCCCAGCAGCGACCGTGCCAAGGACTTCCTCTCGAAGATCCTGCACCACTGACCGCGGCCGCCGCGCCCCCAGCCCCAGGGGTGACCCCATGAACCCTCGCAAGCTCACCAAGGCCGGCGTCGCCGCGGCCGCCGCGCTCGCCCTCTCCTTCTCGCTGGCCGCCTGCGGCGACGACGGGAGCAGCGGTTCGAGCGCCGACAGCGACAGGATCACCGTCGGCATCAAGTTCGACCAGCCCGGCGTCGGGCTGAAGACGCCGGACGGCACGTACACCGGCTTCGACGTCGACGTGGCGACGTACGTGGCCGACCAGCTCGGCTACGAGCCCGGCGACATCGAGTGGAAGGAGGCCAAGAGCGCCGACCGGGAGACCCTGCTCCAGCGCGGTGACGTCGACTTCATCGCGGCCTCGTACTCGATCAACGACGAGCGGGCGCAGAAGGTCGACTTCGCCGGGCCGTACCTCCTGGCCCACCAGGACGTGCTGATCCGCGCGGACGACAACTCGATCACCAAGCCCGAGGACCTCAACAACAAGAAGCTCTGCTCGGTCACCGGTTCCACCTCCGCGCAGAACGTCAAGAGCGAGATCGCCCCGCAGGCCCAACTCCAGGAGTACGGCGGTTACTCGGAGTGCCTGACCGGCCTGGAGAACGGCGTCATCGACGCCCTGACCACCGACGACTCCATCCTCGCCGGCTACGCCTCACAGCCCGAGTTCGAGGGCAAGTTCAAGCTCGGCGGCTTCGAGCTGAGCAACGAGAACTACGGCATCGGCGTCCAGAAGGGCAGCGAACTGAAGGAGCAGATCAACGACGCCCTGGAGAAGATGGTCGCGGACGGGTCCTGGGACGCGGCCGTGAAGAAGAACTTCGGACCCGCGGAGTACCAGAACGAACCCGCACCGGAGATCGGCGTCGTCGTGAAGTGAGTGGGCCGCCGTGTTCGACTTCCTCGAAGGCTACGACCTGCTGGGAGCGTTCTGGGTGACGGTGCAGCTCACCGTCTACTCCGCGATCGGCTCCCTGATCTGGGGGACGCTGCTGGCCGCCATGCGCGTCAGCCCCGTCCCCCTGATGCGGGGCTTCGGCACCGCCTACGTCAACGTCGTCCGCAACATCCCGCTGACCGTCATCATCGTCTTCACCTCGCTCGGCCTCTTCCAGACCCTCGGCGTCGACATGGGCGCCAAGGACTTCACCACGATCAACTTCCGCCTCGCCGTCCTCGGACTGATCGCCTACACCTCCGCCTTCGTCTGCGAGGCGCTGCGCTCGGGCATCAACACCGTCCCCCTCGGCCAGGTCGAGGCCGCCCGGGCCATCGGCCTCAACTTCCCGCAGATCCTGCGCCTCATCGTGCTCCCGCAGGCCTTCCGCTCCGTGGTGGGGCCGCTGGCCAACGTCCTGATCGCCCTCACCAAGAACACCACCGTCGCCGCCGCCATCGGCGTCGCCGAGGCCGCCCTGCTGATGCGCGAGATGATCGAGAACGAGGCCCAGCTGATCCTCATCTCGGTGATCTTCGCCGTCGGCTTCATCTGTCTCACGCTGCCCACCGGGCTCTTCCTCGGCTGGCTTGCCAAGAAGGTGGCGGTGAAGCGATGAAGGAGCGCCCCACCGTCCTCTACGACGTCCCGGGCCCCCGCGCGAAGCGCCGGAACCTGCTCTACACGCTGCTCTTCCTGATCGCCTTCGCCGCCGTCGTCTGGTGGGTCCTGGTGAGCCTCGCCGGCAAGGACCAGCTGGAGGCGGACAAGTGGGAGCCCTTCGTCACCGACTCCCGCGTCTGGACCACGTACATCTTCCCGGCCCTGGAGAACACCCTGATCGCCGCCGGGCTCTCGATGGTCATCGCGCTGCCCCTCGGCGCGATCCTGGGCATCGGCCGACTCTCCGACCACCGCTGGGTGCGGGGCGTCGCCGGGACGGTCGTGGAGTTCTTCCGCGCCATCCCGGTCCTGATCCTGATGCTCTTCGCCAACGCCGCGTACTCCGAGTTCACCGACGTCAGCCCGGAGAGCCGGCCGCTGTACGCCGTCGTCACCGGCCTCGTCCTCTACAACGCCTCGGTCCTCGCCGAGGTGGTGCGGGCCGGGATCCTCTCCCTACCGAGGGGCCAGACCGACGCCGCCAAGGCGATCGGCATGCGCAAGGGCCAGACCATGTCCCACGTGCTGCTGCCCCAGTCGGTCACGGCGATGCTCCCCGCGCTCGTCAGCCAGCTCGTCGTCATCGTCAAGGACACCGCGCTCGGCGGCGCCATGCTCGGCTTCTCCGAGCTCCTCGCCTCCGTGCGCCCGATGAGCGCGAACTACGGGGCCAACACCATCGCGAGCTTCACCGTCGTCGCCGTCATCTTCGTCATCCTCAACTTCGCGCTGACCACCTTCGCCGGCCGGCTGGAGCGCCGGCTGCGGCGCGCCAAGAAGTCGACAGGCGCGGTGGTGGGCGTCGACGCGGTCGAGGACCTGAACCGCCCCGGCGAGCACCTCGGCCCGGGAGACACCACCAAGTGAGGCGGCCCGTCATCGGCGAATGACCCGTTCACGGGGTCCGTTCGGGCGCGTCATGGGGGAGACTGCTGCCGTGCGTGGACATCTACCCGACGAGAACACCAGCTTCGTGGGGCGCGGCAAGGAACGGGACCGCCTCGCCGCGGAGCTGGCGGACCACCGTCTCGTCACCGTCACCGGGGTCGGAGGCGTCGGCAAGACGCGCCTCGCCCTCCACACGGCGCGGCGCCTCGCCGACGGCTACCCGGACGGCGCGTGGTGGGCCGACCTCACCCCGCTCCAGGGGGACCGCCTGCTCGTCGCGAGCATCGCCGACGCCGTCGACCTGACCATCCACACGCCCGGGATGCCCGTCGACATCCTCGGACGCTGGCTGGCCGGAAAACGCCTGTTGCTCGTCCTCGACTCCTGCGACCACCTGGCGGACCCCTGCGCCCGGCTCGTCGGCGACCTCCTGGCCGCCGCGCCCGGCCTCACCGTGCTCGCCACCAGCCGACGCCCCCTCGGCGCGCCCCAGGAGCGGGTGCTCGCCCTGGAGCCCCTCGTGTCCCGGGGCCGTGACGCGATGGACCTGCTCCGGCAGCGCGCCGGTGTGCCCCCCAGGGGTCGCCCGCGCGTCCCCGCGCAGTGGCAGGCGGGACCCGCCACCGAGATCTGCGCCCGGATGGAAGGCATCCCCCTCGCCCTCGAACTGGCCGCCGCCCAGATCCGCCTCCAGGGCGTCGAGGCCGTCCGGGACCAGCTCGGCTCGCGCTTCGAACTCCTCGTCCACCACGAGCGCGTCTGGCCGCAGCGCCACCAGACGCTGCGCGCGGCGATCGGCTGGAGCCACGAGCTGTGCGGCCCGCTGGAACGGCTGCTGTGGGCACGGCTCACGGTCTTCCGCGGGCCCTTCGACCTCGCCTCGGCGGACTTCGTGTGCGGGGGAGGCCCGCTGACCCCGCAGACCCTGCCGACCGCCCTCGACACGCTCGTCCGCATGTCCGTGGTCCGCAGGGAGGGCGACCGCTACCGGCTCCTGGACACCATCCGCGAGTACGGCGCGGGGTGGCTGAACCGGCTGGGAGAGACCGAAGCGGTCGCCGACCGGCACGCCGCCTTCTGCCTGGACCTGGCCCGGCGTGCCGACGCCGGCTGGCTCGGCCCCGACCAACTGCACTGGTACACCACGATCGACGAGCACTACACCGACCTGTGCACCGCGCTGGACCGGCTGCTGCGCACCGACCCCGACAGCGCGCTGGCGCTCGCCGGAGCGGTCGGGTTCTTCTGGTCGTGCTGCGGCCGGCTGCGCGAGGCCCGCGACTACCTGGAGCAGGCGCTGGTGCTCAGCGAGGCCAGGGGCCCCGACCGGGCCCGGGCCCTGTGGGCCCTCGGCGTGTCTCTCACCCTCCAGGGCGACTTCGGCCCCGCCCAGGACGTGAGCGAACGCTGTGCCCGGGCCGCGCGGCACGCCGAGTACGCGGCGAGGCCCGCGGCCGGGAGAGGCGGCGCGGTGGGCCTGGGGGCGAGAACGCTGGACGCCGCCTATCTCGCGGGGCTGCTCGCCCTGATGACCGGCCGCCCCAGGGCCGCGCTCGTCGTGGTCGGCCACGTCCTCGACGCCGCCCCCGGCGGTCCGACGGACTCCGCCGAGCGCCTGCGCTGCCTCCTCGTGAGGGTCTTCGGGCTCACCGGCCTCGGCCGTCTCGACGAGGCCCGTGGGGAGGCGCTCGCCCTGCGGGACGCCTGCACCGCGCAGGGGGAGCACTGGACCCGCGCGTACCTCGACTACCAGCTGGCGCTGATCGGCCTCCTCGAAGGAGAGCCCGAGTCGGCCGTCGGCCACGCCAGGGCCATGCTGGAGGGGAAGCGGAAGCTCGGCGACGGCTTCGGGGTCGCCCTCGGCCTCGACATCCTGGCCGCCGCGCTCGCCGCCTCCGGGGACGGCGAACTCGCCGCCGACGTCTCCGGCACGGGTGAGGCGTACTGGCGGTCCACCGGCCAGCCACAGCGCGGCATGCCCGAACTGCACGCCCTGCGGGAGAAGTACGCGCACACGGCCCGCGCGACGATCGGTTCCCCCACCTACGAGGAGATCTTCCTGCGCGCCCTGTCCGGGCTCCCGCAGGAAGGCCTCGACCGTGCCCTGCGAGGCGGCTCGCGGAGCGGCTGAACCGGCTCGGCGGGGAGCGGCGGGCGAGCGGGCCGCGGCGCCGGATGCCGCGGCCCGCCCGTCGTCCCCGCACGAGGCCCGCCCGTCGTGCCCGCACGCGGCCCGCCCGTCGTCCCCGCCCGCGGTCCGCGCCTACTTCAGGTACGGGCCCGCGGTTCCGATGCGGCCCGGTCCGTTCCGTACGTACACCCGCAGGTTGCCCTTGCCCGGCGCCGCCACGGTCAGCGTGCCGTCGGTGACGACCCGCTGGTCGCCCGTGACGGCGTCGGTGTAGGTGCCGTTCGGGATGCCGGTGTACGTCGCGCCGTCGGTGACGGTGACGAGCGCGAAGCTGTCCGTGGAGCCGGAGGTCCAGCGGCGCTTGAAGGCCATCGACCCGCTGACGCCCTCGGTGGAGTACTGGCCCGTCTGCAGGGCCGGGACCGCCCGGCGGATCTGGTTGAGCCGCTGGACGTGCCGGGCCAGTGGCTGGGCGAGGGTCTGGGCGACGGCGCCGCTCGCGGACTCGACGGAGGAGAAGCCGGACGCCTTCACGTCCCCGGCGAGGTGGTCGCCGAAGTAGGCGCGGCCCGTGGTCGCCAGCGGGCAGGTGGGCCCGCAGTCGATCTTCTTCCCTTTCTGGAACTCGATCTCGGAGCCGTAGTACAGCGTCGGGATGCCGCGGAAGGTCCACATCAGCGACATGTTCTCCGCCCAGGCGTCCGTGCCGCCGGCGTACCGCTCGCTGCTCTTGTTGGGTCCGTAGTCGTGGCTGTCGACGTAGACGACGTTGTAGGTGGCGTCGTTGTAGCTGTCGTCGGAGTCCTTGCCGTTGCCGAAGGCGTTCCGCGCGTCGCCGAAGTTCATGTGCATGCGCATGTCGATGACGTGCATCCCGGAGAACCGGCTGTGGTCCGGCTCGTGGTAGTCGTTGCCGTTCAGGAAGGCGTTGGTCGACGTGGGCTGCCCGGCCGGGCCGAGTCGCTGCTCGTGCGCGTACATCTCCAGGGCGGCCCTGGTGTCGTCGGCGTCGTACTCCGCGCGCTCCTTCCAGGTGTAGAACTGGGCGGAGTGGTTGACCGAGCCGCGGTTCCACTTGTCGTTGACGAAGGCGGCGACCTCGCCGAAGACGAAGAAGTTCTTCGCGACCTCCGCTCCGAACTTCCTCGTGACGCGCTCCTGGATGGCGGGCAGGAAACGGCGGTTCCAGGTGGTGCGCGGGATGTGGACGGCCGTGTCGACGCGGAAGCCGTCGACGCCCATGTCGATGTACTTGTCGTAGGCGCCGATCAGATAGTTCTGCACGGCCGTCGACTCGGTGTTGAAGTCCGCGAGGTCGTCGTGGAGCCAGCAGGAACGGGAGTCCTCGCCCTCCCAGTTGCCGATCCAGCAGGTGTGGTAGAGCGCCTTCGGGAACATGCCGGAGGTGGGGTTCGGCCACTGGCAGTTGTAGATCCGGTACCCCTCCGGCGAGGTGTACGTGGTCGCGGTGCCCCAGTTGACGCAGGTGTTGCCGGTGGGCTCGGCCGTCGACCACAGGTCGCCGTTGTAGTACGACTTCCCGGACTTCGGCTCGACGGTCAGGCCGTCGTACTCGAAGGAGGCGTTCGGCTCGTCGTAGTGCCAGCTCCACTGGCTGTCGCGGACGCCGTACGTCCTCGGTGTGAACAGGCCCTTGGCGCCCCAGCGGGAGGAGTGGTTGTAGACGACGTCCTGGTAGATCTTCATGCCCTTGGCGTGGGCCGCGTTGATCAGGTCCTGGTACGAGGCGCCCGCCGATTCGAGGCGGGCGTCGACCTGGTAGAAGTCGTAGCCGTGGTACCCGTGGTAGTCGTAGTCGGACCGGTTGAGCACCACCGGGGTGATCCACACGGCGGAGAACCCGAGGCCCTTGATGTAGTCGAGCTTGTCCACCAGGCCCTTGAAGTCGCCTCGGAACATGGGGTCGCCGTTCGCGGCGTTGCCCGACTTCGTGTGCTGGCTGCCGCCGCGGTCGTTCGAGGGGTCGCCGTCGTGGAAACGGGCGGTCAGGACGAAGTAGATCGGGTCCTTGCGGGGGTCGGTGCCCAGTGGTCGGCCCTCGGCGGGCGCCGGGGGCGCCGTCCCCGTGGTCGCCCGGGCGGGCGCCGAGGCGGCGGAGGTGTTGCCGGCGGCGTCGAGCGCCCTGACGGTCCAGGTGTAGGCGGTGCTCTCCTCCAGGTCCGTCTCGGAGAGCACGGTGGAGCCGACATCGGTCACGGCCGTGCCGCGCGTCCCGCCGGTGCGGGTCACCTGATAGGCCGTCACTCCTCGGTCGTCCGAGGCGGGTTGCCAGCTGAGGACGGCCGAGGTGCCGTCCGCGCGCGCGGTGACCCCGGTGGGCACGGTGGGGGCCCGCGTGTCGGGGGCCTCGACGGCGCACGGGTCCGCGGCCCCCGGGGTGACGGTCCGGTCCTCGACGGTGGTGGTCCCGGCGGGCAGCGCGTAGTTCACGCCGTTGTTGTTGTCCCAGACGCCGTTGCCGTTGTTGAAGACGGCGCTCAGCGTGGTGGCGGCGCCGAGGTCGACGGAGCGGCGCCACCAGCCGGTGCAGGCCGCCTCCATGCCGACCCCCGGGACCGTGGTCCAGGCTCCGCCCGCCGGGGCGTGGTGCAGGTTGACGGTGGTCCAGCCGAGGGCGGCGGTGGAGTAGTAGACGGTCGCCCGGTTGCCCGGGGCGGGTTCGGCCGGGTCGTCGCCGCACGGGTCGGAGTGGGCCACCACACCGTCCTTGACGGTGACGGTGCCGGTCCCGAGGTCGTAGTTCCGGCCCCCGTTGTTGTCCCAGGTACCCCCGCCGTCGGTGAAGGTCGCCTGGAGCCCCTCGGCGGAGCCCAGGGTGACGGTCTTCTTCACCCAGTCCGTGCAGGCGGCCTCCATCGCCACGCCGGGGACGGCGGTCCAGGCCCCGCCGTCGGGGGCGTAGTGGAGACGGTGGGCGGACCAGTTCTTGGTCTTCGTGAAGTAGAAAACCGTCGCGGTGTTCTCGGCGGCCGCGACGGGCGCCGCCGAGGAGGCGGTGGCCGACGGGGACGGGGGTGGGGCGGAGAGCAGTCCGAGCAGGCAGGCGGCGGCCGCGGCCGCCACGGTGACCTGTCTGAACCGCCGAAGGCGGGTGCGTCGCATGCGTCTCTTCTCCGGGGCACGGGCCGCGACGGGCAGGTCGCGGCAGGGGCGGTGAAAGATCGAGCAGAAAATTGCTGCAAGCGTTTGCGCGGGCCGAAAGTTACCCGTGCATGACAGAGGCGTAAAGGAGTGTGGACGAGATCCCTCGGCGGCAGCCGCCTCACCGGGCCGGGCGCTCACCGCGCCCGCGCGCTCACCGGGCCGCGCCGTCGCCGGGCCGCGCCGTAACCGCCCCGCGCGCTCACCGGGCCCGCGCGCCCCGGCGCGAGCGGGCCGCATAGAGTCGACCCGGGCCCGGGACCCACCGTCGGACCGACGGGCGGGGGTCCAGCCAGCCCCCGTACCACCGAAGAAACCACTCCGAGAACCACGAGAGCCACCCGAGGAGCACTCCGTGACCGACGCGGCGTCCACCGCCCAGCAGCAGATCGCCCGGGACCTCGAGGTCTCCCCGCACTTCGACCCGCTCGTCGAGATCGAGCGCCGGGTGGCCTTCCTGACCGAGCGCCTCACCTCCACGGGGCTGCGCGGTCTGGTCCTCGGGATCAGCGGCGGGGTGGACTCCACCACGGCCGGCCGGCTCTGCCAGCTCGCCGTGGAACGGGCCCGCGCGGCGGGCCACGACGCCACCTTCTACGCCATGCGGCTGCCCTACGGCGTCCAGGCCGACGAGAAGGACGCCCAGCTCGCCCTGGGCTTCATCGCCGCCGACCGGGTCCTCACCGTGGACGTCAGGCCGGCGAGCGACGCCGCCCTGGAAGCCTGCCTGTCCGGCGGGGTGACCTTCCGGGACGCCCGCCACCAGGACTTCGTCCAGGGCAACATCAAGGCCCGCCAGCGCATGATCGCGCAGTACGCCGTCGCGGGCGCCCAGGACGGCCTGGTCGTCGGCACCGACCACGCGGCGGAGGCGGTCTCCGGCTTCTTCACCAAGTACGGTGACGGCGCCGCCGACGTCGTCCCGCTGACCGGCCTGACCAAGCGTCGCGTGCGGGCCTGCGCCGAAGCCCTCGGAGCCCCGTCCGAGCTGGTGTGGAAGACCCCGACGGCCGACCTGGAGACGCTCGACCCGGGCAAGCCCGACGAGGACGCGCTGGGTGTCACGTACGACGACATCGACGACTTCCTGGAGGGCAAGCCGGTGGCGGAGGCCGCGTACGACGCGATCGTCCGCCGCTACCGGCTCACCGACCACAAGCGCCGGCTGCCGATCGCGCCCTGAGTCCTGATCGGGCTCGGCCGTGGGGTCGGCGGCACAGCAGCCGTCGGCCCCGTCGGAGGGCCTGGCCGACCAGGTCAGGTGAGGGCCTGGACGGCGTAGAGGGCGCCGACCCCGACCGCGAGAGTGCCGAGGAGCAACCGTAGGAAGGTCTCGGGGAGCCGCGGCTGGAGCCGGGCGCCGAGGTAGCCGCCGCCCAGGCCGCCCAGGCCCGCGCAGCTGCCGAGGAACCAGTCGGGTGCGATGGCGCCGCTGTGGGTGAGGGAGAGCAGGGCGAAGGTCGCGGCCCCGACGAGGGAGGTGGCGAAGGTCGCGGCGAGGGCGGCAGGGGCGACGCGGGAGACCGGAACGCCGCGGCCGGCGAGGATCGGGCCGATCAGGGAGCCGCCGCCGATTCCGTAGATCCCGCCGACGACTCCCACCGTCAGGGCCAGCGCGCCCAGGGCGCGCGGAGACGGCTCCCGCACAGGCCCGGCGCTCCTCGGGCGCAGCGTGCGCGCGCACAGCCACAGGCCGAGGGGGAGGAGGAAGGCGGCGATCAGAAGGCGGAAGACGGTCGGGCCGGGGAGGGCGAAGACCCGGATGACGGCTCCGGCCACGACTCCGGGGAGGGTCCCGGCGAGCAGGCGACGGGTGAGCGGGGACCACAGACCGCCGGTGCGGTGGTGGCGCCACAGGGCGCCGGGGCCCGCGACCACGTTGTACAGCAGGTTGGTCGGGGTCACCGCCGGGTTGGGCACCGCGAACACGCTCAGCTGTACGGGCAGGAGGAACACCGCCCCCGACACCCCGACCGGCGCGGTCACCACGGCGATCAGCAATCCGGCGGCCACCGCGCCGAGTCCGAGCCACCAGTCCACCGCTGCCCCCTTGTGATCAATCCGGCCAGTATCGGACAGGCCGACGTCCGGCGGTGCCTCCGGGGGCGGTGAGGTCCCTGAGGGTGACGGGCGGCGACCATCCGGACGTGAGCCCGCGTGGAGGGTGTCCGGATGGTGGTCCGCTGGGTGTGCCCTCGGAATTCCCGAACGGCACACGCGAAGGAGACAACGGCATGTTCGGACAGTCGAAGGCGTTCAGTGGCTTCTCGGTCGACGATCTCGACCGGGCCCGTCAGTTCTACGGCGACACCCTCGGCCTCCAGGTCGACATGGTCGGCGAGGGGGAGATGCAGATGCTGACGATCAAGCTGGGGAGCGGCGCGAACGTCTTCGTCTACCCCAAGGACAACCACACGCCCGCCTCCTTCACGATCCTGAACTTCCCCGTGGACGACATCGAGGCCGCCGTCGACGAGCTGGCCAAGCGGGGTGTCTCGCTCCAGCGCTACCCGGGGTTCGAGCACGACGCCAAGGGCGTCGTGAAGGGCCCCGGCGGCGACGGTCCGGCGGGCATCGCCTGGTTCACCGACCCGGCGGGCAACGTGCTGTCCGTCCTGCAGGAGGACTGAGCCGTACGGAGACGGCCCGGCCCCCGTGCCAAGGGGCCGGGGCGTCCGCCGACGGGAGGGGTGTTCCACCTCCCGTGCCAGGGGGCCGGGCCGTCCGCCCACGGGAGGTGTGTTTCACCTCCCGGGGGGCGGGAAGCCGCACGCCGAGGAGGTGCGCGATGACCGCACGCGACGGCAGGCAACGGGACGACAGGGATCGCGACGACGGGGGCCGGGAGACCCGGCGGGAGGGCGAGGCGGCCCACGCCCACGCGCAGTACGAGCGCGACAAGGCGGAGAACCTGCTCCAGCGGGCGCGGCGGACTTCCGACCCCGAGGAGGCCGACCGCCTGCGCGAGCAGGGCGAGCGCCTCAAGGAGCGCAGCGAGGGCGCCTTGCGCGAGGAGCACGAGCCCTGGCCCGACGACCTCCACGAGCGCTACCCCGGGTGAGCTGACCCCGAGGCCCTGGCCGACAGGTCGGCCCGACGCAAGCCCCCGTCCGGTCGCCTCTGCGCAAGCCCCCGCACAAGGCCCTCGCGCCAGCCTCCCGCGCAAACCCTGCGCGCAAACCCTCCGCACCCCCCCCGTGCCGGCCCCCGCCCACGGCCCGAACGGCCCGGTCCGGCGTGCGGCGGGGCGGGTCGCCGCCTGAAATGGGGGGATGACCGCGCCTCCCGACGACTGCCTCGCGCGCAACGAATGGATCTGCGGCGCCTATCTGTCCTCCCGGAGCGAGATCCTCGGCGACGCCGTCCTCCAGCACCTCCAACTGACCCTCGTCTCGGTCGTCATCGGCCTGCTGCTCGCCGTCCCCCTCGCCGTCGCCGCCCGCCGCTGGCGCTGGGCCGCCGGGCCGGTCCTCGGGGTCACCACGATCCTGTACACGATCCCGTCCCTGGCGATGTTCTCGCTGCTCCTGCCCGTCTACGGACTGAGCGCCTCCATCGTCATCGCGGGGCTCGTGCTCTACTCCCTCACCCTGCTCGTACGGAACATCCTGGCCGGTCTCCGCGCCGTCCCCGAGGACACCCGGCAGGCCGCGCGCGGCATGGGCTACGGCCCGGTCCGGCTGCTGCTCACCGTAGAGCTTCCGCTCGCCCTGCCCGCCGCGATGGCCGGGCTGCGCATCGCCACCGTCTCCGCCGTCTCCCTCGTGACCATCGGCGCGATCGTCGGCTACGGCGGCCTCGGCAACCTCATCTACTCCGGGATGAACACCTACTTCAAGTCGCAGGTCCTCACCGCCTCCGTCCTCTGCGTGGTCATCGCCGTCGCGGCCGACCTGCTGCTGCTCGGCATCCAGCGGGTGCTCACGCCCTGGACCCGCGGGCAGGCCGCGTGAACACCCTCTCCGCAACCTGGGACTGGCTCACCACGGCCGCCCACTGGGCCGGCGACAACGGGGTCTGGAACCGGCTCGCCGAGCACCTCTACCTGACCGTCGTCTGCCTCGTGCTGAGCTGCGCCCTCGCCCTTCCGGTCGCGCTGGTCCTCGGCCACCTCGGCAAAGGCGGCGCCCTGGCCGTCAACCTCTCCAACGTCGGCCGCGCCGTGCCCACCTTCGCCGTCCTCGTCCTGCTGCTGCTCAGCCCGATCGGCGCCTACGGTGACTGGCCGACGATCATCGCGCTCGTCCTCTTCGCGATCCCGCCGCTGCTCACCAACGCGTACGTGGGGATGCGCGGGGTCGACGCCGATGTCGTACGGGCCGCACGGGGCATGGGGATGACCGGCCGCCAGATGCTCCTCGGCGTCGAGGTGCCGCTCGCGCTCCCGCTGATCCTCACCGGGGTCCGGATCGCCGCCGTGCAGCTGGTGGCCACCGCGACCGTCGCCGCGCTCGCGGGCGGCGGGGGACTCGGCCGGATCATCACCGCCGGGTTCAACCTCGCCTCCACCCCGCAGGTCGTCGCGGGCGCGGTGCTCGTCGCCCTCTTCGCCCTGGTGGTCGAGGCGGTCTTCGAGGGCGCGCAGCGCCTCGCCCCGGCCTGGGCGCGGGGGAGCGCGGGATGAAGGGACGTCGAGCGGCGGTGGCGTGGGCGGCGGGGGCCCTGCTCGCCCTCGCCGGGTGCACCACCGGCCCGTCCCTGGAGGACCAGGGCGAGGTCACCGCCCCGCCCGGCGACAGCCGCCATCTCACCATCGGCTCGGCGGGCTTCACCGAGAGCGACCTGCTGGCCCAGATGTACGCGCTGCTCCTGGAGGAGGCCGGCTACAGCACGGAGATCCTCGCGGTCACCAACCGGGAGATCTACGAACCGGCCCTGGAGAGCGGCCAGATCGACGTCGTACCGGAGTACGCGGCGACCTTCGCGGACTGGCTGAACGCCAAGGCCAACGGGGCCGAGGCGCCGGCGGTCGGCTCGCCCGACCTGACCGCCACCATGACCGCGCTGCGTGGGCTCGCCACCCCTCGGGGGCTGACCGTTCTCGACCCGGGCCGGGCCGTCGACCAGAACGCCTTCGCCGTCACGAGGGCGTTCGCCACCGAGCACGGGCTCAAGACCCTGAGCGACCTGGGCGCGGCGAAGCTGCCCGTACGGCTCGCGGCGGGCGACGAGTGCGTGAAGCGGCCGTACTGCGCGCCGGGGCTGCGCGAGACGTACGGGATCGACGTCACCGCGGTCGACCCGAAGGGCGTCGGCACCACGCAGGCCAAGCAGGCCGTGCAGAGCGGGCAGGACCAGATGGTCCTGACGACCACCACCGACGCCACCCTCGACGAGTTCGGCCTGGTGCTGCTCGCCGACGACAAGCACCTCCAGAACGCCGACTACATCGTCCCCGTGGTCAACCGCTCCCGCGCGGGCAGCGAGGGCGTCACGAAGGCCCTCGACCGGCTGAACTCGGTCCTGACCACGGCCGACCTGGCCGCCATGAACGAGCAGGTGGACAGCTGGCGGCGGCTCCCTGAGGACGTCGCGCGGACCTATCTCCAGGAGAAGGAGCTCATCCCCGCCGGCTAGGAACCGTCCGGCGGATCCTGTGACTGCCGGATCGCTCACTCGTCGCGTTCGCCCCCGCTACGACACGAGGGACTACGGCTTCGGCGGGTCCTCGCCCGTGAGCCCGTCGACGGACTCACGGATGAGGTCGGCGTGACCGGCGTGACGGGCGTACTCCTCGATGAGGTCCAGGAGAATACGGCGGAGGTTGGGGCGTTCGCCGCTACGGGTGGTGTGGGCGCCGAGTTGGTCAAGGCCGCCCGTGCTGAGCGCCTCGTCGACGACGGCACGGGAGCGGGCGACTGATTCCCGCCAGAGAGCGCGCAGTTGCTCGGGGGTGTCCTGCGCGGCGGAGCGGTAGTCCCAGTCGGGAGTGCTGTCCCAGTCGACGGTGTCCCAGGGAGCACCGACGGGGGGGCCGAGCCACAGCCGGGCGAAGTGACTGTCTTCCACGTGCGCCAGGTGCTTGAGGAGTCCGCCCAGGGTGAGGGTGGATGTGCCGAGTGTGGCGCGAAGGCCCGGGGCGTCGAGGCCGGAGCACTTCCAGGCCAGGGTGGCCCGCTGCCGTTCGAGGGCGCCGAGGACGGCCGCTGCCTCGGTGCCGGCGAGTGGAGGTTCCGGCCACGCTTCGGTTCTGCCCTCCGTCATGGCCGCAGACCCTGTCGAACAGCGGGCGTGCGGTAGGTTCCCCCGGCATGAGCGGACGCGGCTCTCTCTCCTGGCCACCTGACCCGATACCGACCGAACGGCTCACGCTGCGCGCGTCCGAGGCACGGGACCGTGCGGCGTTCGTCGAGCTGTTCGCGTCGCCTGAGGTGGGAACCTACGTGGGTGGCGCCCGACCGCGTGACGAACTCGAACGCGCGGTGCCCGAGGTGCCCGGGCGGCGCCCCGGCCTCTTCGTGGTCGATCTCGACGGAGCGATGATCGGCATGGTCACGCTCGACCGGCGCGACCCGGTGCGCCCGGGGCATGTGCGCCCCGACGCCGGGGAGACCGAGCTCGGCTACCTGTTCCTGCCGGAGGCGTGGGGACACGGGTACGCCGTCGAGGCGTGCGTCGGAGTACTCGACTGGCTCGCCGCCGCGCTCCCCGGTGAGCCGGTGGTGCTCTGCACGCAGACCGCCAACGACCGGGCGATGCGCCTCGCGGCGAAGCTGGGGTTCGAGGAGGTGGAGCGGTTCGAGGAGTACGGCGCCGAGCAGTGGTTCGGCGTACGACCCTCGCTGACGCCTCCGTGAGTGCGGCGTATGGTCCGCGCTCACGCCTCCGTTCCCGTGGGGCGTTCGGGGAGTTCGCTCACGCCTCCGTGACCGTGGGGCGTACGGCGGAGTTCGCTCGCGTCTTCCTGAGGAAGGGCCTCACGCGTCGGCGACCGAGTCGAAGTCCACCTCGTCGCGCGCCACGCCCTGCGCGTCCGCGTCCACCGAGCGGCGGAGCGCCTCGTGGAGCTTGGCCGGGGTCAGGACGCCGAGGAAGCGGGTCCCGTCGAGGACGGCCACCCAGCCCGCGTCGTGCTGGAGCATCTCGCTGAACGCGTGCTTCAGCGGGGCGCCGACCGGCACCCAGGCCTCCATGCGGCGGGCCAGGTCGCCGACCGTGCCCTCCTCGCCGGCCAGCGAGAGGGCGTCGGCCGCCACCCAGCCGTGCAGGTCGCCGTCGGTGCCGAGCACCACCGCCCAGCGGGCCCCTTCCCCGCGCAGCCGGGCCGCCGCGTCCGCCGCGCGCTCGTCGAGGCGGGCCACCGACGGCTGCTCCAGGTCGTCCGGCTCGATCTCGGTCACCGACAGCCGCTTCAAGCCCCGGTCGGCGCCGACGAACTGGGCGACGTACGGCGTGGCCGGCGTGCCGAGCACGGCCGCCGGAGTGTCGAACTGCTCGATGCGGCCCTCTCCGTACACCGCGATCCGGTCGCCCATCCGGACGGCCTCCTCGATGTCGTGGGTCACCAGCAGGACGGTCTTGCGGACGGTGGCCTGCAGGTTGAGGAACTCGTTCTGGAGCCGCTCGCGGACCACGGGGTCGACCGCGCCGAAGGGTTCGTCCATCAGCAGGACCGGCGGGTCGGCGGCGAGCGCGCGGGCGACGCCGACCCGTTGGCGCTGTCCGCCGGAGAGCTGGGACGGGTAGCGGGAGCCGTACGTCGTCGGGTCGAGGCCGACGAGGTCGAGGAGTTCGGCGGCGCGGGCGCGGGCCTTCGCCTTCTTCCAGCCGATCAGCGCGGGCACGGTCGCGGTGTTGTCGAGGATCGTCCGGTGGGGGAAGAGCCCGACCTGCTGGATCACGTAACCGATGCTCCTGCGCAGCTTGACCGGGTCGACCGAGGCGATGTCCTTCCCGTCGACGAGGATCCGGCCGGAGGTCGGCTCGATGAGCCGGTTGACCATCATCATCGTGGTCGTCTTGCCGCAGCCGGACGGACCCACCAGGGTGACCAGTTCTCCCTCGGCGACCTCGAAGCTCAGGCCGTCGACCGCCGTCGTGCCGTCCGCGTACACCTTGCTGACCTGCTCGAACCGGATCATGGATCCACGCTAGGAGGCACCGGGCCAGGGCGCACGGGGGCGGGGCCAGTCGGGGACGGGGCCGCGCCGTGGCCGTACGGGCCCCGCGGGCCCGTACTTGTCATGACCCTTGCGACGCGACCGTGGGGACTGCTATTCCTTTCGTTAGGAAAGTTTCCTTCCAATAACCCGTTCCCGGGAGCCCCCATGACATCGGCACGATCAGCACGTCCCAGGCTGCGATCCCTGGGCGCCGCGGGCACCGCCGCCGCCGCGCTCCTCCTCGGGCTGGCCACCGCGCCCCCCGCCGCGGTCGCGGCCCCCGTCACTCACGAGGCGGAGAGCGGCACCGTCGCCCAGGGCGTCGTCGAGTCCAACCACGCCGGCTTCACCGGCAGCGGGTTCGTCAACTACGACAACGTCACCGGCAGCTCCGTGCAGTGGAACGTCAAGGCGGCCCAGGCGGGCTCCGCGACCGTGACCCTCCGCTACGCCAACGGGACGAGCGCCGACCGCCCGATGGACATCACGGTCAACGGGACCGCCGTCGCGGCCGGCAAGTCCTTCGCCGGCACCGGCGCCTGGACGAGCTGGGCGACCACCACCGTCACGGCGAACCTCAAGGCGGGCGCCAACACCGTCCGGGCCACCGCCACCACCGCCGCCGGCGGCCCGAACGTCGACCACATCAAGGTCGAGGGCGCCACCACCCCGCCGCCCGTCGTCGGCACCCCCGTCGAGGTCAACGGCCAGCTGTCGGTCTGCGGCACCAAGCTCTGCAACCAGTACGGCAAGCCCGTCCAGCTGCGTGGCATGTCCAGCCACGGCACCCAGTGGTACCCGCAGTGCCTCACCGACGGATCGCTCGACGCCCTCGCCACGGACTGGAGGGCCGACATCCTGCGCGTCTCCACCTACGTCCAGGAGGACGGCTGGGAGACCGACCCGACCAGGTACACCAACCTCGCCAGCACGCTGATCGACCAGGCCACCGCGCGCGGCATGTACGTGATCGTCGACTGGCACATGCTCGACCCGGGCGACCCCCACGCCAACCTCGCGAACGCGAGGACGTTCTTCACGGACATCGCCACCCGGCACCAGGGCAAGAACAACATCTTCTACGAGGTCGCCAACGAGCCGTCCGGTGTCAGCTGGTCGAGGATCAAGAGCTACCACGAGCAGATCGTCCCGGTGATCCGGAACATCGACGGCAACGCCCCCATCCTGCTCGGCACCCGCGCCTGGTCCTCCCTGGGTGTCTCGGAAGGCGCCACCGAGACCGAGGTCGTCAGCAACCCGGTCAACGCGTCCAACGTCATGTACACGTTCCACTTCTACGCGAAGTCGCACCGTGACGCGTACCTGAACACCCTCTCCCGGGCCGCCGACCGGATCCCCGTGTTCGTCACCGAGTTCGGCACCCAGGACTACGCCGGTGAGGGCGCCAACGACTTCACCATGACGCAGAAGTACCTCGACCTCATGGCCGCCAAGAAGATCAGCTGGACCAACTGGAACTTCTCCGACGACTTCCGCTCCGGCGCCGTCTTCAAGGAGGGCACCTGCGACAGCAACGGCCCCTGGGCCGGTACCTCGTCGCTGAAGGAGGCCGGCGTCTGGATCCGTGACCGGATCAGGTCCGCCGACGACTTCCCCACCTCCTGACCCTCGACGCGCCCCCGTCCCGCCGCCTGTGATGCACTGGACGGGCGGGGGCGTATCGAACAGGAGCAGCGTTGACCAGCTACCGCCAGCCCGGCCTCGTCCTCACCGACCACCGCCTCACCGTGCCGCTCGACCACGCCGTCCCCGACGGCGAGCGGATCGAGCTGTACGGCCGTGAGGTCGTCGCGAGCGACCGGGCCGGGGACGACCTGCCGTGGCTGGTGTACCTGGAGGGCGGGCCCGGGTTCGGGGCCCGCCGCTTCATCGGCCCGCAGGCCTGGCTCGGCCGGGCCGTCCGCGAGTACCGCGTCCTCCTCCTCGACCAGCGCGGCACCGGCCACTCCACCCCCGCCACCCGCCAGACCCTCCCGCTGCGCGGCACCCCACGCCAGCAGGCCGAGTACCTCAGGCACTTTCGCGCCGACGCGATCGTCCAGGACTGCGAGACCGTCCGGAAGCACCTCACCGGCGGCGCCCCCTGGACCGTCCTCGGCCAGAGCTTCGGCGGCTTCTGCGCCACCCACTACCTCGCGGCCGCCCCCGAGGGGCTGAGCACCGCGCTCGTCACCGGCGGGCTGCCCTCCCTGCACGCGAGCGCGGACGACGTCTACCGGGCCGCCTACCCCCGCGTCCGGCGCAAGACCGAGGCCCACTACGCCCGCTACCCGCAGGACGTCGCCCGCGCCCGCCGGATCGCCGCCCACCTCCTGGAGCGCCCCGCGGCCCTGCCGAACGGCGGGCTCCTCACCGCCCGGTCCTTCCAGTCCCTCGGCATCCTGCTCGGCGGCGGCGAGGGCACCCACCAGCTGCACCTCCTCCTGGAGGACGCCTTCGTCCCCACCGCCGCGGGGCCCGCCCTCGCGGACGCCTTCCTGGAGAACGTCCAGGCCCAGCTCTCGTACGCCGGACACCCGCTCTACGCCGTGCTCCACGAGGCCATCTACGCCCAGGGGCAGGGGCCGACCGCCTGGGCCGCCGAACGGGTCCGGGCGGAGTTCCCCGAGTTCGACGCGGAGAAGACACTGGCCGGCGACGGGCCCCTGCTCTTCACCGGCGAGACCGTCCACCCCTGGCACTTCGAGACCGACCCGGCGCTGCGTCCGCTGCGCGAGACGGCCCACCTCCTGGCCGAACGGACGGACTGGGCGCCGCTCTACGACCCCGCGCGGCTCGCCGCCAACGAGGTGCCCGTCGCGGCCGCCGTCTACCACGACGACATGTACGTCGACACCGGCCACTCCCTGGAGACCGCCCGCGCCATCCGGGGCCTGCGCACCTGGGTGACCGACGAGTTCGAGCACGACGGCGTCCGGGCGGGCGGCCCCCGCGTCCTGGACCGGCTGCTCTCCCTCGCCCGCGGCGAACTCTGACAGCCCCGGCACGAGGGCCGGACTCCCCCGCCGGTAAAAGTCCAAGGAGTGCGTCCTGAATGCTCATGGTGTGCTCGTGGTGCGGGGGGATAGAACTCGTCCGGAGCGCACCAGGAGAGGACCCGGACATGACCACCCACGTCCAAGCCGAGATCGCCGCCCAGCCCGCGTGCTGGCGTCGTGCCGCCGACACGGCCGCCGACCACGCCCGGCTGCTGCCCCGCGCGGGCGAGCGGATCGCCGTCGTCGGCTGCGGGACCTCCTACTTCATGGCCCGGGCCTACGCCGCCCTGCGCGAGTCCCTCGGCGCGGGCGAGACCGACGCCTTCCCCGCCTCGGACGAGACCCCGCTCGGCCGGGGCTACGACCGGATCGTGGCCCTCACCCGCTCCGGCTCGACCACGGAGGTGGCGACCCTGCTCGCCCGTGCCTCCGGCCGGATCCCCACGCTCGTCCTCACGGGCGGCCCCGACAGCCGCGCCGCCCACCACGCGGACCAGGTGATCGGCCTCGGCTTCGCCGACGAGCGCTCCGTCGTCCAGACCCGGTTCGCCACCACCGCCCTCCAGCTGCTGCGCGCGGGCCTGGGCGTGGACCTCGGCCCGTCGATCGCCGACGCCGAACTCGCCCTCTACGAACCGCTGCCCGCCGCCTGGGAACGGCGCCGCCAGTTCACCTTCCTCGGGGCCGGATGGACCGTCGGACTCGCCGACGAGGCCGCGCACAAGCTCCGCGGGGTGGCCCGCGCGTGGGCGGAGTCGTACCCGGCGATGGAGTACCGGCACGGCCCGATCGTCATCAGCGACCGCACCAGTCTCGTGTGCTGCCTCGGTCCCGAGCCGGGCGGCCTGCGGGACGAAGTGGAGTCCACCGGGGCGCTGTTCGCCGCCGACGCGATCGACCCGGTGGCCGCCCTGGTCCGCGCCCAGCGCCTCGCGGTCACGCTCGCCGGGCGGCGCGGCCTGAACCCCGACCGCCCCCGGCACGCCTCGCGTTCGGTGATCCTCTCCGGGGCGATCCGGGGGTGAGCGGCCGTATCCTGCGCCCATGATCGAGGACACGAGCACCACGCACCTGGCCGACATGCCCGACGACTGGCAGCGCGCGCTCGCCGTCGTCGCCCACCCGGACGACCTGGAGTACGGCTGCGCCGCCGCCATCGCGGCCTGGACGGACGCCGGCAAGGAGGTCGTCTACGTCCTCGCCACCCGGGGCGAGGCCGGCATCGACACGCTCGACCCCGCCACCTGCGGCCCGCTGCGCGAGCGGGAGCAGCGGGCGAGCGCGGAGGTGGTCGGGGTGTCGGCGGTGGAGTTCCTCGACCACCGGGACGGCGTGATCACTTACGGACTCGGGCTGCGCCGCGACATCGCGGCGGCCCTGCGCCGCCACCGCCCCGAACTGGTCATCACGCTCAACCACCGTGACACCTGGGGGCCGGCCGTCGGCGGTTTCTGGAACACCCCCGACCACGTCGCCGTCGGCCGGGCCACGCTCGACGCGGCGGGCGACGCGGGCAACCGCTGGATCTTCCCCGAACTGACCGAGCAGGGCCTGGAGCCGTGGAACGGGGTCCGCTGGGTGGCGGTCGCCGGATCGAACACCCCCACCCACGCCGTCGACGCCACCCCCGGTCAGGAGCGCTCCGTCCGGTCGCTGCTCGCCCACCGCGCCTACATCGAGGCTCTGACGGACGAGGACCCCGAGGAGTACGTCCGTACCTTCCTGGCCCAGAACAACGAGCGCTTCGCGTCCCGTTACGGCGACCGCCCGACCGTCGCCTTCGAGCTCTTTCCCCGGTGAACAGCGCCCGCCTCCGCCCGTGCCTCCGTCCGTGCCTCCGCCCGCGCCTCCGTCCGTGCCTTCGGGTGCGGCGGATGTCGGCGGGCGGCTTCCTTCCGTACCCCCAGACGCCCTAGCCTGGCCCGGTAACTGACGTAGCGTCAGAAGGGGGGCGGGCCGTGATCGACACGCTCGACAGGGAGATCCCGGAGGGGGAGGCCCGGCTCACCCTCGTCGTCGAGGACGGCGTCGGGGTGCTCACGCTCTGCCGGCCGGAGAAGCTCAACGGCTGGAGCTGGGAGGCCAGTCGGCAGCTCGGGGTGATGGCCGACCGGATCCGCTTCGACGAGAGCGTGCGGGCGGTGCTGCTGCGGGCCGAGGGGCGGGCGTTCTGCGCGGGCATCGACGTCACCGCGCCCGGTGGCGGGATCACCGGCCGCACGACCGCCGAGAAGATCCAGCGGTACGACGAGGGCATCCGCTGGGTCCACGAGCGCTTCGCCGTCCTCGCCCGGCTGCCCCAGCCGGTGGTGGCCGCCGTGCAGGGCTACTGCCTGGGCTTCGGCTTCGAGCTGGCCCTCATGGCGGACATCCGGATCGCCGCCGTCGACGCCGTCTTCGCCCTCCCCGAGGCGGGCATCGGCGTCGCCGTCGACGCGGGCGGCGATCTGCGGATCGCCCGCGAGGCGGGCGCGGGCTGGGCCAAGTACCTCGCCCTCACCGGCCGCCGGATCGACGCGCCGACCGCCGAACGGCTCGGCCTCGTCCAGCTCGTCACGCCACGCGACGAGCTGGACGACACCGCCCGCGAGACGGCGGCCGCCATCGCGGCCGCCGCGCCGCTCGCGGTCCGGGCGATCAAGCGGAATATCGACGCCTACGCCGACCAGGGCCTGGCCGCCGCTCTCGACCGCGCGGCCTCTGCCGCCGCCCTGACCCTCTCCTCCGACGACGCCCGCGAGGGCTACGCGGCGAAGGCGCAGCGCCGGGCCCCGCGCTTCGAGGGCGGCTGACCCCTGGCCGGCGTGGCCCTACTGCTGCGGTGCCGGCTTCAGTACGGCGAACGGGGCCCCGTAGGGGTCGGCCAGCCAGGCGATCCGGCCGACGTCGGGGATGTCCGCCGCCGGCATGACGACCGACCCGCCGTTGCCCTGGACGCGGGCGACGATCTCGTCCGCGTCGCCGACCGCGAAGTACGGGATCCACCGGGCGTGGTCCGCGCCCTCCTGGAGCTCGGCCACCCCGCCGAAGGTGGTGTCCTGGAGGTCCCCCTCGGCGGTGGAGATCACCCGGTACGTCATGCCCGGGGCCTCCATCTCCTGCGAGCGCCAGCCGAACAGCTTCCCGTAGAAGCCGAGCGCCGCCTGGGGGTCGGGCACGTGCAGCTCCGCCCAGCACAGCGTGTGGTTCTCGGACGTCCTCTGCAGCCCCTTCGTCGTCCCCGGCTGCCACACCGCGAACCGCGCGCCCGCCGGGTCCGTCAGCTGCGCCATCCGCCCCGCGTCCATCACGTCCATCGGCTCGGCGCGCACCGTCCCGCCCGCGCTCTGTGCGGCCTCCACGGTGGCGTCGGCGTCGGGGCTCTGGAAGTACAGCGTCCACGCACTGCTCGCCCCCTCCTCGGTCAGCGTCCCGAGAGCGGCGACCGTCTGCCCGTCCTGCTGGAAGAAGCCGTAGCCGCCGGCGTCCGGACCGGCCGACGCGAACTCCCACCCGAAGACGGCGGTGTAGAACGCGGCCGCGCCCTCCGTGTCGGGGCTGCCGAGGTCGACCCAGTTGGGCGATCCCTTGGTGAAGTCCGTACCGAGCATGTGCTGTGCCCTGCCTTTCCGTGGGGGAGTCGTCCGGCCACCCTCGCCGATCCTCGCCGCTCTCCACCGCCCCCGCCGCGGCAGTCGCGCGGGTTCATCCGCGTGGACCAGCGCCCGTCACTCCGCGAACGGTCCTCGCCCCAGCTGCTCGCGGACCGGCACCACCGGGTCGTTGACGAGGACACGGCGCTGCCAGTTCGCGCCGTCGACGACCAGCGTGTGCCCGGAGACGAACCGGGCGTACGGCGACGCCAGGAACGTCGCCGCCCAGCCCAGCTCACGCGGGTGACCGACGCGGAGCGCCGGCTGCCGGGCGTCATGGAGCGGCGCCCGGGCCAGTGCGCCGCGGATGTCGGCCGTCATGTCCTCGTGCGGCATCAGCCCCGGCACCAGCCCGTTCACCTGGATCCCGTACGGTCCCCACTCCACCGCCAGCGTCTCCACCAGGTTCTTCACCCCGGCCTTCGCCGCCGCGGAGTGGACGAAGCCGGGGCCGCCGGTCCAGGCGTAGGACGCGCCGACGTTGACGACGGAGCCGGGGGTGCGTGCGGCGAGGTGGCGGCGGGCGAACTCCCGGGTCATGAACCAGGTCCCGGTGAGCGTGCTGTCGACCACCGCGCGCCAGCCGTTCGGCGACAACTCCTCCGCCGCCACGGGGAAGTTGGCCGCAGCGTTGTTCACCAGGACGTCCGGCCGGCCGCCGAGCGCCGCCTCGCAGGCGTCGAAGGCACCGGCGACCGCCCCGGGGTCGCGGATGTCGCAGACGGCGGTCGCCACCCGCGTCCCGGCGATGTCCGTCAGCTCCCGCCGCGCCGCCTCCAGCCGGGCGGCCGTCCGGCCGACGATCATCAGCTCCGCCCCGAGCCGGGCGAACTCCGCCCCGATCGCCTTCCCGAGTCCCGTCCCGCCGCCCGTCACCAGGACCACCCGCCCGTCGTACGTCCCCGCCGGCAGCGCGCTCGTGCCGAGCGGGGGAGGGGCGGGAAGTCCGGGCGGATCCTGCTCCGTCTCCGCATGCGTCATGCCGCATCGATAGCCGGTCGCGCGTGAGAACAGAAGGCCCGGCCGCGCGCGAGTGACCGAAGCCCCTTCGGCCGGAGCCCCCTCGGCCGAAGCCTCCCTCGGCCGGAGCCACCACGCGGGAGCCCCCTCGGCCGGAGCCCCCTCGGCCGGAGCCACCACGCGGGAGCCCCTCTCGGCCGAAGCCCCCCTCAGCAGAAGCCCCCTCAGCCCACGCCTCTCTCAGCCGGTCGCCGCGACCTTGCGGTCCAGCTCCTCCATGATCAGCTCCATGTTGATGGCGACCCCGGCCCGGTAGCCGCCGCTCGCGGCGTTGATCACCTGCTCCTGGGCGCCGATCGCGTTGCCCGCCGCCCACACGCCCGGCACGCTCGTCCGGCCGGTCTCGTCCACGGCGACGAACGGGCCGAACGGCGTCTCCCTGGTCGCGGCGCCCAGCGCCGTCAGCAGGCCGTCCCGGGGCGTCATCCGCGTACCGACGAAGAGCACGTCACGCGCCACGACCCGGCCGTCGGCCATCGCGACGCCGGTGAGCCGGTCGTCCTCGACGGCGAGGCCCGCCACCTCGCCCGTCACCACCTCGATGCCGGCCGCCGCCACCTGGGCACCCTGCTCCTCGGGGAGAGGTCCGGCCGTGTGCAGGAAGAGGGTCACGTCCGGGGACCAGTGCGCGACGATCAGCGCCTGATGGGCGCCGAGGACGGGATGGGCGAGCACGCCGAAGGCCTGGTCCCGGACCTCCCAGCCGTGGCAGTACGGGCAGTGCAGCACGTCCCGGCCCCACCGCTCGGCCATCCCGTCGACGGCGGGGAGTTCGTCGAGGAGGCCGGTGGTGACGACGAGCCGACGGGCGCGGACCAGTCGGCCGTCGTTCACGGTCACCACGAAGCCGTCGGCGCCGCCGATCTCCCGCACCGCCCCCGTCACCTGCCCGGTCGTCCACTCCACCCCGTACGCGGCGATCTCGCGCCGCCCCGCCTGAAGGAACTCCGCCGGGTCCATCCCGTCCCGGGAGAGGTAGCCGTGCATATGGGCGGCCGGGGCGTTGCGCGGCTCGCCCGCGTCGACCACCAGGGTCCGCCGCCGCGACCGGCCGAGGATCAGGGCGGCGCTCAGCCCCGCCGCGCCACCGCCGACCACCACGACGTCGTACTGGGGCGGTTCGCCTGTGCTCGTGTGTTCGCTCATACCGCAAGCGTTGCCCGGAGGAGGCAGGTCGACAAACATTCTTGCCGTTTCCGCAAGGCGAGGCATGATGGAGTCATGACTGAACCAGGGGCATCCGGAACCGGGGACGACCGCATCGACGCCGTGCTGAACGAGGTCGGTCCACGCCTGCGCCGGATCCGCCGCGAGCGCGGCGCGACCCTGGGTGACCTCTCCGCCTCCACGGGCATCTCCGTCAGCACCCTCTCCCGGCTGGAGTCCGGGCAGCGCAGACCCAGCCTGGAGCTGCTGCTCCCCATCGCCCGCGCCCACCAGGTGCCACTGGACGAGCTGGTCGGCGCGCCGCCGGTCGGCGATCCCCGGGTGCGGGCCAAGCCGATCGTGCGCCACGGCCGCACGATGTTCCCGCTCACCCGCCAGCCGGGCGGCCTCCAGGCGTACAAGGTCCTGCAGGAGAAGGCGCAGGAGGAGCCCGACCCGCGGGTCCACGAGGGGTACGAATGGCTGTACGTGCTCTCCGGGAGGCTCCGGCTCGTCCTCGGTGAGCACGACGTCGTCCTGGGGGCGGGGGAGGCGGCCGAGTTCGACACCCGCGTACCGCACTGGTTCGGGCCCACGCCCGATGGGCCGGTGGAGTTCCTGAGCCTCTTCGGGCCGCAGGGCGAGCGGATGCACGTACGCGCCCGCCCGAAGCAACCCTGAGGGAAGGCGGCGCGCGGGGTGAGGGCCCCGCCCGGGCCCAAGAAGTCCGCCGCGCATGGTTCCACCGGCACAAGCGACCGCTTAGTATGCGACCGACCGCGCAGTACGGACGACGGCTGGTGGAGGACCGCGATGCAGGCATGGCGAGTGCACGAGAACGGCGAGCCGGGCGAGGTGATGCAGCGCGACGAGGTGGACACGCCCACGCCCGGTGAGGGGCAGCTCCTCCTGCGCGTGCGCGCCGCCAACGTCAACTTCCCCGACGCGCTGCTCTGCCGGGGCCAGTACCAGGTGCGGCCGCCGCTGCCCTTCACCCCCGGCGTGGAGATCTGCGGCGAGACCGAGGACGGCCGGCGGGTCATCGCCACCCCCGCCCTGCCGTACGGCGGCTTCGCCGACTACGCGCTGGCGGACGCGGCGGCCGTGCTCCCGGCCCCCGAGGCCCTCGACGACGCCGAGGCCGCCGCGCTCCACATCGGCTACCAGACCGGCTGGTTCGGCCTGCACCGCCGCGCCGCCCTCAAGGAGGGCGAGACACTGCTCGTGCACGCGGCCGCCGGGGGTGTCGGCAGCGCCGCCGTCCAGCTCGGCAAGGCGGCCGGCGCGACCGTCATCGGTGTCGTCGGGGGCGCCGAGAAGGCCGAGGCCGCCCGCGCGCTCGGCTGTGACGTCGTGGTCGACCGGCGGTCCGAGGACGTCGTCGCCGCCGTCAAGGCGGCCACCGGCGGTCGGGGGGCCGACGTGATCTACGACCCCGTCGGCGGCGAGGCCTACGCCCAGTCCGCGAAGGTCGTCGCCTTCGAGGGCCGGATCGTGGTGGTCGGCTTCGCGAGCGGGGCGATCCCCTCGCCCGCCCTCAACCACGCCCTCGTCAAGAACTACTCGATCGTCGGACTCCACTGGGGCCTCTACAACCTCAAGGACCCCGCGGCCGTCCTGCGCTGTCACGAGACCCTCACCGAGTACGCCGCCAAGGGCCTCATCAGGCCCCTGGTCAGCGAGCGCGTCCCGTTCGACGGCGCTGCCGACGCCGTACAGCGCGTCAGCGAAGGTGTCACCACCGGCCGGCTCGTCGTCCTCCCGGCAGGGGCCGCGTGATGGCCATCGCGATCGACGCCGACGAACTGCGCACCCGTACCCGCCGGTTGCTCACCGAGCACCCGCCCGCCGACACGGACCGCACCGACTTCCTGCGCGCCCGCTTCGACGCCGGGCTCGCCTGGGTCCACTACCCCGAGGGCCTCGGCGGGCTCGACGCCCCGCGCTCCCTCCAGGCCGTCGTGGACGCCGAACTGGCCGCCGCCGACGCCCCCGACAACGACCCGCGCCGGATCGGCATCGGCCTCGGCATGGCCGCCCCGACCCTCCTCGCGTACGGCTCCGACGAGGTCAAGCGACGCTTCCTCCGGCCGCTCTGGGTCGGTGAGGAAGTCTGGTGCCAGCTCTTCTCCGAGCCCGGCGCCGGCTCCGACCTCGCGGCGCTGGGCACCCGCGCCGTCCGCGACGAGGCCACCGGCGACTGGATCGTCAACGGCCAGAAGGTGTGGACGTCCAGCGCCCACGTCGCCCGCTGGGCCATCCTCATCGCCCGTACCGACCCCGGGCTGCCCAAGCACAAGGGCATCACCTACCTCGTCTGCGACATGACCGACCCCGGCGTCGAGGTACGGCCGCTGCGCCAGATCACCGGCGAGGCCGAGTTCAACGAGGTCTTCCTCACCGACGTCCGCATCCCCGACGCCCACCGGCTCGGCGAGACCGGCGACGGCTGGCGGGTCGCCCAGACGACGCTGATGAACGAGCGCGTCTCGATCGGCGGCGCCCGCATCCCGCGCGAGGGCGGCATGATCGGGCCGGTCGCCGCGACCTGGCGGGTCCGACCCGAGCTGCGCACCCACGACCTCCACCGTCGGCTGCTCGACCTCTGGGTGGACTCCGAGGTGGCCCGGCTCACCGGCGAGCGGCTGCGCCAGCAGCTCGTCGCCGGACAGCCCGGCCCCGAGGGCAGCGCCATGAAGCTGGGCTTCGCCCGCCTCAACCAGGCCATCAGCGGCCTGGAGGTCGAACTCCTCGGTGAGGAAGGCCTGCTGTACGGGGACTGGACGATGCGCCGCCCCGAACGGGTCGACTTCACCGGCCGCGACGCCGGGTACCGCTATCTGCGCTCCAAGGGCAACTCGATCGAGGGCGGTACGACCGAGGTCCTGCTCAACATCGTCGCCGAACGCGTCCTCGGCCTGCCCTCCGAGCCCCGCAACGACAAGGACGTCGCCTGGAAGGACCTCGCGCGATGACTGACCTCCTCTACTCCGAGACCGAGGACGACCTGCGGGCCGCCGTCCGCTCCCTGCTCACCGACCGGGCCGGCACCGACGTGCTCCTCGGCCGGATCGAGAGCGGCGAACCGTACGTCCCCGGTCTCTGGAAGTCCCTCGCGGGCGAGATCGGCGCGGCGGGGCTCCTCGTCCCCGAGGAGCTGGGCGGCCAGGGCGCGAGCCACCGCGAGGCGGCCGTGGTCCTGGAGGAGCTCGGCCGCGCGGTGACCCCGGCGCCGTACCTCACCAGCTCCGTCGTGGCGACCGAGACCCTGCTCGCCCTGGACACCGCGAGCGCCCCGGTCGCCGAGCTGCTCGCCGCTCTCGCCGACGGCCGTACGGTCGCGGTGCTGGCGCTGCCGCTGTCCACGGGCCCGGGCACCGAGCCGTCCCCGGCCGGCACGGTGGCCGGTGTGGCCGACGCCGTCGCCGCCGACGTGTTCCTCGTGCCGCGATCCGACGGCCTCCACGCGGTCACGGCCGCCGAGGCCACCGTCGCGCCGCAGACCCCGCTCGACCTGACCCGCCCGCTCGCGGCGGTGACCACGGCCGCCGCCTCCGGCATCCGCCTCGCGGACGCGGGCGCCACCCGCGCGGCCGTCGAGCGGGGTCTGCTCGCCGGCGCCGGGCTGCTCGCCTCCGAACAGCTCGGGCTCGCCGAGTGGTGTCTGGAGGAGACCGTCCGCCACACCCGAGGCCGGTTCCAGTTCAACCGGCCCGTCGGCTCCTTCCAGGCGCTCAAGCACCGCATGGCGCAGCTCTGGCTGGAGATCGTCAACGCCCGGGCGGCGGCCCGCGCCGCCGCCGACGCGCTGGCCACCGGCAGTCCCGACGCGCCGCTGACCGTCGCCGTCGCCCAGGCGTACTGCGCGAAGGTCGCCGTCCACGCGGCCGAGGAGTGTGTGCAACTCCACGGCGGTATCGGGATGACCTGGGAGCACCCCGCTCATCTGGCCCTGAAGCGGGCCAAGTCGGATCAGATCGCCCTGGGTTCGGTGGGACGTCACCAGGACGCCATCGCCGCGCTGGTCGGTCTCCCGGCCCCCGCCTGACGGCGACGTAAGGGGCCCTCGTGCCCACCCCCCTTTACATACTGTTTAATTGCGAGTCGTTCGCAACAACGGTTGATCTTGAAGAGGGGTGTGGGCACGATGACCGCCCGATCCATACGCGGCGTGGCCGCCGTGACGCTGGCAGGAGCGGTGGCCCTCACCGCGGCCGCCTGCTCGAACCCCGGCGGCACCGCCGCGGGCTCCGGCCGTGCGAAGGACTCCGCGGTCGTCGGCATCGCCTACGAGCCGGAGACCCTGAGCCCCCTCCTCGGCTACGGCAAGGACGGCAACTCCAAGATCTTCGACGGGCTCCTCGCCTTCGACGCCGACCTCAAGCTGCGCCCGGCCCTCGCCGCCGAGCTGCCCCGGGTCAGTGCGGACGGGCTGACGTACACCTACAAGCTCCGCAAAGGCGTGACGTTCAGCGACGGCAAGCCCTTCTCGGCCAAGGACGTCGTCTTCACCTACAAGACCGTGCTCGACCCGAAGACCAACAACCCCTCCAAGACCGAGCTGGACGCCCTCAAGGACGTCAGGGCCGTCGGCGAGGACACCGTCGTCTTCACCCTGAAGTACCCCTACGCGCCCTTCGCCGAGCGCACCGTCCTCGCCATCGCCCCCGAGCACGTCGCGGGGAAGCAGGACGTCAACACCGGCGCCTTCACCACCCGGCCCGTCGGCAGCGGACCGTACGTCCTGACCGGCTGGTCCAAGGGCGAGAAGCTCAGCTTCAAGGCCAACCCCACCTACTGGGGCGGCGCGCCGCAGGTGAAGAAGTTCACCATGGCGATCATCAAGGACGACGACGTCCGCGCCACCCGGCTGCGCTCCGGCGACCTCGACGGCGCCATCCTGCCGCCCAATCTCGCCGCCGGCTTCAAGGGCGACAAGGCGCGGAAGACGTACGCCGCGAAGACGTACGACTACCGCACGGTCACCCTCCCCACCCACAACAAGGTCACCGGGGACACCGCCGTCCGCCGCGCCCTCGACGTGGCCGTCGACCGGCAGGCCATGGTCGACAAGATCCTCGAAGGCGCCGGAAAGCCCGCCTACGGGCCGGTGCCCACCGACAGCGAGTGGTTCGCCAAGGGCACCGAGCGCCGCCACGACCTCGACGCGGCCCAGAAGATCCTCGACGAGGCCGGCTGGAAGCCCGGCGCCGACGGCGTCCGCGTGAAGGACGGCGTCCGCGCCGAGTTCCCGCTCTGGTACCTCTCCGGCGACAAACTCCGCCAGGACCACGCCCTCGCCTACGCCTCCGACGCCAAGAAGGCCGGCATCGCCGTCAAGACCCAGGGCGGCACCTGGGAGGTCATCGAGCCCCGGATGAAGACCGACGCGGTCCTCGCCGGCGGCGGCTCGCCCGGCGACCCGGACTTCGACCAGTACCTGCTGCTGACCTCCGGCCTCGGCGGCGACGGCTTCAACAACATGGCCTGGTACGACAACAAGACCGTCGACAAGGCCCTCCTCGAGGGCCGCCGCACCGACGACCCGGTCAAGCGGCGCGCCGCCTACGACACCGTCCAGCGCGAACTGGTGAAGGACCCCGGCTACACCTTCCTCACCCACATCGACCACCTCTACGTGGTGAACGACAGCTGGGACGGCCTGAACACCCAGACCGAGCCGCACGACCACGGCCTCGCGTCCGGCCCCTGGTGGAACGTCGAGGCGTGGAAGCCCAAGGGCACCGCGAAGTGAGCCGCCGCCTCCCCTGGGGGGCCATGGCCAGGATGACGGGACGACGGGCGCTGTTCGCCGTCCCCGTCCTCCTCGCGGTCACCTTCGCCGTCTTCGCCGTCGCCGAAGCCTCCCCCTTCGACCCCGTCAAGGCCTACGCCGGCACCGCCGGACTGACCTCCTCGCAGGAGAACCTGGACCAGCTGCGCGCCAACCTCGGCGTCGACCAGCCGCTCGCCACCCGTTGGTGGGAGTGGCTGACCTCGGCACTCCACGGCGACCTCGGCGACTCCAGCGTCATGCGACAGCCCGTCGCCGACGTCATCGCCGAGCGGATCGGCTGGTCGGTGCTGCTCGCCGCCACCGCCTTCCTGCTCGCCATCGCGCTCGGCACCGCACTCGGCGTCCTCGCCGGGCGCCGCATGGGCGGCATGCTCGACCGGGCCGTCAGCTCCGCCGCGTACACCCTGGAAGCCGCCCCCGCCTTCTGGCTCGGGCTGCTCGCCATCTGGTTCTTCGCCCTGAAGCTCGGCGCCCTGCCCGCCGGCGGCCTCACCGACACCGCGAGCGACACCGTCACCTTCGACCAGGTCGCGAGCCACCTCGTGCTGCCCGCCCTCGTCCTCGGCGTCTCCCAGCTGCCCTGGTTCTTCCTCTACGTCCGCCAGGGCGTCGGGGACGCCCTCGAAGAGGATCCCGTCCGCGGGGCACGCGCGCGTGGGCTGCGGGACCGGACCGTCCTGCTCGGCCACGCCCTGCGCTCCGGAATGCTCCCGATGCTCACCCTCGTCGGCTCCCGCGTCCCCGAACTCATCACCGGAGCGCTGCTGGTGGAGACCGTCTTCAGCTGGCCCGGCATCGCCGCCGCGACCGTGCAGGCCGCCATCTCCGTGGACTTCCCGCTGCTCGCCGCGCTCACCGTGCTGGCGACCGCCGCCGTCCTCCTCGGCAACCTCCTCTCCGACCTGCTGTACGGGCTCGCCGACCCGAGGGTGGGCTTCGATGGCTGAACCGCGCACCAGGCGACTGCGGGTCTGGTCCTCGGCCGGGATCGTCGGCGCGGTCCTCCTCGCCGTTCTTCTCGTCCCCCCGATCGTCCAGCTCGACGAACAGGCCGTCGACCTCTCCCTGAAGCTGCTGCCGCCGTCCTCGCAGCACCCCTTCGGAACCGACGACGTCGGCCGCGACCTGCTCCTGCGCTGTGTCTACGGACTGCGGATCTCGCTCCTCGTCGGGGTGGTCGCCGCGCTCGTCGCGACCGTCATCGGCACCGCCGTCGGCGCCGCCGCCGCCTCTCTGGGCGGCTGGACCGACCGGGTCGTGATGCGCGTCGTCGACGCCTTCTCCTCCGTACCGCACCTGCTGCTGGGCATCTTCATCGTCGCCATGTTCCGGCCGGGCGTGTGGCCCGTCATCGTCTCCGTGGCCCTCACCCACTGGCTGTCGACCGCCCGGATCGTCCGCTCCGAGGTCCTCTCGCTGCGCTCCCGTCCCTTCGTGGACGCGGCGATCTCGGGCGGCGCCTCGCGGTGGCGGGTCACCGTGCGCCATCTGCTGCCCGCCGTCCTGCCGCAGGCCGGGCTCGCGGCCGTCCTGATGGTGCCGCACGCCATGTGGCACGAGTCCGCGCTCTCCTTCCTCGGCCTGGGTCTCCCCAGCCACCAGGCGAGCATCGGCAACCTCGTCCAGTCCGCGCGCTCCTCGCTGCTCGCCGGCGACTGGTGGCCGACGCTCTTCCCCGGTCTGCTGCTCATCGTGCCGACCCTGGCCGTCGCCGGGCTCGCCGGAGCGTGGCGGGACCGCCTCAACCCGCGCCGCCGATCGGAGCTGATGCTGTGACCACCCCGGACTCCCGCGTGGTGCGTGCCCTCGGCGCCGTCACCGCCGAACGGGCCGACGACGCCGTCCTCAGCGTGCGGGGGCTCTCCGTCCGCTTCCGGATGCGCGGCGGACGGCACGTCGCCGCCGTCACCGACGCCGACTTCGACCTGGCGGCGGGGGAGTGCCTCGCCCTCGTCGGCGAGAGCGGCTGCGGCAAGTCGGTCCTCGCCTCCGCGCTCCTCGGTCTGCTGCCCGGCAACGCCGAGACCTCCGGCACGGCCCGGCTCGACGGCGTCGACCTGCTCGCCGCCGACGAGAAGACCCTGGCCCGTACGGTACGAGGACGGCGCGTCGGCCTCGTACCGCAGAGCCCCGCCGCCCACCTCACCCCCGTGCGGACCGTCCGCGCCCAGCTGGAGGAGTCCGTCCGCGAACTGACGGGCGTCCCGCGGCGGGAGCGGCGCGCGGCGGCCGAGAAGGCGGCGGAACGGGCCGCCTTCCCGACCGGGCACCTCGACCGCTACCCCCACGAACTCTCCGGCGGTCTCGCGCAGCGCGCCGCGACCGCGCTCGCCCTCATCGGCGACGCCCCGCTTCTCCTCGCCGACGAACCGACCACCGGCCTCGACCGTGACCTCGTCGAACGGACCGTCGACGAACTGCGCCACCACGCCGACGACGGCCGGGCGCTGCTCCTGATCACCCACGACCTGGCGGCGGCGGAGCGGATCGCCGACCGGGTGGCGGTGATGTACGCCGGCCGGATCGTGGAGTCGACGCCCGCCCACCGGTTCTTCGGCGAGCCCGGTCCGCGCCACCCCTATGCCCGGGGCCTCCTGAACGCCCTGCCCGACCGCGCCTTCACCCCGATCCCCGGCATGCCCCCCGAGCTGACCGCCCTGCCGCCCGGCTGCGCGTTCGCCCCGCGCTGCACGCGGGCGACCGACGCGTGCGACACCCTGCCGCAGTCGCCGGCGGGGGTGGCCTGTCATCACCCGGAGGGGCGGCGCGGCGATGCGTGACACCGCCGCCAGGCCGTCGGCGCCCCGGCCCCGCCCCGTCGACCACGCCCTCGCGTCCCTCGCGCCTGTCGTTCCCGTCGCGCCTGTCGCGCCCCTCGCGCCTGTCGCGCCCCTCGCGCCTGTCGCTCCCGTCGCTCCCCGCGCGCCCGTCGCGCCCCGCGCATCCGTCGCGCCCGTCGCACCAGGAGTGCCCCGTGCTTGAACTCGATGCCGTCACCGCCGGCTACGACCGCCGCGACCCGGTCTTCCGGGGCGCCTCGCTCACGGTGGCCCCCGGCGAGTCCGTCGGGCTCCTGGGCCCCAGCGGCTGCGGCAAGTCCACACTCGCCAGGGTCGCCGCGCTGCTGCACCGCCCGGACGCGGGGCGCGTCGCGATCGACGGCGAGGTCGTCAGGGGCTGGCGCCACCGGGCGCCCCGGTCGCTGCGGACGGCGGTCGGCGTGGTGTTCCAGCAGCCCCGGATGTCCGCCGACCCGCGCCTGCGGCTGCGCGACCTCATCGCCGAACCGCTGCGCGCCACCGGCCGACGCGAGGAGACCGGCACGCGTCTCGCCGAACTCGCCCCGATCGTGGGCCTCACCGAGGACCTGCTCGCCCGACGCCCCCACGAGGTCAGCGACGGACAGCTCCAACGCGCCTGTCTGGCGCGCGCGTTGGTGCTCCGACCGCGCTGGCTGATCTGCGACGAGATGACCGCGATGCTCGACGCGTCGACGACGGCGGCGCTCGTGGCGGCCGTGGAGACCTACCGCGCGGAGTCCGGCGCTGGCCTCCTCGCCGTCGCACACGACCGCGTCCTGCTGACCCGCTGGTGCGACCGCACGGTCGAGTGGTCCGACTGCGTGACCGGCACGGCGGACAAGCTCCCCGTCTCCTCGGGGAGGGCGGCGGGTTAGAGCGGCACGGGGGTGGTCCGCGCCGCCGCCCGGCGAGCCCCCGGGGGCGGGGGCCGGCCCGGCATCCGGACGAACTCCGCAAGGGCGGGGCGGTCCGGCCGCCCGGCGAACCCCCGGCGGCGGTCCGGTCGCCGGGCGGCGTCCAGGCGGCCAACTCTTGTTCCTGATGGGCCTGTTGGGGTGTCGAGGCGTCCATACTCGTACGAGTCCCCCCTCCCGACACCCCCCCGGAGCCCCCCATGGCGTCCCTGCCCCGGCGTACCGCCGTCCTCGCTCTCGCCGCCGGAGCCGCCGGTATCGCGCTGCCCGGTACCGCCGTCGCCGCGCGTGTCCGGCCCCTGCCCCAGGCGCACGCGCACAACGACTACCTGCACCCGCGGCCCCTCCACGACGCCCTCGACCACGGGTTCACCAGCGTCGAGGCCGACGTCTTCCTCGTCGACGGGGAGCTGCTCGTCGCCCACGAGCCCGCCGAGCTCGACCCGAGCCGTACGCTGCGCTCCCTCTACCTCGACCCGCTGCTCGCCCGCGTCCGGGCCAACAACGGTGCCGTCTATCCGGGTTACCGCCACCCCGTGCAGCTGCTCATCGACATCAAGGCGGACGGCGTCGCCGCGTACACCGAGCTCCACCGCCAACTCCGTCCGTACCGAAGCATGTTGTCCTCCTACGCCGCCGGGCACGTCCGGCCCGGCGCGGTGACGCCCGTCATATCCGGCGACCGGGCCGCCCGCGCCCCGATGGAGGCCCAGCGCTTCCGGCACGCCTTCTACGACGGCCGGCTCGACGACCTCGCCGCCGAGGCTCCCGCGCCCGCCTCCCTCATCCCGCTCATCAGCTCCAACTGGACCCAGTCCTTCGGCTGGACCGGCGTGGGTCCCTTCCCCGCCGAGGAGCGCGCCCGGCTCCGCTCCCTCGTCCGGACCGCCCACGCACGCGGGCAACGGGTCCGCTTCTGGGCCACCCCCGATGTGCCCGGGCCTGCCCGCGACGCCCTCTGGAGCGAACTGCGCGCCGCCCGCGTGGATCACCTCAACACCGACGACCTCGCCGGTCTCCGGGCCTTCTTGAACCGCTGACGGCGAATCCCACCCGTTCGGCGGACATGCCGTACGGCCGGACGGCGCTCCCGCTGCGCCACACTGGCCGCCGAACGCCGCGATTCCGGCGCGGCGCAAGGAGGGTGTGGGCGATGGCCGTGTCCGTTTCTGTCGTACTTCTACTGCTCGTCCTCGCGGTGATCTTCCTTCGCAGCGGCGGCCTCAAGTTCTCCCACGCGCTGGTCTGCGCCCTGCTCGGCTTCTTCCTCGCCGGCACGAGCATGGCGCCGACCATCCAGAACGGGGTCGCCGCCACCGCCAACGTCGTCAGCAGCCTCAAGCCGTAACGTTTCGCGGGACCGCCGCGGGGGTTCGTTTCACGACCATGAAGGGGCCGTGAAACCAACGGCAGTTCCATGTACATCTCACGGACTCGGGCCTAACGTCGGCCGCCGGCGCGACCGACGCACGCATCCGAGGAGCCGCATTGACCACCCCCACACGACGGGCCCGCGCGTTCGCCCTGATCGTCGTGGCGAGCGCGATCACCCTGGCGTTCGCCACCCCCGCCGCCCTCGCCGACGACATACCCCTGGCCCCCGGCCACCGGCTCGTCGCCTCCTACGACGGAGCCCCCGCGCCCGCCCGGCCCGTGCCGGGCGAGGCGCCCGACCAGCATCCGTACCTCGCACCCAACGGGCGCAGCGGCATGCACGCCGACGGCGCCGGCAGCGGCACCCACCCCTTCCCGGGCCCGCTCGGGCGCGATCCGCGGGTGTCCAGCGCCCAGATGGCCGCCGTCGGCGGAGAGTGCGCCACCGCCACCTTCGACGCGGGCGGCCGGCTCGTCACCGTCTGCGGAACGTTCTCCGGCTTCCTGCTCAAGCTGCTCGATCCCCGCACGCTGGACACCCTCGCCGAGTACAAGCTGCCGCAGCGCTCCTCGACCGTCGAGGCGATCACCCGGCTCGACTTCGCGAGGATCTTCAAGGACACCTCCGGCGGCGCCTACTTCTACCTCGACAACCAGGACCGGGTGGTCCTCGCCGACTCCCGCCAGCACGTGCTGCGTATCGCACACCGTCAGAAGGGCGACGGCGCGTGGGAGTTCGTGGTCGAGGACGACTGGGACCTCACCCCGCTCGTCCCGCACGACTGCGTCACCTGGACCAACCTCTTCCCGAGCGGCGTCTGCGACCCCGTCACCTCCGTCATGCCGGACTACGACGGCCGCGTCTGGTGGGTGACCCGGCTCGGCAGGGTCGGCACGGTCGACCCCGCCACCGGGACGCTCCGCTCGATCCGGCTGGCCGGCGAGGAGATCCAGAACTCCTTCTCCGTGGCCCGGGACGGTGTCTCCATCGTCTCCGACCACGCCCTCTACAGCTTCCGCGCCGAGCCCGACGGCACCCCGCGCATCCAGTGGCGGCAGACGTACGACCGGGGGACCGGCACCAAACCCGGTTCGGTGAACCAGGGTTCGGGCACCACCCCCGACCTCTTCGGCATCGAGGACGACTACGTGGCGATCACCGACAACGCCGACGACCGGATGAACGTCCTGGTCTACCGGCGCGGCGCCGACGTCCCGGCCGCCGACCGGCTGGTCTGCACGGTGCCGGTCTTCGGATCCGGCGCCTCCACCACCGACAACTCCCTGATCAGCTGGGGCAACAGCCTCGTCGTCGAGAACAACTACGGCTACGAGAACCCGACCACGCTCACCTTCGGCCGCAGCGTGGTGGGCGGCGCCGCCCGGATCGACGTCCGGCCCGACGGCAGCGGCTGCGACACCGTCTGGGAGAGCGACGTCCGCTCGCCCTCCACCGTCCCCAAGCTCTCCACCGCCAACGGACTGCTCTACTTCTACGAGAAGCGCCCGAACCCCCTCGGCATCGACGCCTGGTACCTGACGGCCGTCGACTTCCGCACCGGCGCGCGCGCCTGGAGCCGGCTCACCGGCACCGGCCCGGCGTACGACAACAACTGGGCGCCGATCACCATCGGCCCCGACGGCACGGCGTACATCGGCGTCTTCAACGGGCTGGTCGCCGTCCGCGACGGCGGCTGAGGGCGGGAGCGCGGTGGTGGGGGGGGCCCCCGCCCCCCCGCCCCCCCCCCCCCCCCCCCCCCCCCCCCCGCCCAACGCGGGGGGCGCCCCCCCCCGGGGCCGCGCCCCGGCGAAACTCCGGCATTTCCTCGGGGGTGGCCCCCGCCCGGCCGGCGGGCTGGGGGCGGCGGGGGGGGGGGGCCGGGGGCCCCCCGCCCCGGGCCACCACCGCGCGTACCGCTCCCGCTCAGACGATGTCGGGCATCTCGCCCTCGGTGGTCCGCGTGTCGATCACCGCGAAGGCCGCGCCCTGCGGGTCGACGACGGCCGCGAACCGTCCGAAGGGGCTGTCCATCGGGCCGAACAACGTCCGGCCGCCGAGCTTCACGGCCCGGTCGACCGCCTGGTCGCAGTTGTCGACGGCGAAGTAGATCTGGATGTACGACGGGACCTCGGGCGGGAACTCCTCGTCGGACATCTCCATCCGGCCCAGGACCGGCATGTCGCCGCCCAGGTCGAAGACCTTGTAGTCCATGGTCTCGTCGGCCATCTTCTTCGCGTTGTAGCCGAACACCGAGGTGAGGAAGGAGTCCGACTTCGCCGCGTCCCGGGTGAAGACCTCGGCCCACGCGTAGGAGCCCGTCTCGCCCTCCAGCTCGAAGCCCTCGTGGACCCCGGGCTGCCAGACGCCGAACGCGACGCCGGCCGGGTCCTTCGCCAGGCACATGGTGCCGAATTCGCCGACGGTCATCGGCTCCATGAGGACCGTGCCGCCGCTGCTCCTGATCTTCTCGGCCGTGGCGGCGGCATCGGGCGAGGAGAAGTACAGACACCAGGCCGACTGCGGCGGGCCGTCCTGGCTCGGCATCGGCGGGACGACGGCCGCGACCGCCTTGCCGTCGCGGTAGGCCTGGGTGTAGTTGCCGAATTCCGTGGAGGACTCACCGAAGGTCCAGCCCAGCACGTCGCCGTAGAAGGTCTTGGCTCCTTCGACGTCGGTGAACATCGCGTCGGTCCAGATCGGGGTGCCCTCAGGTCGTGCGGCCATGACGGGACTCTCTCTTCCGATGGAGGGGGTTCGAAGACGGGTCTCGATGGAGGTTGTCGACTCCCACGCTAGCCACGGCGCCCACCCCTCGCTCGGTGACGGAGCGTGGCAGCGACCGGACCAGGTGGAGTGTCCCTCGGTCCGCGTCGGGTGTCCGCCGGTCCGCGTCGGGTGTCCGGCGGTCCGTGCCGGGTCAGCGGTGGGCGAAGATCCCCACGCCGTTCGGGACGGGACGCTCGGCGCCCTCGGAGGGGTGGTTGCGCACGGTGACCGATGGGGCGCCCGGGTCCCGGGTGACGAGCGTGGCGGAGCCCCCGCCGTCGAGGTTGAAGCCGTCGACCGCCCCCACCTGGTCGAGCACCGCCGCCACCTCGGCGACCGTCAGGCCGGTCCGGAAGTCGGGGCCGCCGTCAAGGGCCAGCAGCAACAGGCGCCGACCGCCGTCCGCGATGCCCGCCGCCGAGCGGACGGCGGAGATCCTGCCGTCGAGGCCGGCCGGCGGCTCGCCCGCCCGCAGCACCGGATGGCCGCCCACCGCGAAGACGTAGGGGACACGGGACCCCTCCGCCACCAGCCGGTGCCGTACCCCGACCCGGTCGCCCACCTCCAGCGCGCGCAGCCGCTCGGCTCCCGCCTCCCGGCCGACCAGGACCTCGGAGCCCTCCGGGATCGGGCCGCGCCCGGGCGTGTCGGCCACGGCCACGACCCGCCCCTCGCGCACCGTCACCTCGTACGTCTCCGTGGCGCAGGGCGCGGCCCGGTCGGTGTCCGTCCCGCAGGTCGCGCGGACCCGGGAGGCGGTTCCCCAGGCGGCGGTGAACACGCCGACCGAGCCGACCGGCAGCGCGTACTGGTCGAGACCGCCCAGCGGAAGCCGGCCGCCGGGGGTGGACACCGTGCCGTCCAGGGCGAGCCGGCCCAGCCGCGCCCGGCGGTCGACGCCGACGCCCAGCACCTCACGGGTGTCCAGGCCCGGCGGCAGCGTCGGCCCGAACCGCTGGCCGGTGGGCACGGCCGCCTTCAGCGGCCGCCCGCCGGCGATCGCCGGGCCGACCGGGGCTCCGGTCGCCTCGACGCCCGGGTGCTGGTTCTCGAGGAGGTGGAAGAAGTCCCCGTTGACGCCGGCGACCGCGCCGCGCGCGTCCGCCAGCCGGGAGAGCGGGGCGCGCGCCGCGACCGCCCCGGGCGTGAGCAGGTCCACGCCGACCCCCGGCGCGCGCAGATCCACCGAGAGCAGGTGGACCCGGGCCGGGCCCCCGGCCCCCGTGACGTCGAAGGTGCGGTACGCGACGCCCCGGGCGACCTCCGTCCAGACGGCGTCGGCCGTGCCGGGCGTGCCGCCGGCGATCAGGGCGCACCACGCGAGCAGGACGACGCACAGCGCGCGGGCGCGCGAACCCGGAACCGGCACGGCTGCCCCCTGGCGTCCCGTCACTTCTCCGCAGTGTCCTCAGAGCTGATCAGAGGTCGGTGACAAGGAGTCGATCAGGAGTCGACCGGTCGGGAACGGCTGGGGAAACGGATGCCTTCCGGTGCCGCCGGCGAGGGTCGCGTCGGTCGAAGTCGTTCCCGGCTCTAGGAACTGACGGCCCGTCAGGTTACGCTCCCCGCATGATTCCGACCGTTGTCTGGGGTACCGGAAATGTCGGCCGCGCGGCCATCAGGGCCGTCGACGCCCACCCGGCGCTCGCCCTCGCCGCCGTCCTCGTCCACGACCCCGCCAAGGTCGGCCGTGACGCGGGCGCACTCGCCGGGCTCGACCGCCCCCTCGGAGTGGCGGCCACCGACGACGTCGACGCCGTGCTCGACGCCCGCCCGCGAGCGGTGGTGTACGCCGCCTCCGGCGACATCCGGCCCGACGAGGCGCTCGCCGACGTCGCCCGGGCCGTCCGCGGCGGCGCCGTGGTCGTCACCCCCGCGCTGTATCCGCTCTACGACCAGCGGAGCGCCCCGCCCGAGTTCCGCGACCCGGTGCTCGCCGCCGTCGCCGAGGGCGGCGGCTCGCTCTTCGTCTCCGGTGTCGACCCCGGCTGGGGCAACGACGTGCTGCCGCTGCTGATCAGCGGCCTCGGCACCACCGTCGACGTCGTCCGCTGCCAGGAGATCTTCGACTACTCGACGTACGAGCAGGAGGACTCGGTCCGCCATCTCATCGGCATGGGGCACCCCATGGAGTACGAACCGCTGATGCTCGCCCCGTCCGTACCGACGATGGTGTGGGGCGGCCAGATCCGGCTGATGGCCCGGGCGCTCGGCGTCGAACTGGACGAGATCCGCGAGACCATGGCCCGTCGCCCGCTCGCCACCACCGTGACCACCCGCACGATGGGCGTCTTCGAGGCGGGCACGCAGGGCGCCGTACGCTTCGAGGTCCAGGGCGTCGTCGCGGGCGAACCCCGCATCGTCATCGAGCACGTCACCCGGATCCACCCCTCCTGCGCCCCCGACTGGCCGGCCCCGCCCGACGGCGTGGGCGCCCACCGGGTGGTCATCGAGGGCCGCCCGCGCATCGAGGTCACGGTCGAGGCCACCGACGAGGGCGAGAACCGCTCCGCGGGCGGCAACGCCACGGCTGTCGGCCGGCTGGTGAACGCCGTCGACTGGCTCGTGGACGCGAAGCCCGGCCTCTACGACGCGCTCGACGTCCCGCTGCGCCCCGCGGTGGGCAGACTCGGAAGGAAGCGGCCATGAGAATCGACGTCCCCGAGGGCAGGCACCCGATCGAGTACGTGTGGGGCGAGATCGTCCCCGAGATCGGGACGGCCGCCGCGAACTTCTCCCTCTCCGTCTACGCCCACACGACCCTCGGGCTGCGCGAGTTCGAGGCGGCGCGACTGCGGGTCGCGCAGATCAACGGCTGTCTGTTCTGCCTCGACTGGCGGACCGACCGCGACGGCGAGAAGGTCGAGGAGTCGTTCGCGGACGCCGTCACCCAGTGGCGCACCACCGATGCCTTCGACGACCGGACGCGGCTGGCCGCGGAGTACGCCGAGCGGTACGCCCTGGATCACCACGGTCTCGACGAGGAGTTCTGGACTCGTATGACCGCGCACTACAGCCAGCCCGAGATCGTGGAGCTGACGATGAGCATCGGTTCCTGGTTGTCGTTCGGGCGCCTCAACCGGGTGCTCGGCCTCGACGCGGCGTGTGTGCTGCCCACCCGGTGACTCAGAAGTCGGTGGCGATGATCTTCTCGATGTTGCGTTCGGCGAGCGCGGTGATGGTGACGAACGGGTTGACGCTGGCGTTGCCCGGGATCAGCGCGCCGTCGATCACATAGAGGCCCGGATGCCCGTGCAGGCGGCCGTAGTTGTCAGTGGCCCGGCCGAGGACCGCGCCGCCGAGCGGGTGGTACGTGAGGTGGTCGCCCCAGATCTTGTGCGCGCCGAACAGGTCCGTGCGGTAGATCGTCCCCTCCTTCGCGTTGATCTTGTCGAAGATGGTCTTGGCGGCGTTGATGGACGGCTGCTTCCAGGCGGTCTGCCAGTTGAGGTCGACCCGGCCCGTCGTCGGGTTCCAGGAGAACTCGGCGCGGTTCGGGTTCTTGGTGATCGAGAGGTAGAACGAGGCGTACGTCTCGATGCCCGTGGGCAGCGGCGCCACCTCGGCGAAGGCGCCGCCGGCGTCCCAGTTGTCGATGCCGGCGGTGGGCATGGACGACTGGAGCTTCCCGGTCGCGTCCCACATGTGGTTGGCGCGGCCGCACATGACGTTGCCGTTGTCGCCCCAGCCCTTGCCGATCTCGCCGTTGAGGCCGGGCAGCGCGCCGGTGGCTCTCAGCATGGTGAGCAGCTTGCTGGTGCCGACGCTGCCGGCCGCGAAGAAGACCCGGTCCGCGAGGACGGTCTCGGTGGACGTGGTGTTCCCCGCGGTGTCCAGCCGGTCGATGGCGACCGTGTAGCCGCCGCCGGAGGCGGGGGAGACGGACACGACCCTGTGCAGCGGTGAGACGGTGACCCGTCCGGTCGCCCGGGCCCGCGCCAGATAGGTCTTCTGGAGCGACTTCTTGCCGTGGTTGTTGCCGTACAGGACCTCGCCGGCCAGGGCCGACGTGGGGACGGCGCCGGCCGCCTCCTGCTTCATGTACTCCCAGTCGTAGACGTTGGGCACGAAGACGAAGGGGAAGCCGGAGCGCTGGGCGTGCTTGCGGCCGACCCGCGCGTACTGGTAGCAGGCGGCGCTCTCCCACCAGGCCGGGTCGACGTGATTGACGCCGAGCCCCGCGTTGGCGCGCGGGTAGTAGACGCCGTACATCTCGTCGGCGTTCACGGTCGGGAGGATCGCGCCGAAGTTCTCCCGGCGCGGGGTGACCGCCATGCCGCCGTTGACCAGGGAGCCGCCGCCGACGCCCCGGCCCTGGTAGACGGTGATGCCGCCGAACTCCTCGGCGTCGAGGATGCCGGTGTGCCGGGGCACGTCCTTGTCGAGCGGGAAGCCGAGGAACTGGCTGAGCGGCTGCTTGGTGCGCGTGCGCAGCCAGAAGGAGCGGTAGTCCGGCGTGGTCGTCTTCGCGAAGATGTTTCCGTCGGGGCCGGGGGTGTCCCAGGCCATCCCCATCTCGACCATGCGGACGTCGATGCCCGCCTGGGCGAGCCGCAGGGCGGCGACGGAGCCGCCGTATCCGGTGCCGATGACCAGAGCGGGGATGCGGGCCTGGGAGGTCGAGGCGTAGGCGTGAACCGGGAGCGCCAGCGTGCCGAGAATAGAACCTGTTCCCGTGATGAATCCACGGCGCGTAACAGCCATGAGAAGCCCTCACTGTCGGTGGAATGGGAACGAGTTCTACTGCCGCCGTCCTGGGAAGTCACGGCATACCTCTGGGTAACTTTTGGCTGGATCGCTCAAGGATGTTCGGAACAAAGCCGACATTCTGATGAGAGAGAGATCCGCCGAGTACGGAGCGCGCATGCCCCTGCCGACCCTCGCCCCCGACGAGCTCGACCGCGTCGCCGTCGACCTGCACGACACCGCCGCGTGGCAGGAGATCGTCCGTCACTGGGACGCGCCGGCCTCCGAGGACTGGCGCCTGCTGCTCTCCGTCCCCGTCGACCAGCTCGTGGCCACCGCGCTCGGCGCCCTCGCCCCGCCCCCGCCGGCCGAGCGCCCGCTGCCCGGGCGGATCGGCGCGATCCTGCCCGACCGGCTGCACGCCTGGCGCCGCCTCGGACAGCCCGACGTACGCCCCTCCACCCACCTGGCCCACGCCCGCCGGGTCCTGGTCGCATGGGGCTGGCAGAACCAGCCCTACCGGCTCCGCGACGCCCGGGGCGCCCGCTGCCTCTGCGGCGCCCTGCTCACCGCGCACCGCCTCGGCCACGGCAGCGCCGACACCATGAACCGCTCCGCCGCCTGGATCGTCACCGAACTGCGCGCCCAGGGCTGGACCGGGCTCATCGGCCCCTGGAACCGCGCCCCGGGACGTACCGCCGAAGAGGCGCTCGCCCTCGTCGACGCGACGATCCGGCGCGCCGCCCACGCGGGGGAGTAGCCGGCGCGGGCGCCGCCCGCGCCCGCCCGGCCCCGGGTTCGCCGGCCCGCCTGGCCCCGGGCGCGCCGCCCCGCCTGGCCCCGCCCGGCCGTCACTCCACGCTGTCGGCCACCGTGAAGAGTCCGCCGTCGGGATCGCGCAGCGTCACGCACCGGCCGTTGCCCGACGGCTGGACCGTCGACGTGGTCGTGCCGCCCAGCCGGAGGGCCGCCGCCACCGCCTCGTCGACGTCCGGCACCCGGAAGTGCACGTGCCAGCGGGGCCTGACCTGCGGGTCGGGAGCGGCCTCCACCGCGCCCCCGTAGAGCCGCGCGACGGTGTTGCCGCCGTGACTCAGCACGACATGGTCGTCCTCGTAGCTCACCTGGCAGCAGCCGGGCCGCTCACCCGCCCAGTCCAGCACCTCGGCGTAGAAGATCGCCGCGTCGAAGGCGTTCCTGGTCCGCAGCTCCAGCCAGGCCGGGGCGCCGCCCCTGCCGACGCTCCAGTTGGGCAGGAGCTCGCCCTCCCAGATGCCGAAGACGGCGCCCTCGCGGTCCGAGGCGAGCGCCGCGCGCCCCATCCCGAACCGCAGCGGCCCCACGGCCACCGTGGCGCTGCGCTCCCGGATCCGCGCCGCCGTCACATCGGCGTCCTCCACGGCGAAGTACGGCGTCCAGGCGACGGCCACCGCGAGGCGCGGCGCCAGAGCGCCGATCCCGGCGACCGGAGCGCCGTCGCGCAGGGCCACGGAGAACTCCTCACCCAGCCGGGTGGGCCGGAACTCCCAGCCGAAGACCCCTCCGTAGAAGGTCTCGGCGGCGCGGAGGTCGCGGGTCATCAGACTGACCCAGCACGGGGCGCCGGTCACCGTATGGCTCGAGGTCGACACAACCTTCATCCATCCGTCGAGGACGCGTGATCGCTCTCATCCCACCGTACCCCCGGCGAGATCGCCATTCCGGCACGCCCGTCCTGGCGCGTGACCGCCGTACGGCCGCGCGCACGGCATAGGAAGAGCCCTCCCGGGGGAATGCGTGACAGGGTGAGGGACGTGCGCGCTGTGCTGCGAAGAACCGTGACCGAGCTGTGGGCGCGGCGCCGGGAACCGGCGGTGGTCCAGACCGTGCGATCGACCGCCGCGGCCACGATCGCCTATGTCGTCGCGCTCCAGCTGAGCTCCGAGCCCGCCCCGCTGACGGCACCGCTCACCGCGCTGCTCGTCGTGCAGGTCACCCTGTACTCGACGCTCACCACCGGCATCCGACGGGTCAACTCGGTGGTCGTCGGCGTCATCATCGCGATCGCGTTCAGCGCCCTGGTCGGCCTCACCTGGTGGAGCCTCGGGCTGATCATCCTGGCCTCGCTGGTGGTGGGGCGGTTCGTGCGCGTCCACGAGTTCGTCCCCGAGGTCGCCATCAGCGCGATGCTCGTCCTCGGCGTCACCCAGGTCACCAGCGGCGCCTGGGACCGGGTCCTGGAGACCCTCATCGGCGCCGTGGTCGGCCTGCTGTTCAACACCGTGCTCGTGCCGCCGGTCTGGGTCGGCACGGCGGGGGAGTCCATCGAGGACCTGGCCCGCCGCATGCGCCGGCTGCTCCTCGGCATGGGCGAGGAGCTGACCACCCCCACCCCGGTCGAGCGCGCCGCCGCCCGGCTGCACGAGGCCCGCCGGCTCGACAACGAGGTGGCGGACGTCGACGCGGCCCTGCGCCAGGCGGAGGACAGCCTGCGCTTCAACCCCCGGGTCAAGGAAGGGGTCCTGCACCGCATCGTGCTGCGGACCGGCCTCGACACCCTGGAGATCTGCATCGTCGTCCTCCGTGTCCTGGCCCGGACCCTCACCGACCTCGCCAAGGAGCGCCGGGGCACCGACCTCTTCCCCAAGGACGTCGCGGTCGCGCTCGAGGACCTCCTGGCCCGCGTCGCCGACACCCTCGTGAGCTTCGCCGTCCTCGTCTCCACCCACGTCAGCGCGGACGCCGACGCCGCCGAGGACCGCCTCGCCGGCGAGCTGCGCGCCGCCCGCGCCGTCCGTGACCACGTGGCGGAGCTGTTGCTGCGGACCGTCCAGGAGGACCCGAGCCAGTGGCAGCTGTACGGAGCGGTTCTCGCCGACATCGACCGCATCCTCGACGAGTTGGACCTCGAACACCGCGGCCGCCGGCTGATGGAAGAACTCGACCGCCACTCGCGGGAACGCGCCGAGCGGCGGCCGAGACTGTCGGCGTTCTACGACCGACTGGGGGTCTGAGGGGTGGGGGATCGGGCACATCGGAAAGTCCGGCAGTCACCGCCGGTCGTTCATCAGCTCCTGGAAAGAACTCATACAAGGGGTGCAGTGACGGTCGGTCCTCTCGCGCTCCTCGAGCGGTTCCTCGTGGAGCGACTGCCCGCAGAGGGCGGTCGCCTTACCGATGGCGGCCACGTGCCAGACGAAGACCCCGTCCCGGGGTGCTATGCCGACGTGCATTTCGTACATGGTCGTCTCCATGCTCGGCGGACGCTTGCTCCTCCCAGTGCACCCGACCGAGGGCGGGTTGCACGCCCGGAGGGCGGCTGTTCGGGTGATGCGGCCCGTGTCGCCCGGGCCGCCGCGCCGTCGGCCGGGAAGGCCGCACGGGGGCCGCATGGCTACGCTGGAGCGAGGGCGTGACGGAGAACCCGGTCGGAGGCGACCCCATGAGACGACGCCACCACTTCCACATCGACCACGCGGGGCACTCGGTCAGCGTCACGGTCCAGACCGGCCACAAGGCCGTCGTCGAGGTCCTCGTCGACGGCAAGGAGACGGGGCACGCCACCACGGGCGCCGACCGGCCGGTCACCGTCCACATCGAACTGCCGACCGAGCCGCCGACCCCGGCGACGATCCGGGCCGCGGCCGGGCCGGGGATCCCCCGCTGCGTCCTCGAAGTGCCGGGCGCCGAACCGCAGGTCATGTCCCCGCGGCTCTACTGACAGGTCGCCCCCGGACGCACCGGCTTCAGCGAGACGAGGTACGCGTCGACGGCGTCCGCCACACAGGAGCCACCGCGGCCGTACGCGGTGTGCCCCACGCCCTCGTACGTGAGCAGCATGCCGCCGGGGAACTGCGCCGCCAGGCTCTCCGCCTCCTCGTACGGCGTCGCCGGGTCGCCCGTGGTGCCCACCACGAGGACGGGCGGCACGCCCTCCGCACGGACCCGGTGCGGCCGCGCCTCGCTCGCCGGCAGCTCCTTGCAGGTCATGGCGTCGAGGACGCTCGTGGTGCCGTACCGCCCCGCGGCCCTCTCGGCCGGGGCGAAGGCGTCCCAGTACGGCTGGGCGGCCCGGGGGTGCGGGGTGTCGGCGCAGCTCACGGCGAGGAGCGCGGCGTCCTCGTTGTCGGCGGGCACGGACGACCCGCCCGCCGCGTCCGCCGTCTCCTCCTCGGGAGTCTCCACCTCGGGCGCTTCCTCGCCGTCGGCCAGCGCCGCGAGCTGCGTGCCGTCGCCGCCGTCGGCCTCCGTCAGCGCCTTCGAAAGACCCTTCCACTGCTCCTCCGGCGTGTACATCGCCATCGACAGCGCGTCGACCACCATCCGCTCGTCGACCCCGAACTCCGACCCGTCGACCGGGAGCGGGGTGCGCGCGGCGCGTGTGAAGAGCCGGTCGAACACCGCGCGTATGCCGTCCGGTGTCGCGCCGGGGCAGGCATCGGCGCCGACGACCTCGGCGCAGTACGTGGCGTAGTCGTCGACGGCCCGGTGGAAGCCCACGGCCTGGCTCCGGGCGCGGGCGCGCCAGTCGAGCGCGGGATCGATCGCGCCGTCGAGGACCGCCGCCCGGACCCGGCGCGGGAACTGCTCGGCGTACGAGGTGCCCAGGCTCGTCCCGTACGACCAGCCGAGGTAGGTGAGCCGGGTCTCCCCGAGCGCCGCCCGGAGGACGTCCATGTCACGCGCCGCGTCCCGGGTCCCGACATGCCGCAGCAGCGGGCCGCTCCGGGCGGCGCACTCGGCCGCCGCCTCCCGGGCCAGGGCGAGGGCGCCCGCGCGGTCGGCGTCGGTGCGCGGGCTCAGCGAGGGCGGCTGCTCCGCGTCCGGCGCGTCCGGCGCCGCCTCGGACTCTTCCTCCTGACCGTCGTCGCAGGTCAGGGCGGGGAGGGAGGCCCCCACGCCGCGCGGGTCGAAGGAGACGATGTCGAAGTGCTCGCGGACCGGGGCGCCGAAGGAGTCGGCGGCGCCTTCCTCGAGGTGGTCGATCCCGGAGCCCCCGGGGCCGCCGGGGTTGAAGACGAGGGAGCCGATGCGCCGCCGCGGGTCGGCGGTGGTCGCCTTCGCCACCGGCAGCACGAACGTGCGGCCGTCCGCCGGGTCGTCGTAGTCCATCGGGACGGTGAGGCGCGCGCACCGGAGCGCGCCACAGGCGGTCCACGTCAGCTTCTGCGTGTAGAACGCCCGCAACTCCGGGCGTGTGGCCGGGTCCACGGCGGCGGTACGCCCGTCACTCCGCTCCGAGGGCGACGCCGACGAGGTGCACGCGGAGAGGGTGGTGGCGCCGAGGACGGCGAGGGTCAGAAGGAGGGCGGGGCGGGGACGGACGGCGCGCTGCACGCGAGTACTCCTGGAGGCCGGGGGCGGTACGCCTCAGCTTGCCGGGGCGATGCTGAGGATTTCCTGAGGAGCGGCTCCCGGCAGGCCTCAGCGCCGTCCGCGGGCAGACGCAGCACGAACCGCGCCTGGTCGGAGCGGCTTCCGGCGGGTCTCAGCCGCCGTCCGAGGGCAGACGCAGCACGACCGCGTCCGGTCGGAGCGGCTTCCGGCGGGTCTCAGTCGCCGTCCGAGGGCAGGCGCAGCACGAACCGCGCCCCGGCGGAGCCGCTCTCGGCGGTGAGGCTTCCGCCGTGCGCGTGGGCGACCCAGGAGGCGATGGACAGACCGAGGCCCGTCGACCCCGACCCGCTCCGGAAGCGCTCGAACAGCGCGTCCGCCACCCCCGGAGGCAGTCCGGGACCGGCGTCCGCCACCGTCACGGCCGCCTCCCGCCCCGCGCGGGCGACCTCGATCGTCACGTCGGCCGCCTCGCCCGGCGCGTGCCCGTGGGCGAGCGCGTTGCCGAGCAGGTTCGTCACCGCCCGGCGCAGGAGATCGGGGTCGGCCACGACGACCGTCTCCTCGGCCCGTACCGTCACGCGGTGTCCTTCGGCCGGCGTGTCGTCCACCACCGCCTCCACCAGCTGGTCGAGCCGCAGCGGCTCCCGCGCGAGCGTCTGCACCCCGGTCATCAGCCGGGCCCGGGTGAGCAGCCCGTCCACCAGCCCGCCCATGCCGTCCGCGAGCCGCATCGTCCGGCGGAGCACCTCCGTGCTGTCCGTGTCGCCGCGCACCGCGGTCTCGGCGAGCATCCGCAGCGAGGCGACCGGGGTGCGCAGATCGTGCGCCGCGTCGGCGAGGAAGGCCTCCTGCTGCCCGAGCGCCGTCAGCGCCGGGCGGATCGCCCGCCCGGACAGCACATGGCCGACCGCCGCCGACAGCACCACCAGGACCGCGCAGCCGGCCGTGAGCAGCCAGGTCGTCCGCCGGTGGTCCGCCAGCGCCTCGGTGGTCTCGTAGAGGGTGACGACCACGCCGTCCCGGCCCGCGTCGCCCTCGGCGTCGGGCGCGAAGAACGGCTCCGCGAAGAGCCGTACCGGCCGCCCGTCCACGGCCCTTGCGCCGACGGCGACGGCTTCCTCCCGGCGTAGGGCGGTCTCGGCCACCGCCAGGACGTCGGCGGTACGGGCGGCCAGGCAGGGCCGCTCCCCGGCGAAGTCGACGACCGGGCCGGAGGAGCCGTCCCGGGGGACGGAGAGCACGGTCAGCCGCGGGCAGCCGGTGTCGACGGTCCCGACGAGGTCGCCGGTGTCGAGCCGGTCGTCCTCGTCGTACGTGAGGAGGCTGATCGCCTGCGTGGTGTCGAGGTTCATCGCCTGGTCGAGCTGCTCGCGCCAGCGCGCGTCGTCGCTGCGCACGGCGAGAGCGGCCATCGTGACGAGTCCGACCGCACTGGTGAGCGCGAACAGGGCCGTGATCCGTCTGCGGAGCCGCCGGACCCGACCGGTGGGCGTGAGGTCACCGCCGCGGACCGGCGCTCCTCGCTTCCGGCCTCCCCGGACCGGCGCCCCTCGCGTCCGGCCGCTGCGCGGGGGCCCGCTCACTCGGGGCCCGGCGGGGCGAGCCGGTAGCCGACGCCCCGCACCGTACGGATCAGGACGGGGTCCCCGAGCTTGCGGCGCAGCTGGGAGACCAGGACCTCCAGGACGTTCGAGCGCGGCTCCGCCATCTCGTCCCAGCAGCTCTCGATCAGCTCGGCCCGGGACACCGCCTGGTCGGCGCGGGTCGCCAGGACCTCCAGGACGGCGAACTCCCGCGCGGTCAGGCCCAGCAGGAGACCGGCCCGCCGGACCTGGCGCCGGGCGAAGTCGATCTCCAGATCGGCGACGTGCTGGACGGGCGGCCGTACGACGGCGGTCCGGCGGCACAGACTGCCCACCCGGGCGACGAGTTCGGGCACGGCGAACGGCTTGACCAGATAGTCGTCGCCGCCACCGGCGAACCCGTCGACCCGGTCGGCGACGGTGTCGCGGGCGGTCAGGAAGAGCACCGGCACCGCATCGCCCCGGCGGCGCAGCCGCGCGACGTACCCGACCGCGTCCCCGGAGGGCAGCATCCGGTCGAAGACCGCGCAGGCGTAGGCGTGGACGAAGAGCGCTTCGTCCGCCTGAGGGAGGTCCGCGACCTCGTCGACGGCGAACCCGGCGGCGCGCAGCGCGGCGGCCACCCCGAAACGCAGATCCCCGTCGTCCTCGACCAGCAGCACCCGCACGGCCCCCACCCTAACGAACCTGCCCAACCGCGCAGAAACCGTCCCCGACCGGCGACCCGTCAGGTCAACACTGTGTAACGCCAACGGGCTTGTCGGGCTGAAGACTTCCTTCCGCCCACGGCCTCTGGGATCTTGCCTCCACCCCACACATCACAGGGCACGGTCGACGCCACCAGCGTCACCGGGCCATCGGAGGACGCATTGTTTTCCCAGATATCAAGCAGGCTGAGACTCCCGGCCACGGCCGCCACCGCCCTCGGGGCGGTCGTCGCGCTCGCCGCGCCCGTCGGAGCCGCCCCGGCCGCCCCGGCGGGAATCCCGGAGCCCAGGTCCGCCTCGGCGGCGCCCCTGACCACCGCGGCGTCCGCCGCGTCGGCGGCAGCCGCGGCGACGCGCCGTGCCGCCACGGGTCCCACCGCTTCGGCGGCGTGGGCGGCCGGCACCCGCGCCTACCTGGTGATCGCCGCTCCCGGTGACACCACCGCCGTGCGCACGGCGGTCACGAACAACGGCGGCACGGTCTTCTCCTCCTTCGACGCCATCGGCGTCGTCGTCGCGCACTCCACCTCCGCCACCTTCGCCGCGACCATGCGCGCCGTCTCCGGCGTCCAGCAGGTCGGCGCCACCCGCACCTCCGACGTCCCGGCCGACGCCTACAACCCGGCGCTGCCGACCAACCCGTCGCAGTCCGCGGCCCCCTCCACCGAGCCCGTCCGCTCGGACATGACGCAGATCAAGGCCGACCAGGCCTGGGCCGTCAGCACCGGCTCGCCCACCGTCAAGGTCGGCATCCTGGACACCGGCGTCGACGACCAGCACCAGGACCTGGCGCCGAACTTCAACGCGGCCGACTCGGTCTCCTGCGCCTACGGCAAGGCGGACACCCGGACCGGGGCCTGGCGGGACGTCGACTCGCACGGCACGCACGTGGCCGGTACGGTCGCGGCGGCCAAGAACGGCAAGGGCGCCATCGGCGTCGCGCCGAGTGTGAAGATCTCCTCGGTCCGCATCGCCGAGCCGGGCAGCACGCTCTTCTTCGCGGAGAACACCATCTGCGGCCTCGTCTGGTCCGGTGACCACGGCTTCAAGGTCACCAACAACAGCTACTACACGGACCCGTGGCAGTTCAACTGCCCGAACAACCTGGACCAGGCGGCCATCCTGGAGGGTGTCGGCCGGGCCCAGAAGTACGCGGAGGGCAAGGGCTCGCTCCAGGTCGCGGCGGCCGGCAACTCCAACGTCGACCTGGCCAACAAGACCACGGACACCTCCTCCCCCAACGACTCCACCCCGGTGAGCCGGACCATCACCAACGACTGCCTGGACATCCCGGCCGAGCTGCCGGGCGTGGTCACGGTCGCGGCGAACGGCACCAACGGCTCGTCCAAGGCGTCCTTCTCCAACTTCGGACGGAACGTCATCGAGGTCTCGGCGCCCGGCGAGTCGGTCTACAGCACCGTCCCCGGCGGCAAGTACTCGTCGCTGAGCGGCACCTCCATGGCCTCCCCGCACGTGGCCGGCGTGGCCGCGCTGCTGGCGAGCGCCAACCCCGGCGCCACCCCCGCCGACATCCGTACGAAGCTGGGCGTGCAGGCCACCGACCTGGCCTGCCCGTCGGACAGCCGCTGCACCGGCACCACCGCCAACAACAGCTTCTTCGGCGAGGGCCGCGTCGACGCGCTGAAGGCGGTCGGCGGCGGCACCACCCCGCCTCCCGGCGCGTACTTCGAGAGCCTCACCGACGTCGCGATCGCGGACAACGCCACCGTCGAGAGCCCGATCACGGTCAGCGGGGTGACGGGCAACGCCCCGGCCACCCTGAAGGTCGGCGTGGACATCAAGCACACCTACATCGGTGACCTCAAGGTCGACCTGGTGGCCCCCGACGGCACGGTGTACACCGTGCACAACCGGACGGGCAGCGGCACGGACAACATCGTCCAGACCTTCACCGTCAACGCCTCCGCCGAGGTCGCGGGCGGCGTCTGGAAGCTCCGTGTGAACGACAACGCGAACCAGGACACCGGAAAGATCGACGCCTGGAACCTGACCTTCTAGGCCTTCCCCGGGCGCCCCTCGCCGCCCCGGCGGGGGCGCCCGGACTCCGGACCGGAGTAGAGATGGTCGACCTCGGGCCGCAGATCGAGTATGTCCAGGAACTCCGCGAGCTCGGCCGGATCGGCCGTCCGGTTCGCCACGGCCCGCCGTGCGGCCCGACGCCGTTCCCCGGGGCCCTGCGGCCCCGGCGCACCGTCGTTCGCCTCTGTGACGTCCATGCGCCGATCCGACCACACCCCGCCACCGGGCGCACGGTCAGTACACGCCGAGGAAGATCCCTCCCGGGGTGTTCAGGTCGTCGTTGTGGAGATGGAACGCGCGCAGCGACCGGGCGATCTCCCGGTGCGAGAGGTAGGCGTCCCGGTCCAGGTCGAGCCGTTCGAAGGCCTGGGCGCCCTCGTCCCCCGAGACGCCCCACACGGCGAGGTACGCGGCGAACTCCTCCCCGCTGACGCGCTTGTCACCCTTGGTGTCCATGATGCGGAAGACGGCCGCCGCGAGGTTCTCCAGGATCTCGGGCCGGTCGGTGTCGTAGCCCACCGCGCGGTGGGCCGCGACGAACCCGTCCTGTTCGAGCCGCTCCCGCCCCGGCTCCGACTGGGTGAGCAGTCCGAGCCACTGCGCCCAGTACGCCCGCTCCAGGGCCCTGATCCGGGGATCGTCCGTGGTGAGCCCGTACGCGGCGGCGTACGCCTCCACCACGCGCCGGTGGTCGGACCAGGTGACGTACCCGTCGCCGTCGGCGTCCAGGACCGCGAAGAGCCGCCGGAGCCGCCGGGTGACCGGATCGAGCGTCGCCATGCCGGGTTCCTTCCGTGGGAGGGGATCGTACGGAGAGGGACGGCGAAACCCCCGCGCAGGTTGCTCCGGCCCGGCCCGGCCCGTTCACGCCGATCTCCCGCGGCCCGGCCCGTTCCGGTCGTCGCCCCGGTCTCACCCGGTGGGGGTCACGGATACGTCCGTACGTCGTCGGTGTACTCGCGCGCCCGCTCCTGGACGAGCTCCGGCAGCGCCCCCGACACCAGGTCGGCGAGGGTGGTGCCCTCCAGGACCTGGCGCAGACTCGCCCGCACCGCACGCCACACGTCCGGCAGGGGCGCCGCGGAGCCCTGGTACTCCAGACCGGTCAGCTTCAGGTCGCGCACGCTCACCAGAGGTCCGTCCATCGCCCGCAGCACGTCGGCGAGGGTGATCTCGGCGGCCGGCCTGGCGAGCGTGTAGCCGCCGTCCGGGCCGCGCACCGACCGGACCAGCCGGGCCTGCCGCAACTCGCTGAGGACGACGAAGAGGAAGCGCACCGGGATGTCCTGCCGGCCGGCGACGTCCTCCGCCTTCAACGGCCGGTCGGGGGAGGAGGCCAGCTCCGCCATGGCCCTGACCGCGTAGTCCGTTCGTGCTGAGATCCTCACCGCCTCAATGTCTCACGGTTGGCGCGAAACCGATCCGGACCTCGGGTGAAAGGACGGTGCGGTCTTGTCCCTCCATATTGTTCATCGACATAGTGAACAACGTCGTCCCTGTGCTCGCCCCCGGCCGGAGGTCCCTCGTGCCCACGCCCCAGACCGCGCCCAAGACCCCGACCGCGTCCGTACGCCCCCGACCGACCGTGGCCGTCGTCGGCACCGGCGCGGCCGGAGCGCTGGTCGCCGTCCAGCTGTGCGAGACGGCCGCCCGGCGGCGGACCCCGCTCGACCTCGTCCTGATCGACCCGGCCGCCGAGGCGGGACGCGGTACCGCCTACGCCACCGAGGTACCCGAGCACCGGCTCAACGTGCCCGTGGGCGGCATGAGTTGCTACCCCGACGACGCCGGCCACTTCCGGCGCTGGCTCTGCCGGCACGGCGAATCCACCGTCACCGCCGCCGACTTCGCCTCCCGGCACCGCTTCGGCTCCTACCTCGCCGACACCCTCGGCCGGGCCGTCATCGCCGCCCACGGCACCGTCGCCGTCCGCCGGCTGCGGACCCGGGCGACCGGCTGCGCCGACACCGCCGACGGGCGGTTCGTCCTGCGGCTCGCCGACGGCGGGACGGTGACGGCCGACGGCGTCGTGCTGGCCACCGGACCCGCCACGGGCACCGCGCGCTGGGCACCGGCCGACCTGCGCGACTCCGCGCGGTTCATCGCCGCCCCCTGGGCCCCCGGCGCGCTCGACCCGGTCGGCGCCGACGACGACGTGCTGCTCGTCGGGACCGGGCTGACCGCCGTCGACCTCGCGCTCGTCCTCGACCGGCCCGGCCGCACCGTGCACGCCCTCTCCCGCAGCGGTCTGCTGCCCCGGCCGCACGCCGTCGCCCCGCTGCCGCCCGTGCCGCCGCCCCCCGGGCTCACCGCCCTCCCGCTGCACCGGCTGCGCACCGCGCTGCGGCGGCACGTCGCCGCATCCCTGCGCGACCACGGCGACTGGCGCCCCGCCCTCGACGGGCTGCGCCCCGCGATCGGCGCGCTCTGGCAGGGGCTCACCGACGAGGAGCGGGCCGCCTTCCTCGACCGCGACGCGACCCGCTGGAACGTCCACCGCCACCGCATGGCCCCCGCCACCGCCGAGACCGTCGCCCGGGCGCGCGCCGCCCACCGGCTGCGGGTCCACGCGGGCCGGATCACCGCCGCCCGGCCGGTGGACGACGGCCGGATCGCCGTCGACCTCGCCGACGGCAGGGAGCTGACCGTGGCGTGGGTGGTGGACTGCACCGGACCCGGGCTCCGGGTCGACGCCACCACCGATCCGCTCTGGTCCACCCTGCTCACCGACGGTCTCGCCGTGCCCGGCCCGCTCGGCATCGGCGTCGCCACCGACGCCGGCCGACTGCGCGACGCCCGGGGCGCCACCTCCCGGGCGCTCTTCACGCTCGGCGCGCCCCGGCGCGGCGAACTGTGGGAGACGACCGCCATCCCCGAGATCAGGGCCCAGGCCCGGGAGATCGCCGAGGCCGTGCTCGCCCCGCTCACCCGCGCCCCGCACCCCGCCCGCCGCCGGCCCACCGACCAGTTCGGGCTGCCGCTCTCCACCCACGCCGCCGCGGCCGCCGCCTACCGCAGCGGCCTCGCCCGGGTGGTCACCGTACGGGCGAAGGCCGCCGAGGCGTTCGCCCGGTCCACCGCGCTCGACCCCGGCTTCGCCCTCGGCCACGCCGCCCTCGCCCTCCTCGGCCACGAGTGCGGCGTCGACGTCGACGTCCACCGCGAACTGGCCGACGCCCAGCGCGGGGTGGCTGAGCGCGGCGACGAGCGGGAGCGCTCGTTCGTGGACGTGGTCACCCGCAGGATCGAGCAGACCGGCCCCACCGCCGGAGCCGACGGCGACCGGGCGCTCGTCGACCACCTCGACCGCCACCCGGTCGACGCCTTCGCCCTGAGCATCGCCGTTCCCACGATCGCCTTCTCCGGCGTCGGCGACCTCGACGGGACGCTCGCCCAGCGCCTCGTGGAGCACACCGCGCCCGCCTACGACGGCCACTGGTTCCCCACCTCGCTGCTGGCCTTCCTCCGCCAGGAGCAGGGGCGCGTCGACGAGGCGGGCTTCCTCGCCACGGCCGCCCTGGCCGCCGAACCCGCCTCCGGCCACGCCGCCCACGCTCTCGCCCACGTCCACTACGAGTCCGGCGCCCACCGCGCCGGTCGCGACTGGCTCGACGGCTGGATCGGCGGCCAGGGCCGAGGAGCCGTGCACCGGGCCCACTTCTCCTGGCACGTGGCCCTGCACGAACTCGCCCTGGACGACACCGAGGCGGTACGCCGACGCTGGTTCGCCCAGCTCGCCCCACGCCAGGTCAACGGCGTACGGGCCCTGGTCGACTCCGGCTCGCTCCTGTGGCGGGCCCGGATGACCCGGAACTGGACGGGCGCCGTACCCGTGGACGGCGTCCTCGACGCCGTCGCCCGCGACCTCCTCGAACGCCCCGCCACCGCGTTCACCGCCCTGCACAGCGCCGTCGCGCTCACCGCCGCGGGCGACCTGCCCGCGCTCCGGCGGCTGCGCGCCCACGCCGCCGGGGCGGACGCCGTCCAGCGCGAGGTCATCGCCCCGCTCTGCCACGCGCTGGAAGCCGTCCTGGAGGAGCGGTGGCCGGCGGCGGTGGACGGACTGCGCGGCCTGCTGCCCACCCTGCGCCGGGTGGGCGGCAGCGCCGCGCAGCGCGAGGTCGTCGAGGAGACCCTGCTCCACGCGCTCCTGGAGGCGGGCCAGTGCGACGCGGCCCGTCACCTCCTGGAAGAGCGGCTCGACCGCCGCTCCTCCCCGCTCGACCGCCGACGCCTGGCGGACCTGCCCAGCTGACCACGGTGATCAGGCGGAGCTCTGTCCGATCAGCCGGTGCAGCAGCTCCGCCGCCGCACGCCCGAACGACGGGTCGTTGAGATGGGTGTCGTACTCCACCACGTCGACCCGGCTGCCCCTCAGCCCGTCCCGCACCGCACCGAACACCGCCTCGTCCAGCACCGGATCGTGGTACGGCCCGCCCGGCGCCCCCAGCGTGGAGAGCCCGCGCAGCGGCAGGCACACCGCCGTGGGGCCGGTCGCGGAGCGCAGCTTCGCCGCGACCCGCGCGCCGAGCTCCGCGCACTCCCCGGCCGTCGTCCGCACCACCGAGATCGACGGGTTGTGCACCCGCACGTCGCGGTCGCGCACCCGCTCCGGCACCGTGTCGAGCGGGCCGAACTTCACCATGTCGAGCGCGCCCGGGCTCACCACCTGCGGGATCCCCGCCCGCCCGGCGGCGAGCAGCCGGTCGGGACCGGCCGTCAGGACACCCCCGCAGAGATCGTCCGCCAGCTCGCAGAGCGTCAGGTCCAGCACCCCCGCGAACAGCCGCTGCTCCGCGAGCGACTCCAGCGTCCGGCCCCCGGCCCCGCTCGCGTGGAAGACCAGCACCTCGTAGCCGAGTTCGGTCAGCCGCGCCCGGGCCGCGTCGACACCGGGGGTCGTCACCCCCGCCATGCTCGCGGCGACGAGCGGGCGCTCGTCCCGTACCGGAGGCGCGGCGGCCTCGAAGCCCCGCGCCATGCCCGCCACCGCTTCGACGGCGTTCGCCAGGATCGGCGCCGAGAGCCGGTTGACCCCCGCGATGTCCACCACGCTGTACATCAGGGTGATGTCCGACGAGCCGACATAGGGCGCGACATCGCCGGAGGCCATCGAGGAGACCATCACCTTCGGCACCCCCAGCGGCAGCGCCCGCATCGCCCGCGTCGCGATCGACGTACCGCCGCTGCCGCCGAGCGCGAGCACCCCGTGCAGCCTGCCCTCCGCGTGCAACCGCCGGACGACCTCGGCCGCCCCGCGCGCCATCACGGTCACCGCCGCGCCCCGGTCACCCTCGCTCCGTAACGTGTCGAGCTCCGCGCCCGCCGCCCGCGCCACGTCGGCGCGGGGGACGTCGGCGGGTATCCGCGGGGCCCCGATCACCCCGGTGTCCACCACGATGACCTCGACCCCGCGGCTCTCCAGCCGCGCGCGCAGCCATCCGTACTCCAGTCCTTTGGTGTCCAGCGTGCCCACCAGTACGACGATCGCCATCCCCGTACTGTCCGTCGAAGTCGACATGACGACAAGACTGTGGCGGCCGGACGCCAGACGGCATACTGACCCCTCTTGATCACCACCACGCACCAGGAGGAGTTTCATGGCCGCCAGTTTCAAGACCGTCATCGAGGTGGGCCCGGACCATCTCGGCCAGGCCCGGGCCATCGACCGGCTGTTCCAGCAGGCGATCGCGCCGGCCACCGTCAACTTCGACTTCGAGAACATCCACCGGGCCGCCGCCGCGATCCCGGACAGCGCCGTCGTCAAGATGGTCCGCGGCTGGGGGCTCCAGGAGCACGCCCCGGTCATGGTCATGGTGCTCTCGCTCAAGGAGGCGGTGCGCCAGGCGCTGCCCGGCGCGTTCGCGGACGCCTCGTTCTGGGACACCGTCGAGCGGGAACTCGCCGGCGCCTTCACGGGCCTCGCCGCGCAGGAGGGTGAGCCGGGACTCTCGTACTACGACGAGGGGCCGGACCGCACCAGCTACTACCGTGACCTGTTCTTCGCCCTCCAGGACGAGGAGACCGGGGACCACATGTACGCGATCGCCTTCTGCATCGACGTGACCGTCGGCCTGGAGAAGGAGAAGGCCGCCGCCCTGGAGCTCATGGACGTCGCGCCGTACACGATCCGGCTCAACGCGATCGTCCTGCGGCAGGAGTTGCGCCTCGCGGCCTGACGGCCCCCTGCCGGATCCCGCACGTGCGGAGAACCGCACCGGCCCGCCGTCCCGGGCCGCACCCGCCGGGAACCTAGACTGCCCGCATGGCCAAGTACTTCGACGTGCACCCCGAGAACCCGCAGCGGCGCACCATCAGCAGTGTGGCGGACAGCATCCGCTCCGGCGCGCTCATCGCGTACCCGACGGATTCCTGCTACGCGCTGGGATGCAGGATCGGCAGCCGCGACGGCATCGGCCGGATCCGCACGATCCGCGAACTCGACGACCGGCACCACTTCACCCTGGTGTGCCAGAACTTCGCGCAGCTCGGCCAGTTCGTGCACGTCGACAACGACGTGTTCCGCGCCGTGAAGGCCGCGACGCCGGGCAGCTACACCTTCATCCTGCCGGCGACCAAGGAAGTCCCGCGGCAGCTGCTGCACCCCAAGAAGAAGACGGTCGGCGTCCGCATCCCCGACCATGTCGTCACCCAGGCGCTCCTGGAGGAACTCGGTGAACCGCTGCTCTCCAGCACCCTGCTCCTGCCCGGCGAGGCCGAACCACTGACCCAGGGCTGGGAGATCAAGGAGCGGCTGGACCACTCCGTGGACGCGGTGCTCGACTCCGGCGACTGCGGGACGGAACCCACCACCGTGATCGACTTCTCGGAGGGCGAGCCGGAGATCGTACGCCGGGGCGCCGGCGACACCTCGCGGTTCGAGTAGCCGCGCGGGCCGACGTGTGATGATCGCGCCATGACCGTCATATCCGCGCGGCGGGGCCTGCCCCTTGCGGCCGTCGCCGTCCTCACCGCCGCCCTGACCACCGGGTGCGGCCTCGGGGCCGAACTCGACCGCGAGGCCGACCCCGAGCGCACCGGGGCCCAGGCGCGCGCGACCCCGCCCGCCGGCCCGACGGACGCCCCGCTCCTCGGGACGCGGCCGGGCGCCGGAGACGCGTCCCCGACCGCCGCGCGGGGCTGCCCCGCCACGGGCGTGAAGGTGACGACCGGCATGGTCAGCGCCACCATGGGCCTGCGCGCCATGCCGGTGACCCTCACCAACTGCGGGGCGGGGGAGCGGCGCGTCGACGGCTATCCGGACGTACGGGTACGGGACGTGGACCGGGAGCCGATGGACGTCACCGTGCTCAAGGGCCCGGGCCCCATCACCCAGCTCGACGACCCGGGGCCGCACCCCGTGACGCTGAAGCCCGGTGAGTCCGCGCGCAGTGTCTTCGTCTGGCGCTACTCGGCCGTCGACGCGGCGACCCTGCGGGGCAGCGGCGTCTACGTGGAGATCGCCCCTGCCCCCGGTGCGGCCCGCGAGACCGTGGAGCCGGAGGGCGGCCTGGACATCGGCGACACGGGCCTGCTCGGCACGACGGCCTGGCAGAAGGTCACGGACTGACCCGGGCGTCGGTCCGGAGCCCGGGGGTCGGTCCGTGAATTCGGTGGTCGGTCCGTGATCCCGGTGGTCGGTCCGGGGCCCTGGCGGTCGGTCCGGGGCCCCGGTGGTCGGTCCGGGACCCCGGCGGTCGGTCCGGGCCCGTCCGGGCCCTGACTGTCAGTCCGGGCGGCGCGGGCGGCTGCCCCCCGCCGTCGCCAGCAGGGCGGCCACCGTGGTCAGTTTGACCCGCGGGCGGCCGGACGCGTGGCCCTGGGATCGCTCGGCGCGGTCGATCGCGGCCAGCCCCCGGGCGTCGACGACCTGCGCCCCGCGTCTGCGCACCAGGCGCCGGAACGCCTGGGACGTACGCGACGGAACCGGCAGGGCGCCCGCCACGGCGTCCGCCAGGAGCGTGCCGATCGTCTCGGCCGCGCAGGTCCGGTTGGCGCCGATCCCGCCCGACGGACCGCGCTTGATCCAGCCGACGACGTACGTTCCCGGCATCCCGGCCACCCGGCCCCGCTCGTGCGGCACGGTGCCGGTCGCCTCGTCGAAGGGCAGCCCAGGCACCGGCAGGCCCCGGTAGCCGACCGCCCGCAGGGCCAGCCCGGCCGGGATCTCCCGCTCGCCCGGACCCTCCGTCACCCGCACCGCCCGCACCGCGCTGTCGCCGTCCATCGCCACCGGCGCGGAGTGGAAGCGGAGCACGATGCGCCGGCCCGCGGCCGGCGGCCGCGACCAGTCGACGGTCTCCCGCGCCACGTCCCGCAGCAGCGCCGCCTTGCCGTCCCCCGGCACGCCGCCGTCGACCCCGGCGCCCCCGCCGGTCGCCGCGTCGATCGCCGCGCCGGTTCGCGGGTCGTGGTCGTCGACGACCAGCCGTACCCCGGGCAGATGGGTCAGGGCGCGCAGTTCGGAGGCGGTGTACGCGGCGTCCTCCGGCCCGCGCCGCCCGAGCAGGACCACCTCGCGCACCCGGGAGCCGCGCAGGGCCGCGAGCGCGTGGTCGGCGATGTCGGTGCCGGCCAGGGCCTCGGGATCCATGACGAGGATCCGGGCGACGTCCAGCGCCACGTTGCCGTTGCCGACCACCACGACCCGTTCGGCGCCGGTCAGGTCGATCGCGTCCGGGGCGGCCTCCGGGTGCGCGTTGTACCAGGAGACGAACGCCGTCGCCGAGACGCTGCCGGGCAGCTCCTCGCCCGGGATGCCGAGCCTGCGGTCGGCGGAGGCGCCGACGGCGTACACCACCGCGTCGTGGTGCGCGGCGAGTTCCTCGGCGGTGACGTCCTTGCCGACCTCGACGCCCAGCCGTACCCGGACCCGGGGGTGGGTGTGGAAACGGGCGAAGGTGTCCCCGACCTTCTTGGTCGCGGGGTGGTCGGGCGCCACCCCGTACCGGACGAGACCGCCGGCCACGGGGAGCCGGTCGACCAGGGTCACCTCGGCGTTGGTGTGCAGCAGCAGGTCCTCCGCCGCGTACATCCCGGCCGGGCCGGTGCCGACGACCGCGACGCGGATCGGCGCGAAGTCGGAGGGCAGGCTCCGCTCGAAGGTCGGGGCACCCCAGGGGTGGAAGTTCGGGCCGGGCGCCGCCTCCAGCGGCGCCTTGTCGGCGAAGTACGCGGCGTTGACGGCCGCGTACCCGGCCTGCGCGGGGGAGAGGCTGTCCACCGGGAAGATCGCGTCGACCGGGCAGGCGTCGGCGCACGCGCCGCAGTCGATACAGGTCGCCGGGTCGATGTGGAGCATCTCCGTACGGCCGAAATCCCGCTCCTGCGGCGTCGGGCGGATGCAGTTGACGGGGCACACGGCGACACAGGTCGCGTCGTTGCAGCACGTCTGGGTGATGGCGTAGGTCATGTCGTCGGCTCAGCTCGGGTCGAGTCGGGTCGGGTCGGGTCGGTTCGTCGTGCTGCGGGGTGGCTCAGGCCGGGGGTGGCCCGGGCTGCGGGGTGGCTCAGGCCGGGGGTGGCCCGGGCTGGGGGGTGGCTCGGGCTGGGGGGTGGCTCGGGCTGGGGTCAGATCAGGTGCGCGCGCTTGTAGAAGGCCAACGCGGGCCGGGTGAGCAGCCCGGCCGAGGCCAGGAACTCCATCAACCCCGCGCAACTGGACCGCATCAGGGACTTGTGGTGCTCGTTCGCCCGCGCCTCCGCGACGGCGCGTTCGACGTCGAGGCCCGCGCTCTCGTAGACCCGCCGGCCCACCATGCTGGTGACGATGACGTACGAGGCGATGGCGATCACCAGCGCGTGGAACTGGCGGCGCGCTCGGCTCGCGCCGCGCAGGCGCCGACGCGTCTCGTCGCGCGCGAACTTCATGTGCCGTGATTCCTCGACGACATGGATGTTGTTGATCGTGCGGACGAAGGGCACGACCCGCTCGTCGCGCATCCAGTCGCGCTGCATCACGTCGAGGACCTCCTCGGCGACCAGGATCGCCGCGTAGGCCGCCTCGCCGAAGGCGACGGTCTTGAAGGCCCGGCCCAGTTCGATCGCGAGCCGGCGCGGCCGGTAGGCCGGGGCGCCGAGCTTCGCGGCGCCCCGCGCGAACATGATCGAGTGCCGGCACTCGTCGGCGACCTCGGTGAGCGCCCACTGGAAGCGCGGGTCGGTGGGGTCCTTGGCGTACATGTCGCGCAGCACCATCTGCTGCAGGATCATCTCGAACCAGATGCCCGTGCTGGCCACCGACGCGGCCTCCTGGCGCGTCAGCTCCTTGCGCTGCGCGTCGCTCAACTCGGCCCAGTACGCGGTGGAGTAGAGGGTGCTCCACTCCGGGCTCGCGCCGTGGAAGTCCTTGTCCAGCGGGGTGTCCCAGTCGACCTCGGTGGCGGGGTCGTACGAGAGCTTCGCGGCCGAGTCGAGCAGCCGCCGGGCGACCTCCTGCTCCTCCTCGACGTGCCGGTCCTCGCTCTCCGGGCGGACGGTGCTGCGCGCCATGTGCGGCTCCTTGGATCGAGACGTCGCACGCTTGTTAGATGCGACGTCTAGCAAGCTGTTAGACGGAACGTATAACAAGGGGGTCCCGTGGGCCTACCCCCGTGCGGCGATTTCCCGCCGATCTCCTCACATGCCCGGCCTTCTCCCGCCCCATGAGGCAACCCACGCCCACCGGTTGCCGTCCTCCGGACACGTGAGGGGCACCCGGGGGTCCCCGAGGTGGCCGACAGAACCGATCGTGAGGAAGACCGCTTTGATACGTGTCACACGTGTGGTGACCACGGCCGTGGCGCTGGTCGCCCTGGCCGCGGCGGCGCCCCTGCCGGCGTTCGCCGCACCGCCCCCGGGGTCCCTGTCCCGAGCGGGCGGCGAGAGAGGCGACGGGGCCGAAGCCCTGCCGGCGGGCTGGCGTCTCATCGGCGAAGGCGCCGACCGGGAGCTCGTCTGGACCTCCCCCGACCCCGTGCCCATGGGCGACGCCCGTGTCGAGTTCTACGCGGGCGAGCGGCTCCTCGGCCGCCCCGCACCGGCCGCCGACGGCCACGCGTTCCGGCTGAAGGCCGACGGCGTACGGCTGGGCTCCGCCAAGGAGCTGCGGGTGATGGCCGCCGGACGCCGCCTCGACGCCGGCACCCCGGGCGACGCCGACGCCGCGAGCAGGGCGCCCCGCACCACCCGCCCCGCCGCCCCCTCCCCGCGCGCGGAAGCCCCCCTGCCGGTCAACCCGGTCGACCCGGGCACGCCCGGCGCCTACCGCACCGTCAGCGGCGCGTACGACCTGCCGTCCGTCCGGCTGCCCGGATACGCCGAACCGATCGAGATGCGCGCCGAAGTCGTCGGGCCGGCCGGCGCCCCCGGGAAGCGGCCGCTCGCGCTCTTCCTGCACGGCCGCCACGGCACCTGCTACGCCGGCGAGGAGGAGGTGACCGGCGACTGGCCCTGCGCCCCCGGCACCAAGCCGATCCCGAGCCACAAGGGCTATCTGCGCGCGCAGCGACTCCTCGCCTCCCAGGGCTATGTGACCGTCTCCATCTCCGCCAACGGCATCAACGGCCAGGACCACGCGGCGGAGGACGGCGGCGCGCAGGCCCGCTCCTCGCTCGTCCGCCGGCATCTGTCCCACTGGGCGGACTGGTCCGCGGCGCCCTCCGGCGCTCCGGCCGCCGTGCGCGCCACCGCACCCGCCGACCTCTCCCGCGTCCTGCTCGTCGGCCACTCGCGCGGTGGCGAGGGCGTGAACCGCGCGGCGCTCGACAGCCTCCACCGGCCCCCGGCCGACCAGGACGGAGCCCCGGGCCCGGCGTGCTGGACCATTCGCGGCAACGTCCTCATCGGCCCCACGATCTTCGGCCAGAACCCGGCCCCGGACGTGCCCTCGATGACCGTGCTGCCCGGCTGCGACGGTGACGTCTCGGACCTGCAGGGCCAGATCTACGTCGACGGCACACGCGGCGTCGGCAGCGGCTCCGCTCTGCAGAGCGCGGTGTACATGGTCGGCGCCAACCACAACTTCTTCAACAGCGAGTGGACCCCGGGCCAGGCCGAGGCGCCCGCCTTCGACGACTTCTGGTCGGACGAGGTGCCGGACCCGGTGTGCTCACCCGGCGCCGCGACCCGGCTGACCGCCACCCAGCAGCAGGCCGCCGGCGCCACCTACATCGCCGCCGCCGCCCAGCTGTTCGTCGGGGGCGACGACCGGGTCCGCCCGCTGCTCGACGGCACCGGCCGCCGCGCCCCCTCGGCCGGCCCCGCGCGCGTCCTCAGCCACGCCGTCGGCGCGCACCGCGCCCCCGGCTTCCTGCCCGGCCCCGGACTCACCGTCTCCGGCGGCGGGCGACTGTGCGCGCAGATCGACCCGGACCCGGCCCGCGCCTGCCTGCCGCAGACCGAGGGGCAGGCCGGCGGCCAGTCCCCGCACTTCGCGTTCTGGGAGACCTCGCCCGAGCCGGGCCGTGACGCCGTCCGCATGACGTGGTCGGGTACGGGGAAGCCGGTCACCCTCCGCTCCGCGCGACCGGTCTCCCTCAAGGGCTCCGGCTCCCTGGCGCTGCGCGTCATCGTGCCGCCCAACACCACCGGCACGCGCCTGGAGATCGGGCTCGTCGACGCCTCCGGCCGCCGCGCCCAGCTCGGCCGCGCCCAGCTCGACGGGCTCCCCGGCAGCGACCGGACCGCCTCCCACTGGGGCCGGGAGGTCCGCGTGCCGCTGGCGATGGCCCTCCGCGACAAGCTGGACCTGACCCGGATCACCACCCTCGAACTGACCCCGCGCGGCGGCTCCGGCCAGGCATGGCTGATGGACGCCTGGGGCTGGCGCCCCGGCACTCCGGCGGCCGTGCCGGGCGCGATGCCGCGCGTCGACATCGGCCGGCTGACCGTGGACGAGGGCGACTCCGGCGTGCGGACCTACCGCGTTCCGGTCCAGGTCTCCGGCGAGGGCAGCGGCCAGGTCCGCGTCTTCGTCACCCAGCCCGACTCGGAGGAGGTCATCTCCCGGATCGTGACGGTCCGTCCGGGCAGCCAGAGCCTCGACGTGCCCGTCGAGGTGACGGGCAACACCCGCTACGGCTACGACCTCTCACGGGACGTGTCCGTGAAGGCGGTCAAGGGGGTCGCCGTCGGCTCCCACCGTGGCGGGGTGACCGCGCGGAACGACGACGAGCGGCCCACGGTCACCCTGACCCCGGTCGCCCACGACGTCACCGAGGGCGCGCCGCTGACCTGGCGGCTGACGCTGTCCGAGGCCGCCGACGTGGAGGTCGGCGGCGTGCTCGAGATCCTGCCGGTCACCGGCGGCCAGGAACTGTCCACGGCGGACGTGGCGCCGAGTTGGCTGGAGGAGAACTTCGGCAGCGTGCCGGACCCGGCCGTGCCGCTCTCCCGGCTCGGCTGGGAAGGGGAGAACACGGCCGTCTGGGCGGACGTGCCGCCGGGCAGGACCAGCCTCGACGTGACGATCCCGACCGTCAGGGACACGGTCGCCGAGCCCACCGAGACCCTGCGGGCCCGGCTGACCACGTACGACGACGACGGGGAGCCGCACCACGGGCCCGAGTTCACGGGCACCGTGCGGGACGCCGCGGCACCGATGTGACGATACGGACCGGACGGCGCGCGCCGTCCGGTCCGCCACCCACGCCGTCCAGCGAGGCCAGTTCCATGACTCCGTCCTTCCGACTCCACCCCGGAGCCCCCGGCTCCCCGGTCCTCCTCCATGTGCCGCACTCCTCCCGGGAGGTGCCTCCGGACGTGCGCGAGGGCATCGTGCTCGGGGACGACGAGCTCGCGCGCGAACTGGACCACATCACCGACTCCCACACCGCCGCCCTCGCCGACACCGCCGCGCGGGCAGCGGCCGTCACCCCCTGGCGGTTCGTCAACCTGCTCTCCCGGCTGGTCGTCGACCCCGAGCGCTTCCCGGACGAGCGGGAGGAGATGCGCGCGGTCGGCATGGGCGCCGTGTACACCCGGACCACGCACCGCGCCGCCCTGCGGCCCGAGGAGTTCGACGCGGGCCCGCTCCTCGACCGCTACTTCACGCCGTACGCCCGGGCCATGACGGACGCCGTCGACGCGCGCCTCGCGGCGGCCGGCCGCGCCGTCGTCGTCGACGTGCACTCGTACCCGACCGAGGCGCTGCCCTACGAGCTGCACGGCACCGGCCCGCGGCCGCCGATCTGCCTCGGTACCGACCCCTTCCACACACCGCCCGCCCTGGTGGACGCGGCGCGCAGGGCGTTCGCGTCGTTCGGCGGCATCGGGACGGACAGCCCCTTCGCCGGGACGTACGTACCGCTGGCGCACCACGGCCGTGATCCGCGCGTCTCCGCCCTGATGATCGAGATCCGGCGCGACGTCTACATGAGCGAGCCCGGCGGCCCCGCCGGACCGGGCCTCGACGCCCTGGGCGCGGCGCTGGCGGCCCTCGTCGACGAAGCGGCGGCGCCGCTCGGCTGAAATCCCCCCGTGACGGCCCCTTCGTGCCGATGCTGGGACCATGAACGCCACCCGCCCCGCCCACCGCCGGCCCACCCGGACCGACCGGCTGCTCGCCCTCGTCGCCGGGGTGCTCTCCGGCTATGTCGCCCTGGCCGTCGCCGACATCCTCGCCGGACTGATCCGCCACGAGTCGGGCCCCGTGACGGCCGTCGGCGACGCGGTCGTCGACCGGACCCCGGTCGCGATCGAGCAATGGGCGATCCGTACGTTCGGAACGAACGACAAGGTCGTCCTCCTGCTGGGCATCGTGGTCGTCCTCGGCCTGATCGCCGCCGCCCTTGGGCTGCTCGCCCTGCGCCACCCCACGGCGGGGGCCGCCGGGGTCCTCGGCTTCGGTGTCGTCGGCGCGCTCGCGGCCGTCACCCGGCCCGACTCCGACTCCGCGCTCGACGCCCTCCCCTCGCTGGTCGGAGCGGTGGCGGGAGCCGTCCTGCTGTACGTCCTGGTCCGCAGGCTGCTCGCCTCGGACGCCGACGAACCGGCGCGGGCGGCCGCCCGCGCCGACCGGCGAGGGTTCCTCGTCGTCGCCGCCGCCACGGGCCTCACGGCGACCGTCGGCGCCGCGCTCGGCCGGGCGATCGGCCCGCCCGCCCAGGCGGGCGCCACCGCCTCCCGCAACGCCCTGCGGCTGCCCCGGCCGCAATCGGCGGCGCCGGCCGTGCCGCGCGGAGCGCAGCTCGACGTGCCCGGAATCAGCCGCTTCATCACCCCGAACGCGGATTTCTACCGGATCGACACCGCGCTCCTGGTGCCCCAGGTCGACGCCGACGAGTGGCGCCTGCGCGTCCACGGCGCGGGAGTGCGCCGCGAGCTCACCCTCGACCTGCGCGAGCTGATGAGCCGTGAGGTGGTGGAACGGGACATCACCCTCGCCTGTGTCTCCAACGAGGTCGGGGGCCCTCTCGTCGGCAACGCCCGCTGGCTCGGCGTACGCCTCGCGGACCTGCTCCGTGAGGCCGGGGTGCGCCCGCCGTCCGAGGGCGGCCCCGCCGATCAGCTCGTCGCCCGGTCCGTCGACGGCATGACCATCGGCACCCCCGTGGAGGCCGTCATGGACGGCCGTGACGCCCTGCTCGCCTTCGGCATGAACGGCGAGCCGCTGCCCTTCGACCACGGCTTCCCGGTCCGCATGCTCGTCCCCGGGCTCTACGGCTACGTCTCCGCCTGCAAGTGGCTGGAGTCCCTCGAACTGACCACCTTCGACGCCTACGACGCCTACTGGGTCCCGCGCGGCTGGGCGGCCGAGGCCCCGGTCAAGACCCAGTCCCGGATCGACACGCCCCGCGGCCTGGCCCGCCCGGCCGCGGGGACCGTCATGGTGGCCGGGGTCGCCTGGGCCCAGCACCGGGGCATCTCGCGGGTGGAGGTCAGGGTCGACGACGGCCCCTGGCGGGAGGCCCGGCTCGGCACCGAGGACAGTCGGGACACCTGGCGCCAGTGGGTCCACCCCTGGCAGGCCGAGCCGGGCCGCCACACCCTCACGGTCCGGGCCACCGACGGCACCGGTGCGACCCAGCCCGAGCGGCGCACCGACACCATGCCGGACGGGGCCGCCGGCTGGCACTCGGTCGTCGTGACGGTGGAGGCGCCCTGAGGCGAGCGGGGCGGGACGGGCGGCCGGGAAGGGCCCGGGGAAAGATCAAATGTTCGACGGGTTAGCATATGAGCACCGCCTAGCTCGAAAGATGAACTCGTGACTGTCAATGACGACTCGTTCACCAGCTGGAAGAACCGCGAGGAGATCGCGGAGTCGATGATCCCGATCATCGGGAAGTTGCACCGGGAGCGGGACGTCACGGTCCTGGTCCACAGCCGATCCTTGGTGAACAAGTCGGTTGTCAGCATCCTCAAGACCCACCGGTTCGCCCGTCAGATCGCCGGCGAGGAGCTCTCGGTCACCGAGACCCTGCCCTTCCTCCAGGCGCTGACCACGCTCGACCTCGGCCCGTCGCAGATCGACATCGCGCTGCTCGCCGAGGCCTACAAGAGCGACGACCAGGGCCTGTCGGTGGAGGAGTTCACCGCCGACGCCGTCGCCGGCGCCACGGGCGCCAACAAGATCGAGTGCCGCGACGGCCGCGACGTCGTCCTCTACGGGTTCGGCCGCATCGGCCGCCTCGTCGCGCGCCTGCTCATCGAGAAGGCCGGCTCCGGCAACGGCCTGCGGCTGCGGGCCATCGTCGTGCGGGGCGGCGGCGAGCAGGACCTGGTCAAGCGCGCCTCGCTGCTGCGCCGCGACTCGATCCACGGCCAGTTCCAGGGCACGATCACCGTCGACGAGGCGACCAGCACGATCGTCGCCAACGGCAACACCATCAAGGTGATCTACGCCAACGACCCCTCCGAGGTCGACTACACGGCGTACGGCATCAAGGACGCCATCCTCGTCGACAACACGGGCAAGTGGCGGGACCGCGAGGGCCTTTCGAAGCACCTGCGCCCCGGCATCGACAAGGTCGTCCTGACCGCTCCGGGCAAGGGCGACGTCCCGAACATCGTCCACGGCGTCAACCACGACACGATCAAGCCGGACGAGCAGATCCTGTCCTGCGCGTCCTGCACCACGAACGCGATCGTGCCGCCGCTGAAGGCGATGGACGACGAGTACGGCGTCCTGCGCGGCCACGTGGAGACCGTCCACTCGTTCACCAACGACCAGAACCTGCTGGACAACTACCACAAGGCCGACCGCCGCGGCCGCTCCGCGCCGCTCAACATGGTGATCACGGAGACCGGCGCCGCCTCGGCCGTCGCCAAGGCGCTTCCCGAGCTGAAGGCGCCGATCACCGGCAGCTCGATCCGCGTCCCCGTGCCGGACGTCTCGATCGCCATCCTGAGCCTGCGCCTGGGCCGCGAGACCACCCGTGAGGAGGTCCTCGACCACCTCCGCGACGTCTCGCTGCACTCGCCGCTGAAGCGCCAGATCGACTTCACCACGGCGCCCGACGCGGTCTCCATGGACTTCGTGGGCTCGCGCCACGCCTCGATCGTCGACGCGGGCGCCACCAAGGTCGACGGCGACAACGCGATCCTCTACCTCTGGTACGACAACGAGTTCGGCTACTCGTGCCAGGTCATCCGGGTCGTCCAGCACGTCTCCGGCGTCGAGTACCCGACGTACCCGGCCCCGGCGGTCTGACCCCCGGCGCGTACGTACCGCGAGCGAGGCCCCCGCCCACCCGGCGGGGGCCTCGCTCCGTCCTCGGCCCTGCTCGCCGACCCGGAGCGGGAACCCTCCGCCGTGCTCGCCCGCACCGCCGTCGCGTCAGCCGGGCGCCCGCTCGCTCACCCGCGCGTTGTCGACGTACAGGTGCAGCCCGCCGTCCTCCGGGCAGCGCAGCCCGACCGAGACGGACCGCGCCGCCGCGTCCCCGTCCAGGACCAGCGCCACAGCGACCTGGAACACCACGTGCCCCTCGGGACACGTGACCTGGTCCGGCCGCCCCGTCATGTGCGTGAGACGCCACGGGAGACTGCCCGGCCGCTGGAAGGCGCGGGCCAGGACGTCCCCGTCGCGCACCCCGATCGGGAGGAGGCAACCCACGCAGTAGCACTCACCGAGCCTCACCTCGAACTCCGCCGTGGCGAAGTCCCCCGACCCGCACAGCTCGCACACGGCGGCCGCCGTCACCACCTGCTCGTCGGGGAGCCCACGGGCTCCCTGCTCCACCAGTGCCAGCAATGCGTCGCGTCCGGTGTCCCCGTCGCCGACGGGTCCCGCCGCCCAGGCGCCTTCGCGTTTCATGATCCACATGGTGGCACGGCCGTCACGCCTGGTCGGCGCGGGCCTCCTCGGCCCGTGCGCGGGCCTGCCGGGCCGCCTTGCCGGCCGCCGTCGCCGCCGCCCGCGCCTCGCGCCGCTCGGACGTGGCCCGGCGAAGCTCCTCCTCCAGACGGGTCACCTCGGCGTCCGCCTCGTCCGCGCGGGACTTCGCCGCGTCCCACTCCTCGTCCGCGCGCCGCGCCTCGGCCTCCGCCTTCTCGGCGGCGGCGCGGGCCCGTTCGGCGACGCGGGTGTCGGCCTCGGGCGGGGCAGGGGGAGCCGCCGAACGCGCCGGCAGGCTCTCCGGCGTGACCGCGCCGAACCCCACCGGGGCCTCCGGAGGCTTGGTCAGCCGGCCCGCCGACCACTCCGCGGCGATGTCGGGGTCGGCCAGCACCGCACGGAGGAGCTGTTCCACCTCCTGCTGGACCGAGGCGCTCAGTGGATGGCCCGCCTCCGCGGCGAGCGCCGCCGTCGCGCGGACCTCCGCGGCGATCACCTTGTGCTGCTGACCGGCGGCCTCGCGGAACGTCGTCGGGTCCAGCAGCCGGTGGGCCTCCTGGAGCGTCTCGCCGAGCGCCAGCAGCCGCCGGACGTCCTCCGGCCGTTCCCGTACGAAGCGGTTCGAGGCCCAGGCGGCGAGGGTGGGCCGGCGCAGGCCCGCGATGCGCTTCGCGGCGGCCTGGTCCTCGGCGCTCCGCGCCTCGGCCGCCCGGGCGTCCCTGGCCGCGACGAACTCGCCCGGCTCCACCCCGTACAGCTCATCGATGACCCGCTCGACGTCCATGACCTCACTGTGCACGACCGCGCCGCCGCGAGCGGGGAACGGCCCCGCGACGGCGCGGTCACGAGGTCCGCGGTGACCGGCTCACACCACCGGCGGCGCCGCCTCGCCGGTGTCTCCGCCTCGGCCCGCGCCCCTGCCCCCGCGCGCGTCCCGGTGCGCGCCCCCGCCCGTCTCCGTGTCCGTGTCCGGGTCCCCGGCCTTGCCCTCGTCGCCGTCGCCGTCGTCGTCGTCGCCGTCGCCGTCGCCATCCCCGCCCCCGCCGTCGCCCGCGGCCGTGCGCCCGCCGCCGGAGTCCCGTAGCGCCGTCCACACCGACCAGACGACCGACACCAGCGGCACCGCCACCACCGCCCCCACCACCCCCGCGGCGATCGCCCCCGCGATCACCGAGATCGCCACCACCAGCGGGTGCAGCCGCACCGCCCAGCTCATGACGAGCGGGTGCAGCAGGTGTCCCTCGATCTGACCGATGATCACGATGAGGCCGACCACGATCGCCGCCACCCAGGGACCCTGCGACGCCAGGGCCACGACGGCGGCGACCGCCAGCGCGATCGGCGAGCCGATCAGCGGCACGAACGCGGCGACGAACTCCAGGAGCGCCAGCGGGACCGCGAGCGGCACCCCGAGCAGCCACAGGGCGAGCCCCACGAGGATCGCGTTCACCGCCGCGACCAGGACGATCCCGTGGGTGTAGCCGGTGAACGTGCTCCAGGCCGCCCGGCCGCCGACGTCCATCCGGTCGCGCACGCCCCTCGGCAGCTGCTCCCGCAGCCATGTCCACTGCCGGTCTCCCGAGTGGATGAAGAACACCGAGCAGAACAGCGCGAGGGCCAGCGTCGTGAGCACCTCCACCAGCCGGTGCGCCCCGCTCACCGCCTCGCTGACCAGGGCCGACCGGTGGCTCGACAGGAACTGGCCGATCCTGCTCTGCACATCGGAGAGCGCCTCCGGGTTCAGCCGGAACGGCGGCCGCTCCAGCCAGTCCTCGATCCGGCCGATGCCGTCCCGGAACTCCCGTACCAGCGTCGTCCGCTCGCCGTCCACCGCCTCACCGACCAGCGCCAGGACGCCCAGGACCAGCGCGAGGCTGCCGAGGAGGGTGAGGGCGACCGCCGGCGGGCGGGGCAGCCCCCGGGCGACCACGTCGGCCACCGGACGCAGCAGCGCGGTGATCACCAGACCGAGGAAGACGGCCACCCCGATCTCGTGGAAGCGCCCGAGCAGGGCGAACAGGCTGTACACCAGCGCGCCGACGACGAGCAGACGCCAGGCGTAGGCGGCGGCGGTACGGAGGAACGGGATCACCGACGGCGGTGTGCCAGGCTGCATGTCCGACGACGTACCACCACGGGCCCGGCGGGCCACGCGCACGGCCCGGTATTCGGCCGACCGGCCGCAGGACGGGCGCGTACGGGGTGAACCGCGCCCCCGCGCCGGTGTCGGCGACCGGCGGTCCCGCGACGCCGGTGACCATCGGGAGGTGGGTGTCGTCCTGCCGGTCCTCTTCGCCGTGTGCGCCGCGTTCAGCAACGCGCTCGCCACGGTGCTGCAGCGCCGTGCCGCGCTCACCGTCCGTCAGACCGACTCCTTCCGGCCCGGTCTGATCCTCGATCTGCTGCGGCGCCCGCTCTGGATCGCCGGCATCCTCGCCGTGATCGTCGCCGGAGTCGGGCAGGCGGCGGCCCTGGCGACCGGCCCGCTGGCGCTGGTACAGCCGCTCTTCGTGCTGGAGCTGCCCCTCGCGCTGCTGATCGCCTCCCTGATGACACGGGAGCGGTTGCCGACGGCGCAGTGGGGGGCGGTGGCGGCGGTCGTGGTCGGCCTCGGAGTGGCGCTGATGGCCGCCTCGCCCGACGGGAACCGCACGCACGTGGCGCTCGACCGCTGGATCCCGGCGCTCGTGGTCGCCGCCGCCGTGGTCGTGGCCCTGACGGCGGCCGGGCTGCGCAGGCCGCCCGGCCGCGCCCGCGCCGGATGCCTCGGCGCCGCGACCGCGATCTGTTACGCCCTGACCGCGGGCCTGATGAAGACGTCCATGCACATCCTGGACGACGGTGGCCTGACCGCCTTCCTGACCGCCTGGCAGACGTACGCCTTCGGTGCGGCCGGGATCGCGGCGCTCCTGCTGCTGGAGCACGCCATGCAGGGCGGGCCGCTGGTCGCCTCGCAGCCCGCGCTCACGCTGGGCGACGCCACGGCGAGCCTGATGCTGGGCATCCTGATCTACGAGGAGGACGTACGCGTGGGCTGGTGGCTGGTGCCGGAGGTGCTGGGGGTCGGACTGGTCGTGGTCGGGGTGCTCGCCCTGTCCCGGGCGGAGGGAGCCCCATGACCCGCGCGACCGCGCCGTCCTCCGCGACCGACTCCCGCCGCCGGCACCTGGGCTACCTCGCCGCGGCCGTCGTCTTCGCCATCGGCATGGCCGGTACGACGCTGCCCACGCCGCTCTACGGTCTCTACCGCGAGGAGCTGGGCTTCTCCGAGCTGATGGTGACCGTCATCTTCGCCAGCTACGCCGTCGGCGTCATCGCCACCCTCCTCCTCGTCGGCAACCACTCCGACCGGGTGGGGCGCCGCCCCGTCCTGTGGGCGGCGCTGGCCCTGGCCGCCGGCAGCGCGCTCTGCTTCCTCTTCGAGGGCGGACTGCCGCTGCTGTTCGCCGGCCGCCTGCTGTCGGGCTTCTCGGCCGGGCTGCTGAGCGGCGCCGGCACGGTCACCGTGCTCGAACTGGCGCGGCCGGAACACACGTCCCGCGCGGGCTTCGCCGCCACCGCCGCCAACATGGGCGGCCTCGGCTGCGGCCCGCTGCTCGCCGGTCTCCTCGCGGAGTACGCCCCGAAGCCGCTGTCGCTGCCGTTCCTCGTCCACCTCGGGCTGGTCGCCGTCGCCTGCGTCGTCGTGCTGTTCCTGCCGGAGACCGTCGAGCATCCGCGGCTCCTGACCCGGCCGAGCCCGCCGGGCCTCTACGTACCGCCGGAGGTCCGCGGCGTCTTCGCGCCCTCGGCGCTCGCCGCGTTCGCGGGATTCGCACTCCTCGGCCTGTTCACCGCCGTGGCGCCGAGCTTCGTCGCGCAGACCCTGGACATCACCAACCACGCCGTCTCGGGTCTCGTGGTCTTCTCGGTGTTCCTCTCCTCGACCGTGGGCCAGTCGTGGACGGCCCGGATGCCCGGGCGAGTCGCCCTGCCGCTCGGCTGTGGGGTGCTCGTGCTCGGCCTGCTCCTCGTCGGCGCGTCCCTCTGGGCGGAGACGCTGCCGCTCCTGGTGGCCGGCGCGGTCTGCGGCGGGATCGGCCAGGGGCTCGCCTTCCGCGCCGGACTGACCGCCGTCGGCGAAGCGGCCCCGCCCGCGCACCGGGCGGCGACGGTCTCCTCGTTCTTCGTCGTCGCCTACACCGGCATCTCCCTGCCCGTCGTGGGCGTCGGCGCGCTGACGATGTGGCTGGGCCTGGACGCCGCCGGGCTGGTCTTCACCGGCTGCGTGACCCTGCTCGCCGCGACCACCGGCCTCTACCTGGCCCGCGCCGCGGGGGGCCGGGATCAGCGGAGCTGACGGCGGACCAGTTCGTGGAAGAGCCCGGTCGTGTCCGCGAGCAGCTCGGCCGGTGACCCCTCCTGGACGATCCGGCCGTCCGCCATCGCGATCACCCGGTCGGCGTCCATGATCGTGGACAGCCGGTGGGCGATCACCACCCGGGTCGCGTTCAGGGCCCGGGTGGACTCGATCACCACCCGCTGCGCCTCGTTGTCGAGCGCGCTCGTGGCCTCGTCGAAGAAGAGGATCCGGGGCCTGCGGATCAACGCCTGGGCGATCATCAGGCGCTGCCGCTGCCCGCCCGAGATCGTGCCGCCGCCGTCGGACAGCATCGTGTGCATCCCCATCGGCATGGCCTTGATGTCCTCGGCCAGGCCCGCCATCGCGGCCGCCGCCCAGGCGTCTTCGAGCGGGAAGGTCTCCGCCCCGCAGATGCAGTCGAGGATCGTGCCGGAGAACGGCTGGGCGTTCTGCAGCACCACACCGCACTGCCGGCGCACCGCCGCCTGGTCGAGCGCCGCCAGGTCCTGCCCGTCGTAGCGGACACTCCCGGACGACGGCCGGTCGAAGCCGATGAGCAGCCGCAGCAGCGTCGACTTGCCGCAGCCGCTGGCCCCGACGACCGCGACGAAATCGCCCGCACGGACCCGGAAGTCGACCCCGTCGAGGACCAGAGGGCCGTCGTCGGTGTACCGGAAGGAGAGGTTCTCGGCCTCGATCGCCCCGCTCAGCTCACCCGGCTGCGCGCTGGAGCCCCGTACCTCCGGCGTCTCCCGGAACACCGGCCTGACCTGCTCGAACATCGGCTGGACGGCGGCGGCCGACAGGAGCGCGCCGGTCAGCTGGGTGACCGACGACAGCAGCATGGTCACGGCGGTGCTGAAGGTGAGGAACTCACTGGCGGACATCGACCCCCGCGCCGGTCCGGCGAGGAGCATGAACATCACGAGCGTGCACAGCGGCAGACAGACCGCGCCGAGCACCGTGAGGACGTTCGTGATCCGGCCGACCCGCCGCTGCAGCTCCCGGGTCCGGGCGAACTCGCCCGCCCAGGCGGCGTACGCGAAGCTCTCGGCGGCCGCGACCCGCAGCTTGGGGAGCCCGCGCAGGGTCTGGAACGCCTGGTTGTTGAGCTTGTTGCCGAGTCGGATCAACTGCCGCTGATACCGCAGCTGCCACAGTCCCAGGCTCAGGAACACCACCGCGACGACCACCAGCATGGCGAGCGCCGTCAGCGCCAGGGGCACGCTGTACACCAGCAGCAGGACCAGGTTCATCGCGCCGACCGTGCCGGCCTGCACGATCACCGGGCCGATGCCGGAGAGCACCCGGCGGATGGCGCTGATGCCCATGGCCGCACTGGCCAGCTCCCCGGTGGAGCGGCCCGCGAAGAACCGGGTCGGCAGCCGGAGCAGCCGGTCCCAGACGGCGGGTTGGAGGGTGGCCTCGATCCGGCCCTCGAGACGCAGGATGGAGACGTTCTGCAGCAGCATGAAGGAGGCCGCGACGACGCTGGTCGCGAGGATCGCCAGCGCCGTCTGCACGATGAGCCCGGTCTCGCCCCGGGGCACGTACGCGCCGAGCACCTTGCCGGTCGCGATGGGCACCAGCGCGCCCAGGCCGACCGCCACCAGACCGGAGAGCAGCAGCGTGCGCAGCTCCGCGCGCGTGCCGCGCACGCTGAAGCGGAGCAGGGGCAGCAGGCCCAACGGCCGGTCGGGCAGCGGGCGGTAGAACATGACGGCGCGCGGCGCGACGGTGGCCGCGGTGGCCTTCCCGATGCGCTCGCGCGCGCCGGTGGCGGGGTCGACGGCCTCGTACCGGCCGCGCCGCCACACCAGCGCGACCGGGGCGTCGTCCGCCTCGCGCCGGCCCACCAACGGCCCGCTGTGCTCCCGCCACCAGCGGCCGTCCAGCCGGACGACCCGGGTACGGATCCGGGAGGCGAGCGCGACGCGTTCGACGGGGTCGAGGCGTCCGGGCAGAGCGCTCGCCTCCGCCGCCCCGGCGAGCGTGATCCGGGCCTCCGTGGCGACCAGTCGGCACACGGCGTACGTCGCGTCGTCGCTCGCCCGCCCCCGGGCGCCCCGGCCGGACGCGCCCGAGCCGCCCGACGGTCCGATGGAGGCGACGAGCGCCTGGTCCGCCCGGGTGCGGGCGTCCAGGCCGGCCGCGATCCCGGCCGCCGTCCGGTCCTCGTGGGCGCGCTCCAGCTCCTCGATCCAGCCGTCCAGGGCGTACAGCAGCCGGTACTGCTGGTCGACCATCCCCTGCCACATCGCCGTGTCGACGAGGAGCGTGCCGGCCGCGTCGTCCCCGTACCCCTCGTACGCGGCCCCGTACCGCACGCTTCCGGGGGCGATCCGCATCCACAGGACGTCGTCGTCCGCCGCGCCGGGGTCGCCGCCCGCGCCACCGTCCAACGGCGCCTGGTACAGCACCCGCAGGCCCCGTCCGATGCCGAGGGCGAAGGCGTGTTCCAGGGGGCTCGGCTGCGGTTCGACGGCGCCGTAGGGCTCCGGGTCGGCGTACCACTGGCCCTCGTACCACTGCCCGCCGTACGCCGGCAGCTCCCGCAGCTCCACGCGGCGCAGCAGGCAACCCGCCAGGGGCCGCCCGACCAGCGTGTGTCCGGGGCCCTCCACCGGTCCGAGGAGCAGGGTGCCCGCCTCCAGGCGGCCCAGGAAGTGCCAGGGGCCGAGCCGGGCGGCGTCCACGGCGAAGAGGTCCACGGCGCCGTCGACGACCAGCCACAGCACGTGCGGGCCTTCGAGCGGGACGCTGCTCAGGCCGGCGCAGTCGACCACCGTGCCGAGCCCGCCGAGGGCCGCGACGACGGGATCCACCGCGGGGTCCGTGAGGACGGCGGGCTGGTGAGGGAAGGTCACCTCAGTGCTCCTTGACGAGTTCGGCGTACGCGCCCCCGGCGGCGACCAGCTGGGCGTGCCGCCCGCGCTCCACGACCGTGCCCCGGTCGAGCACCAGGATCTCGTCGCTGTCGCGCACCGTGCTCAGCCGGTGCGCGATGACCACGCAGGCACAGCCGCGGCGCCGCAGGTTGTCGATGATGACCTGCTCGGTCGCCGCGTCCAGGGCGCTGGTCACCTCGTCGAGGACCATCACGCTGGGGCGGCGCACCAGCGCCCGGGCGATCTCCAGGCGCTGGCGCTGCCCGCCGGAGAAGTTGCGGCCGTCCTGCTCCACGCGGCTGTGGATGGAGCCGGGCCGCCGGGCGACCACGTCGTAGACGGCCGCGTCCTCCAGGGCGGCGACGACGGCCTCGTCCGGGACGGAGGGGTCCCAGAGCGCGATGTTGTCGCGGACGGTCCCCTCGAAGAGGAAGACGTCCTGGTCGACGAAGGAGACGGAGGCGGCGAGCGCGCCGCGCGGGATGTCCTCCAGACGCATGCCGTCGATCCGGATCGCCCCCTCCCACGGGGCGTACAGGCCCGAGATCAGCCGGGAGACGGTCGACTTGCCGCTGCCGGAACCGCCCACGAGGGCGACCTGCTGTCCGGGGCCCACGGCGAGCGAGAAGCCCTTCAGGAGCGGGGGGTCCAGCGGGCTGTAGCCGAAGGTGACGCCGTCCAGCTCCACATGGCCCTTGAGCCGGCGGGTCCTGGCGGGTGGCTCGCGCCGGGTGTACACCGGGTCGACGGGGAAGTTCTCGACGTCCCTGAGACGCGCCACGTCGGCCGCGAAGTCCTGGATCCGGCCGGCCACGCCGTTGAGGCGGGTGATCGGTGCGGTGAAGCTTGTCACCAGTGCCTGGAAGGCGACGAGCAGACCGACGGTGAGGTGGCCCTCCACCGCCCGCAGGCCGCCGATCATCAGGATCAGCCCGCTGTTGAGCGCGGCCAGCGTGGGCGCGACGACCGCGAGCCAGGCGCTGGGCACACCGAGCCGCTGCTGGACGTCGAGGGTGGTCGCGTGCTGCCCGGCCCAGCGGCGGAAGAAGCCGTTCTCGCCGCCGGTCGCCTTCATCGTCTCGATGAGCTGGAGCCCGCTGTACGCGGTGTTGGTCAGCCGGGCGCTCTCGGCCCGCAGCTTCTGCGTGCCGGTGGCCCGCAGGTGGATCACGATCCGCATGGCCACCACGTTGAGCAGCGCGATCGACACGCCGACGACGGTGAGCTGGGGGTCGTACGTCCACAGCAGCACGGCGTAGAGCAGCACCACGACGGCGTCCACGCCCGCGGCGGCCAGGTCGCGGGCGAGGGTCTCGGCGACCGCGTCGTTGGACTGCAGGCGCTGGACCAGGTCGGCCGGATTGCGCTGGGCGTAGAAGGTCAGCGGGAGTCTGAGCAGGTGCCGAAGGAAGCGGGCGCTGCCCAGGGTGGAGGTGATGATCCGGCCCCGCAGCAGATTGGCCTGTTGGAGCGCGGTGAGCGTGGCGGTGAGGACGAGCGTGGTGGCCATCGCGGCGAAGAGCACGCCGAGCAGCGAGGTCTGGTTCCCGATGAGGAACATGTCGATGTACGTACGGCTCAGCGCGGGCACCCAGGCGCCGACGACCACCAGCAGGAGGCTGGAGACGACGGCGGCGGCCATGGTGCCGGACGTGCCGCGCAGCCGGGCCGGCAGACCGCCCATGACGCCGGGCTTGCGCCCGCCGCGCCGGAATCCGGGGCCGGGCTCGAAGGTGAGCACGATCCCGGTGAAGCTCGTGTCGAACTCCTCCATGGGGACGAACCGGCGCCCCTTGCCCGGGTCGTTGATCCACACGCCCCTGCGGCCGAAGCGGCGCCCCATGCCGTCGTAGACGACGTAGTGGTTGAACTCCCAGAACAGCACGGCCGGGGCGGCCACGTCGGCGAGGGCGGCCAGGTCCATCTGCATGCCCTTGGCCTGCAGACCGTAACCGCGCGCCGCCTTCAGCAGGTTGCTCGCCCGGGAGCCGTCGCGCGAGACGCCGCAGGCGATGCGCAGCTCCTCCAGCGCGACGAAGCGGCCGTAGTGACCGAGCACCATCGCCAGGGCGGCCGCGCCGCACTCGACGGCCTCCATCTGGAGCACGGTGGGCGTCCGCACGGTCCGGGTGCCGCGCCCGGTGGGAACGGGCGCCCGACGGCGCCGGGCGGGCGGGAGCCGGCGCGCCGAGGCGCGGGCCCCGGACCTGGCCGCGGAGCGGGACCGCGCCCGGCCCTGCGGGGACTCCGGCGGCGCGCTCACGGCAGCAGCCAGTCGACGGGCCGCTGGGCGGCGAGGCGGACCGAGCCCGTGACGGGCGTACCGGACTCGATCGTGTGCGGTGGGCCGTCCGCGGAGGACCAGGCGTAGCCGGAGGCGGTCGCGGCGGAGCGGTCGAGGGCGACCAGGACCGCGACCGGGTTGCCCTGACCGGAGAGCTGCGCGGCGAGCCCGCTGTCGCCGAGGAAGGAGGCGATCTGGGCCCGGGTCTGGGGGGTGCGGCTCACCGCCTTGACCGTGCCCCGCAGTACGCCGAAGCGGTCACGCGGGACGGACTGGACGCCGAGGTCGACCGAGGCGCCCACCCGGACCGTGGCGGCGCTCTCGCCCGGGAGATAGAGGACGGCGAGCAGCGGGGCCTCCTGGTCGGTCACGCGCTCCACCGTCGCCACGTCCGCCCCGGTGGTGACGACCTGTCCCATCCGGGCGAAGAGCGTGGTCACCCGGCCGCCGGCCACCGCGCGCACGGGCCGGTCGCCCTGGTCCGTACGGACGGTCAGCACCGGGGCGCCGGGGGAGACGGGCCGGCCCTCCTCGACGAGGACCTCGGTGATCTGACCGGCGACCGGGCTCTGCAGGAGGTAGCTGCCCTCGGCGTGGGTGAGGACGCCGGGCGCGCTCAGCTTGGTCGCCACGGTGCCGGTGAGGGCCCAGTAGCCGGCGACGGCCATGACGACGACCGTGACGGCCAGCACCAGACGCCCCTGCGGGCGCGCGAATCGCACGGGCACGTCGAGCTCTTCGGGCGATTGCAGCTTGGAAAGCGCCTTCTGGCGGAACTGCACGGACTATTCCCTCGACTGCATTCGGACGGGGCGGGAACGGGGGCGCCCACAAACCCCGGAACGGGGAAGGTTCCGGGGTTTGTGGGCGGTATTCGGCTCAGAGGCCGGCGAGACCGGTGATGCCGGAGGCGTTCACCGAGACGCCGGTGAGGCCCTGGGCCAGGCCGGGAACGCCGGAGGCGATGGCCTCGACGCCCTGGACCGTCTGGAGCGAACCGACGGTGCCGAGCAGGCCCGTGACGTCGCTGGTCGCGGCGCCGGCGAGACCGCCGGAGACGGAGACGAGACCGCCGGACACGGCGTCCAGGTCGGCGTCGGAGATCTCCACGGTCTCAAGGTCGTGACGCATGATGCGCACCTTTCATTCGGTGGGTGGGGGGGGAATCCGTTTCTGCGGCCGCAGCGGGCCGATCAAAGCACGCGAACGGGTGGCCGTACCAATTCAGTTGACGCCGCCACGTGAACGGTTGTGTCTCTGCGGAAACGACCGTGCAGTCAATTTCACCGAACGCCGACATCTTCTCCGCAGGATCGAGTAACACATTCCGGGACTCCGGAGCGGGCGGGGAACCTAACGGACAGATCCGTGCCGACCGGACGGCCCGCGCACGGCCCGGGTCGAGGAACGGTGAAGGCGGCCGACCGCAACACACGCACGTTGTGCAGGTTTTCGGCAGCTGCCGGGGGGTGAACGCCTGCACAATGCGGGGATGACCGAAGAAGACCCGTACCTGTGGCTCGAAGACGTCGAGGGCGAGGCCGCGCTGGCGTGGGTGGCCGAGCGGAACGCCGAGACCGCGGCCGAACTGGCCGCCGACGACGGCTTCGCCGCCCTCAAGGAGCGGCTGCGGGAGGCCCTGGACGCCTCGGACCGCATTCCGTACACCACCCGGCGCGGTGCCTTCCTCTACAACTTCTGGCGCGACGCCGAGCATGTGCGCGGCCTGTGGCGGCGCACCACACTGGAGCGGTACCGCAAGGACGACCCCGAGTGGGAGGTCCTCCTCGACGTCGACGCGCTCGCTGCCGCCGAGGGCGAGAAGTGGGTGTGGGCCGGAGCCCGGGTGCGCCGCCCGGAGGACGACCTCGCGCTGGTGTGCCTCTCGCGCGACGGCGGGGACGCCATGGAGGTCCGCGAGTTCGACCTCGCCGCCCGCGCCTTCGTCGAGGGCGGCTTCCGGGTGCCGGAGGCGAAGACGCGGATCGGGTGGATCGACGCCGACACCGTCTTCGTCGGCACGGACCTCGGGCCGGGCTCACTTACCGACTCCGGCTATCCCCGCACGGTCCGCAGATGGCGCCGGGGCACCCCCCTGGAGAGCGCCGACGTGGTCTTCGAGGCCGGGCAGGGGGACGTGTCGGCCTGGGGACTGCGCGACACCACCCCCGGTTTCGAGCGGGACTTCGTCGGCCGCGCACGCGACTTCTACCGCAGCGAGACCTACCTCCTGACCGCCGACGACGGCCTGGTGAGGATCGACGTCCCGGACGACGCCCGGGCGTACGCCCACCGACGGCATCTGATCGTCACCCTGAAGTCCGACTGGCTCGGGCAGCGGGCCGGCTCCCTGCTCGCCTTCGACTTCGACGCCTTCCTGGCGGGCGACCGCACCCCGCAGGTGCTCTTCACCCCCGACGAGCGGACCGCGCTCGCCGGGCACTCGTGGACCCGCCACCACCTCCTCCTGGAGACGATGCGCGACGTCAGCACCCGCATCGAGATCCTCACCCCCGCCCCGGCGGGCGGCGCCTGGGCGCGCCGGCCCCTCACCGACGTACCGCCGCTGTCCGCCGTCACCGTCGTGGACACCGACCCCGACGTCTCCGACGAGTACTTCCTGGACGTCTCCGGGTTCCTCCAGCCCTCCACGCTCCACCGGGGACAGATCGGCGGCGACACCGAGATCCTCAAGCAGGCCCCCGCGCGCTTCGACGCGACCGGCCTCGCGGTGGAGCAGTTCTTCGCCCTCTCCCCGGACGGCACACGGGTGCCGTACTTCGTCATCGGCCCCGACCGCGCACGCCGTGACGGCCCCGGCCCCACGCTCCTCTACGGCTACGGCGGCTTCGAGGTCTCCCTCACCCCCGGCTACGGATCGGTGCGCGGCCGTGCCTGGCTGGAGCGGGGCGGCACCTACGTGCTCGCGAACATCCGGGGCGGCGGGGAGTACGGACCCGACTGGCACCAGGCCGCTCTGGGGGCGAACCGGCCGCGCGCCTTCGAGGACTTCGCCGCCGTCGCCGAGGACCTCGTCGCCCGCGGCATCACCACCCCGGCGATGCTCGGAGCCGCCGGAGGCAGCAACGGCGGCCTCCTCATGGGCGCGATGCTCACCCGTCGCCCCGAGCTGTTCGGCGCGATCGTCGCGCAGGTGCCGCTGCTCGACATGACCCGCTTCCACCGGCTCCTCGCGGGCGCGTCCTGGATCGCCGAGTACGGCGACCCGGACGACGAGGCCGACCTGCCCCACCTCCGCGCGCTCTCCCCCTACCACCGGCTCGCCGCGGACCGCGCCTACCCGCCGGTCCTGCTGATGACCTCCACCCGCGACGACCGCGTCCACCCCGGCCACGCCCGCAAGACGGCCGCACGGCTGCGCGAGCTCGGCCACCGGGTGCTGCTCCACGAGAACACCGGCGGCGGCCACGCGGGCGCCAGCGACAACGAACAGGCCGCGCACAACAGCGCCCTGATGCACACGTTCCTGTGGCAGCGGCTCACGAGAGGTGAAGAAACCGCGAACGACCTGTGAGAATTCCCGCCCCACATAGCGCGTCGGGAGGAGTTTGCGTCGTGGAACGGGGGCGAGGAGTGCCTTTATGGAAACCCGCCCCCGGGGTATGGTCGAGCCCATTCGCACACCCGTGCCCTTGTCGCGAGCGGCGTATGGCAGCAGCTTCGAACGGCCGGGGTGTGATTGCCAGGAATTCCGAAAGGGAGAGGGAAATCGGGGCACACTCGGACCCCACGAGCGAAGACCGACCGAAAGACGTTCGAGGCGAGGCAAACCGATGGATGGTCCGACCCACACGTCGGCCGACAACGAGAGCTCAGGCGACACGGGCAGCAACGGCGGCTGGTTCGCACGGAGCCCCGGCGGCACGCCGGGCCGCACGGCCCCCGAACCGCCCCAGGACACGTCGGACGCCGCACTGCTGCGCCGGACGCTCGCAGAGATCGAGCCGATCGCCGACACCGTCACCGGGTACTTCTACGCTCTGCTCTTCCTCAAGCACCCGGACCTGCGCGCCCTGTTCCCGGCCGCGATGGACACCCAGCGCGACCGCCTCTTCACCGCGCTGCTCACGGCCGCGACCCACGTGGACGACACGGACACGCTGACCGCGTACCTCTCCCGGCTCGGCCGTGGCCACCGGAAGTACGGCACCCGGCCCGAGCACTATCCGGCGGTCGGCGAGTGCCTCATCGGCGCCCTCTCCCACTACGCCCCACGCACCTGGGGACCACGGACCGAAGCGGCCTGGGTCGCCGCCTACACCGCGATCTCCCAGATCATGATCGACGCGGCGGCCGAGGACGAAGTGCGCGCCCCCGCCTGGTGGCAGGCGGAGGTGGTCGCCCACGAGATGCGCACCTCGGACGTCGCCGTCGTGACGGTCAGACCCGACCAGCCCTACCCCTTCCTCGCCGGGCAGTACACCGCCCTGGAGACCCCCTGGTGGCCGCGCGTCTGGCGGCACTACTCCTTCGCCTCCGCGCCGCGCTCCGACGGGCTGCTCTCCTTCCACGTCAAGGCCGTCCCGGCGGGCTGGGTCTCCAACGCCCTCGTGCACCGGGCCCGTCCGGGGCACGTGATCCGCCTGGGGGCGCCCACGGGATCGATGACCGTGGACCACACCACCGACAACGGCCTGCTCTGCCTCGGCGGCGGCACCGGCATCGCGCCCATCAAGGCCCTCGTCGAGGACGTGGCCCAGCACGGCCGACGGCGCGCCGTCCAGGTCTTCTACGGGGCGAGACGGGACCACGACCTCTACGACATCGACACCATGCTCCGGCTGCAGCAGTCCCACCCGTGGCTCTCGGTCCGCCCGGTCGTGGACCACGGCCTCGAAGGGCAGCTGTGCGGCACGCTCCCCGACGCCGTCAGCCAGTACGGCCCCTGGCACACCTTCGACGCCTATCTCTCGGGCCCGCCCGGCATGATCCGGAGCGGCCTCGACACCCTGGTCGGGATCGGTATCCCCACCCACCGCATACGGCACGACTCCATCGAGGAACTGGTCGGGGCACGGAATTGAGCACCTTCGAACACACCGGGTACCGGCAGCCGACGCCGGCCCGCACCGTACGCCCCGGCAGCGACGGCGAGCACCAGGTCCAACGACGCATGGGGACCACCGACCGCGCCGACAAGTTCTACGACGAGCAGGTCCTCGACCGGCTCAACCCGCGCATGCGGGAGTTCGTGGCCCGCCAGGAGATGTTCTTCCTGGCCACCGCCGACCGGCACGGCGAGTGCGACAACACCTTCCGGGCAGGACCGCCCGGCTTCCTGCACGTCCTGGACGACCGGACCCTCGCCTACCCGGAGTACCGCGGCAACGGCGTCCATGCCAGCCTCGGCAACATCGAGGAGAACGCCCACGTCGGCATCCTCATGATGGACTTCCTGCGGGACCGCATCGGCCTCCACGTCAACGGCCGGGCCCGGATCGTCCCGGACGACGCCATGCGCCGCGTCCACGCCGAGCTCCCCGGCGACCCCGTCCCGGGCCGCCGCGCCCAGGCGTGGGTGGAGGTCACCGTCGAGGAGGCGTACATCCACTGCGCCAAGCACATCCCGCACCTGCGGAAGGTGGACCGGAGCGGCCCCGGGCGGGCGTGGGGGACGGACGACGTACGGCGCAAGGGCGGTGACTTCTTCGGCGCCGCCGCCGACGCGCAGGACCGGGGCCCGTACGTGCCTCCGCCGCGCGCGGACGCGCAGACCTGGCGGGCGGAGGCGGAGAAGGCCCTGGAGCGGGCCGCGCCGCGCACGGCGGACGCCGGGGCCGAGGAGCGGGAGTTCCACGGCTGGTTCCACAGAAACGTGACGGCCTGACGGTCGCCGGCTGGGGGCTCGCCGGCGGGAACCCTCGACGGCTCGACGGCTCGACGGCTCGACGGCTCGACGGCTCGACGGCTGGGGGGCTCGTCGGCTCGAACCCTCGACGGCTCAAGTGCTCGACGGCTGGGCGCTCGACAGCTCGACCGCTCGGCGGCTCGCGGGGCCGGGGGCGCGGACACCCCGCCCCCGGCCCCGCGGGCGGGGTGTCCGCGCCACCCGTTCGGACTCGGGCCCGCCCGCGCCCGCGTGGCGACGGACGCCGGTCGGCTTACGGTGGGCCGATGCGACCTGTTCCACGGTGGGCCCTGGTCTCCTCCGGGTGCGCCCCGCTCCTGCTGGCCGGGGGCTGGGTGACCGCGGCTCGGCTGGAGGGGGCCGCCTACGATCCCGCCACCCAGACGATCAGCGTCCTCGGCGCCTACGGGGCCGAGGGGTTCTGGGTGATGTCCACCGCCCTGCTCGCGCTGGGCGTCTGCCATCTGCTGACCGCCTGGGGCCTGCGCCCCGCCGCCCGCGCCGGACGGGTGGCCCTCGCCCTCGGCGGCGTGGCGGCCTTCGCGGTGGTCCTGCTGCCGGCACCCAGCAGCGGAGGGTCCCTGCGCCACAGCTCGGTCGCCGTGGTCGGCTTCGCCGTCCTCGCTCTGTGGCCCGTGCTGGCCGCCCACCGCCAGGGAGCCGCCCCCTGGGGCCTGCGGCCCGTGCCGGCGTTCCTCGCGACCGCCCTGATGGCCCTCGGCGCGGTCTGGTTCCTGATCGAGATCCACCGCCAGGGCACCCCGGGCGCCGCCGAACGCCTCGTGACCTGGATGCAGTCGGTGTGGCCGTTCGTGGTCGTCGCCTCCTGTCTCCGCTTCTCCGCCGACGAGCGGCCCTGACCTGCCCCTGAACCTTCCCTGACCCGTCCCTGACGTCCGGGGGGAAGACCCGAAGGAGCTCTGAAGGAGCCCTGAACAACGACCCGGCTGCCTCCACCCATCCCTTCCGGGCCCTGCGCGTCCGTAACTTCCGCCTCTTCGCCACCGGGCAGGTCGTCTCCGTCGCCGGCACCTGGATGTCCGTCGTGGCGCAGGACTGGCTGGTCCTGGAGCTGACCGACGACTCCGCGACCGCCCTCGGCACCGTCACCGCGCTGCAGTTCGCCCCGATGCTCCTCCTCACGCTGTACGGCGGCAGGCTCGCCGACCGCTACGACAAACGGGCCCTGCTGACCGGCGCCAACATCGCCTCCGCGCTGCTCGCGTTCCTCCTGGCCACCCTCGTCCTCGGCGGCGCCGCCGGCCTCGCACACCTCTATGTCTTCGCGTGCGCCCTCGGCCTCGTCAACGCGGTCGAGGTACCCACCCGCATGTCCTTCGTCGGCGAACTCGTCGGCCCCGAACTCCTGCCCAACGCGTCGGCGTTGAGCGCCGCCTACGTCAACGTCGCCCGGGTCGCCGGCCCCGCCGTCGCCGGACTCCTCATCACCGCGGTCGGCACCGGCTGGGTCCTGCTGGTCAACGCGGTCAGCTACGCCGCGACCGTCCTCGCGCTGCGGCGGATGCGCACCGAGGAGATCCAGCGCTCCGCCGGGCCGCCCGGCCGCGCCCGGGTCGTCGACGGCCTGCGCCATGTGCGGGGCCGCCCCGATCTGTCGGTGCCGCTCGCCCTGGTCGCGGGGGTGAGCCTGTTCGGGCTGAACTTCCAGCTCACCCTGCCGCTCCTCGCGAAGACCGTGTTCCATGCCGACGCGACCTCCTTCGGCCTGCTGACCACGGCCTTCGCCGCCGGTTCGCTGGCCGCCGCGTTCCTCACCACCGCCCGCAGGTCGCGGCCCTCGGGGCGGCTCGTCACGGGCTCGGCCGTCCTCTTCGCGGTCCTGGAGACGGCGGCCGGGTGGGCACCGGGCTACCCGGCCGCCGTGGTCCTGCTCTTTCTCACCGGCGGCGCCTCGATCTTCTTCGCCCAGGCCGCCAACCACCGCGTCCAGCTCGGCAGCGACCCCCGCTACCGGGGCCGGGTCCTCGCCCTCTACACCCTCATCCTCCAGGGCTCCACGCCCATCGGCGCGTTGATCGTCGGCTCCGTCGGCGCGCAGTGGGGCGCCCGGGCCTGCTTCGTCGTCGGCGGCCTCGCCTCCCTCGCCGCCGCGCTCGCCGCGCTCGCCCACCGCTCCGGCCGCTCGGGCCCCGAGCCCGCGGCGGCCGGCCACGCGGCGACCCCCGAGCGGCCGGCCCGGAACCGGAACATACGGACCTAGGCGGAACCCGCCGTAGGGCTTCAAGGCCACCCCATGGCCCGAGCAGCGGGTCCTCGCCTCTTTCGCGTCCATGCCCGTGCGCCCCGAACCAGGGTCTGCGCCAAGCAAATAATTGCGCAATTCTGATCGGATTTTGCTCCGCTGCTATATCGTGCAGACATGAAGAAGAGGTTGATCGAAGTCGCGGAGTTCGCGGGTGTCAGCGAGGTGACGGCGCGGCGGGTGCTCAGTGGCAACCCTGTGGTGGCGCCGGCGACTCGGGAGCGGGTGCTCAGGGCGCTTGACGTCCTCGGGCTGCCCAGGCCGGCCGCGGAGGAGAAGGGGCGCAGTCCCCTGATCGGCGTGGTGGTGCCCGATCTGCGCAACCCCGTCTTCCCTGCGTTCGCGGAGGCGGTGGCTGGTCGCCTCAACAAGCGGGGCTTGGTGCCCGTCCTTTGCACTCGCACTTCTGATGGGGTGTCCGAGGCCAATTACATCGAGATGCTGCTGGCTCAGAACATCGGCGGGATCATTTTCATCGGGTCCAGCTACGCCGACGCCGGGGCGGAGCAGGGGGCGGCCCTCAAGGCTCGCGAGGTGCCGTTGGTGCTGGTGAATCCGGCCGATGAGAACGTGGACGCGGTACGGATCAGCGCGGACGACGCCGACGCCGTGAAGCAGTCGCTCACGCACCTGAGCGGGATGGGGCACGACCGGATCGGGCTTCTGGTCGGGCCGGTGGGGCATGTGCCGTCCGCCCGGAAGCTCGCGGCCTACGCCGCGTTCTGGAAAGACCGCCAGGTGCCGTCCGAGGACTGGATGCCGCTGGTCGGGCACGCCTTGTTCTCGATGGAGGCGGGAGTCGCCACGGCCGGCGGACTCCTACGGAACGGGGCTACGGCAATTGTTTGCGGAAGCGACGAAATGGCGCTGGGTGCTATTCGCGGAGCCCGCAGAGAAGGTCTGGACGTACCGGGTGATGTCTCCGTCGTCGGGTTCGACGACTCGCCGTTCATGGGGGCGGTCGATCCGCCGCTGACGACATGCCGGCAGCCGGTGACCCGCATGGCCGACGCCGCGGTGGAGGCGCTGGCCATGCGGATGCAGGGGCATCGGGTGGAGCCCGGCGTAACGCTGTTCCAGACGCAGCTGATCGTACGGAACTCGACCGGAAGACCCGGGCGCCGCCTGTGAACAAGATTTTGCGAGCTGTCATTGACTTTTTACGTGATCGACTCCTACCTTCTGCGTGTCAGCTGACGCCCTCCTGGCACGGGACCCGGGAAGCGCGGCGCATCTCAGGAAGGGCCGATCCGTCATGGCAGGTATGCAGAGCCGTCGTGGGCTCATAGCCGCAGGTATCGCCTGCGCTCTCGTCGGGGGGCTGGCCGGTTGCGGCGGCTCCCCGGCCGCGTCCAAGGACGGCGTGGTCACCATCACGGTGAACAACATGCCGCCCAAGACGCAGCCGGTGGACCGCAAGTACTTCGAGGAGGACGTCAAGGCCTTCGAGAAGGAGCACCCGAAGATCAAGATTGATGCCCGTGAAGGGCAGATGGACCCCAAGACGTTCTCCGCCAAGCTCGCCGGCGGACAGCTCGAGGACGTCTACTACGTCTACTTCACCGATCCCGCGGGTCTCATCGCGCGCCGTCAGGGCGCGGAGATCACCGAGTACGTCAAGGACATGCCGTACTACGACGACATCAAGGCCGACTACCTCAAGGTCTTCACCGGCCCTGACGGCGGCCTGTACGGCTTGCCGAACGGACAGTACTCCCTCGGTCTGGTCTACAACCGTGACCTGTTCAAGAAGGCCGGCCTCGACCCCGACAAGCCGCCGGCCACCTGGGAAGACGTCCGCGCGGCCGCGAAGAGGATCAGCGACCTGGGCGACGGCACGGTCGGCTACGCCGACTACAGCAAGAACAACCAAGGCGGCTGGCACTTCACTTCGTGGGTCTACTCCCTGGGTGGGGACATCGCGGTCAAGGGCGGCAAGGGCTGGAAGGCGTCCTTCAACGGCCCAGAGGGCCGCAAGGCCCTGCAGATGCTCCACGACATGCGCTGGACCGACGACTCCATGGGAACGCGCCAGCTCCTGCAGATCGAGGACGCCCAGAAGATGATGGGCGCCGGCAAGCTGGGTATGTACATGGCCGGCCCCGACAACATCCCGACCATCGTCAAGCAGTTCGAGCGCAAGTACGAGGAGTTCGGTGTCGCCGCGATGCCGGGCACGGCGACCCTCGGCGGCGGGAACGGCTTCATGTTCAACCCCAAGGCGTCCCCGGAGAAGATCAAGGCCGGCATCGAGTGGGTCCAGTGGAAGTACCTCAACCCTGACCGCACCGAGTTCGAGGACAAGCGCGCCTCGGGCAACGACGTGCCGATCGGTCTCCCGCTCGACCGGTTGTTCACCGGCCCGGCCCAGGCCAAGCAGGACGCCGCGCACAGCAAGTACGCCAACGTCCCGCAGAAGAACTACAAGCCCTTCGTCGAGGGCAACGCCAAGATCGCACAGAAGGTCGAGCCGCCGAACGCCCAGCAGATCTACACCGTCCTGGACGGTGTGATGCAGGCCGTCCTGACCGACGAGGACGCCGACCTCGACAAGCTGCTCGCCGATGCCGCCAAGAAGGTCGACGGCATCCTCGCGACGGTCAAGTGACATGGCGGCACCGACCCTCACCCGGACACCGAAGGCCCCTGCGAAGCAGCGGAAGCCCACCACGAGACAACCCCAGAGGCATCGGCGCCGCATCCGCGAGAACCTGACCGCCTACGCGTTCCTCGGCGCCGGGCTGATCTGCTTCGTCCTCTTCTCCTGGTACCCGATCGTCCGGGGCCTGCTCCTCGGCTTCCAGGAAGTCACCTTCTCCCAGCCCGCAACCTGGGTGGGCTGGGAGAACTACCAGCGCCTCTTCGACGACCCGCTGTTCGCCACCGCGTGGAGGAACACCGGCTACTTCACCCTCCTGGCCCTCGCCTTCGGCTTCGCCGCCCCCTTCGTCACCGCGGTGATCCTCAACGAGTTCCGCCACGCCCGCGGATACCTGCGCATGACGGTGTACCTGCCGGTGATGCTGCCGCCGATCGTCACGATGCTGCTGTGGCGCTGGTTCTACGACCCGGGTCCAGGCCTGTTCAACAGCGTCCTCGAGATCCTGCACCTGCCGGCCCAGCAGTGGCTGGAGTCGGAGAACCTCGCCATGGTCTCCCTGGTCCTCGTCTCCACCTGGGCCAACATGGGCACCACCACCCTGATCTACCTCGCGGCCCTGGGATCCATCCCGGGCGAGCTGTACGAGGCGGCCGAACTGGACGGGGCGTCCATCCGCCAGCGGCTGTGGCATGTGACCATCCCGCAGATGCGGATCATCCTCCTGATCACTCTGCTGCTCCAGGTCATCGGCACCATGCAGGTGTTCGTCGAACCGTTCGTCCTCACCGGAGGCGGACCCAACGACGCCACCGTCACGGTCCTGCTGCTGCTGTACCGGTACGCGTTCGTCTACAACGACTTCGGCATGGCCAGCGCCATGAGCACCGTGCTGTTCATCGTCCTGGGCCTGTTCGCCGCGGTGTACCTGCGCCTGACCCGCAGCAAGGACTGAAAGGAAGCACCATGTCCGCCCCTGCGGAACGCACCCTCATCGCACCCGCCGAGATGAACCGCCGCACCGGCCGGTACCTGTACCGCTTCGTGCTCACCCTGACCGTGGTCGGCTTCACCCTCGCGTTCGTCTTCCCGCTCTACTGGATGGCCGGCGGAGCACTCAAATCGTCCGACGAACTGGTCGACCCCGACCCCACCCTGTGGCCGCAGACGTGGCATCCGGAGTCGTACAGCGAGGCATGGACCAACGTCGGCCTGGCCCAGTACTTCCTCAACACCCTGCTGCTGGCCGCCGGAGCCTGGCTCACCCAGCTCGTCGTCGACGTCGCCGCCGCCTATGCCCTGTCCCGGCTGCGCCCGGTCCTGGGCAACGTCGTCCTGGGCATGATGCTGGCCACGCTCATGCTGCCGGTGTCCGCCCTGCTCGTCCCCACCTACCTGACGGTCACCGACGTCCCGCTCCTCCACGTCAACCTGATCAACACGCCCTGGGCGGTCTGGTTGCCGGCCTGCGCGAACGCCTTCAACATCTTCATCCTCAAACGGTTCTTCGACCAGATCCCGGCCGAACTCCTGGAGTCGGCCCGCCTCGACGGCGCCGGTCCCCTGCGGGTCCTCGTCTCCGTCGTGCTCCCCCTCTCGCGCCCGGTGCTCGCCGTCGTGTCGATCTTCGCGGTCGTCGGCGTCTGGAAGGACTTCCTCTGGCCACTGCTGGTCCTGCCCGACCCCGCGCGCCAGCCCATCACCGTCGCCCTCAACCGCCTGGCCGAGTTCATGCCCGCCAACCAGCTCCTCGCGGGCATGGTCATGGCCTCCATCCCGCTGCTGGTCATCTTCCTGGTCTTCCAGAGGCACATCATCGCCGGTCTGACCGCAGGCAGCCTCAAGGGCTGACCCTCGCACCCTGCCAGGTCAGCGCTCCTGGCACGCACACCCGCCCCGACCGGCCGTCGCTCTCCCCGCACGCCCCCTCCGCGCCGGTCATCCCCTCCTGCCGCAAGGCGAGCTGTCACCTGCCGAGCGGCATCCATGACACCGGCGCCCCGCCGGTACCCCCAAGGGCCGAGCCGCCCCTGCACCGGAAGGACACACCGCTGTGTCGATCCACCGCACCCCCCCGCGCCTCAGGAACTCCGCCGCTTCAGCCGCCCTCCTCCTCGCTCTCACCGGCGCCGCCTCATACGGCCTCGCGACCCCGACGCCGGCCCACGCCGCCACCGCCGTCCTGCAGTCCGAAACCTCCGTCCTCGCCGGGGGCGCCAAGGTGGAGAGCGAACACGCCGGGTACACCGGAACCGGTTACGTCGGCGGTTACACCGACGCGAACAAGGGCACGGCGTCCACGTCGCACACCGTCTCCTCCGCTCACGCGGGCACCGGATCGGCAAAGATCCGCTACGCCAACGGCACCGGCTCAGCCAAGACGCTGACCCTGTCCGTCAACGGCGCCGCCTCCCGCCAGGTGACCCTGCCGGCCACCAGCGGCTGGACGGGCTGGGGCACGGTGGACGTGCCGGTCACCTTCGCCCAGGGCGTCAACACGCTCACGCTCGCCTTCACCGCCAACGACAGCGGCAACATCAACCTCGACCACGTCACCGCCACCACCCCCGACGCCCCCGGTTCCACCGACCCCTCCCTGCGAGAGGCGGAGTCCGCCACGCTGACCGGCGGCGCGGTCGTCGAACGTGAGCACGCCGGATACACCGGCACCGGGTACGTCGGCGGTCTCACCGACGGCAACAAGGGCCGTGCCTCCCTGGCCACCAGCGTCTCCTCCACCTATGCCGGCGCCGGCAGCGTCACCATCCGCTACGCCAACGGCACCGGCTCAGCCAAGACGCTGACCCTGACCGCGGGCGGGACCGCCACGCAGGTCACCCTGTCGGCCACCAGCGGCTGGACGGGCTGGAGCACGGTGGACGTGCCGGTCACCTTCGCCCAGGGCGTCAACACGCTCACGCTCGCCTTCACCGCCAACGACAGCGGCAACGTCAACGTCGACCACCTCAAGGCGACCACTCCTACCGGTCCGAGCGACCCGGGCGGCCCGGGGACTCCGGACCCGAGCGGCGTGGGAGCCACGCTCCCGTTCACCACCTACGAGGCGGAAGCCGGCACCGCCAGGGGAGCGGCCGTCGGTCCCGACCGCACCTACCTCACCGTGGCCTCGGAGGCGTCAGGCCGCCAGGCCGTCAAGCTGTCCCAGACCGGTGACTACGTCGAGGTCACGCTGACCAAGCCCGCCAACGCCGTCAACCTGCGCTACTCCCTGCCCGACAGCAGTGACGGCCGGGGTATCGACGCCACCCTCAGCGCCTACGCCGACGGCAAGGCCCTGCCCGACCTCCGGCTGACCTCCCGCTACGCCTGGGTCTACGGCGCGTACCCGTACACCAACAACCCCGGCGAGGGCCAGGGCCACCGCTTCTTCGACGAGACCCGCACCGACTTCGGCCAGACCCTGCCGGCCGGCACCGTCCTGCGTCTGCAGAAGGACGCCGGGGACACCGCCTCCTCCTACACCATCGACCTGATCGAGGCGGAGGAGACCGGAGCGGCCGGCACCCTGCCCAGCGGTTACGTGTCCGCCAGGGATCTCGGCGTCGCGCCGAACGACAACCAGGACGACACCACCGCCCTGAGCACCGCCCTGAACACGGCGAAGAGCCAGGGCAAGGGCCTGTTCCTCCCGGCCGGCACCTACAACATCTCCGACCACGTCAACCTCACCGGCGTGAAGCTGCGCGGCGCGGGAGTGTGGCACACGGTGCTGCGCGGCACCGGCCTCAAGGGCGGCCTGTTCGGCCGGGGCGGCACCAGCATCGTCGAGGACCTCATGATCGACGGCCAGAACACCGTCCGCGACGACGCCGGCGGACACGCCGCCATCGAGGGAGACTTCGGCACCGGATCAGTCATCAGGAACATCTGGATCCAGCACACCAAGGTCGGCCTGTGGATCTCCGGCCCGACCACCGGTCTCAAGGCGAGCGACCTGCGCATCCGCGACACCTACGCCGACGGTGTCAACCTGCACGGTGCGGTGAGGGACACCACCGTCTCCCACAGCAGCATCCGCGGCACCGGGGACGACGCCCTGGCCATGTGGTCGGACGGAGCGGCGGTGACCGGCAGTGCCTTCCGCAACAACACCGTGCAGCTGCCCACCCTCGCCAACGGCGCCGCCGTCTACGGCGGCAGCGGCAACAGCGTCGAGAACAACCTCATCTCCGACACCGTCGTCGCCGCCGCCGGCATCACCGTCTCCACCCGCTTCGGCGAGCCCTTCAGCGGCACCACCACCGTTTCGGGCAACCTCCTGCGCCGTACCGGCAGCATGGAGGTGAACTGGAACTCCAAGCTCGGCGCCCTGTGGGTCTACGCCGACCGGTACGACATCACCCAGCCCGTCGTCCTGACCGACAACACCGTCGAGGACTCCACCTACAGTGGACTCCTCCTCTCCTGGCAGAAGCAGGTCTCCGACCTGCGCGTGGACGGCCTGACGATCAACAGGACCGGCCACCACGGCATCGAGGGCAACGTCGCCGGCAAGGGCACCTTCTCCGACACCAAGGTCACCGCGACCGCGAGCGCCCCCCTGAACATCACCGGCGGCTTCACCGTCCAGCGCGGGAGCGGCAACTCCGGCTGGTAGGTCCTGACCGACCGCGGGCCCGGCTTGCCTCCCTGACCGGCCGGGCCCGCGGTCCACCCCTCCAAGTCCCGCGGGCCCGGCCCCGGTCCCCGCCGGCCGGGCCCGCGTACTGCTCCACCCCACTCACGAAAGCAGGACCCATGACCCCGCGCACCACCGACTGGTGGCGTCACGCAGCCATCTACCAGGTCTACCCGCGCAGCTTCGCCGACGGCAACGGCGACGGCATCGGCGACCTGGCCGGCGTGCGCTCCAGACTGGACTACCTCCATCAGCTGGGCATCGAGGCCATCTGGTTCTCCCCCTGGTACCTGACCCCGATGGCGGACGCCGGCTACGACGTCACCGACTTCCGCCGGATCGACCCCCGCTTCGGCACCCTCGCCGAAGCCGAGAAACTCATCGGCGAGGCCCACGAGCGCGGCATACGCATCATCATCGACGTCGTTCCCAACCACGTCTCCAACGAACACGCCTGGTTCACCGCCGCCCTGAAGGCCGCTCCCGGCTCACCGGAACGCGACCTGTTCTGGTTCCGTGACGGCCGCGGCGAGAACGGCGAACTGCCCCCCAACGCATGGCAGTCCATCTTCGGCGGCTCCGCCTGGACCCGCGTACCCGACGGCCAGTGGTACCTGCACCTGTTCGCCCCCGAACAGCCCGATCTCAACTGGCGCGACCCCCTCGTGCGCGCCGAGTACGAGGACATCCTGCGGTTCTGGTTCGACCGCGGAGTCGACGGCATCCGCGTCGACTCCGCCGCCATGTGCAGCAAGGACCCCGACCTCCCCGACTACGACCACTCCGTCCTCCCCAGCCCGCACCCCTACGTCGACCTCGACGAGAACCACGACATCTACCGAGGCTGGCGCGCCGTCGCCGACTCCTACAGCGAGCCCCGCGCCCTGATCGGCGAAGTCTGGCTCGCCGATCCCGCCCGCTTCGCCCAGTACCTGCGCGCCGACGAACTCCACTCCGCCTTCAACTTCGACTTCCTCGGCTGCAGCTGGAACGCCGACGCCCTGCGCACGGTCATCGACCAGACGCTCGCCGCACACGCCGGCGTCGACGCCCCCAGCACCTGGGTCCTGTCCAACCACGACGTCACCCGGCACGTCACCCGCTACGGCAGGCCCGACACCAGCACCGCGGCGGGCATCCGCCAGTACAACCCCGTCGTCGACGAGGACCTCGGCCGACGGCGCGCCCGCGCGGCCGCACTGCTCACCATGGCCCTGCCCGGTGCCGTGTACATCTACCAGGGCGAGGAACTCGGCCTCCCGGACGTCGAGGACATCCCCGCCGACCGTCGTGACGACCCCGTCTACCACCGCACCGGAGGGGAAGACCCGGGCCGGGACGGTTGCCGTGTCCCCCTTCCCTGGAACGAGGAGTCGGAGTCGTACGGGTTCAGCCCCGCCGGTGCCACCCGCCCCTGGCTGCCGCAGCCGGCTACCTGGGCGCGGGTGACCATGGCCGCCCAGGACACGGATCCCCGGTCCATGCTCAACCTCTACCGCGAGACTCTTGCGCTTCGCGCAGCAGAGCCCGCCCTGGGGGACGGGCCGATGCAGTGGCTCGACTTCCCGCAAGATGTCCTCGCCTTCACCCGCGGCGACCATTTCACCTGCGTCGTCAACCTCTCTGACGCCCCGGTCCGGATTCCGGACCACCATCGGGTCCTCGTTTCCTCCCAGCCACTGAGGCAGGGACTGCTGCTGTCCGACAGCGCCGTCTGGCTCCGCACCGGCTGACCTATGCACCGGACTTTCGTACATCCAGGTCGCGTGCGGTGCGGGGGTCAGTCGCCCGGTGTCGCGTCCCAGGCCTTCGCGAGCCCCTCCAGCCAGACCGGGGGCAGTTCCACGCGGTCCCACTCCTCCCGGAGCGCGGACGGCGCCGCGACGAGCCGTTCGAGCACGGCGACGCTGCTGGGGGAGTGCAGGAGGGAGTACCGGCCGTGGATGGAGACGTCGCTGCCGGGGCCGTACTCCCCGTACAGGCGGCCGAGCCGTGCGCGCCGCTCCTCGGCGAACTCGTCGAGTCGGCCCGCGTACCCGGCCCGCTCGGCGCTGCTCATCGTGGCCAGGACGGCGACGAGGACGTCGTCCGCCACCTCGGGGTCCAGGTCCGAGACGTGCGTGAACCCGAGGTAGAGCGGGGTCACCGCCACCTTCGCCCGCTCCACGTCCACCCCGCCGACCGGAGGGTGGGCATGCGCCGTGTCGGGGACGGGCACGTCCGGGCCGAGCGCCTCCCGCACCGCGTGGTCGGCCCGCCGGAGCAGCGCGTCACCGGCCGTCCGGGCGCCGTCGAGCCACCCGGAGGCGTAGCGCTGCCCCTGCCCCGGCGGGCCGTCCGCCCCGATCCCCACGACCTCGCCGTACGCCTCCGTGAGAGCGCCCGCCTCGACGAGCGCGAGAAGCTGCCCGGCCTCGTCCGCGGGCACGCCGATGCGCCCGAGGAGTTCGAGGAGGGTCGTCTTCGCGTTCTTCACGTCGGCCGAGTGCAACAGGGTGGCCGGGTGGGCGACGTTCACTTCGTGAGGAGGCGGCTGCTGCTGCGAGTTCATGGTTCCCATGCTGCCTGACGGGACCGTCCGCCCGGTGAACGCCGCCGGACACGGACATGCGCCGGCTCCGCGGAGCGGGAGCCGGAGTCGGAGCCGGCGCACGAGCTTCGGTGTCCCTCGCGGTCAGTCGAGCGACAGGGGGTTGGCCGGGGAGAGCTTCGCCGAGATGCGCTCGGCGATCACCTCGGCGGTGTTGCCCGCGGGCGTGGTCGCGGTCTTGGTGGTGGAGACGGCGATGGCAAGACGCTTCGACGGCAGGTACGCCTGGATCGCCGCGTACCCCGAGAACGACGGGTTCTGCACCACCCATCCGTTGACCACGAGGACGCCGAGGCCGAAGTGCGCGGCCTCGGTCTGCGGCAGGCAGATCGTGGCGGGGCAGGTGTCGGTCGGGTGACCGAGGCCGACCGTGCCCGGGTCGAGCAGGGTGCGGTACGAGGGGGGCGAGAGGAGTTCGCCGCTGCCGATGGCCTGCGCGGAGCGGGCCAGGTCGCAGACGTCGGTGGTGATGACCGCGCCGGGCGCCGTGGTCCACGACGGGTTCCAGAAGGTGGACTCCTCGTAGAGGCCACGCTCGGACGTGAAGGCGTGCAGGACCGGGCGCGGGATGTCCGGGGTGACGTTGTTCCGCGTGTCACGCAGGCCCAGCGGCTTCCAGACCCGCTCCTTCATGAAGGTGTCGATCCCGGCGCCGGTGATCTTCTCCAGGGCCTGGGACAGCAGCAGGTAGTTGGCGTGCGAGTAGCTCCAGTTGGTCCCCGGCTCGTACCAGAACGGGTGGCTGAGCGGGAACGCGAGCAGCTCGTCCGGCGTCCAGTGGCGGAAGGGGTGGGCCTCCAGCTCGGCAAGGAACGCCGGGTCGGTGACGTAGTCGTGGAGGCCGGTGGTGTTGGTGGCCAGCATCCGCAGGGTGATCTTGTCGGCCTTGGGCAGGTCGGGAAGCCAGCGCTCCACGGTGTCGTCGAGCCGGACCGTGCCCTCCTCGACCAGCTGCAGGAGGCCCGTGGCGATGTGGGCGAACGCCACCGAACCGGCGCGGAAGTGCATGTCCGGCTCCGCCGGGACACCGGTCATGGACTCGCCGAGCGCGTCGGTGAGGACCTCGCGCCCGTCGACGGTGACGCGCACCTCGACGGAGTTCAGGTCGAGGTCGTCCTTGGCCCTGCGGGTGATGTCCAGGACCTGGCGGGAGCGCGCGTCGAGCGGGCGCTCGGTCCGCGCGCAGTCGCGTCCGCCGGGGCCGCCGGGGCCGCCGGGGCCCTCGGCGGACGCGGGGGCGGCGACGGTGGTGGGGGCCGTGAGACCGAGGAGGGCGGCGCAGAGGAGGACGGTGCGGACGCCCGCACGAGCGCGCCCGCGTCTCGGGGTGGGGGTGAGTGTCATGCCCCGCACTATGGCCGGAACGTCCATACGAACCGTATGAACACTCCGCGAAGGGGATCAGACGCGTCCATGTGGGGCAGGGCTCTTCCGCCAGGGGACTGAGCCCCGCCCGGACGCGCGGGGCCCAGCCTGCCGAGGGCGCTCTACCAGATCGCCTCGACCCACTCCGGGTGGTCGATGAACGGGTTCCGGTTGCCCTGGTAGGTGCCGTGGATGATGTCGTTGCGGCGCTCCTCGAAGGCGCTCGGCGGGTCCTGCTCGTTCCACTGCTTGAGGACCGAGAGCCGGCCGTGCAGCGGGACGCTGCCGTTGGAGACCGACTCGTTCGGCTCCAGGTCGGCCCAGGCGTCGTCCCCCTCGTAGCGGACGGCCATGTAGAGGATCATCCGGGCCACGTCGCCCTTGTCCGCGTCCCGCGGCTCGAAGGAGTTGGCGTCCGTGTAGCTGCCGGGCGCGCCGCTGACCGCGCTGCCGCCGTTCTCGAAGTCCTTGTTACCCCGGATGCTGTTGACCTGTACGTCGGCGGGGCGCAGGTGGTGCAGGTCGGTGCCGGGGCCGGCCGAGGTGCCGAAGTTGCCGTGCGACTGGGCCCACACGTGCTCACGGTTCCAGTCGCCGACGGCTCCGCCGTTCAGGGACTTGCTGCGCGAGGTGCCGCTGTAGAGGAGGATCACGTTGGCGCTGTTGTTCGGGTCCTGGTCGGTGACCTTGAGCGCGTTCCAGACGGCGTCGTACGAGATCTTCGTCTGGCTCTTGATGATCGTGTGCAGCGAGGACTTCAGGCTCGGGCCGGTCTTGCCGATCGCGTTCTTGTAGTACGTGCTGTCGTACGCGGTGGTGGTGGCACTCGCCGGAGTCGCGGCGACCGTCGGGAGGGTGAGGCCGACGAGGACGGCGGATATCGCCGCGGCCACGGCCTTCCGTCTGCCGATGTGCACAAGGGACATGGGGGGACCTTTCGCGGGGGACGGCACGCGCCGGTGCGCGGCGACCGCTCAACGCCGCCGCGTTCTACGCGTGTTGACATCGTGCAAGCGGGAGCGTCGCACGCAGGAGGCAGCGGCCGTGTAACTCGCAGAAGGCTTTTCCATGACGTTCTCGCATACGGCACCACCGAGAGCGGTGGGCGCCGGTGCTGCCCGGGCCACGGCCACCGCGCCAACTCCCCCCGGGAGCCTGGTCGGTATCGTGATCTCGCCGGGCGCCCGCCCGGAGGACGGCGGCGGTCACCGCTGCCCGGTGCGAGGACGGATGGTGTTCTGTGGAGGGATCCTTGGGCGGCACACGGACCGAGGGCGCTCCGCGCGCCGCGCGCGTGTGCGTCATCGGCGCGGGCCTGTCGGGACTGGCGACGGGGCACGCCCTGGCCGCCCGCTCCATCGACTTCGTCTGCCTGGAGAAGGCGCCGGACGTCGGTGGGATCTGGCGTCAACCGGGAGCCGGCGAGCGGGGTCCCGCCTATCTCTCCCTGCACCTGAACAGCGCCCGGCAGCTCACCGCCTACGCCGACTACCCGATGCGGGACGACCTGCCCCTCTACCCCGGTCACGCCGATGTCGCCGCCTACCTGCGGTCGTTCGCCGAATGGGCCGGACTCCTGCCGCACGTGGAGCTGCGTACCGAGGTGCTCGCCGTACGGCAGGACGGCGACGGGGCCTGGACGGTCACCAGCCGGGACGCGCGGGGCGAGGTGCGGGAGCGGCGGTTCGACCAGGTCGTCGTCGCCTCGGGGCACAACACCGAGCCCGAGCTGCCGCATCCGCTTCCGCCGGGGAGCGACTCCTTCACCGGGACGGTCCTCCACTCGATGGACTACCGAGACGGCAGCGACTTCGCCGGGCGACGGGTCGTCGTCGTGGGGATGGGCGCGTCGGGCGTCGACATCGCCGCCGACCTCTCCCGGCACGCCGCACGCACCGTGCTGTCCGTCCGCCGGGGGCTGCACGTCGTGCCCAAGCAGCTCTTCGGGATGTCGGTGGACATGATCGCCGACGCGCCGTGGTGGAACGAGATGTCCTTCCCCGAGCGGCGCAGCTTCATCGAGCAGGCGCTGCTCGTGGCGCGGGGGCGGCTCTCGGACTACGGACTGCCCGAGCCCGACCACCCGGTCTTCTCCTCCGCCGTGACCATCTCGGACGAGATCCTCAGCCGGATACGGCACGGCGGGGTGGTCCCCAGGCCCGCCCTCGCCTCCCTGGAGACCGACCGGGTCGTCTTCGCCGACGGGACCGTGGAGGAGGCCGACGCGATCGTCTACTGCACCGGGTTCCGCATGGCCTTCCCCTTCCTGCCGCCGGACTGCCCGCTCAGCGGTGAGCAGGGGACGGTCGAGCTGTACCGGCGGGTGGCCGCACCCGGCCGGCCCGGCCTGTACTTCGTCGGCCTGATCCGTCCCGTGGGCTCGATCACCCGCCTCGTGGAGGCCCAGGCGCAGTGGGTCGCGCGGATCCTCGACGGCGACGTCGCCCTGCCGGCCGCGGACGTCATGCGCGAGGAGATCGCCACGTACCTGGACGGCATCGCGCAACGCTACGGCCGGACCCAGGGCGCCTCCGTCCAGGTGGACGTCGGCGCCTACCTGCGGGAGCTGAAGGAGCTGCAGGACGCGTAGGGGACGGCTTCCCGGGGATCAGGCCCCGGCACGCGCCCTCGCGCGCGGTGCCGCCGGGGTGGCCGGCGGCCTGACCTCGTAGGCCTCCGATGAGAGGTACGTCGTCACCCGCGGGGGCCTGCCCTCCTGGTGCGCCAGCCCCAGGTACGCGATGAGGCCCACGCCGTCACGCAGCCGCCGCGAGGTCACCGCGGCCAGCGAGCGCCGCAGCGGGGCGGGGTCCATGCCGTGCCGGCGCAGTACGGCCACCGCCCGGTCGAGGGACTCGCCGTCGTGCCGGGCGTAGTCGCGGACCGGGACGTAGAGCGTGAAGCCGCTCGGCCGGCCGGACGCCGTCTCGGTGAAGGCGTGGCAGGACTGGACGGGGCGCCGGTCGAGCCGCGGGTCCGGCCCCGCCGCGGCCCCGGCGCCCTCGACGTCGTGGCCGGCCGCCATGCGGAAGAACGACGCGATCTCCGCCGGACCGGGACCGCCGTCCACCCGGGAGAGGCGCGCCGCCTCCGCGGCCGACAGATCGTGGTGGGCCAGGTAGACCTTCACCCGGGGCTCGTCCCAGTCGCCCAGGTCCAGGGCGAAGAAGAGATGGCGGTCTCCCTCGGGCAGCGAGGCGAACGCCCGCCGGTGCCCGAGCCGGCGCAGGGCCTCCCGTACCGTGGCGGCGGAACGTTCCTGCCCCGAGGCCGCCGGGTTCAGATACACCTTCACCTTGGGCACCCCGCCCGGGACCAGCTCCAGGGCGCACCAGAGCGCCAGCGGGCCCTGCGGGTCCGGCGGGAGGAACAGGTCCTCCAGCTCGTCGAGGCGGGAGGTGTCGAATCCCCAGCGCCGCGCCATCGCGCGGACCGCCCGCAGCCCCGTCCGGCCGTTCGCCGCGAGGTCCGCGGCGCCGCAGCCAGGCTCCAGGAGCACCCGCAGCGTCGGCCTCCCGTCCGGCGTGCAGGCGAGCGAGAACTCCACCGGAGTGTGGTCGTCCGAGAGGAACGACGCGTCCGGGGGCGGCAGCCGGAGCGACCGCTCGCCGACCGGCCCCAGCGCCGCGAGCAGGGTCCGCGCGTACTCCGCGGAGTCGGCCCCGCTCAACTCCGCGGCTTCGCACAGCCGCAGGGCCTGTCTCGCCGTGTGAGCGCCCAGTGTCTCCCCGTCCCGCGCGAGCGCCCAAGAAGATACCCGCCCGGAGGGGCGGGTATCGAGGGGGCCGGCCGCGGGGGACCGGGGGACAAGACCGGCATCGGTGGATATGGAGCCCACGACACTTCCTTCGCCTCAAGAGCACGCCTGAACAACGCCGTGCTCACTACCCCTCGCGGAGAGCGATCATGCGAGGGCGGAGAAGAAGAGGGGAGTCGCGTCCGTCACTTCGCCAGCCAGTTGAGGAACTGGCTCCACATTCCCCCGCGTTCGCGCTTGCGACCCGCCTCGGCCGCCTCGGGGCGCGCGGCCGCCTGGTGGTCCTGGTGAGACGTTGACCGGCGCGGGGTGTCGACCGGGGTGAACCGGGCGGGCAGCGTGGCGAGGCCGCGGTTGAACGGGCCCGGCCGCCAGACGAGGCTGTCCTCCGGCACCGCGAGTTCGACGTCGGGGAGCCGGTTGAGGAGGTTCTCGATGGCGGCGACGGTGATCTGCCGGGCGGGGTCCTTGGACGGGCACGCGTGCGGGCCCGCGCTCCACGCCAGATGGGCCCGGTTGCTGCCGGACTGGCGCGAGGCCATCAGCGTCGGCCCGGTGTTGGCGGCCGCGAAGCTGACCAGCACGAGATCGCCGGCGCGCAGCTTCTGCCCGCCGAACTCCATGTCGGCCGCCGGGTAGTGGGGGGCGAGATTCTGCATGGGAGGGTTCTCCCACAGGGTGTCGTCGATGGCCTCGTCGATCAGCCCGCCCTTGTGGGCGTACGCGTCATGGGTGAGCAGCCGGTGCAGGGTGTTGCCGATGAGGTTGCGCAGCGGCTCGTTGCCCGCCACCAGCAGCAGCGCGAGCTGATGGACCATCTCCTCGTCGCTCAGCTTCGCCTGGTGCTGCATCAGCCAGGTCGTGACGTCCTCGCCCGGCCTGGCGCGCTTCAGCGCCACCAGTTCGCCGACGGCGCCGAACAGCACCTCGACCGCCCGCTCGGCGTTGATGCCGTCGAACATGCCGCCGATGCCGAACAGGACGCGGTCACCGATGTCGGCCGGGCAGCCGAAGAGTTCGTTGAAGACGAACAGCGGCAACTGCTTGGCGTAGTCCCCGAGCAGGTCCGCGGAGCCCCGCGCACCGAACTGGGAGATGAGGTACTCGGAGACCTGCTCCGTGGTCCGGTTCAGCTTGCGCGTGTCGACACGGGCCATGCTGTCCGTGACCGCCTGCCGCAGCCGCAGGTGCTCGGCGCCGTCGCTGAACATGCAGTTGGGCCGGTACGCGAGCACGGGCACGACCGGGTTGTCCGGGCTGATGTGGCCCTCGTTGAGGTCCCGCCAGCGGCGCGCGTCCTTGCGGAAGGAGCCCGAGTCCTGGAGGAGCTGCAGCGCCGTCGCGTAGTCCGTGACGAGGGTGGCCTCCACCCCCGGAGCGAGCTCCACGGGCGCGGTCGGACCGAAGTGGCGCAGATACGCGTAGTACGCCTGCGGATCCGCCTGGAACTCCGGCCCGTGCAGCGGTACCCGACCGCCGTCGGCGTGGGCGGGGCAGCCGGGCGGAGGTACGGGGGTGGTGGGTCGAGCTTCCATGTCTCTTCCTAGTGAGCGCGTTCGAGCAGATGGCGGACGAGGGTGATCAGCGCGTCCGCGGACGACTTCTCGTCCCGTGCGTCGCAGGTGACGACCGGCGTGTCGTCGAGCAGGTCCAGCGCCTCGCGCAGGGCCCGTTCCTCGCGGTCCTGCGTGCCGTCGAAGTGGTTGACGGCGATCGCGTAGTCGAGGCCGTACTGCTCGATCAGGTCGATCACGCCGAACGAGTCCGCCAGCCGTTCGGGGTCGACGAGCACGAGCGCGCCGAGCGCGCCACGGGCCATGTCCTCCCACATCTGGACGAAGCGCTGCTGACCGGGCGTCCCGAACAGGTAGAGCACGACCCGCTCGCTGATGGTCAGCCGGCCGAAGTCCATCGCCACCGTGGTGGTGGTCTTGCTCCGGACCCCCTTGAGGTCGTCGAACGACTCGCCCGCGCGGGTCATCGTCTCCTCGGTGGTCAGCGGAGGGATCTCCGAGATCGCACCGATGAACGTGGTCTTGCCGACGGCGAAGTGGCCGACGACGAGGATCTTGACGGCGGTCTGCGTGGCGCCGTCGCGCACGTACGCCTGCTCACCCAAACTTGGCGCGGAGACCATTCAGTACCTCCTCGAGGATGTCTCGGTCCGCGAGCGCGGCACGCTGCACGGGAGGGCGGGTGATGAGGTAGCCGCCCTCGGTGAGGGCGGAGAGGAGGATCCTCACCACGCCGATGGGGAGCCTGGTGTGCCCCGCGACCTCGGCGACCGAGAGATAGCCGGCGGTGCACAGCTCCAACATGCCCTGCTCCTCGGGAGAGAGCCGGGTCGGACGCTGCTGGTGGTCGGCCGACGCGGTGACGAGGGTGACCAGCGACAGCTGCTCCTTGTCGGGCAGACCGCGCCCCTTGGTGATGACGTACGGGCGGACTAACTCGGCCGCCTCGGGCTCCCGTTCGTCGAATCGGCTCATGAGCGGGCGCCGAGGTTCTCGCGCGGCGGAGTCGTCAGCGCCTTGCCCAGCTGGCCGACGAGCTGCTGCATCCTGAAGGTGATGTCCTGCATGTCGACGTCGGGCGAGGCCGAGACGCCGAGGTAGGCACCCTCGCCCGCGGAGATCAGGAAGACCCAGCCGCCGTCGAACTCGACCAGCGTCTGGCGCCACTGCAGCCGCCCGGGCTCCACGAAGAAGCCGAGGGAGCGGCTGAGCGACTGCATGCCGCTCATCGCGGCGGCGACCGTGTCCGCGTTGTCCTTGCCGAACTCCTTCGTCCGGGCCATCAGCAGACCGTCCGCGGAGACCAGGACCGCGTGCAGGGCCCCGGGTATCTCCAAGGCGCTGTCAAGCATCCATGACAGATCGTCGTTCACGAGACCTCATGCCCTTCGCTGCTCGCATCACGTGTGCTGCTCGATTGGTCCGCCGAGGCCGGACGCGCGGCCCGCCCGGACTGCGTGCCCCGCTGGAAGGCCCCCATGATCGCGGCGGTCTCCGCGCCGGAGCGCGCGGAAGCGGGCGCGGACTGCTCGCCGCCGTTCACGATGGTCATCGGACGCTTGCGGCGGCGTCGCGGCAGACCGTCGTCGGTGGTGGCCGTGACCATCGCGGGCGCGGGACCGCTCGGGTCCGTCACCGCGGCGGCCGGGACGACCGGCGCCGGGGCCTTCCTCTCCGGCATGCCGGTCAGCAGGTCGTGCGGCAGCAGGAGCACGGCACGGACGCCTCCGTACGGCGAACTGGAATCCACGGACACCTCGAATCCGAAGCGCTCACAGAGCACCCCGATCACGGCGAAACCGAACTGCGGCGGGCTGCCGAGCCCGGAGACCCCCGAGACCCGGTCGGTGGCGAGGAGTTTCTCCGCCCTGACCCGTTCCTCGTCGTTCATACCGACACCGGCGTCGTCGACGACGATGCAGATGCCCTTGGGCACCGTACGGATGTTGATCTCGACCACGGTGTCCGGGCTGGAGTAGCTCGTGGCGTTGTCGAGCAGCTCGGCGAGTGCGAGCGCAACGGGTTCGACGGCGCGGCTGGTGATGCCGAAGTCGACCTGGGAGAGGATCTCCACCCGCCGGAAATGCCGGATCCGGCCCTGCGCGCTGCGGACCACGTCGTACACCGAGGCGATCTCGCGGTGCCGTCCGAGCCAGCCGTCGCAGAGCACGGCGATGGACTGGGCGCGCCGCCCGAACTGCGAGTTGGTGTGGTCGATCTCCAGGAGGTCCCGAAGAATGACCGAGTCACCGTACTTGTTCTGCAGTCCGGAGATGACCAACTGCTGCTCGGCGGCCAGGCCTTGGAGCGTCCGCATGGCGGACTTGAGGACTGACTTGGTCGACTCCTGCGCCCGGTCCTTCTCGTCCTCGACGGACTGCGTGTAGCTGTTCTCCAACTCGGAGTAGTGCGCCTTGAGCTCCTGGGTCTCCTGCCGTAAAGTCCGTATCGCTTTGCGCTGGCGAACAATGACGGCGACGGCGCCCAAGGTGGCGGCCAGGAGGACCCAGAGGACTGGGTTCTGTGCGTAATACGTCATAAGACTCTCTTCAGGCGACTGACGGTCCGTTGCTGAATTCCGTCAATGCGGGTGGACCGGCGGGCCTTCCGTGGCCGGGGGTACCGTCCGGAGGGTCGCCGTGGTCGGAGATGTCGTCGTGCATCCATCCACCGCTCCGCAAGCGTAGTGATCTTAGCACCGGGCACGAACAGGTGACCGATCGTCAGTGTGCGCCCCTCGTGCGCCCCTTGAGTGCGCGGGTGCGCGCCTGACGTCCATCCCGGGTTCACGCCCGCGCAACCATCTCGGCCCCGCGCGCGACGAGTTGACCGGTCCGTGCCCCGGGCCCCACGGGCCGGGAGAGTCGCCGACCGACGACTACCCTGGTCGGGGGCCTGTTCATGATCGTAGAGTCCGGCTCATGACTCAGAACGCGCCCCACGACACGTCGTCCGCCGCTCCCTTCCCGCCGGTGCTCACCCGGCACGCGGAGGCCGAGACCTGCGCCGACCCCAGCAGCGTGATGACGCTGCTCGCCGACTCGGGCAGCACGGCGGACGGCTTCACCACCTACCGGTCCACCTTCACGAAGGGCGCCGTGGGCGCGCCGGCGCACTTCCACACCAAGGCGACCGAACTCTTCTTCGTGATCAGCGGCTCCCTCCAGGTCCTGGTGGGGGAGGAGATCACCGTGCTGGGCGCGGGCGACTTCCTGGCCGTTCCACCCCGTACGCCGCACGCCTTCGCCGCCGCGTCCGGCTGCGAGGCGGACGTCCTGTTCGTCTTCACCCCGGGCATGGGCCGCTTCGACTACCTCCGCCTGCTGGGCCGGGTGACCCGCGGCGAGGCCGACCCGAAGGAGATCGCGGCGTCGGCGGAGCGGTACGACAACCACTACGTCGACAGCCCCGTCTGGCGCGCCGCGCTGGAGGCGTCCGCGTGATCGACGCCTCGGCGCACGTCCGCGTGGCCCGAAGTCGGCCCCTGGGCGTAGCGGGACGACGTCGGTGACACGGGCCGATGCCGGTGAAACCAAGGTGTCTCGACGGGTGTCGGTCGGGTACCGTGCGGGCCATGTCGAGTCCTGAGTCAGACAGGGTGGGGGCTTTCGGTCACGCCGTCAGCCCCCTGAACCACTGAGCTCGTAGCCCTGATGCCGCGCCGCGTTCCGCGGCCGGGCGAGTGTGCCTCCGGGGTTGGCCGCGGTGACGAGATGACCTTCTCTCGTTTCTGCTCACCTCGGAGCCATTCGATGCCTCTCCCGCTGTATCTGCTTGCCATGGCCGTCTTCGCCATGGGCACCTCGGAGTTCATGCTCGCCGGCCTCCTGCCGGACATCTCCTCAGATCTCGACGTCACCGTCGGGACAGCAGCCACACTCACCTCGGCCTTCGCGGTCGGCATGGCCGTCGGTGCTCCCCTTGTGGCCGCGCTTGCCCGCCATTGGCCCAGGCGTTCCAGCCTTCTCGGATTCATCCTCACTTTCGCGGCAGCTCACGCCGCGGGTGCCGTCACCACCAGCTTTCCGGTCCTGCTCGCCATCCGGGTGGTCGCCGCGCTCGCAAACGCGGGATTCCTCGCCGTCGCGCTGACGGCCGCCGCCACGCTTGTCTCACCCGACAGGAAGGGACGTGCGCTGGCCGTGCTGCTGTCAGGCACGACGGTGGCCACGATCGCCGGTGTCCCCGGCGGGTCGCTACTCGGCACGGTGCTCGGCTGGCAGGCGACGTTCTGGGCCGTCGCCGCTCTCTGCCTGCCGGCCGCTCTGGGCATCCTGAAGGCAATCCCGGCGGGACGTGTGCGGCAAGAGGCGACCGGCGGGCCGGCCCTGCGGACGGAGCTCGCCGAGCTCGCCAGGCGGCCCTTGATCCTGGTGATGCTGCTCGGCGCGCTCGTGAACGCGGCCACGTCGGCAAGCTTCACCTTCCTCGCCCCCGTCGTGACCGACACCGCCGGGCTGGGCGAAAGGTGGATCTCTGTCGTTCTGGTGCTTTTCGGCGCCGGTTCCTTCGCCGGGGTCACCATCGCCGGCCGACTGTCCGACCAACGCCCCGGACCGGTCTTCGCGGTCGGCGGTTCGCTGCTGCTCATCGGCTGGCCGACGCTGGCGGTGCTGGCCGACGAGCCGGTCGCTCTGTTCGCTCTCGTTCTCGTGCAGGGCGCCCTGTCGTTCACGCTGGGCAGTACCTTGATCACACGCGTCCTCTACGAAGCCGCGAAGGCCCCCACCATGGCCGGGTCGTATGCGACCGCGGCACTCAACGTCGGCGCTGCCGTCGGCCCCCTCATCGCCGCGACCACCCTCCATGCCGGGCTCGGGAACCTCGGGCCGATGTGGGCGAGCGGGCTCCTGGTCGCCATCACCCTGCTCATCGCGTTCCCCTTCCGCACGGTGGTCACGGCCGGCCCGAGTGCCTAGGTGCTCCAGTGACACATGCGCACGCTCCCGTACGAGCGACCCCCGCGTCACCGGAGACGAGCCCCTCCAGGGGGCCCCTGCCCGGGCCCTGGCGCTCCGGCCATGGCAGGAAGCCGTTCTCGCCCGCGCGGCCGTGGGCGCCGGTGGAGAGGCGGCCCTCGCTGACGACGCCCATGCCGAGACCGGTGCCGATCATCACGTGGACGAAGAGCCTGCTCCCCGCCCCGACGCCGACGGTGTACTCGCCCAGCGCCGCCAGGTTGTCGAGGTGAGAGGAGACGGCGCGGGTGGAGACCGCCGCTCAGGTGCGTACAGCCACGGCGCCCGCGTGCGTGGGGTCGACGGGGACGTCGGCGATCCGCCAGTCCGGCAGCCGGGCCCCGCACGGCTCGGCCGAGCCGACGTAGTCGAGGGCGAGCCCGCGCCCGAGCCCCGTGCCGAGGCCCTTCAGATACGCCTCCTTGCGCGCCCAGGTCCGCGCGAAGGCGGGCGGGCGGTCGGCCGGTGACAGCGCCGCCAACTCCTCCACCTCACGCGGGTGCAGCATCGGGGCGACCTCGGCGACCGTCTCCGGTGTCGGAAGCCGCTCGACGTCCACCCCGACCGGGCTCGCCGCGAACGCGAGCAGGCCGAGACCGTCGCTGTGCGACAGCGAGAAGTGAACGGGGTCCCCCTCGACGGCGGGCCGGCCGTGCGCCTCCCCGCACTGGGGGCAGGGTCGCCGCACGAGCGGTACGTCCCTGGGGTTCCCGCCGAGGTAGACCCCCAGCACTTCACGCAGCGCGACGTGCACGGCGGCGTACGTACGCCGGTCCGCGGCGCTCCGGAATCCGCGCACGGTCTCCAGCTCCCGGGCGTCGAGCACCCCGAGGCGTTCGGCGGGCACGTCCACCTCGGGCGCCCGGACGAGCCACACGTGGGGCGCCTCGCCGGGAGCGGGTGGCGACAGCGGCTCCCGACCGGGGACGCGGGGGAGCGGGCGCGGCGCGATCTTCATGAAGACAGTCTAGAAGTCTTGACGCTGGGCGAAGGCCCTCGGATACTCGGGGCCAAATCGATTTGGCCAAATCGATTTGGCTCTCCGTCCAGGGCCGGATCGCGGCTGAAATCCGAGCGTGCAGCGACGCCCGAACGGAGCCCGAACGTGTCCCGTCCCCGCCAGCACCTTCCCGGCACGGAACGACTGTCCCCCACCACCCCTGAGGCCCCCGCCTCCGATGCCCCCGTCTCCGAACCGCCCGTCTCCGAGGCCTCCCAGGAGCCTCACCCCGTCGACCAGTCCCGACCGATCGGCAGGATCCTGCTCTTCGGGATCCAGCACGTGCTCGTCATGGCCGCCACTCCCATCTCGGCGATCTTCCTGATGAGCGCGACCCTCCGCCTCGACCCCGGACTGACCGTCAACCTGCTCTCCGCGGCCTTCGTGCTCTCCGGGGCCGGGTCCCTGATCCAGTCGCTCGGCCCCTGGAAGTTCGGGCCCCGGCTGCCCTTCGTGATGCTGCCGGGAGGCGCGCCCCTCATCCTCTTCCTCGCCATCGCCGACCAGCACGGCCTGCGCACGGCCACCGGCGCGGTGATCCTCACCGCCGGCTTCTACTTCCTCGTGCTGCCCGTCTTCGCCCGGTTGCTGGCCTTCTTCCCGGCCCTCGTCATCGGCACGATGATCGTCATCGTCGGGGTCAACCTGGTGAAGGTCGGCGCGCTCCTCGTCACCGGGCGCCCCGGCACGCCGGGCTTCGCCGACCCCCTCAACCTCGGCCTCGGCCTGGCCACCATCGGCTTCACCGTAGCCTTCTACCTGCTCTTCAGCGGCGTCCTGCGCCAACTCGCCGTCATGCTCGGCCTCCTCGCCGGCACCGCACTCGCCGTCGTCCTCGGCACGGTCGACCTCGGCCGCGCCGCCGACGGGGGACTGCTCACCCTGCCGGAGCTGATGCCGTTCGGCTCGCCCCAGTTCAACCTGGTCGCCGCGCTGCCGCTGATGCTCTACAGCCTCGCCTCCATGGCGGAGGCCACCGGACAGACCGTCATCAACGCGGAGGCCGTCGGCAAAGAGATCGACCCCCGCGCCGACGTCCCCAAGACCGTCCGGGGCGACGCGCTCACCTCGCTCTTCGGCGGCTTCCTCGGGCTGCCCCTCATGGTGACCAGCGGCGAGAACATCGGCATCGTCCGCGTCACCGGTGTCCGCAGCCGGTACGTGACCGCCGCGGCCGGTGTCGTCCTCATCGCCATCGGCTTCCTGGCCCCCGTGACCCGGGCGATCAGCGTCATCCCGTCCGCCGTCGTCGGCGGCACGGCGATGGTCGTCTTCGCCGTGATCACCGTTCTCGGCGTCCAGATGCTCGGCCGCTCCGACCTCGGCTCCCACACGAACACGTTCATCTGCGCCGTCGCCCTCGCGCTCGGGCTGCTCCCGATCCTCGTCCCCGGCGTGTACGGAGGCTTCCCGCCGAACCTCCGCATCCTCCTCGAAAGCGGCGTCGCCGTCGGCGCGTTCGTCGCCGCCGTGCTCAACATCCTCTTCCACCACATCAGGCCGAACCTCGCCGCCCGCCTGGCCGCCGCACGCCTCGCCGCCGGCCGCCCGACCACAGCCACCCCCGCAGGAGCCCACCCGGGCACCCCTCGTACGGAAAGCGACCGATGAACCAGCTCACCCGCGACGCCCTGACCCGCTCGGGCCGTCCCCTCCTCCTCGTACCCGATGCCGTCCTGCTGCCGGAGGGGCCCGCCGACGGTCTCGCGGTCGTCGTCGCCGACGGGTCCTTCCAGCGGGTGGCGCCCGCCGCCGAACTCACCCGCAGCCACGCCCACCTCGAACCGGTCCGGCTCCCCGGGCACCTCCTGATGCCCGGCTTCGTCGACGCCCACCACCACCTCACCCAGAGCTTCGGCGCCGCGCTCGCCTTCGGGGAGCCGTCGGAGATCTTCCGCCGGGTGTGGGTGCCGCTGGAAGGCGCCCTGGACGAGGAATCGGCTTACATCGCCGCCAAGTTGGCCGCGTTCGAAGCCCTGCGCGGCGGGTTCACCACCGTCGCCGACGCGGGGACCCGGGCCGACGTCGACATCGACGTGGTGGCCTCGGCCGCACGCGACGCCGGCATCCGGTGCGTCCTGGGTCTGGTCTGCAACGACGCCGAGAACGAGACCCCGTCCGTCGCGACCGGCGCCGAGAAGCACCTCGCGCGCTACGCCGGCGATCCGCTCGTCCACCCCTCCCTCGCCGTCTCGATCCCCGAGGCCGCCACCGAGGAGACCCTCCGACTCACCGCCCGGCTCGCGGCCGAGTCCGGGGCGGTGCTCCAGATCCATGTCAACGAGCACCTCGCGGGTGTCGAACGCTCCCTCGTACGACACGGACTACGCCCCCTGGAGCACCTCCACCGCATCGGCGTCCTCGGCCCGCACCTGCTCGCCGCGCACGCCACCCTCCTCACCCCGCGCGAGCTGACGCTGCTCGCGGAGTCCGGGACCGCCGTCAGCTACAACCCCGTCGCCAGCGCCTGGAAGGGCAACGCCGTCGCGCCCGCCACCGCCATGGCCGAACGGGGGATCCGCTTCGGCCTCGGTACCGACGGCACGCGCGGCGACGGTTTCCGGCTCGCCGACGCGGCCGAGTTCGCCCAGCGCCTGGCGTACGGGCTCGCCACCGGCGACTCCTCCTGCGGCGCGGGATGGACCTGGCTGGAGCACGCCACGCGCGGCGGAGCCGACGCCGTCGGCCTCGGTGCGCGCACCGGCACGATCGCCGAGGGCCTGGCCGCCGACTTCCTCCTCGTCGACGTCACCAACCCCGAGCTCGCGCTCTCCTGGGACCTGCCGTGGGAGCTGGTACGGCGCGGCAACCGCGACCAGATCACCGCGGTTTTCGTCGCGGGCGGACTGCGCCTGTGGCGGGGCGACCCCGTCGGCTGGGACGGTCCCGCTCTCGTCCGCCGGGCCGCCGAACTGGCCCGTACGGCGGTGGGAGACGCCGCCATCACCCGCGTCCATCCGACATCGACGGCCGCGCGGGCCCGCAGCGCGCACGCGGGGAGCACGGACAGGTGACCGGCGAGACACTGGCGGTCCTCGCCGTCACGGTGGCGGCCGCCGCGTTCGTCCAGGGCAGCAGCGGTCTCGGCTTCGCCCTGATCGTCGCGCCCGTGGCCGGACTGCTCGACCCTCGCCTGCTTCCGGTGTTCGTCCTGGCGTCGATGGTGCCGCTCAACCTGTACGTCGCCTGGCGCGAACGGTCCTCGCTCGATCTGCGCGGCGCGGGCTGGATCACCGCGGCCCGCCTCGCGGCGACCCCGGCCGGGCTCGCCCTGCTGTGGCTGATTCCGGAACGCAGCCTCGGTCTCTTCGTGGGCCTCGCGACCGTGCTCGCCGCCTTCGTGAGCCTGGCGGCGCCCGCGTTCACGCCGGGACGGGCCGCCTACGTGGGCGCGGGCGCGGTGACGGGCCTGACGGAGACGGCGACCGGGATCGGCGGCCCGCCGCTCGCGCTCGTCTACCAGCACCGGCCGCCGGCGGAACTGCGGTCCACCGTCGCCGTCTGCTTCCTCGTCGGCGAAGTCGCCTCGCTGCTTCTGCTCTTCGCGACGGGGGAGGGGCACCCGGCCGACCTCGGGTGGGCGCTCGCCCTGACCCCCGCGATCGCGGCGGGGGCGTGGCTGAGCCGGCTGGTGCACCAGCGCATCGACGCGCGGCGGATGCGCCTGTTCGTACTGGTCTTCGCGCTCGTCTCGGGGGTGTTGCTGATGGTGGGCCTCTGACTCGTACCGTCGCCGACCGCTACCGGCCGCCCCGACGACTCACGCCCGCGCCGCACCCCTGAGGGAGGAGGCGCGGGCGACGATCCGGGGTTCGGGCACCGTCGTCACGGGCGGGGCGGCGCCCAGGTCGCCGCCCCCGCGCAGCCGCCCCAGGAGCAGCGTCACCGCGTCGGCGGCCGCCCGGTCCAGGTGCAGGTCGACGGCGGTCAGCGGGGGTTCGCAGGTCCGGGCGCGCAGTCCGTCGTACCGGGTGACGACCATGACGTCGTCCGGCACGGCGCGCCCGCTGTCCCGGACCGCCCGGACGGCGCCCACCGCGAAGGCGTCCACCAGCGCGCAGACCGCGTCGATCCCGGGGTGCTCGGCGAGCAGCGCCGCGCACACGTCGTACCCGGCCTGTTCACCGCCGGCCTCGGGCGCGGTCGCCACGAGCGGTTCCCAGCCGTGCTCCCGGGCGAACCGCTCGTAGGCGGCGCGCGCGTCCACGGCCGAGTGCCGCCGCCCGGCGCCGACGAGCAGGGCGGGCCTGCGGGCCCCCTGCTCGTGCAGGTGGGCGAGGAGCAGCTCGGCGACGAGCCCGCCGCGCAGGTCGACGTACGGCACGTCCTCGGCGGGTGCCACGGGCCTGCCGAGCGCCACGTACGGCAGGCCGCGCTCCTTCAGCGCGGCGACCGCCGGATCCTCGGCGTCCGGCTCCACGACGATGGCGCCGTCGATGTCGACGGAGTACAGCGCGGACCCGGACTGCACGGGCGGTACGAGCACCAGCGCGTAGTCGTGCAGCAGGGCGCTCTCGGCGGCCGCGGCCGCGACCTCCATGTAGAACCCCAGCCGGGACGGACCCCCGGCCACCGCGAACGGCATCGACGAGGCGAGCGCGATGGCCTTGGCCTCCCCGCGCCGCAACCGCTGGGCCCGCAGGTTGGGCCGGTACCCGAGGTCGGCGGCGACCTGCTTGATGCGCTCCCGGGTCCGGGGATCGACCTTGCCGAGCCCGTTGAGGGCGTGCGAGACCGTCGTCCGCGACACACCGGCGACCCGGGCGACATCGGCGATCGTCGGCGGCCTCGAACCGGGACCGGAACCGGTGGTGGACATCAGCGGGGACGCTCCTCGCCTGCTGCGGACGGATGAACCCCACCATCTTCGCCGACGGTCAGAAGATCCGCTGGCCGGGTGTCAGGATGCCGTCGGGGTCGTAGCGGTGGCGGGCGGACGCGAACTCGGGCCAGAAGGGGCCGAAGTGGCGGGCCCAGTCGTCGGTGGTGAGGGGGACCGAGCCGATCGGGTACCAGCGACCGCCGGCCTCGACCGTGGTGTCGTACTGGGCGCGGTTCGCGGCGACCATGTCCTCGGCCGAGTCCGCTCCGGGGGACGCGGTCTTGAGGAGGGAGAAGAGGTAGGCCAGTTCCTCGTCCGGCATGACCGGGAGCGGGGTGCGGCACTTGGTGGTGAGCACGGGGTACAGCAGGACGACCGCGCTCGCGCCGAGCGCGCCGGGCTTCAGGGCGGCGAGCGTCCGCGTGACGACGGCGTTCACGGTGGAGGCGGGGAGCAGGCTGTCGTACCACGGGTGAGGTCGCTGCCACTCGCCGTTGGCCCGGAACAGGTCCAGCAGCGGCGCGATCCGGTTGAGGAAGTCGAAGTAGGCCACGTCCTGTGCCGCCACCGAGAGGTGGTCCAGGCCGTCGGTGAGCCGGGCGTCGTCGGCGGCGGTCCCGTCGTGGGCGGCGGCCTCGATGAAGTAGGTCCAGCCGTCCGGGGTGGGCATGGCCTGCCCGACGAGGTAGTCGAAGCGCCCCTCCGTGACGAGTTGGGCCTGCGCCGCGGTGAGCGCGGCGACGCTCGGGTACGTCAGGGTGTAGAGCCGTACGGAGTGGGGGGCGGGGACCAGCGCGAGCGTGGCGCGGGTGATGATCGCGCACTGGCCGAGGCCGCCGAGGACGGCGTGGAACAGGTCCGGACGCACGGTGGGCGAACAGGTCGTGAGCTCGCCCTCACCGGTGACCACCTCCAGTTCGAGGACGTTGTCGACCTGCGCGCCGTGGTGACCGATCTGGCCGCCGAGACCTCCGGCGGACAGCGTGCCGCCCACGGACAGCTCCAGGTAGTCGGTGAAGACGGGCGGGGTGAGCCCCGCCGGCAGCGTCGCCCGGACGAGGGTGCTCCACCGCACGCCGCTCTGCACGACGGCCGTGTGGTCGCGGATCTCGACGGAGTCGAGGGAGCCGAGGTCGACGACGAGCCCGGCGGGCGCCTGGGCCTGTCCGTACGTGGAGTGCCCCTGGCCCCGCCCCGCGACCTTCAGCCCGCGCCCCCGGCAGTGGCGGACCATCGCGGCGACGTCCTCGGCCGAACCGGGCCGGAGGACCGCGGCGGGTGACCGGTGGATCAGGCGGCCGAAGTCGGTGGACGCCGCGTCGAGGGCGGCGGCGTCGAAGCACAGCTCCCCGTCCAGTGCGGGAACGCCGGCGAAGGCGTCGGCCACGGCCGAGTCGACGGCCGGATCCGGCTGCGGGGCGGGAACGGGGGAAGACGTCACGCTGACTCCAGGTCGACTCGGTCTGCACAATTCCTTCATATTGTGATCGTTTCTGGTGCGGGGTGCCCACCGAATCCCCAACTCGGCGCCGCGGGGCGCGAACGCGCGGCGGCTCCCTCGTGCGGCCGTTGGTAAATCGATCCGCCAGTCGGGGTGATCAACTCCCGCTGGGAATAAGCCTGATTGAGACGATCTTCGGGGGTGCGCACGGGGGGTGCGTGGATCACTGGGACCGGCGCGCGTGACACCGTGCGCCCGTCGACGGCCGTTGCGGTACGTAGTCACGCGAATTCATACTGTCATCAAGCTCCCCGGTGCCTCCTCCTCCGTCGGGGAGCGCTCCCGCGTCTGTGGTCGTCCATGTCACGTCCCGTCTCCCGCAGTGCAGTTCCGTCCCAAGAAGTGGAGAGCCATGTACCGGTTATCGGTGCGCGACGCCCTGGCCGTGACCGCCCAGCCGGTCCTGCTCTTCCAGTTCACGGTGCTCGGCTGGCTCGTCCAGCTCGAATTCCTCATCCCGTACGACCGCTCCTGGCAGCCCGACCGCCGGGAGTGGGGGTGGTACGGCGTGTACCACGTCCTCACCGCCGTCGGCGGCACCGTCGGCCAGGGGTACGTCGCGCACGCCAACATCCGTGTACGGCTGGGGCCGCTCGACCACGTCCTCTCCGGGCCCGAGCAACACCGGCTGCACCACAGCACCGACCTCTCCGAAGCGGGGCACTACGGCTCGGACCTCTCCGTCTGGGACCGGGTGTTCTCCACGTTCACCTGGCGTCCCGGCCGTGAGCCGGAATCCGTCGGCCTGACCGACCCGGACTCCTTCCCCGCCACCGGCGCCGTGCTCGCCACCCTCGTCCACCCCTGGCGGCGCTCCGTCGGCTGACGGCGACCCGCTCCCGGGACGTCCCCGGGCACCGCCCGGACCTTCCGGAGTCGTCGGGCCCCCCACGCCTGCCGTTCTCCGTCTCTCTCTCGCGAATCAAGGGACCGCTCATGCCTGAATCGCTTCGCCATGCCCCTGTCGCCTCGGTCGCCGTCCCCGCAGGCACCGAGAAGATCGCGATCATCGGGATCGGCTGCCGCTTCCCCGGCGGCGCCAACGACCACCGCGGCTTCTGGCGCAACCTGGTCGAGGGGAAGGACTGCATCACGCCCACCCCGCCCGACCGGTACGACGTCGCCTCACTGGGCAGCCGTGACACGTCCAAACCCGGTCGGCTCGTCGGCGGGCGCGGCGGATACATCGACGGCTTCGACGAGTTCGACCCGGAGTTCTTCGGGATCAGCCCCCGCGAGGCGCACTCCATGGACCCGCAGCAGCGCAAGCTCCTGGAGGTGAGCTGGGAGGCCCTGGAGGACGGCGGACAGAAGCCGGCCGAGCTGGCCGGGCGGGACGTCGGGGTGTTCGTCGGCGCGTTCACCCTCGACTACAAGATCCTCCAATTCGCCGACCTGCGCTTCGACACCCTCGGCGCGCACACCGCGACCGGCACGATGATGACGATGGTGTCGAACCGGCTCTCGCACTGCTTCGACTTCCGCGGGCCCAGCCTCTCCGTCGACTCCGCGTGCAGCTCCTCCCTCGTCGCCGTCCACCTCGCCTGCGAGAGCCTGCGGCGCGGCGAGAGCTCACTCGCCCTGGCGGGCGGCACACTCCTGCACCTGACACCGCAGTACACGATCGCCGAGACGAAGGGCGGTTTCCTCTCCCCGAAGGGCCGCTCCCGCACGTTCGACGCCGACGCCGACGGCTACGTCCGCGCCGAGGGCGTCGGGATCGTCGTCCTGAAGCGGCTCCGCGACGCGCTACGGGACGGGGACCGGATCCACGCCGTCGTCACGGAGACCGGAGTCAACCAGGACGGCCGCACCAACGGCATCACCGTCCCCAGCGCCGACGCCCAGGTCGCCCTGATCGAGCAGGTCTGCGCGCGGGCCGGCATCACGCCCGGGGACCTCCAGTACGTGGAGGCCCACGGCACCTCCACACCGGTCGGCGACCCCGTGGAGGCGGGCGCGCTCGCCCGGGTCCTCGCCATCGGGCGCAAGGCCGGGGACGCCTGCTTCGTCGGATCGGTCAAGACGAACATCGGGCACACCGAGTCCGCCGCCGGCATCGCCGGGCTCATCAAGACCGCGCTCAGCCTCAAGCACCGCCTCATCCCGCCCCACATCAACCTGGAGCGGGTCAACCCGGCCATCGACCTCGACGCCGCGCCGTTCGAGATCCCCGACCGGCTCACCCCCTGGCCGGCCCACGACGGACCCGCCCGGGCCGGGGTCAACTCCTTCGGCTTCGGCGGCACCAACGCCCACGTCCTGCTCGAAGCCCCGCCCGCCCCCGTCACCCCGCCCGCCCCCGTCGCCACAGCCGTCACCGCCACCGCCGTCGCCCCCGAGCCGTCGACCGCCGAGGGCGTGACCGCAGCCCCCGTCCCGTCCGTGCTGCCCCTCAGCACGCGCGACGTCGACGTCCTGCCCGCGCTCGCCGCGTCCGTACGCGCCGAACTGGCCGCCCCGGACGAGTCGGGAGCCGACGAAGGCGCGCCCCTCCCGGACCTGGCGTACTCCCTCGCCCACCGCCGCCAGCACCACGACGTCCGGCTCGCCGTCGTGTACGGCTCGCCCGAGGAGCTCGACGAGGCCCTCGCCGCGTACGGCCGGGGCGAGGAGCACCCCTGGGTGCTGCGTGGCAGGCGGCGCGAGGGCCGACCGGCCGAACCGGTCTGGGTGTTCACCGGCATGGGTCCCCAGTGGTGGGCCATGGGACGCCAGTTGTACGCGACCCGGGCCGTCTACCGCGAGGCCGTCGAGGCCGTCGACCGGGAGATCGTCGCCCAGGCCGGCTGGTCCCTCGTCGCCGAGCTGAACGCGGCCGAGGGCGCCTCCCGGATGGCGGAGACCTGGCTCGCCCAGCCCGCCAACTTCGCCGTCCAGGTCGGCCTGGCCGCACTCTGGCGTGCCCACGGCGTGCGGCCCGCCGCCGTCGTCGGCCACAGCACGGGCGAGATCGCGGCGTTCTACGAGGCAGGGGTGTACAGCCTCCGCGACGCCGTACGGATCGCCCTGCACCGCAGCCGCCTCCAGCACCGGCTCGCCGGCGCGGGCACCATGCTCGCCGTGGGCCTGCCCGAGGAGGAGGCGCTGCGCCGCGCCGCGCCCTTCGGCGACCGGCTGTCCGTCGCCGCCGTGAACAGCCCCGGCGCCCTGACTCTGGCCGGCGAGGAGGCCGCACTCGCCGCGTACGCCACGTCCCTGCGCGCCGACGGCGTGTTCGCCAAGCTCCTCGACGTCCGCGTGCCGTACCACTCCGCCGCGATGGAGGCGATCAAGGACGAACTGCTCGCCGCACTCACCGACATCGAGCCGCTCCCGGCCCGCCTGCCGCTCTACCTCACAGGGAAGGAGGGGCGGGCCGAGGGCCCCGAGCTCGACGCGCGGTACTGGTGGCACAACGTCCGCGACACCGTACGGTTCCGCGCGGCCGTCGACGCCCTCGCCGCCGACGGGTACCGCACCTTCCTGGAGATCGGGCCCCATCCCGTCCTCGGCCACTCCATCAGGGAGTGCTTCGACCACGCGGACCCAAAAGGCGGCTCCGCAGGCCCCGCAAGCTCCGCAGGCCCCACCGGGCCTGGCGGCTCCAGCGGTGAGACCGCCGTGACCACCCTGCCCTCCCTCCGCCGCGCCGAGGACGAGGCCCTCCGCTTCACCACCTCCCTCGCCGCGCTGCACACCCTCGGCTGCCCGGTCGACTGGCACGCCCTCCACCCCCGGGGCCGGTCCGTACCCGTGCCGCGCTACCCCTGGCGGCGGGACCGCTACTGGGCCGAGCCCGAACCCGTCGCGCAGGTACGCCTCGGGCGGCAGGACCACCCCCTGCTCGGCCGGCGCCTCGCCACCGCCGAGCCCACCTGGGAGGTGGCGCTCGACGTCGAGACGCAGCCCTACCTCGCCGACCACCGCATCCAGGGACGCACCCTGTTCCCCGCCGCCGGATACATCGAGATGGCCACCCAGGCGGTCCGGACGACGACCGGCGCCGAGAACGTCGTGCTCGGTGCCATCGAGCTCCGTAAGGCCCTCTTCCTGCCCGACGACGCCCCCAAGGCCGTCCAGCTCTCGCTCTCCGCCCGGTCCGGCGCCTTCACGGTGGCGACCGGCGTCGGCGACACCCCCACCGTCCACGCCGTCGGGGTCGTCCGCGGAGGCCAACCCGCGACCCGTCGGACGGCGGCGGACCTGGAGGCGATCCGCGAGCGCGGGCAGCAGGTCCTCGACTCCACCACCTGCTACGAGACCCTCTCCGCCCGCGGCTACCACTACGGCCCCGCCTTCCAGGGCATCGCCGACGTGTGGCGCGGGCCCGGAGAACACGGGCGGGGGGAGGCGCTCGCGCTGATCCGGCCGCCCGCGAGCGTCGGCGGCGGCGCGGCGGGCCACCAGCTCCACCCGGTGCTCCTCGACGCCTGCTTCCAGGCCCTGCTCGTGGCCGGGCTCGCGGACCAGGACGACGCGGGTACGGGCATCCTGCTGCCGCTCTCCATCGACGAGGTGCGCACGACACCGGTCGGCGACCGACCCCTCTGGGCCCATGCCACGATCACCCGGCGCGTGGACGACGAACTCGTCGGCGACATCGCCCTCTACACCGAGGCAGGCGAACCCGTCGGCCATGTCCAGGGCTTCCGCGCCGCCGACGTCGAGCAGGCGTCGACCACGGTCGGACTCGCCACGATCGACGGCTGGCTCGCCGAACTCGCCTGGGTCGAGGACCCGTTGGACGAACCTTCGACGCGGGGCCCCGGCAGCTGGCTGCTGTTCGCCGACCGCCCCGGGGGAGTGGGGGACGCCCTGGAGCGGCTCGTCGCCGCGCGCGGCGAGGCCTGCCACCTCGTCCGGCCGGGCGCCGCGTACACCTTCGGCGCGGACGCCGGCCGCTGCTCCGTGGTGGCGCCCGGGAGCGCCGACGACCTGCGCCGCCTCCTCGCCGACCTGGCCGCGCGCGACGGCCGCCCCGTCGGCGCGGTCGTGCACCTGTGGAACCTGGACCTCCCCACACTCGACGCCGCCTCCCGCGACCACCTCGACGAGTGCGGCGCCCTCGGCGCCTACTCCGTCGTCGCGCTCGCCCAGGCCCTCAAGGACGACCCGGGCCAACGCGCCGCGCCCGCGGCCCTGCATCTGGTCACCCGGGCCACCCAGGCGGCGGCACCGGCGGACCGGGTCGAGCCTCTCGGCGCCCCGGCCTGGGGCATCGGCCGCGTGCTGCGGCACCAGGAACTGACCGCCCACCACGGAAAGCTGATCGACCTCCAGGGGGAGGGGCCGGAGACCACCCCCGAAGCCGACGCCCACGGCGTCCTCCGTGAGGTCCTCGCACCGACCGTCCCCGACCGCCCCCAGGACGAGGTCGCCCTGCGCGCCGGCCGTCGCCTGGTCAGCCGGCTCGTCCGGCCCGAGGGGCTCACCCGCCCCCTGCCGACCCGGCTCCGCCCGGACGGCTCCTACCTGGTCACCGGCGCCTTCGGCGCACTCGGCCGGCTGCTCTGCCGCCACCTCGTCCGCCAGGGCGCCCGGCACCTGATCCTCGTGGGCCGCACCGAGCTCCCCGACCGCGCCGACTGGCGGGCCCTCGACCCGGACTCCCCGGCGGGCTCGGCGGCGCGCTTCGTCAAGGAGTTGGAGGCCCTCGGCGCCCACCCCGTGCACGCGGCCCTCGACATCGCCGACGAACGCGCGCTCACCGCGTGGCTCGCCGCCCACCGGGACCGGGACGCCCCGCCCGTACGCGGGGTGTTCCATCTCGCCGGGCACGTACGGGACATCCCCGTCCAGGACATGGACCGCGCCTCGTTCGACGCCGTCCTCGCACCCAAGGCCGCCGGCGCCTGGCTCCTCCACCACCACCTGCGCGACGAGCCGCTCGACCACTTCGTGCTCTTCTCCTCGGTCGCCGCGCTCCTGACCACCACCGGCCAGACCAACTACGCGGCGGGCAACGCCTTCCTCGACGCCCTCGCCCACCACCGCAGGGCCCGCGGTCTGCCCGCGCTCAGCCTGAACTGGGGCCCGTGGGCGACCGGCATGATCGAGGAACTGAGCCTGGTCGAGCACTACCGCGCGGTCCGTGGCATGAGCTCGCTCTCCCCGGCCGCCGGGACGGCCGTCCTGGAGCGGGTCTTCGGCCAGGACCGGGCGCAACTGCTGATCGCCACCATCAGCGACTGGAAGACCTTCCTCGCCTGGTACCCGTCGCCGCCGCCACTCGTCACCGGCCTCGCCGCCGAGGCCGCGGCCGTCGCCGGCTCCGGCGGAGGCGACGAACACGGCGACTACCTCGCCCGGTTCCGTACCGCCGCCGACGAGGACGAGCGCAGCCGACTCGTCGCCGACCACTTCCGCCGGCCCGCCGCCACCGTCCTCCGCGTCGGTGTCGACCGGATCGACCCGGACACCGGACTCGGCGAACTGGGCCTGGACTCGCTCCTCGCCATGGAACTGCGGGCCCGGATCCAGGCCGAGACCGGGATCGCGCTGCCCGTCGTCGCCCTGCTCAGCGGCGCCCCGGCGCGCGAGCTGATCGCCCAGCTGCGTGCCGCCACCGAGACGCTCGCGGCGCGTGGGGAGGGGGACGCGGACGGCGGGGCGGCGATCGAGCGGTACGAGGATCCGGGCCGCCACCCCCTCACCCAGAACCAGAAGGCGCTCTGGTTCCTCAAGCAGCTCAACCCCGACGGATTCGCGTACAACATCGGCGGCGCCGTCGAGGTCCGCACGGTGATCGAGCCCGAGCTGATGGCGGCGGCCGTCCGGGCGCTGGTCGCCCGCCACCCCGCCCTGCGCGCCCGCTTCGTCCTGGAGGACGGCCGTCCGGTGCAGACCGTCTCCGACGCCATGGACCCGGACGTCGAGGTCTTCGACGTCGAGGGCATGGCCTGGGACGAGATCCGTGAGCTGATCGTCGCGGAGTACCGAAGGCCGTACGACCTCGCCCACGACCCGCTGATGCGGTTCCGGCTGTTCCGGCGCGGCCCCGACCGCTGGGTGCTCATGAAGGCGGTCCACCACATCGTCTCGGACGCCATCTCCACCTTCACCTTCATCGAGGAGCTGCTCGCGCTCTACGAGGGCATGCGCGCGGGCCGGCCGGTCGAGCTGCCGCCCGTACCGGCCCGTTACCTCGACTTCCTCAACCGGCAGAACCGCTTCCTGGCCTCACCCGACGCCGACCGCATGCTGGAGTACTGGCGCGGCGCCCTGCCCGCCGAGATCCCGCCGCTCACCCTGCCCACCGACGGGCCCCGGCCGCCGGTGCAGACGCACAACGGCGCCTCGGAGTTCTTCGTCCTCGACGAGGAGCTGAGCGCCCGGGTGCACGCCCTGGCCCGTGAGCACGGCGTCACCGCCTTCATGGTGCTGCTGTGCGCGTACTACCTCCTGCTGCACCGCCACTCCGGACAGGACGACCTGATCGTCGGCAGCCCGGTGACCGGCCGCACCGACGAGGAGTTCGCCTCCGTCTACGGGTACTTCGTCAACCCGCTGCCGCTGCACGTGAACCTGGCCGGCGACCCGACGGTCGGCGACCTGCTCGCCCAGGTGCGCCGGACCGTCCTCGGGGGCCTCGACCACCAGGAGTACCCGTTCGTGCTGCTCGTCGAGAAGCTGGGCCTCCAGCACGACCCGAGCCGCTCGGCGGTCTTCCAGGCCATGTTCATCCTGCTGGCCCACAAGGTCTCCTCGCAGCAGTACGGATACCACCTCGACTACATCGAACTCCCCGAAGAAGAAGGACAGTTCGACGTCACCCTCTCCGCGTACGAGGACGAAAGCGAGCGCCGCTTCCACTGTGTCCTGAAGTACAACACCGACCTCTTCCGGCCCGCGACCGTCCGCCGGATGGCCGACCACTACCGCACGCTCCTGGACGCCCTCACCCGCGCCCCGGGCGACCGGCCGGTGGCCGCGCTCGACATGCTCGGCGCGGACGAACGCCACGAGATCCTGCACGGCCGGGGCGCCCGGGGCCCGGTGGTCGCCCAGGACCGTCCCGTCCACCACCTGGTCGCCGAGGCGGCGGCCCGCACCCCGGACGCGGTAGCGGTCACCGTGCCGGGCGCCGCGACCGGGGGAGCGGCCCGCCATCTGACGTACGGCGAGCTGGAGCGGGCTTCCCGAGCGCTGGCCGGACGGCTCCGGGCACGCGGGGTGGGCGCCGGTGACGTGGTCGGTGTCTGCCTGCCGAAGTCGCCCGAGCTGATCGTCGCGCTGCTCGCGGTCTGGCGCGCCGGGGCCGCCTACCTGCCGCTGGACCCGGGCCACCCGGTCGAGCGCCTCGCGGCCGTCACCGCCCACACCGAGGTCCGTCTGGTCGTCACCGACGCCGACGGCCCGGCCCGGCTCGCGGCGCTCTCCACGGAGTTCTGCACCGACGTCCTCGCGGAGGACGCCGAGGGCCCCCTCCTCGCGGGGGACGCCGAAAGCCCCGTTCTCGCGGAGGGCGCCGAAGGCCCGGACGAGGCGCTCGGCATGCCGGCCCGCGACCTCGACTCGCCCGCGTACGTCCTGCACACCTCCGGCTCGACCGGCCGCCCCAAGGCGGTCCGTGTCTCCCACCGCGGACTCGCCGCCGTGCACGGCGCCTGGCGCGAGGAGTACGGCCTCGCCGCCGAGCCCGGTGTCCATCTCCAGCTCGCCGCCGTCTCCTTCGACGTGTTCACCGGCGACCTCGTCCGCGCCCTCTGCTCCGGCGGCCGGCTGGTCCTCGCCGACCGCGAGCTGCTGCTCAACACGGCGCGGCTGTACGAGGCGATGAGGGCCGAGCGGGTCGACTGCGCCGAGTTCGTGCCCGCCACCGCCCGCGCGCTGATGGTCCACTGCGAGGAGGGCGGGCACCGGCTCGACCTCATGCGCCTGATGATCGTCGGCTCCGACACGTGGAAGGTCGCGGAGTACGAGCGGCTGCGGCGGCTCTGCGGCCCCGAAACCCGCGTCGTCAACTCGTACGGCCTGACGGAGGCCACCGTCGACAGCGCCTGCTTCGACGGCCCCACCGACGGCCTCGACCCCCACGGCCCCGTCCCCATCGGCGCCCCCCTGCCCAACTGCGTCCTGCACGTCCTGGACAGCCGCCACGAACCCGTACCGCCCGGTGTCGTCGGCGAGCTGTGGGTCGGCGGCCCCGGCCTCGCCCTCGACTACGCGGGAGACCCCGAGCAGACCGCCCGCCGCTTCGTCACCCTCGCCCTCGACCGCGGACCGGCCGCCGTCCCCGAGCGGCTCTACCGCACCGGGGACCTCGCCCGCCGGGACGACCGGGGCCGTCTCCACCTGCTCGGTCGCGCCGACGCCCAGATCAAGCTGCGCGGCCACCGCATCGAACCGGGCGAGATCGAGTCCCTGCTCCACGACGTCCCCGGCATCGCCCAGGCGTTCGTGACGGTCCGCACCGGAGCGGCCGGCGAACCGGCGCTCTGCGCGTACGTCGTCGGCACGGCCGACCCGGGTGAGGAGCGGCCGGACCCGCTCGCCCTGCGCCGCCACCTGGCCGCCCACCTGCCCACGTATCTCATCCCGGCCCATCTCACGGTCCTGGACGCGCTGCCCCTGACCCCGAACGGCAAGGTCGACCCGGCGGCGCTCCCCGCGCCCTCGGCCGACGCCGCCGAGGAGGACCACGAACCCCCCGTGACGCTCTACGAGGAGCGGGTCGCCGCCCACTGGACGGCGGTGCTCGGGATCGAACGGATCGGCCTGCGCACCGACTTCTTCGCCGCGGGCGGCAGCTCCATCACCCTCATCGAACTCATCCACCACCTCCAGAAGGAGTTCGGCATCGACATCCCGGTCGGCCTGCTCTTCAAGGTCACCACGCTGCACGGCATGGCCCACACGGTCGAGTCCATCGTCACCGGCCGCGTCTCCGGCAGCCTGCCCCAACTGACGTTCAACGCGGGCGCGGGCCCCGCCCTGTTCTGCTTCCCGCCGGCCGGCGGCCACGGCCTCGTCTACCGCCACTTCGCCGCGCATCTGCCCGCGTACGAACTGATCGCCTTCAACCACGTCGACGGCGACAAGACCGGCCGCTACGCCGATCTCGTCGAGGAGCTCCGGCCCACCGGGCCCTGCCTGCTGCTCGGCTACTCCCTGGGCGGCAACCTCGCCTTCGAGGTCGCCAAGGAGCTGGAACGGCGGGGCCGCGAGGTCTCCCACGTCGTGATCGTCGACTCGTACCGGATCACGGAGGCCTACGGCATCGCCGCCGAACACGTCGAGGCGTTCGAGCACGAACTCCGCGACCACCTGCGCCGCCACACCGGCTCCGAGACGGTCACCGCGCAGACGCTCCGACAGGCCAGGGACTTCCTGGAGTTCTGCGGACGGACCCCGAACCTCGGGACGGTCCACGCGACCGTCACCGTGATCGCCGACGAGGCCAAGGCCGAGCTGTACGCGGCGGGGGAGCGCGGAAGTTGGGCCGGTGCCTCCACCACCGGGGACCGACTGGTGCGCGGCTCCGGGCTGCACGCCGAGATGCTCGACGAGAAGCCGGCGGCGGCCAACGCCGCGCTCGCCCGGGCCGCGCTCGACGACGACATCGCCGCCGCCGCGCGCGAAGGCGTCGCCTTCCTCACGGGGCCGTCCGCCCCAGTGGCGACGGGCCCCGCGTCCACCACCGAGGGGGAGACCGATGTCGCCTGAGAAGAGGCCCGTGTGGGAGCGGCGGGAGTCCCGGGCACCGGGCGAGGCGCCCCGGGTGATCATCATCGGCGGCGGCATCGGTGGGCTCTCCACCGGTGTGTACGCGCAGATGAGCGGCGCCGAGACGCGGATCTTCGAGCGGCACGTGCTGCCCGGCGGCTGCTGCACGGCCTGGTCGCGCCAGGACTACGTCTTCGACTACTGCATCGAGTGGCTCACCGGCACCGGCCGGGGCAACGACGCGGCGCGGCTCTGGCGGGAGTTGGGCGCGCTCGACGGCAAGACCATCGCGAACTTCGAGATGTTCAACACCGTCACCGACGAGACCGGCCGCTCGGTCACCTTCTACAACGACCCCGACCGGCTGGAGGCGCACCTCCTGGAACTCTCGCCGGCCGACGCCCGCCCGATCCGGGCCTTCTGCCGGGACCTGCGGCGCTTCACCCGGATCAACCTCTACCCGTTCATGACCCCGGCGCCGCTCCAGACCCCGCGCGAACGCCTCGCGACGCTCCGTCAGGTCCTGCCCTCCTTCGTCCTGCTGTGGCGGACGGCCGTGACGCGGATGGAGACCTTCTGCGAACGGTTCCAGGACCCGCTGCTGCGCCGCGCGTTCCCGTTCATCTTCTTCCAGGACCACGAGGTCTTCCCGCTGCTGCCCTACCTGTTCAACATGGCCAGCGCCTACCACCTCAACGCCGGTTTCCCGCAGGGCGGTTCGCTGGGTCTGGCCCGCTCGGTCGAGGACCGCTACACCGGGCTCGGCGGCCGGATCGACTACCGGGCCCGGGCCGAACGCATCCTGGTGGAGAACGACCGCGCGGTCGGTGTCGAACTGCGGGGCGGGGAACGGCACTTCGCGGATCACGTGGTGGCTGCCTGCGACGGCGCCACGACCCTCCACGGCCTGCTCGACGGCCGCTACACCAGCCCGCGGGTCGAGGAGCTGTTCGCGCAGATGACCACGAGCCCGGACGTCCTCTACCCGGGGGTGGTCTCCGCCTTCGTCGGCCTGAGGGACGAGCTGGACGCCGCCGCCCGGCACAGCACCACCTATCTGCTCTCCGACGAGGACAGCAAGGCCCTGCCGGGCGTCCTGCAGAACAGCCTCGTCGTGCAGATGCGCTCCCGCTACTCCGACGGCTTCGCCCCGCCGGGCAAGTCCGTCGTCCACTGCACGTACTTCAGCGACTACGACTCCTGGAAGGAGCTGCGGCGCACCGACCGGCGGGCGTACTGGGCCCGCAAGCAGGAGGTCGCCGACTTCGTCCGGTCCTTCCTGGAACGCCACCACCCGGGCATCGGCGGCGCGATCGAGGTCGTGGACGTGGCGTCCCCGGTGACGACCGAGCGGTACACCGGGGTGCGCGGCGGCAGCATCCTCGGCTGGAAGTCCTTCACCCCGGCCGACGACGTCATCACCGACCTGATCAACAAGGACCGGATGCGGCTGCCCGGCCTGGCCGGGCTCTCGCTCGCGGGCCAGTGGTTCGGCGGCGGCAGCCTGATCCGCGCCGCGGCGAGCGGCCGCTTCGTCACCCAGTACCTGTGCCGGGACCTCGGCCTCCAGTTCCGGGCCTGGGAGTCCACCGACACCACGCCCTGGCACCCGGACCGGCTCGGCCGGCTGCCCCAGCTCGAATCCCGCAGGGTCAGGTGACCGCCGTGACGACCACGCGACCGCAGCGACCGGGGCGCCCGCGGCGACCGGCAGGACCGCAGCGCCGAGAGTCCATGATCATCATCGGTGGGGGCCTCGGCGGCCTCTCCACCGGCGCGTACGCCCGGATGAACGGCTACCGCACCCGGATCTTCGAGATGCACGAGATCCCGGGCGGCTGCTGCACCGGCTGGGACCGCGGCTCCTACACCTTCGACGCCTGCGTCAGCTGGCTCCTCGGCAACGGCCCCGGCAACGAGATGCACCGGATCTGGCTCGAACTCGGCGCGCTCCAGGGCAAGGAGATGCGCCACTTCGACGTCTTCAACGTGGTGCGCGGCGCGGACGGCCGGGCCGTCTACTTCTACTGCGACCCCGACCGGCTCGAAGCACACCTGCTGGAGCTGTCGCCCGCCGACGCCCGCCCCGTCAAGGCCTTCTGCGCGGGCCTGCGCAGGTTCATCACCTGCCTGCCCGCCTACCCCTTCCTCAAGCCGGTGCCGCTGATGACCCGCCGGGAGCGGTGGCGCATGCTGGCCGGCTTCGTGCCGTACTTCAACCTCTTCCGCACGTCGATGTCCACCCTGATGACGGAGTACTCCACCCGCTTCGAGGACCCGCTGCTGAGGGAGGCGTTCAACTACATCCTGTACGAGAAGCACCCCGGCTTCCCGGTCCTGCCGTTCTACTTCCAGATGGCCGCGCAGGCCCACCGGTCGGCAGGCGTCCCCGAGGGCGGCTCGCTGGGTCTGGCCCGCTCCATCGAGCAGCGCTACCTGCGGCTCGGCGGGGAGATCACGTACAACGCGCTGGTCGAGGAGATCCTCGTCAAGGACGACCGCGCGATCGGCGTCCGGCTCGCCGACGGCCAGGAGCACTACGCCGACATCGTCGTCTCCGCGTGCGACGGCCCCACCACGCTCCTGAAGCTCCTGGACGGCCGCCACCTCGACGCGGACTACGCGAAGCTGTACCGGGAGACCCTGCACCGGCCCGGCATGGTCTTCCCCGGCTACGTCAGCGTCTTCCTGGGGCTGCGCCGCGCCTTCCCGGACGCCGACCCCACCACCACCCACCTCCTCGACGAGGAGACCGCCGCCCGGCTCACCGGCATCCGCCACCCGAGCCTCAACATCCAGTTCCGCAGCCGGTTCTACCCCGAGCTGTCGCCCCAGGACACCAGCGTCGTCTACGCCACGTACTTCTCCGACACCGCGCCCTGGCGGGAGCTCGCCGAGGGCCCCGAGCGCCTCAGCCGCCCGCGCCGGGGCACGGAGCTGCACACGCTGCCGGTGCGGCGCGGCAAGGCGTACGCCGTGGCCAAGCGCCGGACGCGGGACGCCGTCGTCGACTTCCTCGACGCCCGCCACCCCGGCCTGAAGGACTCCATCGCCGTACGGGACACCAGCACCCCGCTCACCCAGATCCGCTACACGGGCAGCTACGAGGGCACCTTCCTCGGCTGGCAGCCCTTCGTGGAGAGCGGCGAGACGATGGAGGAGCTGATCAAGAAGAACGGCCCCGTCCTGCCGGGTCTGCGGAACTTCTACCTCTCCGGGGTGTGGGCCACCACCGGCGGCCTGATCCGGGCCGCCGCCGCCGGACGGCAGGTCATGCAGTTCGTCTGCCGGGACGACGGCCTCGACTTCACCGCCGACATCGACACCAGCGCGCCGCCGCCCACCCATGTCCTCGTCCCCGTGGGCCCGGCCGGCCCGCAGACCCCTGTCAGCCGAGAAAGGCAGCTCCCATGACCGCGACCCCTCTTCCGTACCCCTTCTGGACCGACGAAGGGCTCGGCGTCTCCACCGGGTACGCGCCCCTGCGCGGGGGGCCGTTGACCCGGGTCCGCCTGCCGTACGGCGACGAGGCCTGGCTCGCCACCGACTACGAGGACGTGCGCGCCGTCCTCTCCGACGGCCGGTTCTCCCTCGCCGAGGCGCTTCGGCGCGACCATCCCCGCATCGACCCGATGCCCCGGGCCGGCGGCGGTCTGATCGCCCTCGACGCGCCCCGGCACACCCCGCTGCGCACCCTGCTGGCCAGGGAGTTCACCGCCCGCCGGATGGAGGGCCTGCGCGTGCGCATCGGCGAGGTGGCCGACGCGCTGCTCGACCGGATCGAGGACGCGGGTCCGCCGGCCGACCTGGTCGAGGACCTCTCCTTCCCGCTGCCCATGACCCTCATCTGCGAACTGGTCGGCGTCCCCGCCGCCGACGTGCCCGCCGTCCGGGCGTGGGCCGACGTCATCTGCTCCGGCAGCGAGACGCCCGAGGCCCTCGAACAGCGCGGGAAGGACTTCTTCACCCGCATGCACGGCTGGATCGACGAGCGCCGCCGGGCCCCGGCCGAGGACCTCCTCACCCTCCTCGTCCGCGCCCACGACGACGGGGGCCTCACCGAGGAGGAGCTGACGGGCCTGCTCGGCGAGCTGCTCATCGCGGGCTTCGTGACGACCACCAACCAGATCGCGAACTTCTTCGCGGTCCTCCTGCTCCCCGGCGAGGCCCGGGGCGACGGCGCCGCGTGGCTGACCACCCTGCGCTCCCGGCCCGAACTCATCCCCCGGGCGGTGGAGGAGCTCCTGCGCTACGTCCCCCTGCTCAACGGCCTCACCCTGCCCCGCTACGCCCGGGAGGACGTGCGGGTGGGCGGCACCCTCGTGCGCGCGGGCGAGGCCGTGGTGGTCTCCCAGGCGGCCGCCAACCACGACCCCGCGGTCTTCCCGCACCCCGACCGCCTGGTCCTGGACCGCCCCGGCGCCGCGCACATCAGCTTCGGCCACGGCATCCACTACTGCCTGGGCGCCCACCTGGCCCGCCTGGAACTCCAGATCACCCTCGAACGCGTCCTCACCCGCCTCCCCGGGCTGCGCCTGGCCACTCCGGAACAGCAACTGCACTGGCGTTCCCGGGAGTTCTTCAGCGGCCTGAAGGCGCTGCCGGTCACCTGGTGAGCGGGCCGGGCCCGCGACCTCGTGCGGGGGCGGGCCCGGACTGCGTCACAGCGACGCGTACGCGGCCTCGACCAGGGCCATCTTGCGCGGGTCGTCCGCGATGCGCGGGCCCATGCGGTTCATGACGTACCCGAGGGAGAGTCCCGCCTCCGGGTCCGCCATGCCGCACGAACCCCCGAAGCCGTCGTGGCCGAAGGCGCGCGGGTTGGGGCCGTAGGAGGCATGGGGGCCGCTGAGCCAGAAGCCGAGGGCGCACTCCGTCTCGTGGCCGAAGCCCGCTCCCAGGACCAGGTCCCGGCACCGGCCCTGCCCCTCGCGGGCCCGTTCGGCGGCCCGTTCGGAGAGGACCACACGCCCCTCGGACCGGCCGCGCCCGGCGAACACGCCGTACAGCCGGGCGACCGCGCGGGCCGTGCCGTGGCCGTTGGCCGCCGGGAGTTCGGCGGCACGCCACGCGTCGCTGTTGGCCTGGGTGGCGCCGACCGAGGGGTTGGCCAGGGCGGCCTGCGCGGCCGGCGCCAACTGGGCGAAGGCGGCGGCATGGTCGCTCGACGACGTGATCCGGGGGTGCACCAGCTCGGCGGCGCGGGCCGCCTCCTTCTCCGGCAGGCCGATGGTGAAGTCGATGCCGAGCGGACCTGTGATCTCCTCCCGGAGGAACGCGCCGGGCAGCTGTCCGGTGACGCGCCGGATCACCTCGCCGACCAGGAAGCCGTAGGTCAGGGCGTGGTAGCCCGAGCGCGTGCCCGGCTCCCACCACGGCTCCGTCGCCGCGAGCCGGGCGGTCGTCAGCCCCCAGTCGTAGAACTCCGCGAGGGAGAGCGGCTCGCGGAGCCCGGAGAGCCCGGCGCGGTGGGAGAGGAGGAAACGCACCGGGAGCCTCTCCTTGCCCGCCGCGCCGAACTCGGGCCAGTACGAGGCCACCGGCGCGTCCAGGTCGAGCAGTCCGCGGTCGGCGAGGACATGGGCGCAGAGCGCGGTCACGCCCTTGGTGGTCGACCAGACGTTGACGACGGTGTCGTGCTCCCAGCGACGCGTACGGGCGGAGTCCGCCCAGCCTCCCCACAGGTCGACCACGGTCTCGCCGTGGACCTGGACCGTCACGGCGGCGCCGAGCTCGTCCCGCGTACGGAAGTTGGCCTCGAAGGCGTCCCGTACGGCGGCGAAACGGGGGTCGCAGTGCCCCTCGATCGAGGGGACCGGCGCACCCGCCGGGTCGGGCTCGGACATCAGCGCCTCCAGGGCGGCTCGACAGTCCCCGCAACATACCGACTGGTCGGATCGGCGGGAAGGGGGCGTACAGGGGCAGCGGCACGGCGCCGCCGGTGCTCCCGTTCGCCCGGTCGGTCGTCCCGTGTTGCCGAAGCCCGCGGCGGCGGGTTGCGTGGGGCGGAGACGAAGAGCCCCTCCGGCCCCGGAGGCGGCGGGCGGCGGAAGCGAGGCCTTCGTGTCCGGCTACCCACCCATCGCGGACCACGGACTGGTCGGCGACCTCCAGTGCGCGGCCCTGATCTCCGCGGGCGGCGCGGTCGACTGGTTCTGCGCGCCCCGCTTCGACTCGCCGAGCATCTTCGCCGCCCTCCTCGACCAGGAACGCGGCGGCCACTTCACCATCGCCCCGGCCGCCGCCGACGTGACGGTCCGCCAGCTCTACCTGCCCGACACCGCCGTCCTGATCACCCGCTTCCTCACCCCGGACGGGGTCGGCGAGGTGGTCGACTTCATGCCGGTGGCCGAGCGGCCCGACGCGGCCACCGACCGGCACCGCATCGTCCGCGTCCTGCGCGTGGTCCGCGGGACCCTCACCTTCGAGATCCGCTGCCGGCCACGCTTCGACTACGGCCGCGCCCCGCACACCCTCACCCTCGACGGCCCCGCCGCCACCTTCCACGGCCCCGGCCTCGACGTGCACCTGCGCAGCTCCGTCCCCCTGGAGGCCGACGGCCAGGACGTCCGCGCCACCGTCACCCTCCGCCAGGGCGAACGCGCCGGGATCGTCCTGGAGACCTCCGCCGCCGGAGCCGCCGGCCCCGACCCCGTCACCGCGCCCGCGCTGGAGAAGCACCTGCGGGAGACCCACGCCTTCTGGCACGGATGGGTCCACCGCTGCCGGTACCGGGGCCGCTGGCAGAGCATGGTCAACCGCTCGGCCATCACCCTGAAACTGCTCATCTACGCGCCGACCGGCGCCCCGATCGCCGCCGCCACGATGGGCCTCCCGGAACAGGTCGGCGGCGAGCGGAACTGGGACTACCGCTACACCTGGATCCGCGACGCGTCCCTCTCCGTACGCGTCCTGATCGACCTCGGCTATGTCGAGGAGGCCAACGCCTTCGCCCGCTGGCTCGGGGGCCGCTTCCGCGCGCCCCGCCCGCCCGGCGGCGAGCCGATGCAGATCATGTACCGGATCGACGGCGACCCCGAGCTGCCCGAGGAGATCCTGGACCACCTGTCCGGCTACCGCGACTCCGCTCCCGTACGCGCCGGGAACGGCGCCGCCGACCAGCTCCAGCTCGACATCTACGGCGAGTTCGCCTACGCGATGACCCACTCCCCGGATCTCGCCGAGCTCGCCGGGTACCAGGCGTGGAAGGGGTTCGCGGCGCTCCTCGACTGGCTCGCCGACAACTGGGACCGCCCCGACGAGGGTATCTGGGAGACCCGGGGCGGCCGGAAGGACTTCACGTACAGCCGCGTGATGTGCTGGGTGGCCCTCGACCGGGGCATCCGGCTCGCCACCCAGTACGCCCGGCCCGCCGACCTGCCCCGCTGGACCGCGCAGCGGGACGCGATCCTCACGCAGGTGATGGAGCGCGGCTGGAACGCCGAACGGCAGGCGTTCGTGCAGCACTACGGCAGCGAGGTGCTCGACGCGTCCCTGCTGCTCATGCCCCTGGTCGGCTTCATCTCGCCGAAGGCCCCCTCGTGGCTGGCCACCCTGGACGCGATGGACCGGGAACTGGTCACGGACAGCCTCGTCTACCGCTACAACCCCGAGGCGTCCCCCGACGGCCTGCGCGGCTCCGAGGGCACCTTCTCCCTCTGCAGCTTCTTCTGGGTCGAGGCGACGGCCCGGGCCGGCCGGCTGGACCAGGCGCGGTACGCGATGGACAAGATGCTCACGTACGCCAACCATGTCGGGCTCTTCGCCGAGGAGATCGGCCCGACCGGCGAGCAACTCGGGAACTTCCCCCAGGCCTTCACCCACCTCGCCCTGATCACCGCGGCCATGGCCCTCGACGAGGAACTCGACAAGGCGGCCGCCGCCTGGAACCCGCCGCGATGACCACCCCCACCGCGGCCCCGACCGGCTCGACGGAGGAGACGGGACACCTCCATTACCGCCCTGTCCCGGCCACGCGCAAGACGTCGACGCGAATTTCATCCCTGACGGACTAGACTGGCGGGCTGTTTGGCGTCGGACCGGAACAACCTGGGCAGACCCGGGCTCCGCCGACGACCCGGATGACGCCGGGAACGAAACGCGAGGGCCGATGGCAGCCACACCCCTGAGCGGTGACCTCACCCTCCTCGACGACGCGGACCCGCGCGAGGACGACGGCAAGCACGCCCGGTTCTCGGCCGGCCCCGCCGCGCCCCCGCGCACCCTGATCGACATCTTCGAGGAGTCCGTCCGGGCCCACCCCGACGAGCTGGCCCTGGACGACGGCAGCACCCGGCTGACCTACCGGGCCCTCGCCGCGGAGGTCGAGCGCGGGCGCCGCGCCCTGGCGGCCGCCGGAGTGGGCCTCGGCGACCGCGTCGGCATCCGCGTCCCCTCCGGGACCAACGAGCTCTACGTGGCGATCCTCGCCGTCCTCGCCACCGGCGCCGCCTACGTGCCGGTCGACGCCGAGGACCCCGACGAGCGCGCCGAGCTGGTCTTCGGCGAGGCCGGGGTCCGCGCCGTGCTCGGCGCCGGCCGGTCTGTCGACGTCACCGGGGGAGCGCGGGACCGGGCCCCCGCCGCGCGGCCCGGGCCCGACCAGGACGCCTGGATCATCTTCACCTCCGGCTCCACCGGCAAGCCCAAGGGCGTCGCCGTCACCCATCGCGGCGCCGCCGCCTTCGTGGACGCCGAGGCCGCCCTCTTCCTCGTCGAGGAGCCGATCGGCCCCGGCGACCGGGTCATGGCCGGACTCTCCGTCGCGTTCGACGCCTCCTGCGAGGAGATGTGGCTGGCCTGGCGCTACGGCGCCTGCCTCGTGCCGGTACCCCGCTCCCAGGTCCGCAGCGGCGCCGATCTCGGCCCCTGGCTGGTGGAGCAGGAGATCACCGTCGTCTCGACCGTGCCGACCCTGGCCGCGCTCTGGGAGCCGGAGACCCTCGACGAGGTCCGGCTGCTGATCTTCGGCGGCGAGGCGTGCCCGCCCGAACTGACCCAACGCCTTGTCACCGAGGGCCGCGAGGTCTGGAACACCTACGGCCCCACCGAGGCCACCGTCGTCGCCTGTGCCTCCCTCATGACCGGCGAGGAACCGATCAGGATCGGCCTCCCGCTCAACGGCTGGGAGCTGGCCGTCGTCGACGAGTCCGGCGAACCGGTACCCATGGGCGGCAGTGGCCAGCTCGTGATCGGCGGCGTCGGCCTGGCCCGCTACCTCGACCCGGCCAAGGACGCCGAGAAGTACGCCCCGCTGGAATCCCTCGGCTGGGAGCGCGCCTACCGCAGCGGCGACCTGGTCCGCGCCGAACCCGAAGGCCTGGTCTTCCTCGGCCGCGGCGACGAGCAGATCAAGCTCGGCGGCCGCCGCATCGAACTCGGCGAGGTCGACTCCGCCCTCCAGGCCCTGCCCGGCGTCGCCGGCGCGGCCGCCGCCGTCCGCACCGCCCGCAGCGGCAACCAGCTGCTCGTCGGCTACCTGGTCACCCAGGACGGCTGGGACCAGGCGGCGGCCGTCGAGCGGCTGCGCGCCGAGCTGCCCGCCGCCCTCGTCCCGCTGCTCGCCCCGGTCGCCGAGCTGCCGACCCGTACCTCCGGCAAGGTGGACCGGGACGCGCTGCCCTGGCCGCTGCCGGAGGTGGAGGGCACCGGCCCCGTCGAGCAGCTCTACGGCACCGAGGCCTGGCTCGCCGAACAGTGGAGCGAGACCCTCGGCGTGACCGTCTCCGGCGCCGCCGACGACTTCTTCGCCATCGGCGGCAACAGCCTCGCCGCCGCCCAGCTCACCACCCGGCTGCGCACCCGCTACCCGAGCGCCGCCGTCCTCGACATCTACCAGCAGCCCACCCTGCGCAAGCTCGCCCGGCGCCTGGAGAAGTCCGTCCAGGACGACGGCGCGGCCCGGACCGTCCTCCCGGTCCCGCTCCGCGCCAAGGTCGCGCAGTCGCTCCTGCTGCTCCCCCTCTTCACCGTCGTCGGCCTGCGCTGGACGGTCGCGCTGCTGGCCCTCGGCAATGTGCTGCACCTGTTCGGGCCCTACCCGTGGGCGCCGACCGCCTCCTGGTGGCTCCTCGCCGCCGGCGCGGCCCTGCTCTTCAGCCCGCCCGGCCGGCTGGCGATCGCCGCCGGCGGCGCACGGCTGCTGCTGCGCGGCGTCACGGCGGGCCGCCACCCCCGCGGCGGCAGCGTCCACCTGCGGCTGTGGACGGCCGAGCGGCTCGCCGAGTGCGTCGGCGCGACCTCCCTCACCGGCTCCTGGCTGGAACGGTACGCCCGCGCCCTGGGCGCCAAGGTCGGTCCCGACGTCGACCTGCACGCGCTGCCGCCGGTGACCGGCATGCTCAAGCTCGGCCGCGGCTGCGCCGTCGAGTCCGAGGTGGACCTCTCCGGCTACTGGCTCGACGGCGACCGGCTGGAGATCGGCCCGGTCAAGGTCGGCGCGGGCGCCGTCGTCGGCACCCGCAGCCTCCTCTTCCCCGGCGCCCGGGTCGGCAAGCGCTCCGAGGTGGCCCCCGGCTCCGCGGTCGCCGGCACCATCCCCACCGGCCAGCGCTGGGCCGGCGCCCCCGCCGTCAAGCTCGGCAAGGCCAAGCGCAACTGGCCCAAGGAACGGCCACCGCGCACGGTCCGCTGGCGGGCCGTCTACGGAGCGACCGGCTTCGCCCTCAGCGCCCTGCCCGTGCTCGCCGCCGTGCCCGCGCTCCTCGTCGTCAGCCGCTTCGTGCCCGCCGACGCCGGACTCGCCGAGGCCCTGCGAGGAGCCCTGCTCGCCGTGGTCCCCGGCGCGCTCGCCCACGGCCTCGCGTTCGCGGCGCTCGTCCTGGTCTCCGTACGGCTGCTCAGTCTCGGGCTGCGCACCGGCAGCCACCCGACGCACAGCCGGGTCGCCTGGCAGGCCTGGACCGTCACCCAGCTCATGGACCGGGCGCGGGAGACCCTCTTCCCGCTCTACGCCGGGCTCATCACGCCCGTCTGGCTGCGTCTGCTCGGCATGAAGATCGGCCGCGGCGCCGAGGTGTCCACGGTGCTCGCGCTGCCGAGCCTCACCACCGTCGGCGAGGGCGCGTTCCTCGCCGACGACACCCTGACCGCCCCCTACGAACTGGGCGGCGGGTGGGTCCGCGTCGGCCACTCCGAGATCGGCCGCCGCGCCTTCCTCGGCAACTCCGGCATGACCGCCCCCGGCCGCACGGTGCCGGACGACGGCCTGGTCGGGGTGTTGTCCGCGACGCCGAAGAAGGCCAAGAAGGGCAGCTCCTACCTGGGCCTGCCGCCGGTCAGACTGCCGCGCTCCGCCGCCGACGCCGATCAGAGCCGCACGTACGACCCGCCCGCCCGGCTGCTGTGGGCGCGCGGCCTCGTGGAGCTCTGCCGACTCCTCCCGGTCTTCTGCTCGGCCGCGTTCGCCGTCCTGACCGTCGCGGCGTTCTGCGCCCTGGCCGCCACGAGCGGCCTCGGGGTCCTCGGCACCGCGCTGCTGTCCGGGGCGGTCCTCCTCGCCGCCGGGGCCGCCGCCTGCCTGGTCTCGGTCGCCGCGAAGTGGCTGCTCGTCGGCCGGCACCGGACCGGCGAGCACCCGCTGTGGAGCGGCTTCGTCTGGCGCAACGAGCTGGCCGACACCTTCGTCGAGGTGCTGGCCGTGCCCTGGCTGATCGGCTCGGTGCCCGGCACACCCGTGATGTCCCTGTGGCTGCGCGGGCTCGGTGCGCGGATCGGCCGGGGCGTCTGGTGCGAGAGCTACTGGCTGCCCGAGACGGACCTCGTGGTCCTCGGCGACGCGGTCAGCGTGAACAGGGGCTGCGTCCTGCAGACGCACCTCTTCCACGACCGGATCTTGAGGACGGATACTGTGGTCCTCCGCGAGGGCGCCACCCTGGGCCCGGGCGGAATCGTCCTGCCCGGCAGCTCGGTCGGGGCCCGCAGCACGCTGGGGCCGGCCTCTCTCGTGATGGCGGGGGAATCGGTCCCCGCCGACACCCGCTGGCTGGGCAATCCGATCGAGGCGTGGCGGCCCTGAACGGGCGGTACCAGCACAGCACAGGGCAGGGAGCGTAAGCGGCAGTGAGCGGCCAGCAGACAACGGCGTCGGACCCGTACTTTCCGGCCAACGGCGACTCCCGGTACCGCGTGCACCGGTACGAACTCGCGCTGGACTACCGTCCCGGCCCCAACCGGCTGGCCGGGACGGCCCGGATCAGCGCGATAGCGGGCCGGGCCCCGCTCACCGAGTTCCATCTGAACCTCGGCGAGTTCAAGGTCGGCCGGATCCTCGTCGACGGCCGGGCCCCGCACTACGCCCACCGCGCGGGCAAGCTCCGCCTCCGGCCCGCCAAGCCGCTGCCCGCCGGCGCCGCCTTCACCGTCGAGGTGCACTACGCGGGCAACCCCAAGCCGGTGCGCAGCCCCTGGGGCGGCCTGGGCTGGGAGGAGCTGACCGACGGCGCGCTGGTGGCGAGCCAGCCCGTGGGGGCGCCCTCCTGGTTCCCCTGCAACGACCGCCCGGCCGACAAGGCCTCGTACCAGATCTCGGTCAACACCCCCTCCGCGTACACCGTGGTGGCGGGCGGCCGACTGCTCACCCGCACCACCAAGGCCTCGACGACCACCTGGGTGTACGAGCAGTCCGCGCCGACCTCCAGCTACCTCGTCGGTCTGTCCATCGGCATGTACCAGACGGTGCTGCTCGGGGACCCCGGGCTCGGCGGTGTGCCGCAGAGCGCCCACGTGCCGGCGCACCTGCTGCCGCGCTTCTCCCGTGACTTCGCCCGCCAGCCCGCGATGATGCGACTGTTCGAGGAGGTCTTCGGCCCGTATCCCTTCGGCGAGTACGCGGTCGTCGTCGCCGACGAGGAGCTCGACGTCCCCGTGGAGGCCCAGGGGCTCTCCCTCTTCGGCGCCAACCACGTCGACGGCGGGCGCGGATCGGAGCGCCTGGTCGCCCACGAGCTCGCGCACCAGTGGTTCGGCAACAGCGTGACCATCGCCGACTGGCGGCACATCTGGCTGAACGAGGGCCTCGCCAAGTACGCCGAGTGGCTCTGGTCGGAGCGCTCCGGCGGCCGCCCGGCGCAGCAGCTCGCCGCCACCGCGCACCGGCTGCTCTCCACCCTGCCGCAGGACCTGATCCTCGCCGACCCCGGCCGCAAGCTGATGTTCGACGACCGCCTCTACGAGCGCGGCGGCCTCGCGGTGCACGCGGTCCGCTGCGCCCTGGGCGACGGCGCGTTCTTCCGCATGCTCCGCGACTGGGCCACCGTCCACCGCCACGGCGTGGTCACCACGGGCGGCTTCACCGCCCACGTGGCCCGCTACGCGAGCGAGCCCGTGGACGACCTGCTGAAGGCCTGGCTGCACGAGCCGGCGCTTCCGCCGCTGCCCGCCCCGAACGGCGCCGCTCCGATCCCGGCCCGCCCCGGCTACCCGCCGACGAACGGCAGCTAGCGGCCCGGGGGCCCGGTTACTCCGCGATCTCCGTGCGCTCCCACCACTCGTACACCCGAAGGGTGCCCTCCGCGGTGTCCTCCCTGCGGGGGGTCTCCCGGTAGTGCTCGTAGCCGCCGCGGTGCCGGATCTTCAGGTCCTGGCCCGGGGTGTCGATCAGGACGACCTGCGTCGCGAGGTCGGCGGGGCCGCCCTCCAGGAATGCCTTGTGCGCCATGGAACCCAGTCTCCCGACTTCCCTCGCGCCCCGCATGCCGGGGGAGGCCGCCCGGCCGACGCGCGGGGCTCCCCGGGATCAGCCGGTGAAGGTCCACTTCTGGTTCGGGTTGCCGCTGCACCACCACGTCTGGACGGGGGTCCCGTCCGCCGGGTTCTGGTCGCGGACGTCCACGCACTTGTCGGCCGGGATGTTCACCAGGTCCCGGGTGGTGGCGTTGTGGTCGAAGCGTTGCGCGCCGCTGCCGTTGCAGTCCCAGAGCTGGACCTTGGCGCCGGGCTCCGTGGAGGCCGCGTTGACGTCGAGGCACTTGCCGAGGGCCCGCACCGTGCCGTCGCCCGGCCGGGTCCAGCGCTGCGCGGCGGAGCCGTTGCAGGTGTGGAGCTGGACCTGGGTGCCGTTCGCGGTCTGCCCGTTCGCCACGTCGAGGCACTTGCCGGCGAGACCGACGAAGGTCCCGGTGGGGCCGCCTCCGCCACCGTCGGAGGTGGTGACGCGGACGTGGTCGACGACGAGGCGGTTCGGGAACGGGGTGGAGCCGTCCGGGTTGCCCGGCCAGTCGCCGCCCACGGCGAGGTTGAGGATCAGGAAGAACGGCTTGTCGAACACCCACTGCCTGCCACCCAGATCGGCGGGCGTGCGGCGCTGGTAGACCTGCCCGTCCACGGTCCAGGTGATGGAGCCGGGCGCCCAGTCGACGGCGAAGGTGTGGAAGTCGTCGGCGAAGGCGCGGCCGCCGGAGAGGGTGTACGCGCCGCCGATGCCGCCGGCGCCCGAGTAGCCCGGGCCGTGGAGGGTCCCGTGCACGGTGGAGGGCTCGTAGCCGACGTTCTCCATGACGTCGATCTCGCCGCTGTTCGGCCAACCGACCTGGCCGATGTCCTGGCCGAGCATCCAGAACGCGGGCCACATGCCCTGCCCGCGCGGCACCTTCATCCGGGCCTCCACATGCCCGTACGTCTGGGTGAAGCGGCCGGAGGTGTTCAGCCTGGCCGAGGTGTACTCGCACCGGCCGTACCAGCACTGGTAGTTGCCGGGGTTCTCGCGGCGGGCGGTGATCACCAGGTTGCCCTGGCCGTCGAGCGCGGCGTTGGCGGCGCCGGGGGTGTACCACTGTCGCTCGTGGTTGTTGACGTTGTCGCCGGTCTCGATCTGCCATTTGCCGGAGTTGACGGCGGAGCCGGCCGGGCCGTCGAAGGTGTCCTCGAAGGTGACGGCCTGGACGCCGGCCGCCGGGGCGAGGCGCTCGGCGGTCTGGGGCGCGGCGGAGGTGACGGGCCCCCAGCCGAGGGCGAGGGTCATCGTGGCGGTGGCGAGCGCCGCCAGCCTTAAGAGGCGGGTACGGGCGCGGGGGCGGGCGCGCGAGGGCAGGGACATGGGGCCTCGATTCGAGTGCTGGTCTGGACCTGCATCGTGGAGGAGTGAACCGCTTATGTCGTGTTCCGGTCAAGAGTGGAGCCGGCCGGTCACCACCAGGTCGCCGTCCGCGGTCCGCCGGGCGAGGTGACCGGTGCGGAAGTAGCCGTCGGCGGTGAACGCGCGGGCGTTCCGCTCGGGCGCCCGGTAGTAGCCGCGCAGCGTGTACGGGCCGCGGGCGAGCAGCTCGCCGGCCTCTCCGTCGGGCACGTTCCTCCCGTCGGCGTCGACGATCCGGATCTGGTCGTCGGGCGAGAGCGGGCGGCCCTGCGTGGCGAGCGCGGACGCGTCCGGGGCGGCGGGCCCGGTGAGCGTGAACACTCCCTCGGCCATGCCGAAGACCTGCTGGAGACGGCAGCCGAACGCGGCGCCGATCCGCTCGGCGACGGCGCGCTGCGGGGACACGTCGTGCGGGGACACGTCGTGCGGGGGCGGGCCGCCGAGCTGGACGAGGCGCAGGCTGCTCACGTCGGCCTGGACGGTGGGGAGCGCGTCCAGCCAGAGCCGGGCGACGTCGGGCACGAGCGAGGTGACGGTGACCCGCTCCCGCTCGACTGCCGGAAGGCACCCGGCGGGATCCGGGCTCTCGGCCAGCACCACGGTGCCGCCGACGGACAGGGTGCCGACGATTCCGGGGCCGCCGAGCGCGAAGGGCGACGCGCCGGGCAGCGCGGCGAGATAGACGTCGTCCTCCGTGAGCGCCACCGACTCGGCGGCGGCCCGCGCCTGATAGGCGACGTCGTCGTGGGTGCGCGGAACGAGCCGGGGCTCGGCGGCGTCGCCGTCGGCGAGCAGGAAGAACGCCACCTGGTCGGCGCTCTGCGCGAGCGCGGGCTCGGGCGCGGCGTCGATGGACCCCAGCGGGCTGTACTGGCAGCCCGACGGGTCGGTCGACAGCCCGCCGTACGGGGAGGAGGCACCCGGCGCCTCCAGGGTGAACACCCGCCGGAGGAAGGGCCATCGAGCCGCCACGTCGGCGGCGAGGGCCGTGTGGTCGAACGCTTCGTGGGCCGAGGAGGCGACGTAACCCACGGCCTGCGTGACCCGCACGAGCTCGGCCACACCGGACGCGGGGTGCGCGAGCGGGCAGAACACCGCGACCGCGCCCGCGCGCATCAACGCGAACGCGGTGACGACGAACTCGGGCACGTTCGGCAGCTGGACGACCACGCGTTGCCCCGGCCGCAGGCCGCGCAGCCGGAAGCCGGCGGCCATGCGGTCCACCCGCCGGTTCAGGGCCGCGTACGTCAGACGGGTCTCACCGTGGACGAGCGCGGTCCGGGGCCCGTACTGCAGGGCCCAGCCGCGCATGAGGTTGTCGAGCGTGTTGCCGCGCCAGTGCCCGACCGCCCAATAGCGGTCGACGAATTCCTCGGGCCAGGGCGTGCAGCCGTCGAGCATGGATGCCATTCGCTTCTTTCCGTGCCTGCCTCGGTCCGCACCGGAGTTCCGTGCGGCTTCCGTCGTCCCGGCCATCCAAACGGGGCAGCCGGTGGCGGGCAAGGCGCGGTCCCGACCAGGGCGGCCGATCTCCCTCGGTGGAAGATCCAACGCGCGCCGCTGACCAGGACGGACGGCCGGGCCCATGCTCGGCACGGGTGTGGCCCGGGGCTGCTCCGAGGTGTGTGGCCCGGGGCCGCTCGGCGGTGTGTGGCCCGGGGGCCGCCGGGGCCACCGGCACGTGTGCCGTGGCCCCGGCGGAAGGGACGTTCCGGTCACACCGCCGACGCGGTCTCCTTCACCGACCGAGGAGCCGAGGTGTCCGCCTCGGGGGTGCCGAGCCGGCGCAGGCGCAGGGTGCAGAAGATGCCGACGGCGGAGATGGCCATGAGCAGGGCGGCGGCGGGCCAGTAGTGTCCGCCCGCCAGCGCGGTGAGCGAGACCGCGGCCAGCGGGGCGAAGCCGCCGAAGATCATGTTGCAGATCTGGTAGGAGAGCGAGATGCCGGTGTAGCGCACCCGCGGCTCGAACCCCTCGGCGAGGATCGCCGCGATCGGACCGTACAGCGCGGACATCACGAGTCGCATCGCCAGCATGCTGAGGTAGATCAGGACCACGCTGCCGGTCCCGAGCGCCAGGAACTGGGGGACGGACAGGACGATGACGCCCACCAGGCCCGCGACCACGACCTTGTGCGCTCCGATGCGGTCGCCGAGCCAGGACAGGCCGGGGGTGACGACGAGTTCCAGGAAGGCCGCCAGGGAGAGGCCGTTGAGGAGCATCGACTCGGAGAGCTCCAGTTCCCCCGTCCCGTAGGCGAGGAGGTAGCTGGTCACCACGTAGTAGCCGCCGGTCGCGGTGGCGAGCGCGAAGACGCCGACGAGGACGGTGCGCCAGGAGGTCTGGAGGACCTCGACGAGCGGGAGCTTGGTGTCGGCGGTGTTCTGCGCCCGGATCTCCTCCATGACCGGGGCCTCCTCCAGCTTGAGCCGGATCACGAGACCGATGACGACGAGGACGGCGGAGGCGAGGAACGGCACGCGCCACCCCCAGCTGTCGAAGGCCTCGTCGCCGAAGAGGTTCATCAGGGAGAAGGCGCCGGTCGACAGCAGGGCGCCGACCGAGGAGCCGAGTTGGGCGAAGGAGCCGAAGAACGTGGCCCTGCCCTTCGGCGCGTTCTCCACGGCGACGAGGACCGCGCCGCCCCACTCGCCGCCGATCGCGATGCCCTGGACGAGCCGGAGCACGATGAGCAGGATCGGGGCGAGGACACCGACCTGGGCGTACGTCGGGAGCAGCCCGATCGCGAAGGAGGCGACGCCCATCATCAGCAGGGTGATGACGAGGGTCTTCTTGCGGCCGACCCGGTCACCGATGTGCCCGAAGACGATGCCGCCGAGGGGACGCAGCAGGAAGCCGACGGCGAACGTGCCGAAGGCGGACAGGGTCCGCAGCGCCGGGGGCATGTCGGCGGGGAAGAAGACGTCGTCGAAGACGATCGCGGCGGCGGTGGCGAACGCGTAGAAGTCGTACCACTCGATGGACGTGCCGACGAGCGCGGCGAGCGCGGCTCTCATCGGGTTCTGCGGGGGTGCCGCTGGGGACTGGGACACGAGGGCCTCCGGCAGGAGCGGGGTGCGGGGACGGGGGGCGGGGACGGCGGGTGAGACGGGGTGCGGGGGCGGTGGACGGGGGGCAGGCAGGGGGGACGGGGACGCGGGGGCGGAGCTGCGGGAGTGCGGGAGGGAAGGGGTTCCGGGAGTACGGGGACGGGGGCGCTGGGACCCGGCGAGGAGGACGGCGTACGGCGGTACGCCCCGCGTACGGCGGGGGCGGGGCGGCGCGAAGGGGTGGGGCAGCCGCCCCGAACCAGCAGTCGTCAGCGGCCCGGCGCGGCCCAGGCGCGTTCGCCGCCGATCCAGGTCTCGCGGACACCGATCGAGGCGAGCGCGGCCGGGTCGGCGAGGAGCGGATCGGCGTCGAGGACGACGAAGTCGGCGAGCATCCCGGGCGCCAGGGCCCCCACGGCGTGCTCGCGGTGCAGGGCGGCGGCCGCGGCGCCGGTGTGGGCGTGCAGGCCGTCGGCGACCGACAGGCGCAGCGACGCGTCGCCGAGGACCGTGCCGAGGACGGTACGGCGGGTCGCCGCCGCGGAGACCGCCTCCAGCGGGGCGGGCGGGGCGACGGGCGCGTCGGAGCTGAAGACGACCGGGACGCCTGCGGGCAGGCAGCGGCCGGCCGGGTTGTAGCGGTGCCCGAGGTCGCCGACCGCCGTGAGCGTGCCGTCGCCGGTACGGAGGTGGTGCTGCGGCTGCATGACGGGGACGACGCCGAGCTCGCCCATGCGCGCGATCTGCTCGTCGGTCGGCAGGCCGCAGTGCTCGATGCGGTGGCGCATGTCGGCGCGCGGGACGTCCGCCTGGGCCTTCTCGATCGCGTCGAGGACCATGCCGATCGCGAACGGGGACTGCGCGTGGGTGGCGGTCTGGAGGCCGGCCCGGTGCGCCTTCGCGACGATCTCCGCGTACTCCTCGGTCGAGTGGTAGAGCTGCCCGTGGTGGCAGCAGTCGGCGGCGTACCCCTCGGGGAAGTACGCGGTCCAGCCGCCGAGGGTGCCGTCGGCGTAGAACTTCACGCCCTGGACGCGGAACAGGTCGTCCCCGAAGCCCCGCACCGCGCCGAGGTCGAGGGCGGTGTCGAGCAGGGCGGAGGTGAGGTACGCGGAGACCCGCATACGCAGCGAGCCGTCGGCGCGGGCGCGCAGATAGGTCTCCATCTCCCGGCGCGAGGCCTGGGCGTCGCCGACCGTCGTCACACCGGCGGCGAGGAAGGTCTCCTGCGCCCGCATCAGATGGTCGGCCATGATGGCGTCGGGCTCGGCGAGGTGGAAGTTCGGGCCGTGGTTGCCGATCTTCACCCCGCCCGGACCGGTGAGCATGTCGCAGGCGGCGTCCCAGAGCTGACCGTCCGGCTCCCCGGAGGCGAACCTCCCGATGGAGCCGCCCTCGGGGTCCGGGGTGCCGGCCGTGATGGAGCACGTGCGCAGGGTGTGGGAGTTGACGACACCGCCGTGGCCGGAGGCGTTCATGACGTACACCTCGCGGTCGGTGGCGATCCGGTCGAGGTCGTGACAGGTGGGGTGGCGGCGCTCGGCCAGTCGGCGGTGTTCGTAGCCGAAACCCCGGACGGGCACGCCGGCGGGCAACTCGCGGGCGGCCTCGCTCAGAACGGCGACGAGGGTGTCGATGTCCGGGACGCGCTCGGGGCGGCAGTCGACCCAGGCGAGCGCCTGGCCGTACATCACGGGGTGGCAGTGGGCGTCCACGAACCCCGGGTGGACCAGGCCGCCGTCGAGCTCCAGGTTCAGATCGGCGTCGCCGCCGAGCGCGGCGCGGGCGTCGGCGGCCGTGCCGACGTGGACGACACGGTCGCCGCGGACGGCGAGGGCCTCGGCCCGTACGTCGGTGCCCGGCACGGCGACGGCCGCACCGGTGACGAGGAGGGTGCGCTCGGCACGGGTCCGGGGGAGGAGGTGGTGCATGAGGGAAGCCTGCTTTCGGCCAAGGTTGCCAGAACGGCTGAATCGTTCGTCAGGACGATAGAGAACGAACGACGCGTTGGCCAGGGATGAGCGAAAGAATTCTGTTCGTAAGTGGAATCCCGTTCTGCCTACGGATCGTCTGCGGCGAGGGTGTCGTGGCGGACCGTACCGCTACGGGGTGGGGGTGGGCGCCCGGAGGTCGTACCACGGGGCGGGGCGCCGAGGTCGTACCGCTACGGGGTGGGGGTGCCGAGGTCGTACCGCTCCTTGACGAGTTCCAGGTGGACCCAGCTCTCCACCCCGCGGACGCCCGGCAGGGCGCGTGCCGCGTCGAGCGTCGCCCGTGCCGACCCGAGCGACTCGGCGGTGACGGTGCCGACCAGCTCGGCCCGGCCGACGCAGGCGGAGAGGAAGGAGACCTGGTCCCAGGCCGCCAGCGCCCGGGCGACGGGCTCGCGCGCGCCCTCGACCCGGACGGCGAACCCGCAGAGGTAGCCGAGCCCCAGCACCTCGGGGCGGATCAGCGCGAGGACCTTGACCACGCCGCCCTCCAGGAGCCGGAGCGTGCGGGCGCGGGTGGCGCCGGGGGAGAGGCCGACGCGCTCGGCGAGGTCGGCGAACGGCAGCCGGCCGTCCTGTTCGAGGGCGTCGAGGATGCGCAGGTCGGTGTCGTCGAGGTCCGAGACGGTCGGATCGTCCGCCATCAGGTAGGGGTCCTTGAGGTGGCGGGTGCTGATCAGCGGCTCGACCGCGGCGACGTTCGGCACCGACCGCACCGCCTCGATCGTCCGGTCGAGCGCGTCGAAGCCGGGGGTGCGCAGCTCGGCCATGATGGCGCGCTGACCTGCCGTGAGCGTGACGAAGGGGGCCTGCGGCATCGCGGCGATCGCGCGCGCCACGGGCTCCGCCGCGCCGTGTACGTCGATCGACAGGTGCGCGGAGGCGGTCAGCCCGCGCACCGCGGGATGGACGACGGCGACGACCCGTACGGTCCCCGGCTCCAGGAGGCGCTGCACCCGGGCGCGGGTCGCGGGCCGGGACAGCCCGACCCGCTGGGCGAGCGCCTCGTAGGTGAGGCGTCCGTCGGTCTGCAGCTCGCGCACGACCGCCAGGTCGATCCGGTCCAGGTCCACAGGGCGTTCTCCTCTGCTCGGGGCTCGGGGCTCGGGGCTCGGGGCTCGGGCTCGGGGGCTCGGGCTCGGAGGTCATTCTCGGCTACGGGTCACGGGGGCGGCATCGATCGTGACCTGCGTCACGAGTATGCGGTATCGGTAGCCCTGGACAACTGAAACGGCAGAAACGTAGGTTGTTGGCGATCCAAGCGAACGAATCGTCTACCTGTAGGGGAGGGGAGTCCGGTGAGCCGTCCCGTAGCCGTTTTCACCGACACCGAAGACCTGGATCCGCGGCCGGGGGTCCGGCTGCTCGCGGACGCCGGATTCGAGGTGCGCGTCGCCGGAACCCGGGACCCGGACGTCATCGCCGAGACCGCCCGGGACGCCGACGCGCTGATCGTCGGCTATGCCCCGGTCGACGCGGCCCTGCTCGACCGGCTGCCCCGGGTACGGATCCTGGCCACGATGTCCGCCGGGTACGACATGGTCGACACCGAGGAGGCCCGCCGCAGGGGCCTGTGGGTGACGAACCTGCCCGACGCCGCGACCGAGGACGTGGCCGTCCACGCGCTCGCCTCCGCGCTCTCGCTGCTGCGGCGCCTCCCGCAGGCCGACGCCGTCGTCCGCTCCGGCGGCTGGAACGCGGAGTTCGCCGCGCAGCGTCACGGGCCACGCCGCGCGAGCGAACAGACGCTGGGCCTCGTCGGGCTCGGCCGGATCGCCCGCACCTTCGCGGCGCTGGCCGCCCCCGTCTTCGGCCGCGTCGCCGCCTACGACCCGCACGCCGGCTCCGCCCACTGGCCGGCCGGGGTCGAGCGGTACGAGGACCTCGGCGCCCTCGCCGCCGCCTCCGACGTCCTCTCCCTGCACGTCCCGCTGACCCCCGGCACGCACCGCCTCGTCGACGCGGCGCTCCTGGGGCGGATGCGCCCCGGCGGCTTCCTCGTGAACGTCGCACGAGGTGAACTCGTCGACGCCGAGGCGCTGGTGGCGGCCCTCGACTCCGGGCACCTGGCCGGTGCGGCCCTCGACGTCTTCCCGGTGGAACCGCCCCCGGCCGACGACCCGCTGCGCGGTCACCCCCGAGTCCAGCTGTCCCCGCACAGCGCCTATCTGACCGACACCTCGCGCCGCGCCTACGTGTGTCGCCCCGCCGAGAACATCGTCGCCTGGCACCGCACCGGGCGCCCCCTCACGCCCGTCGTCGACCCCACCACCGCAGGAGCCCCCGCATGACCGTCGCCGCACCGCTGCCGTCGCCCAGCACCGTCCCGGCGGCGGAGGAGGAGGCGAGGCTGCGCCGCGAACTCGCCGCCGTGTACCGGCTCGTCGCGCACTTCCGGATGACCGACCTGATCTTCACCCACATCTCGCTGCGCCTGCCCGGCCCCGACCACCACTTCCTGATCAACCCCTACGGGCTCCTCTTCGAGGAGATCACCGCCTCGAACCTGGTGAAGATCGACCTCGACGGGAACCCGGTCGAGCCGACGCCGTACCCCGTCAACCCGGCCGGGTTCGTGATCCACAGCGCCATCCACGCGGCCCGCCCCGACGCCCACTGCGTGCTCCACACCCACACCAGGGCGGGCTGCGCCGTCGCCGCTCAGCGGGGCGGACTGCTCCCGCTGAACCAGATGTCGATGGAGTTCTACGACCGCGTCGGCTACCACGACTACGAGGGCGTCGCGCTCAACCTCGACGAACAGCGCCGTCTGGTCGCCGACATCGGCGGCCACCCGGCCCTGATCCTGCGCAACCACGGCCTCCTGACGGTCGGTGAGAGCGCCGCCCAGGCGTTCCTGCGCATGTACTACCTGGAGCGGGCCTGCGAGATCCAGGTCACGGCGCAGGCGGGCGGCGGACCCCTGGTCGTCCCGCCGGCCGAGATCTGCGCGTACACGGCCCGGCAACTGGCCGGCGAGGCCTCGGCGGACTTCCAGGACGACGCGGCGTACGACCTCGCCTGGGCGGCGATGCTGCGCCTGCTCGACCGCACCTGCCCGGACTACAAGGACTGACGGGGCGACGCGTCCCTTCGTGCGGGGAGCTGCGAGGGCCGCGCGGGCCGCTGCACGGCGAGCAGGGCCATGTCGTCGGTGGCCGCCCCCTCGGCGTGGCGCCGCACGTCGGCCACGAGCGCGCTGAGCAGCCGCTCGGGCGAGGAGAAGCTGCGGCCGCGCAGCCGCTCGGCCGGCTCGTACATGGCTCCGGCGGCGTCACGGGCCTCCGAGAGGCCGTCCGTGTAGAGCAGCAGCGTGGCCTCGGGCGGGAACGGCCAGACGTCGGCGGTGGCCGACCCGCCGTCGGCGTCCCCGAGTCCGAGCGGAAGGGCGAACTCCCGGGGTGTGAGCCCGGTGACGCCCCCGTCGGCCAGGAGCAGCGGCTCCGGATGCCCGTGGTTGACCACGCGCACCACCTCGTGACCCGCCGGTATCTCCACGAGGACGCAGGTGGCGAAGGACTCCAGGTCGTCGATGCCGCTGCGGCGCGCGCCCTCCCGGGCCAGGGCGCGCTCCAGGCTCTCCATCACGGCGGGGAGCTCCCGCTCCCGGTCCACCGCCTCCCAGAAGGCGCCCAGGAGCACCGAGACGGTCTCGATCGCGCCCAGCCCCTTGCCCCGGACGTCGCCCACCAGCAGCCGCACGCCGTGGGGCGTCAGGCGCGCGGCGTAGAGGTCCCCGCCGATCAGCGTGTCCTCCTGCGCGGCCTCGTAACGGGCTCCCAGGCGCAGTCCGTCGACGCGGCTCGGCGGCGTGGGCAGGACGGCCCGCTGGGCCGCCTCGGCCACGCCCCGGGCGGTGGCGAGCCGCTCGCGGCTACGCCGGACGACCCGGTTGAGGAGAACGGCGATCGCCGTGGCGAAAGCGACCGTCGCGACCTCCGTGAACAGGGCGTGGGTGGCGTTGGCGCGGCCCGACACGCCCATCGACGTCTGGAGCAGCACGACGGCCACGACACCCGCGCCACCGAAGAGCGCCGTCGTCCACCAGGCGAAGAGCGGCGCCGCGATGAGGGGCGACGAGACGAAGAGCGGTGTGCCGGTCAGCTCCCTCGGGGTGGCGAGATGGAACGCGATCCCGAGGACCAGCAGGAGCGCGGGAAGCGCGCGTACGAGCCACCATGCGGCGCCGTCAGGCGCGTCGCCCGAGGAGCGGATGGAGTCGCCTCCGGGTCTCTGGTCCACAGGCCCTCCTGACGGGGAGGATTCCCGTCCCAGTATGCGGGCGCCGAGGCACCCCTGCGAGAAGGGACCTGCCTCCCGTCCCGCGGACACCGGGCCCGACGGAAACCGACCCCGCCCACCGACAGTGATCCTTTCCTTGACAAAAAAATTTGTCGGCTGCATCCTGGAGGGGTGCTGGACGTCGCTGTGATCGAAGAACCCGCCGCGGCCGAGGCTTCCTTGGACCCGACACGGTCCCGGATCCTCGCCGCCCTGGCCGAGCCCGGCTCGGCCACCATGCTGGCCGCCCGCCTCGGGCTGCCCCGGCAGAAGGTCAACTACCACCTGAAGGAACTGGAGCGGCACGGTCTGGTCGAGCTGGCCGAGGAGCGGCGCAGGGGCAATGTGACGGAGCGGATCTTCCGTGCCGTCGCGGCGTCCTACGTGATCTCCCCGACCGCCCTGGCCGCGGTCAGTCCCGACCCCTCCCGGTCCCCGGACCAGCTCTCCGCGCGCTGGCTGCTGGCCCTCGGGGCCCGGCTGGTGCAGGAGGTCGGCTCGCTGCTGACCGGTGCCTCCCGGGCGGGACAGCGGATCGCCACCTTCGGGATCGACGCCGAGGTGCGCTTCGCCTCCGCGGCCGACCGCACGGCGTTCGCCGACGAACTGGCCCACGCCGTCTCGGCCCTCGTCGGCCGCTACCACGACGAGTTCGCCCCCGGAGGCCGTACGCACCGCGTGGTCGCCGGGCTGCACCAGATCCCCGCCGCACCCTCCGCCGCCCCCACGAGCGGGGCCGGCACGGAAGCCCGACAGGAGCAACCACGATGACGCACCCCTTCGAGATCGAGCTGGAGGCGACGCTGCCGGCGACCCCGGAGCAGGTCTGGCAGGCGATCGCCACCGGACCGGGCATCGACTCCTGGTTCATGGGCCGCAACGAGGTGGAGCCGCGCGAGGGCGGCACGGCGGCCATGGAGACCGGCGGTCACCGGGAGGAGTCGGTCGTCACGGCCCACGAGCCCGGCAAGCGCTTCGCCCTGCGCACACCGGAGGCCGAGGACGGCCGGTTCATGGCCTTCGAGTACCTCATCGAGGGGCGCGACGGCGGCAGTACGGTGCTCCGCGTCGTCCACAGCGGGCTGCTCGGTGACGACTGGCAGGACGAGTACGACGCGCTGCGCCGCGGCTGGCCGTTCCACCTGCACACGCTCGGCGAGTACCTGGCCCACTTCCCGGGCCGTACCGCGGTTCCGGTCTTCGCCCTGGCACCGTCGGGCGACCGGCCGGCGCGGGAGGTCCGGCAGGTCCTGGCCCGCGCGCTGTCGCTGGAGACCCCGGTGGCCGTCGGCGCGCGGGCGCACGCCGAGCCGGCCGAACTGTCGCCGCTGGACGGCGAGGTGACCTGGTCGGACGACGAGCGCTTCGAGATCCGCGGGGCCGACGGGATCTACACCTTCCACCACGGCCGCGGCGTCGTGGTGATGTTCCACCACCTCTTCGCCGCGGAGGCGGACGGTGCGGACGGCGCGGAAGCCGGGTGGCAGCGCTGGCTGACCGGCCTCGTCGCCTGAACCACCGGCCTCCGCCCACGGCTAGCCACCGCGCGAACCCCACGCCCACGGCTCGCCGCCCCCGACCACGACGCCCGACCCGCGCCGCCGCGCGGCCACCACGCACACCCCCCCCGCACACCCCCCCCGCACACCACGACACCAAGGGACATCTCATGCGTACGCTGATCAGCACGGCCTTCATCTCGCTCGACGGCGTCGTGGAGGCCCCGGGCGGCGAGCCCGGTTACCGCAACTCCGGCTGGACCTTCAAGCACACCGAGTTCGTCCCCGAGGCCTTCGAGATCAAGGGCCGCGAGCAGGGCGAGGTCGGCGCGATGCTGCTGGGCCGGGTCAGCTACGAGGCGTTCAGCCCGGTGTGGCCGGCCATGGAGGACTTCGCCGGCTACAAGGAGATGCCGAAGTACGTCGTCTCCACCACCCTCACCGACGACCAGCTGGTCTCCGACTGGGGCGACACCACGATCCTGCGCTCCCTCGACGACGTGGCCGAGCTCAAGAAGACCGAGGGCAGCCCGATCATCGTCCACGGCAGTGCCTCGCTGAATCAGGCCCTGTCGGACGCGGGCCTGATCGACCGTTACCACCTGCTCGTCTTCCCGCTTCTGCTCGGCGCCGGCAAGCGCCTGTTCAGCACCACCGACAAGGACGCCCAGAAGCTGAAGCTCGTCGAGCACGAGGTCTACAGCAACGGACTGCAGAAGCAGATCCTCGACGTCGTCCACTGACCTCCCGCCCCCGGACCTGCCCTCCGGCCCGCACGAGCGCGCCCGTCCATGCGACGACCCGCACGGGTGACACCCGTGCGGGTCGAGCGGCCGGCGGGCGGGCGGGCCGGGGGCCCCGGCCGATACTCCCGCCATGACTTCCCCCGTCACACCTCGCGGTCGCGCCGTGCCCTCGTCGCCGCGCTCACCGCACTCCAGGGCCCCTCCGCCACGGACGGCCACGGGGCCCATCCGATCGCCCAGCGCGTCGCCGCCGCACTCGCCCCCGGACACCCCAGCCCCGACGTCGGCTGACCCGCACGTCCCGTTACCGGCGTTCTCCCGGCCAAGATCGCCCCAAACGGCCGAGAAGAGGTGCATGCTGGGCACCAACAGCGGTCGCATCCCTGTCTGGAGGCCGAAAAAGTGAACGGCGGCAACGGGAGACGGCGCCTGACGCGCCGCGCCTCGGCCGGAAACGGCGCCGGGGCGCGCCGCTCGGCCCGGGCCCGCGGACGGCTCGGACGTGGCGCCGACGAGGTCCCTCTCGACCGGATCACCACGCGTGCCCGGCTCGCCTGGCTGAACTCGGCGGGCTCCAGGATCGGCACCACCCTGGACCTGGAGCGCACAGCCCAGGAGCTCGCCGAGTTCACCGTGCCCGGCTTCGCCGACGGGGCCGCCGTCGACATCCTGGAGAGCGTCCTGCGGGGCGACGAGGGCACCCGGTGGACGGGGACGGGCATCCCGCTCATGCGAGCGACCGCCCTGAGCGCCGTCGAGAGGCTGTCCTCCCTGGAACCCACCCCGGTGGGCGAGACCTTCGTCCGCAGCGAGGAGGCCCACGAGACGCTGCTCCACCGGTACTGCCTGCGCCAGGGCAAGGCCGTGCTCGTGAGCCGGATGGGGGAGGCCGACTACACCAGGGTCGCCCCGACGGAGAGCGCCGCCGCGAAGATGCGCGCCGCCGGCGTGCACAGCTACCTGGCCGTGCCGCTGATCGCCCGCGGGCTGCTGCTCGGCAGCGCCGACTTCGTCCGCGGTCCCGGCACCCCGCCGTTCTCCGCCACGGACCTCGCCCTCGCCGAGCAACTGGCCTCGCAGGCCGCGGTCTACATCGACAACGCCCGGCTGTACGGGCGCGAGCGCGAGCACGTCGTCTCCCTGCAGCGCAGCCTCCTGCCCCGGGCGACGCCGGTGACACCCGGACTGCGGGTCCACGCCGAGTACGCCCCCTCGACGGCCCACCGCGGCGTCGGCGGCGACTGGTACGACGTCATGGCGCTGCCCGGCGGACGGACCGCCCTCATGGTGGGCGACGTCATGGGCCACGGGCTGCCCGCCGCGGCCACCATGGGCCGCCTGCGGGCGGTCGCCCGCACCCTGATGACCCTGGACATGGCCCCCGAGCGCGTCCTGGCCCGGCTCGACCTGGCCACCCGCGACCTGGAGGACGAGCAGGTCGCCACCTTCCTCTGCGCGGTCTTCGACCCGGCCGACTCCACCTACACCCTGGCGAGCGCCGGGCACCTGCCACCGCTCCTGCTCGACCGAGGCGGCGGCGCCACGTTCGTCGACGTACCGATCGGTGCGCCGCTCGGCGCGGGGGTGATCCCGTACGACCCGGTCCGGCTGGAGGTCCCCGAGGGCGGCCGCCTGGTCATGTACACCGACGGACTCATCAAGTCCCGGCGTGCGGACCTGGACCACCAGCTGGCGCTCCTGTGCGCGGCGGCGCGTGGCCTGAGCCCCGAGGCGCTCGAACACGGCGGCCTGACGGAGGCCGCCCCCGCCGACGCCCCCCGCTTCGACGAGGCCGCGCTCCTCGTCGCGACGACCGACCCGGCCACCCCCGGCACCCCGGCCGAACTGCGTGAATGGCTCCTGCCGCAGGAAGGCCGAGCCGCCTCCGTCGCTCGGAAACTGGTCACCGACCAGCTGGCCGCGTGGGACCTGACGGACCTCGCCGACGTCTGCGAACTGGTCGTCTCCGAACTGGTGGGCAACGCCCTGCGCTACGGCAACGGCCCCGGCCGCCTCCGGCTCCTGCGCGGCGAACGTCTCGTCGTGGAGGTGTCGGACACCGGCCCCGACCTGCCCCAGATCCAGCACGCGGACCTCAGCGACGAAGGCGGCCGGGGCCTCCAGCTCATCAACATGCTCTGCCGCAGATGGGGTTCCTGCCGCACGGTGACCGGCAAGGTGGTCTGGGCGGAACAGAACCTGCCCACCTGAGCACGACCGAGGCCCCTCCCCCCTGGGACGGGGGAGAGGGGCCTCGTCGCGGGCCGGAGCGGCTACAGCTCCTTCACCCGGATGTTGCGGTACGAGATGACGTCCGTCGTGCCGTGGACCTGGAGGCCGATGTAGCCCGACGCGTAGCGCCGCCCGTCGGTGCCCGGGTCGTCGGCACGCGGCGGCTGGAAGAGCTGCCCTCCGGTGTTGTCGAACTCGTTGATCAGCTTCCCGTTGCGGAAGACCGAGTAGTGCTGGCCCTCCACCCGGATCTCGTAGTCGTTCCAGGTGCCCTTCGGGGTCACCCCGGCGCCGGCGAGGCCGACGCGGTCGAAGCCGTAGACGGAGCCCGTCTTGTACATGTCGCCGTCGGGCCGGTCGAGGACCTGGATCTCATGGCCGTACTTGATGGCGACCCACTCCGGACGCGTCTCCTCCGGGTTGTCGTGGACGTACGGGAAGCGTACGAAGACACCACCGTTGGCGTTGCCCGCGCCCGGGGCGTCGTCGCGCCACTGGAGCTTGAGCGAGAAGTCGCCGTACTGCCGTTGCGGGAACCACAGCATGCCCATGCCCGGCACCGTGGTGCTGCTGGTCATGGCCCCGTCCGCGCCCAGCGCGAACTTCCCGCCGCCGACGTGCTGCCACTTCGCGAAGGACGCGGCCGTGCCGTCGAACAGGTCGCGGTACCCCTCGGTCTGACCCGGCCTGCCGATGCCCGACTGCTTGGCGGCGCGGTAGATCGCGCGGTGCTCACGGGTGTCGATGACCCCGTCGGCGAGCAGCCGGTCGACCACCGTGTCGACGTGCTTGAGGAACAGCGCGTGCGAGGACCAGTCCTTCTCGTCCTCGATGAGCTCGTTGACGGTGCAGCGGCTGTTCGTCATCCGGTTCGGCACGCCGGTGTCGACGGTCCCGACGATGACGGTCGCCCGCTCGTCGAACTCGGGGCAGTCGGGCGCGGGCACCCCGCCGCCCTCGGCGACGGTGAAGGACGTGCTCCGGGCGGTGGAGGTGTTCCCCGCCTTGTCCGTCGCCCGGTACAGCACCGTGTGATGGCCGACGCGGTCGACGATCACGGGGGTGGTGTACGCGAGGTACGGGCCGGCGTCGAGCGAGTACTCGATCCGGTCCACGCCCGAGTCCGCGTCCGTCGCCGAGAGCGTGACCGTGGCGCTGGTGATGTACGCGCCGTCGGAGTTGCGCGTGCCCGCGACCGCGGCGGCGGCCTCCGGGGCGGTCGTGTCCGGATCCGGCTGCGTCACCACCGTGAAGGCGACGGACTTCTCGGCGGCGGCGTTCCCGGCCTTGTCGCTCGCCCGGTAGCGGACGGTGTGGGCACCGGCCTGGTGGACCATCACGGGAGCGGTGTACGGCTGCCAGGCACCGTCGCCGATCGCGTACTCGATGGTGTTGACGCCCGAGCCGGTGTCGGAGGCGGTCACCGTCACCGTGGCCATGTCGAGATAGCGGCCCTGGTCGTCCTGCTCGCCCGTCACGGTCGCCGAGGTCTCCGGCGCCGTCGTGTCGTCGGTGGGCGGCGCGACGACCGTGAACGAGGCGGTCTTCTCGGCGGCGGTGTTGCCCGCCTTGTCGCTCGCCCGGTAGCGGACCGTGTGCGCCCCGACCTGGTCGACGACGACCGGGACGGTGTACGGCTGCCAGGGGCCGTCGGGGCCGACCGCGTACTCGACCTTGTCGACGCCCGACCCGGCGTCCGTCGCGCCGAGCGTGACCGTCGCCTGGCCGACGTACGCGCCGTCGGCGTTGCGGTCACCCTCCACCTTCGCGGTCGTCTCCGGCGCGGTGGTGTCCTCGCTGCCTCCTTCGGTGACCGTGAGGATGCCCTGCATCTGACCGTGGCCCGGGATCGTGCACTTGAAGAGGTACCGGCCCGGGGTCAGCGTCACCGCGGCCGTGTGCCGGCCGCCGTTCGCGTCGCTCGGATTGGCCAGGATGTTGAGCGGGACGTCGTTGTTGTACTCGGGGTCGGAGACGTCGAAGGTCAGGGTGTGCGGCATGCCGGTCGTGTTGCCGCTCGCCGTGCTGTTCTCGAAGACGATGGTCGTCGGACCGGCGACCGCCGTGGTGGGGAACTCCAGATAGCGGTCGATCGGATCGCCCGCCTTCCAGGTCAGCACCTGGGCCGCGGCCGCCCGCCGCCCGTCCCCGTCCGGACGTCCGTCCTCGGTCCTGCCGTAGGCCGTGGCCGACGTCAGGCCCACGACCATCGCCACGGCGGCCACCAGGGCCGCCCACAGGCTCGGGCCTCTGTGTCTCGTGGTCACCGCGCCGCCTTCCTCGCGAGCTGATCCGCGGCCGGGGTGAGCCCGCCGCCCTTGTAGGTCACGCGCCACAGCGCGGAGTCGGTGTGCGAGGTGAAGAAGCCCCGCCCGTAGTCGAGGACGTACAGCGAACCGTCCGGGGCGAACTTCCAGTCCATCAGGTTGCGGATGCCGCCCTGCCCGACCGGGATGATCTTCTTCAGGGACTCTGCGTGCACCGGCAGACCGCCCTTGCCGACGGTCCTGGGGTCGGTCAGCACGGCGTGCCGCGGCTGGTCCCCGTCGTAGAAGTCGCCGACGAACCACTTCCCGTCCCAGTACGAAGGCCACTTGACCGTCGAGTCGCTCGCCGCGTCGTAACGGTAGAGCGGACCGTTCATGGTCGCCTGCCCGCCGCCCTTCAGCCACGGAAGAAGCAGCTTCTGCTCCTCCTGCTGGTAGCTCGGGACGCCGTTCGCGTCCCTCGGGTAGTCGACGCCGCCGCCCTGGGGCGAGTACCAGATCGTGTTCGCCGTCACCGGCGGCAGGTTCACGAGACCGTCGTTGTTCGGCGACTCGTTCTTCGGCGCGTCGCAGTCGTACCAGCCGAGCGGCACGTTCGGGTCGGGCAGATTGCGGTCCCGGTAGGGCTGCTTGTTGCCCATGCAGTACGGCCAGCCGTGGTTCCCCGCCGTGGTGATCGCGGCGAACGTGTCGTACTTGGCGGGGCCCCAGGTCGTCGACGGCGCGCCCGCGTCGGGGCCGACCCAGCCCGCGTAGAGGATGTCGGTCTTCTGGTCGACGGAGATGCGCGCGGGGTTGCGTACGCCCATCACGTAGATCTCGCCGCGGGTCTTGCCGCCGCCCTCGTCGGCCTCCTCGCCGGTGAAGAGGTTGCCGTCGGGAAGGGTGTAGGTGCCGTCGTCCTCGGGGTGGATCCGCAGGATCTTGCCGTTGAGGTTGTTGGTGTTGCCCGCCGTGCGGCGCGCGTCCGCGAAGGAGACGCCCTTGAAGTTCGGCGCGGGGTTGTTGCCCGAATAACCCCCGCTGGAGCCGGAGGAGTTGGTGTCTCCGGTGGCGATGTAGAGGTTGCCCCGGGAGTCCCAGGCCATCCCGCCGCCCGCGTGGCAGCAGCTGTGGATCTGCACCGGCCAGCTCAGCAGCACCTTCTCGCTGGCCAGGTCGAGCCTGTTCGTCGCGAGGTCGAGCGTGAAGCGGGAGACCCTGCGCTCGCCCATGTGCGCGTCGCGGTCGATCCGGGAGTGCGGCGTGTAGTGCAGATAGACCCAGCCGTTGGTCATGAAGTCGGGGTCGAGCTCGATGCCGAGCAACCCCTCCTCGTTCTTGACCAGTTCGTCCCCGCCGCCCTTGTTGCCGAAGACGGTGAGCACGCCGGCCCTGGTGACCTGCCCGGTCTTCGGGTCGTAGACGTGGATCTCGCCCTCGCCCTTGCCGATGTCCGGGTTGTTCCAGTCGGTGACCACGGGCACGCTCGCGTCGGCGCCGCCGCGGCCGATGTACAGGACGCGTCCGTCGGGTGCGGCGACCAGGCCGTGCGGCTCGCCGATCTGGTCGTTGCGGCCGGGCTGGTTGGGCTTGGTGACGCGCTCGGCCGTGTAGTTGGCGTCGATCGTCGCCTTGCAGTCCGCCTGCGAGATACGGGCGGTCCACGCGATCGCGCCGCGCAGGTGGTCGCGGAAGTCCGCCTCCGCGTAGCTGTCGACGGTGCCGCCCATCGCGGTGTAGAAGGACCGGCCGCCGTCGTAGTCACGGCACCAGGACACCGGGTGGTCCCAGCCGTTCGGCTTGGCCGCGGGCTGGTACGAGGCCTCCCGGACCCGTGCCACGGTGTGCACGGTGCCGGACGGGTTGCGGTCCCAGTTGAACCACCTGTCGGGCCGCTTCCACTCCAGCGGCAGGGACGCGGTGGCCGGGTGCTGCCGGTCGCCGACCTCCACCACGGCACGCTGCGTGCTGCTCGCGGCGCCGGTGGGCCGGGCCCCGACCAGGCCGGTGAACCAGGAGGAGTACGGCTCGGTGCGCGCGGCCTCGTGGACGCCGACGAACCCGCCGCCCGCCTCCATGAAGGCCTCGAGCCCCGCCTCCTGCGCCGGGTCGAGCACATCGCCGCCGCCGGTCAGGAAGACCACCGCGTTGAACCGACCGAGCCGCCTCTCGTCGGTGAAGACGGCCGGGTCGTCGGTGGCCTCGGTACGGAACCGCCCGGCGGTCGGCCCGGTCAGCCCGATGTTCTCGACGGCCGCGATGCCCGCGTCGACCGTCGGCGACTCGGCCGTCGACGATCCGTGGAAGACGAGCACCCGGACGTTCGCGCCGCCGGGCGGCGACGGGAGAGACAACGTTGTCGAAGGCATGCTCGACGGCGGCGGATCCGGATACGGCCGAGCGGCGGCGGGCTCGCCGGCGAGCAGGGAGGCGGTCAGCACGCTCGCCCCAAGTGCCGCCACGGCGAGGCCTGTTCTTGATCTTGACCGGCGATGTGGTGTTCGGTTCATGGGTCACCCATCCCTCTGAGGTCACAACAACAGCCGTTGAAGCTAGACCTCTTTGCACGGTTCGCCAAGAGCTATGACCGCAACCGGACCGACTTTGTCCTGGATGTGGATAAACGACGGTCACCCCGCTACGGTGTGGGCCGTCCCAGGGGCTCCGCACCCGTCAATCTCCACCGAAGACCGGAGAGTTCGACATGGACCGACGCAGTTTCAACCGTCGCCTGCTCGCGGGCGGGGCGGTCGCCGCGACCGGCGTGACATCGTTGTCTCTCGCCTCCTCCTCCAGCGCCGCACCCGGCGCGGCGGCCGCCACGCCCAGAACTGCCCCGGCAGGCGGACAGATACGCCATCTCAAGCTGTACGCAGAGAAGTTGGCCGACGGACGCATGGCGTACGGCCTGGAGAAGGGCAAGGCCACCGTGCCGGGCCCGCTCATCGAGCTCAACGAGGGCGACACGCTCCACATCGAGTTCGAGAACCTGATGGACGTCCCCGTGAGCCTCCACGCGCACGGCGTGGACTACGACATCGACAACGACGGTACCCGGATGAGCGGCAGCCACGTCGAACCCGGCGCGACCCGCACGTACACCTGGCGGACGCACGCCCCCGGCCGCCGCCCGGACGGCACCTGGCGCCCCGGCAGCGCCGGGTACTGGCACTACCACGACCACGTCGTGGGCACGGACCACGGCACCGGGGGCATCCGCAAGGGGCTGTACGGCGGCCTGGTGGTGCGCCGCAAGGGCGACATCCTGCCGGACAAGCAGTTCACGATCGTCTTCAACGACATGACGATCAACAACCGGCCGGCGGCGGACCCGCCCAACTTCCGGGCGACGGTGGGCGACCGGGTGGAGGTCGTCATGATCACGCACGGCGAGTACTACCACACGTTCCACATGCACGGTCACCGCTGGGCGGACAACCGCACGGGGCTGCTCGCGGGCCCGGAGGACGTGAGCCGGGTCATCGACAACAAGATCACCGGTCCCGCGGACTCGTTCGGCTTCCAGATCATCGCGGGCGAGCACGTGGGGGCCGGTGCGTGGATGTACCACTGCCATGTCCAGAGCCACTCGGACATGGGCATGGCCGGCCTCTTCCTGGTGGCCAAGCCGGACGGCACGGTCCCGGGCCACGGGGACCACGGCGACCACGGGGCCGCGGCGGCGTCGACGGAGCAGGCCCCGGGCGGCGCCCACCACCACTGAGGCGGGTGGCGACGACGGCGCGGTCGCGCACGGGCGCGCCGCGTCGCTCCCGGCCGGTCGCGGGCCGGGGTCACCGCCAGGTGGTCGGACGCGTGGCTCGAACGAGTGAGGCGTGAGAGGTGTCTCCGGTGTCTCCGGCCAGGTGTGGCGGACGATCGCCGGGGCGGCGGATCGACCCGGCCGCCCGGTGGCGGCTTTCACGGTCCGGAGGGGCCTCATGCGCATTCTGCTCATCGCAGGCAGCGACAACAGTCTCACCCAACGGGTCCGGGTGGAGCTGCAGGACCGGGGGCACACCGTCTCCGTGGAGGTGACGCCCGACGGGGACGCGGTGCGGGACGCCGTCGCGCTCCACGCGCCCGAACTGGTCGTCGCGCCCATGCTGAAGGCGGTCGTGCCCCGGGACGTGTGGTCACGTCACCTCTGCCTGATCGTTCACCCGGGACCGGTGGGAGACCGTGGGCCGTCGTCCCTGGACTGGGCGATCCACGAGGGCGTCACCGAGTGGGGGGTGACCGTCCTTCAGGCCGACGAGGAGATGGACGCCGGTGACGTCTGGGCCACCGCGACCTTCCCCGTCCCGGCCGTGGGCAAGAGCGACCTGTACCGAAACGAGCTGGCCGACGCCGCCCTGTCCGCCGTCCACCTCGCCGTCGACCGGGTCGCCGCCGGGGCGACACCGACCCCGCAGACGGGCCCGGTCCGGGTCCGGCCCGTCTTCCGCCAGGAGCGGCGCCGGATCGACTGGGACGAGGACGACACGGCGACGGTCCTGCGCGCCCTGCGGGCCGCCGACTCGCAGCCCGGCGTCCGGGACGAGCTGCTCGGCGCGGAGTGGTTCCTGCACGGCGGCCACGCGGAGGACGGCCTGCGCGGCCGGCCGGGCGAACTGCTGGCCACCCGGGCCGGCGCCGTCTGCCGCGCCACGGTGGACGGCGCCGTCTGGATCCCCGAGCTGCGCGCGCGGACCACCCCGGGAGAGGCGCGTGCCTGCAAGCTGCCGGCCACCCTCGCCCTCGCGGGGCGGCTGCCGGAGCTCCCCGAACTCCCCCCGCCGCCCCGCGAGGGCGAGGGTGGGCGGACCTGGTCCGACATCCGCTACCGGGAGCACGGCCCGGTCGGGGTGCTGTCCTTCGCCTTCCCCGGCGGAGCGATGAGCACCGACCACTGCCGCCGGCTGCGGCAGGCCTACGAGACCGCCCGCACGCGCCCCACCTCCGTCCTGGTGCTCGGCGGACAGCGCGACTTCTTCTCCAACGGCATCCACCTGCACGTCATCGAGGCCGCGGCCGACCCGGCCGCCGAGTCCTGGGCCAACATCAACGCCATGAACGACCTGGTCGAGTCGGTCCTCACCACGACCGACCGGCTCGTCGTCAGCGCGGTCGGCGGCAACGCCGCCGCCGGCGGGGTGATGCTGGCGCTGGCCGCCGACGAGGTCTGGTGCCGTTCCGGCGCCGTCCTCAACCCCCACTACCGGCGCATGGGCCTGTACGGGTCGGAGTACTGGACCCACACCCTGCCCCGCAAGGTGGGCCCGGCCATGGCCGAGCGCCTCGTCGAGCAGGCCCGGCCGGTCTCCGCGGCGGCCGCCCAGAGCATGGGGCTCGTCGACCGGGTCGTCGACTGCGGACCGGGGGAGTTCTCGGCCGAAATCACCCGGTTGGCCGCACGGCTGGCGTCACACCCCGGCGTGGCCTCCCGGGTGGCGGCGAAGAAGGCGGAGCACGAGCGCCGGGAGTCCACGACCCCCCTCGCCGCCCACCGCGAGCAGGAGCTCTCGCGCATGTGGGGGATCTTCACGGACCCCACCGCGCCGTACCACGCGCTGCGTCGGGCCTTCGTCCGTAAGACCGCTCCCCCCACCGGTTCCCCGGACGCCCCGGGTGCGCGGGCGGCCGGTCCGACCGACCGTTGACACGTACGGAGGCCCGACGACGGCCTCTGCCCCACCCTCCCCAGGAGGCGACGCATGAACGCAACCCAGCAGGCCCCGGTCGAAGATCAGGGCGCCGCCCCCGGCAGCGACGAGAAACCGATCCACATCCTCTGGATCAACGCGGGTCTGAGCTGCGACGGAGACTCGGTGGCCCTGACCGCCGCCATGCAGCCCAGCATCGAGGAGATCGCCCTCGCCGGGCTGCCGGGACTGCCCAAGATCGCGGTGCACTGGCCGCTGATCGACTTCGAGTGCGGCCCGGTGGGCGGCGCCGACACGTTCATCGAGTGGTTCTTCAAGGGGGAGCGGGGCGAGATCGACCCGTTCGTGCTGGTGGTCGAGGGGTCGATCCCGAACGAGGACATCAAGCAGGAGGGGTACTGGTGCGGCTTCGGCGACAACCCGGAGACCGGCCAGCCCATCACCACCAGCGAGTGGATCGACCGGCTGGCGCCCAAGGCGCTCGCCGTGGTCGCGATCGGCACCTGTGCCACGTACGGCGGCATCCACGCCATGGCCGGCAACCCGACCGGCGCGATGGGCGTGCCGGACTACCTCGGGTGGGACTGGAAGTCCTCCGCGGGGATCCCCATCGTCTGCGTGCCCGGCTGCCCCATCCAGCCGGACAACTTCGCGGAGACCCTCACGTACCTCCTCTACCAGGCCGTGGGCTCCGCGCCGATGATCCCGCTGGACGACAAGCTCCGTCCCACGTGGCTCTTCGGGGCGACCGTGCACGAGGGCTGCGACCGCGCGGGCTACTACGAGCAGGGCCAGTTCGCCGAGACGTACGACTCGCCCAAGTGCCTGGTGAAGCTGGGCTGCTGGGGGCCGGTCGTCAAGTGCAACGTCCCCAAGCGGGGCTGGATGAACGGCATCGGCGGCTGCCCGAACGTCGGCGGCATCTGCATCGCCTGCACGATGCCCGGCTTCCCGGACAAGTTCATGCCGTTCATGGACGAACCTCCCGGCGGCAAGGTCTCCAGCGCCGCCAGCGGCGTGTACGGCTCCGTCATCCGCCGACTGCGGACCATCACGGCCAGGACCGTGGACAAGGAGCCGAAGTGGCGGCACACCGGCGATCGCATCACCACCGGCTACCGGCCGCCGTGGTGACGAGGCGCCCCACGCGGCCCCCACGGGATCCCTCGCGCGATCCCGCCCCCACCCCCACCCACTGTTCGTGAAGTCGAAGAACTGACGAAGGGCACCGTACAGACAATGGCACCTCCGACGAAGACGACGGGTGACGGCAGCGGCCTGGTCGAGATGGCCTGGGACCCGATCACCCGGATCGTGGGCAGCCTCGGCATCCACACCAAGATCGATTTCAAGCAGAAGCGGGTAGCCGAGTGCTACAGCACGTCCTCCGTCTTCCGCGGCTACAGCGTCTTCATGCGCGGCAAGGACCCGCGTGACGCGCACTTCATCACCAGCCGCATCTGCGGCATCTGCGGCGACAACCACGCCACCTGTTCGGTGTACGCGCAGAACATGGCGTACGGCGTGAAGCCCCCGCACCTGGGCGAGTGGATCATCAACCTCGGCGAGTCCGCCGAGTACATGTTCGACCACAACATCTTCCAGGAGAACCTGGTCGGGGTCGACTACTGCGAGAAGATGGTCCGCGAGACCAACCCGGGGGTCCTGGAACTCGCCGAGCGCACCGAGGCCCCGCACGCGGGGGACCACGGCTACCGCACGATCGCCGACATCATGCGGTCCCTCAACCCCCTCGAGGGCGAGTTCTACCGTGAGGCGCTGCAAGTCAGCCGCTACACGCGGGAGATGTTCTGCCTGATGGAGGGGCGCCACGTGCACCCCTCCACGCTCTACCCCGGCGGCGTCGGCACCATCGCCTCGGTCCAGCTCTTCACGGACTACATGAGCCGGCTCATGCGCTACGTGGAGTTCATGAAGCGCGTCGTCCCGCTCCACGACGACCTCTTCGACTTCTTCTACGAGGCACTGCCCGGCTACGAGGAGGTCGGCCGACGCCGCGTCCTGCTCGGCTGCTGGGGAGCGCTCAACGACCCGGAGCACTGCGACTTCACGTACGCCAACATGACCGACTGGGGCCGGCGGATGTTCGTCACCCCCGGTGTCGTCGTCGACGGCAAGCTCGTGACCAACGACCTCACCGAGATCAACCTCGGCATCCGGATCCTGCTCGGCAGCTCGTACTACGAGGACTGGCAGGGCCAGGAGCAGTTCGTCACCCACGACCCGCTCGGCAACCCGGTCGACCCGCGCCACCCGTGGAACCAGCACACCATCCCCGCCCCGCAGAAGCGGAACTTCGACGACAAGTACAGCTGGGTGATGTCCCCCCGGTGGTTCGACGGCAAGGACCACCTGGCGCTCGACACCGGCGGCGGCCCCATCGCCCGCCTGTGGTCCACCGCGCTCTCCGGACTCGTCGACATCGGCTACGTCAAGGCCACCGGGCACAGCGTCGTCATCAACCTGCCCCGGACCATGACCAAGCCGGAGACCACCTTCGAGTGGAAGATCCCGCAGTGGAGCAACGCCCTGGAGCGCAACCGCGCCCGGACCTACTTCCAGGCGTACGCGGCGGCCGTGGCCCTGCACTGCGCGGAGAAGGGCCTGGAGGAGGTCCGCGCCGGACGCACCCAGACCTGGGAGAAGTTCGAGGTGCCGGACGAGTCCATCGGCGTGGGCTTCACCGAGGCCGTCCGGGGCGTCCTCTCCCACCACATGGTCATCCGGGACGGCAAGATCGCCAACTACCACCCGTACCCGCCGACCCCGTGGAACGCCTCCACCCGGGACACCTTCGGCACCCCCGGCCCCTACGAGGACGCGGTGCAGAACACCCCGATCTTCGAGGAGAACACGCCCGAGAACTTCAAGGGCATCGACATCATGCGCGCCGTGCGCAGCTTCGACCCCTGCCTGCCGTGCGGTGTGCACATGTACACCGGCAACGGCCGGACGGTGAAGCAGATGCACGTGCCCACCGGCCTGAGCGGGCTCGGCGGATGAGCGCCGTCAACGCCGAGACGGCGGGCCGCCGCGTCGAGGAGGTGCTCGACCGGCTCGCCGAGAAGGGCGACGCCGACGCCAGCGCCGCGGCCGAGGACGTCGTCCGCGTCCTCATGGAGTTCTACGGCAGTGGCCTCGGCCGCGTCGTCGACCTCCTCGGCCGCCCCGGCGCCCGCCCGCCCGCCGATCCGTGGGCGGCGCTGCTCGGCGACGACCTCGTCGCGAGCCTGCTCAACCTGCACGGACTCCACCCCGAAGAGCTGGAAGCCCGCGTCGAACGCGCCCTGTCCGCCCTGCCGCACCCCGTCGAGCAGGCCGGGTTCGACCCGGCCGACGGGGTGCTGCGGCTGCGGGTCACCGGCTCGTCCGGCTGCGGCTGCCCCAGCACGCAGGAGTCCGTACGGCAGGCGGCGGCCGACGCCCTCGCCTGCCACGCCCCCGAAGTGACCCGCGTCGAGCTGGAACCGGCCGGCGCACGCGAGCCGGCGCTGCTCCAGATCGGGTCCGGCCCGCCGAGCACCGGCGCCGCACGTCTCACCCCGGCCGATGCCTCGTGACCGGGGTCCCGACCCGCGTCGCCGGGCACGCGCCGGGGCCCCCGGGCTTCGGCCACGCGCCGGGGCCCACGGGTACAGGTCACGCGCCGGGGCACACGGGTCCCGGTCATGCGCCGGGGCCCACCGGGCTGCGCCGGTTCACCGCCCCGCGGCCGCCCCAGGAGGAACGGTGCGAGCTGTGCGGGCAGCAGCTCGCCGGTGAGCGCCACCGCCACCTCGCCGACACCGACCGCCGGACCCTGGCCTGCGCCTGCGGCCCGTGCGCCCAGCTCATGGACCGCGGCGGCGGGCCGGGAGGCCGCTTCCGCGCGGTGCCCGCGCGGTTCCTGAGCGACGCCGACCACCGCGTCGACGACCGGGTGTGGGAGTCGCTGCGGATCCCCGTCTCGGTCGCGTACCTCTTCCGCAACTCCGCCCTAGACCGAACGGTGGCGCTCTACCCGAGCCCCGCCGGAGCCACCGAGAGCGAGCTGGAGGAACCCGCGTGGACGTGCGTCCTCGACGCCACCCGGCTCGCCACCCTGCTCGAACCCGACGTGGAGGCCCTGCTGCTGCGCCGGCACGAGGGCCGTCCCGAGTGCTACCTGGTGCCGATCGACCTCTGCTACGAACTGGTGGGCCGTATGCGACTGCACTGGCAGGGCTTCGACGGGGGCGCGGAGGCGCGGGCCGACCTCGACGCCCTCTTCGCCCACGTGCGCGAGCAGGCACGTGAGGCACCGGGGAGCCGACCGTGACCGAGTTCTCGTTCGCCTGCACCGACGTCCGCGCCGACGGTTACGCGGCGGGCCCGACGCTCGTCTTCCGGCTGCGGATCACCGCCACCCCGGGCACCCGTGTGCACGCCCTGGCACTGCGCTGCCAGATGCGTGTCGAACCCGCCCGGCGCGGCTACGACGACACCGAGGCGGAGGCGCTGGGCGACCTGTTCGGGGAACGCTCCCGGTGGGGCAGCAGCCTCAACCCGGTGCAGTTCGCCCAGGTCTCCACCATGGTCCCCGGCTTCACCGGCGAGATCGAGACCGACCTCGTCGTGCCCTGCACCTACGACACCGACATCGCGGCGTCCCGTTACCTCCGCTCGCTCTCCGGCGGCGAGGTACCGCTCCTCCTGCTGTTCTCCGGCACCGCCTTCACGGGCGCCGGCGGCTTCCACGTCGAGCCCGTGCCCTGGGACAAGGAGGTCGTGCACCGGATGCCCGTGAAGGTCTGGCACGAGATGATCGACCAGCACTTCCCGGGCTGCGGGTGGATCAGGCTCCCCGCCGACGCGATGGACGCCCTGCTCGCCTACCGGTCCCGCCGGGCCCTCCCCTCCTGGCAGGCCACCGTCGAGACCCTGCTCGCCGAGGCGGGGGAGAGGACACGATGACCACCGCAGTCTTCACCTCCGGCACCGAGGCGAGACTCGCCGTCGCCCGGCAGGTCGCCGACGCCGTCCTCTTCGAGGGGTACGTGCTCTACCCGTACCGCGCGTCGGCGGCCAAGAACAGGTTCCGCTGGCAGTTCGGCGTCCTCGTGCCGCCGTCCTGGGCGAGCGACGCCGCCGGAGAACACCACGACCAGCGCACCGTGTGCCTGATGGAGCCGAGGCCCGGCGCCGAACTCGCCGTCGAGCTGCGCTTCCTGCACGTCCAGCGGCGGACCGTCGAGGAACGGACCCCGGACGGCACCTTCGTACCGGTCGGCGAACTGCGCCTGGAGGACCGGGTCCTGACGACGTGGGACGAAGGTGTCGAGGAGAAGGTCGCCCTCGTCCTCCCCGTCGAGGCCCTGGACGCGGACGGCACGGCACTGCCCTTCTCCCGCCCCGCCACCGAAGAGGTGGAACAGATCACCGGAACCGACGGGCAGGTCCTCGGCCGGCTGGTCCGGCGCCGGGAGGAGATCAGCGGCGTCCTCCGGATCTCCACGACCGCGCTCGAGGGGCCGTACCGGGTCGAACGCCTGACCGTCCAGGTGGAGAACACCAGCGACTGGGCCGCCCGTCCGGGAGGCGACCGGAACGCCGCGCTGCCGTACGCCCTCGTCGCGACGCACACCCTGCTCCACCTCGACGCCGGATCGTTCCTGTCCATGACCGACCCGCCCGAGTGGGCGCGCGGCGCCGTCGCCGGCTGCGAGAACCTGCGCACCTGGCCCGTGCTGGCCGGTGAACCCGGCCGCGCCGACCTGGTGCTCTCCTCGCCGATCATCCTCGACGACCACCCGGCGATCGCCCCCGAGAGCCCGGGCGCCCTCTACGACGCCACCGAGATCGACGAGATCCTCGCCCTGCGCACCGCGGCCCTCACCGACGAGGAGAAGCGCGAGGCAAGGGGGACCGACGCCCGCGCCGCGGCCGTGATCGACCTGGCCGACACCATGCCGCCGGAGGTGCTGGAGCGCCTGCACGGAGCCGTACGGAGCCTGCGGGAGGTCACCGGCCCCAAGGAGCCCTCGACCACCGACCTGCTCGCACCGGACACCCCCTGGTGGGACCCGGCCGGCGACACGTCCGTCGACCCCGCCCGGGACCACGTCCTCGTCGACGGGCACCCGGTCCGCGCCGGCAGCCGGGTCCTCCTGCGCCCGCGGCTGCGCCGTACCGACGCGCAGGACCTGTTCCTCGACGGCCGCAGCGCCCTCGTCGAGGCCGTCCTGCACGACGTCGACGGCGGCGTGCACATCGCCGTCACCGTCGAGGACGACCCGGGCGCCGACATCCGCCGCGAACAGGGGCGGTTCCTCTACTTCCAGCCCGACGAGGTCGACGTCCTGGAGGACAGATGAACGCTCCCGCACCCGGCACCGCCCGGACCCTGGTGGCCGGGGTCGGCAACATCTTCCTCGGGGACGACGGCTTCGGCGTCGAGACCGTACGCAGGCTCACGCCGGACCGGCTGCCGCCGCACGTCGACGTCGCCGACGTCGGCATCCGCGGGGTCCACCTCGCCTACCAACTGCTCGACGGCTGGGACACCCTCGTCCTCGTCGACGTCACCGCGCGCGGGGGCGAACCCGGAACGTTGTACGTCATCGACGCCTCGGAGCCCGCCGAGCGGGCCGCCACCACGGGGACCCCGCCGCTCGACGGCCACCGGATGACGCCCGACGCCGTCCTCGCCCTGCTCGACACCCTGTGCGCGGGCACGGGCGCCACGCCGCCGCGCCGGATCCTGCTCGTCGGCTGCGAACCGGCCTGCCTCGACGAGGGCATCGGACTCAGCCCGCAGGTCGCCGCAGCGGTCCCCGAGGCCGTCCGCACGGTGACCGAACTGGTCCGCCAGGAAGCCGTCGTATGAGACCCGGCGCCACCGTGGCCCGCCGCCCGTAGCCCGCCGTCCCCAGCCCGTCGTCCGAAACCCGACCCGGAGCGCCTCACCCCGACACGGAGAACACCATGAAGAAGAGCTCCCTCGGCGCCGTCGCCGCCGTCACCGCCGCCGCCCTGACCGCCGTGGCCCTCGTCAGGGGCCTCCTCCCGGACGTCCGGCGCTACCTCCGCATCAGCCGCATGTGACCCGACGCCGCCCCGGCTGCACCGAACGGACGACACCACCGTGCCGTCACGGCGCGCCGGGCGGCGACCCACCGCCCGCCCGTCCTGTAATGGCGGCCGAGACACCCGCCGGCCAGGACGGAGAGCGATGCACGAGATGTCCGTCGCGATGGCCGTCGTCGACCAGGTCGAGACGGCCGCGCGGTCCCGAGGGGCCACCGGCGTCACCAGCATCCGACTGGACGTGGGCGAACTGGCGGGAGTCGTCGCCGACGCGCTCGCCTTCTGCTTCGAACTCGCCTGCGCGGGGACCGTCGTCGAGGGCGCCGAGCTCATCACCCGGACCGTCCAGGGCACCGCCCGCTGCGAGCCCTGCGCCGAGGTCTGGAACGTCGGCATGCCGCCCCGGCTGCTCTGCCCCGGTTGCGGCGGGGCCGCCGTCGAACTCGTCGCCGGGCGCGAACTGCGGATCCGCGAGGTCCGCTGGACCGACCTCGCCGACAGCGGCTCGACCGACCCCGTCGAGAGCGGCTCGACCGACCCCGTCGAGAACCGCGCACCACGCCGTGAACCCCGTACCGAGGAGAGCCGAGCATGTGCCGAGTAGTCGACCTCCAGCGCGCGGTCCTCGCAAGGAACGACGCCGCCGCGGGCATCCTGCGTACCGAACTCACCGCCCGTGGCACCACGGTCGTCAACCTGCTCTCCAGCCCCGGCAGCGGAAAGACGGCTCTGCTGGAGCGCGAGCTGCGCCTGTCCACCGAACGGGGCGTCAGCACCGCCGCGCTCACCGCCGACCTCGCCACCGAGAACGACGCCGAACGCCTCGCCCGGGCGGGCGTCCCGGTCAAGCAGGTGCACACCGACGGGCTGTGCCACCTGGAGGCCGACATGGTCGCCCGGCACCTGCACGACTGGCTGCCCGAGGAGACCCGGCTGCTCTTCGTGGAGAACGTGGGCAACCTCGTCTGCCCCGCCGGCTACGACCTCGGCGAAACGCTCCGGGTCGTCCTCGCCTCGGTCACCGAGGGCGAGGACAAGCCCCTGAAGTACCCGACCGCCTTCGGCCTCGCCCAGCTGGTGGTCGTCACCAAGACCGACATGGCCGAGGCGGCGCAGTTCGACGAGGGCGCCTTCCGCCGTAACGTGCAGCAGGTCAACCCCGGAGTCGAGATCGTCCTCACCTCGGTGCGCGACGGCCGGGGTGCCGGTGTGCTGCTCGACCGTGCCCTGGCCGCGACCGAGGGCGACCCGGTCCACACCCCGGTGATGGCCCGGGCCGGCGCGTGACCGCGGAGCCGTCCGCCGCCGCCCTCACCACCGTCCCCACACGCAGCCGCGTGCTGGTCACGGGTGTGGTGCAGGGCGTGGGCTTCCGCCCCCACGTCTACGCCCTCGCGACCGCGCTACGCCTGTCCGGCCACGTCACCAACACGGCGGACGGCGTCGTGGCCGAGGTCGAGGGCGCCCCCGACGACGTGGCGGCCTTCTGCGCCCGCATCGCCTCCGAGGCACCGCCCCTGGCCCGGGTGGAATCCGTCGAGGCGACCGAGGTGGCCGCGAGCGGAGGCGGCGGCTTCACCATCGTGCCCTCCCGCCGGGGCGGCGCCGTGCACACGCTCGTGCCGCCGGACACGGCCACCTGCGACGCCTGCCTCGCCGAACTCGCCGACCCCGCCGACCGGCGCCACCTGCACCCCTTCATCACCTGCACGCACTGCGGCCCGCGCTTCACCATCGTCACCGGCGTCCCCTACGACCGCGACCACACGACGATGGCCGGCTTCCCGATGTGCCCCGACTGCGCCCGGGAGTACCAGGACCCGGCCGATCGGCGCTTCCACGCCCAGCCCGTCGCCTGCCCGTCCTGCGGCCCCCGCCTGCGCCTGGTCACCGCCCCGGGCGCGCCGCCCCCGCCCACTGATCCCGGCGCCCGCCAGCACGCCGACCCGGTCACCGCCGCCCGCCGGCTGCTCGCGGCCGGCGGGATCCTCGCCGTCAAGGGGCTGGGCGGCTACCACCTGGCCTGCGACGCCACCAACCCCACGGCCGTCGCCGAACTGCGCCGCCGCAAGGCGCGCGGGGACAAGCCGTTCGCGTTGATGGCCGCCGACCTCGACGACATCGAACCCCTGGCCCACCTCGGGCCCCTGGAGCGGGAACTCCTCGGCGGCCGCGTCCGCCCCGTCGTCCTCCTCCGGCGCCGCGCGGACCCCCGCCCACGCCCCGGAGCAGCCCCGGCTCCCGAGGTGGCCCCCGGCAGTCCGGACCTCGGCGTCATGCTGCCCTACACCCCGGTGCACCACCTGCTCCTCGGCCTCGGCGCCCCGGACCCGTACACCCCCAGGCTGCTGGTCATGACCAGCGGCAACCTCTCGGGCGAACCCATCGTCACCGACGACGCGGACGCGCTCACCCGGCTCGCCGGCCTGGCGGACGCCTGGCTGCTGCACGACCGCCCCATCCACGTGCCCTGCGACGACTCCGTCGTACGCGTCTGTGACGGCGAACCCCTCGTCCTGCGCCGCTCCCGTGGCTACGCCCCCCTGCCGGTCACCCTGCCCGTCGAGGTCGTGCCCGCCCTCGCCGTCGGCGGGGACCTGAAGAACGCCTTCTGCCTCGGCCGGGGCGACAAGGCGTGGCTGTCCGCCCACATCGGCGACATGGACGACCTCGCGACACAGCTGGCCCTCGCCTCGGCCGAGCGGCAGCTCGAATCCGTCACGGGGGTACGGCCCGGCCTGCTGGCGACGGACCGTCACCCCTCCTACCGGTCCACCCGCTGGGCGGCCCGGCACGCGGCGGGACGCCCGGTCGTCGCCGTGCAGCACCACCACGCGCACGTCGCCGCCGCCATGGCCGAGAACGGCCTCGACGGCACCCACCCCGTCCTGGGCGTCGCCTTCGACGGCACCGGCTACGGGCTCGACGGCGCCGTATGGGGCGGCGAGTTCCTCCTCGCGGACTACGCCGGATTCTCGCGGTTCGCGCACCTGTCCTACGTACCGCTGCCCGGTGGTGACACCGCCGTACGACGCCCCTACCGCATGGCGCTGGCCCATCTGCACGCCGCCGGACTCGACGCCGACCCCGACCTGCCGTGCGTGCGGGCCTGTCCGGCCGACGAACTTCCGGTGCTGCGCCGGCAGTTGGCGAGCGGCCTCAACTGCGTGCCCACGTCCAGCATGGGCCGCCTCTTCGACGCCGTCGCCTCCCTCACGGGCATCTGCCACCACGCCGGATACGAGGCCCAGGCGGCGATCGAGCTGGAGGCCGCGGCACTGCGCGCCCCGGCCGTGCGGGACGACAGGCGCTACACCTTCCGCCTGGTGACGCCGCCGGCCGGCCCCGGTCCCACCGGTCCGCTCACCGCCGACCCCGCCCCGCTGCTGGCCGCCGTCGCCGACGACGTGCGCCTCGGCACCGCGGCGGCCGTCGTCGCCGACCGGTTCCACCGGGCCGTCGCGGACCTCGTGCACACGGTCTGCGCCGCCGCGCGCCGCGAACTCGGGGTGGAGACCGTCGCGCTGACCGGGGGAGTGTTCGCCAACACGGTGCTCTCCTCGGCCTGCGCCGGCGCCCTGGGCCGGGACGGCTTCACCGTCCTCCGCCACCGCCTGGTCCCGCCCAACGACGGAGGGCTGGCGCTCGGCCAGCTCGTCGTGGCCGCCCGCGCCACCGCCGAGGCGGCTGCCGACGGCGGACCACGACAGCGACAGTGAGGAGACGCACATGTGCTTGGCGGTACCCGGAAGGGTGCTCGACGTCGAGGACCGGGACGGCACACGGATGGCCACGGTCGACTTCGGCGGAGTGGTCAAGGAGGTCTGCCTGGAGTACCTGCCGGACCTGAAGGTCGGCGAGTACGCCATCGTCCACGTCGGCTTCGCCCTGCAACGTCTGGACGAGGAGTCGGCCAGGAGGACGCTGGAGCTCTTCGAGACCCTCGGCATGCTCCAGGAGGAGTTCGGCGACCCATGGGAGGCCGCCGAGATGGCCGGAAGCGAACGGCCGGCGCCCGAGGGCGTCGCCGGAGAGGTGCAGTCGTGAAGTACATCGACGAGTTCCAGGACCCCGAGCTGGCCCGCCGGCTGCTCGCGGAGATCCACGCCACCGTGACCCGGCCCTGGGCGCTGATGGAGGTCTGCGGTGGGCAGACCCACAGCATCATCCGGCACGGCATCGATCAACTCCTGCCGAAGGAGGTGGAGTTGATCCACGGGCCCGGCTGTCCCGTGTGCGTGACGCCACTGGAGGTCATCGACAAGGCCCTGGAGATCGCCTCCCGCCCCGGCGTGATCTTCTGCTCGTTCGGGGACATGCTGAGGGTGCCCGGCACCGGCCGCGACCTGTTCCAGGTGCGCGGACAGGGCGGCGACGTCCGGGTCGTCTACTCGCCGCTCGACGCGCTGCGGATCGCCGAGCAGAACCCGGACCGCGAGGTGGTGTTCTTCGGCATCGGCTTCGAGACCACGGCGCCGCCCAACGCGATGACGGTCCACCAGGCGCGCAAGCTCGGCATCCGGAACTTCAGCCTGCTCGTCTCCCACGTCCGCGTGCCCCCCGCGATCGAGGCGATCATGCAGTCCCCTGACTGCCGCGTCCAGGGCTTCCTCGCCGCGGGCCACGTGTGCAGCGTGATGGGCACCGAGGAGTACCCCGCACTCGCCGCCCGCCATCGGGTGCCGATCGTGGTGACCGGCTTCGAGCCCCTGGACATCCTCGAAGGCGTACGACGGACCGTGCTCCAGCTGGAACGCGGGGAGCACACCGTCGAGAACGCCTATCCGCGCGCCGTGCTCGACGAGGGCAACGCGGCCGCCCGGGCGATGCTGGACGACGTCTTCGAGGTCACCGACCGTGCGTGGCGCGGCATCGGCATCATCCCGGACAGCGGCTGGCGGCTGTCGGAACGCTACCGGGACTACGACGCGGAGATCCGCTTCTCCGTCGAGGGCATCGACACCCGCGAACCCGCCGAATGCCGCAGCGGTGAGGTGCTGCAGGGCCTGCTCAAGCCGCACGAGTGCGAGGCCTTCGGCACGATCTGCACGCCCCGCTCGCCGCTGGGCGCCACGATGGTCTCCAGCGAGGGCGCCTGCGCGGCGTACTACCTCTACCGCCGGCTCGACCTCGGCACGACGGCCGCCCCGTCCGCCGCCGCCTCGGCTCTGGAGGGCAGTTCCGTTGTCTGACACCACCCTCGGCGTCGGCGGCGCCACCGCCGCGGAACAGACCCCGGACATGCTCGCCTGGACCTGCCCCGCGCCGCTGCGCGACGAGTCCCGGATCGTGATGGGCCACGGCGGGGGCGGCGCGCTCTCCGCCGAACTGGTCGAGCGGGTCTTCGCGCCCGCCTTCGGCGGTCCGGCGCTCTCCGCCACGACGGACGCGGCCGCGCTGGAACTCGGCGGCGCCCGACTCGCCTTCTCCACCGACTCGTTCGTGGTGCGTCCGCTGTTCTTCCCCGGCGGCAGCATCGGCGATCTGGCCGTCAACGGAACCGTGAACGACCTCGCGATGAGCGGCGCCCGGGCCGCGTACCTCTCCTGCGGGTTCATTCTGGAGGAGGGCGTGGAGACCGACGTCGTCGTCCGGGTGGCGAACGCCCTCGGCGCGGCGGCCCGGACGGCCGGCGTCGAGGTGGTCACCGGGGACACCAAGGTCGTGGAGGCCGGCCACGGGGACGGCGTCTACATCAACACCTCGGGGATCGGCCTGATCCCGCACGGCGTGGACCTGCGCCCGCAGCGGGTGGTCCCCGGCGACGTCGTGATCGTCAGCGGCCCCATCGGCCTCCACGGCGTGGCGATCATGAGCGTGCGCGAGGGCCTGGAGTTCGGCGTCGAGATCGAGAGCGACTGTGCGGCGCTCGGCGGCCTCGTCGAGGCGATGCTCGCGGTGACCCCGGACCTGCACGTGCTGCGCGACCCCACCCGCGGGGGCCTGGCGGCCTCGCTCAACGAGATCGCCACCGCGTCCGGCACGGGCGTCGTCCTCCAGGAGCGGGCGGTCCCCGTGCCCGCCCCGGTGGCGAGCGCCTGCGCGATGCTGGGGCTCGACCCGATGTACGTGGCGAACGAGGGCAAACTGGTCGCCTTCGTCCCCCGCGAGCACGCCGACGCCGTGCTGGCCGCGATGCGCGCGCACCCGCTCGGCGCCGGCGCGACGATCATCGGGGAGACGGTCGAGGCGCATCCGGGCATGGTCGTCGCCCGTACCGGCCTCGGCGGCACGCGGGTGGTGGACATGCCGCTCGGGGAGCAGCTGCCGCGCATCTGCTGAGCGCGTCCGAGCCGCGGCGTACGAAGGCTCAGGCGCCGCGGCTGCGGCCGCGGCTGGTGTCGAGGGTCCAGGTGTGGGTGCAGTTCGGGCACTGCAGATGGACCCGGGGCCCCTGGTTGGCGATCAGGTAGCGCCAGTGCTCCGCACAGTTGCGGCGCTGCTCGCAGCTCCCGCAGCCGCGGGCGTCGTCGCATCCGGGACAGGCGACCCAGGCCCGGCGGGCCCGGTCGGCCTGGGGATCAATGGGCAGGCGCACGGCCGGGCCCCTCACCGGGCAGCACGCCCGCGTCGACCAGCATCGCGTGGACGCGCTGCTGCTCGGCGTCCAGCCCCGAGTACAGCAGCGCGTGCGCCGCCTCCTCCTCACGCAGGACCGCCACCGGATCCCAGGCGGGACCGAGCGCCGCCACCACCTCGGCTCGCCGCCGGGCCTCCTCGGCGGTGAGGTCGATGGTGAAGCTGAGGTGGTCGGGATCGGGGCCCTGGTTCATGGGGGTGCCTTCGGGGAAATCGAACAGTTTCAGCCACGTCTACCAGAGCGGCCGAGGGGCGCGGAAGGGTCGCGAGCTGTGACGCTCTTCATGCAAGGGGGAGAGCGTGGCCGAAAAACCTCCCTCCGAAGAGCTGACGACGGTGGCGCCGACCGGCGGCCCGGCGGTGGCTCCTCCCCCGACGATCCCGTCGGCCGTCGGTGTGCGAAGGTAGCCCCGTGATCACGCCTGACAAGACCGAACACCGCCTCCTCTTCGGCTGCATGGGCCTCGGCGGCGACTGGGACGCGAGCGCCCACACGGCCGCCGACATCGACGCCGCGGAAGCGGCTGTCGAGGCGGCCCTCGACAGCGGCATCACCGCCTTCGACCATGCCGACATCTACCGGCGGGGTAAGTCCGAGGCGGTCTTCGGTGAGGTGCTCGCCCGCTCGGCCGGACTGCGCGAGCGGATCACCCTGCAGTCCAAGTGCGGCATCCGCCTTGCCGAGGGGGACCGTCCCGGCACCTACGACCTGCGGGGCTCCACCATCGTCCGCAGGGTCGAGGAGAGTCTGGAGCGACTGCGCACCGACGCACTCGACGTCCTCCTCCTGCACCGCCCCGATCCGCTGGCGGACCCCGCCGACATCGCCGACGCCCTGACCTCGCTCCACCGGCAGGGGCTCGTCGGCCGTTTCGGCGTCTCGAACATGAACGCCGCGCAGATCGCCCGGCTCCAGGCCCACCTGGACCTGCCGCTCGTCGCCGACCAACTGGAGATGAGCCTGCACAGCCGTGCCTGGCTGGAGGACGCCGTCCTCGTCAACACCCCCGAGTCCGCCGCCAACGGGTTCCCGGCCGGGACCGTCGAGCACTGTCTGACCCACGGCATCGAGCTCCAGGCGTGGGGTGCGCTCGCCCAGGGACGCTTCACCGGAGCGCAGTCGACGCCGCGGGAGACGGCCACGGCCGCGCTCGTGGCGTCGCTCGCCGAGGCGAAGGGGACCACGCCGGAGACGATCGTGCTCTGGTGGCTCAGGCGGCATCCGGCCCGCGTCGTCCCCGTCATCGGCACGTCGAACCCGGCGCGCGTCCGCGCCTGCCGGGACGCCGCGTCCCGCGAGCCCGACCTGAGTCACGACGAGTGGTACGCGTTGTGGGTGTCCGCCCGAGGTGTCGCTCTTCCCTGACCGCGATCGACTTCCGCGCGGAGGGCAGGGGCGTGCACCACGGAAGAGCGGAGAATGGGGCGACCCCGCACCTGGCGGGGTCGCCCCATTCTCCGCTCTGACGAGACCGGTGCGTCAGTGCTTGAAGGTGTCCTTGGCCTTCTCCTTGGCCTGACGGGCATCGCCCTTGGCCTGATCGGCCCGGCCCTCCGCCTCCAGGCGCTCGTCACCGGTCGTGCGCCCGGTCGCTTCCTTGAGCTTGCCCTTGGCCTGCTCGCCCTTGGCCTTCATCTTCTCTTCACCGGACACGGTCGATCACTTCCCGTTCGCTCGACATGTCTGACATCGAGGCGCCTGACCGCGATCCGCGACGGTAAACCCCAGAAAACCTCAGAAGGAAAGATCGACGGCCAAAACCCGTTTCAATTCCCCGAATTCGCCGTGAAAAACTCGCACATTCGAAGGGATGGAGGTCGAGTCGCCGGGTAAGCGATGCCCTGGAGGTTGATAAGAATGGTTCCCCTTCTGTTGGTTCTACTGCTCGCACTGATCCTTTTCGGCGCCGGATTCGCGGTGAAGGCGCTGTGGTGGATCGCGGTGATCGTGCTCGTCGTGTGGCTCCTGGGCTTCGTCGCCCGGCCGAAGGGCGGCACAGGCCGCTGGTACCGCTGGTAGCGCGCCCACCCGTACATACGGCACGCACGGGAGCCGGCCCGCCCCCCAGGGGGTGGGCCGGCTCCCGTGCGCCCCGATCCGGTACGCAGCGATCAGGCCGTCGACACCGCGTCGTCCTCGGGTTCGCGCGCCCCGGAGCCGCCGGCCGCTCGGCGTGCACCTCCGGTTACCCCCGGTGTCCGGTTGTAGGTGAGGCCGGCTCGGAGGAGTGTCCGCATCACGCCGGAGAGGTCTGTTCATGCGCCACCGTCTCCCGGGAGTCGATCACGGGAGGGTAGTCTCGTCTTCATTGCCGTACGGCAACGGTCCCGGACCGGCGTCGTACGGGGGGCGGTGTCCTAGGGAGGACACGGCGCCGGGCGCCGGGCCCCTGGGCGAGTGTCGGTGAAGCCAGCGAGGATGGATCATGTCCGAGACGACGATCGACAGTTCCTCCACGACACGGCGGCCCGGACCGGCCGCCGTGGGGGAGCCGGAACTGCGGCAGCTGCTGGCGGGCCTCACCGCGGTGCGGGACGGGGACTTCGGCACGCGGCTGCCGGACGACGCGAACGGGCTGATGGGCGAGATCTCCGCCGTCTTCAACGGCATGGTCGACCAGCTCTCCCTCTTCACCTCGGAAGTGACCCGCGTCTCACGCGAGGTCGGCACCGAAGGGACGCTGGGCGGCCAGGCCGTGGTGCCCGGTGTCTCGGGCACCTGGGCGGACCTGACCGACTCCGTCAACGCGATGGCCGGCAACCTCACCAGGCAGGTCCGTGACATCGCCCAGGTCGCCACCGCCGTGGCCAAGGGAGATCTCTCACAGAAGATCGACGTGGACGCGCGCGGCGAGATCCTGGAGCTGAAGAACACCATCAACACGATGGTCGACCAGCTCTCGTCCTTCGCGGACGAGGTCACCAGGATGGCCCGTGAGGTGGGTACGGAGGGCATCCTGGGCGGCCAGGCGGACGTCAAGGGCGTCTCCGGCACCTGGCGCGACCTGACCGACTCCGTCAACTCCATGGCCGGGAACCTCACCGCCCAGGTCCGTTCCATCGCCCAGGTCGCCACCGCGGTCGCCGAGGGAGACCTCTCGCAGAAGGTGAGCGTGGACGCCCGGGGCGAGATCCGGGAGCTGAAGGAGACCATCAACACGATGGTCGACCAGCTGTCGGCCTTCGCCGACGAGGTGACCCGGGTCGCCCGCGAGGTCGGCACCGAGGGGAACCTCGGCGGCCAGGCCACCGTGCGCGGGGCGTCCGGCACCTGGAAGGACCTCACCGACAACGTCAACGTGATGGCGTCCAACCTCACCGGGCAGGTGCGTTCGATCGCCCAGGTCGCCACCGCGGTGGCCCGGGGAGACCTGTCGCGCCGGATCACGGTGGAGGCGAAGGGCGAGGTCGCCGCGCTCGCCGACACCATCAACACCATGGTCGACACGCTGTCGGCCTTCGCCGACGAGGTCACCCGGGTCGCCCGCGAGGTCGGCACCGAGGGCCGCCTCGGCGGCCAGGCGCGGGTGCCGAACGTGGCGGGTACGTGGAAGGACCTCACGGACAACGTCAACTCCATGGCCAACAACCTCACCGGTCAGGTCCGCAACATCGCCCAGGTCACGACCGCCGTCGCCAACGGCGACCTGTCCCGGAAGATCGATGTCGACGCCCGGGGCGAGATCCTGGAGCTGAAGACGACCATCAACACGATGGTCGACCAGCTGTCCTCGTTCGCCGCCGAGGTCACCCGCGTGGCCCGGGAGGTCGGCAGCGAGGGCCGCCTCGGCGGCCAGGCGGAGGTCGAGGGGGTCTCCGGGACCTGGAAGCGGCTCACGGAGAACGTCAACGAACTCGCGGGGAACCTGACCCGGCAGGTCCGCGCCATCGCCGAGGTCGCGAGCGCGGTCGCCGAGGGCGACCTGACCCGCTCGATCACCGTCGACGCGTCCGGCGAGGTCGCCGAACTCAAGGACAACATCAACTCGATGGTCGGCTCGCTGCGGGAGACCACGCGCGCCAACCAGGAGCAGGACTGGCTGAAGTCCAGCCTCGCCCAGATCTCCGCGCTGATGCAGGGCCACCGTGACCTGGCCGTCGTCGCCGAACTCGTCATGGACGAGCTCACGCCCCTCGTGCGCGCCCAGTACGGTGCCTTCTACCTGGCAGAGGAAGGCTCCCACGGCCTCGAACTCGGACTCGTCGGCTCCTACGGTCGCCCCGCGGGCAGCCCCGAGGACCGCAGGTTCCGGCTGGGCGAGTCCCTCGTGGGACAGGCCGCCCGAAGCCGCCGCGTCATCGCCACCGACGACGTGCCCGGCGACTACGTGTCCATCTCCTCCGGCCTCGGCCAGACCACCCGAGGCAGCATGATCGTGCTGCCCATCGTGGTCGAGGACCAGGTCCTCGGCGCGATCGAGCTCCTCTCCTTCGCCCCGTTCACCTCCGTGCACCGGGACTTCCTGGAGCAGCTCATGGAGAACCTGGGCGTCAACGTCAGCACGATCGTCGCCAACGCCCGAACCGACGAACTCCTCGACGAGTCGCAGCGGCTGGCCGACGAACTGCGCGCCCGCTCCGAGGAACTCCAGGTGCAGCAGGACGAACTCCAGCGTTCCAACGCCGAACTGGAGGACAAGGCGGCCCTGCTGGCGACCCAGAACCGCGACATCGAGGCGAAGAACCTGGAGATCGAGCAGGCCAGGCAGGAGCTGGAGGACCGCGCCCAGCAGCTGTCGCTCGCCTCCAAGTACAAGTCCGAGTTCCTGGCCAACATGAGCCACGAGCTGCGCACCCCGCTCAACAGCCTCCTGATCCTGGCCCAGCTGCTCGCGCAGAACCCGACCCGGAACCTCACCGCGAAGCAGGTCGAGTACGCGGGCATCATCCACTCGGCCGGATCCGACCTGCTCCAGCTGATCAACGACATCCTCGACCTGTCGAAGGTCGAGGCCGGAAAGATGGACCTCAACCCGGAGCGCGTCGCGCTGCGTCAGCTCCTCGACTACGTCGAAGCGACGTTCCAGCCGCTCACCTCGCAGAAGAACCTCGCCTTCACCATCTCCACCGCGGCCGGCGTGCCGGTCGACCTCGTCACCGACGACTCCCGGCTCCGGCAGGTCCTGCGCAACCTCCTCTCCAACGCCGTCAAGTTCACCGAACGCGGCAGCGTGGAGCTGCGCATCGAGCCGGCCGCGGACGACGAGCTGCCGGGCACCGTGCACCGCGGCGGCGCCGTGGTCGCCTTCCGGGTCAAGGACACCGGCATCGGCATCGCCTCCCAGCACCTGGAGGCCATCTTCGGCGCCTTCCAGCAGGCGGACGGGACGACCAACCGCAAGTACGGCGGTACGGGCCTCGGCCTGTCCATCAGCCGCGAGATCGCCTACCTCCTCGGCGGCGCGCTGACGGCCGACAGCGAGCCGGGCGCCGGCTCCACCTTCACCCTCTATCTGCCGGTCGCCCGGGCCGACTTCCAGCCGCAGACCGTGCTCGAGACCGGGGCCCCGGTCGTCCAGGGAGAGCAGGGGGAGACCATCGACCGCGCCGGCGCGTCGCGTCCCGCCCTGCCGGCCGTCCCGCAGCCACGACAGCCCCGGCGCCTGCTGGTGATAGAGGAGCGCTCCGGCGGACTGCTCTCGCTGGTGGCGGAGAACGCCGTGGCGGAACTGAGCGAGAGCCGGGACCTGACCGACCGTACGGGCATCGAGGTGATCGCGGCCGTCGGGCCGCAGGAGGCCGCGACCGTCCTCGCCACCCAGCCGTTCCACTGCGTCGTCCTCGAACTCGACATGGCCGACAACGAGGCCCTGAACTTCCTCGACGCCATGGACGGGGACACCGCCCTGCGGACCGTCCCGGTGCTCGCCCACAACAACCGCAGGCTCGCCGTCGAACGCGAACACGCCCTGCAGGCGCGCGCCCGCCAGCGGCCCCTGGAGCTGCTGTCCAGCCTCGACGAACTCCGTGAGCGGATCGCCCTGCACCTGCTCGCCGACCAGCCGGGCGACGTGGTGCCCCTGCTCCGCGGAGAGCAGCGCCAGCCCGCCCCGCACACCGTCGACACCGCCCTGCGCGGCCGTACGGTGCTCGTCGTCGACGACGACGCCCGCAACCTGTACGCCCTCAGCGGCATCCTGGAGCTGCACGGCATCGAGGTCCTGCACGCGGAGAACGGCCGCAAGGGTATCGAGGTGCTCGCCGCGCACCCGGCGATCGACCTGATCCTGATGGACGTGATGATGCCCGAGATGGACGGCTACACCGCCACCGCCGCCATCCGGCAGATGCCCGCCCACGCGGGACTGCCGATCGTCGCGGTGACCGCGAAGGCCATGCCGGGGGACCGGGAGAAGAGCCTGGCCTCAGGAGCCAGCGACTACGTCACCAAGCCCGTCGACGCCGACGACCTGATCGCCTGCATCCGGCGGTGGCTCCGCGACGGGTAGACCGCCGCGGGCGGAGGCGGCAGCCCCGTCCCGCCCGCCTCCCGTACGCGCTCCCACCCGTCCGTGCCCGTCCCCGGCCCCAGGCCTTCGCTCCCGAGGAGTCCCCAGCATGACCGCTCCCCCCGACCACGGCGGAGACGCCGTCGGTGGTCCCCTCGGGGACGGAACGTCGCCGGCCGCGTCCGGCGCCGTCCCAGGGACGTTCCGTCCCGCCGCCGGGGCGGACATGGTCCCGGCGCCCAGGAACGCCGCGGGCGACGGCGCGTACGCCGTCGCCACCGGCACCACCGTCCCCTTCGATGACCTGCCCGGTGAGTACCTCCGGCACGAGGACCCGGCCGTCGAGTCCGGCGCCGGGGACCACTCGACCGTCGGCCGGCTGGCCGCGATGGTGGAACGTCTCCGCGGGGAGGTACGGGCGGCACACGCCGCGGCCGACGGACGCGCCCTCATCGAACTCGCCAAGGGCATCATGGTCGAGCGGTTGAGGTGCGGCCCGGTGCAGGCGGCCCGCCAGCTCGCCGAACTGGGCGCGCAGACCGGGCTCTCGCCGCTGGAGCTGGCCGCCGACATCATCAACCAGGCCGCCCACGACCAGGTCGCCGAGGTGACCGAGGACTTCGTCCGGCGAGCCGTGGACGAGTCGGCGGGGGACCACGAGGACGAGCCGTCCGTCGGGGTGCGGTTGCGCACGGCCGAGAGCGGCGCGCTGAACGCGGGCGACACCCAGGCGGTGGCCGAGTCCCTCCTGGAACACGCCCTCGCGCCGCTGGGAGCCACGGGCGTCGCCGTCTGGACCGCCGGATCCGACGCCTCGCTCACCCTGCGCGGCCACGCGGGCTTCGGCACCGACGAGCCCGTCCGCTGGCGCTACGTACCGCCGGGGGTGTCCACCGTCGCGCGGCAGGCCCTCACCGAGCGGCGCACCGTGTGGTTCTCCTCGCTGGGCGCCACCGGTATTCCCACCATCGGGCACACCCGGAATCCCGACGGCGGCCGCGTGGCGGTGCCCGCGGGTACCGGTGGGCGTATCCACGGCGTCCTGGAGATCTGCTGGTCCCAGCCGCTGGAGCCGCAGCCCCAGGCGGTGGAGCGTCAGATCGAGGCCCTGGCGGAGCTGTGCGCGCACACCATCGACCACCCTGGCGCCGACCCCACGCAGCTGCGGGAGCCGCCGGGCGTCACCGAGCTCGTGGACCTCTCCGACGGGCTCTACGACCCCGCGCTCGTCCTCACCCCGTGCCTCGACGGGGACGGCCGGCTCCACGACTTCCGTATCCGGCACGCCAACGACCACTTCCAGGACCCGGCGGGGCGCCCCCGCAGCGCCGTCGACGGCGCCCTGCTCCTGGAGGCGTACCCCACGGCCGCCGCCGAGGGGGAGCTCTTCGACCGGATCGAGCGGGTCTACGCCACCGGCGAACCCTTCCGCGCCCACCGCGCGCCGCTGACCGCGCTCGTGGACCAGGTGGCGCTGGCGTCCACCGCCGACCTCAGCATCAGCCGGCACGGCGGCGGAGTCCTGCTCATCTGGCGCATCGAGGACGAGGCGGCCCGGCTCGCGAACCTGCTGCAGCACGCCCAGCGCCTCGGCCGCATCGGCGGCTTCGAGGAGAACGTCCTGACGGGTGAGATCACCTGGAACGGCCAGCTCTTCGACCTGTACGGCAGGGAGCCCGCCGACGCCCCGGTCTCCCTGCGGGACCTGGCCGCCCACGCACACCCGGACGACGCCGTCGCCATCGGCCGTTTCCTCCAGGCCGTGCTGGGCCACCGGCGGGCCACCTCGACCGCCTTCCGGCTGATGCGCCCGAACGGCGTGGCCCGGCACATGCGGGTGATCGCCGAACCCGTCCTCGCGGCCGACGGCCGGCTCCTGGCCGTCCGGGGGGCGTACCAGGACATCTCCTCGCAGCACTGGACGGAGGTCGCCCTGGCGGCGACCCGCGACCAACTGGCCTTCACCGAACAGGAGTCGGCGGAGCGCAACCGGCTGACGCTCCAGCTGCAGCACGCGATCATGCCCCCCACCAACGGGCCGCTCGACGCGCCGGGGCTTCAGATCGCGGTGCGCTACCGTCCGGCGGAGACGGAGTCCCTGGTCGGCGGAGACTGGTACGACGCCGTGGTGCTGCCGTCCAAGAAGATACTGCTGTGCGTCGGGGACGTGGCGGGCCACGGCATCGAGGCCGCCACCGGAATGGTCGTCCTGCGCAACGCGATGCGCGGACTCGCCATCACCGGAGCCGGCCCCGCGCAACTGCTCTCCTGGCTGAACATCGTGGCGTACCACCTCACCGAGCGTGTGACGGCCACCGCCGTCTGCGGCATCTTCGACCCCGAGAACCGCACCCTGCGCTGGGCCCGGGCCGGACACCTGCCCCCCGTCCTCGTGCGCGGCCCGAAGGCCACCACGCTGCCGATGCTGGGCGGGCTGTTGCTCGGCGCGCTCTCCGAGGCCGAGTACGAGGAGTCGGAGGTCCAGCTCGAAGCGCAGGACACCGTGCTCATGTACACCGACGGCCTGGTGGAGCGCCGGGACACCGCCGTGCACGACTCGCTGGCCCAGTTCCTCACCACGGCCCAGGTCCCGGCCGCGACCCTCGAAGGCCGCCTCGACACCCTGCTGACGCAGAGCAAGTCCGACACCGACGACGACACCTGTCTGATCGGCGTACGGGTCGGCTGACCAGGCCGCCCCTCCCGGAATTCCGGAACACCCTTCCCGACCCCGAACACGACCGCGAAATGAGGATCAGCATGTCCCAGTCCCTGCCGAACCTGGACGTCGAGGTGGAGATCCGCGACGACGCCACGGCGGTGCTGTCCGTGGGCGGCGAGCTCGACATGGAGACCGCCACCCTGCTCCACCACCACCTGGCCAACCAGTTCCTGCACGGCCGCCGCCACCTCGTCCTGGACCTGTCCAGCCTGTCGTTCATGGACTCCTCCGGCCTGAACGTCCTGATCAGGGCGGCGCGGGACGCCCGCGAGGCCCGGGGTGACCTCCATCTCGTAGCGCCGACCCCGGCCGTACGACGCATCCTGGAGATCACCGGTCTGACCATGACGACGCCGCTGCACGCGGATGTGGCGGAGGCGCTGACCGCCGCCGGCCAGGCCGGATAGCACCCGGCCGGACGGAAGAGAAGCAGGGGCACGTGGACGAGATCGCCGTTGTCGAGCAGGCGCTGCGCAGGGCCGACCCGCACATGCTGCTGAGCGTCGTGGACGAGGCGCTGCGCACGTACTACGGCGCTCGGCGGGCCGAACTCAGGCTGGCCGATTACGGCCTGCGCTCCCTCCAACTGGTGGGGAGCAGTGCGGACGCCGTCCAGCCGCTGTCGATCCACAGCAGTCCGCAGGGGCGGGTGTTCGGCTCCCAGGAGCCGTACATCACCCGGACGGCCGACTCGGTCGAGGCGCATCTGCCGGTCACGGTCCGAGGGGACCGCCTGGGCGTCCTGACGGTGACGATGCCGGCGGAGCAGGACCTCCCGCCGCTGCTGCCGGATCTGCTCCACCTCTGCGAGGCGCTCGGCCACGAGATCCTGGTCGCCGAGCGCGACACCGATCTGTACGTCCTCGCCCGGCGGGCCGCCCGGCTGACGCTGGCGGCCGAGATGCAGTGGCAGCTGCTGCCGGGGCGTTCCTGCTCCCGCCCCGAGTTCTCGCTCGGCGCGCACCTGGAGCCCGCGTACGCGATCTTCGGGGACAACTACGACTGGTCCGCCTCGGACGACCATCTGACCCTGACGGTCACCAACGGCATGGGGGAGGGCATCGAGGCCGCCCTGCTGACCAATCTCGCCATCAACGCGCTCCGCAACGCCCGCCGGGCGGGCCTCGGCCTCGCGGACCAGGCGACGCTGGCGGACCAGGCCGTCTACGCGCAGTACCGCGGCAGCGCCCATGTCTCCGTCCTCCTGTTGCGCTTCGACTTCACCACGGGTGAGGTCGAAGCCGTGGACGCCGGTTCGCCGCGCCTGTGGCGGCTGCGCGACCGCACGGTCGAGCCGGTCGCCTTCGACGCCCAGCTGCCCCTGGGGATGTTCGAGGACACGGTGTACGCGACGGAGCACTTCACGGTCCGCCCGGGCGATCGGCTGCTCTTCGGCAGCGACGGGGTGTACGACGCGTCGTCGCCCGAGGGGGAGAGCTACGGCGACAAGGCGCTCGCCCGGGCGCTCACCTCGACGAGGCTGTTGCCCCCCGCCCAGGTCCCCGGCGCGGTCCTGCGCCGGCTCGCGGAGTACCACGGGGACACGCCCCTGGAGGACGACGCGCTCGTCGTGTGCCTCGACTGGCGGGGACGGGAGCAGCCGTCGGAGAACGCTCACCCCTGACGGCCCCGTTCTCCCACCGGAGCAGGTCAGCCTGACCAGGTGTCAACAGTTGCCGCACGGCAACTGTATCCTTGGGGCAACACGCCTGGCTCGTGCTCGGGGGTGAGCGCGTTGGCGGCGATCAGAGGGTGGCAAGTGGGGCAAGGGGTGTGTGACCGGGCGGCGATCACGGTGCGCGGAGGTCAGGCGGACCGGGCGTTCCCCAACGGCGGACTGCGGCGTGGCGAGGGATTCGCCTTGTCCAACGCGTCGTGGAATCCCGTCAGCCCACGCAGCAGTGCCTTGCGGGTCGTCGGGGTCATGGCGTCGATGACGGCCAGCAGGGCCCTCTCGCGCTGGGCCCGAAGGTCCCGCAGGTACGCCTTGCCCCGGACGGTCAGGTGCAGTTCGAGCTGGCGACGGCTCACCGGGCTGGGCAGCCGCTGCACGAAGCCCAGGGCTTCCAGCCGGTCGCACATCCGGCTCACCGACGGCGGTGCGGAGCCGAGCGTCTCGCCCAGGGCGCGGAGGTTGATGCCCTCCTCCCGATCGAGGCTGTACAGCACGCGGAGCTGAGAGGCCGACACGGGCGTGGAGGACACCATGTCCCGGCCGCGCTCCCACATCACCTCCAGGAGCTCGATGAGCTCCCTCGCTGCCTCCGTCGTCTCTCGCGGCTCCCGCTCAGAGGGGTCGGGGTCCGTGTCCATGGCTACTGACACTCCTCAGGCGTCCGGGGCCGCGGGCGTCGGTCTCGCGACGCGCCGGTCATCTACATCTCTCCAGAAGGCGGTACGGATTCGGTGGATCGACGCTCGCCGGTGGGACGCGCTCTGCGTGAAGCGCCGGCACACCGCCTCCTGGACCCCCTCCGTATCGATCTCGTGCAGCAGTTCGGCGCTGTCTCCGCCGACCTCCTGCTCGTCGACTACGGGCAGACGGAGCTGCGCCCGGTCGAGCCCGTACAGGGTCCGGTCGAGCCCCAGCCCATGGAATCAGGGCCGGCGGGTCGCGCCTTCGCCACACAGCAACCATATCTTTCCGGGGAAGACGGCCCCACGGCGACCGCGTTCCTTCCTGTGTCGGTTCGCGGCGATCGCTGTGGCGTTCTTGTGGTCGTCCTCCCCGCCGAGCGTCTCGCGCCGGGGACGACGTCGGAGCTCGCGGACCTCGCGGAGATGCTCGGACACGCGCTGCGCGTCGCCGACCGGCACACGGACGTCTACCGGCGGACGCGCCGGGCGCGCGCCCTCAGCGTCCCCGGCGAGATGCAGTGGGACCTGCTGCCCGGGCGTGCCTGCGTGAGCGAGGAGTTCGATCTGCACGCCCACTGGGAGCCGGCGTACACCTCCGCCGGTCACGTCCTCGACTGGTCGGTGACGGGGCACGGTCTCACCCTGGTCGTCGCCGACGGCACGGGCCCCGGGGCCGAGGACGTCCTCGTGAGCAACCTCGCCCTGAACGCCATCCGCAACGCCCGCAGGGCCGGACTCGACGTCGTCGGCCAGGCGAGCCTGACGGACCAGGCGCTCTACGGCCAGTACGGAGGCGAGCGGCCGCTCTCCGCCCTCCTGATGAGCCTCGCCCGGCACAGCGGCGAGGTGCAGGTGGTCGACGCGGGCTCGCCCACCGTCTGGCGCAGCCGCGGCGCCGTCGTCGAACGGTTCGATCTGGAGCGTCAGCTTCCGCTCGGCATGTTCGAGGACACGGTCTACGTGGCCCAGCGACTGCGGATCCTCCCCGGCGACCGGTTGGTCTTCCTCGCCTGTGACCGCTTCGAGCCGACCGAGGGGGGACAGGGCCGGGCGCCGGATCGTACGATGCACCGGGTGATCGAGTCGACGCGTCATCTGAGTGCCGCGAACCTGCCCCGGGAGGTCGTGCGCGCGCTACGGTCCCAGGGAGGCCCCACACCCGAGGGTCTCCTGGTCCTCTGCCTGGACTGGCACGGAGACCGAACGGCCGACCGGACGGATGGGGCGCACGAGGAGGGGTAGTACACCTGTGCGCAACCGTCCTCGACCCTGTCGCGTCCCTCACTTTCGGGGCCCGGCGATCAGATTTCTCGGCTGCGGACGGTATGAGAAGGCCGTACAGGGGATACGCGATGAACAGGGCGTGGAGTGCGGCCGTCACGCGAGGGAGGAAGAACGATGGGCGAGGTGATCGCCAGGAGGAGCGCGGTGCGTCGGCCCTCGCTGTCCGCGAGCGTGGCCTACGACAGCGCGGACGCGGGGGACAGCGTGATCGCGTCCGCTCGGGACTTCACCGCCGACTTCCTGACCGCCGCACCGGCGGCGGGAGGCGCGCCGGTGTCCCAGGAGCGCATCGATCTGGCGCGGCTGGTGGTCAGCGAACTGGTGACCAATGCGGTGCGGCACGCCCCGGGGCCCTGCCGCGTGCTGCTCGAACTGTTCGAGGACGCGGTCGACATCTCGGTCTTCGACCGGCTCGACGCCTCGCCGGTGCCGCGGCCGCACGACCCCCAGCGCATCGGACAGCACGGGGTCGAGATCGTCATGGCGGTCTGCGAGAGCGTCAGCGTGGAGCCGAGGCGGTCGGGCAAGCGCGTCCGGGCCCGGCTGTCCCTGGCGTGAGCTGACCCCGCCGGGCGGACGGAGCCGGCCGGAGTCGTCGGCCGAGATATTTCCCCGAGAACTTTCTGACATGCCTCGCGAAAGTCGGGGTAAGCGAGCCCCGCACGGGGGTAACAGCAGCCGACGACGAGAGAAGGTCATCAGAGTGCCGACTGCGGTGACGACGGATACGAGGACCGGTGTCGAGACGGGGAGGGAGGACCTTCCCGTCATCGAGTCTCCCCGCAAGGTCGCTCCGAAGGACGCGCGTCAGCTGTCGAAGGTCTTCTTCGACAAGCTGGCGGTACTGGAGGAGGGCACCCACGAGTACCAGTACGCACGCAACACCCTGATCGAGATGAACATGTCCCTCGTGCGCTACGCGGCCGGCCGGTTCCGGGCCCGCGGCGACGAGATGGAGGACATCGTCCAGGTCGGGACCATCGGTCTGATCAAGGCGATCGACCGGTTCGACCTCTCCCGGGAGGTGGAGTTCACCAGCTTCGCCGTCCCCTACATCGTCGGCGAGATCAAGCGCTTCTTCCGTGACACCTCCTGGGCGGTCCACGTACCCCGCCGGCTGCAGGAGGCCAGGGTCGAGCTGGCCAAGGCGACCGAGGAGCTGAGCACCCGGCTCGGGCGCGCGCCGAGCGTCGCGGAGCTGGCGACCCTGATGAACCTCTCGGAGGACGAGGTCATCGAGGCGCGGATAGCGGCCAACGGATACAACTCCACGTCGCTCGACGCCGCCGTGGGTTCGGACGGCGAGGACAGCGACGCGGCTCTCGCCGACTTCATCGGGGTCGAGGACCCGGCGCTCGAACTGTTCGAGAACTTCCATACGCTCGCCCCGCTGCTCGTCGAGCTCGACGACCGCAGCCGCACGATCCTCCATCTGCGCTTCGTGGAGGAGCGGACGCAGTCGGAGATCGGCAAGGAGCTCGGCATCTCCCAGATGCACGTCTCGCGTCTGCTCTCCCGGAACCTGGAACGCCTGCGCAAGGGCATGCTCGACCAGGCGTAGTCGGGCAGAGCCCCAGACCAGCGGAACGGCCGCACCAACCCCCTTCGGGTGCGGCCGTTCCGTGCTGTCGGCTTCTCTCGCAGGTCGTCTCGCGGGTGGTCCGGGCGGCCCGGCCGGCCCGTCAGGAGACGCGCCGGTCCGCCGTGACGGAGCCTCACTCCGACTTGCTCGCCTTGCGGCGCGACCGCCGCTTCAGCGACTGCCGCTCGTCCTCACGCAGGCCACCCCAGACGCCCGTCACCTGGCGGGAGTCGTCCATGGCCCAGCGCAGGCATTCCTCGCGGACGGGGCAGCCCATGCAGACCTCCTTGGCCTCCTCGGCCTGGATCAGCGCCGGTGCGCCGGTCCCCACCGGGAAGAAGAGGTCGGGGTCGACGTCCTGGCAGGCTGCGCGTGCTCGCCAGCTCTCCACCATCAGTTCCTCCTGTCCAATCAGAGTTGTCTGTCCGTGTTCGCGGAGCGTGTGCTACGGCTGCCCGAACAGGTGAGGGGTCTCGGCCGCCCAGTCGATCCGCGCGGCCTCGCTTCCGTCGGGCACGGCGACGTACGTCTCAGCCAGCCAGGTCCGCAGGCGCTCGCGGTCGACGTCGACCACGGCGAACGCCCCGGCCGGACCCAGCCGCATGCGGACGCGGCCTTCCCTCCCGCCACCCCGCAGCGGCCACAGCCGCACGTCGCCCGCGCCGCTCAGGACCCGGGCCCCGGAGCGCAGCAGCTCCCGCGAGAGGGTCCAGACGACGACCCGGCCCAGCGGCGCGCGAAAGGTGACGCGCACGGCCCACGGGTCGTCGGGGTCGTAGTCGAAGGTGGCGTCCACGGGCAGGTCGATCCCGCCCTGCACCTGTTGGGCGGTGGTGTGCCAGGACCGCACCGCGGGTGCAGGGGGCCGCTGCTGCGCGGTCTCGTGCCGGTTCGATTCGGACATCGTCGCCCAATCCGTCGGAGGCATCGCGCCGCTGGCTGAGCAGCAAACGCCGGTTCTCCCCCTCGTAACCGCCGACACGGATTTCACGCACGCTCACGCCGAGAGGGGCGAGAAAACTCGCCGATGGCCGAAAAACCTCGGGCAGGAGCCAGGCGTTTCGGGGTCAGGGGGTGGGTGGGGGGTGGCCGCCGATGCCCTGGAGGTCGGGTTGGTGGGCCAGGGATCGGCGGGCCGGGTCGGTGAACGCGCGCTCCACCGACGCGTGCAGCAGGTCCAACTGGGTGTGCACCGAGGGGTGGTGCTGCGGTGGCAGGGCTTCGAGGAGGCCGTCGAGCATGGCGCGGAGCCTGCGGCAGATCTGTGTGGACGAGCCTCCGTAGTCGCGGATCTCGCAGACCGCGAGCTGGAGGTAGTCGTCCCAGGTGCGTCCCGGGAGCACGAGCCGGGGATCTCCCTGGGCGTCGGCCAGGACGTAGCGGCCGGGGAGGGGCGACCTGCCGACCGTGTGGAGGAACCACTCGATGTAGTTGATCACCTGCACGGCGGTCGTCGGGTCGTTCACCGCGGGGGACAGCGCTCGGATGGCGATGTCGACCAGGATCCGCAGCGCGAAGGCGGGATCCTGCTCGATCGTGCGCTCGGGCCCCAGGGCGATGCGGTCAGTCACCCGCGCCGGATCCGGCGCGGACCTGCCCCCGTGGACCTGGACCAGCACGGTGCCGGGCGGCACGAAGTCCCCGATCAGCCGCGTCGCGACGAACACGCAGTCGTGGCGGGCCGCCTCCGCGACCAGGCCGGGCGCGTCGAAGGCCTGGACGGCCCCTCCCCGTACGGTACGGACGGGCGTCACCGGTCCGCCGGACGGCACGGCTCCGGTTCCGTCCGCGCGGGGCGCGGCGCCCCGGATCGCCGCCGCGCCGGCGGTGAGGACGGCCTCTCCCAGGCGCGTGACCAACTCCGCGATGGCCACCGGGCGGAGGCTGTGGGTGAACCGGTTGAGATAGATGAGCAGGAGCACCAGACTGACCGCCACCGCGGCACCGGCCAGGGTGACCCCGAGGTCCGGGACCGACGCGGACTCGACGCTCCGCAACAGCGAGAAGGCGAACGCGAACGTCCCCGTGAAGGTCGCCAGGACCGCCTTCTGCAGCCGGTCCCGGTACCAGAGGCGCATGTACCGGGGGGAGAGCGTGCCCGTCGCCTGCTGCACCACCAGCACCCCGATGGTGACGACGAACCCGAGCAGCGCCACCATCGCGCCCACGATCGCGGTGAGCACGCCGCTCGCCGTCGTCGCGGAGTAGTGCCAGCCGCTCGGCGGCCAGTCCGCGCTGTCGACGGCGAGGGCGGCCTCGGCGAGCAGCGCGCCGAGGACGAGCCCGAGCATCGGCACGATCCACAGGCTGGCCTTGACGTACTGCCGCAGCCTGAAGCGGGCCCCCCAGGACGTCATGCCACCCATGCACCGCCCCTTCACCGACGGGACCACCGTCACCTCACGGTAGGGCGGTTCCCCGGCCCCCGCAGCGGGAGCACCCCCCTCACCGCGTGCCGTTCGCTCGTCAGGACGGAAGCGATCCCCTCGGCCTAAGCTGATCGGGGTGACGCCCGGTCCCTCGTCCTGGCGTGACGGTGCCCCGGATGCGGTCGGCCGGGGCTGAAAGGGGTCGACGATGGACGACTATCCCCTGATCGAGGACCACGGCCTGATCGGTGACCTGCAGACCGCGGCGCTCGTGACGACCGACGCGACGATCGACTGGTTCTGCTGTCCACGGTTCGATTCCCCCAGTGTCTTCGGCGCCCTGCTCGACCGGCGCAAGGGCGGCCATTTCACCGTGCGGCCGGCCGCCGAGACGTACACCACCAAGCAGCTCTACTTCCCGGACACGGCCGCCCTGGTGACGCGCTTCATGACCGAGGCGGGGGCCGGGGAGGTCGTCGACTTCATGCCGGTGACCGGGGCCACCGCGACGGACCGGCACCGGCTCGTCCGTACGCTCCGCTGCGTACGCGGCACCATGACGTTCGAAGGGGAGATCGCCCCGCGCTTCGACTACGGCCGCACGCCGCACGACCTGCACATCACGGAGAACGGCGCCCTCTTCACCTCGCGGGACATGGACCTCGCCGTCCACGCCGTCCGCGCGCCGCGGGACGAGCGGCTGCTGAGCGTCCAGTCGGGCGACGGCGACTACCGCTTCTCCCTGACCCTGCGCGCGGGGGAGCAGCGCGGCATGGTCATGGAGTCCGCCCCCGACGGGCCTCCGCGCGTGATCGGCCTGGAGGAGTTCCAGGGGCTCTTCGACCAGACGGTCCGGTTCTGGCGTTCCTGGCTGGGGCAGTCCACCTACTCCGGCCGCTGGCGCGAGGCGGTGGAACGTTCGGCGGTGACGCTGAAGCTCATGACCTACGCCCCGACCGGCGCCCTCGTCGCCGCGCCCACCACGGGGCTCCCCGAGCAACTGGGCGGTGAGCGCAACTGGGACTACCGGTTCACCTGGATCCGTGACGCCTCGTTCTCGGTGTACGCCCTGCTGGGGCTGGGATTCACCGAGGAGGCGTCCGCCTTCATCAACTGGCTGCACAACCGGGTGAAGCAGAAGGCGGGCGAGGGGAACGGCTCCGGACCGCTGAACATCATGTACCGGGTCGACGGCTCCGCCGACCTGGTCGAGGAGACGCTGGACCACTGGGAGGGCTACCGCGGCTCCGCCCCGGTCCGGATCGGCAACGGAGCGGCGAACCAGCTCCAGCTGGACATCTACGGCGAGGCCCTCGACAGCATCTACTTCGCCCACGAGCACGGCATGCACCTCGACACCGGAGGCTGGAAGGCACTGCACACGCTGCTCGACTGGCTGGTCGACCACTGGGACCAGCCCGGAGAAGGGCTCTGGGAGACCCGAGGAGGCCGTAAGGACTTCACCTACGGGCGGGTGATGTCCTGGGTGGCCTTCGACCGGGCCCTGCGCATCGCCTACGACGACGGCCGTCCCGCGGCCGGCGGACGCTGGGTGGACGCGCGGGACGCGATCTACACACAGGTGCTCGACCGGGGGTGGGACCCCGGGAAGCGGGCCTTCGTGCAGCACTACGGTGACGATGTGCTCGACTCGGCGCTGCTGCGCATGCCGACGGTCGGTTTCATCACCCCGGACGATCCGATGTGGAAGTCCACCCTGGACGCGATGGAACGCGAGCTGGTCAGCGACAGCCTCGTCTACCGCTACAACCCCGAGGCCTCTCCCGACGGGCTGCGCGGTTCGGAGGGGACGTTCTCCCTGTGCACGTTCATGTACGTCGACGCCCTGGCCCGGGCCGGCCGCACCGACCTGGCCCGCCTGGTCCTGGAGAAGATGCTCACGTACGCCAACCACCTGGGCCTGTACTCCGAGGAGATCGACCTGACCGGGCGCCAGTTGGGCAACTTCCCGCAGGCCTTCACCCATCTGGCCCTGATCGACGCCGCGATCACCCTGGACTCGATGCTCCGGGACCCGCGGCGGACCAGACGGTAGGACGCGGCGCCCCGCCCGCCTCTCAGCGCGGTGCGGTGGGGGAGGGGGCCCCGAGCAGGACGACGGTGTCCCCCTCCCGCGGGACGGCCTCCCGCCGCTCCGTGACCGGGTCCAGCCGGTGGTCGGCCCGTACCACGAAGAGCGTGTCGGCCTCCGGCGGCACCGGGACGGCGGCCGGCTGCACCAGGAACCGGGAGCCCCGCTCGTAGCGCTCGGCGAGGGCGTGCCGGACCAGGGAGCGGCCGAAGAGGATGTCGCCGCCGGTGTACGGGGCGACCACGCCGTGGCCGTCGTGCGGCGGCCCCACCCGGTAGACGGGGCCTTCGACGTTGTCCTGCATCACGATCGAGCCGAGCGCGTTGAAGTCGTCGTCGTCGGTCGCCAGGAAGACGGCCGTGACACCCTCCAGCCGGGCCCCGGGGTTGATGGCGGTGGCCAGCAGGTCACCCTTGGCCAGAGCGAGGCCCGCGCCCTTGATCCGCTCCCGTTCCTCGTCGAGTCCCGCCCACATCAGGACGTCGAGGCCGGCGGAGCGCAGGGCCCTGCCCAGGTCGACCACCCACGGCTCGCCGCCCACCAGGAGGACGCGCGTGCCCTCCGTCCTGACGACCCCCAGCCGTCGGGCCACGGGCGCCGCCGTCAGCGCGTACAGCAGAACGGTTGCCACGATCACGAGGAAGGTGACGGGCAGGATCTTCGCCGCCCCGGGCACGCCCCGTTCCACCAGGCCGGAGGAGAAGGCCGACGCCGTCGCCGCCGCGACGATGCCGCGCGGGGCCATCCAGCCGACGAAGGCGCGCTCACCGCGGGAGAGATCCGTGCGCGCCGCCGCGCCGAAGGCCACGACCGGTCTGACCACCAGGACGAGGATCGCGATCAGTCCGAGGGCGGGGAGGAGCACCGGCACCAGGGACGCCGGGGTGACGGTGGAGGAGATGGAGATGAACAGCAGCCCGATGATCAGGTGGACCAGAGTCTCCAGGAACGGCCGGCGCGCGGGCATGTCGAAGCCGCGGATGTGGGAGACGGCAAGGCCGGCCACGATGGCGGCGATGAGGCCGGTGTCGTCCCGCACGACGTCGCAGCCCGCCGACACGCCGATCACGATGGCGAGCTGTGCAAGCGTTCCCAGGGTCTCGCCGAGCCGCAGGGTGCGCAGGGTGAACCACAGCAGCGCCGTCGCCACGACCCCGCCCGCCAGCCCGAGGGCGAGGCTGAGGGCGAACTGGCCCAGCTGGTAACCCCGGCCGATGTCGACCTGGTGCGACGAGGCGACCGCGTGGAAGGTGAGGGCGCCGAGGATCGCGCCGATCGGGTCGGTCAGCGTCCCTTCCCAGATCAGGATGCGCCGCATCCTGTCGCTCGGCCGCACGAAGTCGAGGATCGGGCCCACGACCGTGGGTCCCGAGACGACGAGGATCATGCCGAGCATCGCGGCGACGCGCAGCGGCATGTCGAACATCGCGGGCGCCACCGTTCCGGTGACGAGGAAGGTGAGCAGCACCCCGTACACGAGCAGCCTGCCCACGATCCCGCGCGTGTGGTGGGCGAGCTTGCGCAGGTCGAGTCCCAGACCGGCGTCGTAGAGGATGACCGCGACGGACAGCGACACCAGGGCCGAGAAGTCCGGCCCCAGCAGACGGTCCGGGTGGATGACGTCCGTCGTCGCGCCGACCGCGAACCCGACCGGCAGCAGGATGATCAGGGCGGGGACACGCAGCTTGTTCGCGAGGATCTGCGAACCGGTGGCGAGCACCACCGTCAGGGCGAGCCCGAGAAGGATCTCGTCGTCGGTCACCGCGGTGCCTCTCCTCGCAGCTCGGAGTCGAGGTGGGCATACGCGCCTGCGCCGATCGTGGTGGGGAGAGGCCGGACCGGGTTCATCCGCCGGTGGCGAAGCCCGGGAAGAGGGTCATGCCGCCGTCGACGTACAGCGTGGTGCCCACCACGTAGTCCATGAGGTCGGAGGCGAGCGCGACCACGGCGCGCGCGATGTCCTCGGGGTCACCGATCCGGTCGTACGGGATCAGCGTCAGCAGGTCCTCCCGCGCTTCCGGTGTCTCCCAGGCCGAGCGGTTGATCGGAGTTCTGATCGCCCCCGGGGCGACCGCGTTCACGCGGATCTTCTCCGGCGCGAGCTCCTGGGCGAGGGTCTGCATCATCATCTGCACCCCGCCCTTGGAGGAGGCGTAGTTCACGTGCCCCGACCAGGGGATGAGCTGGTGCACCGAACTCATGCAGATGATCTTGCCCGCGGCGCGGGACACCTCGGGGACCACGCCCCGGCGCCGGAACTCCCTGGTCGCCTCCCGCGCGCACAGGAACTGACCGGTGAGATTGACGTCGAGGACCTTCTGCCACTGGGCGAGGGTCATGTCCGTGAGCCGGGCGTCCCGCTGGAGTCCCGCGTTGGCGACCAGGATGTCGATCGTCCCGAACTCCTCGACCATCCGGTCCGTCATGGCGACGACCTGGTCCTCCTGGGACACGTCGGCCTGGTACGCCGCCGCGCGCACACCGAACGAGGTGATCTCGTCGACCACCTCCCGGGCGGCCTCGGGCCCCGCCACGTAGTTCACGACCACGTCGGCGCCGGCCCGGCCCAGACCGATGGCCGTGGCCTTGCCGATGCCCGAGTTGGCGCCGGTCACCAGGGCCTTCTGACCGTGCAGCAGACGCGCCGGGATCACATCCCGCGGCGTTCCCGTCGTGGAGTCCATGTGCGCCCTGCCCTCTCGCTGCGCGCGGCTGCGATGCGCCCGGCGGCAGCTCGGCCGGGCAGGGTCACGCAACCACCCGGAGGGGCGGACGGCACCCTACGTGCGACGCCGTTGGGCCATTGGGCCGAGCAGCTTCGCCCCGATGGGCCAGAGCCCGATCGGAGCTTCGTCGGCGGACCCGCGGTCGGCGGACCCGCGGCCGACCGGAGCTTCGGGCGCCGGTCGCGGTCGGCCGGAGCTTCGGGCGCCGGAGCCGCGGCCGGGCCGGTCGCGGTCAGCCGAGACGCGTCAACAGGTGATCGCCGACCCGCAGCGCGTTGGCGATCGCCGTCAATGAGGGGTTGACCGCGCCGATGCTCGGAAAGAAGCTCGTGTCGACGACGTACAGGTTGTCGAGATCGTGGGCCTTGCAGTTCACGTCCAGCGCGGAGTGGGCGGGATCGGTGCCGAAGCGCACGGTGCCCGCCTGGTGCGCCGTCGCACCGATCGGCATGCCTTTGTGCAGATAGATGCTGTGCGACAGCAGATGGTGCTCGTGCATGCCCAAGTGGCCGAGCATGCCCTGCAGTTTGTGCCGCAGGCGACGTAGGCCCTCGACGTTGTTCTTCTCGTCGAGAACCAGCCGGATCCGCGCGTCGCCGTCGAGGGTGACCCGGTTCCCCGCCAGCGGCAGGTCCTCACCGCACAGCCAGAAGTCGACGGCGTGATGGGCCAGCACCTCGAACGGCATGTCGGGTGTCACCGCGCCGGCCCACCGGGGGGCCTCGCCATGGATCTGCTCGGCGTCCGACTTGCCCAGCATCTGGATGCCGCCCAGCGGGAAGTCCCAGTCGTCCGCACCGAGATACCAGTCGTGGAGGGCGAGGGTCTTCTGGAAGGTGGTGTCGTTGGGCTCCTTCGAGATCGCCATCAGGGCGAGGTTGTTGTGCCGCATGTAGAACCGGCCCACCACGTCCGAGCTGTTGGCGAGTCCTCGGGGATGGTGCTCGTTCGCCGAGGCCAGCAGCAGGGCCGCGGAGTTGACCGCCCCGCAGGAGACGACCACCACGTCCGCCGTGTACCGCACCTCGGAACCGTCCGCCAGACGGCCGACGACCGCGCTGACACGGCGACCTCCGGCATCGGTCTCCAGGCGGACCACCTGGGTGTGCGTGACCATCTCGACGTTCGGGTGCTCCAGAGCCGGCCCGACGCAGATCACCTCGGCGTCGGACTTGCCGCGCACCGCGCACGGGAAGCCGTCGACCCGGTCGCACCGGATGCAGACACTGGAGTGGGCGGCCCGTCCGCCGTTCTCCTGCGTGAGATCGACACCGATCGGCAGGTGGAACGGGTGCAGGCCACGCCTGACCAGATCGTCGCTCAGCTGCTGGATGCGGGGCTCGTGCTCCACCGGCGGACGGGCGTACTGCGCGCTCACCGGGCCCTCGCCGGGATCCTCGCCGTGCCGCCCGTGCACCAGGTAGAGGTGCTCGGCCTGCGTGTAGTACGGCTCCAGCTCCTCGTAGCGGATCGGCCAGGCGGGCGAGAGACCGCCGTGGTGCCGGAGCTCGCCGAAGTCCTCGGGCCGCAGCCGGAAGAGGGCGGCTCCGTAGAACTTGGTGTTCCCGCCGACGTAGTAGTTGACCTCGGGCGGGAACTCGGTGCCGTCCTTGTCCAGCCAGAACTCCGGGGCCCGGTACTTGGCCTTGACGAACACGGCCGTCGAGTCCCAGTTGTCTCGCTCGCGCGGCAGGTACCCGCCGCGTTCCACGAGGAGGACGCGTCTGCCCGACGGGGCGAGGCGATGGGCGAGCGTGCCTCCGCCGGCACCGGTGCCGATGATGATGACGTCGTGATGAGACGCGTCGCCCACGGCGACCACCGTCCTAGAGGTCATGGCCCCGACCTGGTGTCAGGCACCTGGCGCCCGGCCTGGGCGCGGGCCCTGCGGTCCTCCCCTCCGAAGGTATCGGCGCGCTCCGTCATCGGCGACCGCAGTGGCCGTCACGGGCGTGGGCCGGCGCTGGTCACAGCAGCGCGATCGGGTTCACGGGGGACCCCGTGGCGCCCGGCAGCCGCAGCGGGGCGACCACGCACAGGAAGCTCCAGCGCCCCGCCCGCGCGCAGACCGGCACGAGGTCCTCGAACCGCAGGTAGTCCATGAGGAGAACGCCCAGGGCGTGGATGGCCAGGACGTGTACGGGAAAGGCGACGCCCTCCACCGCGCTGGGCGCGGTGTCGTTGTTGCCGTCTCCGCCGAGGACCGCGACCTCGCGCTCGGCCAGGAACTCGACGGCGGTCGGGTGCAGGCCCGCCCGTGCCCCGGCCACGTCCCACGGCCCGAGTTCGGCGCGCCGCAGCCGATGTCCCGTCCGGACGAGGAGCAGGTCTCCCGGACCGACGTGGACGCCCTGCGCGTCCTCGGCCGCCGTAAGGTCGTCCGACGTCACCTGGTCGCCCGGCTCCAGCCAGGGCACGCCGCGCAGCCGCGGGACGTCCAGCAGCACACCCCGGCCGACGACGCCGTTCGCCAGCAGGTCCACGGAGAGCCGGCGGGCGCCCTCGGCCGACAGGGCGCTCGCGGGCACCCCGCCGTACAGCTCGCCGTCGAACACCACATGGCACAGGGCGTCGAGATGGCTGTCCGCGTCGCCGTGCACGTTCATGGCGAATCGGTCCGTGGCGAAGCACAGGGCCTCGGAGCGGAGGTCGCCCGGGCTCGGCCCGGTCATCCGATGCACGGCCGGCTCGGGATCGTCGGGGCCTCGCACGGTCTCGATCTCGGCGGCCAGCGACACCGTGCGTCCGGTGCGGACCTCGGCGGCGGCCGCCGCCACCCGTTCAGGAGTCAGGTGGCGCAGGGCGCCACAGCGACCCTCCACCGCGGGCCGCGCCGCCGCCCGGCTCCGCAGACGCCCGTAGAGCGCCCGGAATTCGACCGCGGTCATCGCGCCTGCCGCCGAGGGCTCGAAGGACGGTGTCATACGTACCCCCAGGGGCTCGGCCCCCGGCCGAACAGCCCCCGGCCGAACAGCCTCCGGCCGAACAGCCTCCGGCCGAACAGCCGTCGGCCGTCCACGAGGTGGTCGCGTCAGTCCCGCATCGGTGAGGGAGCGACGCACAGCCCCCAGATGACGAGGGCGTCGATGGCGATGAACAGCAGGGCCCACCAGGGCGTGTAGGGCAGCCACATGAAGTTGGCGATCATGCTGAGTCCTGCCAGTCCCACGCCGACGACCCGGGCCCAGGTGGCGCCCGAGAAGAGGGCGGCACCGGTGAGCGCGATCAGAATGCCCAGGATGAGGTGGATCCAACCCCAGCCGGTGAGGTTGAGCTCGTAGACGTAGTTACGCGTGGTCAGGAACACGTCGTCCTTGGCGATGGCGGAGATGCCCGCGAGCAGCGTCATGACGCCGCTGAAGATCATGATGACGGCGGCGAACACCAGCCAACCGCTGCTGTGCCCTTCCGCTCGCCGACCGGGTGCTGTCGCATGGTTCGTCATGAAAGGCTCCTCCGTGCTCGGATACCTCCAATTTGACCCTCCTTGCCCTCGGCCGCATGTCGGCGGGAGGGGGGACGCGTGTCGCGCGGACCATCGGCCGTCCCTGCGCCTGCCGGCGGCTCTTGGTGCCTACCGGCGGCTCCTGGCGCCTCCTCAGGCGAGGACGTTGACGGCGCGGGCCACCACGAGCCCGAGGATGAGCAGCGAGACCAGCGACTGGACGCCCATGGCGATCTTGGCCCAGGGGGCCAGGGGCATCACGTCGGTGGGGCTGAAGGCGGTGGCGTTGGTGAGCCCGAGGTAGAGGTAGTCGACGAAGCGGGGCCGCCAGCCGGCGGGGCTCAGCCGGGGCTCGAGCTGTTGGGGGAAGGCGAGCGCGGGCGTGGCGGGCATGCGGTGGGCGCGGGCGGCGGCCCCGCCGCTGTCGAGTTCGAAGTACAGCAGGGAGAAGGCGAGGACGGTGCAGGCCCACACCGTGCCGCCGGACTGCAGCAGACTGCCGGCGGAGGCTGTCTCCTTCCCGCCGTGGACGATGTCGTCGACGAGTTGGACGGTCGACCAGACGGCGCTGAGCGCCAGAATGCCGACCAGGGCGATGGACGTCATGCGCAGCACGGCCGAACGCCGGTCGATCCGGCCGGGGTCGCCGGCGATGAGCGCCAGCAGCAGCAGTCCCTCGACGGTGGGGATCACCCAACGTGGCGCCAGGCGCAGGTCGTCGGGGAGCAGGAGTGTCAGCGCCATGGCGGCGACGACGGCCGCGGCCATGGGCCAGCGTGCCTCACCGAAGGACTCGGGCGGACTCGGACTCTCGGTCGGCTCGGGGATGCGTCCGGTCACGGTGGCGGGCCCTTGCGTTCGAGTGCGGGGTGGATGTCGCCGTCCTGCTCTCTCGGACGATATAGCGGGCCGTCGGCTCGGCGGCGGTCTCACGCGCCAGGGACGCCACGGGGAGCGGACTTGGGGCGGGAGGACGGTGAGCGGTCCGCGCGGGGCGGGCGCGGAGGCCGGTGAGCGGCGCCCGCGCGGGGCGGGCGCGGAGGGCGTTGGAGGGGCCCGCGCGGGGCGGGCGTGGAGGGCGTGGAGGGGGCGCACCGCACGGTCTTTCGCTCCGACGGCCCAGCAAGGCCGTTCCCGGATGGCGCAGTGTCCCAACCCGCGCACTAGTTGTAAGCGAGTGGTGCCTTCCGGGGCCCACGAGACAGCCACGGTGGTTGCCTACCCGTTGTTCCACGAACGGAGCCCGCGACATGACCTCCGACCCCTTCCTCAGCAATCGGGCCGACGACGAGAGGGACCGGTACGCCGCCCCCGCCCCCGAGCCCCTCTCCACCCCCGAGCCCACCCCCCTGCACCCCGCCCTCGAGCCCGCCCCGCTTCCGTTCGCCCCCGAGTCCGCCCCCCGGTTCGCCGTCCCGCCGCGCCCGCTCTCGCCCCCTGCTGCCGCCCCCGCGGTCGCCTCGGCGACGGCCCTGGAGGTCGCCTCGGTGGCGGGTCCGCCGGCCGGCCGGGTGGCGGCCGCACAGGTCGCCACGGAGCCCCAGGCGGCTCCGGCGGCAGGTCCGATGGTGGCCCCGGAGCCGCCCCGGACCGCCCCTGAGGCACCGAAGTCCCCGGAGACCCAGGTCGCCCTTGAGGCCCCTGCGGCCGTCGAGGCCCCGGTGGCGCCGGAGGCCCAGGTCGCTCCGGAGGCGCAAGCCGCCCCGGATGCCCAGGTGGCCGAGGTGGCCCAGAAGGCCCAGGTGACCCCGGGCACCGCAGAGGCCCAGGTGGCCGAGGGCGCCGCGGAGGCGCCGGAGAAGGCCGAGTCCGGCGACGAGGCGATACACACCCTTCTGTCGACGGCGGCGACGGAGCGTCCGGTGGACGAGGTCGCTTCCCTGGTCGCCCGCCTCCAGCAGACCGGCGAGCTGTCCAGCCCCGCCGACGTGGCGCTCCGCGCGGCGGCCGTCTCCCGACCCCTGGACGAGGTGCGGCGACTCGTCGCGCTGCTCAACGAGTCGGGCTACGACCTCCACCAGGCCGAGACCACGCTGCGTGCCGCGGCCGTGGGCCGGCCGATCGAGGACGTGGTCGCGCTCGTCAACATCCTGGGGACCGACAGCAGCGACTGGCGGCACGCCGCCGCGGACTCCCAGGAGCGGAAGGCCGGAGGCGGCAAGGACGACGCCGCCGAGGCCGGGCGTGACGCCGCCGTCGCCGCGCCGACGCCGCGAGGATCGGCGAAGCGGCCGGTTTCGGTCCTGGACGGCGCTCTGGCCGCAGGCCCCGGCAGCCACACCACTTCCGCCGGGCTCCGCTCGGCTCTCCGCTGGCCGGCCGGGATCGCCCTGCTCCTCTGCGGTCTCGTCCACGTGCCCACGGACCTCGCGGGTCTGCGCGCGGGTGGCCAGGCGGAGATCCTCTCCGTGGCCATCACCGCCCTGTGCCTGCTGTGCGGCGTGTGGCTCCTGGTGGCGGACACCCTGACCGTCTGGTTCGCCGCGACAGGGCTCGCTGTCTCCGTCATCGTGCTCCACGCGGTGGAGAGCGCGGGCATGGTCGATCTCGTGAACAGCGGCCTCGGCTTCACGTACACCTGGGCGAAGGCGGCAGCGCTGTTGAGCGCGGTGGCGGTGGTCGTGTCGGCGGGCGCGACACTGGTGCGCTCCGCGAGGACGACGACCGGAGCGTCGGAGAGCGCCTGATGCGGCTCAGGGCGTCGCCAGGGTCTGGGCCACGCAGGTGGTGCGCATGGCTTCCAGGGCCCTGGCCTGACGCCGGGCGCGGCGGATCAGGGCGTCGAGATCAGCAGGGTCGAGGCGGGAGTCCGTACGGGACAGTGTGCGCAGCGAGCGCCAGCACGCCTCCTTGCCCTCGACGCCCAGCCGCATCGCCTCCAGCTCCAGGACGTCGCTCAGCGGCGAGCGGGTGAAGAGCCTCCCGTTGAGCTTGAGCCGTCCCGCCCTCTCCATCACGCGTCCCAGCGCCACCCGGTGGCGGCGCTGCGGGACGCCGAGCGTGGACATGATCCGGCGCAGGGTGCGCCGGTCCTGCGCCACCTCGTCCGCGAGGCTCTCCAACGGCGGGCCGAGGGCACGGCCGCGGTGCGCCCGTGCCATGCGGCGGATCAGGGAGACACCACCTGAGGACCCCGCGAGGTGGTCGTTGAGGTAGGTCGCCAGCAGCTCCGGATCGCCGGAGTCCGCAGCGGCCCGCCCCCGGGATCCCCCGCGCCGGCGGCCCGCGCCGGCGACGCCCCGGGACCCGCGCCCCGGCGCCCGGCGCCACCACGCCGGCCCGCGCCCGGGGCCGTCGTCGTCGTAGGGGCCGTGGACACGTTCGAAGGTTCGGTGCGTCATCAGCGGCCAGAGACCGCCGACGAGGTGGAACAGCCCGCGCGTGCGGGTCACCTTCACTGGCACGACCATGGTCGACTCCTCTCGGGGAAGCGCGGCGGCGGAGGGTGGGCGCTCCGTCCGCTCATGACGTGGCGGAGCCGCGGAAGGCGTCCCGCGCGCGGTCCATGAGGGCGGTGAAGGGGCCGGCCGTCCACTGCGCGGCGGTCGAGCCCGCGGCCGTGGGGTGCGGGTGGGTGGGGGCCATGCGCTCGGCCATCCGCAGCCGACGTCCCATGGACCTGCGGTCCTCGATGTCGCAGCGCGCGCGGATCGCGGGGAACTCCTCGCGCTCCTCGTGCCGGGCGTGGTCCTCCACCGCTCGCTGGAAGGCGACGAGGCGGGTGTCGAACGCCTCGCTGTGCACGTCGAGCCCTTCCAGTTCGGCGAGCGCCTCGTTGGCCCGGCTCTCCTCCGCGTTGCGGGCCTCCACCTCGTCCTTCCCCGCGACGCGCTCGGCGACGGGCCGCAGGACCATCTCCTCGGCGGCCTCGTGGACGGCGAGCAGGCCGCGCAGCTCGTCGAAGGACCGCCGCTTCGTCTCGCCGTCCGCGGCGAGGGTCTGTGCGAAGAGCCGCCGTATGCGGGCGTGTTGCCGGAGCAGCTGCTCCAGGATGTCGTCCTCGCTCGCCTCGGTGGCCGGGCCCTCTCCCGTACGGGGACGGGCCGGCAGACGCGCTTCGAGGCGGCCCTCCACCACGCGGGTCTCGAACGCGGGCTGCGGCGCGGTGGCCGGACCCGTCACGTTCCAGCCGTCCGTGAGGCGGAACGTGCTGTCGTGCCAGGGGCAGCGGACGCAGCCGTCGACGATCGCGCCCTCGGCGAGCGGCCCGCCCAGGTGGCTGCACCGGGCTGCCAGGACCCGGACCTCGTCGTCCGCCAAGCGGACGATCACGACGGGGACCTCGCCGATCCAGCCCTGCGCGGGCCGGCCCTCGGGCAGGACCGCGACCTCGCCGAGGTCGTGCCACCCGGGCTCGACCAGGGCGGCGACCTCCTCGGCGTGGTTCGCTCCCGCGGCCTGTCGATACGCCAGATGACCGCCGATGGCCCCTCCGGCGCCGATCGCGGTGAGGCCGACGATCCCCCAGATTTTCCCGCGTCCGTGCCTGCCGCGGCACCGGGCCGCGAAGGAGGCCGCGTAGCAGGCCACCCCGACGACGTTGGCCGCCGCGTGCACGAGCCCCACCCGCTGCTGCGGGCGGCGCAACTCGGCCCAGTCGGTCCAGCCCGCCAGCGCCCCCGGCGCGGCGCCCGCCAGACCGGCACCGACCAGGACCCGCGCCGCCCGCCGATGGCCGGGCAGCACATCGAGGACGGCGGCCGAGACCCACGCCCCGATCGGGAACTGGACGAGGACCGGGTGGAGCGGATGGCCGAGCCACCGTCCGTGCAGGACGTCCCGGGCCGCCCCGAGCGGCAGGCCCTGGACGGCCCGGCGTACGGCGTCGACGGCCCAGTCGGCCCTGGGGGAGCTCTCGATCCGTTCCATCGTCGACAGGATCCGCCCGGGGCCTCGGGCCGAAGGCAGTGCCGAGCGGGCGAGCGCGAGGGTACGGCTGCGTGTTCCGTGCATGTCCATGGGGGGCGAGTAACCCGTGGCGCCCACCGGAAACGGCACGCGTCCGGGAGCCTGGCCGGGCCTACCGCGCCTCGGCGCCGTCCCCGTCCCCGTCCTCGTCCGTCCGTACGTGCATGGCGGCCTCCTCGGCCGTCGCCGCGCCGTCGTCGGGGCCGACGTCCGTGGCCTTCAGGGGGCTCCGTCGACCACGCGCGTCGTCGTCGACCGACGCGAGCCGGCCCGCGCGCAGCGACCCCGCGCCCTGTTCGGCCCGGTCCGGGTCGCCGTCCGCCGGGGATCCGGCCTCGGGCTCCTCGACCGGCGCCGCGTCGGGCACCTCCTCGGCGAGCCGCTCGTCCAGCGTCGCGCCCTCGCGCTGCTCACGCTGGGTGGTGCCGTGCCGTGAGGTCGCGCGCGGACGGTCGGGCGGTGAGTAGCCGGGTTCGGTCATGGCGTCGAGGAGCGACGGGTCGACGGCGTTCTCCAGGTCGAGGTCGTCGACGGGCCGGTCGTTCCCCTCACCCGCGGTCGGCTGGTAGACATCGTCACCGCGGCCTTCCGGCTGCGTCTCGGGCTCGTTCCGGGCCATGGGGGACTCCCTCCAGTGATCGTCCCCCCGCGCGTGCCCGTCACCCGACGGCGCAAACGAAGGCCCGCGCGCCCCCCTGGCTCGTCTGGGGCCTGGGCCTCAGACGCGTTCCCGCCGGGACGGTGTGTCAGACCGTGGCGAGCCGGTCCACCAGCAGCTCCACCCTCGGCTCAGCGTCCTCGGGCAGCAGGCGGCCTGCTCGGGTCAGGGTCGCCAGACCGTGCAGGGCCGCCCAGAACACCTCGGTGAACATCCCCGGGTGGACGCCCTCGTCGGCGACCTCGGCGAGGCACTCGAGCAGGGCGGCGAAGGCGTCCTTCAGCGGCTCGGGGGTGTCCTCCTGCGCGTACGCCAGGCCGCCGTCGAGCTGGAACAGCGCGTCGTAGACCGCCGGGTTGTGCTCGGCGAAGTCGAGGTAGGCGCGGGCGAGGGCGGCGACGCGCTCGCGCGGGCTGTTCGCTCCGGAGGCCGCGGCACGCACCGCCGCGGCCAGCTCGGCGGCGCCTTCCAGGGCGACGGCGCCGATGATCTCGCGCTTGCCGCGGAAGTGGCTGTAGAGGACGGGCTGGCTGTATTCGATGCGCTCGGCGAGCCGGCGGGTGGTGACGGCGTCCCACCCCTGCTGCTCGGCGAGTTCGCGGGCTGTCGCCACGATGAGCCGTTCGCGCTCCGCCCGTTCGCGCTCCTTGCGTTCCTTTACCGACATGCATCGACCCTAGCACCGCTAGACAATCGAGCGTTAGTAGTACTAGCGTCGCCACATCATCTAGCAACGCTAGTTCTCGGAGGGATCGTCATGCTCAACGCACTGGAGATCGTCACCACCGTCGTCGTCGGCCTGATGGTGGGGGTGGAAGTGTCCGTCGCCTTCGTCATGAACCGGATCCTGGACGCGCTTCCCGAGGACAGTGGCCAGCTCGGCCACGCCCACGGCGGCCGGATGCTCGGCGCCCTGATGCCGTTCTGGTACCTGGGCTCGCTCGTCCTCTGCGCGATCTGGGCCGTCGCCGGTTGGAACGGCCACGGGGCCGGACTTGTCGTCACCGCCGCCGGATTGCTGATCCTCAGCGTGGTCATGTCGATCCTGCTGCTCGTCCCGATCAACAACCGGAACAAGACCTGGACCCCCGAGAACCGGCCCGCCGACTGGAAGCAGCAGCTGGACCGCTGGGGCCGCTACCACTACGTCCGCGTCGCTGTCATCGTCGCCGCGTTCACCCTGCTGGTCGCCGCCCGCGCCTGACACCACCGCCGCCCCGGCATGTAGGAGTTCGCCCCCACGTGTCGACGGCTTCACGGTCCACGCCGCTCCCAGCGCCGACGAAGACTCGCGTGGAGAAGCCCGGCTCCGTGGCCATCGTGCTCGGCGTCCACGGCCTGACCGCGACACAGGCCGGCCCTGGCCCGGCCCGCGTCCCTAGGACGTGCCCGTGAAGAGGGCGGCGGCTCCCGTGATCTCCAGGAGCCGGGTCACCTGGGGGCTGGCGGCGGTGATCGTCAGGGGGTGACCGTCGCTGACGGCCTGCCTGCGGGCGCGCAGCAACGCGTTCAGGCCGCTGGAGTCGCAGAAGGTGACCTCGGACAGGTCCAGGGCGACTCCGGCGCCGTCGCTGGCGGCCAGCGCGTGCAGGAGTGTCGTGTGCAGCTGAGTGACGCTGTCGAGGTCGAGCTCTCCGCAGACCTTCACGGAAGAGCCGCCCTCCCGCGGTGTCACCGACACCGCGATGCGGTCCTCCTTCGCCTCCGGAGCCGGGAGTCGGGCGGGGTCGGGGAGCGGAACCACGATGACCACCTCCTGTGCGGAAAAGACCCGGGACGAGTGTGCCCGGCGCTGCGATTACCCGTCAAGGATTACCTGAAATTCGCTTCGCATTTTTGTGACGGGTCGGGCATGATGCTGTGTATGGCAGTGAGAAGCGGCAGCCACGCGGAGTGGACGTTCCTGACCAATCACGCCCGGGTGCTTCTGGCGATCGCGCGCGACCCGGGGGTGCGGCTGCGCGAGGTGGCGCTGCGCTGCGGGGTGACGGAGCGGACCGTGCAGGCGATCGTCGCGGATCTCGAAGCGGCCGGATACCTCACGCGCACCCGCGCGGACGACGGTCGGCGCAACCGCTACGCCATCGAGTCCGGTGCCGCGTTCCGTCATCCCGCCGAAGCCGACCACGAGATCGCCGGCCTCCTCGAACTCTTCGCCGAGCAGCCGCACGCCGCCGAACGCGCCACGGACTCGGACGTTCACTCGGCCGGCCCGCCGTAGCCGTGCCGGCGCGGTGACACGGGGGCCCAGGGCCCAGGCGACCCAGGGGGCGGGCCGAGGTGACCCGCGTCACACCCCGCTCCTGTCAGCAATCGCGGCGCCGTCTCGTTCAAGGGGCACACGCGAACGAGACAGGAGCAACGCCATGAAGCACCGCATCGTCGTCCTCGGCGCCGGATACGCCGGGGCCTTCGCCGCCGGAAACCTGGCACGCCGGCTCTCTCCCGCCGACACCGAGATCACCGTCGTCAACGCCGCCCCCGACTTCGTCGAGCGGATGCGGCTCCACCAGTTCGCGGCCGGCCAGGACCTCGCGCCCCGCCGGCTCGCCGACGTCTTCGCCGGCACCGGGGTGCGACTGCGCCTGGCGCGCGTCACCGGCGTCGACCCCGAGCGGCGGACGGTCGCGCTGACCGGCGAGGACGGCGACGGCGAACTCGCGTACGACACGCTCCTCTACGCGCTCGGCAGCTCCGTCGCCCACCACGACGTCCCCGGCGTGGCCGAGTACGCCTTCGACGTGACCAGCTGGTCCTCGGCGCTGCGGCTGCGCGAGCGCCTGGCCGGTCTGCCCGCGGGCGGCACCGTGCTCGTCGTCGGCGAGGGGCTGACCGGCATCGAGACCGCCACCGAGTTCGCCGAGTCCCGCCCCGACCTCTCGATCGCGCTCGCCGCCCGCGGCCCGCTCGGCGCCTGGCTCTCCCCGAAGGCGGGCCGACACCTGCGCCGGGCCTTCGACCGGCTCGGCATCACCGTCCACGAGTACACCGGGGTCGAAGCCGTCGAGCCGACCCGGGCGATCGCCGCCGACGGTACGTCCCTCCCGGCCGACGTGACCGTGTGGTCGGCCGGGTTCGCCGTGCACCCCCTCGCGGCCACCAGCGGCCTCGAAGTCGCCGAGACAGGCCAGATCGTCGTCGACCGCACCATGCGCTCGGTCTCCCATCCGGAGGTCTACGCAGCGGGTGACTGCGTCTTCGTCCGCGGTGACAACGGCCGGCCGTTGCCGATGTCCTGCGTCTCGGCCGGCTTCACCAACATGCAGGCGACCGCCGCGATCATCGCCCGCCTGACGGGCAGTGAGGTCCCGACCGTGGGACTGAAGTACCACGGCAACCACATCAGCCTCGGGCGGCGGGACGCGATCTTCCAGATGGTGGACGGGGACGTCCGGTCGAAGTCCTGGTACCTCGGCGGCCGGACCGCCGCTCGGCTCAAGTCGGGCGTGCTCAAGGGAGCCGAGTGGGGCATCGCCCACCCGACCTTCGGCATGCCGAAGCGCAGGCGCCGCCTGACCGCCGTGCCCGCCCGGTCCGGTATGACGGTCGCCGCCTAAGCTGATCCGCATGGATGTCGCAGCCATCGACCGGTTCGAGGCCAGCCGCGGCCGGCTGGCCTCGCTCGCGTACCGTCTGCTCGGCTCGGCCGCCGACGCGGAGGACGCCGTGCAGGACACCTTCCTGCGCTGGCAGGCCGCCGACCGCGAGCGGGTCGAGGTGCCGGAAGCCTGGCTGACCAAGGTCGCCACCCGCCTCTGCCTCGACCGGCTCCGCTCCGCGCAGGCGCGCCACGAGCGAGCGGCCGGCGACTGGCTGCCCGAGCCGCTCCTGGACGGCGACCCGATGCTCGGCCCCGCCGAGACCTTCGAGCAGCGCGAGTCGGTGTCCTTGGCCGTGCTGACCCTCCTGGAACGCCTCTCGCCGGTCGAGCGGGCGGTCTACGTCCTGCGCGAGGCGTTCTCGTACGGTCACGCCGAGATCGCCGGGATCCTCGACATCACCGAGTCCGCGAGTCAGCAGCACGCCCACCGGGCCCGGGTCCGGGTCGCCGCCGAGCGCCGTCGCGGAGGCGAGGCCGACCCGGTGTCCGCGCGCCGGGTCGTCGAGGAGTTCCTCGCCGCCGCCACGTCGGGGCGCACCGACCGGCTGGTGGCGCTGCTCACCGAGGACGTGACGGCGGTCTCGGACGGTGCGGGTCTGGCCAAGCGGCTGCTGCGGGTGGGCACCCGCGAGCGGGTCGCCTCGTTCGTACGGGCCGGCTTCAAGGCCACGCCGGCGAAGCGGCGGCTGGCCGGCGGCTCGCCCGCCATGCACCTCGCGAGGGTCAACGGCTCTCCGGCCGTCCTCGCCGTGGTCGACGACCGGGTCGTGGGCGCCGTGGCGTTCGAGGTCAGCGACGGGAAGGTCGCGGCCCTCCGGGGCATCGCCACCGCGAACCGGCTCACCCGCCTAAACGCGGCCTGGCGGCGCCGCGAACCGGACGCGCCGGTCATCCCCGCATGGTGACCCGAGCCGCCGGCCCCGCACGACTTCGCTGACGCTCCCGAGGGCGCCCGACCCGATCCAGGGCGCCCCCACCACCTGCCCGGTGTGCCACGCCCGTCCGGGGGCATGCGCAGAGGAAGAGCAGAGGAACACGAAGACGCGGGAGGGTGTCATGGAGGCGCAGATTCTGGAGAAGTTCCCGGCCGGAGCGCCGCGTGGCGCCTGGCCCGCCGAGGAGTACGCCGCCGCCCGGCAGCGCGAGGGCGTCCCGGCCACGGTCGTCATGGACCTGGAGTCGGACTGCTTCCTGGTCGTGCGGCCCGCGCAAGCGGAGGAGTCGGCCGTCCCCGCCGCGTCCTGACGTACTCTCACCACCCGCGCAGTCGACCCCCGGTCCCACGTTCCAGAACGTGGGACCGGGGGTCGACTGCGGTCAGACCCTGCGCCACCTCGCCTGGCCGAAGGAGAACACTCCGAACAGCGCCAGTCCGGCCGCCACCGCGATCAGCAGCCACGGACCGACGGGCGTCCGGGCGAAGGAGCGGATCGCGTCGTCCACGCCCTTGGCCTCGGCCGGGTCGAACGCGATCGCCGCCTTGAGCGCGAAGTACCCGACCGCGGCGAAGACGAGTCCGCGGCCGATGCCGCCGGCCACGCCGGTGACATCCATGAAACGGCGTGCCCGCTGGGACATCTGTCCCCACGTCAGGTGCTTGCGGTACCGCCGCATCACGGCGCTGCCCGCCATGAACAGCCCGGCGGCCACCACACCGACGGCCGCCGCCCCGAGCCACCACTGACCGCCCGGCAGCTCCATCAGACGGCGGGTGACGTCCTGGCTCTGCCGGTCGCTCGACCCCTGGCCGCTGCCCCGCGTGCCGGCAGCGAAGGACAGCACGAGAAAGGACGAGACGCCGTAGAAGGCGCAACGGGCTCCCGACATGCCGCGCTTGGCCGCGCTGTCGCCCTTCGGCCCGGCCGTGCCGAACACGGCCTCCGTCAGACGCCAGAGGGCCATTCCGGCGAGCCCCACTCCGAGAGCCCACAGGAGCACCGCTCCGAAGGGGGTCGCCGCCACCTCGGCCAGGGCCCCGCCCCGGTCCGCCTGTCCGCCCGAGCCCGTCACGCCGATGCGGACGGCCAGCACTCCGACGAGCAGGTACAGCACTCCGCGTGCCACGAATCCCATGCGGGCACCCGCCCGCACGGCACTGCCGCGGGCGGCTCTTCTCGCCACCAGCGTGGACGACCCTGTTGTGGTCATGGCCGGTCACTCCCCTCACGTCGGATGCATCGGATGCCCCGTCCTCCCCGGCCCAACCCGAACGGGGCCGAGCCCGGTCCGGCGGCGGTGCCGAGGGGCCGTTCGGGGGTGGGGCGAAGGGCTGTCGGCGTGCTCCGGGAGTCGGTGGACCGTCCGACCGTACGGTGCGTCAGTCGGACGACCCCTTCGAAAGCACGGATGCCCTTGCTCGCCGTAACCGTCATCGCGGGCGTTCTGTTCACCTGGTGCGTCCTGTCGCACCGCCTCGCGCGATGGAGCATCACCGCACCGATCGCCATGATGGTGGCGGGCATCGCGCTCACCAGCGGCTCGGATCCGCCGCTCGTCTTCGACTTCGGCGACATGGCCGGATTCGAGCACGCGGTGGAGGTCGTCCTCGCGCTGCTGCTCTTCGTCGACGCGACCGAGGTCCCCGCGAAGGTCATCCGCAGGGAGAGGAGCGTCGTCACCCGTCTGCTGGGCGGCGCGCTGCCGCTCACCCTGCTCGCCGCGTTCCTGACCGCGTTCGCCTTCTTCCCCGACCAGCCCGGCTGGGTCCTGGCGGTCCTGGCGACGGTCGTCGTCCCGCTCGATCTGGCGCCGACCGCCGCGGTGGTGCGGGACAAGCGCGTCCCGGCCCGCCTGCGCGAGGTGCTCAACGTCGAGGGCGGTCTGAACGACGGAGTCGTCTCACCGGTGTTCCTGCTGTGCCTGGCCGCCGCCGCCGAGGCCCACACGGCGAGCGACGACTACGCAGAAGCCGTCCTCGACGCCGTCGGCTCGGCGGCCTGGGCCGTCGCGGCCGGCTCGCTCGTCGGCTACGGCGCCGGCCGGCTGCTGCGCCTCTCGTGGGCGAAGGGCTGGACGCAGCCGGCCGCGACCAGGCTCGGGGTCCTGAGCGTCCCCATCGCCGCCTACACCCTGTCGGCCGCGCTGGGCGGCAACGGCTTCGTGGCCGCCTTCGTGGCCGGTGTCTGCATCGCCCCTGCGATGCGGCACATGCCGGAGAACGCGGTGGAGATGACCGACGACCTGGTCACCCTGCTGACGCTCGCCCTGTGGTTCCTCTTCGGCCAGATCGTCAACAACGAGTTCTGGGACGGCTTCCACCTCTCGGTCGTCTTCTACGCCGTCCTCGCCGTCACCCTGGTCCGCGTCGTGCCCGTGATGCTCGTGCTGATCGGTACGGACTTCTCGCTGACCGACAGGCTCTTCCTCGGGTGGATGGGGCCCCGGGGAGTGACCTCGGTGGTCTTCGGACTCCTCGCCGCACTGGAGCTGCCCGCCTCGGAGGGCGGTGACTTCATCTCCCGCGTCATGGTCGTCACCGTCATGGTCAGCATCGTGCTGCACGGCCTGAGCGCCGAGCCGATCGCCCGCCGTTACGGCCGCGGCCGGCTCACGGCGCCCAAGGCGTGAGCCGGCCGCGGGCCTCGCCCGACCGACCCGGGGCCGCCGTCACCGCCGCCCGCGCAGCCGACCGAGCAGGGTGCGGGCCTGAGCGCGCTTGCGCGGGTCGGCGGCGGCGCGCCGGGCCGATGCGAGGGCCCGCTGCCCCTGCGGGGTGCGGGTGAACCGCTTGATACGCGTGATGAGTCCGGACATGGCGCCTCCTCGGTGGCGGTGTGTCCGGTCCGCCTACCCCGTGATGCCGCACCGATGCCCCCAGGCCGGTCGAACGCCCCCGGCGCCGAGGGGTGGTTCAGGCCGTGGCGGCGGTGCCGGACGCCTGCACGAGCGCACTCCGCGCCGCCTCCTCGGCCGTGTCGCGGTCCTCGGGGACGAGGCCGATGCGGGTGCGGCGGTCGAGCAGGTCGGACGCGTCGAGGGCGCCTTCGTGACGGACGGCCCAGAGCAGCTCGGCGTGGGTGACGGGGTGGCCGGGAACGACGGGCCGCGCGAGCGCCGGATCGGTGAGACCGAGTGCGTGCACGGCGACCGCTTCGGTGCCGTACCGCCGTACGAGCCGGCCCGGGACGTCGAGACGGGCGAGGCGCTGGGGCCCGTCGGCGCCGACGAGGGGGACGGAGGCGGTACGGCAGGGGCCGGCCGTGAGGGCGCGGGCGGCCACGGCCGCGTCGACGGCGTCCTCGGCCATGCGCCGGTAGGTGGTGAGTTTGCCGCCGACGACGGTGACGACGCCGTCGCGCGAGGTGAGGACGGCGTGCTTGCGGGAGATGTCGGCGGTGCGGCCCTCCGTCCCCCGGGTGTCGAGGAGGGGCCGCAGCCCCGCGAAGGCCCCCACCACGTCCGCGCGGTGGAGGGTGACGTCGAGGGCGGAGCCGAGGACGTCGAGGAGGAAGCCGATGTCCGTCTCGGGCACCTCCGGCACGTCGGGGACGTCGCCGTCGACGGGTTCGTCCGTGAGCCCGACGTACACCCGGCCGTCGTGCTGGGGGAGTACCAGCACGAAGCGGTTGGTCTCGCCGGGAATCGGGATGTGCAGGCCGGTGGAGAGGCCGCCGAGGTCCTCGGCGCGCAGGACGAGATGGGTGCCGCGGGAGGGCCGGAGCCGTACGTCGTCGACCAGGCCGCCCGCCCACACCCCCGTCGCGTTGACGATGACCCGTGCGCGGATGCGCAGCTCCTGGCCGGTCGTCTCGTCGCGGACCCGCGCGCCGTCGCCGGTGAGTTCGAGGGCGCGGGTACGGGTGAGGATGCGGGCGCCGTGGGCGGCCGCGGTCCGCGCGATCGCCGTGACCAGGCGTGCGTCGTCGGTGAGTTGACCGTCCCAGGACAGGAGTCCGCCCCGCAGGCCGCCGGTCCGCAGGGCGGGCGCGAGGTGGCGCGTCTCCACGGCGGACAACGTCCGAGGCGCGGGCAGCGTGGTGCGCGCCGTACGGGCGGAGACGCGCAGCAGGTCGCCGGCGAGGAAGCCGGCGCGGGCGAGGGCCGCCTGGGCGCGGCTGACGAGCGGGGTGAGGGGGAGGACGAAGGGCTGGGCGCGGACCAGGTGGGGAGCGGTCCGTTCCATCAGGATGCCGCGTTCGACGGCGCTCTCGTGGGCGACGTCGAGCTGTCCGGTGGCGAGGTAGCGCAGGCCGCCGTGGATCAGCTTGGAGCTCCAGCGCGAGGTGCCGAACGCGAGGTCGTGGGCGTCGATCGCGGCGACGGTGAGCCCCCGGGTCGCCGCGTCGAGTGCGGCGCCGGCCCCGGTGGCGCCGAGTCCGACGACCAGGACGTCGACCGCGGTGCCGCCCGCGAGTTCGGCCAGTTCGCGGCCGCGCCGCTCGGCGTTGAGCGAGGAGCCGGGCGGGGTGGCGCCGGGCAGGGCGGAGCTGCTCAGGGGCTTCATGGGGTGAGGGTCCTCTCCAGCAGGGTGCGCAGCTCGCCGAGGAAGGCGGCTTCGCTCAGTTCGGGATCGGTCTCGTCGGTCATGGTGCGCAGCGAGAGCGTGAAGGACTGCACGACGAGCAGCAGGGACCGGGCCTGGAGGTCCAGGGGCGCGCGCCGCACGGACCCGTCCTCGTGGCCCTCGCCGAGAGCCGTGACGAGCAGTCCGAGGAAGGCCTCCTGGCTCGCACCCCTGCGATCCAGGATGTAGGGCAGCAGCAGCTCGGGGTCCACGTCGAGGATCTTGCGGAAGAGCGGGTGGACGGCGAAGGCGCCGGCTCCCGCGACGAGCCCGTCGACGATCCGCGACCGGACGGGCCCGCCGTCGTCGGCGGCGGGCATGGCGCCGGCCGCGACGGCGATCCACTCACGCGTCATCAGGTCACCGACCAGGGTGCGGACGTCGGGCCATCGCCGGTACAGCGTCATCCGGGACACGCCCGCGCGTCGTGCGACGTCGGTCAGGGTCGTGCGTCGGACGCCGACGGCGAGCACGCAGTCGCGTGCGGCGTCCAGAACGGGATCTGTGTCCGAGTGGTTGTGACGAATGGGCGTCATCTGTCACAGTGTAATGCCAGTGCGGGCCGAGCGGCAGTACCGCCCGTGAAGAGACAGCGGCGGAGGCCGTCCGTGCACCGCACGGCGACAGCGCGGTTCACGTAGCAGGCGGCGGTAGCACCGTGCGTGGATCAGACCGAGAGGAACATCTCGAAGTGGACATGTTGTGGAGTGGCTGGGGCGACCCGGCCAAGGCGGCCCCGCTGCCCGACGCGGTGACCGGCCTGCTGCGTGACCTGCTCGGCGTCACCCCCCGCGCGAGCGGCCCCTCGACCCTCGACGACATCGAGGCCCCCGCCCCGGCGCTGACCGACGAGGCACGCCGGGCGCTGAGCTCGGCGCTCGCGGCCGAGGACGCCCTGCGCGACGACGCCGAGAGCCGTATCCGGCACACCCGCGGCAAGTCGACCCCGGACCTCCTGCGCATCCGGGCCGGCGAGGTCGAGGACCTCCCGGTCGCCGTCGTGCTCCCGGGCAGCCACGACGAGGTGCTGGCCGTGCTGCGCGTCTGCGCCGCCCAGGGCCTGTCCGCCGTCCCGTTCGGAGGCGGCACCTCGGTCGTCGGCGGCCTCGCGCCGCAGACGAAGCGGCCGTTCGTCGCCCTCGACCTGCGCCGGCTCGACCGGCTCCTGACCCTCGACGAGATCTCCCGCACGGCGACGCTGGAGCCCGGCCTGCGCGGCCCTCAGGTCGAGGCGCTGCTGAACGAGAAGGGCTGGACCCTCGGCCACTTCCCGCAGTCGTTCGAGTGGGCGTCCGTCGGCGGCTTCGCCGCCGCCCGCTCCAGCGGCCAGGCCTCCGCCGGATACGGCCGTTTCGACGAGATGGTCCTCGCCCTCACCGTCGCCACGCCCGAGGGCACGCTGGAGACCGGACGGGCGCCCCGCTCGGCCGCGGGCCCCGACCTGCGGCAACTGATCCTCGGCTCCGAGGGAGCCCTCGGAGTCATCACGGCGGTGACGGTCCGCATCCGCCCGCTGCCGCGGAAGCGGGTGTACGAGGGCTGGCGCTTCGCCTCCTTCGAGGCCGGCGCCACCGCCCTGCGCCGGCTCGCGCAGGACGGCCCGCGCCCGACCGTGCTGCGGCTGTCCGACGAGTCCGAGACGTTCGTCGGACTGGCCCAGCCGGACGCCATCGGCGCCGCCGACACCCCGCCGAGCGCGGGCTGCATGGCGATCGCGGGCTACGAGGGCACCGAGGAGGAGACGGCCGCCCGGCGCGCCGCGGCCCGCGAGATCCTGCTCGCATGCGGCGGCGAGTACGTCGGCGAGGAACCCGGCGACCGCTGGGAGCACGGCCGCTACAACGCCCCCTACCTGCGCGACGCCCTGCTCGACGCCGGGGCCTTCGCCGAGACGCTGGAGACCGCCGGATTCTGGTCCACGCTGCCCCAGCTGTACACGGCCGTACGCTCCGCGCTGACCAGCGCCCTCACCGAGGCCGGCACCCCGCCGCTGGTCATGTGCCACATCTCGCACACCTACGAGAACGGCGCCTCGCTGTACTTCACCGTCGTCTCCGCCCAGGGCGAGGACGCGGTCGCGCACTGGGAGCCCGTGAAGCGGGCCGCCAACGACGCGATCCTGGCGGCGGGCGGCACCATCAGCCACCATCACGGCGTGGGCACCGACCACCGCGACTGGTACGCCCGCGAGATCGGCCCGCTGGGCGTCCGTATGCTGCAGGCCGTCAAGGCGGAGGTGGACCCGGCAGGCGTGCTCAGCCCGGGCGTCCTCATCCCCGTTCGCTGATCACGTCCCGACCGTCCGCCGTCCCCTTCTCCCTTCCGGAGGCCTGATCCATGCGACAGTTCACCGCCGTCGTCAACCCCACCGCAGGGGGGTCCAGCGGGACGGCGGCCCTGCTCCCGCTGGCCCGGCTGCTGAGGGAAGGGGGCGCGCGGCTCGACACCGTCTACAGCCGGAGCCTGGACCACGCGCGGGAACTCGCCCGCGCGGCCGGAGCACAGGGGCACGTCGTCCTCGCGGTGGGCGGCGACGGGATGGCCGGCTGCGTCGGTGGCGCGCTCAGCGGCACCGACACTCTGTTCGGCCTGGTCCCGGCCGGTCGGGGCAACGACTTCGCCCGTGCCCTGGAGCTGCCCACCGACGCGCCAGGACTCGCCCGGGTGCTCCTCGACGGCGAGCCGCGCGCGGTCGACACGATCCAGGTCGAGTCGACCACGCACGCCCGGATCTCCGTACTCGGCAGCGTGTACGCCGGCGTCGACGCGGTGGCCAACCGGCACGCCAACCACGCGCGGCTGCTGCGGGGCGCGGCGTCGTACTACGCGGGTGGTCTGCGGGCCGTCCTCGCGTGGAGGACGGCCACGTACCGCATCACGATCGACGGGGTGCCGCACGAGCGGGCCGGCTACACCGTGGTCGCGGCGAACTCCGGCTTCTACGGCTTCGGCAGGAACGTCGCCCCCGGCGCACGGCTCGACGACGGCCTGCTCGACGTCGTGGTGATCGGCGACGCGCCCAAGCGCCACTTCTTCGCGACGATGAACGAGCTGAAGACCGGTGCGCACGTGAACCGCCCGCAGGTGGAGATCCTGCGGGGCAAGGAGATACGCATCGAGGCCGACCGCCCGCTCCCGTACGGCGCCGACGGCGAGGTCGACGCGACCCTCCCGGTGACGGTGCGCGTGCAGCCGGGGGCGCTGAACGTCCTGGCCTGACGGTGAGGGGCCGGCCGCCTCGACGGCGGGCGGCCCCCCGTGGTGTCCCGAGGGCGGGACCCGGGCCGCGCCGCCGTGGACCGGCGGATTAGAGTCGTGGGTGGTCGCGCCGCCGTACCAGGGCGAAGCGCGGGGCCGGGGCCGGCTGTCGATCACAGAGCCCCGACGCCGTCACCGTCGCCACTGCCCCGTCCGGCCGCCCTCGTCCGCCTGCCACGGAAACCACGCACATGAATACCGACGCCCCCTTGCGTCCCGAGCCCGCCCACGCCCCCCGCGCCTCGCACGCCTCGGCCGCCACCCCCGACGGTCCCCGGCCACAACGGTTCGCCGGCCGGGCCCCGGCGAGGCCCACTCCGCTGGCCGCGTTCCACAGCGTGAGCGCCGCGACGGCCGTCCTGCTGGCACTCGTGGCGATCGGCGCGGCCCTCCACGAACCGGTGCTCATACCCCCGCTCGCCGCCAGCGCCGCCCTGGTGCACGCCGCCCCCACCCTGCCCCTGGCCCAGCCCCGCGGCGTCGTCCTCGGCCACCTGCTCGGCGCTGCCGTGGGCTACGCCGCCCTCGCGGCCGCGGGCAGCAACGCGTGGGCGGCGGCCGTGGGCGGCGGCCGTGGCCGCCGGCCTCACCCTGGCGCTGACCACGTTCGCCCGTACGCCGCACGCCGCCGCCTGCGCCACCGCCGTCGTCATCGTGCTCCAGACCCCCGAGCCCGCCCGCTTCGTCCCGCTCCTCTTCGGTTCCACGGTCCTCCTGGTGCTGACGGGGTACGCCGGGTCCCGCATCCGTCGCGCCGGGCCGAGATATCCCGCCTACTGGTGGTGACCCCCCGAAGGCGCCGGCCGGGCATGGTTGAGGGCAAGGAGGGCAAGCGACACGCATCCGATGGCTCGAACCGTAGGCGGCGACATGCGAAGCGTTGGCGTGGAAGAAGAGTTGCTGCTGGTGGATGCCGACAGTGGCGCTCCGCGAGCCGTGTCCGGAGCGGTGCTCGCGGCCGCCGACCGGTCGGCCTGGCAAGGCAAGGAAGCTGACGGCGGTGGGGGCCCGCGCGAGGAGCACGCGTTCGAGGAGGAGCTGCAGAAGGAGCAGCTGGAGTTCGCGACCGCGCCGGTGACGGAGATGGGCGAGCTCCAGGAGGAGATCATCCGTATCCGCGGCGAAGCCGCCCGCCACGCGGCGACCGTCGGCGCCAAGGTGGCGGCCGTCGCGACGTCGCCGCTGTCCGTGCGGCCCTCGCTGAGCGTGTCGCCGCGCTATCAGTGGCTCGGGAAGCAGTTCGGGCTGCTGGCCCAGGAGCAGCTGACGTGCGGCTGCCACGTCCATGTGTCGGTGGCGTCGGACGAGGAGGGGGTCGCCGTCCTCGACCGCATCAGGCCGTGGCTGCCGGTCCTGATGGCGATGAGCGCGAACTCACCCTTCTGGCAGGGCGAGGACACGGGATACGACGGCTACCGCAGCCGGGTCTGGAACCGCTGGCCCTCCGCCGGCGCGTACGAGGTCTTCGGCTCCGCCGACCGCTACCACGAGCAGGTCCGCGCGATGATCGACACCGGGGTGCTGCGGGACGAAGGCATGATCTATTTCGACGCCCGGCTGTCGGCCACGTACCCCACGGTCGAGATACGCGTGGCGGACGTCTGCCTGGACCCGTCGACCCCCGTCCTGCTGGCCGCGCTCGCCCGTGGCCTGGTCGAGACCGCGGCCCGGGCCTGGGAGGAGGGCGTGCCCCCGGCCAGGGTCGGTACGGGCCTGCTGCGACTTGCCTCGTGGCGGGCCGGCCGCTCGGGGCTCGACGGACCGCTCCTGCACCCCGAGACCCTGCAGGAGACGTCCGCCGAGCACGCGGTCATGGCCCTGTACCAGCACGTGCGCGAGGCCCTGGTGGACCACGGGGAGGACGAGTGGGTCCGCGAAGGCATCGCCCACCTGCACGAACGAGGGACCGGCGCCCGGGTCCAGCGGCGGCTGTTCGCGAGCGAGGGAAGCCTCGCCGCCGTCGTCACCGGGTGCGCGGAGATCACCGTCGCGTCCTGAGACGCGGGCCTGGGCTCAGTCGACGTCGGCCCTCGTCGTCCCCATGGTCAGGCCGTCGACCCAGTGGACCGACTCCACGTCGACGATGCTGGAGCCGTAGGAGCCCCAGCGCGGCACGTTGCCCTGGACGTCCCAGGTCCGCGCGTTCTGGCGGTCGACGACCAGCTGTCCGTTGACGTAGAGGGCGAAGGATCCGCTCGTGGAGGGTTGGGCGTCGATGCCCAGCTCGATCTTGTTCCACGTGTTCGGCGTCCAGGCGACGCTGCCGGCGGAGATCCACTGTTCGCCGGGGGCGACGTACCAGATCTTCAGCCGGCTGTCCTCGACCTTCATGATCACCGGATAGTTCTGGTCGTGCTCGTCGCCGGTGCCCCAGGACTTCCACTGGAAGATGGTCTGGGCGTTGCCGGTCTTCGTCATGGACTCCCAGCCGAACCAGTAGGCCCGCCCCGACGTGAGGGTGCGGCCGGCGATGCCGTGCCCCTCGCACCGTTCGGAGCCCGCTGCCTTGGTGAAGCCGAAGACCTTCCCCCGGCCGTCGTTCCAGTCGGGCTGGTAGACGTACGACGGGGCGTCACAGAGGACCGACGCGAACACCGCGGTCCCTCCGTTGTCCGCGTCGCCGTTCCATTCGACCGAGGCGTGGGCGGGTGTCACGGTCACGAGCGACAGCACGGCGGCGAGCACCGCGGGGACGAGGTGGGGGGCTCGTCCGAGCTGGGGATGACGCATGGATTTCCTCCGGTGGGGGGAGTACGGATCTGCGTACGGATCTGTCGACGTGTCCAGGACGTCGGTCGGCCTGGCGGTGGGCCAGGAGGTCAGGTCAGCCGAGCCGGACGGTGACCTTCTGGGGGGCGCCGGCCTGGCCCGTGAGGTCGCCGAAGGCGAGCCTCAGGGACGCGCCGGTCGTGGCGGCGGTGACCGTGGCGGGCTTCGAGAGCACCGCGCTCACCCGGCGGTTCCAGACGACGTCCAGCGACGTGGCCTGCCGTGCGGGGTCGGAGACGACGATCGTCGCCGTGCCGGTGCGGTGCTCCCGCACGAGGACCGACGCCGGAGCGCCGGCTTCGATCCGCTCGACCGTGCCCGCGGCCCAGAAGTTCACCGCGGTCAGGCCCAGCCTCGGCACGCGTACGCCCTGCTGGTCGCCCGAGTTGGCGAGGATCCGCAGCCACCCCTTGTCCCACGCGCGGACGGCGGTGGTCAGGGCGCTGGCGCCCGGCAGCAGGACGTAGGCGTAGCCGCCGTCGGTGGGGTCGACCCCGTGGTCGGTGAAGAGGGTCAGATAGCGGCGGGTGATCGGGTCGGTGGACCCGCCGGTGTTGATGTCCCGCCAGGAGCCCGTGCGTTCCTCGCGCACCGCGTCGAGCCGGGCGCCACCGGGAAAGACGTACCCCGCGTGCCCGGCGATGTGGGCCCACCCGGCGTCGTCGAACGAGGCGGTCCAGCCCTGCCGCACGGGCTGCGCCCTGCCGTCGACGGTGAGGGCGGGGGCGCCGGTCGCGCCGAGGGCACGGTTGTCGACGGTCGTCTCGACGGCGTGGCCGTCCGTGGAGGTGATGCCGGCGCCCAGGCAGACGACGGAGTCGTCGAGGCAGAACCAGGACTTCTTGGCGTCCATGGTGCTGGAGATGCCCTTGAGGTGCTGACCGAGGGCGGCGTACTCGCCGTCGGTGGTGCCGCCGACCCAGGCGGCGTCGGGCATGGGCTGTCCCCAGTTGCCGCCCTCGCCGTCGGCGAGGGGCTTGCGCGACGCGGTGATGCCGGGCAGGCGGTACGGGTCCACCGTGGGCCAGTAGGCGTCCGAGTACTGCTCCAGGCCGAAGTCGCTGCCCCACCAGGAGAGCCAGCCCGCGCCGGTGTGGTAGCCGCGGGCGTGCTCGCCGTTGCCGAACTCGTAGTGGGCGATGCGGTTCGAGGCCATCGAGACGGAGGCCGCCCAGTCGCGACGGCGGTGCGTGGCCCGCGCCATGCTGGGGAACAGCCGGTGTTCCACGGGCTCGGGGGCGGCCTTGACGGACGCGTCGTCCTGGAGCGCCTGCAGGAGGGACGCCCTGGTCAGGCTCAGGCCGGGGTTCCTCAGCGCGGGGTAGTAGTAGTCGCGCCGCAGCCAGCCCTTGACCATCGCCCGCCAGCGGGCGTTCTCCTCCGGGCTCGCTCCCTGGCCGAGCAGCAGGATGGTCGCCATGAGGCCGTGGGCACGCTGGTGCTCGTTGCCGCCGACCCGGCTGATGCCCCGGCTGCTGACGTTGTCCATGATCAGGCCGTTGTAGATGAACGGGGCGACGGCGTTCTCGACCGTGTCGAGGAAGAGCTGCGTGCCCGGGCCCGTCACCTCCCAGCTCGACCCGCGCAGCAGGGCAAGCAGCCGGCCCACCCCGTCGTGCAGCACCGAGCCGTAGCCGCCGATGTACGGGACGTTGCGGTGCTGGATGAACGATCCGTCCGCGTAGAAGCCGTCCCCCGAGGTGACGTACGGGAACACCGGTGCGAGCGCCGCGGACGCCAGCGCGATCTTGCCCGCGTCCTTGCCGACGATCCCGCGCAGGATGACCCCGCGGCACAGGTCGACCCGGTTGGCACCGGTACTGGTGCCCGTGTACGAGGCGAAGACCGAGTCCGGCACGAACGCGTCCACCGCACGGCAGTAGTCGGCGATCTGCGTCGCCGACAGGTGGTCGTACATGAGCACACAGGTGTCCATCAGCGCCTGGGGAGCGCCGATCTGCCAGTTGTACCAATTGCCGTAGCGCGCGGTGTTCTCGTTGTAGACCTCGGCGTGAAGGTGGTCGAGGCCGGTGAGGACGGCGTCCCGGAGCCCGGCGTCCCCGGTCAGCCCGGTGCCCGGCTGGGAGTACGCCTCGGCCATGGTGCGCAGCCGGTTGAAGCCGTCGTTCATGGTCGCCGAGAAGGCGTACGACTCCGCGTCGAGGTCGGGCTCGGGGTCGGTCCAGGACCGACCGGGCCAGAGCGAACCGCTCGCCGGGGCCATGGTCGCCCGGTAGTCGGACGCGGTGGTGCCGAGGGTGGCGAGGATGGTGCGGTACGGCTCGGCCGTCGGACTGAAGCCCGTACCGAGCATGAGGGCGCGCCACGTGGCGCGGAGCGCGTCGAACTCCGCGTCCGTCGCGGTGGTCGACGCGTCCTCGGAGCCGGCGACCTGCGCGGCGGCGGACGGACGGGTGAGCGCTCCGGTGAGGCCGAAGGCGAGCGCGCTCCCACCGGCGGCGTGGAGGAACGTGCGACGACGCCAGGGAGATGGCATGGGGGACGACCTTTTCGGGGGAGGGGAGCGCGTCGTTGCCTCGGCGCTGTCGCTGGCTCGCGAGCGGGAGGTTTCTAACACGCGGAAAAGCAAGACAGCAACGGTTCGGACAAGAACCGCCGCCAATTGTCGGTTCGATGGGAAAGCGACAGAAACGATCGAGACGTCGCTACACTGCGTCTGAACTGGGGTGTCGTCCGAGGGGAGCGGGAAGTGCACGCGGAGAACAGACACCAGGCGATCCTGCGCAGGCTGCGGGAAGAAGGCTCCTTGCGGGTCAGCGACTTCGCTGCCGAACTGGGCGTCTCCCCGGTCACGGTCCGCCGGGACGTGGAGATCCTCGCGGACCGCGGGCTGGTCGCCCGCGTGCACGGCGGGGCGATGCTCCCGGACACCTGGGCGGAGACCGCGCCCACCGGCGCCGCCCTCACCGCGGCGGCCCCCGGGGCCCCCGCCCGCGGTCGGCAACGCGTCATCGGCCTGATCGTGCCGTCCGCCGACTACTACTACCCCGAGGTGATCAAGGGCGCGCGCGAGGCCGCGGCCGCCCACGACGTCCGCCTGGTACTGGACATCTCGGGATACGACGCGGAGGAGGAGCGCGCCCAGGTCGAGCGGATGACCGGCGACCGGATCGACGGGTTGCTGGTCGTTCCGACGGGGCCGCGCGGCTGGTACGAAGAACTCCCCGTCCCCGTCGTCATCGTGGAGCGCCGGCCGGAGGCCGACGAGGTGGCCGGCATCGACCACGTCGTGTCCGACCACGTCCACGGGGCGCGGCTGGCCGTGCGCCATCTCGTGGACGCGGGCCGCCGCCGACTCGTGCTGCTCGTCCGCGGGACGAGCCCGACCGCGCAGGGGATCATCGAGGGGTTCGAGGCGGGCGTACGAGCGGCCGGGCTGTCCGGCCGGGTCTCCGTCCTGGACATCGCCGACGCGGGCCCCGGCAGCCCGGCGTACGACACCCAGGTCGAGGCGCTCCTCGACGCCGCGGCGGAGGGTCGCGTCGACGCCGTCGTCGCCCACCCCGACAACGAGGCGCTCGCGCTGCTCAGGCGCTTGCGCGCACGGTCGGTCCCGGTCCCGGAGAAGGTCGCGATCGTGGCGTACGACGACGAGGTGGCGGGTCTGGCCGACATCCCGCTCAGCGCCATCGCCCCCGCGAAGCACGAAGTCGGCACCGCCGCGGTGGAGTTGCTGGTACGCCGACTCGACCAGCCGGACGCACCCCGACACCGGCTCTTCGTCCTGCCGCGGCTACGGGTCCGCTCCTCCAGCGCCGGCTGAGCCGCAGGCCGTCGGCCGTCGTGGTCGAGGCCTCGGCGGCCGCGCGCAGCCCGGCGCCCGGCCCCTCCCCGTACCCGCTAGGCGGGCTGGACGGGGGCGGGCGGTTGGAAGCAGGCCGTGACGTCCTTGCCGCGCGGGCAGCGCTGGGCCTGCCAGTCGTCGGCGAGAGCGTCGATCAGGAGCAGCCCGCGCCCCCCGAGAGCCTGTTCGCCGGCGACGCGCTGCTGGGGCAGTTGCGTCGAGTTGTCGTGCACGGTCACGTGCAGGCACTGCTCGTCCCAGGTGAGGATCAGCTGAGCATCGCTACGGGCGTGGACGTGGGCGTTGGTGACGAGTTCGGACACGGCCAGCACGACCGAGTCCACCGTGTCCGGCGCCGTACGGGTCCAGCCGATTCCCGCCAGATGCTCCCGCGTCCAGTCCCTCGCCGCCTTCACGCCGCTGCTGATCGGCAGTGAACGCGCCCACCCCACAGCCCTCATCGACGGATCCCGCGCCATTGCTCCTCCTTCGGACGACCACCGTGCCTCCGTCCTCTGCGTCTGCCCGGCATGAGGCGGTCGGAACGCGTCGGCCGCGCACCAGTTCGTCCCCCGGAACGTGCTGCGGCAGGCCCGCGACGTCCGCGCGCTCGTCGACGCCTCCCGGGCACCTCGCCACCGTCCCACCGTTCATCGCCCTGTGCCGCACCTTCTACGGCGCGGGCCTGGTCGCCATGCTCGTCCGGAGGACCGGCGGCGACGCGCCTCAGACGGGCGCGCCCAGCGACCATCCCGAGATGTCGCTGATCCGACCGCGCCACAGCGGGGTCGTGGGCGCGCCGGGCGCGGACAGGAACGTCACGTCCACCAGGTGCACGAAGTGGTGCAGGCTCGGGCCGTCCTGTTCGGGAAGGGCGTCCTGCACGATGGCGGGCAGCTGGATCAGCTGCTCGGCGTGGTCCTCGGCCCCGATCGACTCCTGCACGACCTCCCGCCACCGCGCGGCCCACACGGCGGAGCTGACGAGGCTCCCGCTGACGATGCCGCCGACCGTGGTCAGGGAGAGGGCCGCGCTGGCCCCGCTCTGCGCCTCGACGACGCGGACCATCATCTCCAGATGGGCGTCCGCCATCGGCTGGGACGGGCTGGTGGGTGTGTTCTCCGGTGCCTGCATGCGCGTCGGCCGCCTCTCGTGGTTCGCGAACTCTTCGGTGGAGGAGGTACGGGGCATGGGATCACGACGACACGCCTCCGTGCGCTCCTTTGCCCCGAAAAGGCCGCCCCACGCGGCGGACGTCGGAGGTGTGGACCGGCGCCCCAGGGGCACGCGAGCGACAGAGGGCGGCCGGACGGTCTCCCTCCCGGTGCGAGGACCGGATCCTCGTACCTCTGGGCCGAGCATCGTTGCGTGAACAGAGGAGCGACTGCATGACCGAGAACCTGTGGAGCTACGACCCGGCGTCCGGTCACCTGGCGGGCACCGACCTGACCGGATGGGCGGTCGAGGCGACGGACGGCCACATCGGAAAGGTGGACAAGCACTCCGACGAGGCCGGTGACGCCTATCTGGTCGTCGACACCGGCGCCTGGATCTTCGGCAAGGAGGTGCTGATCCCCGCGAGCGCGGTGACCGTGATCGACCTGGACGTCCAGTCGATCCATCTCTCCCTGACCAAGGAACAGGTCAAGGACGCGCCGGAGTTCCAGTCCGACAAGCACCTCGCCGACCAGCAGTACCGCGAGGAGATCGCGAGCCACTACCGCGCCGGCGGACCGTTCTCGGGCGGCGCGGGCGCCATCTGACGCCCCGGCCGGGGAGGAACCCCCGGCCGGGCCGGCGGGCGCCTCGGGCGCCCGAAGCCTCCACGGTGCCGCGCGTGAAGCGGCCACCGGCTCCCCCGGGCGCCGTCCCGCCCGGGTTCCGCCGCCGTCGAGCCGCGGGCGTGGGACAGTGGCGGTATGTGCGGTCGCTTCACCTCCACTCGCAGCCCCCAGGAACTGACCCGGCTCTTCCACGTCACCGACTGGCGCCCCGAAGAAGCACTGGAACCCAGCTGGAACGTCGCGCCCACCGACGAGGTCTTCGCCGTCCTCGAACGCACCGCGCGCGACGACGGGGACGAGGTCCGCCGCGAACTGCGGGCGCTCAAGTGGGGCCTGGTGCCGTCCTGGGCGAAGGACCCGAAGACGGGTTCCCGGATGATCAACGCCCGGGTGGAGACGGTGCACGAAAAGCCCGCCTACCGGCGCGCCTTCGCCAAGCGCCGCTGCCTGCTGCCGGCCGACGGCTTCTACGAATGGGAGACGGTGCGGGACGAGGCGACGGGCAAGCCCCGCAAGCAGCCGTACTTCATCCACCCCGGCGACGGCCAGGTGATGGCCATGGCGGGCCTGTACGAGTACTGGCGCGACCCCGACGTCACGAGCGGCGACGATCCCGACGCCTGGCTGATGACCTGCACGATCATCACCACCGAGGCCACGGACGCGGCCGGTCGCGTCCACCCCCGCATGCCGCTCGCCCTCACGCCGGACCACTACGACGCCTGGCTCGATCCCCACCACCAGAACACCGACGACCTCCGTGCCCTGCTCACCCGGCCCGCGGACGGCCGGCTCGACGCCCGGCCCGTGTCGGCCGCCGTCAACAACGTCCGCAACAACGGCCCGCACCTGGTCGACGCGGCCGGCTGACCCGGGCCCGGACCCCGCCCCACCTCACGGGCCGCGCCAGAGGTTGGCGAAGGCCGTGTTCTCGATGGTCCGCCGCTGGCGTACGGCCTCCAGCTCCATCACCGCGTCGTGGACGGCGGCGACCACGGTGGTCACCGCCTCGTCGTCGAGGCCCGGCTCCTCGTCGGAGTCCGGCCCGTCGAGCCCCACGGCCGAGGCGAGGGCGGTCAGGACGGGCTCCTTCTCCTCCCAGCGGCCGACCGCCCGGCGGCGGGCGGGCGTGTCGACCGGCTCCACCCGCTCCGGCCCGAAGGACAACCGGCCGGTGCGCTTCCGCGTCAGCTCACCGTCCTCCATCAGGGCGTCCTGGTACGCGGCCGAGAGGTCGCGGCCCCGGCGCCACAGCCAGTCCTCGACACTCTCGTAGGGCGACTGCCGGACCAGAAGTGTCGCCGCCTCGCCGAGGAGCCGATCGTCCGGGGTCGGCGACCCGCCCGGCACGATGTGGTCACCGTCCACGGCGATGGCCCCCGCGTCGATGAGATCGATCAACTCGGCTCCCGCGAGGGCGAGCGACAGGTCGCCCTGCCCCACCGCACGCTCCGGTCCTGGGTCCAGGGTGATGACGAACAGGTCCTTCGCCGTGGTCATGAACGGCTCCCCTCGAGACATCGACGCAAGGCGCCTCCCCGGCCGCGGGCCGGGGCGACTGTCGCGATCAAGTATCGCCTCCGCCCCGGCGCGGACGTAGCCCTTTCTCCGCCTCTGGCCTGCCGGCGCTCCGACAGCGGTCGTGATGCGCGCCGGACGGGAAGTGCGGAGACTGGGGGAGATCGTCACTGCCGAGGGAGGCGCGGGCCCATGGGTGAGTACGCAGAGACCGGTGCGGTCCGTACGTGGTACGAGACGGACGGCGCCGGCGAGCCGCTGGTCCTGCTGCACGGCGGGTTCTGCACGAACGAGACCTGGGGCGCTCAGCGCGCCGCGCTCGCGGCAGGCTTCCGGCTCTTCCTCCCCGAGCGCCGCGCCCACGGGCACACGGCCGACGTGGAGGGGCCCCTGCGCTACGAGGACATGGCGGACGACACCGTCGCGTTCATCGACGCGGTCGTCGGCGGCCCCACCCATCTCGTCGGGTGGAGCGACGGCGGGATCGTCGCGCTCCTGGTCGCGCTCGCCCGCCCCGACCTCGTACGCAAGGTGGTGGTCATCGGGGCGAACTTCCGGCCCGCCGGGGAGTGCTGGGCGGAGCCCGGGATGATCGACGCCATGACGCCGGACAGCCCCGACCTGGAGTTCTTCCGCGAGCTGTACGACCCGGTCGCACCGGACGGGCCCGGTCACTGGCCCGTGGTGGCGCGGAAGACGGTCGACATGTGGCGCACGCAGCCGACCCTCACGACGGACGACCTCTCCCGGGTCGGCGCCCCGACGCTCGTCGTCGTCGGCGACGACGACCTGCTGTCCCTGGAGCACACGATCGCGCTCCACCGCGCGATCCCCCGCAGCCAACTGGCGGTCGTCCCCGGAGCCTCGCACCTCGTGCCCCTGGAGAAGCCGGACACGGTCAACCGGCTCGTCATCGACCACCTCTCCCAGGATCCCGCCCCGACGATGATGCCCATCCGTCGGGCGCACGAGGAGGCGGCGGCATCGGAGACCGGGTCCGGCTAGCCCCCGGCCGGCGGGAAGCCCCCGGCCGGCGGGCGGGACGGGCTCCGGGCCGAGCGGGACGGGGGCGCCGCTACAGGCCGCTGCCGTGCGGGGCGTACAGATCCAGCAGGCGGACGCGGGCGGAGACGAGCCGATGGGCGAGCAACCGGCCGACGAAGTGGTCCAGCGCCGATCCGAACCGCGGGTCGGCGTCCATCAGCATGCGTACCGCCGCCGAGTCGAACTCGTCCGCACGCACCCGCGTCATGGCCTCGCCGCCGAAGTGCCACCGGAACGGCTCGAACAGCCAGGACCAGCCGAGGAGCTCACCGGCGTTGACGCTGTCGACCACGGCGGGTCGCTTCCCGGGCACCCGGACGTCCAGGGTGACCGTTCCGGTACGGACGATCCAGAACCGGTCGGCATACCCGCCCTCCTCGAAGATGCGCGTGCCTTCGGGGAAGTCCACAGCGTGTCCCGTCCCCATCAGCCGGTCGCGGTGCTCGGGGGAGAGGGCCGCGGCGAGCCGTGGGGGATTGGAATTGCTCATGGGAGTGCCTCCTCATCGACGTCCGCGTCCGTTCCCAGTCTGCGCTCCCTCCCCGCACGGCGCCCGGAGGAGGCCGGGCCTGTCGTCGCGTGTCAGTTCGAGCATCCGCTAGTCGGTGGGCTCCCCGGGTGCGGGGGTGCCCGGTCCGGCTTCGGGCCCCGCACCTTCGTCCTGGCCCCCCGTGGTCTGCTTCCCGTGCTTCTCGTCGTCCTCGTGGTCCTCGTGGTCCTCGTCGTTCTCGGCCTTCTCGGCGTCCTCGTCCGTCCGGGGCCGGTCGACCGGCTGGGGCCGGATGTCCGGGGCGCTGGGGCCGGCGGCGGGGAGGTCGGGTGTCACCGCGTCGGGCCGCGTCGGTACGGGGTCCGGAAGCTCCGGCTCGGGGGTGCTCTGCATGGCCGTCTCCTCACTGGCATGTTCGGTCGCGGGGTGCGGACATTCGAGTGCCCAGGTCTGGGGCCCTCACTCGTCGCCGAGCGGGTCGGTGTGAGCGCGCGGGACCGCCGCTCCCGGGGCGTGGCGTGGGCCTGGGAGCGGCGGTCCGTTCGTGCGGTGTGGACCGGGCCGTCAGCGGGTGTGGACCGGGCCGTCAGCGGCGGACGGGCCCGGTCAGGTCAGGCTCCATTTCTGGTTGGGGCCGGTGTGGCAGGTCCAGAGGTGGACCCTGGTGCCGTCGTTCCAGGTGCCGCCTTCGGCGTCGAGGCACTTGCCCGACTGGGGGTTGCGTACGGTGCCGTCGCTCTGGGGCTGCCAGTTCTGGGCTCCGGTGCCGTTGCAGGTCCAGAGCTGGATCTTCGTACCGTCGGCGCCGGCGCCGCCGCTGACGTCCAGGCACTTGCCGAGCGCGCGGACGGTGCCGTCGCCGGGCCGGTTCCACTTCTGGGCGTTGCTCGCGTTGCAGGTCCACAGCTGGACCTGGGTGCCGTCGGCGGTGGCGCTGTCCGCCACGTCCAGGCACTTGCCGTTCACACCCTTGACCTCACCCGGGGTCGGCGTCGGCGTGTTCCCGGACGTCTTGACCCGGACGTTGCGGAAGGCGACGGTGTCACCCTCGCCGTGGTTCTGGAGCCCGACGTGGCCCTGGCGCAGGCTGCGGGCGGGATCGGTGTTGGTGAAGTCGTTGATCTTCCGCCCGTTGAGGAAGATCTCCAGGCGCTCTCCCGTGACCCGCAGCTCGAAGGTGTTCCACTCACCCGGCGGGTTGAGCGCGGCGTCGCGCACGGCGGTGTCCGCCGACTTGAACCCGTAGACGGAGCCGGTCGTACGGTCGGGGGAGTCGGTGGCGTCGATCTGGATCTCGTAGCCGTTGTTGACCGCCGACCACGGGTCCGAGGAGGCGGGGAAGCCGAGGAACACACCGGAGTTGTCGTCGCCCTCGGCCCGCCAGTCCACCTTGACCGAGTAGTCCCCGGTCAACTCCCGGCCCGCGTACCAGAGCATGCCGAGACCGCCCTGGGAGGTCAGCGTCCCGTCGGCCAGCGCGAACGAGCCCGGCCCGGCCTGCTGCCAGCCACCGGTCCCGCCGCCGTCGAAGAGGGAGGTGTAGCCGGTCTCGGGACGGCAGTCGGCCTCCGTCATCCCGGCTGCCCACCGGACCCCGCCCAGCAGGTGGCGGCGGAACGCCAGTTCGGCGTACGACTCGTCGGTGTGGCCCCCGCCCGTGTAGAACGCCCGTCCGCCCTCGTGGTCCTTGCACCAGGCGATGGGATGGTCCCCGGACATGGTGCCGCCCGAGTAGCTGGACTCGTCCAAGGAGGCGAGGACGTGTGCCGTGGTGCGCGGGTTGGTGCGGTAGTTGTACCACTCGTCGTACCGCTGCCAGGTCCGGCCCAGGTGCGCGGTGGCGTCGTGGGCCCGGTCCTCGACCGCGACCGTCGCGGTCTGGTTGTGCGGGTGCGACTGGAACAGCGCTCCGGCGAGCCCCGCGTAGAAGGGCCAGTCGTACTCCGTGTCGGCGGCGGCGTGGATGCCCACGTAGCCTCCGCCCGCGCGCATGTACTGCTCGAAGGCGGTCTGCTGGGTTCCGTTCAGCACGTCGCCGGTGGTGGAGAGGAAGACGACCGCTTCGTAGCGGGCCAGGTTGGCCGTGGTGAAGGCGGTGGGATCCTCGGTGGCGTCGACGGTGAAGTTGTTCGCACCGCCCAGCTCACGCAGCGCGGCCACGCCGTCGTCGATGGAGGAGTGGCGGAAGCCGGCCGTCCGGGAGAAGACCAGCACCTGGTACGCGGGGTCGGCGGCGGCCTCGAGGGCGGGCGCCGCACTGGTCGAGGCCCGGTCCGTCCGGGGGACCGCCGACGCCGCGGCGGGCAGGGCGCCCGCGCAGATCAGCGCGGTGCCGACGAGCCAGGAGCCCGCTCGGAGAAGGTTCTTACGCGTGTGGTGTCGCAATTGGTGTCTCATGTCGTGTCGCCTCCTTCCTGTTAGGCCAGGGTCCATTTCTGGTTGGGGCCGGTGTGGCAGGTCCAGAGGTGGACCCGGGTGCCGTCGTTCCAGGTGCCGCCTTCGGCGTCGAGGCACTTGCCCGACTGGGGGTTGCGTACGGTGCCGTCGCTCTGGGGCTGCCAGTTCTGGGCCGCGGTGCCGTTGCAGGTCCACAGCTGGATCTTCGTACCGTCGGCGCCGGCGCCGCCGCTGACGTCCAGGCACTTGCCGAGCGCGCGGACGGTGCCGTCGCCGGGCCGGTTCCACTTCTGGGCGTTGCTCGCGTTGCAGGTCCACAGCTGGACCTGGGTGCCGTCGGCACTGGCCCCGTCCGCCACGTCCAGGCACTTGCCGTTCACACCCTTGACCTCGGCGGTGGGCTGCTGGCCGGCCGAGAGGGTGAAGTGGAAGTCGTCGACGTCGAACAGGGACCCGCTGCCGCCCTTGAAGACCAGGAACAGCGTGGTGGTGCCGCTCGGGCGGTTGGTCAGCGCGGCGCTCACGTCCTGGAACGTCTCCCAGCCGCCGGTCACCGGCACGGTCGCGGTGCCGAGCAGCGTGCCGGTCGGGGAGCCGGCCCGTACCTCGAGGGTGCCGCCGGTGCCGCCCGACGAGACGCGTGCGGTGAAGCGGTCGGCGTTGGACAGCAGGTACGGGGTGTACGAGATCCAGTCGCCGTTCTCGATGTGGCCGACCGTCTTCCCGCCGTGCGCCGGCGCGTGGTCGACGACCTGCACGCCCGAGGAGTTGCCGTAGTGCTCGCCCTGGCGGTGGGTGGGCTGGCTGATGTTCTGGTCGTGGGCGGTGAGGGCGGGCTGCCCGTTCGCCCCCTTGTCGGTGTACTCGGCGTCCCAGACGCCGAAGATGTTGGCGTTCGGGTCGTGCTCACCGTCGGCGATGGTCTGCACCGTGCCGGAGCATCCGGTGGCGGAGGTCTGCGGGTGGCCGTGGCTGTCGTGCCCGACGATGAAGGTCACCTTCACCTTGGCGCAGTCGATGGTCCCGTCCTCGGGGTCGGTCACCGTCACCCGGAACGGCACCGCGGCGCCGGGGTCGATGATGCTGCCGTCCACGGGCAGTTCGAGCCGCACGGTCGGTGCGGTGTTGCCGACGGTGACCTGGACGGAGGCGGTCGCCTGCTTGCCGGTGGCGTCCGTGACGGTCAGTTCGGCGGTGTAGCGGCCGTTGGCGGTGTACGTGTGCGAGGGGTTGGCGCTCGTCGAGGTCCCGCCGTCACCGAACTTCCAGGCGAAGCTCAGGGCGTCGCCGTCCGGATCGGAGGAGCCGGTGGAGGAGAACGCCACCGTCAGCGGGGCCTGCCCGGAGGTGCGGTCGGCCTTCGCCTGGGCCACGGGGGACCGCCCGCCGGTGATGTGCTCGATGCGGTACAGCGCCGAGTTCTCGTCGCCGCTGAAGTAGCCGGTGCCGTAGTCGAGGACGTACAGGGCTCCGTCCGGTCCGAAGGCCATGTCCATCACCTGGGTGCCGGTCCAGGGGAAGGGGTTGATGGACTGGATCGTGCCCGCGCCGTCCTGGGCGATGCGCCGGATCCACTTGCGGCCGAACTCACCGGCGAAGAAGTTGCCGTCGTAGCTCTGCGGGAACTTCACCGCGGAGGTGGACGAGGCGTCATGGCGATAGACCGGGCCCGCCATGGGCGACTCGGAGCCGCCGCCGAACTCGGGCACCGACGCGCCGTCGTACGGCAGCCAGGCGGGCTGTGCGGGCGGGAGGTCGGTGAGACCGGTGTTGCGGGGCGAGGTGTTCTTCGGCGCCGCGCAGGAGAACTTCGCGCCCGAGACCCCGGTGGCGAAGTCGTGGTCGTTGTAGGCGTCGTTGGCCCCGGTGCAGAAGGGCCAGCCGAAGTTGCCCGCCTTGGTGATGCGGTTGAACTCGACCTGGCCCGCCGGTCCGCGGGTCGGGCTCGCGGTCCCCGCGTCCGGGCCGTAGTCACCGAGGTAGACCGTGCCCGTCGGCTTGTCGACGCTCATCCGGAACGGATTGCGAAAGCCCATGGCGTAGATCTCGGGGCGGGTCTTCGCCGTGCCCGGCGCGAAGAGGTTCCCCGCCGGAACGGTGTACGAGCCGTCCGCGGCGACCTTGATCCGCAGGACCTTTCCGCGCAGGTCGTTCGTGTTGCCGCTGGAACGCTGGGCGTCATAGGCGGGGTTGCGGGAGGCGCGCTCGTCGAGCGGCGAGTAGCCGTCGGAGGCGAAGGGGTTGGAGTCGTCGCCGGTGGAGAGGTAGAGGTTGCCCTGCGCGTCGAAGTCGATGTCACCGCCGACGTGGCAGCAGATCCCGCGGGAGGCCGGGACGTCGAGGACCTTCTTCTCGCTCGCGGTGTCCAGGGTGCCGTCGGCCCTGAGCGTGAAGCGCGAGAGGCGGTTCACGCCGTCGAAGGGCGTGAAGTCGGCGGCCGTGCCGTCGCCGGGAGCGTCGCCGCCGGGGGTGGTGAGCTTGGGGGCGTAGTAGAGGTAGACATGCCGGTTGGCGGTGAACCCCGGGTCCACACCGATGCCTTGCAGCCCCTCCTCGTCGTGGCTGTAGGCGTCGAGCTTCCCGGAGACCTTGGTGGTTCCGGCCGCGTCGGTCAGGCGCAGGGTGCCGTCGCGCGAGGTGTGCAGCACCGAACGGTCGGGCAGCACGGCCATGGTCATGGGCTCGCCCGTCTCGGCGACCCCCTTGGCGAGCGTGACCTGCTGGAACTCCTCGGCCGCGGCAGCCGCGTCGTGGTGGGCGGACGCGGGTGCCACCGGGGCCAGCAGGGCGGTGGAGAGCGCCAGCACGATCAGGCCGGCGGTTCTGCGGACACGTAGGGGTTTATGGCGCACAGAAGTCTCCCGAGAGGTGGGGGTGCCGACGGGCCCGAGCGGCCGATCGGGGGAACGCAGGCGTGCGCCGTCACGCCGGCAGGCCGTCCGGCGGTCAACTGGAGCGGCCTGTACGGAAGTTAGCGCCCCGCCCCGTTGCCGGTAAGACCTTCCGCAACAGAATCGCGAACTTTTTCCCCCGGCAGGACAAAGAGCCTGGGCGGAGGCCCTCGTCGTCAGTGCGCTCGATGTGGACCGCGGGCGTCGGCGACGTGGACGCCGTCGATGCGCAGCCCCTCGCCGATCGCGGGGCCGGCCGGCGGATGCGCCCGTCGCGCTCGACCTGCCGGACGGTCGAGGTGATCTCCAGGCGGGTGGCGGGGATCGGGTTGGGCGGAAGGGGAGGGTCCACCGGAACGCCGAACCCTTGCGGAAGGCGCCGCGGTCGAGGCGGTCCACGGTCGCGAAGGGGGTCTGCCAGGACGGCCAGCGCTCCACGTCCGTCTGCAACGACCAGATCGTGCGCGCCGTCCCGGCGGGCGCGACGGCGGTGCCGAGGAGGCCGAGGGCGAGTGGGTGTATCGGTACGGCACGCCAAAGGGAGCGGGGCGCGGTGGTGTCGGACCACCGCGCCCCGCTCCCCTCGGACCTGTCAGACGCGGTCGGCCGCGATCAGGAGGTACTGGAAGGAGCCGTCCTTGTACGAGTTGATGAACGCCTCCTCGATGCCGGTGACCAGGGACGACGTGGCCCGCAGCTCCCAGTAGGGAAGAGTCGCGGCCGTCAGGTCGACGACCGCCTGCGGCACCAGGCGGTTGTCGGCCATGGCCCGCATGTACTCCCGGCGGGAGTGGATGTTGCACTCGAAGTGCGCGTTGATCTGCGAGACCCACTTCGAGGGCTGGCCGTAGCGCGGGTTCCAGCAGCCGGTGATCGTCACGTAGCGCCCGCCGACCCCCAGGACGCGGGAGTGCTCGGCGAAGAGGTCGTGCAGGTCGACGTACATGCTCGACTCGTTGTTCCACGAGGCCGCCGCCTGCCCCGTCTCGAAGGGCATGTCGAGCATGTTGCACACGCGGGCGCGGACGTGGTCCTCGATGCCGAGTTCACCGGCGCGCTGGTTCGCGAAGTCGGCCTGCTTGGCCGAGAGGGTGACGCCCTCGACCTTGCACCCGAAGCGCTGGTGGGCCATGACCATCGAACCGCCCCGGCCGCAGCCGGCGTCCACGAGCGTGTCGTCACGCCCGATGGCACCCAGGTGGTCCAGGAGGACCTCGGCCTGTGCCGACTCCAGGCGGTGGAGTTCGGCGATCAGCCTCTTCTCGTACGCGCTGTCCCCGGCGTCCCCGAGGGCGGCGTGGTCGACATCGCCGATGCCGTAGTGGTGGTGGTAGAGACCGTCGACGTCACCGAGGCGCAGGTTCACGGGCCTGGCCTCGTTGTTCCAGTACCGGGCGATGTCCCCCTGGTAGGGCGTCGCCGGGGCCGGGATGAACGCGGAGGTGGCGCCGGCGGTGGGGAGCTGGGTGTTGGTCACAGATCAATCCGTTCTTACCAGAAATCGGGCAGGCTGTAGCGGTAGGTGTTGGTCCGGTGCCAGTAGTGGTTGCCGTCGACCCAGGCGGCCACGCCGCGCAGGAAGCGCAGGACGTTGGGCACGGGGCAGGCGGCGGCCAGCTCGGCGGCCGCGTCCTCGAAGGCGTGCATGAGGTCGTTGTGGACCTCCACCGCCTTCAGGTAGGCGTCGCGCTCCGAGGCCTCCTCGCGCTCGGCGATCACCACGGGCAGATTCAGGTGACGGCCGGGGCTTTCGAGCTCCTTGGTGTAGGAGTACAGGTCGTTGACGATGGTCGTCGCGTTGCCGGCCAGCGCGATGACCCGTTGCATGGCGGGCTGCGCGTGCAGGTCGGCCGGCAGCTCGTAGCCGCCGACGGTGTCGGTGATGGTGGGGCAGGGGCGGAAGTTGTTGAACTGCCGCATCGCCAGGTACTCCCAGACCTCCGGGACGTGGTCCGTCTCGGACCAGGCGGCCTCGGCGAGGTACCCCAGGTGCAGCCGGGCCATGTCGTGCCGGTACCGGTCGGCCTGGGAGGGGGTGGACAGCTGGACGAAGTGCTCCATGGCGGAGCGGTAGGCGCGACGCGGCGCGTCCGCGTGCAGCGACCGCGCCCACTGCGGCTCGTAGTCCTTCGTGGTGTACAGGGGGTCCAGAGCGGTGTGCGCCAGCAGGAGCCGGCCGCCGAGCCCGATCGGCGAACCTCCGTGGTCCTCGCAGTAGCAGTCGTCCACCGCGTTCTCGGCGACCATCAGCCGCGTGGCGACCATCAGGTGGTCGACGGTCGGCGCGTCCGGATGGCAGGCGACCATGTAGCGCCCGACCGAGAAGCCGTCGAACTCGCCCTCCCACTCCTCGGGAAACAGCTCGACCTCGTCGACCGCCCAGTCCTTGATCCTGCGACTGACCTCCTCCACCCGCACCGGATCGGGCTCGGCGATCGGATGGTGGTAGAGGCCGGGGATCGGCTTCCCCTCGCCCGGTTCGGCCGGTGCGCCCCGTTCGCCAGCTGCGGACCGATCGGCCGGTACTGCCGGTACTGCCGGTGCCGCCGGTACCGCCGGTACTGCCGGTACTGCCGGTGCCGAGAGGGGTTCGGACGCCGGAGGGGTCGGAGGCTCCTCGCGCCGGTTCGGATAGAGGCCCGAGGTGCCCAGACCGGTGGGGCCGCGCAGGATCCGTTCCAGGGGCGACAGGGCGGGGGAGAGCCCGGGATCGGGCATCCGTAACTCCTTGCTGGGTGGGGGCTGTCGTGGCCGTCCGGCCGACGGGCCGTCTAGTGGTGCCTGCGGGCGATCTGCACGTTCTCCAGCACGCCGAGCGCGTTGGGCACGAGGATCGCGGCGGAGTAGTAGGCGGTGACGAGGTACGACATGATCGCCTGCTCGCTGACGCCCATGAAGCGCACCGACAGGCCCGGCTCGTACTCCTCCGGCAGGCCGGTCTGGCGCAGCCCGACGACACCCTGGTTGTCCTCGCCGACGCGCATGGCGAGGATCGAACTGGTGCTCTCCTTGCTGATGGGGATCTTGTCGCAGGGCAGGATCGGGACCCCCCGCCAGGCGCGGACCTGCTGCCCGTCGACTACGGCGGTCTCCGGATAGAGCCCGCAGGCGTTCCACTCCCGCCCGATCGCGGCGATGGTCCGGGGGTGGGCGAGGAAGAGCTTGGTGCCGCGGCGGCGGCAGAGCAGCTCGTCGAGGTCGTCCGGGGTGGGCGGGCCGGAGTGGGGCTGGATCCGCTGCTTGTAGTCCGCGTTGTGCAGCAGCCCGAACTCGCGGTTGTTGATCAGCTCGTGCTCCTGGCGCTCGCGCAGCGCCTGGATGGTGAGCTTGAGCTGCTCCTCGGTCTGGTTCATCGGCCCGTTGAAGAGGTCGGCGACCCTCGTGTGGACCTTGAGAACGGTCTGCGCGACGGAGAGTTCGTACTCGCGCGGCTTGAGCTCGTAGTCCACGAACGCCCCGGGCAGACCGACTTCACCGGTGTGGCCGGCGGACATCGCGATCTCCGCCTCGCCGTGGTGGTTCTGCCGTCGGCGGGGCAACGAGGCGAACTGCCGCACGTGGTCCCGGAGATGGGGCGCCGTGGAGAGCACGGCGTCGAAGTCGGCCCGGGACAGGGTGAGCAGGGTGCCCGCAGTCTCGGCGGTGGCGGTGTAGTCCCAGGTGCCCTCGGCGTCCAGCAGGGCGTGGTCGCCGAACCGGTCGCCGTCGGCGAGCACCGCGACGCCGACCTCGTCGCCGTAAGTGCCGACAGAGCTCTGGTTGATCCGGCCGCGGGCGATCAGGTGGATCTGTCCGGCGGGTGTCCCGCGCTCGACCAGGACGTCACCCGCACGGAAGTCGTGCTGGACGCACCGGTCGGCGAGCGCGGTCAGCACCTCCGGGTCGTCGAAGCCGCGCAGCAGGGGCAGTTCGCCGAGCTCCTGCGGGATCACCCGTACGTCCGGACCGTCCTGGACGAACTCGATCCGCCCGTCGCCGACGGTGTAACTGAGCCGCCGGTTCACCCGGTAGGCGCCGCCCTTGGTGTCCACCCAGGGGAGCATCCGCAGCAGCCAGCGATCCGTGATCTCCTGCGTCTGCGGGGCGGACTTGGTCGTGGTGGCGAGGTTGCGGGCTGCCGCGGTGCTCAGGCTGGACTGCCGGGTCGGCGTCGCCTCCGCTTCCGGGCCGGTCTCAACGGTCATCGGACGAGATCTCCTTACGCACGGCGGGGATCGGCGTATGCGTACGCCGAGCGGTGACAGAGGGGCGGGGACAGCGGGACGGGGCGAGGGGTGGACAGAGGGGGCGAATCATCGGGAAACCGTCCGGACACCGGTGAACAGTAGGGCGGAAACGCCCTGGTCACCCCTTGATCCCGAGGGGATTACCTCGATGAAGTGAGCTTGATTCGCACGGGGTTTATTCGGGCGACCGACGACAACGAGCCATGTGACCGACAGCCGCCGTCATGGCCCGGCGGCAGCGCCCTGGTGGACGCACGCCGAGAAGCCCCCGGGGCCGAGGCCCCGGGGGCTTCCCCGGTTCATCCGTCGTTCAGTCGCAGCAGTCGCAGCAGCACTTGCACGGATTGCAGCAACCGCCGCCGCCGCCACACCCGTCCCCCGAGCCGCCACCGGAACCGCCGGAGCTCCCCGAGCCGCCGGAGCTCCCCGAGCCGCCGGAACCGCCCCAGCCCCCGGAGCCGCCGGAGCCCTGGCCGCCGCCGGCCGAACCGCCGGATCCGCCGCCGGCGTTGCCGCCGCCCGGGCCGCCGGACCAGCCGTCCCCTCCGGAACGGCTCTGTCCGCCGCCGCCGCCGTTGCCGCTGCCACCGCCGAACGGCCAGGACTCCCCGAGCTCCTGGCCGTCGTCGTCGTTGCAGGTGCAGCAGCCGACACACCACCCGCACCCTCGGCACAACCGGCGCCACTGTCCGCACCGGCGGCACCGCCCCTCCGGCGGTCGGCCCGAGGCCGTCGAGGCGTGCTCCGGGACCACCGCCGCGACAGCCCCCGGCCCCGTCGGCGCCCCGACGCCGCAGGCCGTGCCGGTGGCGGTCTCCGCGGGCGCCCGCGTCGCCGTACGGAGCCCCAGCCAGGGCAGGACGCGCGGGCCCCGCTCCTGGCTCCGGTGCTGGTGGTGACGGTGCCGGGGGTCGAAGACGCGGTCGACCGCCCGGTCCAACTCGCCTCCCAGAAGCGCCTGTACCAGCCGCCCGTCGATGAACTCGGCGTCGGAAACGGCCAGTCGGATGCCGCGTACCGCGTCGTCGCACAGCCGGCGCACCTCGGCGCGCTCCGCTCCGGTCACGGCGATCGGGTTCCACGCGCCGGACGCCTCGTCGGCGTCCAGGTCCTCCACCGCGTCCAGCAGATGCGCCAGTCGACCGAACAGCCGACCGGCCTCCGCCAGCGACTCGGTGTTGCCCGGGCGGCCGGCGAGCACCGCGGTGTGCGCGAACGCGGCGGCGGTCGCCGTCTCCGTGGGCTCCGTGACCGCCAGCAGCGAGTCACCGGGGCCGGTCAACCGTTCGATCTCCGGCTGGCGTTCGACGGCGCCGAGGAGCGCCGCCGTGTCGAAGCCGAGCCGCTCCCCGCCCGCGGCGCCCGCGCGGTCCCAGCCCCGGGCGATCCGGCGCGCCGCCACGGCTACCGGGCGACGCCCCAACAGGCCGTCCTGGTCGGCCACATGGTCACGTATCTTCGCCGCGGCCAGCACCAGCGACACCGTCGCCGCCAGCCGCGCGCCCTCGCCCTGCGCCACGTCGGCCGACCGCATCCCGCGCAGCGGGCACGGGCCCGCGCCGCGCCGCCAGTCGCCGGTACGCTCCGACTGCGCCTCGGTCAGCACCGACACGATCAGGCCGTCGTAGTTGGTCGCCACCCGCGCGAACTGCCCGTACTCCCCGCGCAGCGCCAGGCACAGCCCGCACAGATGGGCCATCCACTCCGTACGCAGGCCTTCGCCCAATCGATGACGGCAAGGTCTGATGATTCCGAACACCGACGTTCTCCCCCGTGGATACAGCGACCCGGACCAGCCACCGGGACGACGCATGGACGTACGACCGCACATGAGTCCCGGCGCGCGAGACAGGGCCCGCGCGTGACGTCAACCGGAGGTGACGTTCTGAGGCGAGCCGACATCCTAGAGGGTCGCTGCCGGGGGTGGCTGCGGACGACGCGGACCGCACCGTCGCCGCGGGCGCAGCCGAGAGGCGCCCGACCGGCCGAAAAGCCGGGACGGACGCCTCGTCGCTGCTCCGGTCCGGGGGACCGGCCGTGTCGTGCGCCGGCTCAGTCCCTGCTCAGGACCGCCCTGAGGGCCCTGAGCAACGTGGTCTCGGGATCGGGCGAGGCTCCCGTCGACCGCCAGGCGACGAACCCGTCGGGGCGGACCAGCACCGCACCGTCCGGGGTGACGCCGTGGACCTCCGCCCAGTCCGTGTCGGCCTCCGGCGACAGCTCCGCGTCGGGGCCGTCGCCGATCCGGTACGCGTCGAGCGGTACCGACAGCTGGTGCGCGACGCGTGCCGCCGCCGTGTGCCACGCGCCGGTGCCGCCCCCGGCGCTCAGGAGCACCAACGACCGCTCGTACAGGTCGAGGGTGGAGATCCGGGTGCCGTCGTGGTCCAGCCACATGTGGGGCGAGCGGGTTCCGGGCTCACCCGTCAACCGCAGGCCGTCGGGCACGACCTGCTGCGTCAGGTCGGCGTCGAGCACCGCGCCCTGCTGGTAGCGGTAGCCCAGGGCCACGTTGAGGATGCCGCCCTTCCTTCCCCCGGGGCCGCCCGCTCCGGGTTCGGGGGCGTACCCGGGGTGGCTGTGCTCGACCGAGCGCGACGAGGCGCGGGAGCTGGTCGCCTCCGCGACGGGGCGGCGCTCCGCGTCGTAGGACGCGAGCAGGCCGGGGCCGGCCCAGCCGCCCAGGACGGCGGAGAGCTTCCAGGCGAGGTTGTGCGCGTCCTGGATGCCGGTGTTGGAGCCGAACGCCCCGGTGGGCGGCATCTCGTGGGCCGAGTCGCCGACGAGGAAGACACGCCCGTCCGCGTACCGCTCGGCGACCCTCTCGGCGGCGTGCCAGGGGGCTCTGCCCGTGATCTCCACATCGAGGTCCGGCACTCCCACGGCCCGCCGGATGTGTTCCCTGCACCGCTCGTCGGTGAACTCCTCCAGCGTCTCGCCGCGCTCGGGGTGCCAGGGAGCGTGGAACACCCAGCGCTCCCGGTTGTCGACCGGCAGAAGGGCACCGTCGGCGCCCGGATCCGTCAGGTAGCAGACGATGAAGCGCCGGTCGCCCACGATGCCGGGGAGGCCGCGGGAGCTGAAGGTGACGCTCACGTTGTGGAACAGGTCGCCGGGGCCGTTCTGGCCGATGGCGAGAAGCTCGCGCACGGGGCTGCGAGGGCCGTCCGCCGCGACGAGGTAGTCCGCGCGAATGCTGGTGTGCTCGCCGGTGTCGCGGCTCTTGACCTGCGCGGTCACCCCTTCGGCGTCCTGCTCGAACGACATCAGCTCCGTCGAGAACCGCAGATCTCCACCCAGCTCACGAGCCTTCTCCAGCAGCACCGGCTCCAGGTCGTTCTGGCTGCAGAAGCACCATTCGGCGGGACTGAGCCGAGCCAGGCCGCCGCCGGCGTCGACCGTCTTGAACAACCACTCTCCGGCGTCGCCCACCAGGCTCGGCGTCTGCAGGATGCCGTTGTTGCCCGCCAGGACCGACGCGGTCTCCCGGATGCGCTCCTGCAGGCCGGCGCCCCGGAAGAGCTCCATCGTGCGCACGTTGTTGCCGCGGCCCCGGGGATGGAGCGAGGTGCCGGAGTGGCGTTCGACGAGCGTGTGCGGCACACCGAGACGCCCCAGGAACAGCGAGGTGGACAGGCCGACCAGAGAACCGCCGACGATGAGAACGGGCGTCCGGTGACCGACCTCGCCGGTCCCTTCGAATCGGTTCATCGATTGCCTCCAGCGTCACCTGCGACGCGAATGGGGGGTGGGATGGACATCCATGCCCGTCGCGGACCGCTCCGCGCGTTCGCGGCACCCGAATGACACGCGGTTCACTCATCCGCACCGTGGAAGTCGCGCGACGCGCCGAGGCACGCCAACCATCGGCACATGACGACCCCTGCCCTCTCGGGCAGGGCGGTCCATTCCGACCCTCCCCGAAGAGAGAAGAGGTGTGCCGGATGACCACGTCGGCACGTATCTCCCAGTCGGCGTTCGACGGCTCCAGGCTGCGGGTGATCCTGCTGCTCGACCTGTACGAAGGAGCCCAGCAGCAGTTCCTCGAGGCGTACGAGCTCATGCGCAGGCAGGTCGCGTCCGTCCCCGGACACATCAGCGACCAGCTCTGCCAGTCCATCGAGAACCCCTCGCAGTGGCTCATCACCAGCGAGTGGGAGAGCGCTCCGCCGTTCCTCGCGTGGGTCAACAGCGAGGAGCACGTCGAGACGGTCAAGCCGATGCACAGCTGCGTACGGGACACCCGCTCGATGCGCTACAGCATCCTGCGGGAGACCGGCCCCCGGCAGCCGCAGACGCCCGACCCGACGCAGGCGAGCGACCGGGTCGCGGCCCGCGTGGGCGACGGCGTGGCACGTCACGCCCTGACCTTCACCGTCAAGCCGGGCTCCGAGTCCAAGGTCGCGGAGCTGCTCGCCGGCTACGAGTCGCCCAAGGCCCAGGTCGACGAGACCACCCGGCTGCGGCGCACGTCTCTCTTCATGCACGGCAACCGCGTCGTGCGGGCCGTCGAGGTGGAGGGCGACCTGCTGGTGGCCCTGCGGCACGTCGCCCGCCAGCCGGAGGTGCGGGCGGTCGAGGAGGCCATCAACCCGTACCTGGAGCAGGACCGGGACCTGACCGACCCCGACTCGGCGCGCGTCTTCTTCACCCGGGCCGCGCTCCCCGCCGTGCAGCACGTGGTCTCCAGCCGGCCGGCCCCGGCCGAGCTGCGGCGGCACGCGCTGTACTACCCGGCCAAGGAGGGCCGGGGGATGGACCTGGCCCGGCTGCTCGCCCACCAGGACGCGGCGGCCGCGGAGGACCCGGACAGCCCGGTGTACGGCAGCACGGTCTTCCAGCGCGACGACATCGTGGTCCGCCTCATCGACATCACCGGCGAACTCGACGTCGACCCCGTCGCCTCGCTCGGCCTCAAGGGCCCCCAGAAGGCCGCGGAGCTGGAGCGCCTCCTCGACGGCGCCGCGATCGGCGTCGAGGGATCCCTGGAGTCGGACCGCAACATCAACCGTCTCCTGTCGCACGCCGACATGCTGCCCGTCACCGACCGCAGCTCGGCCGACTCCTGACGGGCGGCCGTGGCCGCTCCCTCCCACGTCACTGCCACACCCGGAGGTAACAACCATGCTCAAGCAGCGTCCCCGCATCGTCACCCTGAGCGAGACGGAACCCAACCGCAGGCGCGGAGGTGACCTGCGTGCCATGCTCACGCCGGCCACCGTGGGTTCCACCAGCGGCTTCATGGGCCTGGCCATCGTCCAGCCCGGCGAGCGCATCGGCGAGCACTACCACCCGTACTCCGAGGAGTTCGTGTACGTCGTCTCGGGCGCGCTCGAAGTGGACCTGGACGGCGAGACGTTCGGGCTCCAGCCCGAGCAGGGCCTGCTGATCCCCATCGACATGCGGCACCGCTTCCGCAACGTCGGCGACGTGGAGGCCCGCATGGTCTTCCACCTGGGGCCGCTCGCTCCGCGCCCGAGCCTCGGCCACGTCGACACCGAGGCCGACGACGCGTCCGCGCTCGCCGCCGCCGGGCCGCACCTGACCGTGGGCGACCCCGGGCAGGCCGCCGAGCGACGTGGGGCCATCGAGTGAACCGGCGTGTGGCGGTCACCGGGATCGGTGTGGTCGCTCCGGGTGGCACCGGAGCAGCGGCGTTCTGGGAGCTCCTGTCCAGCGGCCGCACGGCGACCCGCGGCATCACCCTGTTCGACCCGGTCGGCCTGCGCTCGCGCATAGCCGCCGAGTGCGACTTCGATCCCGAGGCGCACGGCCTCGACCCGGAGGTGAGCCGCCACGCCGACCGGTACATCCAGTTCGCCGCGGTCGCCGCCGACGAGGCCGTACGCGACTCCGGACTCGACACCGGCACGGAGGACCCGTGGCGCGTCGGTGTCTCCCTCGGCAGCGCCGTCGGCGGCACCACCCGGCTCGAACACGACTACGTCCTGGTCAGCGAGGGCGGGCAGCGGTGGGACGTGGACCACCGGGCCGCCGACCCGAAGCTGCACATGGCGTTCTCGCCGAGCACCCTCGCCTCGGTCGTGGCCGAACAGTTCGGCGCCCGTGGCCCGGTGCAGACCGTCTCCACCGGCTGCACCTCCGGTCTCGACGCGGTCGGCTACGCCTTCCACACCATCGAGGAGGGCCGGGCGGACGTCTGCATCGCCGGGGCGTCGGACTCCCCGATATCCCCGATCACCATGGCCTGCTTCGACGCCATCAAGGCGACGTCGCCCGACAACGACGACCCCGAGCACGCCTCCCGCCCCTTCGACAACAACCGCAACGGGTTCGTCATGGGCGAAGGCGCGGCGGTCCTCGTCCTGGAGGAGTACGAGCACGCCCGGGCCCGCGGTGCGCACATCTACTGCGAGATCGGCGGCTACGCCACCTTCGGCAACGCGTACCACATGACCGGTCTGACCGGCGAGGGACTGGAGATGTCCCGGGCGATCGACTCCACGCTCGACCAGGCCCGGCTCGACCCCACGCTGATCGACTACGTCAACGCGCACGGCTCGGGCACCCGGCAGAACGACCGGCACGAGACCGCCGCCGTGAAGCGGTCGCTGGGCGACCACGCCTACGACACGCCGATGAGCTCCATCAAGTCCATGGTGGGGCACTCGCTCGGCGCGATCGGCGCGATAGAGGTGGCCGCCTGCGTCCTCGCGCTGAAGCACCAGGTGGTACCTCCGACGGCGAACTACGAGACCCCCGACCCCGAGTGCGACCTCGACTACGTGCCGCGCACCGCCCGCCCCCGGAAGCTCAGGAACGTGCTCTCCGTCGGCAGCGGATTCGGCGGCTTCCAGTCCGCGGTGCTCCTGACGGGGCCGGGTGGGAGGACACGATGAGCACTGAGCGCCCACGGCGCGCGGTCGTCACCGGGATCGGTGTGATCGCCCCCAACGGATTGCGCGCCGACGCGTACTGGAAGTCCGTCCGGGAAGGGCTCGGCGTTCTGGACCGGATCACCCGCGAGGGATGCGAGGACCTCCCGCTCAAGGTCGCGGGCGAGGTCCGCGGCTTCGACGCCTCCGCCCTCATCGAGGAGCGCTTCCTCGTCCAGACCGACCGGTTCAGCCACTACGCCATGGCCGCGGCCCAGCTGGCCCTCGACGAGGCCGGCCTCGGCCGGGGCGACGGCCCCGACGAGCCCTTCTCGATCGGCGTCGTCACCGCCGCCGGGTCCGGCGGCGGCGAGTTCGGCCAGCGTGAGCTGCAGAAGCTGTGGGGACAGGGGTCCAAGTTCGTCGGTCCGTACCAGTCGATCGCCTGGTTCTACGCCGCGAGCACCGGCCAGATCTCCATCCGCAGCGGCTTCAAGGGGCCGTGCGGGGTGGTCGCCAGCGACGAGGCCGGCGGCCTCGACGCCCTCGCCCACGCCGCCAGGGCCGTACGGCGCGGGACCGGCGCGATGGTCGTCGGCTCCGCCGAGGCACCCCTCGCCCCGTACTCGATGGTGTGCCAGCTCGGCTACCCCGAGCTCAGCACCGTCGAGGACCCCGAGCGCGCCTACCGCCCCTTCACCGCCGGAGCCTGCGGCTTCGTGCCCGCGGAGGGCGGCGCCATGTTCGTCGTCGAGGACGAGGCGCGCGCCCACGACCGGGGGGCGGCCGTCCGGGCCGTCATCGCCGGCCACGGCGCCACGTTCACCGGCGCCTCCCGCTGGGCGGAGTCCCGCGAGGGCCTCGCCCGCGCCATCCGGGTCGCCCTCGACGAGGCCGACTGCGCCCCGGAGGAGATCGACGTCGTGTTCGCCGACGCCCTGGGCGTACCGGAGGCGGACCGCGCCGAAGCCCTGGCGATCACCGACGCCCTCGGCGCGCACGGCACCCGCGTCCCCGTCACGGCCCCGAAGACCGGGATCGGCCGGGCCTACTGCGGGGCGCCCGTACTGGACACCGCGGCCGCGGTGTTCGCGATGGAACACGGCCTGGTGCCCCCCACCCCCAACGTGTTCGACATCTGCCACGACCTCGATCTGGTGATGTCTCGCGCTCGCCCCGCCGAGCTGCGCACGGCCCTCGTCCTCAGCAGGGGACTCATGGGATCCAACGCGGCGCTCGTAGTGCGCCGCGGTGGCGACAACGCCGCCCGGTAGGACCGGGCGGGAAGGAGAACAAGCATGATCACCACCGCGTTGACCTTCGACGAACTGTCCGCGCTGATGAAGCAGGCAGCCGGCGTCAGCGTCGACCCCCGGGAGCTGGAGAAGGCGCCCGACGCCCCCTTCAGCACCATCGGTCTCGACTCGCTGGGCCTGCTGGGCATCGTCGGCGAGCTGGAGAACCGGTACGGCCTGTCCCTCCCCACCGACGCGGAGCGCTGCAAGACGCCCGCCGAGTTCGTCGACCTCGTCAACAAGACGCTCAAGACGGGAGTCTGACGTGTCCGGACACACCGACAACAGCGTCGTCATCGACGCCCCCCTCGACCTCGTCTGGGACATCACCAACGACATCGAGAACTGGCCGAACCTCTTCAGCGAGTACGCCGCGCTGGAGGTGCTCTCCCGCGAGGGCGACTCGACGACCTTCCGTCTGACCATGCACCCGGACGACAACGGCAAGGTCTGGAGCTGGGTCTCGGAGCGGACCGTGGACCGCGCGAAGCGGACCGTCAACGCCCGGCGCGTCGAGACGGGCCCCTTCGCCCACATGAACATCCGGTGGGAGTACGAGGAGACCCCCGGCGGCGTCCACATGCGCTGGGTCCAGGACTTCGCCATGAAGCCCGACGCCCCGGTCGACGACGAGTGGATGACCGGCAACATCAACCGCAACTCCCGTACCCAGATGGAGCTCATCCGGGACCGCATCGAGCAGGTCGCCCGCGAGCGTCGGCACGCGCCGGTCCTGCCCGGCTGACGGCAGCGGCGTCACGTACCGCACACCCAGGAAGGACATCGATGCACCACGCTCTGATCGTCGCCCGCATGGCACCCGGATCGGCGCCGGCGATCGCCGACGTCTTCGCCCACTCCGACCGCGGGGAACTCCCGCACCTGGTCGGCGTCGCCCGGCGCAGCCTCTTCCAGTTCGGCGACGTCTATCTGCACCTCATCCAGTCCGAGCAGGACCCGGCCCCCGCCATCGCGAAGCTGACCGGACACCCCGAGTTCCGCAGCACCAGCGAGAAGCTGTCGGCCTACGTCAGCGCGTACGACCCGCAGACCTGGCGCAGCCCCAAGGACGCCATGGCGCAGTGCTTCTACACCTGGGACCGCGACGCCGGTTCCTGAGGCAGCACACGTAGAAATCCCGAGGCCGCCGGCTCCGCGAACGACGCGGAGCAGGCGGCCTCGGGATGTCCGGCCGTCCCCTCAGGTCAGGCCGGGACGGTGCACTCGAAGGCGTGCAGGTAGGCGTTGACCGGGCGGATCTCGCCGATGACGAGCCCCGCGTCCGTCAGCCGCTCCACCATGCTCTGCCGGGTGTGCTTGGCCCCGCCGACGTTGAGGAGCAGCAGCAGGTCCATGGCCGTGGTGAACCGCATCGACGGCGTGTCGTCCACGAGGTTCTCGATCACGACGACACGCGCACCGGGCCGCGCCGCCTTGCGGACGTTGGCCAGCGCCCTGCGGGTGCTGTCGTCGTCCCACTCCAGGATGTTCTTGATGACGTACACGTCCGCCTGGACCGGGATGTCCTGACGGCAGTCACCCGGCACCACCCTGACCCGGGAGGCCAGCGTGCCGCCCTCCCGCAGGCGCGGATCGGCGTTCTCCACCACCCCCGGCAGATCGAGCAGCGTGCCGCTCAGACCGGGGTGCCGCTCCAGCAGACTCGCCAGGACATGCCCCTGGCCGCCGCCGATGTCGGCGACCGAGGAGGCGCCCGTCAGATCGAGCAGGTCGGCGACGTCCTGCGCGGACTGCCGGCTGGAGGTCGTCATGGCCCGGTTGAAGACGTACGCGGACTGGGGCGCGTCCTCGTTGAGGTACGTGAAGAACTCCCGCCCGTACACCTCCTCGAAGACGTTGCCACCGGAGCGCACCGCCTCGTCCAGCTTGGGCCAGACGTCCCACGTCCACGGCTCGGTGCACCACAGCGCGATGTACCGCAGGCTGTGCGGGTCGTCCTCGCGCAGCAGCCGGGACATCTCGGTGTGGGCGAAGGAGCCGTCCGGCTGCTCCGCGAAGACGCCCTGGCAGGACAGCGCGCGCAGCAGTCGCCGCAGTGTCCGCGGCTGGGACTTCACCGCCGCCGCCAGGTCCTCCACGGACATGGGCGTGTCGTCCAGGGCGTCCGCCACGCCCAGACGGGCGGCCGCGCGTACGGCGGCGGCGCACGCCGCCCCGAAAACGAGCTCCCTCAGCCGCATGGGCGGCGGGGGAGCCGGATCAACCGTCGTCATCTGTTGACCTGCCTTTGCTGTCGGTCGTGCCGTGCGTGGGGGAGAGGTCGGACCGGTCAGCACATGCCCGCGGGCTCCGAGACCCCGCAGGTGTTGCCGCGGAAGGTGTTGCCCTTGCCGGTGTCGCGGTCGGCCAGATCGGCCTTGCCGTTGCGCAGCACCACGTTGTCGCGGATCTCGTTCTTCTCGTTCGCCGCGCCCACGAAGCTCTTGAACAGCACGATGCCGCCCGAGAGCGGGGAGGCGCCCACGTTGTCCACGATCCTGTTCTCCGCCACCAGCGTCTCCTCGGCGCCGGTGAGGACGACGCCCGAGCCCTGGAGGAAGGGCAGCCGGGGGGTCTTGGGGCAGTGCTTGTTGTTGGCGTGGATGTTGTTGCGGCGCACGGTCATCGCCCCGGCGCGCGGGGTGGACTCGTCACCCACCACGAAGACCGCCGCGCAGTTGCCGGTGGCCTCGTTGTGGTCGACGGTCAGGTTCCGCAGGCGCCGCACCGTCAGGCCGATCCGGTTCCCGGAGAGACGGTTGTGGCTGACCACCGTCCCCTGTGTGTCGATGGCCCCCTGCTCCGTGTCGGTGGTGTTGGACACGAACAGCCCGGCGTCGCCGTTGTCCCGGGCGATGTTGTGGCTCAGCACGCTGCGTACGGACCGCTCCTGGGCGATGCCCCAGTTCCCGTTCCCCTCGGCGATCACTCCCTTGACCTTCAGCCGGTCGGTCCGTGACGCCCACAGACCGTTCCGGGTGAAGTCCCTGAGCGTCAGCGAGCGGACGGTGACGCCCTCGACGGGACGGTCGGCCGTGCCGGTCACGCAGATGCCGTGGCCGGCCTTGGCACACACGTCGGCCGCCTTGGCGTCGCCGGGCACGAGGACGGCGGGGGAGCCGCCCGAGCCGCGCAGGGTCAGGTTCGAGGTCGTGATGGTGACGCTCTCCCGGTAGGTACCGGGAGACAGGACGATGGTGTCCCCGGGCCGCGCGGCGTCCACGGCCTGCTGGATCGATTCGCCGGGCTGCACCTGGTGCAGCGTCCGGGCGGCGGAGGAAGGGGCGGCCCCCAGGCCCGTCGCCACGACGGCCACGGTGCATGCCAGGGTGGCAATCTGTCGTTTGGTCATACGGCGAAGCTATGAGCGGGCTCACCGGCCTGCCACCGCTGACCGCCCGATCGGACTCCGCGACCACCCGAACGCCGCCCGTACCGGCGCCGGGGCCGTGCGCGGGCGGCGAAGACAGGGACCCGGACCTGCGATGAACGGCCGTCAGCGTCCAGAGGTCACTGGGCCCGGATCGGGAGGGACCCGCCCTGATCCACCGGACGCCCCCGCGCTACGAGGGCGTCCCGGCGCCCAGCGATCGCACGCACCGGACGCCGCGAGCCCCGACCTCCGGGCGGACGGCCGTACTTACCGGACCCGCCCTACCCCATTCGCCCCTCCGGGCACGGACGTTCCCGACGCTCGGGGCCCGCCACCACTGACCTGGGGTGACGATGCCGGTAATGACTGTCAAGAGCCCGTCCGGGCGACAGCCGCGCACGCTTCCCGCGTTGCGGTGACCAGATGGGCGCGTTTCTCTCGGGCTCGGAGCACAGCACAGGAGCCGCGCGGACAAGCCGGCCGAGATCTGCTGCCCCGGAGGAGAAGACCATGCGTCCCGCCCGTACCGTTCTCCAGGTCGCCCTGATGGCCGCCGCCCTCACCCTGTCCGCACCCACGGCCCTGGCGGCCGACGGCGGAGCCGCCGAGGCGACACGGGACGTCAGCGTCTCCCCGCGGAACGCCGCCCCCGGCACCACCGTCACCGTCAGCACGTCCGCCTGCGGCAAGGAGACCTACGGCAAGGGCGAGTCCGAGGCGGGCGGCACGTTCCACCTCCTCGCGGGCGACCGCAAGGGTGTCCTGGTCGGCGAGTTCACGGTGCCGCGGAACGCCACCTCCGGTACGGACACGGTCACGCTCAAGTGCCCGCCGCGGACCAGGCTGACCGCCTCGTACCAGATCGCCGGCCGCCCGAACGGCGCCGTCGACGCCGGCTTCGGAGGGGCGGCGGCCCGAGGCACCGAGCTCGGCCTCGGCTGGCTGCTGCTGGGCGCGGCCGTCGCGGGCGGAGCGATCAGAATGCACCGCCGCACCGCGACGGCGCGCCCCCGCGCCTGACGGTCCGCCGAGCGCCGTCTCCGCCCTCCGCAGGGCGGCATGCTTCCCGGACCGAGCAAAGGCATCGCCCATGAGGACACCCCCCGGGCCGGGGGCCGGCGGCCCGCCGTCGCGGTACACCCCGTCGATGAAGCTGATCGCCTGGACCGCGCTCGCCGGAACCCTGCTGCTCGCCGACGCACTCCGCGAGAACCCCCCGCCTCCGACCCGACAGGTCCGGTCGGAGGCCGCGAAGACAGCGGTACGAGCCGCCCCGGATCCCCCGGCCCGCGCACCGCTGCCCGCGTCGGACCCGGTCCGGATCCGGATCCCGGCCATCAGGGTGGACGCCCGCCTGATGCACCTGGCGCTGGACGCGGCAGGAACCCTGCAGCCGCCGCCCGCGAACCTCCCGGCCTTCGCGGGCTGGTACGCGAACGGAACCACTCCCGGATCGCCGGGAACGGCCGTCGTGACCGGACACCTGGACACCCCCGCCGGCCCGGCCGTCTTCCACGAGCTCGGCGCCCTGACCCGGGGCGCCGAGATCGCGGTCGAACGCGCGGACGGCCGCACGGCGCTCTTCACGGTCGACGCGGTGGAGGAGTACGCGAAGGACCAGTTCCCCGACGACAAGGTCTACGGCGAGTCCGAGCGCCCGGAACTGAGACTGATCACCTGCGGCGGCGGCTGGTCCAGCACCACGGGCTACCAGTCCAACACGGTCGTCTACGCCTCACTGACGGCCGCGACCTAGGTGGTTCGTGGGGCGCGTCGTCCCTCGAATCGGTCCCCACCGCCCCTCACCTCCCGCTCGGGGAACGGGTGAAGGAGTCCCAGCCGAGCTCGGTGCACGCGTGGGACACGCGGCCGGAGGTCGTCGTTTCGGCGGGCGACGCGTTTCGGGTCGGCCCCCATGGCGTCCCTGCGGAGCTCGTCACGGACCGCCTCCGTCGGTCTCGGCGTACTCCTGGGCAGATCCGTTCTGGCCCGGCACGCTCGGGTGGAGGAACTGGCGGGCCTGGAGGTCGTACGCCTCGCGGAAGGCGCCCGTGCCGGTGGTGTGGTCCATGAGCTCCTCGAAGCTCCCCCGCTCCACGACCCGGCCCTCGTCCATCACGTAGATGAGGTCCGCGTGGCGGACGCTGTGGAGGCGGTGGGTGATCAGGACCGTGGTCTGGCCGGTGCCGGCGAGGCGCTGGATCTGGTCGAAGACACGCTGCTCGGCCGCCGGGTCGAGGGCGCTGGTCGGCTCGTCCACGATCAGGACCTGGCCGTCGCGGAACCGCGCTCTGGCCAGCCCGATCTTCTGCCACTGTCCGCCCGAGATCTCCTGTCCGCCCCGGAAGCCGCGCGCGAGCAGCGTGTCCAGGCCCCTGGGCAGGCTGTCGATGACCTCGTCGGCACCGGCGTAGGCGGCGGCGCTCTCCATCGCCGAGTCGTCGAGGGAAGCGTCGGGCCGGCCGATGCCGATGTTCACGCGGGCGGTGAACGGCCAGCGGTGGAAGTTCTGGGCGACCATCGCGATCCGGGAGAAGATCTGCGGGCGGCTGGCCAGAGCCGCGTCGACCTCGTCCCACAGGACCCGACCCTCGTCCGGGAGGTAGAGCCCGCACAGCAGTCTGGTGACCGTGGTCTTGCCCGACCCGTTCCGGCCGACCAGGGCGACGGTCCTGCCCCGGGGAATGATCAGGTCCACCTCGCGCAGGGACGGTCTGTCCGCGCCCGGGTAGGTGAAGGTGACCTTCTCGAAGCGGATCTCGTCCACCTCCTCGGGCAGGTCGAGGCCGGTGGACGGGATGGCCCGTCGTACGGCTTCCTCGCACAGCGTCTCCAGGTCGGCGACGAAGAGGCTCTCCTCCTGGACGTCCGTGACCCGAAGGACGAGGTCGGTGATGCTCGCCGAGCCCGTACGGATCGCGAGGACAGCCGTGCCACCGACGGCGAGCGCCATCTGCCCGTGCCACAGCAGCAGACCGAGCACCGTGTACGTGGCGACGGTGGCCAGCCCACGGGCGGCGTCCGCGGTCAGCCCCGTCCGGGCCCCGATCCACGCCAGCCGCGTCTGCTCGCGCTCGCTCGTCTCCGCCATCCCCCGGAAGTGCCCCAGCAGGAACGGCCCGACGTCATGGACGCGGACCTCGCCGGCTGCCTGCTGGTCGATGAGGAGTCTGCTGATCAGCTGCGCGGCGCGCGCGTGCTGGACGAACCGGTGCCAGCTCACGTACCGGGCCCGGGCCATCGTCAGCGCACTCCACGCGCTGGGCAGGGCCATGGCGATCAGCAGCGGCAGCAGCAGGGGATGCAGCACGGTCAGCACACCCGCCGCCGCGACCAGTGAGATCACCGAGGCGACGACCGCCGTGCAGTAGCCGACCATCCGGCGGGCGGAGTCCGCGCCGTACTGCGCGGAGTCCATCAGCTTGTGGAAGCCGTCGTCCTCGATCGCGGACAGCTCCACCCGGGCCACCAGCCCCAGGTAGCGCTCGGTGGCCACGCGCTGGACCTTCGGCTCCAGGATCCCCGTCGCCGCCGACGAGGCGGACTTCAGGGCCGCCCCGACCACGGCCAGGACACCGACCACCACGAGCGAGGGCAGGGCGGAGCGCAGCCGCTCCGCGGTGCTCCCCTGGGCGAGGAGTTGGACCAGGATCGCGTTCACCGCGACCAGGCCGACCGCCTGGGTGACGCCGCGGCCGAACTCGGAGGCGGCGACCGTCCGGAGGGCCCGGCGGTCGGCCGCGTGGGCGAGCCGCACCGCGATCCCCACGTGCCGGGGGAGTGAGGTGGCCATGGACCGCAGGCTCAACTTCAGCCAGGCACCGTGGTGCTGGCTCCAGCCCATGTCGTAGGCGAGCTCTCCGCCGAAGAGCAGCCGCTCGGAAGCGGAGGGACCGGCTTCGCCGGCTTCCCGCCGGTCGTTCCCGGCGCTCCCGGTCATACCCCCCACCTCCTGCCCAGGTGTGTCGAGCCACGCTCCTCGGCGTGTCCGGGAAGGCGGATCGGGTCGACGCGGGAGACGCCGGTCACAGGGGTGGGCGAGGGGTGCATCGCGTCCTCCGTCAGGAGCGGTCGAGGGTGTTGCCGAACTCAACGACGAGGCAACGCCTTCGAACACACGTATTTCGGACGCACCATGAACCGCATGACGGAGCGGCGCGGCGATGGTGTGGGGTACACCGACCCGTGCCGGGCGTGGGGGCGGTCCGAGGGAGCGATGGCCGAATCGCCGACCCATGTGACGGGAGTGCCCCAAGTGACCCGGCGCACCCGCGAAGCGGCGAGCGGAGCCCTGACGTAGCGGCAGAATCCTTTTCGCATCATGCGGCGCATTCGGGTGATATTTGCCTGTCCACGTTTTTCCAATGCTTATGATCCACTGTTGTGACAGAGAGTCAGTACGCCCGAGTCGCCCCGGACTCGGCCGACGTGGTCGTCATCGGGGCGGGCCCGGCAGGCCTGGTCCTTGCCAACCTCCTACTGCGCGGGGGCATCGCCTGCGTCGTGCTGGAACGAGCCGATCGTGACCGCGTCCAGAACCGCGCACGGGCGGGCTTCCTCGCCGCGAACACCGTGCGGATCCTGGAGCGCAACGGACTGGACGGGGGGCTGCGCCGGCGCGGCCGGGAGCACAGCGTCTGCGAGTTCCGTGCCGAGGACGGACGCTTCCGCCTGGACTACCGACGGCTCGGCCGGGGTGAGCCGCACACCGTCTATCCGCAGCACGAGCTGGTCGCCGACCTGCTGGCGCAGTTCATCGACGGCGGGGGGCGGATCCGCTTCGGCACCGAGGCGGTCGCCGTGTCCGACGCGGACGGCCCCGCGCCCACGGTGACCGTACGGGACGAGGACGGGCGACCCGGACGGTGGCGGGCGCGGTACGTCGCCGCCTGCGACGGCCGCCACGGCGCGGGGCGGCGCTCGCTTCCGCCCGGCGTGGTCCACCGCCACCACCGCGACCACGGCGTGTCCTGGCTGGGCCTGCTCGCCGAGGCGCCGCCGAGCCTGGACGCCGTCGGCTACGCGATCCACCCGCGCGGATTCGCCGGGCACATGGCCCGCTCCGCCGAGATCACCCGCTACTACCTGCAGTGCGCACGAGGGACCCAGGCGGGCTCCTGGAGCGAGGACCGCGTCTGGGACGAACTCGACCTGCGCATGCGCGCGACCGAGTACGGACAGCTGGTGCGAGGCCGGATCGTCGAGCGCGCCGTGGTCGACCTCGAGTCCGACGTGCTCGAACCGCTGCGCCACGGCTCCCTGTTCCTGGTGGGCGACGCCGCCGCCCTGATCAGCCCCTCCGCCGCGAAGGGCGCGAACCTCGCGGTGCTGGAGGCGGAGATCCTGGCCCAGGCCCTGACCGAGGCTCTCGCGCACGGCGACCCCGAGCCCCTCGCGGCCTACTCGGAGCGGTGCCTGGCCCACATCTGGCGTGCCCAGGAGTTCTCGCACTGGATGATCCGGCTCCTGCACCCCACAGGCCCCGAGAGCTCCTCCCTCTTCCAGGAGCGCCTGCGCCACTCCCGGATCGCCTCGCTGCGGACCTCACGCACCCAACAGGACTGGTTCGCCGAGAACTACGTCGGCATCTGACCACCCCCTCACTCCCTCACTTCCCCTTTCCCGCCTTCTCCCCGTCCCGTTCCGGGCCAGGCCCTGGACTGCCCGTGCCCGTGCACGGCACGCCCCGGTGGTCGGCGCCCGGGCTTCCTCCCTCACCCACGGACAGCGAATTGCCTCCCGAACCTGCCTTCACCCTGCCCACGACCACGACCACGACCACGACCACGACGACGGCGACGGCGACCGCCGACAGTGACGTGGAGCGGCTCGGCGCGACCGCCGGATTCGTCCGGGAGCAGGACACGTCCGTCCTGCTCTCACGCGTGCTGCCACACCTCGACGGTCCCGAACTGCGGGCGCTGACCGACCGGTGTGTCTTCGCGCACGCCGCCGTGCTCGTGTTCCCGCCCGACGAGCACACGCTGCGGAGGGACCTGGCGGCGTGCGGGCTGTCCGCAGACGCGTCGGCGCAACCCAGTGTCGTCGTGCGCGAGCGCCTCGCCGCACGCCACGGCCGCGATCCCGTCGATCTTGACGTAAGGATTCTCCGTCCCGTGGTCCGCGGCCCCGCGGGCGAACACCGGGCCGTCGAGGTGTTCGCGCTGACCCTGCCACCGGGGTCCGGGTCGTCCGGGATCGCCGCCGAGGAACGCCGCCTGGACCACGAGGCGCACCTCGCCTTCGACGTCGCGCGGCCCGACCCTCTCGTCCTGCGCGGGCTGTTGGCGAGCTTCGCCCGGCACGGCGCGGCCGCCGACGGAGGCGGCTACAACCCCCACGAGGACGGCACGGTCTTCTACTTCACCGCCCCGGCCGACACGAAGACGCCGTACCGGCGCGTCGAGCTGTACGCGAGTGGCGACCACCATGACGTCCTGACCGAGCACCTCGGCGGGCCCCACACTCCCGGGGGACACACGGGCCGGTCCCACATCCCCGCGGGGCACGCGCGACAGCCCTGCCGACCGCGGCCGGGCGAACCGCAGCCGGCGGAATCGCTCCTGTGGCTGCTGACCGGCGCCTGGACCACCCAGGCCCTGACGGCGTGCGCGCGGCTTAGGCTGCCGGAGGCCATGAACCGGCACACCGGGCTCGACAGTGCGGAGCTGGCCCGGACCGTCGGCGCCGACCCGCAGAGCCTGGCGACCCTGCTGCGGTACCTCGCCATGCTGGGCGTGGTCTCCGAAGGCCCCGACGGATTCCGCCTCACCGACGTCGGCGCGCTCCTGGACGCGGAGGCACCCGGCTCGATGCGGCCCCTGGCGCTGATGTACGGCGGCCCCTTCTACCAGTCCTTCGGCCACCTGACCCACACCGTACGCAGCGGCGAGCCGGGCTTCGAGCACCTCTACGGCGAGAACCACTTCGACCACTTCGCCCGCGACCCCGAACTCGCCACCCTGTTCGACCAGTCCATGGCGTCGAGCGCCGCCATGTTCGATCCCCTCCCCACGCACCCGGTCCTCACCGCCGCCGCCACCGCTCCCGGTGGCCCGCGCACCGTGGTCGACATCGCGGGCGGCACCGGCGAACTCCTCGGCCGCATCCTGACCGCCCACCCCGCCCTGCGCGGCGTCCTCCTCGAACGCCCTCAGGTCCTCGCGGCGGCGCGCACGTACCTCGACGACACCGGGGTCGGCGGGCGGTGCGACTACCGGGCGGGCGACTTCGCGGACGTACCCCCCGGCGGCGACGTCTACATCCTCTCCCGCGTCCTGCACGACTGGGACGACGACCGCTGCCGGACCATCCTGCGGCACTGTGCCGAGGCCATGCCCCGGCACGCGGACCTCCTCATCGTCGAACGCCTGCTGCCGGCCGACGCGGCCCCCTCGCTCGCCACCGCGTGGGACCTCCACATGATGTGCAACACCGGAGGCCGCGAGCGTACGGCCGACCACTACGCCCGGCTGCTCGAAGCCCACGGCCTCGAACTCGTCGGCCGGACCCCGCTGGCCCTGGGCGCCCACGTCCTCCACGCCCGCGGACTCCGCGACTGACTCGACGCGGACGCCCCTTCCCCGAACGGGAAGGGGCGTCCGCGCCCCCCGAGGCCGCCCGCCTCCACACGGCGGGGAGGAGCGGATCAGGACACCCGGGAACGTGCGAGGTCAGGCGCCCGCCCTGCGCTTGTTCCAGACGTCGAACCCGACCGCCGCCAGCAGCACGAGGCCCTTGATGACCTGCTGCCAGTCGGTCCCCACCCCGACCAGGTTCATGCCGTTGTTGAGCACACCGAGCACCAGGCCGCCGATGATGGCGCCCAGTACGGTGCCCACGCCACCGCTCATCGACGCTCCGCCGATGAACGCGGCGGCGATGGCCTCCAGCTCGAAGTTCACACCCGCCTTCGGCGAGGCCGCGTTGAAGCGGGCCGCGAAGACGAGCCCGGCGAGCGCCGCGAGCATCCCCATGTTGAGGAAGACCGCGAAGGTCACCTTCCTGTCCTTGACCCCGGACAGCTTCGCGGCGGGCAGGTTCCCCCCGATCGCGTACACATGACGCCCGATCACCGCGTTGCGCATCACGTAGCCGAAGCCGACCAGCAGCACGGCCAGGATCAGGAGCACCACGGGCGCCCCCTTGTAGCTGGCCAGCAGCAGGGTCGTGACCAGGACCGCGGCGACCAGCGCCGTCACCTTCAGCGCGAAAAGGCCGGTGGGGACCGGCTCCAGGGAGAACTCGCGACGGCGGCGGCGGTCCCGTACCTCCTGGAACACCACGTAGGCGGCCAGGCCCAGGCCCAGGAACAGGGTGATGTTGTGATAGTTGGTCTCCGGCCCCACCTCCGGGAGGAAGCCGTTCGCGACCTTCTGCAGCCCGTCCGGGAACGGGCCGAGCGTCTGCCCCTTGAGGAAGATCTCCGTCAGCCCGCGGAACAGCAGCATGCCGGCGAGGGTCACGATGAACGACGGTATGCCGACGTACGCGATGAAGAAGCCCTGCAGCGCGCCGGCGACGGCTCCCAGCAGCAGGGTGAGCACCACCGCGACGGGCCAGGAGACCTGGTGCTCGACCATGAGCACCGCTCCGATGCCACCCACCAGGGCCATCAGCGAGCCCACCGACAGGTCGATGTGCCCGGAGATGATGACGATCATCATGCCGATGGCCAGGATGAGGATGTAGCTGTTCTGCAGCACCAGGTTGGAGACGTTGCGCGGCAGCAGGAGGTCGCCTCCCGTCCAGACCTGGAACAGGAGCACGATCAGGCCGAGTGCGAAGAGCATCCCGTACTGGCGCATGTTGCGCCGGACGCCGTCCAGCAGCAACCGGCCCACCGGTGTCCCCTTCGTCGGGGTGCCGCCCGGGGGTGCCGGGGCGCTCGTGTCGATGCTGATGTCGGTGCTCATGCCTGGTGTCCTTCGCTGGGAGTGGCACCCGCGGTGACTGCCGGTGGTGCGGGGGTCTCGCGGGTCATGTGCCGCATCAGAACTTCCTGGGTGGCGTTCTCACGGGTGACTTCGCCGGTCAGTCCCCCGGCGGCCATCGTGTAGATGCGGTCGCACATGCCGAGCAGTTCGGGCAGCTCGGAGGAGATGAACAGGATCGCCTTGCCCTCGGCGGCGAGCCGGTCGACCACGGTGTAGATCTCGAACTTGGCCCCGACGTCGACCCCGCGCGTGGGCTCGTCGAGAATCAGGACGTCCGGTCCCGCGTGGATCCATTTGCTGAGGACGACCTTCTGCTGGTTGCCCCCGGAGAGGCGGCCGACCGGTTCGAGGACGTTCGGCGCCTTGATGTTCATGGTGCGCCGGTACTGTTCGGCCACCTTGCGCTCCTCGTGGCTGTCGACGATGCCGCGCCGGGCGAGGGAGCCGAGGGAGGCGAGCGAGATGTTCCGGCTCACCGAGTCCCCGAGGTCGAGACCGTAGTGCTTGCGGTCCTCGGTGACGTACGCGATGCCGTGGGCGACCGCCTCGGGAACCGTGCGGGTACGGACCTCGCGGCCGTCCCTGAGGACCGAGCCCTGCTCGTAGCGGCCGTAGGAGCGCCCGAAGACGCTCATCGCCAACTCGGTCCGGCCGGCGCCCATGAGGCCGGCGACGCCGACGATCTCCCCGCGGCGGACCTGGAGCGAGACCCCGTCGACGACCTTGCGGTCGCGGTCGAGGGGGTGGCGTACGGTCCAGTCCCGGATCTCCAGGGCGGACTCGGTGTCGGCCTCGCCCGTGTAGGGCGTGCGGTCCGGGAAACGGCTGTCGAGGTCCCGTCCCACCATGCCGCGGATGATGCGCTCCTCGGTGGTGGCCGGGTCTTTGACGTCGAGGGTCTCGATACAGCGCCCGTCGCGCAGGATCGTGACGGAGTCGGCGATCCGGGCGATCTCGTTCAACTTGTGCGAGATGATGATCGAGGTGATGCCCTGGCCCTTGAGCTCCCGCATCAGCCGCAACAGCTTCGCGCTGTCCTCGTCGTTGAGCGCGGCGGTGGGTTCGTCCAGGATCAGCAGCCGGACGTTCTTCGCCAGGGCCTTCGCGATCTCCACGAGCTGCTGCTTGCCGACACCGATGTCGGCGACGCGGGTCTCGGGGTGTTCGTCGAGCCCCACCCGCTTGAGCAGTTCGGCGGCGCGGCGCAGCGCTTCGCGCCAGTCGATGACCCCGCGTCGGGACGGCTCGTTGCCGAGGAAGATGTTCTCCGTGATCGACAGGTAGGGCACCAGCGCGAGCTCTTGGTGGATGATGACGATGCCACGCTGTTCACTGGCCCTGATGTCCTTGAACCGGCACGGCTCGCCGTCGAAGAGGATCTCGCCCTCGTAGCTCCCGTGCGGGTGGACGCCGGACAGGACCTTCATGAGCGTCGACTTGCCGGCACCGTTCTCTCCGCACAGGGCGTGCACCTCGCCGCGCTCCACGGACAGCGCCACGTCCGACAGGGCCCTGACTCCGGGGAACGTCTTGACGATCGACCGCATTTCGAGAACGGGGTCGGCCGGGGAGGTGACCCCGGGGGAGCGTGGGGCGACGGGGGTCATCCCAGCTCCCCGGCGTTGATGTAGCCGGAGTCGACCAGGACCTTCCGGTAGTTCGACTTGTCGACGCTCACCGGGTCGAGCAGGTAGGCCGGAACCACCTTCTTGCCGTTGTCGTAGGTGGTGTCGTCGTTGATCTCGGGCTTCTTGCCGTCGAGGACGGCACGCACCATGTCCGCCGCGACCTGGGCGAGCGCCCGGGTGTCCTTGTAGACGGTCTGGGTCTGCTGGCCCGCGATGATCGACTTCACGGAGGCGACCTCGGCGTCCTGGCCGGTGACGATCGGCAGCGGCTTGGCGGCGCTGCCGTAGTCGTCGGACTTCAGGGCGGACAGGATCCCGATGGAGATGCCGTCGTACGGGGAGAGCACGGCGTCGACCCGGGTGGTGGAGTAGGCCGAGGTCAGCAGGTCGTCCATGCGTTTCTGCGCCGTCCCACCGTCCCAGCGCAGTGTGGTGACCTGGTTGAGCTGGGTCTGCCGGGAGCGCACGACCAGTTGCTTCTTGTCGAGGTAGGGCTTCAGCACCTTCATGGCGCCGTCGAAGAAGTACTTGGTGTTGTTGTCGTCGTTGGATCCGGCGAACAGCTCGATGCTGAAGGGGCCCTTCTTCGAGCCGCTCCTCAGACCCAGTTTCTCGACGATGTACGTGGCCTGGAGCTCGCCGACCTTCTCGTTGTCGAAGGAGGCGTAGTAGTCGACGTGCGGAGAGCCCAGGATGAGCCGGTCGTAGGAGATCACCGGGATGTGGGCGTCCGCCGCCTGCTGCAGGACGTTGGAGAGGGCTTCGCCGTTGATGGCGGCCACGACCAGGGCGTCGACGCCCTGAGTGATCATGTTCTCGATCTGGGCGACCTGCTGGTCCGGGTCGTCCTCCCCGTACTGCAGAGTCGTGGAGAAACCGGCCTTCTTCAGGCTCGCGGTCATGTTCTGACCGTCGGCGATCCACCTCTCGGAGGACTTGGTGGGCATGGCGATGCCGATGGTCAGGTCCTTCTTGTCCTTCTCCTCACGGCTCCCTCCCTCGCTGTTCTGCCCGCAGGCGGTCAGGAGCAGGGCGCAGCCGGTGGTCACGGCCAGGAGGGCGGACGCGGCTCGGAAGTTCTTCATGGGCGTTACCTGGCAATCCCGTTGTCGATGGCGGCTCTGTCCGCAACGGGGCCGGGGGCGACACGGGTCCTCGCACCGCCGGAAGGCGCCGTTCCGGTCTGGGGTGGCCGGGGTGCGGCAGCCTCGGTCGAGCTAGATTGTTAGCGCTCGCATCGGGGTGGCACAAGGGGCGTCGGGCTTTTTCTCGGATCAGCGCACCGGCGCAAGCGGAGAAAAGGGAGGCAAACGTGGCGCAATCCGCGAGGGGTGCGATGCCCTTCGGTAGGTCCAGCCGCAGCCGCAGCCGCAGCCGCAGCCGCAGCGGCAGTTGCAGACGCAGACGCAGACGCAGACGCGGTCGCGGTCGCAGCCAATGGCGGATGGCGGATAGCCACCTGACGGCCCCGCGCGCAGGGCGCACGCTCGCCACGCTGGGGAACCACGCGGCGGAACCAGGCCACGGAACCACGAGGCGGAACCACGAGGCGGAGCCGCACGCCCCGGTGAAGCGTCGCACGGCGGCGTCGACTGTCGCTGCCTCGCTGACCGCGAGAGCCCCCGGCGGAACCGGCGCCCCGACTCGCCGGAGCGACACGGACCCAACTCCCAGGCGAGCTGCCGGCCTTTCGTGCGAGCGGACAGCGCGTTGTAGAGCGCGGCGCCGTCCGCTCGCAAGCGCCCGTCGAGGGCCTCGGGGGAGCGACAAAAGTGTCCACGGCCCTTGCCGAATCGATTGTGAGCGCTAACAATCAGCGAGGGCGTACCGCAGCCCCTTCCCATGACGAGAGAGACCCATCGTGACCTCACACGCCCTGTCCGGCCCCGCCGACCGTCACCATCCCGATGCCTGCACGGTCGGTGTGGACTTCGGCACCCTGTCCGGTCGTGCCGTCGTGGTCAGGGTCCGGGACGGCGCCGAACTCGGTTCGGCGGTCCACGACTACCGCCACGCCGTCATCGAGGACCGCCTTCCCTCCACCGGCGCCCCCCTGCGCCCCGACTGGGCCCTGCAGCACCCCGAGGACTGGCGCGCCGTGCTGCGCACCGCCGTCCCGGCAGCCCTCGCCGACGCCGGTGTCCACCCTTCCCGCGTCATCGGCATCGCCACCGACTTCACCGCCTGTACGGTCCTGCCGACCACCCCGGACGGTGTCCCGCTCGCCCTGACACCCGAGTGGGCCGACCGTCCGCACGCCTGGCCCAAGCTCTGGAAGCACCACGCCGCGCAGGACCAGGCCGACCGCATCAACGTCCTCGCACACGCCCGGGGCGAGAAGTGGATCGCGCGGTACGGCGGCAAGATCTCCGCCGAATGGCAGTACGCCAAGGCCCTGCAGGTCCTGGAGGAGGATCCTGCCGTCTACGCCGCCTGCGCCCGCTGGATCGAGGCGGCCGACTGGATCGTCTGGCAGCTGACCGGCACCGAGTCGCGTAACACCTGCACCGCCGGCTACAAGGGGATCCACCAGGACGGCGCCTACCCCGCGCAGGACTTCCTCGCCCAACTCCATCCGGACTTCGCCGACTTCCCGGCCACGCGCCTGGAACACCCGCTGTCGCCCCTGGGCTCCCGCGTCGGCACCCTGAGCGGCCGGGCCGCGCACTGGACGGGCCTGCCCGAGGGCATCGCCGTCGCCGCCGGCAACGTCGACGCCCACGTGGCCGCGCCCGCCGCGGGCGCGGTGGAGAACGGCCGGATGCTCGCCATCATGGGCACCTCCACCTGCCACGTCCTCAACGGCGCCACCCTCGCCGATGTCCCCGGCATCTGCGGAGTCGTCGACGGCGGCATCGTCGAAGGCGCCTACGGCTACGAGGCCGGCCAGAGCGCGGTCGGCGACATCTTCGCCTGGTGGCTCCGCCAGGGCGTCCCGGACCACTACCGCACCGAGGCCGCGGAAGCGGGTGAGGACCTGCACCAGCTCCTCACCCGCAAGGCCACCGATCAGCCCGTCGGCGCGCACGGTCTGGTCGCCCTGGACTGGATGAACGGCAACCGTTCCACCCTGGTCGACCACCACCTCTCCGGAGTCGTCGCGGGACTCACCCTGGACACCCGGCCCGAAGACATCTACCGGGCCCTGCTCGAATCCACCGCCTACGGCACCCGGGTGATCGTCGAGGCCTTCGAGGACGGCGGGGTCCCCGTCGAGGAGTTCATCGTGACCGGGGGCCTGAAGAAGAACGTCCTGCTCATGCAGATCTACGCCGACGTGCTCCGCCGCCCCGTCTCCCTCGGCACCTCCGAGCAGGGGCCGGCACTCGGCTCGGCGATCCACGCCGCCGTCGCCGCGGGCGCCTACCCCGATGTCCGCTCGGCGGCCTCCGCCATGGGCAGCGTCCAGCGGGAGGCCTACCTCCCCGACCCCGCGCGCGCGGACGCCTACGACGCGCTGTTCGAGGAGTACCGCGCCCTGCACGACCACTTCGGCACCGGCACCGACCTTCTCCTGCACCGCCTGCGGCGGATCCGCAACGCCGCCCGCACCGCGGCCACCGACTGACCGGCCCGGCTCACCACCCCGGCCTCCGGTCTTCACCGGGCCCATCGGGCCCGACCTCTCCCGTTCCGGCATCTCCGAGGAGCACACCGACATGACCTCCGTCCCCGACCGCGAGATCTGGTTTCTCACCGGCAGCCAGGGCCTCTACGGTGAAGAGACCCTGGCCCAGGTCGCCGAACAGTCGCGAACCATCCACCAGACCCTGGCCGACCAGCCGCAGATGACCGTCCGTCTCGTCTGGAAGCCGGTGCTCACCGACGCGGCCGCCATCCGCAGGGTGTGTCTGGAGGCCAACGCCGACGACCGCTGCATCGGCCTGATCGCGTGGATGCACACCTTCTCCCCGGCGAAGATGTGGATCGCCGGCCTCGACGCCTTGAGCAAGCCCCTGCTGCACCTGCACACCCAGGCCAACCGCCGGCTTCCCTGGTCCACCATCGACATGGACTTCATGAACCTGAACCAGGCCGCCCACGGCGACCGCGAGTTCGGCTTCATCCAGACCCGCCTCGGCGTCCCCCGCAAGACGGTGGCCGGCCACGTCACCACCCCCGAGGTCGTCGACCGCATCGCCGGATGGGCCCGCGCCGCCGTGGGCCGCTCCGAGCTGACCACCCTCAAGCTCGCGCGCTTCGGCGACAACATGCGCGATGTCGCCGTCACCGAAGGCGACAAGGTCGAGGCCCAGCTGCGGTTCGGAGTGTCGGTCAACACCTACGGCGTCAACGACCTCGTCGACGTCGTCGACGCCGCCGACGAGGACACCGTCACGGCACTCGTCAAGGAGTACCAGGAGCTCTACGCCCTCGCGCCCGAGCTGCGGCCCGGAGGCGAGCGCCACGACTCCCTGCGCTACGCCGCCCGTATCGAGGCCGGCCTGCGGGCCTTCCTCACCGAAGGGGGCTTCCGCGCCTTCACCACCAACTTCGAGGACCTCGGCGGCCTGCGCCAGCTGCCCGGTCTCGCCGTACAGCGCCTGATGGCCGACGGCTACGGCTTCGGCGGCGAAGGGGACTGGAAGACCTCCGTCCTGCTGCGCACTCTCAAGGCGATGGCCCACGGCCTGCCCGGCGGCACCTCCTTCATGGAGGACTACACCTACGACCTGACGCCCGGCCAGGAGCTCATCCTCGGCGCCCACATGCTGGAGGTCTGTCCCTCCCTCACGACGGCGTCCCCCGCCTGCGAGATCCACCCGCTCGGCATCGGCGGGCGCGAGGACCCGGTCCGCCTCGTCTTCGACGCGGACCCCGGCCCGGCGGTCGTCGTCGGCCTCGCCGACATGGGTGACCGGTTCCGTCTCGTCGCCAACCACATCGACGTCGTCGCCCCACCCGAGCCGCTGCCCCGGCTGCCCGTCGCCCGGGCCGTCTGGCGTCCCCGCCCCGACCTGCGTACCTCCACCGAGGCATGGCTCACGGCCGGGGCCCCGCACCACACCGTCCTGACCACCGCCCTCGGCGGCGAAGAGCTCGACGACCTCGCCGAGATGCTGCGGACCGAACTCGCCGTCATCGACCAGGACACCACGATCTGCCGCTTCACCCGGGAGCTGCGCTGGAACCAGGCCTACCACCGCCTCGCCCAGAGCCTGTGACCGTGCCCACCCCCATCAGGACGGAGCCCTCCGTGAGCACGACCGTTTCCAAGGAGCTGCGCCGAGAGGTGCTGGCGGCCAACCTCCGTATCCCCCGGGCCGGGCTCGCCACCTTGACCTGGGGGAACGTGAGCGGCGTGGACCGCCAGGCCGGCGTGTTCGTCATCAAGCCCTCGGGAGTGTCCTACGACGCGCTGCGCGAGGAGGACCTCGTCGTCGTCTCCCTGTCCGACGGGAAGGTCGTGGGCGGCCGTCTGCGCCCGTCCACCGACACCGAGACGCACCGCAGCCTCTACCTCGCCTTTCCCTCCATCGGCGGGGTGACCCACACGCACTCCACCCACGCCGTCGCCTTCGCCCAGGCACGGCGTCCGATACCCGTGCTCGGGACGACCCACGCCGACACCTTCAACGGGCCCGTCCCCGTCACCGAGGCCCTCACCCCGCAGCAGTGCGCCACGGACTACGAGTACAACACCGGCCAGGTCATCGTGGACCTCCTGGGCGGTGACGACACCCGGGCGAGCGAGGTCCCCGGCGCCCTGGTCGCCCACCACGGCCCCTTCACCTGGGGGGTCGACGCCACCACGTCCCTGGAACACGCGATCATCTGCGAGGCGGTGGCCGAGATGGCGCTCCACACCATCGCCCTGGGCCCGGTCGAACCCCCGCGGCACCTGCTGGACCGTCACTTCACCCGCAAGCACGGCCCGGACGCGTACTACGGCAATCCAGGAGCCGCCTGACCGCACCGGCGCGGCCACCCGCCCGTGCGGGTGGCCCGGAGGGCGACCGGCGGTGGCGAACGAGCGCCGGCCACCGTGCTCCCGGGCCCGGCATCCCACTCCGGGCCCGGCACCCCGCTCCGGGCCCGGCAGACGGGGTCACCTCACCGAACGACGTCGAACGTGGCGTCGCCGCGCTCCGTCGCGGTCGTGACCTCGTCGATGCGCAGCGAGAAGGACGAGTGGCGCAGATAGCGCGTCGGATACCGCACCGACCGGAACGACGACCAGGTCGCGTCGGCGAGGCCGGCCACACGCCGGAACGAGGCGTCCGCCGCGAAGTCCGACGTCCCGTCGTCGCGGACCAACCTGACCGTGTAGCCCTGCTGCCGAAGGTAGTGCCCCGGGTAGTTCACGGATTCGAAGGAGACGGTGCCGCCGCCCGCCAGACCGGTCCGCAGCCGCCACTGGGCGTCCTGATACGGGTCGAAGGGCAGCTCACCGATCCGGCCCTCGAAGTGGGCGTGCCGCACATGGTGACCGGGAAAGTTGAAGGACTTCAGAAGGTTCCAGCTCGTGGTGCCGTACCGCGCGACCAGCCGTTCGCGGTCCGCCGCGGTGATCGGATGGACGGTGTTGTGCTTCGCGTTGAGCGGCGCGGTGTACGCCTGCCGGCCGACCTTGCTCCACCGGCCGGACAGCAGGTCGCCCTGCCACAGGTCGAACCTCGCGTTGGGGCAGAAGGTGTCACCCCACAGCATCCAGGTCGAGGACGTCAGCGACTTCACCAGCGTCGGCGCCTCGGTGCACGGGTTCTCGGCGACGCCGTCGGTGTACGTGACGAAGCTGCCGGGCTCCACCGAAGCCGAACGGGCCCCGGTCAGTCGGCCCGACGCGTTGTCCTTGTAGTACAGGTAGTTCGCCCCGTCGCTTCCCGTGACCACATGGGAGTCGATGATGCCCGAGCCCGTGTCGTGGAAGATCGCGGGATCCGTGGCGCCGACGAAGTCGGTCGTGTACGAGACGGCGATCACCGAGTGCGAGAAGCCGGGCGGGACGGTGCTGAACGTGATGCCGTACGCCGCGCGCACGGCATCCCAGTGCAGCGCCGGCGCCCAGCTGTACGAACTCTTGTTGGTGCCGTTGACCTTCAGGAGCCGGTCCTGCGACCAGGTCACGAGGTCCGGGGAGGTCCAGACGTGGATGTACTGGTTCGGCTTCGTGAAGCTGCCCCCGACGGGGATGTCGGTCGCCAGCACGACCCAGCCGCCGTCACGGAGCCGGTACAGGAACGGATCCCGGATGCCTTTCGTACCGGCCGTGGGTGTCAGGACGGCGTTGTTGTCGTTCAGGGGCGTCCACTCCCGTCCGTCGTCGCTCACGGCCAGGTGCAGGGCGTTGACGTTGCCTGCCCCGCTGATCGACTCCTTGAAGTACCCCATCGCGTAGGCGGCATCGGCTTCTGCCGCCTCGGCCCGCTGGGTGGGCGTGGCCGTCCCCACGACGATCGCCACCAGGGCGGCGAGCAGGGCGGACCTTCTGATCCATCGTGTCACCATGACGTTCCTGTCTGTGTGCAGGTGCGCTGCTCCAGCGTGTTTCCCGCCCCCGCTTGTTAGCGATAACAAGACTGCTTCGAGGTGACGGTCGTGCCCGAGACGGGTCGGCTTCGGTGAGCGAGGTTTCTCTGCTGCGCGGCGGAAAAGGGCAATGTGAGAGAGGCGACGGCGTCTTCGACCGCCGCTGGGCGCGAGTGCGCCACCGGTCCCGGAGCCCCGTCAGTATGGAGTGTTGTGTGCGCTCACATCAATACTTCGGCACGGGTCATCCGCCCGCCGCCCCTGCAGGGTCAGTCGCGCCGGGGTGCCCGCACGCTCTCCCGCAGGACGAGTTCGGGCTGGATGACGGGCTGGGAGCCGCCGGTCTCGCCCTCGTTCATGAGGCGGAACAGCAACTGGAGCGTCGCGGTGGCCACCGCACCGAAGTCCTGGCGCACGGTGGTCAGCGGAGGGGAGTAGTAGGGAGCCTCGGGCACGTCGTCGAACCCGACGATGCTGACCTCCTCCGGAACGGACCGGCCCCTCTCGGTCATGGCCCGAAGGGTGCCGAGGGCCTGGTGGTCGTTGGCCGCGAACACCGCGGTGACCTCGGGCATGCGCGCCAGCATCTGACCGGCGCGGTATCCGGAGGCCGCGGACCAGTCGCCCGTACTGATCGGTGGGATCTCCGCGCCGGCCTCCTGCAGCGCTCTGCGCCAGCCGCGGATACGACCCGCGGCGTCGAACCAGTCCGGCGGGCCGGAGATGTGCCACACCGTCTCGTGGCCCGCCTCCAACAGGTGCCGGGTCGCCTGGTACGCGCCCTCCTCCTGGTCGACGGCCACCATCGGCGCGCCGCCCTCGGGATCACCGTCGACGGTCACCAGGGGGACCTCGGCGGGCACCCCGGCCAGCGCCTCGTTCGCCGAGGCCGTGGGCGCGATGGCGACGATCCCGGCGACGCGCTCGTCGCGGTGCCGCTCGACAGCGGCGGTGATCGAGGACCGTCCCAGCTCGTGCACCCGGTGCACGCTGACCGCGAACCCCTGGAGGGCGGCGGCGATCTCGAACGCGGCCAGAAGCGAGGACGGACCGTACAGCGTGGAGTTCTGCGCGATGACGCCGATCAGCTGCGAGCGCCCGGTCACCAGGGCGCGAGCCGCGCGGTTGGGCCGGTAGCCCAGCTCCTTGACCGCCGCCAGCACCCTCAGCCGGGTCTGCTCCCGTACGTTGGGGTGGCTGTTGAGCACACGGGACACCGTCTGATGGGACACACCGGCAAGCCTGGCGACGTCGGTCATCGCAGGCTCTCGCACCACCGCGCTCGCAACCGTGGTGTCCTCCACGCCCATCTCCTCCTGAACAGTGACCGCCCCGCCCCGCCCCGACCGTCCGCCGGGGCCGCGGGAGATTCGCAGTGAACGTTCAATCTACGCCCCGGCAGCCGTAAGGCCCCTTTGCCGACGGCGCCGGGGCCAGTGTAGTGAGCGCTAACACTAGCGACCGTCCCCAGTCTGCCGCGATGCCGATTTGTGTTTTCCCGAGGGGTTGACTCGAGAAATGTTAGCGCTCACTGTTGTCGCCCGTGACCCCGATCACATCTGGTCGGCTGGGCAGCACCGCACGGTTCACGATGGAGGACGACGCTGTGTTCAAGAAGATAGCCACGATGGGTTGCGCCCTCGCGCTGGCCACGCTGACGGCCTGCGGGGCCGGCGACGGAGGCGGCTCCAAGGGGGCCGCCGGCGACCGGATCGTCATGGGCTTCGCCCAGGTGGGCGCCGAGAGCGGCTGGCGCACCGCCAACACCAAGTCGGTGCGCGAGTCCGCCGAGGCCGCCGGCGTCGAGCTGAAGTTCTCCGACGCGCAGCAGAAGCAGGAGAACCAGATCAAGGCCATCCGCTCGTACATCCAGCAGAAGGTCGACGTGATCGCCTTCAGCCCCGTCGTGGAGACGGGCTGGGACGCGGTCCTGCTGGAAGCCAAGCGCGCCAAGATCCCGGTGATCCTCACCGACCGCGCCATCGACTCGACGGACACCTCCCTGTACAAGACGTTCCTCGGCTCGGACTTCGTCGAAGAGGGGCGCAAGGCGGGCACGTGGCTGACCCAGACGGCGAGCGGCCCGGTCGACGTGGCGGAGATCCAGGGCACCACCGGGGCCGCGCCGGCCATCGACCGGCAGAAGGGCTTCAAGGACGCCGTCGCCCAGAGGTCCGACATCAGAATCGTGGCCACGCAGAGCGGCGACTTCACGCGGGCGGGCGGCAAGCAGGTCATGGAGGCCCTGCTGCGCTCCCACCCCGACATCGACGTGGTGTACGCCCACAACGACGACATGGGCCTGGGTGCCATCGAGGCGATCAAGGCGGCCGGCAAGAAGCCCGGCACCGACATCAAGATCATCACGGTGGACGCGGTCAAGGCCGGCATGCAGGCCCTGGCCGACGGCGAGATCAACTACATCGTCGAGTGCAATCCGCTGCTCGGTGACCAGCTGATGGACCTCGCGAAGAAGGTCGTGAAGGGCGAGAGCGTCCCCGAGCGCGTCGTCACGGAGGAGTCCGCCTTCACGACGGAGCAGGCCAAGAAGGTCCTCAAGGACCGGAAGTACTGACACGAGCCGCGTCCCCGCCCCTTCGGGCCGACCACGCCGCGGTGGCGGGGCCGCTCTTCTCTCGACGAAAGCACGGGTCATGACCGATTCCCCAACGACCGGCGACAGCCCGGTCGTCGACATGCGCGGTATCACCGTAGAGTTCTCCGGCCTCAAGGCGCTCGCGGACGTCGACTTCCGCCTGTTCCCCGGCGAAGTGCACGCGCTCATGGGCGAGAACGGAGCCGGCAAGTCCACGCTGATCAAGGCCCTCACCGGGGTTCACCGACCGGCGGCCGGGACCGTCCTCCTGGAGGGCGAGCCGGTCGAGTTCACCACTCCCGGCCAGGCACAGGACGCCGGGATCAGCACCGTCTACCAGGAGGTCAACCTCTGTCCCAACCTGTCGGTGGCCGAGAACATCCTGCTCGGGCGGGAGCCGCGCCGACGGGGCGCCATCGACGGAAGGGCCATGCGGGCCCGCGCCACGGAACTCATGGCGCGCATCGGCCTGTCCATCGACCCGGCCTCAGTACTGAGCAGCCACTCCATCGCCCTGCAGCAACTGGTGGCGATCACCCGGGCCCTGGTGGTGGACGCCCGCGTGCTGGTGCTGGACGAACCGACGTCCAGCCTCGACCGCGACGAGGTCGAGGAACTGTTCCGCATCGTGCGGGTCCTCCGGGACGAGGGCGTGGCGATCCTGTTCGTCTCCCACTTCCTGGACCAGGTCTACGAGATCGCCGACCGGATGACGGTGCTGCGCAACGGCACCCTGGTGGGGGAGTACCTGCCCCACGACCTCGACCGCATGGCTCTGGTGTCGGCCATGCTGGGCCGCGAGGTCGGCGTCCTCGACGAGGTCGAGCGCCGCTCCGAGGAGCGCGGCCCGGGGAGCGCGCCCGTCCTGGTCGCCCGAGGAGTCGGGCGGGCCGGCGCGATCGAGCCCTTCGACCTGGAGATACACGAGGGAGAAGTCGTCGGCCTCGCGGGCCTGCTGGGCTCCGGACGCACGGAACTCGCCCGGCTGCTGTCCGGCGCCGACCGGGCGGACACGGGCACGCTCATGGTCGACGGCGAGACGATCCGGCCCCACGGGCCGCGTTCCCTCATCGCCAAGGGCGTCGCCTTCTGCTCGGAGGACCGTAAGGCCGAGGGCGTCGTCGAGGACTTGAGCGTCCGCGACAACCTGATCCTCGCCACCCAGGCGGCACGGGGCTGGGCGCGACCGGTGGCCCGCCGCACCGCCGAGGCGATGGTGGCCGAATCCATCGAGAGGCTGGACATCCGCCCCGCCGATCCGAACGCCGTGATGGGCAACCTGTCGGGCGGCAACCAGCAGAAGGTCCTGCTGGCCCGATGGCTCGTGACCCGGCCCCGGCTCCTCATCCTCGACGAGCCCACGCGCGGCATCGACGTCGGCGCCAAGGCACAGATCCAGAAGGTGGTCGCCGAACTGGCGGCCGAGGGCATGGCGGTGCTGTTCATCTCCGCCGAACTGGAGGAGGTGGTACGCGTGTCCGACCGGGTCGTCGTGCTGCGTGTCCGGCACAAGGTGGCCGAACTGTCCGGTGTCGACATCTCCGTGGACTCCGTGATGCAGGCCATCGCCGCGGACGCCCGCACCGGTGTGGCGGTCGCCTCGTGAGCCGCGGACGCCTGCTCTGGCCCCTGATCGCGTTGGCCGGCCTCATCGTGCTCAACGTCGTCTTCACCCCGTCGTTCCTGGAACTGCGCGTCCAGGACGGACACCTGTACGGCAGCCTCGTCGACATCCTCCGCAACGGCGCACCGACGTTGCTGATCGCGGTGGGCATGACCCTGGTGATCGCCACCCGGGGCATCGACCTGTCCGTCGGCGCGGTCGCCGCGATCGCCGGCGCGATCGGCTGTACGTGGATCGCCGACGGCGGGGACGCCCCGACAGCGGTCCTGCTGGCCCTCAGCGTGTGCGTCCTGCTCGGACTGTGGAACGGCTTCCTCGTCTCCGTCCTGGGCATCCAGCCGATCATCGCGACGCTCGTCCTGATGACGGCCGGACGCGGAGTCGCGATGCTGCTCACCGAAGGACAGATCGTCACCATCCGCAATCCGGCCTTCCGGCAGATCGGCGCGGGTTTCCTCGTCCTGCCGATCGCGATCCTGATCAGCCTCGCGGTCCTCCTCGCGGTCGCCCTGCTGACCCGCCGTACCGCCCTCGGGATGCTGATCGAAGCCGTCGGCGTCAACCCCGAGGCCAGCAGACTCGCCGGGGTCCGCTCACGCACCATCACCTGGACCGTCTACGTCTTCGCCGCGCTCTGCGCGGGCGTGGCCGGACTGATGATCAGCTCCAACGTCAGCGCCGCCGACGCGAACAACGCGGGTCTGTGGATCGAGATGGACGCCATCCTGGCGGTGGTGATCGGCGGCACCTCGCTCGCCGGCGGCCGCTACTCCCTCACCGGCACCCTCGTCGGCGCGCTCGTCATCCAGACCCTGACCACGACCGTCTACACCATCGGCGTGCCGACCAACACGACCCTGCTGTTCAAGGCCGTGGTGGTGATCACCGTATGCCTGCTGCAGTCGCCGCGGGTGGCGCGGGCCGTCAGCGGCCGGCGCACGGCACCCGCTCCCACCCCCCGATCCCAGAAGGTGGCCGCCGGATGAGTACGTCGACCCTGGCCCCCACGCGCCCGCGTCTTCCTCAGCGCTTCCTGCCCGTCGTCGCGACTCTCGTGGTCTTCGTGGCGACCTTCGGCATCGGATCGGTCCGCTACCAGGACTTCGCCTCCGGCCAGGTCGTGGCGAACCTCTTCATCGACAACGCCTTCCTCATCGTGCTTGCCGTGGGAATGACCTTCGTCATCCTCACCGGAGGCATCGACCTCTCCGTGGGCGCCGTCGCGGCACTGTCGACCATGATCGCCGCCGCCACCCTCAAGGCGGGCTGGCCACCGCCGCTGTCCATCCTCGCCGTCCTGGTGGTCGGCACCGGCCTCGGCCTGCTGATGGGCCTGGTCATCCATCACTTCGACGTCCAGCCGTTCATCGTCACGCTGGCAGGGATGTTCCTGGCCCGGGGCCTGTGCTTCCTCATCAGCGTGGAGTCGGTGTCCATCACCGACACGTCCTTCCGCGACTTCGCCACCGGCACCCTCGTGCTGCCCGGCGGCGTAACCCTGACCTACAGCGTGCTCATCGCCCTGGCCGTGGTCGCCGCCGCCCTGTACGTACTCCACCTCACGCGCTTCGGCCGGACCGTCTACGCGGTGGGCGGCAGCGAGTCCTCTGCGCGGCTGATGGGACTGGCCACCGCACGGGCGAAGGTGGGCGTCTACGCGGTGAGCGGATTCTACTCGGCGCTGGGCGGCCTGCTGTTCGCCCTCTACATGCTCTCCGGATACGGGCTGCACGCCGTCGGCATGGAACTCGACGTCATCGCCGCGGTCGTGATCGGCGGGACCCTGCTCTCCGGCGGCGTCGGCTATGTGGCGGGATCGACGGCCGGCGTCCTGGTCCTCGGCACCGTCCAGGCCCTGATCTCCTTCGAAGGCACCCTCAGCTCCTGGTGGACCAGGATCGTCATCGGCGTTCTCCTGCTGGCCTTCATCGCCCTGCAGCGCCTCATCGTGCGGCAGCGGCACTGAGAAACCCGCTGCTCCGCGTCCGAGTCGGCCCACCACCCCACGAGGAGAACACCGTGCGACTGCGAAGAATCCGCCGCGCCCTCATGGCCGGAGTGGCCCTGGTGGCAGCTCTGCTGCCGCCCTCTCCCGCCCATGCCGCCGCACCCGACTCACCGGCCCTCTCGTACTCCAACCCCCTCGCGAACCAGAGAGCCGATCCGCACATCTTCAAGCACACGGACGGCTTCTACTACTTCACGGCGACCGTCCCCGAGTACGACCGCATCATCCTGCGCAGAGCCACCACCGTCCAAGGGCTCTCCACCGCCCCCGAGACGGTGATCTGGACGAAGCACGCGACCGGGGACATGGGCGCCCACATCTGGGCGCCGGAGATCCACTTCATCGACGGCAAGTGGTACGTCTACTTCGCCGCCGGACGCGCCGACGACGTGTGGAAGATCCGGATGTACGTCCTGGAGAGCTCCGCCGCGAACCCGCTGACCGGCGGCTGGACCGAGAAGGGCCGCATCGGCACACCGATGGACAGCTTCGCGCTGGACGCGACCACGTTCGTGGTGAACGGCGCCCGATACCTCAGCTGGGCGCAGCAGGACCCGAACATCAGCAACAACTCCAACATCTACCTCGCCAGGCTGGCCAACCCGTGGACCATCAGCGGGACGCCCGTGCGACTGAGCATGCCCACGTACGGCTGGGAGACCGCCGGCCACAAGGTGAACGAAGGGCCGGCCGTGATCCAGCGCGGCGGCAAGGTGTTCATGACGTATTCCGCGTCGGCGACGGACAGCAACTACTGCCTCGGCATGCTCACCGCGCCGGCCGCCGGGAACCTGCTCGATCCCGCGGCCTGGTCGAAGAGCCCCACGCCCGTCTTCGCGAGCAACGCGGCGACCGGGCAGTACGGTCCGGGCCACAACTCCTTCACCACCTCGGAGGACGACAGGAGCGACGTCCTCGTCTACCACGACCGCAACTACAAGGACATCAGCGGCGATCCGCTCAAGGACCCCCACCGCAGGACGCGCGTCCAGAAGATCTACTGGAACGCCGACGGCACACCCCACTTCGGCATTCCGGTCGCCGACGGCGGTACTCCGCAACGCCTGTCGTCCTCCAACTACCCGGACCACTACATCCGGCACTGGGACCACCGGGCCAAGCTGGAGCCGAACGTCACCAACCTCGCCGACTCGCAGTTCCGCACGGTGAGCGGTCTCGCCGGCAGCGGCACGGTCGCCCTGGAATCCGCCAACTTCCCCGGCTATTACCTGCGTGCCAGGAACGGCGAGGTGTGGGTGGACAGGAACGACGGCAGCGCGGCCTTCGCGGACAGCGCGAGCTTCTACCGGCGCCCCGGGTTGGCCGATCCGGCAGGCGTCTCCTACGAGGCCTACCGCCTCCCGGGGCGGTACCTCCGGCACTACGGCTTCCTGCTGCACGTGCAGCCCGTCGCCGGCACGCTCGCCCACCAGGACGCCACCTTCCACCAGCAGTGACCTCCGTACCTCTCCGACCGGCTCGCAGCAGCTGACGGCCCCCAAGGAGCAGACGTGCACGTCATCCACGGCAGAGGAACGGTGAGACGAGGGATTCTCCTCGTCCTCGCGTTCGTCACCGCGATCGGCATGAGCCTGACCGGCGCGGAACGCGCCGAAGCCGCACCCGGCCCCAGTTTCACCAACCCCGTCGTCGACGTGCCCAACAGCGCCGACCCGACGCTGGTCCACCACGGCGGCTTCTATCACTACGTCGCGACGACGTGGTCGTCCGACATCGTCATGCGCCGCTCGCCCACCATCGCCGGCCTGCGCGACGCACCGGAGCGGCTGGTCTTCCGTACGGCCGGGACAGGAATGTGGGCGCCGCATCTGGAGATGGTCGGTGACCGCTGGTACCTGTACTACTCGGTCGAGCAGTCCGGCGGGCCGCGTCGCACGCATGTCCTGCAGAGCTCCGGTACCGATCCTCTCGGGCCGTACACCCATCGCGGCATCATCGATCTCATGCAGAACAACGGGTGGGCGATCGACGCGAGCCTGCTGCGGCTGAACGGTTCTCTCTACATGACGTTCTCCGCCTTCTCCCCGGCGGACAACCTGCAGTCGCTGTACATCGCCCCTCTGTCCAACCCCTGGACCGCCGGCGCGCACGGGACGCGGATCTCCGCCCCGACGCTGGCCTGGGAGCGGCAGGACGGGGCGGTCAACGAAGGCTCCTTCGCGCTGCAGCGGGGCGGCCGTACCTTCCTCACGTACTCGGCCAGCCACTGCGACGGACCCCACTACAAGCTGGGGATGCTGGAGTACACCGGGGGCGACCCCCTCGCCGCCGCGTCGTGGGCCAAGGCCCCCCAGCCGATCTTCCAACGCAACGACGCCGCCGGGGTGTTCGGGCCCGGACACCACTCCTTCTTCACCTCGCCCGACGGCACCGAGACCTGGATCGCATACCACGCGAACTCCTCGGCGTCGCAGGGATGCGGGACCACGCGCACCACGCGGGTGCAGAAGATCTCCTGGAACGCCGACGGCACCCCGAACCTCGGCACCCCGGTCTCCACCTCGACCGTGCTCCAGGGACCGTCGGGGGAGTCGCCCGTCCCGGCGGCACCGGCCGCTCTGCGCAACCGGCACAGCGGTCTGTGCCTGGACGACTACAACTGGGCGACGGCGCCGGGAGCGGAGGTACGCCAGTGGACGTGCGGCGGCGCCGCGGTCCAGAACTGGACCCTGACCCCCGCGGCGGGCGGGTACCACCAGATCCGTAACGGCCACAGCGGCCTGTGCCTGGACGACAGGGACTTCGCCACCACGCCGGGATCACCCGTCCAGCAGTGGACGTGCAACGGCGCGACCGTGCAGCAGTGGAGACTGGTGCCGACCACGGGCGGCTACTCCACCCTCGTCAACCGGCACAGCGGTCTGTGCCTCGACAACTACAACTGGGGCACGGCGCCGGGCTCCGAGGTCCGCCAGTGGACCTGCAACGGCAACAACGCCCAGCAGTGGAACATCGTCTGATCCTCGAACGGCGGGGCGGGAGAGGCGCCTGACGGGCAGAAGCCCAGGCCAGGCGCCTCTTTTCGTGCCATGGCCTGCCCGCCTTCAGGGCGCGACCGTGCTGAAGGCGTGACGCGCCACACGTGACTCGGATGCCGCGCGTGGGTCAGCGCCTCGTATGTTCCTTTTCTGGCAGTCTGCTGCTTCATGTGTCGGAAATGGCACCAGAACGTCCCCAGGGGGTGCGCGTGAACGCGGTGAAGCGGAGCCGGACGGCGAGGGCCGCGGCAGGAGTCTCGGCCGGGGTGCTCCTGCTGCTCACGGGGTGTGATGTGCCGGGGGTCTACCGGCCCGCCCGCCCCGTGAGCGGCGGTCCGTTCACCTTCTACGTGAGTCCGGACGGCGACGACGAGAACGACGGCATGTCGCCGGAGAAGCCCTGGCGGACCCTGGACCACGCCGACACCGCCACGTTCCGGCCCGGTGACAGGCTTCGGCTCAAGGGCGGCGAACGGTTCCGCGGCGCCGTCACCCTGGAGGAGGGCGAGGCGGGCAGCGCGGCGCGGCCCGTGGTGATCGAGTCGTACGGCACCGGCCGGGCCACGATCGTGCCCCGCGGCACCTCCGGCATCACCGTGCACGACACCGCGGGCGTCGAGATCAGGAACATCGCACTGGTCGGCGACCGCAAGGCGCTCCGCGAGGGGGTCGGGATCGCCTTCCGCGCCACCCGCCCCGGGGAGCGGAGGCTCGCCCACGTCAGGATCGCGAACGTGGAGGCGCAGGGCTTCCAGAACGGGATCAGCGTCGGCGCGGAGGAGGACGCCGTCACGGGCTACAGCGACGTGCGCATCAGCGATGTCTCCGTGCACCACAACCTGGAGGCCGGACTCGCCTTCTACGGCCCGGAGTTCGAGGCGGACAGCCCGGTCTACGCGCACACCGGGCTGCGGATCGAACGGGTCACGGCGGCCTCCAACACCGGCGACCCGGGCAACGACAGGCGCAACACCGGAAGCGGCATCGCCCTCGGCAGCGTCCGGGACGCGAAGGTGCTGCGCTCGGTGGCCCACGACAACGGCGCGCGCTCCGCGGCCGACGCCGAAGAGGGCCCCGAGGGCATCTGGGTGTACGACTCCACCGGCGTGGTCCTGGAGAACAACCGCTCCTACCGAAACCGGACCGGATCCCGGGTGGACGGCGGCGGCTTCGGCCTCGACAACAACGTGTCCCACTCGGTCATGCAGTACAACCTCGCCTACGGCAACGACGGGCCGGGGTTCCTCGTCTACTCCGGACAGGCAACCGGCGCCCACCGGGACAACGTCGTCCGCTTCAACATGAGCTGGGACGACGCGCGGAAGCTCCCCGAGTACGGTGGCATCGTCGCCTACGGCTCCCGCATGACGAACGTGGACATCTACAACAACACGGTCGTGATGCGGACGCGGAACCTCGCCTCGGCCAAGGCGGCGGGAAACGGGCCCCCGGCTCTGCGGCTGCGAGACGGCATGAGCGACGTGAGTGTCCACGACAACATCCTCGCCACCGACGGGGGCCCCCTGATCGAGGCGGAGTCGTCGTACCTCCCCGGCACGCACCAGCTCCAGGGCAACGTCTACTACAGCATGGGCCCCTGGTCGCTGACCTGGGGGAGTCGGCGCTTCACCGACCTCGCCGACTGGCGTATCGCCTCCGGCCAGGAGCTCCTCGGCGGTGAGCCGGCCGGCACCGGCGACGACCCGTGCCTGCGCGCTCTGACCGTACCCGTCACCGACCCGGCCGGAGCGGAGAACCTGGTGCCGCGCTGCGGCGACGAGGTGTCCGTGAGTATGGGCCCGCAGGCCTCGGGCGTCGACGCGGGGCCCGTCGACTATTTCGGCAACCGGCTTCCGGAGGCCCTGCGGCCCGGCGCCGCGCAGCAGCGCACCGCCCCTTGAGCCGGACAGCGATGGCTCCGGAGCCGGCGTACACCGGCTCCCTGGAGCATTCCCCCTGACGTCCTCGGCGACCGGACGTGTCATGACGTCGCCCCGCCCGGCCGAGGACCGGTCGGGCGGGGCGGGGCGGCGTCGGCGGGCAGGGGGTCGGTCTAAGCCCCGCCGGTCGGCAGGGCCGGGGACAGCAGGTGGGTGGGGTCCGCCTCGACGGCCGGCGAGGTGATCGTGGCCCGCAGCGGCTTCCCCGCCCGCGCGGCCGGCGGCCGGTCCGCCGGCGCGGGACGGCCGAGCGCCTTGACGGTCCAGCCCGCGGCCCGCCACTCGTCGTGCGGGAGCGCGTTGCGGGCGTCGACGAGGACGGACGTGCGGACGACCCGGGCGAGCTTCACCGGGTCCAGCTCGCGGTACTGCCCCCACTCGGTGAGGTGCAGCACGAGCTCCGCCCCCTGGCAGGCCGTCAGGAGGTCGGCCTCGCAGCGCAGTTCCGGATGGGCGCGGTGCGCGTTCGCGGTGCCCTCCGGGTCGTGCACCCGGACATCGGCGCCCTGCCGGTGCAGCGCCGCCGCCACCGCCAGCGCCGGCGAGTCACGCACGTCGTCGCTGTTCGGCTTGAAGGTGGCGCCCAGGACGGTCACCCGGCGGTTGGTCAGGTCGCCCCCGGCCAGCTGACGGGCGAGTTCGACGGTCCGCGTCCGCTGCCGTTCGTTGATCTCGTCGACCTCGTTCAGGAAGGCCACCGCAGGGCCGACCCCGAGCTCCTTGGCCCGGGCGCTGAACGCCCGGATGTCCTTGGGCAGGCAGCCGCCGCCGAAGCCGAGACCGGCGTTGAGGAACCGCCGGCCGATCCGCGTGTCGTGGCCGAGGGCGTCGGCGAGGGTTACCACGTCCGCGCCCGTGGCGTCGCACACCTCGGCCATCGCGTTGATGAAGGAGATCTTCGTGGCGAGGAAGGAGTTGGCGGCGACCTTGACGAGCTCGGCCGTGCTCGGGTCGGTGGCGATGTACGGTACGCCCGCGTCCAGCATCGGGGCGTACAGCCGGCGCAGCGTCTCGTCCGACTCTCGGCCGGCCGTGCCGACGACGATCCGGTCCGGCCGCAAGGTGTCCTCGACCGCGAATCCCTCACGCAGGAACTCGGGGTTCCACGCCACGTCGGCCCGTACGCCCGGCGGGACGAGCCCCGCGACGCGGGCGGTCAGGCGCGCGGTGGTGCCCACCGGCACGGTCGACTTGCCGACCAACAGACACGAGGCCGGCAGGTGTGGCACGAGCCCGTCGACGACCGCGTCGACGTACCGCAGGTCGGCCGCGTGCGAGCCGGCCTGTTGCGGCGTGCCCACGCAGATGAAGTGGACCTCGCCGTGTACCGCCGCTTCGCGCAGGTCGGTGCCGAAGCGCAGTCGCCCGGAGTCGAGGGCCCGGGTGAGGACTTCGTCGAAACCCGGTTCGTAGAAGGGGGGCCGGCCTTCGGCGAGGGCCGCGATCTTCTCGACGTCGACGTCGACGCCGAGGACGTCGTGTCCGATGTCGGCCATGCACGCGGCGTGCACAGCTCCGAGGTAGCCCGTTCCGATGACGGTCAACCGCATGCGGTGTTCTCCTGTCTGAACGCGGGGGCGGTACGCGACGGGTCAGGTCGCGTAGCCGTACGGGTTCTGCTGCTGGAAGGCCCACGCGTCACGGCACATGGCGGCCAGGTCGCGCCGTGCGGTCCAGTTCCAGGCCGAGGCGACCTTCGTGGGGTCGGCGACGAGTTCGGCGACGTCACCGGGGCGGCGCTCGGTGACACGGTGCGGGATCGGCCGCCCCGACACCTGCTCGAAGGTACGCACGAGCTCGAGGACGGAGGCGCCGCGCCCGGTGCCGAGGTTGAAGACCCGCATGCCCGGCTCGTCGTCGATGTGGTCCAGGGCGGTGCGGTGCCCCTCGGCGACGTCCACCACGTGGACGTAGTCGCGGATCCCGGTGCCGTCCGGGGTGGGGAAGTCGTCGCCGAAGACGCTGAGTTCGTCGCGGCGGCCGACGGCGATCTGGGTGAGGAACGGCATGATGTTGTTCGGCACGCCGCTCGGGTCCTCGCCGAGGAGTCCGGTGGGGTGGGCGCCGGCCGGGTTGAAGTACCGCAGGGCCAGGACCCGGAGCTCGGGCACGTGCCGGCAGACGTCCGCGAGGATCCGCTCGCAGGTCCATTTGGTGGTGGCGTACGGGTTGGTCGGCGCCGCCGGAGACTCCTCGGTCAGCGGGACGGCCGTGACGTCGCCGTAGATCGAGCAGGAGGACGAGAACACCAGTCGGTGCACGCCGTGGTCGTGCATGGCCGAGACCAGGGACGTCGTGCCGCCGACGTTGATGTCGTAGTACGCGAGCGGGATCCGCACCGACTCGCCGACGGCCTTCTTCGCGGCGAAGTGGATCACCGCGTCGATCGGGTGGCTCGTGAAGACGGTGTCGAGGGCCCGCCGGTCGCGTACGTCCGCGACATGGATCGCCGCGAGGGGGCGGCCCGCGATCTTCGCGACCCGCTCGAGGACCTCGGGCGAGCTGTTGGAGTGGTCGTCGAGGACGACGACCTCGTGGCCGGCGCGGAGGAGCTCGACACAGGTGTGGCTGCCGATGAAACCGGCGCCGCCGGTGACCAGGACGGCCTGGGGCACGGGAACCTCATTTCTCGATCGGTCGCAGGGGCCGTCACCAGGCGTAGAAGCCGGTGAGGTAGGTGGGGAAGACGACGGCCGCGAGCCCCAGCGGGAACAGCGACAGCAGGCCCGCGATGAGCGGCAGTGCGGCCGTGCGCAGCGCTCGGACGGCGGGGACTCCGGTGGCTCGCGCCGTCTCCTTGACGTGCAGCGTGCCGATCGCCAGCGTCACCGCGGTGTACGAGGCGGAGCCGAGGAGGCAGAGGAAGACGTAGCCGACGGCAGGGCCGGTGAACTGGCCGACGAGGGCTGAGCCCGACAGGAAGACCGTGATGAGCAGGTACGGGGCGACGGCGCGCAGCGGAAGGGGCTCCAGGCCGTCGCGCCTCTTCGGGGTGACCTTGAAGGTGATCGGGCGGGGCCGCAGCTTCTGGGTCACCGCTGCAAGGACGCCCCAGGCTACGTACGGCCACCGGGAGAGCCCGAAGAGCCAGATCTCCCAGCTGAAGATCGGGGCGTCCTTGGGGCGCAGCATCCCCCGGCGGCGGCAGAGCAGCGTCAGCAGGATCAGCCAGACGGACATGCTCCAGAAGTGCCCCAGGAAGGCGAGGTAGTTGACGTCGATCCAGGGCGCGCCGGTGATCGCGGCGATCGGCGGCAGCAGGATGCCCATGACCGTGGCGCCGGCGAGCAGCGGGTAGTACATCAGCGCCGCGGCGAAGCGCACGCGGAGCGGCAGGGGCATGCGGCCCAGATGGCGCGGCAGCATGCCCAGCAACATGACGGCCAGGCTGCGGGACCACTGGAACTCCTGGGTGATCATCGCGCCGAAGGTGAGGGGACCTTCGCCGTGCGCCTCCGCGTCGATGGCGAACGCGCCCTGCCAGCCGGCCGAGGTCAGCAGGAACGAGGTGGAGAAGTCCTCGGCGAGCTCGGGGCCCAGACCCCCGATGTCCCGCAGCGCCTTCGTCCGGACGGCGTAGTGCGAGCCGATGCAGACCGGGGCGAGGCCGTCGGAGTGGCCCAGCTGTACGGGTCCGTGGAACATGGCCTCGCGGTGCAGCCGGCCGCGGGCCGCCCAGGACTCGTCGGCGTTGGAGTCGCAGACGCTGGGGGCCGCGACGTAGCCGACGGCACGGTCGGCGAAGGGGCGGACGACCTCGGCGAGGTACGTGGGCCCGGGGACGTGGTCGCAGTCGAGTTGGGCGACCACGTCGTACAGCTCGTAGCCCCAGTGGTCGTAGAAGAAGGCGAGGTTGCCCTCCTTGCACCGCGTGCGCCGGGGCCAGTCGGCCCGGTGGTAGTCGGCGCGGCCACGCCGGCAGGAGACGTTCACGTCATGGGTGTGGCACCAGTGAAGGATCTCCTCGCTGGGGTCCTCGTCGCAGAGCCAGACGTCGTAGGTGTGCGGGAAGTCCTGGTCGAGCATCGCCTCCAGGGTGCGGCAGGCGATGTCCCAGCCCTCGGACGGGGCGCGGGTGACGACGAACGCGGTGCGGACCAGGGGCACCCGGACGGCGGGGTCGAATCGACGCATCCGCAGCAGCGCGACGAGGAAGTGCACCGGCAGATAGGTCAGGTACAGCAGGAGGGCGCTGTTGACGATCAGCCCCGTCCAGCCGATGCGGTGGGACGGTTCGAGCCACCAGACCCAGAACCAGACCAGGCAGGCCGCCCAGGCGAGGGACAGCAGCGCGACCAGGAAGCGGTCGAAGCGCGAGAACGCCCGGACGAAGCTGGACGGGCGCGCGGTGAGTCCGCGTGCCGGGCGCGCGAGGACCGGGCCGTCCGGGCCGATGGAGGCCACTGCGCCGTTCGACAGGGCGTGGATCTCCGCGCCCAGCGCCTCCCACTCCGCCGGCGAGCCGGGAGCCGGTGAGGAGAGCGGGGGTACCTGGACGGTGTCGGTCCCGTGGACGGGACCTTGCTCCAACGACGTCATGGCAGCGGGTTCTCCAGGCGGTGCGACGGGGTGAGGGGCCCGGGAGAGGAGGCCCGACGGACTCGAGGCCGCGGCGGGACCGGCGGGAGGCCCGCCGCGGCGCGTGGATCAGCCACCCGCGACGGGGGCGCCGGGCGCCGGGGACGCCACGCCCGTGGCGGCGCCTGCCGGGCCGGGGATCGTCTGCGGCTTGAAGGGCGCAGGCGTCGCCGCGGCCGGCGGGACCGTCGCGTCCTGGCCGCCGCGGATCGCCGAGGCCGAGGCGGCCAGGCGATCCGCGTGCGCGCCGAAGTACGCGACGGTGCGCCGCAGGCCCTCGGTGATGTCGATCTCCGGCTCCCAGCCCAGTACCTCGCGGGCACGGGTGATGACCGGGCGGCGACGGACCGGGTCGTCGACCGGCAGGGGGTGGTGCTGCACCTCGGAGGACGAGCCGGTCATCTCCAGCACGAGGGAGGCGAGTTCGGACACCGTGCGCTCGACCGGGTTCCCGAGGTTGAAGGGGCCCATGTCGGAGGCGTCGAGGAGAGCGACCAGGCCGCGGACCAGGTCGTCGACGTAGCAGAAACTGCGGGTCTGCCCGCCGTCGCCGTAGATGGTGAGCGGTTCGCCGGTCAGGGCCTGGGTGATGAAGCTGGACACCACACGACCGTCGTGCGGGCGCATGCGGGGGCCGTAGGTGTTGAAGATCCTCGCAATGCCGACGTCGACTCCGTGCGTGCGGTGGTACGCGGCGGAGACCGCCTCGGCGTAACGTTTCGCCTCGTCGTAGACGCTGCGCGGACCGATGGAGTTGACGTTGCCCCAGTACGTCTCCTCCTGGGGGTGGACCAGCGGATCGCCGTAGATCTCGCTCGTCGAGGCGAGGACGAAGCGCGCGCTGTGACGCAGGGCCAGGCGTAGGGCGTTCTCGGTGCCGCGGCTCCCGACCGCGAGCGTCTCCAGCGGGTGGCGCAGATAGTCGGGCGGGGAGGCCGGGGACGCCAGGTGTGCGACGGCGTCGACGCGGCCGGCGACCTGCACGGACACGCTCACGTCCACGTGCTGGAACTCGAAGGCCGGGTGGGCCAGGAGAGGGGCGATGTTCTCGGGATCGCCCGTCGAGAAATTGTCGAGGCACACCACGGAGTCGCCGCGCCGCAGCAGCGCCTCGCACAGGTGCGACCCAAGGAATCCACCGCCACCGGTCACGGCAACGCGCATGTGTTCTCCAGGAATGAGAAGCGGAAGGACGTCGAGATCCGCTCGCACGGGACGTCGAATGACGGAATGACCTGACGGTCCGAAAAGCAGAGTCATCCCGGAAGACGCAGAACGAGAGTATGGGCATACGTAGTCATTTCCGCGGAGGCAAATCGGAGGCTGGGCTGATCGGCGGGCGCCCGGCGGGGGGTGTGCAGGCCCTCCGCCCAGTTCGTGGTTGTGTCGCGCGTCGAACGGCGCAATCGGACGGTGTCACCCGCACGTGTTCCCGTCGGCGTGCGAGGCAGCGACGGACGGCATCGGAGAGGCAAGCGCGCGGGGTGGCTTTCCGGACCGAGCTCGGACCGGAAAGAGAACGGAAAGAGAACGGAAAGCGTGTCAAGAGCCGGACACCGGTGGGAGGGAAGAGGGGAGGAGGTGCCGTGGTGGTCCGGTGGGCGGCGTCCGCCGGCGGGGCGAGCACGCGGGAGGCCGGCGGGGCGATCCCCGGCGATCTTCCCTCCCCGAGGGGCCCCTCAGGCGGGTGTGGTGCCCCGCTTCGGTGGCGTTCTTCCTGCCTCGGCGTGGAGGGTCAGCGGCCCAGGTCCGACAGAACCGCCTTCGCCGCACTCTCACCCGACGTGGCCGCGTCCGCGAGCGACGGCATGTGGAGCTGGTAGTCGCCGGCGAGATGGATCGGCCCGAGAGGGTGGCGAAGCGTCGGCAACGACTCACGTCCCCGGGGTGCCCAGAACGGAACCACACGGCGGTGGCGTCGCACGATACCGTCGCCGAGTTTCCCTTCGAGCTGGGGGTAGACCGAGAGCAGATCTCTGGAGAACCGGGCGACGATCTCCTCGTCGGAGAGGGCGAACAGAGCGTCGGCCGAGGCGCCGCCGGCGAAACACGCCAGCGCACCACCCGGCCGCCGCGGACCGTTCTGACGCAGGGCGGCGGCGTGATTGAACATCGCCTGGAAGGACAGTTGCGGCGTGGAGACAGCGAGGAGCCCGTCCCAGGGCTGAGGCCCCTCCTCCTCGGTGAAGAAACCGACGATCACGTAACGGCCGTAGCGGATGTCGTCGAACGCGTGGCGATGTGTCTCCGGAAGGTCGGGAAGGATCTGCGGCGCGATGTCGCTGGGCACCGAGACGATGGCGCGCTTCGCGCGTATCCGTGTCGGGCGACCGGCGACGACGTGGTCCACGACGACGCCGTCCCCGCTCTTCTCCACCGTCCGGACGGTGGCTCCGAGCCGAAGACGCTCGCCGAGGTCGGCGGCCAGGATGTCGGTCAGCGTCTGGTTGCCACCGGCCGGCAGGGCGAAGTTCGGCACCTTCGCCGGGTCCGTCAGAGCGAGTCCGATCGACACCACAAGCTGGGTCGCCGCCGTCTCCTCGGGCTCGCATCCCATCCATTGCCCCGACCACGAGCGGACCATGGTCCGGGCCAACTCGGAGCTGACACCGCGCAGGAGGTCCGACGCGGGACGCGTGTCGAGCCTGGAGCGCACCCTTTTCGCGAGACGGCTGTCCGATTCCAGGAACGGCGCCGCGGCAAGGATGCGAGCGCCAATCATGGCCATGCCGACGCGGTCCATGAAGCCCATGCGGGTGCGGAACATGAGGGCGAGCAGGTCGGACGTGTCGACCACGGCGCCGTTGAGAACAAGCGCCACGCTGGACTCGGCCAGGGATCCCATCTCGATGTCGTGCCGATGGAGAGCGTCGATCAACGGGCCGGTCCCCTCGGTGAACTGGGTGCCGACGTTGATCCAGTACTCGCCCTTCCGGACCGTCTCGACGCGTCCCCCCGGCCGGTCCGCCGCTTCGAGTACCACGACGTCGGCTCTGTCCGCGAGCGTCGTGGCCGCCATCAGGCCCGCCATTCCCGCCCCGACGACCACGACGTCGCAGGTCTCCTCGTCACTGTCCTTCACTGCGGTCATGGCTCGCGACTCCTCGTACCGTCACTGCTCGACAAGTGGAACTCGAATCGCTTTCGAGAATACCCGCGCTGCCGTCTCCCGTACACCCGGACGACCCCGGTCGGTGGTGAGCGGCCTTGCGGAGGGGCCGAGGGTGCTACCTCTGCGCGTGCGCGCCGAGGAGGCCCACCGCGGTGAGGAACAGGTAGGTGCCGACGACGTAGAAGAGCACGCGCAAGGCGACGCCTTTGGCCTTCCCTCTCTCGTCGGCCCGGTCTGGATGCTGGTCCTCGCTGCTCACGACGGTTCTCCTCCCAGGAGTGATGTCAGCCGACGGGGTCGCCCGTGGCGACCTGCGCCAGGGCGTAGAAGCTCGACCGGCCCAGTCCCGCGGCCTCGGCCGCCTCGAGGTCGTTGCCGATCACCGCGACGTCCCGCTCGGTGTGCATGGCCATGCGTGTGTTCATCTCATTTCCGGACCGGCCTCGTGACGGGTGCGGTCGTCTGTCGGCGATAGGAATCGAACTCGATTCGACTTTAGGTTTGAGGCCCGCGCGCGGTCAAGCCGAGAGTGTCGTCGCGGCGAAAGGGGTGGTCCGCTCCGGTGTCTCGTCGCCCTCCTTGAGGGAGTGATCGACAGGGGCGGCTGATACGATCTCGAATTGTGTTCGAGAAAAAGTCGACAGCCCAGGCGCCGGCTCGTCCGGCGGTGCAACGTCGCGGCATGGAGCGGAGGCGGGCCATCCTGGACGCCGCCGAGGAGCTGCTCGGCGAGCAGGGCTATGAGGCGGCCACCCTGAAGGCGGTCGGCGAGCGGGCGGGCATCCCGATCGCCTCGATGTACCACTACTTCTCCGACCGGCATCAGGTCGACGCCGAGCTCCTGCGTCGGCATCTGCAGGCGGTCGAGGAGCTCGTCACCACCGCCTTGGAACACTCCGAGCTGACCACGCTGAAAGCCGCCGCTGACGTCGTCATCGACCCGATGCGGGACTATTTCCGCACGCATCGCAGCTGTGTCGAGCTGTGGTTCGCGGGGCGCAGCGAGATCGTCAGCGACCTGGTGCGAGAATTCGACGCGGCGCAGGCCGACCGGCTCTGGCGCCTTCTCGTGGAGCGTGGACTGCTGCCGGCCGACACTCCCCGGCTCGTCCTGCAGCTCGCCTTCGAGGTGGGAAACCGTCTCTTCGACATCGCGTATCGGCAGTCGCCGACCGGTGACGACGTCACGATCGACGAAGCGCGCCGCATGGTGACCGCGTACCTGGAGACCTACGCCGTCTGATCGGGCGACCCGCGTCACGCGAGCGAGCGCCGGCCCCGGGGGGATCGTGCGTGGACGGCGTCACCTCGCGGCACTACCGAGAAGATCGTCCACCAGCAGGGCCTGTTCCGCCCAGATCACTTTCCCCTCGCGGCCGTGCCGTGTGCCCCAGCGCTTGGCGAGCTGGGCGACGAGGAGCAGCCCGCGGCCGCCCTCGTCGTAGGTGCGGGCACGCCGCAGGTGCGGGGCGGTGCTGTTGGCGTCGAAGACCTCGCAGGTCAGCGTGGACTGCAGGATCATCCGCAGTCGGATCGGGCTCTTGCCGTACCGGATCGCGTTCGTCACCAGTTCGCTGACGATGAGCTCGGTGGTGAAGGAGAGCCCGTCGAGGCCCCAGGCGTTCAGTGTGTCGGCGGCGAAGCGGCGCGCCCCGGCCACGGCAGCCGGGTCGGAGGGGAGGTCGAGGGTCGCCACGTGGTCCGCGTCCAGCGACATGGTGCGGGCCACCAGGAGGGCGATGTCGTCGACGGGGCGCTGCGGCAACAGTGCGGCGATCACTCGGTCACAGACCTCGTCCGGTGACGCGGACTCCTGGGCCAGTGCGTCGCGCAGCACCTCGCGAGCGGTGTCGACGTCGCGGGTACGGCTCTGGATGAGCCCGTCGGTGAACAGGACCAGCAGGCTCCCCTCTGCCAGTTCGAACTGCACGGTCTCGAAGGGGAGTCCCCCCAGGCCCAGCGGAGGGCCGATCGGCATCTCCGGGAACTCGACCGACCGGAAGCCAGAGGCGCCGTCCTCGCCGTCCGGGGGAGTGGCCACGGCCGGCAGGACGTGCCCGGCGCTGGCCAGCGAACACACCCGGGAGACCGGGTCGTAGACCGCGTAGAGGCAGGTGGCACTGGTCTCGCCCGCATCCTCCCCTTCCTCCTCCTGGAGCCGGATGACCACGTCGTCCAGGTGCGTGAGCAGTTCGTCGGGCATCAGGTCGATGTCGGCGAAGGCGCGCACCGCCATCCGGAGGCGGCCCATCGTGGCGGCGGCGCGCAGTCCGCGTCCGACGACATCGCCCACGACGAGGGCCACCCGGGCTCCGGACAGAGGGATCACGTCGTACCAGTCGCCGCCCACGCCGGCGTGGGATCCGCTGGGCAGGTAGCGGGAGGCCGCGACGACGGCGGACTGTTCCACCGCGTGCCGCGGCAGCAGGCTCCGCTGGAGGGTGAGCGCGGTGGAACGCTCGTTGGTGTACCGGCGGGCGTTGTCGATGGACACCGCCGCCCTGGCCGCGATCTCCTGAGCGAGGAGGAGATCGTCCTCGTCGAAGGGCGTGCTGCTCCCCGTACCGAAGAACTGGACGAGGCCCAGTGTCTCCCCACGGGCCACCAGGGGAAGCAGCATGGCCGAGTGGAACTCGCCGCGCGGGGTGCCTCCGCCTGCGACGTGCGGGGCCTCGGATGCCTCTTCGCGGCGTAGAACGGGCGTGCCGGTCGCCAGCGCACGAGACGGTTCCGATTCCGCCGGGTAGCTGTGTGTCCGTCCGGTCGGTACGGGGAAGTCCGTGGCGCCGTCGTCGGGGACGGACCGCTGGGCGACGCGGCGGAGCGGTGTCGGGTCCGACGGCGGCGACGCGTCGTCGTCGAGGACGGCGGCGAGGAGGTCTACGGTGACGAGTCCGGCGAAGCCGTCGGTGCCGACGTCCACCAGTTCGTGGCAGGTACGGCCGATGTCGAGCGTGGTTCCGATGCGTCGGCCCGCCTCGTTGGTCAGGAGGAGCCGCCGCTGCAGTCGACGGTCGCGTTCCTCCTGGTAGGCCGCGACGATGTGCGCGGAACTGCGGTCCACGTACGCGAAACCTGCCTCCATCAGCCGTAGTGCCGCGGCGTTGACCAGCTCCGGGTCGTCGGTGAGCGCGGGGACCTCGGCCTGGATCAGCTGGAGCAGGGCGACATGGCCGAGCCGGTAGCCACGCAGGAGCGTGCTGATCGGCACCCCGCCGCGGGCGAACCGCCGGGCGAGCTCCACGGACTGGGATGACGCCGGGACCTCTGCTGCGTCGAGGCCGTGTTCGAGCACGTCCAGAAACGTGACGACGTGACCGGCCGTCTCCTCGGCGACGAGGGTCGTGATCTCCCCGTACCTCCAGGGCTCGGGAAGCTTGCTGCGGGTGTACCGCAACATGGCGTCGACCGACTCGTCCGTCCGCGGCCTGAGCTCCTGAGCCAGACGGCAGAGGAGCGCGTCCACATCGGTCCTCATAACGGCATTGTCCAGAATGGTGCGGCTGCCTGCCACCGGGTGAGGCGGTGGCCGGCTCTGCCCATGGGCACCGTCACTTCACCGGAGCCGAGCCGCGTCGGGCGTTCCGCCGGCTGCCGTTGAACAGATCGTTGAAACGGTCCACCGTCCAGATGGTGCGCAGTCCCGCGGCGCTCATCATCACAGGACGAGGGAAGGCGGACTTCTTCGCCCAGAGTGCCTTCAGGTCCTCGTGCTGTTCGCCGTCCACGATGAGGTCGGCGAGGAGCGAGCCCACGTACGGCGCCTGGGCCAGGCCGTGGCCATTGCAGGCGACCGAGTAGTAGACGCCGTCGCGGGTCCTGCCGGCGACCGGGAGCCAGGACGGGGTGATCGCGACCCACCCGCCCCAGGCCCGCGCGGCCGCGACGTCGGCGAGCGCGGGGAAGCGCGTCTCGAAGGCGCGTGCGAGGTCGGCGACGACAGTTTCGTCCGGCTTCCTCGGAGGAAGGGGATGGTTCTTGCCCCGCTGGAGCCGACGGACACCGAACACGATGGTGTTGCGTGAGGTCAGCCGGTAGTTCTCCATGATGTTGTGCTGGGTCACCACCCCCGACCGGCTGGTCCACCCCAGTGCGGCCAGGCGCCCGGGGTCGATCGGCTCGGTCTCCACCTCACTGACCCAGATCGGGACGGAGAGCCGCTTCGGGGCGATGGCCAGCTCGCCGCCGAAGGCGTTCGTCGCGAGCACGACCCTTTTCGCGCGCACCTCGCCCCCGGGTGTCCTGATCACCACGTGATCGCCGTTCGGGGTGACCTCGGTGACGTGCGTCCGCTCGAAAACCCTGGCGCCGGACGTGAGGACGGCGCGGCGGACGCCCAGGCTGAACGTGCCGGGGTTCATCATCCCGCCGACGGACTCGCGCATGCCGCCGAGGAATCCGCGTGGGATGCCGAGCTCCGCGCTCGTGCCGAGTTCGACGTCCGCGCCGGCCTTCCGCAGGAGCTTCGTCACACGGCGCACACGGCCCATCTGCCCACGGGAGACAGCGGCGCAGACGTTGCCCGTGGCCTCGTAGTCGCAGTCGATGTCCAGGCGCTCGATCAGCCGCTCCAGGAAGTGCGCGGAGTTCTCGGCGAACCGGACGATGCCGGGAAACCTCCTGGGGTAGAGCAGGCTGAGGAGCTGGATGTCGCCCCCCGGAGCGCCTGCCACCTGCCCGGCGCTGCGCGAGGCGGAGCCGTGCCCGCAGAACTCGGCCTCCAGCACCACCACGTCCCGGCCGCGCTCCGCCAACCGCAGCGCCGTCGACATTCCCGCCAGGCCGCCGCCGATGACCGCGACCTCGCAGGTGACGTCCTCGACGAGGGGGAACCGGACATTGCCGGGCGGGTCGACCCACCCGCTGAAGGTGGTGTACTCGACGCTGTCCGTCTTCATCTCGCGCTCCTCCTGGGCGGTCGGTGTCACGGCGGTGGACGATGGCCGGCACTTCGCCGTGTGGTGTGCTTCGTGGTCCGTCTTCGGTGATCCCTGCGGAACAGTGCGCTCCGCACTCCGTGGATCCCGCTCCGCTCGGCCTCAGGTCAGCCGGCGCTTGAGGATCTTCCCGGTGGAGGTCATCGGCAGGCTCGACACGAGCTCGACGACGCGGGGGTACTTGTAGGAGGCCATCTGCTCCCTGCCCCATGTGACGAGCTCGTCGGCGGTGAGGTCGGCGTCTCTCTCGAGGATCACGAAAGCCTTGATCTCCTCGCCGTGGCTGTCGTGCGGGACACCGATGACCGCCGCCAGGCTCACCGCGGGATGGGTGAGCAGTACCTCCTCGATCTCGCGGGGGTAGACGTTGTAACCCCCGCGGATGATGAGGTCCTTCGCGCGGTCGACGACGGAGTAGAAGCCGTCCTCGTCGCGTCGTGCGAGGTCTCCGGTGCGGAACCAGCCGTCGCGGATCACCTCGGCCGTCGCCTCCGGGCGGTTGTAATAGCCCTTCATGACGTTGTGGCCCCTGATCGCGATCTCGCCGACCTCCCCGGCCTGGGTGACCTCCGTCCAGTCCGACCGGATCAGTTTCAGCTCCACACCCCAGATCGGGACGCCGATCGAGCCAGGCCGGGGTTCGAGCCGGGGATCGCTGAACGTGGCGACGGGCGACGTCTCGGACAGTCCGTACCCCTCGAGCACGGTGATGCCGAGGCGCTGCTCGACCTGGCTGATGATCTCGACCGGCAGGGCCGCCCCACCGGAGATACCGATCCGCAGGTTGTCGGCGATCCGGTGGACGTCGATGTCGTCGGTGAGGGCGTTCAGCAGTCCCCACCACATGGTCGGCACACCGGCGAAGAAGGTGATGGCCTCCCGACCCATCAGCTCGACGACCTCACGAGCGGCGAAGCGCGGCACGAGGTGCAGGGTCGCGGCGACCGAGAACCCCGCGTGCATCTGCACCGTCGCGCCGAAGGTGTGGAACAGGGGAAGGCACACCACGTGGCTGTCGGTGGCCGGTTCGTTGCGGAACAGCCGGTTGTTGGCCACCACGTTCATCATCGTGTTCGCGTGGGAGAGTTCGGCCCCCTTGGGCCGGCCCGTCGTTCCCGAGGTGTACAGGATGACCGCCGTGTCGTTCGGCTCCGTGACGACCGACTCGAACACGGTGCTCATGCCGGCGAGTGCCCGGCCGAGCGTCTCGGTACCGGAGATCGGGCCGGGAGCCTCCGGATCGGCGGTGATGACGAAGAAGTGCTCCACCGTTCCGGCCTCTTGGTGTCCGGCATGGCCCTCCGCGGCCATGGGCAGCTCCGGAGTCCCTTCGAAGCAGAAGTACGCCGTGACGTCCGCGTCGGCCAGGTGGTAGGCGATCTCGCGGCCCTTGAGCAGGACGTTGAGGGGGACCACGACCGCACCCGCCTTGAGCACGCCGTAGTAGACGATGGGGAAGTAAGGCAGATTGGGGCAGCTGAGGGCGACCTTGTCACCGGGGCGGACGCCCCGGGACACCAGAAGGTTGGCGACCTGGTTCGCCGCCACGTCGACCTGACGGTAGGTCAACCGGGTCGTACCGAGCACGAGTGCGTCGCGGTCCGGAAACGCGCGGGCGGAGTCTTCGAGGAGGATCGAGAGGTTGAGCATGATGGTTCTCCAGCGGCTCTGGTTTTTTCATCGGGCGATCTCAACGGCTGAGTCCAAGGACGTCACCCCCCAGTCGCCGCGTCCTTCACCCGCGTCCCGGACACGACAACGACATGTTTCACAGCGGAAGGTCCGGCGAGTCGACTCCGACCACCCGGTCGCCGCAGAACACGCGCACCGACTCGGCGGGGCCGTGACCGCCGATGCCGGCCGGCCCCCAGAAGCTCTGCGCGGAATCGTCGCCCAGGTCGGCGAGCTTCGCGCCGTTGACCCGCACTTCGCCCGACAGCACCCGGGAGCCCACCTCGATGGCGCGTTCGGTGTCCCCGCCGAACACGTAGGCGTCGAGTCCCGAGGGGTGGGCGTTCGCGATACGCAGCGCCTCCTCGTCGGAATCGACGGCGTGCAGGGACACCACGGGGCCGAACAACTCAGCGGTGGCCTTCGCCGGGTCGGCCCCTGCGGCGACAGTCGGTGAGAGGAAGAACCCGTCGAGCTCGGGCAGCCGGGCCGGCTGATGGACGCTGGCTCCCAGGGCGCGCAGTCCCTCGATCCGGCTCCGCAGGGTCGCGAAGTGAGGCGCGTTCGAGATCGGGCCGAGCTCGACGCCCTCGTCGAGCGAGTGACCGACCACGACCTTGGAGAGGCGCTCGGTCAGCGCTTCGAGCAGCGGCGCCACCAGGCTCCTGTGGGCGAGTACCTTGCCCGGCCCCTCACACCACTGGCCGTTCAGCTTGGTCATGCCCTCGAAGATCCCGTCGGCGGCGACCTCGACATCGGCGTCGTCCAGTACGAGCGCGGGGTTGTTGCCGCCGAGCTCCAGCTGAAGGACCTTGAAGTCCTCCGCGGCCGCCCGGGCGATCGCGCGGCCGGCCACCGGACCACCGGTGAACGACACGGCCTTGACGCGCGGGTCACCGGTCAGCGCGGCGCCCACGTCGCCGCGGCCGTGCACGAGCTGCAGCGCGCCGTGGGGAAGTCCCGCCTCGACGAAGCATTCGACGATGATCTGCGCGCTGCCCGGGGCGTGTTCCGACGGTTTCAGGATCACCGGGCAGCCCGCCGCGACCGCGCTCACGACCTTCGCCGCGGGGATGAAACTCGGCCCGTTCCACGGGGTGAGGATCGCAGCCGGCCCCCACGGGACCTTGTACTGGCGGACATCGCGGCCGCCCGCCGCCAGGGCCCGTACCCGGGGGACGGCCAGCAGGTCCGCTGCCGTCGCCCGGATCCTGGCGGGCAGGAACGCCGCCACCTTCCGGGTGACGCCGATCGGCACACCGCTGGTCAGGGAGTCGGTGCGGGCGATGTCCCCGACCCGGGTCTCGACGAGCGCGGCCACGCGCTCGAGCATGGCCGCACGCTCCTGGCGGGCCTCGTCGTCCCACCGGCCGACGCTGTACACGCGCGCGGCGTGCTTCAGAGCCCGTTCGACGTCGTCGGAGCCGGTCGTGACCATACGGTGCACCGGTTCCCGGGTATTGGGGTCGATGTTCCATTCGCCCCGGACCGTCTCGCAGTCGCTCCAGGCGTCCGCGATGTAGTTCACCGGCTGGGGAATCGCCGTCTCGGTACTCGACATGGCAGTCACCTCTGCATCCGTTGTTGATCAGGCCTGGAGGTCGACGACGATGCGTGTCACGTCGCCGCCGCGCATCGCCTTGAAGCCCTCGTTGATCTCGCCGAACGGGATCACCCGCGTGACCATCTCGTCGAGCAGCAGCCGCCCCTGCTGGTAGAGGCGCGCGAGCTGGACGATGTCCTGACGCACCTGACCCGATCCCATGTACGAGCCGATGAGGCGCTTCTCGCCGAAGAAGAAGTCCGACGCCGGCACCTTGAGCTCGGTGCCTTCCGGGGCGATGCCCACCAGGCACGCGGTGCCGGCCGCCCGCAGCACCGAGAGCGCCGTGGCCGCGGTGCGTGCTGAGCCGACAGCCTCGAACGAGTAGTCGACCCCGTCGCCCAGCAGGTTCCGCACCTCTGCGGCGACGTCCTCGACACCCCCGTTCACGACGTGGGTCGCGCCGTAGCCGCGCGCTGCCTCGAGTCGTGCCTCGTCGAGGTCGATCGCGACGACGGCCGAGGCCCCCGCCAGTCTGGCCCCCTGGACGATGGCCGATCCGACCCCGCCGCAGCCGATCACCGCGACCGTGCTTCCCGGACGCACCCGGGCGCCGCGGAAGACGGCGCCGACCCCGGTGATGACACAGCACGCCAGGAGGCATCCGACGTACAGCGGCACCGCGTCGTCCAGCTTCACCAGCGCGTTCTCCCGCATGAGGGTGTGCCGCGAGAACGCGCCGATGTCGCCGAGCCGCTCGACCGGCTCGCCGTTCGTCAGCCGGAAGGCGGGACGCGGGCGACGACGGACCTCCGCCACGCGCTGACACTGCGTCGACCGGCCGACCTCGCAGTCGACGCACCGTCCGCACGACGGCGTCAGTGCCCCCACCACGCGGTCGCCGACACGCAGACCGGTCACCGCCGAGCCGGTCGCCTCCACCACACCAGCCACCTCGTGACCCACCACGACCGGCAGATCGGTAGGCACCGTGCCCGTCATGTAGTGCAGGTCGCTGTGGCACAGGCCCACGTGCGAGACCGCGACGCGCACCTCGTCCGGCTCCGGACCGTCCACCTGGATCGCGGTCATCTCGAGCGGCTCGTTCACCGCGGTGAGCACCGCGGCCTCTGTGTCGATCACGTCTTCTCCTCTGTCGTTCCTTACCGAAAGGGCCATGCGGACCCCTGTCGCGGAGCTATTCGCGCGCGTCCTTGGCGGTCCAGAAGCCGTCGATGCCGGCGCTGAACACCCCGCTCTCCCAGCTCTTCCGCGCTGCCTCGTCCTCGCGGGCGAACGCCTGCTCGATCTCGTCGGGCCCCGGCCGCAGCAGCGCGAGGTGAAGCGCCGTCGTGTTGTGCTCCGGCGTCCACTCGATGACCAGGTCGACGGCGCGGTCGACGAGCTCGTCGGACGCGACGATCTCGTCCAGGAGACCGATCCGCAGAGCCTCCTCGGCGCCGATCCGCGGCGAGCCGAGGATCATGCGCGTCGCGTGGTTCCGCACGAGCCGGGGGAGCAGCAGGCTCGACGCGTTCGAGATCGTGATGCCCCGGCCGTTCTCCGGCTGGTAGTACTCCGTCGCCGGCGTGCCGATCCGTGCGTCGCAGCAGAGGGTGATCTCCGAGGCGCCGCCCACCGCCAGGCCGTTCACCGCCGCGATGACGGGGACCCGTGTCCGAACGATCGCCCGGGTGATGTCGTGGAAACTCTCGAAGGCCGTGCGGAGCTGCGCGTACGAGGTCGGCACGGACCGCAGGTCCTCGCCCGCGGAGAAGGCCCGGCCTTCGCCGGTGAGCACGATTCCGCGCACGTTCTCGCCGGTGCCCGCCTCCCGGACGGCGCTTGCCAGCCGCAGCCGCGTGGCGACGTCCAGGGCGTTCAGCTTCTCCGGACGGCGCAGGGTGAGTACCGCCACGTCCCTGACGACGTCGACGCCGAGGAAGTCCGCAGGGGTGGGGGGTACGCCGTCGGCCCTGCGTCGGCTGCCCAGGTCGAAGGTGACGCCGGGTTCGGTCGCGGCGCGGGCCTTGAGCGCCGGTTTGGACACGCGCTCCGACGGCGTCCGTGGGAAGTCGGCGACGAACTCGACGTAGCGCGGCACCTTGAAACGGGCGAGCTGCCGGCCGGCCCGGTCGACGAGCCGCGCGGCGGTCGTACGGTTCGCCGACACACCGGCGGCCAGTTGAACGAAGGCCTTGACCTCTTCACCGAAGATCTCGTCGGGTTCGGCGACGACGGCGGCGGCCATGACCTCCGCGTCGCGTTCGAGAGCGGCCTCGACCTCGGCGCTCGCTATGTTCTCGCCACCCCGGCGCACCATGTCCTTGATGCGACCGACCAGGTGGATGCCGCCGTCCGGCCTGCGGGCGGCGACATCGCCGGTGTGCAGCCAGCCGTCCCGCAGCACGCGGGCTGTGTCCTCCGGACGGTTCCAATAGCCGCGCATCATCGGCCTGCCGGAGACGATCAGCTCACCGGGCTCGCCGTCGGGCAGATCGACTCCTCGCGGATCGATCACCCGGACCCGTTTCGTCGGCACCGGACGTCCCAGGTTGCCGCTCCCCACGGAGTCGGTGTCCTCCACGGGACCGAACAGGTCGACGCCCGACTCGGTCATGCCGTAGATCTCTCGCCACGGCGCGCCCCAGCGTGCTTCCAGCTGCGCGTGGATTCCGACCGGGATGCCCGAACAGAGCACCAGGCGCAGCTGGTTGTCCAGGTCGTCGGGGTTCGGCGGTTGCTTGAAGAGCAGCGTCGGCATGGATCCGAGAACGTAGAAGAAGGTCGCTCGATGGCGACGTACGTCGGCGAAGAACCCCGACGCGGAGAATCGGGGGAGTACGACCAGCGGGGCCCCGACCGTCAGGGCGAGCGCGGTGTTCCACTGCGGATCCATGTAGGAGAACGGCTGGGCGGTGAGCAGGACGTCGTCGGCCCCGAGGCCGGTCATCGCGGCGCAGTTCCAGCCCAGCCGCACCCAGTAGTCGTGGGTGAGCATGCACGCCTTGGGGAAGCCGGTGGTGCCCGACGTGTACTGCAGGTTCGCCAAGGTCTCGGCGGTGGGGCGGGCCGTCGGAGCGGTCGCGGGGAAGGGCGCGGAGCCGTCCGCGGCGACATCGACGATGCGCAGGTCCGCCAGGTCGGGCTCGGCGTCGCTGATTTCCTTCAGGAGACCTGCACGCTCGTGATCGGTGAACACGACCCGGGCACCCGAATCGCGCAGGAGAAAGGTGAGATCCGCCTGCCTGTACGAGGAGTTGACCGGTACCGCCACAGCGCCGGCCTTCAGCGCGGAGAGCCACACCACCGGCCAGTGCACGATGTTCGGGAGCATGAGGGCGACGCGGTCACCGGCCTGGATGCCGTCTGTCTCGATCATCCGATGAGCCAGCCGGGAGGTCCATGCTTCGATGTCGGCGAACGTCCAGGACTCTTCCCCGAAACGGAGGAACTCCCGATCGGGTGATCGCCGCGCACGCTCGGCCAGCAACGCGGTCAACGTCGCGGTGGACGGGTCCTCTCCCATCTGCTCGGGCCCGACGGCCGGCTGCGGACGGCGAGGGGCCGCGTTTTCCTCTCGCTGCGGTGCTTCTTTCACGACCACGACTGCTTCCTCTGCATGGGACGTTGTCCGTCGGTTCGCTTCGCTGCTGTGCATGCGGGTCGTCAGGCGTCGGCACGGCTCTGTTCGTGCGGGACCGGCCTCACTTCGGCCGACTCGTTGTGGTGGTGCAGGGCGCGGTAGGCGAAGTAGTACGTGAACATCTGGAGCCCCCAGGTGCTCAGCGCGCCGATGTAGAAGAGGGTGTGCGCCTCGTCGTCGCCCGGGATGTGGACGAAGTCGTACGTCCAGGCGATGACGCATCCGGCAGCGGTCGCCACCCCCGCGCCGATGGCCCACCCCTTGGCCCCGATCGCCCAGAGCCGCTTCGAGAAGTGGATCAGGAACAGGGTGGTCAGAACGTTGACGACGATGAGGAAGACCGCGACCCCCACGCCGAGCCGCTCGCCGAAGAGCAGCAGGGAGACCCCGACGACCGTGGCGAACGCGAACACCCCGACGTCCGTCCTTACGGACGGCTTGTACAGATGCGTCACGCGCATCAGGCCCATGACGAGAATCAGCGTGATGCCGACCGAACGGGAGAACTGGTCGAAGAAGAACGCGGCGGTGTACATGGGGCTTTCCTCGGTCGCCCCGACGGCCGCGTAGACGAGGAAGTTCGACCCGGAGGTGGCGACGATGATCCATTCGAGGCCGAGGAGATAGTTCCCGTAGTTCCGGATGAACTTCCACCCGAAGGTGAATCCGACGATGATCATCCAGATGTCGGCGAGCAGGAAAAGCAAGTCTCTGAGTGCCATTCTTCCTCCGTTCCTTGAGGTCTCGTCGGCCTCTGGATTTCTTCCGAGAGGCCACGATTCGAGGTGTCGCCTTTTCGGGCGGGCGCCGGGCGCATCGGACACTCGGACGGCTGCTTCCGGGCGATGCCGGCAGCGTCATGTCCTCCCGACGAGATCCTCGCGATCAGGCCTCGCGAGGGGTGAGAGTCATGCTGCTGTATCTCGGTCATCCGATCAAGTCATCTGACCAAGTATTTCGGGCGAGAGTGAGGGTGTCCGTCGATATGGACAAACCGGCTGGTAGCCTGGACGCTGACTTGATCGATCGTCCAACTTTGCAGGGGGTAGATGTGGCACGCGTACCGGCGGCCGAGCGGCGCAACGACCTGGTGAACGCCGCCATCCAAGTGATCGCGAGCCACGGTGTCGACGGCGCGACGACCCGCCGGATCGCCGAGCAGGCGAACGCCCCGCTGGCGACGCTGCACTACTGCTTCCAGACCAAGGAGCTGCTGTTCGCGGCCGTTTTCGAGCGGTTGACGGAGCGGTACCGCGAGGTTCTGATCGAGAACGATGTGCACGGCGACCTTGTCCCGACCGCGCGGGCGATCCTCCGCGGACTCCTGAACTGGTATCTCGAGTCCGATTCGGAATTCGCGTCCGCGAGCTTCGAGCTGATCAGCTGGGCGCAACGCCAGGAAGAGCATCCGGCGGTGACCGTGTACAACGAGGCGTTCAACGTCGTGCGATCGATCCTCGCGAGAGCGGCCACCGGACAGGACGTCGCGCCCGAGATGATCGACCGGATCAGCTACGTCATCAGCACCCTCTCGGATGGCTTCGTGGTGAACTGGCTGACGTATGCCGACCGTTCCCGAGCCGCCGACCAGGCAGAGGTCGTCATGGATGTGCTCGATGCCTGGCTGGCCGCGAAGCTCGCCTGATCACCGGCCGGGGACGTCGCCTGCGACCGGACCCGAGTGCGTCCGACCGCCGGCGGCACGCCGGCGCGCCCGGGTCGGCGTCGTCACAGGCGTTTGACGGATTCCTCGACGATCCACGTCATCGTCGGATCGTCGCTCTCCATCCACTCCGGGTGCCACTGCACTCCCAGTACCGGTGCGTCCGTACGCTCCACCGCCTCGACCACCCCGTCAGCCGTCCGGCCCGTGACGAGAAGCCCCGTGCCGCAGCGGTCGACGGCCTGGTGGTGCCACGAGTTGGTGACAGCCCGCCCTCCGAACAGTCCCGCCACGATCGAGCCGGCCTCGAAGGTCACGACGTGATCGTCCGTGCCGTCAGTGAGCGCGGCCTCCTGCGACAGATGCCGCACCTCGCCGGGCGGAAGGTCGGCGATGAGCGTGCCGCCGAGCGCGACGTTGAGGACCTGCATGCCCCGGCACACCGCGAGCACCGGTATGCGCCGTTCGAGCGCGGCACGTACGAGCGCGAGCTCGTACGCGTCCCGCTCGGCATCGTGGGCCATCGGGTCCGCACGCGGGTCGATGTCGCGGACCACGGACGGGTCCCCTCCCCAGGACGCCGGGTGCAGGTCCTGCCCGCCGGTGATGACGACGCCGGCCAGCCAGTGGCAGACCGCCTCCGGATCCGTCTCGTACGAGAGGTTCACGGGGAGACCGCCGGCCCGCGCGATCCGGATCGCGTAGTCGGACATGTAGGTGTCGGCGCAGCGATCGCCGTACCGGCGGTCCGCTCCTTTGACGAGATCCAGTCGCAGCCGCCGACCGGTGATGCCGATGAGAGGGCGCACCGCGGACGGCGTGTCGCCCTTCGTGCTCACGGCAGCTCGAAGTATCGGACGGACTCCCACGCGGAGAGTTCGGCGAACGGATCACCGCCTGTGGTGTGGAACTGCATCCACTCCCACCGGCGTGATCCGACCCAGTAGTCCACGAAGTCGGAGCCGAGGAGTTCACGGAGGATCGGATCCGCTTCGAGCGCGGCGGCGGCCTTGGTGATGGTGTCCGGCAGCCGGGTGACCTCCCCGGGCGGCATGCACCACGCCATCTCGGCGACCGGCGCCGGCGGTTCGGTCTTGCGTTCCAGTCCCGCGATCACACCGGCCAGCACGCCGGCCAGGGCGAGGTACAGGTTCGCGTCCGCACCCGGTACCCGGTACTCGAGGCGGGAGTACGACAGATGTCCGCAGACGGCACGGACCGCGGTGGTCTTGTTGCTGATGCCCCAGGTCGCGGTGACCGGCGGGCCGCTGAGATCCACCAGGCGCCGGTACGAGGTGATCTGCGGGAGCACGATCGAGGTGTTGCCCTCGATCGTCGCGAGCAGACCGCCGATGGCGTGGCGCATCGTCTCCGACGGTCCTTCCTCCGCGTAGAACGCGTTGGCACCGTCTCGCTGGAGGGAGAGGTTGATGTGCGAAGCCTGCCCGTAGCCCGCGGTCGGCTTGGCCATGAAGGTGACCGTGTGGCCGAGGTCGAAGGCCACCTCGCGCATGATCTGGCGGGTCCGTGCCCAGGCATCACAGACCGTGATCGGATCGCCGGGAGACAAGTTGATCTCGATCTGGCCGGCGGCGTCCTCGTCGCTCCAGGCCTCCCACTCGATGCCGACCGCGTCGAGCCGGTCGGCGACGGCCTTCATGTAGCCGGTCCAGTCCTTCGACTTCGCCAGGTGATAGGCCGTGCCCGCGCTCCCGCCGAGGGGGGTCAGGCCGCGGTATCCGCGTGCGCGCGCCTCGTGGACGGACTCCTCGAAGACGGTCGCCTCGATCTCGACGGCGACGGTCGCGGTGAAGCCGAGCGAGGCGAGTCGGCCGGTCATCCTCTTCGTCAGGTTCCGTGGACAGATCGGGACCGGCGAGCCGTCCTTCAGCCAGTAGTCGCCGATCACGGCGTCGAGACCCGGCTCCCACTCGACCAGGGTCGACATGTCGGGGCGGAAGTAGACGTCGTCCAGATGGCCGCGCCAGTCGGGAAAGGCGAAACCGAAGGCCGGTGCGTTGCCCAGGTCGAGCCCGAACAGGAGGTCGGCGAAGGCGAACCCCGAGTTCAGGCCCGAGGCGAACTTCTTCGGCGCCAGGGTCTTGCCGAGGAACGAGCCGTCGTGGTTCGTCGCCTCGATCCGGACGGCTCGAGTCCGGGAGTCGCGGGCGTCAACTCCCGCGACGAGCTGAGTGAGTTCAGACATCGTAACGAACCTTCCAGGACGCGCCGACCATGACCGACAGCTGAGAGAGAGTGCCCTGGATACCGAGCGCACCCGTGGAGAGAACGGCGAGCAGGTCGTCGGCTCCGGAGAACACGCCGGCGAGGGCCTCGGGGGCTCCGGCGATCAGGTAGTGCGTCGTGCCCTCGCCGAGAACAACCTGTTCCAGGCCCTCGGGTCCTTCGGTGACCGCGATGAGCACGTCCGGAATCCCCGGTACGGAGCGCGCGGCGGTCCAGAAGTGCTCGGCGGCCGACTGCCAGTCCGGCACCGGCGGCGACAGCGCGAGCAGCGCGTCCGCCGCGAGCTCGGCGTTGCCCGAGGGAGCGTCGGCGGGTGCGAACCTGGCGTTCAGGTCGACGGTGATCGTGGCATCGGGTGCGACGCGGACTCCGCTCGCGACCTCGACAACGCCGCCGCCGAAGGTGATCGTCGCCGCCTGTGGCGTCTCGTGGGACCGGATCGCCACTGTGGCGGCCGACTTCCGCAACGCCGGGAGCGCGTGGCCCGCGCGGACGGAGTCCCGCAAGGTGCGGCCGATCAGCCGCACGAGGGGAGTCGCATCCTCCTCGATCCTTACGTCGACCTCGGTGGCCGCCGCTGTGCCGGACACCGCAGGGGCCGTCGTGGTTTCGGTCATCCTCAGTCCTTTCGACTTCGGGAGATCACACGCGCCGCGAATCGGTCGCTTCGGATCTCGGATGGACCGTGATCATCATGGTCAAGTGACTAGATCAGGTGACTAGGATGGTGGGGTACAGGTCGCGACCTGTCAATGACTTCGGGGAGGCCCCACAGTGAATGAAGTGAAGCCCTCGTACTGGGATCAGCTGGACGCCGATGCGCGGAACGCGGCAGGATTCATCGCCGAAACCCTGACGAAGCCGCTCCGCGAGCTGGGTGCGGCGGCCGCACGACAGCTCCTGACGACCCCGCCGTCGGAGCGGCCGATCACCCCCCTCGACCGGGTCGAACGCCTGACCCTTCCCGCCCGCTCCGGCGAGCTCCGCGCACGCCTCTACCACCCGGACGGCCCGCCGCCCTCCGCCGGACCGCGCCCGGCGCTGGTCTATCTGCACGGTGGCGGCTTCGTCCTCGGCACCCTCGACGGAGTGGACGAGGTCTGCCGGGTGATCGCCGCCCGCTCCGGGTGGGCGGTGTTCTCCCTGGAGTACCGACTCGCGCCGGAGAACCCCTACCCGGCGGCCCTCGACGACTGTTTCGACGCGTTCGCCTGGCTTCGCCGCTCGGCTCCGGGGCTCGGTATCGATCCGCACATGATCGCCGTCGGGGGAGACTCCGCCGGGGGCAACCTGGCTGCGGCCCTGTGCCTCGAGCTCCGGGACCTGGGGCTCGCTCCGCCGGTGTCCCAAGTGCTGGTCTACCCCGCCGTGGACGACGCGTTCGCCACCCCGTCGTGGACGGACTACGCCCACGCGCCGGGGTTGACCAGCGCGGATGCGCGCTGGTGTTGGGAGCAGTACCTAGGGCGTGACCATGCGGGAACGGTCGATCACTACGCGGCCCCGATGCGCGCCGCATCCTTGCGGGATCTTCCGCCGGCGCTGGTTCTCACCGCCGAGGTCGACCCGCTTCGCGACGACGCCGAGGCGTACGCCGAAAGGCTGCGCAGTGACGGAGTGGAGGTCACCGTGACCCGCTGCGCCGGTGTGTTCCACGGCTTCTTCACCGAAGTGGGCGTGTTCGCCAGGACGGACGAGGCGATCGCGCAGGTCGCGCGGCACCTGCGGGACCTCGTCGACGCCTGAGTCACCAAGGCCGACGCGAATCGAATCGCATTCGACTATTGACGGCGCTCGGGCTCGTGGCTAGATTCCGTTGATCAAACGACTAAGTCAAATGACTGAGATGCGTATCCCGGTGCGCCGAGGGGCGACGGCCCCGCCCAGGCGAAGCCCTGACGGCCAGATGCCACCCGCATGTCGACTACCCGAAGGCACACGCATGACTGAGACCACCCCATCCACCGCACCCGTCGTCGACCTCCTCTGTGTCGGTGCGGGATTCTCAGGCCTCTACGCGGCGTACAAGGCCGTCGAGAAGGACTGGACGTTCGCAGGATTCGACGTGGCGCCCGACGTCGGCGGCACGTGGTTCTGGAACACGTATCCCGGTGCTCGGTGCGACGTCGAGAGCATCTACTACTCCTACTCGTTCAGCCAGGAGCTTCTGCAGGAGTGGACGTGGAGCGAGCGCTTCGCACCGCAGGCCGAGATCCTCAGCTATATCCGTCACGTCGCGGACCGCTTCGACCTGCGCCGGCACTTCACCTTCGGCACCCGTGTGACGTCCGCGACCTGGCTCCCGGAGGAGCGGCTCTGGGAGGTGGCCCTCGACTCCGGTGAGACCCGGCGGGGCCGCCACCTGCTCGCCGCCTCGGGCGGCCTGTCGACACCCAAGGACTTCGACGTGCCGGGCCTGGAGAATTTCACCGGGACCACGGTCTCGACGAGCCGGTGGAACATTCCGCTGAGCGATCTCGCGGGCAAGCGAGTCGCCGTGATCGGCACCGGGTCGTCCGCGGTCCAGTGCATTCCGCTCATCGCCGAGGTCGCCGAGCATCTCACCGTGTTCCAGCGCACGCCCAACTATGTCTTTCCGGCCCGCAACGCCCCGCTGTCGGCGGAGTACGTCGATGAGATCAAGAGGAGCTACGCGGCGATCCGCGAGGAGTGCCGGCACTCGCTCGGCGGCATCCCGGACCGCATCCCGGACGCCGCCGCGTTCGACGTCTCCGACGAGGAGCGGCGCGAGCGCTACGAGCGGGCCTATGTGCGCAGCGGATTCAACGGTGTCGGCGGCGAGTTCTCCGATCTGCTGACCGATGCGAGGGCCAACGAGACCGCGGCGGAGTTCGTGCGCGGGAAGATCCGCCAGATGGTCCAGGACCCCAAGACCGCCGCAGTCCTCGAGCCCCGCTTTCACCCGCTCGGCGCCAAGCGCAGCTGTTTCGGCACCGACTACTACGAGACCTTCAACCGTCCCAACGTCTCGGTGGTCTCCCTGCGTGACGAACCGATCGACACCATGACGAGCGACAGCATCGTCACGAGGGCCGGCTCCTACGAGATTGACGCCGTCGTGCTGGCGATCGGGTTCGACGCCTTCACCGGTCCGCTGTTCGCGCTGAACGTCTCCGCCCCGGAGGCGGGCAGGCTGCAGGACGCGTGGAGCGACGGAGTACGGACGTACCTGGGCATCATGACCGCTCGGTTCCCGAACTTCTTCATGATCGCCGGACCGCAGAGTCCCGCGCTCGCGAGCAATGTGGTGGTCACGATCGAGCAGGCCGTCGACTGGATCACCGATCTGATCGGGCACGCGAAGGCCGGGGGCGCCGAGGTCATCGAGCCGACGGCCGAGGCTCAGGACGACTGGGTGAAGATCACCGAGGACACGGTCGACCAGACTCTCTACGCGACCGCCGACTCCTGGTACCGGGGGTCGAACGTGGCCGGCAAGCCGACGACCTTCCTCGGTTACGTGGGTGGAGTCGGCAAGTACCGCCGGATGTGTACCGAACTCGCCAAGCGCGGCTACCCGGGCATCGAGCTGGACGGCGAGACCGTCGCCCGCCGCCTGGGCCGTATCCACGAGGAGATCGCGTGAAGGTCGTGCACCAGCGCTACGTCGCCCACTCCGAGGCGCACTACGCGGGGAACCTGGTCGATGGGGCCTTCGGGCTGAAGCTCTTCGGAGACGCCGGGACCCACTTGGCGATCACCCTCGACGGCCACGAGAGCCTCTTCGCCGGGTATGCGTCGGTCGAGTTCCTGGCCCCGGTCCGTGGCGGCGACGTCGTCGAAGTGGAGGCGCGCCTGGCGTCGAAGGGACGTCGCAGCCGGACCGTCGACTTCGAGCTGCGGATCATCTGCAGGTCCGTCGACGACAGCGGTCGGGCCGAGGTGCTGGCGGAGCCCGTGGTGGCCACTCGGGCGCGAGGGACAGCTGTCCTGCCGGTCGACGCCGCAGCGACGCACCCGTGACCGTCGGGGGCGGTGTCGGTCGGCGCGGGCGGTCCGAGGCGCACCACGACAAGGAGGGCTCACGTAGAGTAGGGCTCGGGCCGTGACTGGCGCTTGAGGTGGATCACCACCGGGGAGCGGCCCACGGAGCCGGCGCACCCGCGCGGTCTCCGAGCTGCCGTGCGCCTGGGCGATCACCCTGTCATCGACGACGCCCAGGAGTGGCCCATGTCCACCAGCACCGCATCTCTCATGGACGGCACCGCCCTCGCCCGCCGTACGGTCGAGGAGACCGCCGCCCGCGCCGCCGAGATCACCCGGCGCACCGGCGTCACGCCCTGCCTCGCCACCGTCCTCGTCGGCGCGGACCCCGCCTCCGTGACGTACGTGAAGATGAAGCAGAACCGCTGCGCGAAGGCCGGAATCAGCTCCCGACACGTCGAGCTGCCCGCCGAGACGACGACCGAGGAACTCGTCGCCGCGATCACCGCGCTCTCCCAGGACCCCGACGTTCACGGCATCCTGCTCCAGCACCCCGTCGGCCCGCACATCGACGAGCGGGCCGCGTTCGAGGCGATCGCTCCGGAGAAGGACGTCGACGGCGTCACCATGGCCTCGTTCGCCGCCATGGGCTTCGGACTGCCCGGCTTCGTCTCCTGCACCCCCGGCGGCATCATGCGGCTGCTCGACGCGTACGACGTCGATCCGCGCGGCAAGCGCGCCGTCGTCGTTGGCCGCTCCGCGATCCTCGGCAAGCCCGCCGGGCTGCTGCTGCTCGGCCGCGACGCCACCGTCACGTACTGCCACTCGCGTACGGCCGAGCTGTCGTCCGTCGTCCGCGAGGCCGACATCCTCGTCGCGGCGGTGGGCAAGCCCCAGTTCATCAAGGGCGAGGACATCAAGCCGGGTGCCGTCGTGATCGACGCCGGTTACAACCCGGGCAACGTCGGCGACGTCGACTTCGAGACCGCCGCCGAGCGTGCCTCCCTCATCACCCCCGTACCGGGAGGTGTCGGCCCGATGACGATCGCCGTGCTCCTCGCGCAGACCGTCGAAGGGGCGGAGCGGCAGCTCGGCCTGTAGCCCCGGAGCCGGTCGCCCCTGGCGCCACGGAGGGTCCGAACGACCCGTACAGGCTGGGCAACTGTCACAGTTCTGTACGGGCCGTGCTTCAACTCGGCCGCGAATCGGTGTCCTTGGGTGATCCCGGGCGACCCTGGTCGCCATGTACCCGCTCTCCGGCAAGAGTTCGCCGCCGTTCGCCCGGTACGTCCTCGTGCCGCTCCTCGCCCTGGTCGCGGCCGGCGCGTTCGTGAGCCGTCAGGAGGCCGACCGCCGGTGGGACGCGACCGTCGACGTCGCACCCGCGGTCGGCGAGCAGCTCACGGCCCACGGGGGAGCGGGTGGCGCCGTCGCCGGTGTTCCGTACCACCGCCTCACGCCGGGGGAGTGCTTCGACATCGACCGCGCCGCACCCGGCACCGTCGTACGGCGCGCCTGCGACCGCCCGCACGACGCCCAGCTCGTCGCCGTGGTCCACCTGACCGGCGAGCACCGTACGGACCTGCGGATACGGGACGCGGCGGCGGCCCTGTGCCGCGAGCCGCTCCGCCGCAAGGCCTCCGCGCAGCCGCGCGGCACGCGCTGGACCACCTTCGTCCAGTACCCGTACCGCTCCGGCTACCTCCTCGGCTCCGACGCCGTCGCCTGCAGCCTCACCGCGCACGCGACCCCCGGCGCTGCCCCGCGCCGGCTGACCACGCCCCTGCGCTGACCGCACCTCCGGCGCCGGCCCGCCTGTCAGCCCTCCTGCACCCGCGCCGACAGGAGCGCCGGACCCGACAGGCCCGCCAGCGCGGCGGCGGGGCCCTGGTCGGCGGGGCCGGCCGGAGCCCAGCAACCGCGCTCCTTACGGAAGGGCCACCAGCGCCCGTCCTCACCGAGCCGCAGCTGCGCCTCCGCGCCGACCACCGTCCAACGAGCCGCCCCGGCCTGCCGCAGCACGGGCCGCTCGGCCTCCTCCCAGGCCTCCGTGAGCACCGCCTTCGCACGGGCCAGAGCCTGGGGACCGGGTGACCATTCCTCCTCCAGTACGCGGAGGGCGGCAGCGCCCCCGAGCCGCCACGCGCGCGTGGCCAGGTCCCAATCCGCCCGGCGCCGCCCCGAGCCCTCCGCGAGCCGCGCGGCGACCCACGGCGGGGCGCTCCCCGTGGCCGCCATCCGCACCGCGTCCTGAGCGGGTGTCAACGGTGACGAAGTCCCTTCCGGCCAGGGGCGTTCATGGCCGGATGTCAGCGCCTCGGAGAGGATTCGGTGCGCACGGCCGGCGGCGTCCGCCGCGAGGAACTCCAGCGCCGCCGGGTCGACGCCCGGCGCCGGCTCGGTCTCGGTGTCCAGGGAGGGCGGCTCGCCGGGCGTGGAGGGAAGCGCCGGGGGAGCCGGCAGCGGCGGCAGGATGTCCCTCGCGGCGAACGCCTCCTCGGCCCGTACGCCCTCCGCGACCGTCTGCCCGGAGGGCTCCCGACCGCCCGGTGTGATGGCCGTCGCCGCCCGTGCCGCGCTGCGCTCCTGCAGCGCGTCGAGCAGCGCCCGCTCGCCACGCCCGCGCATCAGCAGCAGCACGAACGGGTCCTCGTCGAGCAGCCGCGCGACCTGGTAGCAGAGCGCCGTCGTGTGCGGGCAGTGATCCCACGCCTCACAACCGCACTCGGGTTCCAGATCGCCGATGCCCGGCAGGAGTTCGAGCCCGGCCGCCGCGGCGTCCTCCACCAGATGCGGCGGCATCTCGTGGTCGAGCAGCGCCGCGATGTGCCCGGCGCTCTCCACCGCCAGGTCGAGCAGCCGGTCCCAGTCGTCCTCCGACAGCTCCTGGAGGAGCACGTCGCTGCGGTACGAGGAGCCGTCACGGTCCTTGACGACCGCCGTGATCCGGCCAGGCCGCACCGACACCGCGCCCACCGCGCCCGCGCGCGCCTGTCGCCGCCCCTGCTTCAGCTGCCGGCCGTCGAGCGCCGTGTCCTCCAGCGCCTTGAGCCACGCGCGGCCCCACCAGGTCCGGGCGAAGGCGGAGCCCCCGGCGGGTGGCAGCGCGGCGAACGTCCGCTCCTCCTCGCGGCCGTGACCGTTGCCGATGCCGTCGTCACCGTGGTCGCTCATCGTCGGTCCTCCCGGTCGCCGTACCCGTTGCCGTTGCCGTCGCCGTCGCCGTGGCTGCCGTTTCCGCCGCCGCCTCCGCCGCTGCCGTTTCCGCCGCCGCCTCCGCCGCTGCCTTTTCCGCCGTCGTGGGGGCTGCTGCCGTCCCCGCGCAGCCGGACCAGGTCCGCCAGTTCGGCATCGGTCAGTTCCGTCAGCGCCGCCTCGCCCGAGCCGAGTACCGCGTCGGCGAGCGCCCGCTTGCGCAGCAGCATGTCCGCGATCCGGTCCTCGATGGTGCCCTCGGCGATCAACCGGTGGACCTGCACGGGCTGGGTCTGGCCGATCCGGTACGCCCGGTCGGTGGCCTGGGCCTCGACGGCCGGGTTCCACCAGCGGTCGTAGTGCACGACGTGCTCGGCCCGGGTGAGGTTGAGTCCCGTACCCGCCGCCTTCAGCGACAGCAGGAAGACCGGCACCTCGCCGTCCTGGAAACGGGCGACCATCGCCTCGCGCTGGGCGACCGGCGTGCCGCCGTGCAGGAACTGCGTGCGTACGCCCCGCGCCGCCAGATGGCTCTCCAGCAGCCGCGCCATCTGCACGTACTGGGTGAAGACCAGCACGCTCGCGTCCTCGGCGAGGATCGTGTCGAGCAGTTCGTCGAGCAGCTCCACCTTGCCGGAGCGGCCCTCGATCCGGGGACGCTCCTCCTTGAGGTACTGGGCCGGGTGGTTGCAGATCTGCTTGAGCCCCGTCAGCAGTTTCACCACCAGACCGCGCCGCTCCATGCCGTCCGCCTCGGCGATCGCCGCGAGGGTCTCGCGTACCACCGCTTCGTAGAGCCCTGCCTGCTCCCTGGTCAGGGAGACGGCGCGGTCGGTCTCGGTCTTCGGCGGCAGTTCGGGCGCGATGCCCGGATCGGACTTGTGGCGGCGCAGCAGGAACGGCCGGACCAGCGCGGCCAGTCGCTCGGCAGCCGCCGGATCCTCGCCACCCTCGACGGCGGAGGCGTAGCGCGACCGGAAGGTCCCGAGCCTGCCGAGGAGACCCGGGGTCGTCCAGTCGAGGATGGCCCACAGTTCGGAGAGGTTGTTCTCGACCGGGGTGCCCGAGAGGGCCACGCGAGCCTTGGCCCGGAGGGTGCGGAGCTGCTTGGCGGTGGCGGAGTACGGGTTCTTGACATGCTGGGCCTCGTCCGCGACGACCATGCCCCACGTACGGGCGGCCAACTGGTCGGTGTCGAGGCGCATCGTGCCGTACGTCGTCAGGACGAACTCGCCGTCGGCGAGCTCCTCCAGGCGGCGCGACGGGCCGTGGAAGCGACGCACGGGCGTGCCCGGCGCGAACTTCTCGATCTCCCGTTGCCAGTTGCCCATGAGCGAGGTCGGGCAGACGACGAGCGTGGGACCGACGGTCGACGGTTCGGTCTGTCGGTGCAGATGGAGGGCGATGAGGGTGATGGTCTTGCCCAGGCCCATGTCGTCGGCGAGACAGCCGCCGAGTCCGAGCGAGGTCATCCGGTGCAGCCAGTTGAGGCCGCGCAGCTGGTAGTCGCGGAGCTTCGCGGCGAGCGCTGCGGGCTGGAGGACCTCCTGCGGGCCGCCCTCCGGATCGGCGAGGCGGGCGCGCACCTGCTCCAGCCAGCCGGTCGCCTGGACCTCGACCCGCCGGCCGTCCACCTCGTGGCTCCCGGTGAGTACGGCTCCGAGCGCGTCGACCGGGGTGACCTCGCGGTCCTGCGACGCGTGGGCCCGGCGGACCTCGTCGGGATCGACGAGCACCCACCGGTCACGCAGCCTGACGACCGGCCGCCCGGCCTCGGCGAGCTGGTCCAGCTCGGCCCGGGTGAGCTCCTGGTCGCCGATGGCGAAGCGCCAGTTGAAGGCGAGGAGGGCGTCCGCGGAGAGGAGGGAGGGGAGCCCGGAGGAGCGCCCGGACGGGGCGTCAGGGTGGTCCGGGTCGGGATGGGTGCCGGAGTCGCGGCCTTCGTCCGACGCGGCGGACTGGGCGGACTCGAGGGACTGGGCGGGCTCGGCGGAGGCGCCGTCCGCCGGGCCGATCACGGCGCGGGCGGTGAGCCGGTGGGCCAGCTCGCGCGGCCAGTGGATCTGGACGCCGGTCGCGGCGAGCGCCCGGGCCGCGGGACCGAACAGCTCCGCGACCTCTTCGTCCGCCAGCTCGACGGAGTCGGGAACGGCCGCCGACAGCAGCGGCGTCAGCGGTGCCCAGGCGCGGGCGGCGCGGCGAAGGGCGAGCAGGGCGTCCATCCGGGCCCGAGGCCCGAACGCCGACCCGGCCGCGCCCCCGGGGCCTGCGGAACCCCCGGTCCCGGCGGCGGCCCCGAGGCCGCGAGACACCGCCGAGCCTCCCGATCCAGCACCGTTCCCCGTACCCGCCAGGCCCCGCGGGCCCGTCGGTCCGGCTGCTCCGGCCGCACCGGCCGCACCGGCGCCCGCCCAGACCTCCGCCGCGTCCGCGACCACGGTCGGGTCGGCGACGCTGTGCATCTGGAGCACGGCGCGGAAGGCCGGGGCCTCGCGCTCGCTGAGCCCCGGCAGTTCCAGGCGCAGGGAGAGCCGTACCCCCGCGTCGTGGCCGGCCGCCACGTCCGCCGCCCAGGCCCGCTGCGCGGGCAGTTCCTGAGGTTCGTCGGCCGCGAAGGCGGGCCCGCCCGCGGCCAGGGGAGCGGCCGGAGTGCGCGGCAGTCCGTCCACGACCGCGTCCACGAAGGCGCGCAGCAGGCGCTCCGGCTCGGGCAGGAGCAACGGCCCGTCTTCCGCGGGCGCCACCCCGCCGTCGGGCAGTGACTCGGCACCCGCCGACGGAACGGCACCTGCCAGCGGTACGGCATGGGCGGCCGGCGGCATTGACGCGGCGAGGACCCGGAGATCGGCCAGCTCCTCGGGGCCCAGCGGGCCCGCCCGCCAGGCGTCACGATCGGTGGCCGTGAGGCCTGGCAGCAGGAGACCCCTCGCCGCCAGGTGCAGGGCGAAGAGGGAGGCGGCGCCCCAGAACGCGGCGGCGGGCGAGGCCTCTTCGGAGAACCGGGCACGGGTGAGGAGCGGCAAGGCGTCCCGTACGGAGAGGAATACGGCCGGGACCGTGCGGGGAAGCACGTCGTCGCCCACCACGGTGAGCCGGGTGTCGGTCACCGAGGGCGCCACGGCCGGCCGGTCGGTCGTCGCCGGAAGGACGTCGAGGGGTGGCGTCCCCTCGGCGGTCCAGAAGGCGATGCGGCCGGCGCGGGGCGGATCGGACGGCAGGAAGACGGCGGAACAGTGGGCGAGTTCATCGAGTCTCTGGGACGGCGACAACACATTCCTCAAACTTGACTACCGGCGGAGCGGCCGAGGGTACAGGATCCGCCCCCCACCCCGTGAGCGGAACCGGCGTGACCTGGCTCACCTTCCGGACCCGGCCGGGGGACGACCCGACATTCGCTCGCGCGCCGGGGCTCTGCCCGCCAGGCTGCTGCCCCTAGGGGCAGCCCTGGCTCCGACCTCAGGGTGATGCCACCCCTACCCCCGGCCCCTGGGAAGCCCCCCGGGATCTCGGGGGATGACGCCATGGTTGCGGAGGAGCACCGATCCGTAGGTTCGAGGGAGTCCGGGCGACCCGCGCCGGGACCCCGCCCACGGACCCCGGAGACCGCCATGCCCCAGGCCACCGCAACGCTCACGGCGCCGGACGGGAGCACCCCCACCCCTCCGGGCGCCGGCCCTGCGAACGCCGCCCGCCCGGACGCCGCACCTCCGGACGCCGCACCTCCGGACGCCGTACCTCCGGACGTCGCACCTCCGGACGCCGCACCTCCGGGCGCCGCGTCCCGGCGCGGGGGCGGCAGTGAGTTCGCGCCGCTGCTGCGCACCATCAAGGACCAGGGACTCCTGGAGCGCAGGACCGGCTGGTACGCGCGCGGCATGGTGGTCAACCTTCTCGGACTCGCCGGCGTGGCCACCGGCCTGGTCCTGCTCGGCCCTTCCTGGTGGGCCCTCCTCCTCGCCGTGCCGCTCGCCCTGCTCTCCGCGCGCGTGGCCTTCGTGGGCCATGACGCGGGCCACGCGCAGATCAGCGCGGACCGGCGCCGGAACCGGACCATCCAGCTCGTCCACGCCAACCTGCTGCTCGGCATGAGCCAGGAGTGGTGGAACGACAAGCACAACCGCCACCACGCCAACCCCAACCACCTCGACAAGGACCCGGACGTCGCCGCCGACATCCTCGTCTTCGCCCCGCACCAGACAGCCGGCCGCGCGGGATTCCGCGGCTGGCTCACCCGACATCAGGCCTGGCTCTTCTTTCCGCTGACCACCCTGGAAGGCATCGCGCTGAAGGTGTACGGCTTCCAGGCCCTGTTCTCCACGGACGGGCCCTTCCGCACCCGGCGCGAACGGCTCGTCGAAGGCGCTCTCCTCCTCGCCCACGTCGTCGGCTACGCGGCCCTTCTGCTGACCACCCTCACGCCCGGCCAGGCGCTCCTCTTCGCCCTCGTCCACCAGATGCTCCTCGGCCTCCACCTGGGCATGGCCTTCGCGCCCAACCACAAGGGCATGGAGATGCCCGACGCCCGCCCCGACGGCGACAGCTGGGGCCACCTGCGCCGCCAGGTGCTCACCTCGCGCAACATCAAGGGCGGCCTCCTGACCGACTGGTTCCTCGGCGGACTGAACTACCAGATCGAGCACCACCTCTTCCCGAGCATGCCGCGCCCGCATCTGCGACTCGCCCAGCCCGCCGTGCGTGCGCACTGCCGTACGGTGGGTATCCCCTACACAGAGACCGGTTTCGTCGAGTCCTACCGACAGGCGCTCGGACATCTGCACGAGGTCGGCGAGCCGCTGCGCTCGGCAGCGTGACAAGGAGGCGTCGCCCATGTCGACACGGACCAAGATAGTGATCGGGGGAGTGGCCGTCGGCCTGATCCTGATCCCCTTCATCGGGTTCTGGCTGTCCCTGCTCGTGGTGCTCGGCGTACCGGCCGTCGCCTACCTCGCCCTGGACCCCAGCCAGCGTCGCCGGCTGCGTCGGGTCTCCCGCAAGGAGCTCCACCGCTGACCGCACCAGGTCGAGGCACCCGGCTGACCTCGCGGAACGCCTGGCGTACGCTCAAAGGTGATCACGTATTGCGTGATCATCACATCGGAGAAGGGGAGCTCCCGCTCATGAGCAGCGCCACCGTCACGACGGTCAGCAGCAACGGTGTCTACTCGTTCACCAAGCCGAACCGCGACACCATCACCCTCCTCGCCGGACTCGGCGTCGAGGGTGACGTCCACGCGGGCGTGACGGTCAAGCACCGGTCCCGCGTGGCCAAGGACCCCACCGCGCCGAACCTGCGCCAGGTGCACCTGATCCACGCGGAGCTCTTCGACGAGGTCGCCGCGGCCGGGTTCGAGGTCGCCCCCGGCGCCCTCGGCGAGAACGTGACCACCCGGGGTCTCGACCTCCTCGGCCTGCCGACCGGCACCCGGCTGCACCTCGGCGCCGACGCCGTCGTCGAGGTCACCGGACTGCGCAACCCGTGCGTCCAGATCGACGCCTACCGGCACGGACTGCTGAAGCAGCTGCTCGGCCGCGACGAGGCCGGACAGCTCGTCCGCAAGGCCGGGATCATGGGCGTCGTACTCAACGGTGGCGAGGTGCGCCCCGGCGACGCGATCAGGGTCGAGCTGCCCGCCGAGCCGCACCGCCCCCTCGAGAAGGTCTGAGCGAGCCGGATCAGGTGGGCCGTACCGCCATCGCGTCCAGGGCCTCCAGCAGAGCGGGCAGCTTGGGGCCCCGGGCGATGGGAAGGACCTCACGCGGCTCGTCGTCCAGGAGGACGAAGGCCATGTCGTCGGTCCGGGCCACCAGCGACCAGCCGGGTCCGTCGGCGCGGAGCATCCGCGCCTCGCCGGCCGCGAAACTCGACCGCACGCGGCCCACCGGAGGCGCGTCCTCCAGATAGCCGCGCAGCTCGGCGAGCGCGCGACGGACCCCGTCGTAGGGGTCGCGCGCCGGAACGGACCTCTCTGCACCGACGGCACCGGACGCAGTGGCACCGGCCCCAGCGACACCGGACGCAGTGGCACCGGCCCCAGCGGCACCGGATGCAGTGGCACCGGCCCCAGCGGCACCGGACGCAGTGGCACCGGCCCCAGCGGCACCGGGCCCACCGCCACCGGGCCCAGCGGCACCGGACGCGGCGCCATCGGACCCGGCGCCACCGGACCCGGCTCCGGCGGTCGCTTCCGCTCCTGCGGCCGGCCCTGCGGAGGGCGCGTCCGACCCGGCCTCCCCGTCAGCCTCCATGCCCGTGCCCGTGACCGTGTCCGTGCCTGTGCCCGTGCCCGTGACCGTGTCCGTGCCTGTGCCCGTGACCGTGCCGTCGCCGGCGCTCGCGTCCCCGTTCCCGTCCATCTGCGCCCGCCAGGCCGCCCACTGCAACGCCACCTCGTCGGCGCCGAGCCTCCGCTGCGCCGGGCCCCAGCCGTCGTCGTCCGGCGGGGACAGCGGCGCGAGGTCGCCCTCCTCGGGCTCCGGATCGTGCGGTGCCGGCAGGCCGGCCGCGGCCGTGGCGACGGCGAGCGGCCAGCCGGGAAGCGCCGCCACGACCGTACGTTCGTCGGGGGAGAGGTCGTACTCCATCCCGCAGTCCCAGGAGGAGATGGCCACGGCGACCAGCGACACGTCGTCGATGATCACCGTCCACCGGGCGCCCGCGCCGTCCTGGCCGAGGACGAGGCCGTACCCCTCGGCGTACGGTTCGAGGCCCAGTGCCGCGCACGCCGCCGGGTAGTCGTCGCCCAGGACGCTCGGAAACTGCGCGGGCGTCAGCAGCACGGCGGTCAGCACATACAGCGCGTCGTCGTCGGCGGTAGCCACGGCAGCCTCCCCATCTGGTCGTCGGCGCACCTTAACCAGTGGGTAACCCGCGCGTCGAGGGTCTTCGGAAGGAAACTGGCGCGGTCCGTTCCGTACGCCGTCAGACGGGCGGCAGCCCGAGCAGGGACCGGGCCACGGTCTCCGGCGGCTCGTCCCGCTCGCGGGCGAGCGCGATCACCGCCCGGCAGGCGAGTTCGTTGAGGCCGAACGAGAGGGCCTCCGGCGACACCCAGGTGACGGCCTCGTCGATCCGGTCCTGGTCGTCCTCCACGCATCCCGTGACGTACGTCGCCGCGGCCTCGAAGATGTTGTGCTGCCGTCGCACCTCGACGGGCTTGCGTGGTCCACCCGGCGCCCGTCGCGCGGTGGGAAAGAGGGAGTTCAGTAGCGCTCGCACACGGGCCATGGCCTGCCGCCTCTCCCGGACAGGGCTGCCCGGCACTTCCACCGTAGACAGGGAAGTGCCGGGACAGAAGGGCGCGGAGCACGCCCGGCGCGCGAGCCGGGCCGGTGACGCGGTGCTCAGTGGCCCTGGCGAACGGACATCACCAGATAACGGTCGTCCTCGTCCACATAACTGACCATCTGCCAGCCGGCAGCGGACAGAAGAGGGCGCAGATTGTGCTCGGCGCGCAGATCGTCCTCGGTGATCAGGCGCCCGTGGCGGGCGGCGAGCGCGACACGGCCCACCGGGTGGAAGAGCGCGAGTCGGCCGCCGGGGCGCACGACCCGGGCCAGTTCCCGCAGGCCCGCGGCCGGATCCGCCAGGTGGGAGACGAGCCCGGCGCCGAAGACCGCGTCGAGCGTGCCGCCGCGCAGCGGCAGCCGGGCGACGTCGGTGCGGAGCAGCGCGCCCGTCCCGTCGCGCCCGGCGCGCACCGCCTCGGCGAGCATCTCGGGGGTCAGGTCCACGCCGACGACGGTTCCCGCCGGTCCGACGGCCGCGCGCAGCGCGGGCAGCGCCCGACCGGTTCCGCACCCCGCGTCGAGCACGGAGGCTCCGGGGCGCAGACCGAGTTCGGCGACGGCCGCGGCGTAGGCGGGGCCGTCGTCCGGGAAGCGGCTGTCCCAGCCGGCGGCTCGCGGGCCGAAGAACTCCTGGACGTGGGTGGGGTCATCGCTCATGCGTGCATGATGCCTCAGCCCCACGGGTGAACGTCCTGTGTGCACGTTCGAGCTCGGCACGATCGTTCTGGAACATCTCTACGTCATATTCCATCAGGTTTCGAAATGCGCCCCTGGTGCGCCCCCTTGTCCGGACTAGCGTCCCTGAGTCATGGGACACCTGGACCACGCCGCCTTCGGCTGGCTGACACCTGTGCTGTCGTACGCGATGGCCTGCATAGGCGCCGCCCTCGCGCTGCGCTGCACCGTACGAGCGCTCGACGCGACCGGGCGCTCGCGCCGCAATTGGCTCCTCACCGCCGCGTCCGCCCTCGGCACCGGCATCTGGACGATGCACTTCGCGGCGATGCTGGGCTTCGGCGTCACCGGGACGGACATCCGCTTCAACGTTCCGCTGACCATCCTCAGTCTGCTCGTCGCCGTGGCCGTCGTCGGAGTGGGCGTCTTCGCGGTCGGCTACGGCCGCGTCCGGGGCCGCTCGCTGATGATCGGCGGTCTCACCACCGGCATCGGCGTCGCGAGCATGCACTACATGGGCATGGCCGCGCTGCGCCTGCACGGCGAGGTGACGTACGACCCGGTGCTCGTCGCGCTCTCCGTCGTCATCGCCGTCGTCGCCGCGACCGCCGCGCTGTGGGCCGGCCTCAACATCCACACGCCGGCCGCCGTGGTGGTCGCCTCCCTGGTCATGGGGGTGGCCGTGACCAGCATGCACTACACCGGCATGTTCGCCGTCGACGTGGAGGTGGTGCCCTCGTCGGCGGAGCTCCCCGGAGCCACCGCCATGCAGTTCATCTTCCCGCTCGCCGTGGGCCTCGGCTCCTACCTCTTCATCACCTCGGCCTTCGTGGCGCTCTCGCCGACGGCCAAGGAACGCGCCGCGTACGCCTCCGCCGAGCAGCTCACCGAACCGGACGAGCGCGCGGTGGACGTGGCGCCGCCCGGCTTCCGCGCCGCGGAGCGCGGGGCGCACGCCGGCGGACGGGAGAGGGCGACCGCGGGAGCCTCGTACGGCTCGTCCTCCCGCGCAGCTCCGTCGTACGCCTACCCGGCAGGGCCCGTGGACAGCGGCCCGCCAGGACCCTAGGTCGTGTCCGGGGCGGCCTGTCGCGCAACCTCCCGCACCCGGGGACGGCCCCGCGCCCCTCGCGGCCTCCCGAGCTGCTCGCACGGCCTTCCCGAGCGGCCGCCCGACGCACACGAGCAGGCAGCACGGCGCACACGAGAGGCCGCCCGTCGCACACAGGCGTCCCGCCCTCAGCTGCTCGCACGGCGCGCACAGGCGGCCCTCGCGCCGCGCACGAGCGGCCCGTACGGCGCACACCGCGCTCACCGGCCATCAGGTGAACGCGGCCACGCACATCGCACCAGGACAGACGCAGCCGGAACGAGGAGGCCATGCGAACTCCCCGCAAGACCCAGGACGCCGGGACCAGAACGGCGCCGCAGCAGGCGGCGCGCGGACGGCGGGCGCACGCGGGGCCGCCCGCCGACGAGCCGCCCGAGCGCGCCCCTGAAGTCCCGCCCGGCGCGCCCGACGCGTCCGCCCCGCCGGTCGGCCCTGCCTTCGCTCCCGCCGGCTCCCCGGCTCCGGCCCGGCGCATCGGACTGCGCCCCCGTACGGTCCGCGCGAAGATCGTCTCGCTCCTGATGGTCCCCGTCATCTCCCTGCTCGCCCTGTGGGGATTCGCCACCGTCACCACCGCCCAGGACATCGCCCGGCTGCGCCAGCTCCAGCGGGTCGACGCCGAGATCCGCGAACCCGTGGCCGCCGCCGTCGCCGCCCTCCAGGCCGAACGCCGGGCGGCCGTACGTCAGGTCGCCTCGCCCGGCACCGGGCGTGCCACGGAACTCAAGGACCAGACACGGCGCACCGACGCGGCCGTAGCCCGGCTCCGTCTCGACGACCGGCACACCGTCGGCGCCACGGGCGACCTCCCTCGCGAGGTCGCCGACCGGGTCGGACGGTTCGTCGCCAAGGCCGAGGGGCTGGGGCCGCTGCGCACCGCCGCCGCGGCGGGCGAGGCCGACTGGAACGAGGTGTACACGCGGTACACGGCCACGATCACCGCCGCCTTCGCGGTCGGCGGCGCCCTGGCCGGAATCCAGGACGCCGCAGTCGGTGCCCACGCGCGCGTGCTCCTCGAATTCGGCCGTGTCGGCGAGATGCTCGCCCGCGAGGACGCCCTCCTCGGCTCCGCCTACCTCGGAGGCGACCTGAGCGCGGAACGGCTCCGGCTGTTCTCCGGCGCCGTCGAGACCCGTCGTACGCTGACCGAATCCGCCACCGCGGACCTGCGCGGCCCCGAACGCGCCGCCTGGGAGAACCTCGCCGACCAGCGTGGCTACCGGCAACTCACCGCCGCCGAGGACCGTATCGGCGCCGCCGAGCCAGGTCGCACGGCGCTCCAGTCCGTGCCCGCCGCCACCTGGGACGATGCGATGGCCGTCGTACGGGGCGGTCTGACGACCATCGAGACCGACGCCCGGCAGGCCGCAGCCGACCGCGCGGCGCCCTTCGGCGGAGGCCTCTTCACCGCCGGCGGAGCCGCCGTCCTGCTGGGCCTCGCCGCCGTCGCCGCCTCCCTCGTGATCTCCGTACGCATCGGCCGCGGCCTGGTCATCGAACTGATCAGCCTCCGCAACACCGCCCTCGGCATCGCCCGGCGCAAGCTGCCTGCCGCCATGCGGCGCCTGCGCGCAGGCGAGGAGATCGACGTACAGACCGAGGCGCTCCCCGGTCCCGTCCCGCAGGACGAGATCGGCCAGGTCGGCGAGGCGCTCACCACCGTCCACCGGGCGGCCCTCTCCGCCGCCGTGGAACGCGCCGAGCTCGCGAGCGGCATCTCCGGTGTCTTCGTCAACCTCGCCCGCCGCAGCCAGGTCCTGGTTCACCGTCAGCTCAACCTGCTCGACAGCATGGAGCGCCGCGCGGACGACCCCTCCGAACTCAGCGACCTCTTCCGGCTCGACCACCTCACCACCCGGATGCGACGCCACGCCGAGAGTCTGATCATCCTGTCCGGCGCCGCTCCGGGCCGGGCCTGGCGCATGCCCGTCCCGCTGACCAACGTCGTACGGGCCGCCGTCTCCGAGATCGAGGACTACGCGCGTGTGGAGGTGCGCCAGCTCGCCGAGACGTCCGTCGTCGGTGGCGCGGTCGCCGACCTCACCCACCTGCTCGCGGAACTCATCGAGAACGCCGCCCAGTTCTCCCCGCCCCACACCAAGGTGCGGATCAGCGGCGAACCCGTCGGCAACGGCTACGCGCTGGAGATCGAGGACCGGGGCCTGGGCATGGGCAAGGAGAGCCTCGCCGAGGCCAACACGAGGATCGCGCAGTCCGAGGCTCTCGACCTGTTCGACAGCGACCGGCTCGGCCTGTTCGTCGTCAGCAGGCTCTCCTCACGGCACGAGATCAAGGTCCATCTGCGAACCTCGCCCTACGGCGGTACGACGGCGGTCGTCCTGCTCCCCATGGACGTGCTGCAGGGCGCGCTCCCGCCCGGGAAGGGCGTCCCCCACGCCCGGACGGCCGAGCCGGCCTTCGGGGACGGCCCGTACGGGCACGCGGTGCACCGCGAGCGCCCGGGCGTCGCGGACGCCGCCTTCCCGCGCCCCCCGCACCCCCGGCAGCCCCACCAGCCCGTCCCCCCGGGCTCCGCACCGCCCCAGTCCCTCCCCCAGCCCCTCCCCCTGTCCCGTCCCGAGTCTCCGACCGCGCCCCAGCCTGTGTCCCAGCCGCACCCCCTGCCCCGCCCACCCCGCAGACCGGCTCTCGCGGGGCAGCCCGACAGGGCGGACGAGGGTGCGGACCAGCGCGCGGACCTGGGTGCTCCCGAACAGACGCCTGCCGGAGTGACCAGCCTCCACCGGCGAGGCCGCCCCTCTCCGCAGAGCCGGCCGGCCCCTCAGCCCCCGCAGGCGCCGCGGACTCCGCCCGTCCCCGCCCAGGGGGGCGTCGCCGCCGACGACTCCGGGGACCTGCCCCGGCGGGTCCGGCAGGCGAGCCTCGTACCGCAGCTGCGCGAGGCACCGGCCGATCTTCCGCCCGCCCCGGCCGTCCAGGGCGCGGAGGAACGCACCCCCGAACAGGTCAGGGACCGGATGACCGCCTACCGCGACGGCTGGACGCGCGGCGGCGGCACGGCCCCCGGCCCCCGACGAACCCTCGGCACCGGCTCCGGCCGCGACCACGGCAACCACCCCGACCACGGACGCGACCTCGGCCCCGACCACGGACGCGACCCCGGCAGCGAAGGAGACCACGCATGATCGACCACGAGAGGATGTCCCACCACCGCTCCGGTGAACTCGACTGGCTCCTCGACGACCTCGTCCTGAGGGTCCGTGAAGTCCGGCACACCGTCGTCCTGTCCAACGACGGCCTCGCTGTCGGCTCCTCCAGCGGACTCAGCCGTGAGGACGCCGAACACCTGGCTGCCATCGCCTCCGGTTTCCACAGCCTGGCCAAGGGGGCGGGCCGCCACTTCCACACCGGTGGAGTCCGCCAGACGATGGTCGAGATGGACGACGGATTCCTGTTCGTCGCCGCCGCCGGAGACGGATCCTGCCTCGCCGTCCTCAGCTCCGCCGCCGCCGACATCGGACTGATCGCCTACGAGATGGCCCGCCTGGTGAAGCGGGTCGGCGAGCACCTGCACACCCCGCCGCGGCTCACCGCGACCCCGCCGGCCGCCGGCTGACCGGAGACACCCATGAACGTGGACAGCACCGGCGACCCTCCGGCCGTGCCGGGAAGCCAGTGGTACGACGCGGACGCCGGGCCGATCGTCCGGCCGTACGCCGTGACCGGTGGGCGTACGAAACCGGGACCCAGCAACGTACGGTTCGACCTCATCGCCCTCGTCGTCGTCGACGACGACCCGCCCGGCCGGGCCGAGGAGTCGCTCCTCGGCCCGGAACACCGGGCCCTGCTCACCCTGTGCCGGGCGGAGACGCAGTCGGTGGCCGAACTCGCGGCCGACGCGGACCTGCCCGTCGGAGTCGTCCGGGTCCTCCTCGGCGACCTCCTCGAAGCGGGCTTCGTCAAGGTCAGCCGACCCGTACCGCCCGCACAGCTGCCCGACGAACGGATCCTGAGGGAAGTCATCGATGGCCTACGAGCGCTCTGAGAGCACGGGTGCGGGCGGTGGCGTGGACTCCACGGCCCTCGCGTTGAAGATCCTGGTCGCCGGCGGATTCGGCGTCGGCAAGACCACACTGGTGGGCGCGGTCAGTGAGATCCGCCCGCTGCGTACGGAGGAACAGCTCAGCCGGGCCGGGGAGTCGGTCGACGACACCGGGGGAGTCGACCAGAAGACCACCACGACCGTCGCCATGGACTTCGGCCGCATCACCATCCGGTCCGGGCTCTCGCTGTACCTCTTCGGTACGCCGGGACAGGACCGGTTCTGGTTCCTCTGGGACGAGCTGTCCCAGGGGGCGCTCGGCGCCGTCGTCCTCGCCGACACCCGACGCCTCGAGGACTGCTTTCCGGCGGTCGACTACTTCGAGCACCGCAAGATCCCGTTCGTCGTCGCGGTCAACTGCTTCGCGGGCGCGCGGAACTACGGGGCGCACGAGGTCTCGCGTGCGCTGGACCTGGACCGGGGCACGCCGGTGGTGCTGTGCGACGCGCGGGACCGGGACTCGGGCAAGGAGGTCCTGATCAGGCTGGTCGAGTACGCGGGCCGCATGCACACGGCCCGGCTCCTGGACTCCGTCGGGTGACGGGAGTGCCGGCTGATGCGGGCGCCGGGGCGGTCCCGTGGACCGGCCCCGGCGCCGGCTCCCCGCGGTGTGCGGGCTCAGTCGGCGACGCCCGCCTCGGCGGTCACCCTCTCGATCCGTACCCGGACGACGAGTTCGCCCGGGACCCCGTTGCGCGCACCGAACTCCTCGGCACGCTCCTCGCCCATGTACCGCCCCGCGATGCGCGTGGCCCAGCGAAGGAGCTCGCCCGGGTCCTCGCTGATCTCGGCGCGGCCCCCGAGCGAGACGAACGCGAACGGCGGTCGGTCGTCGTCGACACAGAGGGCCACGCGCGCGTCGCGGGCAAGATTGCGGCCCTTGACGGTGTCCTTGCCGGTGTTGAAGACGATGTCGTCGCCGTCGAGCACGAACCAGATGGGCACCACGTGCGGACTGCCGTCGTCGCGGACGGTCGCCAGCTTTCCGGTGCGGGTCCCCGCGGACACGAAGGCCCGCCACTCTTCCTCGGTCATCTTTGCCATGTCCCCATGCTCCGCTACCGGCGGTACTCCGTGGCGCACCACGCGCCCAGAGGTGCTTGCCCTGTTCACGACAGTGCGTAAGGCTTGCTTGCGACACGCGGACCGCGGGGACTTCGGGTCGACGGGGACGCCACACTCAGGGGGAAGGACCGACGCATGGCGCTGGACACGGAACTGGACTGGCTCCTGGACGACTTGACCCGCCGGGTCGAGTACATACAGCACGCGCTGGTGCTGTCCAACGACGGACTGGTCACGGGAGCGAGCAGCGGACTGGCCCGGGAGGACGCCGAGCACCTGGCCGCCGTCTCCTCCGGACTGCACAGCCTCGCGCGCGGCTCGGGCCGGCACTTCCACGCCGGGCGCGCACGGCAGACGATGGTCGAGTTCGACGAGGCCCTGCTCTTCGTCACCGCGGCGGGCGAGGGCAGTTGCCTGTGCGTCCTGAGCGGAGCGGAGGCCGATGTCGGCCAGGTGGCGTACGAGATGACGCTGCTGGTCAACCGGGTCGGCGAACACCTCGGGGTGGCGGCGCGCCAGCCGGGCATCGCCGATCTCTGAGTTGTCCACAGGCCGAGCGGGGCGTGGCCTCCCCGCGCTACGGTCGTCACCGAGAGTAGTCATCACTCACGGGGGGAGATCGTCATGGCAGGGGAAGAGGACACCCACACGCTGGCACCGACGCGAGCGGCGCGGGAACTGGAACTGAGGCGCGACGAATTCCAGTTCGCCGTGCAGCTGGGTCTGGTGAGGACCGTGCCGGGCGCCGCGCAGCCGCCGGCGAGGCGCCCCGGCACCCAGAGGGCCCCGGGCGCGGAGCCCGCCGCCCCTGACAGCCGGAGCACACGGCGCAGGGTCGCGCAGGGCGAGATCGACCGGCTCCGCGCCGCACCTGACTTCCCGTCCGGACTGCGCGAGCGGGTCAGGACGGTCGGGACGACCGAGGCGGCCGAGCTGCTCTCCGTACGGGCGGAGCGGTTCACCAAGCTCGCCAGGACGGGGCACCTGAGCCCGGTGCGCTTCTACCTCAACCGGTACCGCGCGGTGGTCTGGCTCTATCTCGCCGCCGAGCTGGGCGAATTCGCCCTGACGCACCCGGGGCTGCTCACCGGCAGGCTGCCGGGCGAGATCAGGGAGCGTGTCGAGGGCGGCGAGGACCGCCGGCCGCGCAACTGGCGAGCCCGGCGCCTCGGCCTCCTCCTGCGGGCCACCGGGGACCCCTGGGCCCGGGCGGCGGCCATCGCCGCGCTGCTCGACCCGGGGCAGCTGGCCGAGGTGGTCGACGACCCGTACGAACGGACCCATCTCGACCGGCTCCGCCCGGAACCGCCCTCGGGGCTGCCCGAGTCGGCGGCATCGCGCGAGATCGCCGAGCGCCTGATGGTGGCGGACGATCCGGACGAGGTCCTCTGGCACCGCATGAGCCTCGCTCTCGCCTTGAACGAGGCCCGGGCCGACCGCCCGGCCCCGCGCCCGGAGTCCGCGCCGGACGCGACCGCCGGGCAGGTGCGCGTCGACTCCTCGGGGAGGGCGGTCGAAGGGGCGCTGCCGGTCGGCGGGGCCCGCACGGGCGTGGCACGGCAACCACGTGGAGCAACGCTCGCCCGTCCGCCCGCGCGGCACACCGGGCGAAGCCTCCTCGACCGCTTGTGGCGCCGCAAGGTGGTGTCCGGGGGAGAGTGGGAGGAGGCCGCGCGAGGTCAGGGAGGCGGCGGGCGGCGCGGGGTCGGGGACGCGGCGCGGACCCGGCCTGCCGGGGAGCGGGCGGTGCCCCCGTAGGGCGGCTCGCGGGGAGCGGACGGGGGCGTGTTGCGGCTCGCGGGGAGCGGACGGGGGCGTGTTGCGGCTCGCGGGGAGCGGACGGGGGGCTGTGCGGGGGTTCGTGGGGAGCGGACTGCGGCCATGCGGCGTTCGACGGATGGAGGTTCGACGTGCGGCTCCGCTCCCGGCGGGGAGAGGATGGTCGCATGTTGCTGGCCCGACTCGCGGACGCGTCCTCTCAGGTCGCCGCCACCGCCTCCCGCTCGCGGAAGATCGCTGTCCTGGCCGAGCTCTTCGCGGAGGCCGCCCCCGAGGAGAGCCCGCTCGTCATCGCCTACCTCTCGGGCAGGCTGCCGCAGGGGCGTATCGGCGTCGGCTGGAGCGTTCTCAAGAAGGCGGTCCCGCCGGCCGTGCCACCGGCCGGGCGACCGACCCTCACCCTCGCCGGCACCGACGCGACCATGACGGAGCTCGCCGCCGTCTCCGGGGCCGGATCGCAGGCCGAGCGCGCCCGGCTCGTCCAGGAGCTGATGACCGCCGCGACCCTGGTGGAGCAGGAGTTCCTGATCCGGCTGCTCTCCGGTGAGGTGCGTCAGGGCGCCCTCGACGCCATCGCCCTCGAAGGCGTCGCCCGGGCGGCGACCGTGCCCTCCGTCGAGCTGCGGCGGGCCGTGATGCTCGAAGGGTCCCTGCCCCGCGTCGCGCGGGCCGTGCTCGCCGACGGGCCTGCCGCCCTCGACACGTTCGCGCTGCGCGTAGGCAGCCCCGTCCTGCCCATGCTCGCCCACACCGCCGGCTCGGTCACCGATGCCGTCGTCGGCCTCGGTGCCTGCGTCGTCGAGGAGAAGCTCGACGGCATCCGCATCCAGGTGCACCGACGCGGCGAGGAGGTGTGGGTGTTCACCCGCTCCCTGGACGAGATCACGGGCCGGCTGCCCGAAGTCGTCGCGGTGGCACGGGAGACTGCCGGTGAGCCGTTCATCCTCGATGGCGAGGTCATCGCGCTCGATCCCGCCACCGGTCGGCCGATGGCGTTCCAGGACATCGCCTCCCGGGTCGGCTCCCGCGTCGACGTCCCGAGTGCCAGCGCCGCGTTTCCCCTGTCACCCGTCTTCTTCGACGTGCTCGCGGCGGAGGGAGAGGTCCTGATCGACCGGCCGGGACAGGAGCGCCACGCCGCGCTGGCGCGGCTGCTGCCCGAGAACCGCCGGGTCCGTCGGTTCGTCGTCGAGGACCCCGACGGCTCCGAACAGGTCCGCCAGGCGGAGGCGTTCTTCACCGACACCCTGGCCCGGGGGCACGAAGGAGTCCTCGTCAAAGCCCTCGACGCGCCCTATGTGGCGGGCCGCCGGGGCCGCAGCTGGCTCAAGGTCAAGCCGGTGCACACCCTCGACCTCGTCGTCCTCGCCGCCGAATGGGGCCACGGCCGCCGCACCGGGTTGCTCTCCAACCTCCACCTCGGCGCGCGGGCCGCGGACGGCACGTTCGTGATGCTCGGCAAGACCTTCAAGGGCCTCACCGACGACATGCTGCGCTGGCAGACCGAGAAGCTCCGTGAACTGTCCGTGGACGACGACGGGTTCACCGTACGGGTCAGACCCGAACTCGTCGTCGAGATCGCCTACGACGGTCTGCAGCGCTCCACCCGATACCCGGCCGGCGTCACTCTCCGTTTCGCCCGCGTCGTGCGGCACCGGTCGGACAAGTCCGCGTCCGAGGCGGACACCGTCGAACGGGTCGTCGCCGGAGCGTGACCACGGGGCTCAGGACTCGTCGCGATCGGTGTACCGGTGGCGAACCCAGAGGGGCAGCGCGTACCAGCACAGCAGGTACCAGACGACCAGGCCGGTCACCAGCCACGGTACGAACGTGTCGTCCGTCGCGACCCGCAGGACGAGCAGCAGCGCGGAGGTCAGCGTGGCGAGCAGCAGGACGAGTCCGATGAAGGTCAGCCGGGAGGCCCAGACCACGGTCTGGGGTTTGATCCGCCGCCCCGCCACGAGCCGGTGGAAGGAGACCGGCCCGATGAGGGCCCCGGTGGCCGCCGCGCCCAGCGAGACCGTGACCACGTAGATGGCCCGGTCCGTGTCCGACAGATCGGCGAACCGGGGTGCGAAGACGACCGTGAGCAGGAAGCCGAAGAGGATCTGTACACCCGTCTGGGCCACCCTTATCTCCTGCATCAGGTCGACCCACTGGCGGTCCGCGCGCTCCTCGGGTGTCTCCTGACGTCCTCGGACGCGCCCTGTGCCCTGCGCCTGGTCCTTAGCCGGTCGAGTCACGAAAACCTCCCATGCTCGCCCCACTTCGCGGGTAACCGCCCAGGGCGACTTCAATCCCCGAACGTCGCGAGACGCATCCCCGCGAGGGATGCTGGAAGCGCGGCGGGACCACAGGAACGCGCCGCCCGGCAGCGAGGAGATGAGCTACGTGTACGACAGGCACATCGACACCGACGTCACCGTGCAGCTGAGCGATTGCGACCGGGCGGACGCCCAGGCCGTCTTCGACGTGCTCGACCACGTCTACAAGGTCGAGGACATGAGCACTCCCGGCGCGCAGGCGACCGGCAAACCCGCCCCCACCGTCTGGATGGCGACGTTCGACACGGCCGAGGGGCGCAGGGAGGAGACCGGGCCTGTGCGTCTGACGGGCCAGGTCGGAGCGCTGCTGACCGGTGGCTACCAGGCGGTCGACGAGGTCGAGAAGACCCTGGCCGCCACCTTCGACATCCAGTCGCTGCAGTCCGTGTCGGGGGACCAGGAGACCGAGGCGCGGCTGCTGCTCTCCTCCCGCTGACGGCGGCCGTGCCGGACTGCTGACTCGCTGACCTGCCGGCTTCCGCCGGCCTACCGACGCCCCGGGCGGAGCGGACGAGGGCCGCCCGGGGCGCAAGTCTGCCCCGACCCCCCTATGCATCGTGTGTATACACCGTGTGTAGAGTGCTCGACGGGCCACGCGCAGACGCCCCTGACCAGGCGCGCGTGCCCTTTCGAAGCCACCTCCGGGGAAAGCGGGTCTGTGCAGCATGTTCCGAAACGAAACGGGGAAGCGCCGTGGACCGGCCGTCGCCGTTCTGGCGGCGGCCTCTCTCGTGCTCGCGCTCAGCGGCTGCGGCGCCGACACGATCAGCCCCGGCGACGCCAGGGGCAAGGCCGCGTCGTCGGACGACAAGGCGGGCGGGGCGGCGGCGGTCGACTGCGCCAAGGCGAAGTGCATCGCCCTCACCTTCGACGCCGGCCCCGGCAAGGACACCCCCCACCTTCTCGACGTGCTCAAGGAGAAGGAGGTGCCGGCCACGTTCTTCCTGCTGGGCAGGAAGCACGTCGATCGCTACCCCGACGTCGTCAAGCGCATCGCCGACGAGGGGCACGAGGTCGCCAACCACACGTGGACCCACCGGATCCTGACCGACCTGGCGGCCGACGAGGTGCGCCAGGAGCTGTCCCGTACCCAGGACGCGATAGAGAAGATCACCGGAGAGCGGCCCACCTTGATGCGTCCGCCGCAGGGCCGCACCGACGACACCGTCTCGGAGGTGAGCCGCGACCTCGGTCTCGCGCAGGTTCTGTGGAGCGTCACGGCCAAGGACTACGCCACGACCGACTCCGAACTCATACGCAAGCGGGTGCTCGACGATGCCGAGGGTGACGGCATCATCCTGCTGCACGACATCTACGACGGCACCGTCCCCGCGGTCCCCGGCATCGTCGACGAACTGAAGAGGCGGGGGTTCACCTTCGTGACGGTTCCTCAGCTCCTCGCCCCGGGCAAGGCCGAGCCCGGAGCCGTCTACCGTCCGTAATGTGAGACGCACGAACGGTGAAAATGGGGTGATGTCTCTCACATCGGTCAGCCTCGGCGCGTCGGAACACGCGCTGAAGGTTTATCGTTCATCAATGTGTGGCGGTGAAGGGGCCTGGTCCCCAGGTCCCCCCCTTGAGGTGACCGCTCTTCGTCGCCGCGGCAATCGGCCCCGGTTGGAATCCCCCGTCCAACCGGGGCTCTGTCGTTCCCGGACGTCGCCGGTCAGGGCTCAGTCCCAGGCGCGTACCGCCCGCGCGCGGCGCACACTCCGGCGCGTTCGACCCCTTCGGGTGACCTGGCGCATGCCCCCTCGCCGCCCGGGCAGTGATCGTCACGGGCTGTGACGGTCATGTCGTCGGCCCGCCGACCGGGGACGTCACGAGGGGGCCGCCATGCAGGACCTGACCGCGCGCATCCGCCGCGCCCTCGGCGCACTGGCCACCGGGCTCCTGCTCACGGGCTGTGTCACCACGGCCCCCGGACCCACGGTCCCGCCGACACCTCAGGCCCAGGACGCCCTGCTCAGAACCGTCGAGCGGGCCCTCGTCGACCGCTGCCTGGACGCCCGCGGCCTCACCCTCACCCGCAAACCGGCCACCTCCGAGCAGGACCGACGCCTTCAGGCGGCGCTCTTCGGCGCCGGCCCCCGAGAGCTGTCGCTCACCCTCGCCACCGGTCACACCGTCACCGCCCACTCCGACGGCTGCCTCGCCGCCGCCCGGCAGACCCTCTACGGCGACCAGACGCGCTGGTTCCGTGCCCAGGTGACCGTGCAGAACCTGCGCGCGGAGGCCCAGGACCGGATGCGGGACAACCCCGCCCACCGGGCCGCCCTCGCCCGCTGGAACCGCTGCGCGACCCCGCCCGGCACCCCCCGCCCCGCCCGCTCCGCACCCCCCACCCCCGCCGTCGTCGCCCGCTGCGACAAGGAGAGCGGCCTCGCCGAGGTGCGGACGCGGCTGGAGCCCGCCGAGCTGGCGAAGGTGCGCGTCCTGCGCGGCGACCAGCTCACCACCTACGAGCAGCTGCGCACCCGCGCACTGCGGCGGGCAGCCGAACTGTCCGCATCCGTCACCCGACAGGAAGGCACTCACGCCTCATGAAGCGCATCCTCACCACCGCCGCCGCGCTGCTCGCCCTCACCGGCGGCCTCGCCCTGACCGCCCCCGCCGAGGCGGCCGAGTGTCCGAGCGGCCACTTCTGCGCCTGGCAGGAAGCCAACTTCGGCGGGCAGCGGGCCAACTGGAGCGGCGACGACGGCTGGTGGGAGAGCTGGATCGCGGACACCGACTCCTCCTGGGCCAACCACGGCATCTCCGGTCCGGGCGTCAAGGACCACGTCCGCGTCTACGCGAGCGCCCATCAGGGCGGCTCCATGACGATCTGCCTGGCCCCCGGCCAGGAGGTCGGCTACAACGGAGCGGCCAACGACCGCGGCGACTCCCACACCTGGGCGATCGGCTGCTGACCCGCACCTCCCCACGACGCGCTCCCGCACCCCACCGGGTGCGGGGCCGCCGGGTAGGGTGGCGCCGTGCAGAGGGTTGTGGAGGCAGGGCGCCAGTGACGGACTTCGAAGCGGTGGACGCGCTGCTCGCGGCCGTCGGCCCCGAGGCGGAGCTGCCCGACCCCCAGGAGCGGGTACGGCTGCGGGAGGCGGCCCGGTTGTCCAAGGCGCAGGTCGCCAGAGCGCTGGGCGTGAGCCCGACCACCCTCGGCGGCTGGGAGAGCGGCCGCGAACCGACGGGCGAGCCCCGAACCCGGTACGCGTACCTCCTTGACGGCCTCCGCGCGAAGCTGGCCCCCGAGGCGGAGGAGCAGCCCGAGCCCCGGACCGAGACCGCGGAGGAGCCCGCCGCTCCCGCGCCCGCCCCCTCGGCGGGCGACGACGACGTGACCGAGCTGGCCGCCCCCGAGCCCTGTGTCCTGTGCGGCCTCCCCGCGCGCCACCAGGTCGCCGGCTTCACCCAGCACCTCACCCCCGAGGACTGCACCCGCGCAGTGGCGCCCGCCGTCCCGCCCGGACCTGCCGTCCCGCCCGGACCCGCCGTCCCGCCCACACCTGCCGTCCCGCCCACACCTGCCGTCTCGCACGCACCTGCCGTCCAGCCCGCGCCTGTCGATACGCCCGCACCTGCCGTTACGCGCCCACCCGCCCGCTCGTCCGCGCCCGGGGCCGCCGCACCGCGGCCCGCGTCCGGCGCGGGCGGCCAGCGGCCCAAGGCTCCCACGCGCCGCGCCTTCCAGGACCCCGAGCCCACGCCGGTCGACCTCATCGAGGACGCGGTGCACCGGGCCCTCGCCCAGCACGAGGGCGACGCCGACGCGGCGACCGCCGAGTTGATCCGTACGGCCATCCCCGACGCCATGGCCCTGCTCGACGCCTGCCGCAAGGGCGCCCGCTACGAGATCGTCGGGCACCCGCCGCTCCCCGCCATCCTCCGTAAGAAGACCGCACGCGGCGCCGACGAGATCTGGGAGGCCCGCCCCAAGTGGACCCGGGCGGTCCTCCCCCCGGGCGCCCACGAGATCACCGCGCTCGACATCAACGGCGCCTATCTCAGCGCCCTGAAGACGCATCTCCCGCTCGGGGCCCTGGAACACCACACCGGCGGCCCCCACGACCGCCGTCGCGCCGGCGTCCACCTCATCACCCCACCGGACTGGGAGCACGAGGACCACCTGCCCAACCCCATCGGCGCGCGGGACGAACCCGGCCCGCTCTGGGTCACCGAGCCGACCATGCGCCTGCTGCTGCGCCTGTCGTCACCCTCGTACGGGCTGTGCGCGGCTCCCGTGGTCCACGAGTCGTTCACCTCGGGGGCGACCGAGAATCTGCTGGAGAAGTTCCGCAACGCGCTGCGCGAAGCCCGTGCCGCGGCGGTCGAGGCCGAGGACGACGTGACGCTGGAGTACGTGAAGGCGATGTACTCCAAGTTCGTCGCCACGATGGGGGAGTCGAACTACAACCGGGAGCTGTACCGCCCCGACTGGATGCACATCATCCGCTCCCAGGCCTTCGCCAACCTCTGGCTGAAGGCCTACAAGGCGCACGACGAAGGCCTGGCCGTCGTCCGCGCGATGGGCACCGACGAGCTGCACGTGATCGGCGACTGGCGGCGGGTCTTCCCCGAGGGCCGAGGCGTCACCGAAGTGAAGGTCAAGGACGTCTACACCGCGCGGGAGGTGAGCTGAGTGCCCGAGCACACCCGAGAATTCGGTCACTACGGCGCCCGAGGCATCAAGAGCAGCGAGGCGGCGGGCCGCCGGCTCGACCAACTCGTCGAGACGATCGCCTCGCCCGTCACCACCCGCCGTGGACTCCAGGCCCGGCTGCACTATCTGACGAGGTCCGCGCAGGCCCTTCGGCAGGCACGGGAGGCCGGACTCACCGCGACCGACCGCACCGTCAAGGCCTGGCTGGCCGGCAAGCGGCAGCCGAACCGCGCCAACCTGGAGCGGATCGACCGCGCCTACCGGTCGGTCCGCCGTCTGAACGTCGCCCGCTACCTGCTCGCCCGGCTGAACGCACGGGGCGGGACACGCGTCGAGCTGCACCCGCTCAACCAGTCCCAGGTGGCCCGCCCCCACCAGCGGGTCCTCGGCTTCCGTTCGCTCAACATCCGTCGGTGGGACAGGATCGTCGCGGCCTGGGCGGCCGGTGACGAGCGTGCGCTGGACGACGCCTGGATCGACCAGATCGCCGATCTCGGCTCCGACTGGGGCAAGTACGAGTACGTCACCAACCTCGGCTTCGCCGCGTAACCCGGCGCACCGGCCGGGTCACGCCGGGCCCGCACGTGCCGTCAGGAGAGGATCTTGGCCTTCGCCCTCTCGAACTCCTCGTTCGTGATGGCGCCCTTGTCCTTGAGGTCGGCCAGTCTCGCGAGTTCGTCGACGCTGCTGCCCTTGCCGTCGCCGCCCGTACCCGCCGTCTTGCGGATGTACGACTGGAACGCGGCCTCGGTCTCCTTCGCCTGCTTGACGTCCCGTTGGCTCATGCCCTTGCCGCGCGCGATCACGTAGATCAACACGCCGATGTAGGGAAGCAGGATGCAGAGGACCAGCCAGCCCGCCTTGGCCCAGCCGTGCAGTTCGTGGTCCCGGAAGATGTCGGTGATGACCTTGAACAGCAGGAACAGCCACATGATCCAGAGGAAGAACCAGAGCATGGTCCAGAAGAGGTTGAGGAGAGGGTAGTCGTCCATTCCTGCACTCCGTTCCGGCCACGGCCACCGGGGGACCGGCCATACGAGCGAGTGTTGCCCAACCCCCGTCCGCCCGCATGTCGGGCGGAGCGGGACGGCTTTCCACGTGCGGGCCGCGCACGGGCGTGTTCGGATGGGCAGGCGCGTACCCGTACGAAAGGGGCCTTCATGGGGCCGGTGGAATGTCTCGTTCTCGCCTTTCCGGGAGAGCGCCTGAAGCTCGCCGCGGTGACCGCCCTCGCCGACCTGCGACGAGCCGGCCAGGTCCGGCTGATCGACTCCCTCGTCGTCGTGAAGTCCGCCTCCGGTGAAGTCACCACCTCCGAACTCGTCGAGTACGAGGAGTACGAGGACGTCGTCTCCGAGATCGGACCCGAGGCCAACCTGCTCGGACCCGAGGACGCCGCCGAAGCGGCCGAGACCCTGGAGCCGGGCTCGTGCGCGCTGATGCTGCTCGTCGAGCACCTCTGGGCGGAGCGGGCCGCGGACGCGATCCGCGAGGCCGGCGGCCGGGTCGCGGCATCCGTGCGCATCCCGCCCGAGCACGTCGACGAGGCCGCCGAGGCTTACCGCGCGGCGCTCGCCACCGCCGGAAGGAGCTGACCCGATGTTCCTGCGCCGTCGTCCCCTGGCCAGGCCCGTCATCCGGCCCGCCGGTGCCCCGCTGCTGCGCGGCGCTCTGGTGGGCGGTGCCGCCTACGCCGCCGGGCGCAACCGCGCCCGCTCGGCCCAGCGCGAACAGGACCAGGAGGAGGCCATCACCGACCTCCAGGCCCAGCAGCAGGCGGCCGCCCGGCCGCCGGCACCGGCCGCGCAGCCCGCTCCGGCGGCCCCGCCCGCTCCGGCGGCCCCGCCCGCTCCGTCGGGCGCGGCACCTTCGGTGGCCGACCAGCTGACCCGCCTCGGCGAGCTGGCCCAGCAGGGTCTGCTGACTCCGGAGGAGTTCGCGGCCGCCAAGGCGAAGCTCCTGGGCATGTGACCGCTCGCCGACGACGGATACCGGATATCGGATCCTGGATCGTGGATATTGGATCCATGATCCGACGTCCCGGATCCAATATCCCGGAGGATCCAATATCCCGGATCCAATATCCGGCCGGGCGCGGATCAGGCCGTGCGTGCCTTCAGCGCCGCGAGCGCCCGGTCCGCGTGGACGCTCATCCGCAGCTCGCTGCGGACGACCTCCAGGATCCGGCGCTCCTCGTCGATGACGAACGTGACCCGCTTGGTCGGCGCGAGCGTGAAGCCCCGCGTGACGCCGAAGCGGCTGCGGACCGCGCCTTCCGGGTCGGAGAGCAGCGGGTAGCCGAGCGAGTGGCGGTCGGCGAACTCCTGCTGTCGCGCGACGCTGTCGGAGCTGATGCCGACGGGGTGCGCGCCCGCCGCCCGGAACTCGGCGGCCAGGTCGCGGAAGTGGCAGGCCTCGGCCGTGCATCCGGCGGTCATGGCCGCCGGATAGAAGAAGAGAACGACCGGCCCGTCCGTGAGGAGGTCGACCAGTGAACGCGAGGTCCCCGTCTCGTCCGGAAGAGTGAAGTCCTCGACGATGTCACCGACGTTCATCCGGCCCGCCCTCTGTCTCCGACCGGCTCCTCCGGTCATCGACGGGTGACGCTACCGCAGGGTAGGGAAGACCGTCACCGGGGGCGCAGGGCCTCGGAACGCTGCCGCGCCGCCTGTCGCCGGTCGAGGATCGCGAGGACCTCCTCGCCCCAGCGCAGGTTCTCCTCCTCCAGGGACCGGCCGCGCATGAGCGTGAGGTACGGGCCGATGCGTTCGGCCTCTCGGAGGTACGTCTCCTCGTCGCGCCCGGCGAGCATCCACTCCCGCAGCCGTTCCCACCGCGCGAGCTTGCCCCGCGCCCACTCCATGCGTTCCTGCACGAAGCCCCGTACGGCGTCGGTGTCGCCCTCGTCGCAGGCCTGCACCTGGACCATCAACTCGTCGCGGATCGCGGTCGGGCGCGGCGGCTGGGCGGTGTACGCGGTGAGGTCGCGCCGGCCCGCGTCGGTGAGGGAGAACATCCGCTTGTTGGGGCGCCGTTCCTGTTCCACGACACGGGCGGCGATCAGCCCGGCCTCGGAGAGCCGGTCGAGCTCTCGGTAGAGCTGCTGCGGCGTGGCGGCCCAGAAGTTGGCCACGGACACGTCGAAGATCTTGGCCAGGTCGTATCCGGATGCCTCGCCCTCCAGGAGGGCCGCGAGGACAGCGTGCTTCAGGGACATCCGAACACGCTAGCAGCAGTGTTGATCAGGTGGTTTGGCACCTATTCAACGTGTTGCGCCGACGAGCGCGTGCGCGACCCGGCACTCCGCGAAATCCTGGTTCCAGGAGGAGGGGGAAGGGCGGTCGTTGACATGCAGCCGATCGGCTGCCTATCTTGGAGACAGCTAAAAGGCTGCATGGTGAGGTGGGGCGATGGATGAGGTGTTCAAGGCGCTGGCCGATGCCAGTCGGCGACGGCTGCTCGACAGCCTGAACGCCCGCAACGGCCAGACTCTGCGCGAACTCTGCGCGGAGCTGGACATGGCACGGCAGTCCGTCAGCAAGCACCTGGCGCTCCTGGAGGCGGCGGGGCTGGTGGTCACGGTGCGGCGGGGACGGGAGAAGCTGCACTACCTGAACGCCGCTCCGATCCACGCCATCGGGGACCGCTGGATCAGCCGGTACGCCCGCGAGCGCGTCAGCGCGCTCGCCGACCTGAAGTCAGCATTGGAGCAGAGCCCGATGGACAGCAACGCGTTCGTCTACACCACCTACATCCGCACCACCCCCGAGGAGCTCTGGCAGGCCCTCACCGACCCGGCCTTCACCCGGCGCTACTGGGGCGTGGCCTTCGAGACGACCTGGACCGCCGGATCGCCGATGGTCTGGGACGAGGGCGGTCGCCGGACGAGCGACCCCGAGCAGGTCGTCCTCGTCGCGGAGCCCGGCCGCCGGCTCTCCTACACCTGGCACACCTTCACGCCGGAATGGGCCGAGGCGGTCGGCATCGGGGACGAGGTGTACGCGCAGCTCGCCAAGGAGCGCCGCTCCAAGGTCACCTTCGAGATCGAACCGGCCGGAGACACGGTCAAGCTCACCGTCGTGCACGACGACCTGGAGTCCGACGGCACCATGCTCGGCATGATCGGAGAAGGTTGGCCGGCCATCCTCGCCAGCCTCAAGTCCCTGCTGGAGACCGGCGAGGAGCTGCCGGAGCCGGCGCGCTGAACCGACGCGACCCGACGGCCCACGGCCGACCGGAGCCGTGGCTGAACGGTGCCCGAGACCCGCTCGCGACGCGCTCGGACCTGCCGGTCGGTTCCCGGCCGGGATCACCCTCAGGACATCTGGCCGGCTGACCGACATCGCCGCGTCCCGCGCGTCCGCCGCGTCCCGCGCGTCCGCCGCGTCCCGCGCGTCCGCCGCGTCCCGCGCGTCCGGCGCGGGCCGAGGCCGCCACGCCTCGGGAGGTCTGCTGCCCGCCCTCTGGCGCTTGCTCGGTGATACTGGCGCTCTGCTCGCCAGCCACCCCCGGAGGGATCCGTGATGCGGGACATCACCAGGGTCGAGGTCCAAGACGCCGTGCTGTACGTGGAGGCGGAGCGATTCGGCTCCGGCTCGGACCTGGAGGGCATGGACGACCTGGAGGGCCTGGGCGGCCACGTACCGGACCTTTCCGGGGTCACGCGCGCCCTGTCCACGTTCGCCGGCCAGCTCGGCCAGGCGCTGCGCCAGGCGGCCCCGGACCGGGCGACCGTGGAGTTCGGGTGCGAACTCGGGCTGGACGCCGGCGGACTGACCGCGCTCATCGTCAAGGGAAGCTCCCGCGCGAACCTGCGGGTCACCCTCGAATGGACCAGGTCCAGCTGACCCGTGGATGGCCGCAGGGCCTGAAGCGGGGGACAACACCCTTCAGGCCCCGCGGCGTTCGAGTGCCGCAAGCAGCAGCAGCAGCAGCGGTGGTGGTCGGGCGGCCGGACGGTCGGGCGGTCGGCGATCGGCGATCGGCGGCCGAGCGGAGCGGCCGCGGGTCAGGTCGAAGCGGTCTGCGGAGACCTCACCCGGCACACCAGCGCGTCGTTCTGGACGTCCGCGACGATCGTGTCGCCGGGGTTCGCCTCACCGCCCAGGAGCAGGTCCGCGATCCGGTTGTCCAGCTCCGTCTGGATCGTGCGGCGCAGCGGCCGGGCACCGAACTCCGGCTGGTGGCCGTGGGCGACCAGCAGCTTCTTCGCCGCCTCGGTCACCTCCAGCTTCAGATTCTGGGCGTGCACCCGGCGTTCGCTCTGGCGCAGGAGCAGGTCGAGGATGGAGCCGAGATCGTCCTCGCCGAGACCGTGGAAGATGATCGTCTCGTCGATGCGGTTGAGGAACTCGGGCGTGAAGTAGCCGCGCAGATCCTGCTTCAGGTCGTCCCGGATCTCCGAGACGTCACCGTGGTGGGCCAGGATCCGCTGGGCGCCGATGTTCGACGTCATGATGACCACGCAGTGGCGGAAGTCGACCGTCCGGCCCTGGGCGTCCGTCAGCCGCCCGTCGTCCAGGACCTGGAGCAGGGCGTTGAAGACGTCCGGGTGCGCCTTCTCCACCTCGTCGAAGAGCAGCACGCTGTACGGCTGGCGGCGCACCTTCTCGGTGAGCTGACCGGCCTCCTCGTGACCGACGTATCCCGGTGGGGCGCCGACCAGCCGGGAGACCGTGTGCTTCTCCTGGAACTCGCCCATGTCGAAGCGGATCATCCGCGACTCGTCGCCGAACAGCAGCGCCGCGAGCGCCTTCGCCAGCTCCGTCTTGCCGACGCCCGTCGGGCCGAGGAAGAGGAAGGAGCCGACGGGACGGTTCGGATCGCCCATCCCGGCCCGGTTGCGGCGCACCGCCTGGGCGATGGCCGTGACGGCCTCGTCCTGGCCCACGACCCGGCTGTGCAGGGCGTCCTCCAGCTTGAGGAGCTTCTCCTTCTCGCTCTGCGTCATCTGCGCCACGGGAATGCCGGTACGGCGCGACAGCACGTCCGCGATGTCGTCGGCCGTCACCTCCATCACGCCCTCGCGCCGCTCCGCGAGACCCGCGAGCTCGCCCTCCAGGCGGGCGATGTCCTTCTTGTACTCGTTGGCCTTCTCGAAGTCCTCGGCGGCGACCGCCTCGTCCTTCTCGCGGCGCAGCTTCGCCAGCCGGTCCTCGCGGTCGACGACCTCGGTCGACTTGCCCAGCGAACGCAGCCGCACCCGGGCCCCGGTCTGGTCCACAAGGTCGATGGCCTTGTCGGGCAGGAAGCGGTCGGAGACGTAACGGTCGGAGAGCTCGGCGGCGGCCACGAGCGCGGCATCGGTGTAACGGACCTGGTGGTGGGCCTCGTAGGAGTCCCGCAGCCCCTCCAGGATCTGGACGGTCTCCGCCACCGACGGCTCGGGGATGAGCACGGGCTGGAAGCGCCGTTCCAGGGCGGCGTCCTTCTCCACGTACCGCCGGTACTCGTCGATGGTGGTCGCGCCGACCACATGCAGCTCGCCGCGGGCGAGCGCGGGCTTGAGCATGTTGCCGGCGTCCATCGCGCCCTCGCCCGTCGCGCCCGCGCCGACCACGGTGTGCAGCTCGTCGATGAAGAGCACGGTCGACTCCGCGTCGGCCTTCACCTCGTCGATGACGTTCTTCAGCCGTTCCTCGAACTGGCCGCGGTACTGGGCGCCGGCGACGAGTCCGGACAGGTCGAGGGCGATCACCCGCTTGCCCTCCAGGGTCTTCGGGACCTCGCCCGCCACGATCCGCTGGGCGAGCCCCTCCACGATCGCGGTCTTCCCCACGCCCGGCTCGCCGATGAGCACCGGGTTGTTCTTCGAGCGGCGGGAGAGGATCTCGACCGTCTGCTCGATCTCCTCGGCCCGTCCCACCACAGGGTCGAGCCTCCCCGCCTTCGCCTCCTCGGTCAGGTCCCGGCCGTACTCGTCGAGCGTGGGCGTCCTGCTCTCCGGCTTGGCCGTCGGCGTCCCGTCCGCCCGCGCCGCCCGGTCGGAGGTGGACCGCAGGCCGCCGACGTCCGTCCCGTCCGCCGTCAGCAGCTTGGCCGCCGCCGCGTTCGGGTCGTCGAGGAGGGCACCGAGGATGTGCTCGGGACCGATGTACGAGACCCCCGACTCCTGGGAGCGCTCGAACGCCCGCAGCAGGACCCGCTTGGCCGCCGGGGTGAGCCCGGGCTCCGCCGCCGGAACGCCGCTCTCACCGGGCAGCACCTCGGCGACCGAGGCGGCCAGTTCGTCGGGGTCGGCGCCCGCCTGGGCGAGCAGCGTGCGGGACGGGTCGACCTGGGTGGAGGCCCACAGGAGGTGCTCGGTGTCCAGATCGGCACTGCCGTCGTCGGCGGCGCGGGCGGTGGCCTGGCCGATCAGCTCCCGTGCCGAGTCCGTCAGGAGCCGGCCGATCGGCACCCGCTGGACGGCCGGGGGAGAGGCGGCGGGCGACATGCCGAAGAAGCGGTTGAGCAGCTCGTTGAACGGGTCCGGTCCACCGAAGGAGCCGAAGGGAGACAGAGTCATGTGGTGCCGTCCAGGTGCGTCGACTTCCGGGCAGTGCTCCTTCACTGGACCAGACGTCGGCGTCCCCCACCCGGCGAGAAGCGGCTACGCAGCGTTGCCCCGGCGGGGGCCGCCGCCCCCGCGGACGGCTGCGGCCGCGCCCGCCCGCCGGGACGCGCCCGCCGCCCGGCCCGCCGAACGGGTGAGGGTCGCCGCCGCTCCTGCCGCTCCTGCCGCTACGGGGCACGTGGCCGGAGACGGACAGCGGGGTCCCACCGGCGTTCCGACGGCACGCGCGCGTGGCGCTAGCGGTACTCGACCGTCAGCGTCACCGGAGTGTCCTTGTTCACGAAGAGGTACGCGGTCGCGGTCTGCGCCGACTCGAAGCGCAACCGCACCTGCGTCGTCCCGCTGCGGTCGAGCGCCGCGAGCGCGGGCGCCGACAGGTCCGTCGAGGTCGCCGAGCCGGAGGAGAACGCGGCGATCGCCGCCCCGCCCGACACCGTCGCCGGCGCCGACCAGTCCGACGGCTCGACGGCGCACCCACCGAAGCAGCCCGTCCGCACGTCCGCCAGCAGCCGGTTGCCCCCCGGGGACGCCCACGGATCGCCCGCACCGCTGCTGCGCGCCACCGTCAGATACGCCCGCGTGATCTCCTTGCCCGCCGGGATCCTGGACGTGTCGAAGGAGAGCAGCGTCCGGTTCACCTTGGCGTCGGTGCCCCGGCCGAGCGCGAGCCCGTAGGTGTCCTCCAGCGGGCCCACCGCCGGCCCCGCGCCGTCGGTCGCCGCCTTCACGTAGCCGTCCTGCGCGTCCACGCTCGACAGCGTCACCTTGTCGGCCACGGGTGGGGGAGTGGAGCCGCGCAGCGCCCGCACCATGCCCATGATCGCCTCGATCTGCTTGCCGCCGTGCCGTGCGTACGCGGTGTCACCGAGGTAACCCCACCAGTTCCAGCAGCCGTTGGGGTTCTCCAGCGTGCCCGTCGCCGCCGCCTGCGGGTACAGCACGATCATGTGGTTGGTGTCGGCGTACTCGTTGAGGTAGGCCCGGTCCACGAACTGCGTCCCGAAGCCCTGGTAGCCGTACCCCTGCTTGCAGCCGTGCAGCGCCACCATCAGGGAGCAGGTCGCTCCCTCGGAGCAGGACTTCGGCACGTAGACGAAACCCTCCGCACCCAGCGACAGGGCCGCCGCGCCGCCCGGCGCGTAGGTGTTCTGGTCGAAGCGGATCAGCGCCCCGCCCGGGGAGGCGCTCGGCGCCGCGACGGGCGCGCCCCGCAGATGCGTGAGGAGATCGCGCTCGGCGTCGATGCCGCAGTTGTTGATGAACGGAGTCTGGGTGACCGTGCAGGAGTTGGGGCCGAGCGGGCTGATCCAGCCGTGGCCGGCCGCCGTGCTCCGGTTGTACGTCACCCGTGAGCCGAACCGCCCGTAGTAGTCGGCGAGCGCGTCCGCCACGGGCCGCTTGACGGTCGAGTCGTTCGAGCCGCTGAAGACGTACACCGGATCGCCCGCGAGGTTCGCGACCGGGTCGACGAGTCCCTGCGCCGACCAGGTCCGCGTCGTCTGCTCCAACTGGGAGAGCTGGAGGTCCTGGACGGTGTTCATACAGGCGTTGAGGGCGGTGGCGAGGGTGTTCTGGGCGCAGTTGTACGGCCCCGAGGCGAACGCCGCCGAACCGCTGAACGTGCCCGAGTACGCGACGTGCAGCTGGGTGGCCATGTAGCCGCCGGAGGAGATGCCGGAGCTGTAGACGGCGTCGATGGCGTACGGCTGGAGCTGCCCCGGTACGGGAACGGGCGCGGCGGCGACCGCTCCGGGGGCGGCTTCGGCGGGAGAGCCTTGGGTCGAGGTGGCTTCGGCCAAAAAGCCTTGGGTCGAGGTGGCTTCGACGGGAGCGACTGCCCTGGAGGCGGCGGACCCGGCGGCGGCCGCCGGTGCGGCGAGGGGGAACAGAGCAGCGGCGGCGAACAGCGCCAGGGCTGCCAGCCTGCGTGGCCCGCGTGGCGCACGCGGGCGGAGGGGACGGGGCGGACGCATGGGATCTCCCGGCGGCTCGAGCCAGCCCGAGGGCGTGGCGGGTGGTTGCCGGGAGATTAGGTGCGGGCCACGCGCGCGACCTATGGGCCCGGCAGCCACAACCGGACGCCTGGAGTATGGCGTTCGGTCATCTGGTAGCCGCCGCACCGTGCTCCACGGCCACCTGCGACGATGCCGCAATGGACACGAACCCGATGAGTGACGACGAGCGGGACGGCCTGCTGGCCGCGGCGATCGGACTGCGCGAGCTGGGGCGGCAGGAGGAGGCGCGGGAGCGTCTGCTGGAACTCGCCGCGCGCCTTCCTGAGGACGCCGAGATCGCCTACCAGACGGCCTGGGCGCACGACGTGCTCGGCCTGGAGGCCGAAGCCGTTCCCCACTACGAGCGGGCCCTGAAGGCGACCGGCCCGACGGGCACCGGCACGGCCGGCCCCGGTACGACCAGCGGGACCGTCCCGACCGGCGCGAAGGGCCTGTCCGAGAAGGACCGCAAGGGCGCGCTGCTCGGCCTCGGCAGCACCTTCCGCGTTCTCGGCCGGTACGAGGAGGCCGTCGCCGTCCTGCGCGGCGCGGTCGAGGAGTTCCCGGACGACGGCGCCCTGCGCACCTTCCTGGCGATGGCGCTGTTCAACACGGGCGACCACCACGAGTCGGCACGGCTGCTCCTGCGCCTGCTCGCGGCGACCAGCGACGACCCGTCCGTACGGCGATACCGGCCTGCCATCGAGCACTACGCGGAGGACCTCGACGAGACCGTCTGAGCCCTTCGGGCGGAGCCGAGCGCGTCGGCTCAGTCGTTGACGGCCGTCAGCAGGACGACCGCGTCCTCCAGCGCGGCGAGCCCGTGCCGCTCCTTGGGGAGCATCTTCAGCTCGCCCGTCGACAGCTCCTCGGACCACCCCGCCGCCGTCAGCTTCACCCGTCCCCGCAGCACCATCAGACTCGCCGCCGGGGGAGCGTTGTGCTCGTCGAGCGCCGTGCCGGCGAGCAGGGCGATCACACTCTGCCGGAGCACCCCGTCGTGGACCACCACCTGGGCGCTCCGGTGGTGCGGGGCGGTGCGTGCGGCGGCCAGGTGCTCGTCGGCGAGGGCTGCGAGGTCCGTCATCGTCTCTCCCTGCGGGGGTACGCGCGTGTGGGTCCCAGCCTCGCGCCTGTGACGCCGCCCGCAACTCGGGCGCGGGCGCGTCGGCCCGGCGGTACCGGGTCCTAGACGGTCAGGGCGCCCAACAGATGGTCGTACGCCACGTGCGCGTGCAGGCGGACACCGGTGACCAGGGTGTCGTCGTCCGCGTAGAAGTGCGGATTGTGGTTGGTGACCAGGCCCCGGCCTCCCGGCACGGGGACCGGCCTGCCCTCCGCGTCCAGCGTGGCGTCCTGGACGCCCAGCATCACGTACAGGCCGCCGAAGCGGGAGATGAACTCGGACACGTCGTCGTACCCGAGCGTCGCCCCGGACTCCACCGTCCGCTCCTCGCCGACCACCCGCCGGATCGTCGGCAGGCCCGCCGCGACCCACTCGGCGCTGTTGTGCACGGGCGGAACGGCCTGGAGGTACTCGACCGTCGCCGAGGCGTTGTACGCCGCCGCGGAGTGCTCGGCCAGCGTGGTCAGCCGGCGCTGGACCTCCGCCATGTCCGACTCCACCGCGCAGCGGACCGTGCCCCACAGGGTGACGGTCTGGCCGATGATGTTGAAGCGGCCGACGTCCTCGACGTGCCCGATGGAGACCGTGACCGGGTCGAACGCGGAGACCTGACGGTACAACTGCCCCACGCCGGTCAGGACCGCGCCGACGGCCGGCATCGGGTCGACCCCCTGCCACGGCGTGGACCCGTGCGTCTGCTTGCCGGTGACCACGATCCTCACCAGGGTGGAGGCGCCGTACTGGTTGCCCACCCGGTAGCCCACGTACCCCTTGGGATACGGCGTGACATGCATCCCGAACGTCATCGTCGGCACCGGATCGGCGCACGCGCCCTCGTCGAGCATCGCCCGCGCCCCACCGCGCTCGGTGACCGGAGGGCCCTCCTCCGCGGGCTGGAAGACGAAGAGCACGGTTCCCGGCAGCCGTTCGCGCACCCCCACGAGCACGGCCGCGGCGCCCAGGAGCATCGCGGTGTGGCAGTCGTGCCCGCACGCGTGCGAGACGGGGAACGGTCCGCCGGGATAGTCGGCGTCCACCACATGCGAGGCGAAGTCCTCCCCGCACAGGTCCTGGACGGGCAGCGCGTCGGTGTCGGCCCGCAGCGCCACGACGCGCCCGCCGCCGGGCGCGCCGCCGCGCAGCACACCCACCACACCGTGTCCCGCGATGCCGGTCCGGACCTCGTCCAGGCCGAGGGCCCGCAGCCGGTCGGCGATCATCCGGGCCGTCCCGGCCTCGCGGTTGGACAGCTCGGGGTGCTGATGCAGATGGCGCCGCCAGGCGACGACCTGAGCGGCCGTCTTCTCGGCGAGCCGGTCCAGTTCACGGTGGATCGGATCGGTGCTCAAGGGCCACCCCTCGTCGTCGTCGGGCCGTCCCTCCAGAGTGGCACTCCCGCCCGGCCGCGCTCGCCGAAACGCCCGGAACCGCGTCCGCCGTCTGCTTGCGGGGCGTTGTCAGTGGCGTGGTGCACGATGGTCACGTCCGGTGATCATCAGGGGAAGGGGCCAGCATGCCGATCACGAACGAGCAGGTGACGGGGTACGCGTTTCTCAAGGCACTGTACGAGGACGGGTACTACCCGGACCACGTGGTCGACAAGGGGCGGGCGATCCTGCTGAGACTCTGCGAGCGGATCGAGGCGGAGCAGCCGGCCGACCTGACCGCGCTGTACGCGCTCACCGAGACCGCCACGGAGGAGTTCAACGCGCTGGAGGCGGACTTCGACGAGGCCGGCAGCGAGATCGAGACCGTCGCCCGGGAGGAGATCGCCGAGAACTTCTGGTTCGTCGCCACGGCGTACGGCTTCGCGGACGCGGACGTCGAGGAGCTGATCGCCGCTCGGGAGTGGTGAGGCCGCGCCGGGCGGGCACGCGGAGCCCGAACGAAGGAGGAAATGCCGTGCTGCTGGAGAACAGGACCGCCATCGTCCACGGCGGCGCCGGAGCGATCGGCTCCGCGGTCGCCCGCGTCTTCGCCGGCGAAGGCGCCACGGTCCACCTGGTCGGGCGCACCCGCGCCCCTCTGGAGGAGCTGGCCGGCTCCATCGCCGAATCCGGAGGCCGGGTCGAGGTCGCCACGCTCGACGCGACGGACCGGGCCGCGGTCGAGGAGCACGCCGACACCGTCGCCCGGCACTCGGCGGGGATCGACATCGCCTTCAACGCCACGTCCAACGACGACCTGCACGGCACCCCGCTGGTCGAGATGGCCGGGGAGGACGTGCTGCGCTCCGTCACCAAGGCGGTGACCACCCACCTGAACCTGGCGACCGCCGTCGCCCGCCATATGATCCCCCGCGGCACCGGGGTGATCCTGGCCATGGGCGGCGGTCGAGAAGCCATCCCCGGCCTCGGCGGCTCCCATGTCGCCTGGTCCGCCCTCTCCGGTCTGTGCCGCCAGCTCGCCGCCGAACTCGGCCCCCACGGCATCCGGGTGGCCTGGCTGCTCTCTCCCGGCTCGCCCGATCCGTCCACCCCGCCCGAGGACGATCCCGAGGCGACCGCGACCCTGCTCCACCGCCGGCCCCGCCTCGAGGACGTCGCCCACGCCGCGGCCTTCCTCGCCTCCGACCGCGCCCCGACCATGACCGCCACCGAGGTCAACCTCACCGGCGGCGCCGTCGTCGACTGAACGCACGCGTCGAGCTGTCGCCGCCCGGGCACGCCGCGCGGGCGAGGCACCCGGCGTGCGTGACCTCAGTTCGCCGAGGGCGCCGGCTGCGGGGTGGCCCGGTCGATGATCGACGCCGTGTCCAGGCCGGGCGGGAGCGTGCCGAACGCGATGCCCCAGTCGCTGTCCAGACGCGAGGCGCAGAACGCGTCGGCCACCGCCGCGTGACCGTGCCGGACGAGCAGCGAGCCCTGGAGGACCAGCGCCATGCGCTCGACGAGGCGTCGCGCGCGGTACTGCAGGGCGGCGAGGTCGTCGCCGAGATCGCCGAGGTCCTTCCGCAGCCGGGCCGTCGCCGCGTCCAGCCGGTGGTCGGCTCCCGCGGCGCGTTCGACCTCCGCGAAGAACGCCTCGACCGCCTGCGGCTGCCGCCCGATCGCGCGCAGCACGTCCAGCGCGGCCACGTTCCCCGAGCCCTCCCAGATCGAAGGCAGCGGGGACTCGCGATAGAGCCGGGGGAGGCCCGAGTCCTCGACGTATCCGTTGCCGCCCAGGCACTCCAGCGCCTCCGCCGCGTGCGCGGGGGCACGCTTGCACACCCAGTACTTGGTCACCGCGAGACCGATCCGGCGCAGCAGCTCCTCGTCCGCGTCACCCGCCGCCGCCCGGTCCACCGCCCCGGCGAGCCGCAGGCCCGCGACCGTCGCCGCCTCCGCCTCCACCGCCAGGTCGGCGAGGACGTTGGTCATCAGCGGCTGGTCGATCAGCCGCGCACCGAACGCGCTGCGGTGCGTGGCGTGGTGCACGGCCTGCACGAGGCCCTGGCGCATCCCGGACGCCGAACTGACCGCGCAGTCGAGCCGGGTCATGTTCACCATCCGGATGATGGTCGCCACGCCCCGGCCCTCCTCGCCGACGAGACGGCCGAGCGCACCCTCGTACTCGATCTCGGACGAGGCGTTGGAACGGTTGCCGAGCTTGTCCTTCAGCCGCTGCAGGCGGATCGCGTTGCGCGAGCCGTCGGGCAGCACCCGGGGCACGAGGAAGCAGGAAAGGCCTCCCGGCGCCTGCGCCAGGGTGAGGAAGACGTCGGACATCGGCGCCGACGTGAACCACTTGTGGCCGGTGAGCGCGTAGAAGCCCTCGCCCGTCGGCACGGCCCGCGTCGTGTTCGCCCGGACGTCCGAGCCGCCCTGCTTCTCGGTCATCGACATCCCGGCGATGATGCCGCGCTTCGAGGTCGGTTCGCGCAGCCCGAAGTCGTAGACGGGGGAGGAGAGCAGCGGTTCGTACACCTCGGCGAGCCCGGGCTCCGCGCGCAGGGCGGGCACCGCCGCGTACGTCATCGAGATCGGGCACAGGTGCCCGGGATCGGCCTGCCCCCACACGAACACCTTCGCCGCCCGGGCCACGTGCGCGCCCGGTCGTTCGTCGCGCCACGGAGCCCCGTGCAGTCCGTGCCGTACGGCGACGGTCATCAGTTCGTGCCAGTACGGGTGGAACTCCACCTCGTCGACGCGGTGACCGTACCGGTCGTGCGTGTGCAGCACCGGGGAGTGCCGCTCGGCCAGCCGTCCCCACTCCTGGGCCTCGTGGCCGCCGGCCCGCACGCCGAGCTCGCGCACCTCGTCCTCGGCCCAGCCCGCGCCCTCGCGGCGCAGCCCCTCCAGGAGAGCCGGGTCGGCCGACACGTCGTAACCGCTCAGCGGCGGGACTTGGTTGGTGACCTCATGCGTGTGCGGCATCGGGTACTCCCAGGGCTCTCAGGGTGAAGGTGACCAGGGCGGGTACGGTCTCGGGCCCCACCGTCCCCTCCGCCAGCGGTCCGACGAGCGCCTCGGCGCCCGCCCCGACCAGGGCGGAGGCCGTCAGCAGGGCGTCCTGTGGCGGAAGCCGGCCGGAGCGCACGCCCTCGGCGATCCGCTCGGCGAACACGTCGCGGAAGGCCCGGCGGAAGACCAGCCGTTCGGCGTCCACCGCCGGATCGACGGGCTCGGCCAGCAGGGCGTAGGCGAGCCGAGGGGACTTCAGGGCGCGCAGCGCGAACGTCTCGATGACCGCGACGACCCGCTCGGCCGCCCCCGCGTGCTCCGGGCGGCCCGCCGCCTCGGCCACGGCGGCGACCTCGCGCGAGACCACCGTGCGGAAGAGCTCCACGGCCAGCTCGGCCTTGCTGGGGAAGTGTTGGTAGACGCTGCCGGTCGCGATCCCGGCGCGGGCGGCGACGGCGGCCATCGTGCAGCCGGCGTACCCCTGCTCGGCGAGCAGCTCGAGCGCCGCGTCGACGACGGTGGCACGCCGGTCGTCGAGCCGGGCCTGGACCGCAGGGGTGCGTCGGTAGGGCATGGAAAGAAGTGAAGCAGCGATTCACTGCTTCAACAAGAGTCCGGTCGTGACAGGTGCGCCCTCGGACCGGATGATCCGAGGGCGCACCTGTGTCGTTCGGGAGCGGGCAGTCAGGGGGGGCGACAGTGAGCGGGAGCGGCGGCGGGTCAGCCGATGAAGATCTCGCTGAGCGACCAGATGGCCAGCGCCGCCATGCACAGACCGCCGATGCGCTGCACGGTCTTCAGGGGGACGCGCTTGGCGATGAAGCGGCCCGCGATCAGCGCGAGGGCCGAGACGCTCATCAGGGCGGCGGCGGCGCCGATCGCCGTGGACCAGGTGCCGTTGGTGGCGGCGAGGTTGGCCGTGGTGATCTGCGTCAGGTCGCCCCACTCGCTGATGAACACGGCCATGAAGGCGGTCGAGTAGACGGGCCAGAAGCCGGTCACCGTCTTGCCGCCCGCCTCGTCCGCGTCCTCGTCGTCCCCGCCGCGCAGCAGCATGAACGCGCCGAAGCCGAACAACAGGGCCGAGACGAGCTTGACGATCCAGTCGGGCAGCAGGCCGATGAGGCTGCCGGCCCCCACGGCGATGGCCACATGCACGAGGAACGCGGTCGAGGTGCCGAACCAGACGTACAGCGGACGCATGCGCGTACCCATGGCAAGGGACGCGAACATCGTCTTGTCGGGAAGCTCGGCGAGGAAGATCAGCCCGAAGGCGGTGAGGATCGCCAAGGGATCGAGATGCATGTAGCGGGGGCTCTCTGCTCGTTCCGGGCCCGGGATCCGCACGGCACCGCGGTGGGCGACGGGAAGAACCACTCGGCCCGGCATGGTGGACCACGGCCGCAGGATGCGGACATGGTGAATGCCTGGCCGAAGGTCTCGCCCGTCCACGTCGTACGTGTGGACCCGGTCACCGGGAACCCGAGGGCTCCAGTGTGTCGACGACCGGTTCGCAGGGCTACTCCCCTTCGCTTCGAACAGAGTAACGGAGCGCCTCGTCGGTCGAGGCGGACACGGAGGGAGCGGGAGGGGGAGGGCGCGAGGGCTTCGCGGAGCTCGCATCCCGGGGGGCGGTCGCCGTGGAGGAGGAGGCGGAGGACCGCGACGCCGCGGGCGGCTCGACGGCCCGGCAGGGTCTGACACGCCACAGGCGCGGGGGCGCCGGGGTCGGGCCGCTCCCGCCTCGTACGATCACGCAATGCCCTCCGGTGATCCCCGCGGCCGCTCCTGGACGCGCCCTCGCGCGCAGATCATCATCGGCCGCGCGCTGCCGGTCCTCGTCATGGTCGTGACGGTGTTCGCCGACCGCCTGTCCGCCAACGAGGAGCGCTACGACCGGCTCCTCGCGGCCGCGCCCGCCCTCGCCGCCGTCACGTGGAGCGTCCGGGGCACCGTCGTCATCGGTCTGGTCGCCGTCGCACTGGGCCTGCTGCTCGGGACGACCAGCGGGGATCCCTTCGTCCCCGACATCGCCGCCAACGAGGTGGCGCTCGTGGTGGTGACCGCGGCCGCCGCCTGGGTCAGCCGGGCCAGGCTCCGCTACGAGCGCGACCTGCGCGAGGTCACCGCCGTCGCCGAGGTCGTCCAGCGCGTCGTGCTCCGCCCGCTGTCTCCCCGGCTCGGACCCGTCGACCTCCATCTGCTGTACGTCGCGGCCGCCGCGAAGGCCCGGATCGGCGGCGACTTCTACGAGGCCGTGCACGTTCCCGGCGCCGTGCGGCTGATGCTCGGTGACGTCCAGGGCAAGGGTCTCGGCGCCGTCGAGACCGCGTCCGTCCTGCTCGGCTCCTTCCGCGCCGCCGTCGACGACGCCCCCGACCTGCCCGCCCTGGCCGACCGCCTGGAGGAGGGCCTCAGCCGGTACGGCGCCTGGGACCCCGACACGGATGCGGCCGAACGTTTCGCCACCGTCGTCCTCGTCGAGATTCCCGAGGACGGGGCCGTCGCCAGCCTCCTCAGCTGCGGTCACCCTGGGCCCCTTCTGGAGCACGCCGGCCAGGTGCGGCCGGTCGTCTTCTCCGACCCGTCCCTGCCGATCAACCTGTCCGGCCTCCTCGACGCCCGTCACCACGTCGAGGAGGTCCCCTTCGTGCCGGGGGACCGGCTGCTCCTGTACACCGACGGCGTGAGCGAGACCCGTGACCGGGCGGGCACCTTCTACCCGCTGGAGGAGCGGATGAGCCGGTGGGCGGAGGAGCCGGGTGAGCGCGTCCCCGCCCTGCTCCACCGCGAACTGGAGGCCTACGGCGCCCGCGGCCTCGACGACGACGTCGCCGCCATGCTCGTCGTACGCCGGTTCTAGCCCTCCGCCGGCCCCGGCACCGGCCCTCGCGGACCCTGCTCCTCCGCCGTCCCCGGCCCTGTCCCTCCGGCGTCCCTGTCCCTCAGGCGTCCCTGGCCCTCCTCCGGCCCTGCCCCTCCGGCGTCCCTGGCCCTCCGGCATCCCTAGCCCTCCGGGACCGACTCGTACAGCACCGTGTGGAACCGGCCCGCCGCCTCCCGCCCCGTCGGATCCGTCCCCAGCGCCCGTACCGCCTCGACCGCGAAGCGCTGCTCGCCCGCGTCGGTGAAGAGCCGCTGAGGATAGGTCCGCGAGGGGTCGGAGGCGGTCCGCAGACCGTGGCTGGCGAGACAGTCGGCGATCGGCCGGTACGAGACCGTCCGCAGGACGAACGCGCTCACCCGCACGGGGCGCCCGGCCCAGCCGAGGAGCGCGTCGAAGGTGCGCCGGGTGAGGTAGCTGCCGCCGCCGGTGAGCGTGATCAGCCCGACGTCGGACATCGCCCCGCGCAGCCGAGGGCTCGGCAGGGCGCCCTCCTCCAGGTTCTCCGCGAACGCGTCGTCCAGGAGCCCGACCGCGCGGGCGTACCGCACGGCGTTGTCCGCGACGTCGAGACCGATGACGGGCGCCGCGTCCGGGCGCCGCCGTGACGCGTAGAACTCCTTGTCCCGTACGGCGAGTTCGGCCGCGGTCAGACCGCTCACCGCCGGGTCGGTGTAGCGCGCGTACAGCTCGGCCAGGGTGACGTCGTGGTTGAGCAGGGCCGCGTTGATCCCGTACGAGCAGCACAGATCGAGCACCGTACCGCCGTCCCGCTCGGCGGCCGCGCGCCGGAACGCGGCCTGGGCCCGCTGCGGGATCTCGTACTCCAGCGGTGCGAGGCGACGGAAGTACGCCCGCGGGTCGGGCCGGTCGTAGATGTCCTCGAACCGCGTCTTGCCGGACTCGCTCATGCGTCCCGCCTCCCTCGAAGGCCCCAGGTGGGCATCGTGTGCGGAAGGCGACCCGGCGCTCACGTCCTCATCGGGGGCGCACGGGCGCACCCACCGCACCGACGTGCGGCTTCCGGGTGGTGCCCATGCCTCCAGGATGGTCCTCGCGTCGGCCACGCGCGAGGAACGGCGACCGCCACGCGCGCGTGGCCCCGGGAGCCGCCCGTCCGAAACGTGGAAATCCGGGCAGGCGGGGGCTCAGAGCTCCAGCGCGTGGCCCGTCGTCGCGTCGACATGGTCGGGGACGTCGTCGTGGCGGTCGCCGACGGTGAGGGTGCCCGTCGGCTCGAACAGCAGGATGGACGCGCCGGAGGGGGCGTACGGGCGGTGCTCCACGCCCCGGGGGACGGTGAAAGCCGAGCCGCGGGGGAGGGACACCGTCCGTTCCGTACCGTTCTCGCGCAGCGAGATGCGCAGCTCGCCGTCGATCACCAGGAAGAACTCGTCCGTGTCGTCATGGGCGTGCCACACGTGCTCGCCCGCCACCTTCGCCACGCGCACGTCGTAGTCGTTCACCCGCGTCAGGATGCGCGGGCTCCACAGGTCCTCGAAGGACGCGAACGCGGAGGCGAGAGCGATAGGGGATGAAGAAGCGCTGGTCACAGCGGTGTTCTGGGTCATGCGGTCATCCTGCTCCCCGTCCGCCGCCGCGCGTGAGTGCTAGAAATGGCGTATGTCGCAAGGATCCTCGCAGCAGGGCGCGCACCGCGTCGTCGTCATCGTCGACGCGAACTCCAACCCCTTCGAACTGGGCTGTGCCACCGAGGTCTTCGGTCTGCGTCGCCCCGAACTCGGACGCGACCTGTACGACTTCCGGCTCTGCTCGCCCGAGCCCCGCACGCTCATGCGCGACGGCTTCTTCACTCTCACCGGCGTCGCCGGGCTCGACGCGGCGGACAGCGCCGACACGCTCATCGTCCCCAACCGCCCGGACGTCCAGGTCCCCCGCCGCCCCGCCGTGCTCGACGCCGTCCGCCGCGCCCACGCGCGCGGTGCCCGGCTGATCGGCTTCTGCAGCGGTGCCTTCACCCTCGCCGAGGCCGGGGTCCTCGACGGCCGGCGCGCCACCGCCCACTGGCAGTGGGCCGACGCCTTCCGTGCCCGCTTCCCCGCCGTACATCTCGAACCGGACGTCCTGTTCGTCGACGACGGTGACATCCTCACCGCCGCCGGCAGTGCCGCCGCCCTCGATCTCGGGCTGCACGTCGTCCGCCGTGACCACGGCGCCGAAGCCGCCAACGCGGTCAGCCGCCGTCTCGTCTTCGCCGCCCACCGGAGCGGCGGACAACGGCAGTTCGTCGAGCGGCCGGTCCCCGAGATCCCCGACGAGTCCCTCGCCCCGCTGCTCGCCTGGGCCCAGGCACACCTCGGCTCGCCGCTCACCGTCACCGACCTCGCGGCCCGGGCGGCGGTCAGCCCGGCGACCCTGCACCGCCGCTTCCGCGCGCAGCTCGGGACCACCCCGCTCGCCTGGCTCACCGGGGAGCGGGTGACCCTCGCCTGCCGGCTGATCGAACGCGGCGAGACCCGCTTCGACGTGGTCGCCCGCGCCAGCGGCCTCGGCACGGCCGCCCATCTGCGCGCCCTGATGAACCGCGAGACAGGGCTCTCCCCGTCCGCCTACCGCCGGCGCTTCGGCCCGACGGCGGCGACCGCCACGCCGACCCCGTGAAGCCGTCCAGGGCCGTCAGCAGCAGTGCGACAGCTGCCGGCAGCCGTGCCACAGCCGCCGGCAGCAGTCCAACACCGGTACCCGCGTCAGGAGCTGCCAGGAGCGCCAGCAGTGGGTCAGGAACGGTACGGAGTGTTCTCCTCCGCCCACCTGGCGAGCGCCCGCGCGCAGTCCGCGACCGACTCGCGCCAGCTCTTCGCCGCGCCGTCACCGGCCTCGTCGCTCACGTGCTTGACGATCCGGATCGGCACCCCGGCAAGCCCGGCCGCGGTCGCGAGGGCGTAGCCCTCCATGTCGACCAGCGGGGCGCGGGCGGCCAGCCGGACCCGGGCCACCTCGTCGGAGATGAAGGCGTCACCGGTGGCCAGGGTCACCTCTCCGCCGTCCGGCAGGGCGACCGGCGCCCCGTACGTCTCGCCCGTCAGCGTCGCCAGCAGCTCACCGTCCAGATCGTGCTGGATCACCGTGCCCACCACATGCGTCCCCGACCACCCCGGACGGAGCGCCCCGGCGGTCCCCAGGTTCACGACGCCGGACGGGCGCGGACCGCGGCCCAGGACGGTCGCCAGCGCGCTCGCCGCGTTCACCTTGCCCATGCCGGTCAGCAGCACCGGCAGATCCGTCTCCAGGAACTGTGCTTCTTCCTTGACGGCAAGGACGAGCAGGGGCCGGTCGGCCGTGATGTCTCCGATGAGTTCCATGCCGCAACGCTACCCGCCGGGACTTCCCGCCCGAGCCGAGAGACCATGGAGGTGTAGTCGAGAGAGCCGAGGAGCTCGTCATGGCAACCGGAACAGTGAAGTGGTTCAACGCCGAGAAGGGCTTCGGCTTCATCGAGCAGGACGGCGGAGGCCCGGACGTGTTCGTCCACTACTCCGCCATCGCCAGTACCGGGTACCGCGAACTCGCCGAGGGGCAGAAGGTCGCCTTCGACGTCGTGCAGGGCCCGAAGGGCCCGCAGGCCGAGAACGTGTCCCCCACCTGAGGCCACAGGTCCGAGGCCTCAGCCTTCGCTGGGCACGCGACCGCGCACAGCTGATCAGCCCCCCGCTCGGGTTCAGCCCAGCAGGTCCGTCGGGACGTACGGGCGCAGCTCCCGTACGGCCCGCTCCGGATCGGGGTCGGAGACGGCCAGCCGTCCGAAGGGCACCTCGCCGCGGAGGTCGACGCAGACCACCGGTCTGCCCGCCTTCACCACGGCGAACTCGCGCCCGCCCGGCAGGACGCGGACACCCACGGACAGCCGGTCGGGGATCCACAGTCCCCGCCCTCGCTGTCCGCGCAGCGCGCGCCACCAGTCCGGCTCGACACGGACCGCGCGCAGGGAGCTCAACGGCACGCGGACGTTTCCGCGCCGCGCGGCGAGCCGCTCCCGCAGGGACAGCCGGACCACGAGGTCGGTACCGTCCACCGTCACCTGTGCCATCGCGGCCCACCGCCCGTCCTGTACGTCCCGGCCCCTCCGTCCCCTCCATGGTCGGACCGTGGAGGGGGAGGTGCCAGACGGGGTCAGCCGAGGGTGAGGCCGCGTTCCTCCAGCGCCTCCTGGAGCACGCGCAGTGCCTTCGGGCCCACGCCGTGCAGGGCCGCCAGCTCCGCGCGGGGCACCCCGGCGAGCGCTTCGAGGGTGGTGTGTCCGGCGGCGGTCAGCGCCCGTGTGGCGGGCGCGCCGATCCCGCGCGGCAGCTCCGTGGCAGAGGAGGGATCGCGCTCGGTCATACCCGCGATGGTGACACGACGGCCCCCCTCACACCGGCAGGAGGCGGCCGATCAGGTCCGCCAGCTGCCGCGCGTTGCGGCAGGGACGCATGTCGACCAGGTCGGCGTAGGCGAGCGCGACGGAGTCGCCCGTCGACCACAGCGCGGGCTGTTCGGGGTTGAGCCAGTGGACCCGCCGGGCCCGCTCGGCGATCTGCTTCAGCGCCGGCAGGTTCGGGTCGCTCATGTTCGTCCGGGCGTCCCCGAGGACGAAGACCGCGGTGCGCGGGCCGACGGCGTCGGCGTACCTGCTGTGCGATGTGTCGGGCTCGGTCGCGGGCTTCGCCGACTTCACGATGCTGCTGGTCCAGGCGCTGCACGACCAGTTCGGCAAGGTGCGGGTGTTCGCCTTCGTCAACCGGGTCGACGAGGTGACCGACCTGGTCGCGCGCGGCGCCGCCGACCCGGCGGGCCTCGCGGCGCGCATCCTCGACGAGGCGGTGCTGACCGGCTGGCACGGGCAGAGCGACTACGGGACGGCGCTGGGCGAGTTCGTGGAGCGGACGAGTTCGGGACGTACGGGGCGACGGCGCCGCAGTACCGGTCGCATCGGGACACCGCCGGTCGACAGCGACCCGCGCAGTGTGCGCCGCAGATCGATCCGCCCGCGCGCGGCCCGCCGCCGCCGGGCCGCCAGCCGGGTCGCGAGCTTGCGCGCGAGCGGCCGTACCGTCGTGCGCAGCGCGTCCAGCTGGGCCCGCCCGGCGAGCAGGAAGTCGACGCTGTCCGGTGTGCCCGCCACGGCCCTCCGCGCCACCCGGTCCCGGCCCTGCCGCTCGGCGACCCGCCGCCGGGCCTCCGTCCGTACCCGTTCGCGGAACGCCTCGATGCGCCGCCGGATCTCGTCGTCCGTCAGCCGGTCGGTGAAAGCCGGCTCCTCCCCGCCGCCGGCCGCGTCGCGGAGCAGCGCCCGTACCCGGGCGAGCAGCGTCTCGGGTCGGAGCCGGGCGAGGGTCTGGTACGACGACCAGCCGTCCGAGCCCGGCGTGGCACCGTAGCCGCCCAGGCCCCCGACCGCCTCGCCCGCGAGCCGCGTCAGCGCCGAGTCGTCGCCCGCGGCCAGCGCGGCGGCCAGCCGCTCCCGCAGCGCCGCCGTGTCGACGTCGCCTGCGGCCTCGCCTGCGGAGTCGCGGGCCTGCGCCCCGGCCGCGGGGTCGACGTCCGGACCGGCGGCGGCCAGCGGGAAGTACAGGTCGAAGACCCGGTCGAAGAGCGGGCGGTGCGCCGCCCCGTGGAGCAGCGTCGCCGCGAGTGCCTCCCGCGTCCGCTCCCGGTCGGCGAACCCCACCGCCTCCAGGGCGCGCCCGGCGTCCACGCTCTCGCCCGTCCCGATCGACAGACCGTGCGCCCGCAGCGCCTGCACCAGACCGGTGAGCCGCTCCGTCACCCCGGCCGGCGGCGTCGTCACACCGCACCCAGGTCGAGCTTGGCGGCCGCCTTCTGGATGTCGTCCCGATGCTTCAGGATCACGCCCAGGCTCTCGCGCACCACGGCCTCGTCCAAGGCGTCGGCGCCCAGGGCGAGGAGCGTCCGGGCCCAGTCGACGGTCTCCGCGACCGAGGGCGCCTTGCGCAGGTCCATCGCGCGCAGCGCGTTGACCACCCGTACGACAGAGGCCGTCAGGGCCGCGTCGAGCCCCGGGACCTTCGCCGTGACGATCCGGCGCTCCAACTCCTCCTCGGGGAATCCGATGTGGAGGAAGAGGCAGCGGCGGCGCAGGGCCTCGGACAGCTCGCGTCCCGCGTTGGAGGTGAGGACGACGAAGGGGCGCCGGGTCGCGGTGATGGTGCCCAGCTCGGGGACGGTGATCTGGAAGTCGCCGAGCACCTCCAGGAGCAGCCCCTCCACCTCGACGTCGGCCTTGTCCACCTCGTCGACGAGCAGCACGGCCGGCTCCTCGGAGCGGATGGCGGTGAGAAGGGGGCGGGGGAGCAGGAACTCCTCGCTGAAGATGTCCGTGCGCGTCTCGTCCCAGGACTCGTCCCGGCCCGCCGTGATCCGCAGCAGCTGCTTGGCGTGGTTCCACTCGTACAGGGCCCGCGACTCGTCGACGCCTTCGTAGCACTGGAGCCGTACGAGCCGGGCGCCCGCGACCTCCGCGACGGCCTTCGCCAGCTCGGTCTTGCCGACACCGGCCGGGCCCTCCACGAGGAGCGGCCTGCCCAGCCGGTCGGCCAGGAAGACGGTGGTCGCGACGGCGGGGGAGGGGAGGTAGCCGGTCGCGGAGAGCCGCTCCGTCACGTCGTCGACGGAGCTGAAGTACCCGGTGTGCCCGTGCGTCATCGCTGTTTCCCCCGGAGCCGCGACATCCTGTACTGGCTGGTAGCCATGCCCGTACTCGATCAGCTCCCGCCCCGCTCCACAACCGCCCGGACCATGAGTGCGGCCAAGCTCACGGGGGATGTGATGAAGATCGGACGAGATCGCGGTCACGGCGTAGCGTGAGGGCGAAAGATCTGGCTAAGGGGTCACGGAATGTGATGGACTCCTGGTCCGGCCGGTGCGGCGCGCGGGCGTCCCGCCCCGCTGGTCCAATGGATGTGTGCGCTGCTCGGGGCCGTAGCGGCGGTGGAGGTGTCTTGTCGGAGCGAGCGGGGGAACAGGCCTCCCTGGTCGAGGAGCACGCGGCGGTCCTGGCCCGGCTGAGAGCCGCGACGGACGCGATCGAGGAGATCGGTTCGCACCCCGACGAGCAGGGCGTCTGTGAGGACCTGGCCAGGTTCCTCTGCCGGCACGGGTACGAGGCCGCGGCCGTGGACGTCCGACCCGAGGACGGGCCCGGCTGGGTACGTGTCGCGGTGGCAGGCGACCCCAAGCTGGTCGACCGGGTCGAGCCGTCCGACGAGAGCGGACCGCCCCGGGCGTACGGCGACCTCGCCCCGGGCGGTGTCCACGTCCAGGTCGTGTCCGTGCCCATGGAGTCGCAGGGCCGGACCATCGGGTACGCGAACGCCGTCAGCGCCCGCACCGACGTCCTCGGCGAGCACGCGAAGGCCACGGTCCACGACGCGGCGCGGCTCGCCGCCGTCCACCTCGGCCACGCCCGCCGGCTCGCCGCCACCGAAAGGACCGCCTTCCACCTCCAGCAGGCCCTCGTCGCGGAGCCGGGACGGCCGCACCCCAACCTGGAGGTCGCTGGGCGCTACCTTCCGGTCGGCGCCAGGACGTTGGTGGGCGGCGACTGGTTCGAGAGCGTACGGCTCCACTTCGGCCGCAGCCTGCTGGTCGTCGGCGACGTGATGGGACACGGCCTCGACGCGGCCGTCGACATGAACGCGTACCGTTCCGCGCTGCGCGACGTGGCCTCCACGGACCTGCCGCCGCACCGGGTGCTCCGCCAGCTCGACTCGGTCGTCGCGGACGACGGCGGGCTGCGGCCCGCGACCTGCCTGCTCGTCCAGGTCGACCCGGCGCGTGGCTCGGCCACCTTCGCCGGCGCCGGCCACCTCCCGCCGGTGGTCTTCGCGGCGGACGGCTCCGCCGACCTCGTCGAACTCCCCGTCGGGCCGCCGCTGGGCACCGGCGTCGGCGGCTACGAATCCGTCACCCGCACCCTCGCCCCCGGTGACACGCTCGTCCTCTTCACCGACGGCCTGGTCGAGCGGCGCGGCGAGGACATCGACGTCTCGCTCGGCCGGCTCTCCTCGCTGCGCGTGCGTCCCGGCTCCAGCCCCGAGGAGCTGGTGGACGAGGTCCTCATGCACCTCGACGCCCACCACGCCGAGGACGACGTCGCCGTCCTGGCCGCCCGGATCCGCGAGCGCCCGACCTCGTCGTGACCGCCCGACCTCGTCGTGACCGCCCGATCTCGTCGTGACCGCCCCGCCCTGCCGTCCTCCCGCCCTGTCCGTCCCACCTGCTCGCCCTGCCGTCCTCCCGCCGTATCCGTCCCACCTGCTCGCCCTGCCCGTCCCGCTCGCCCTGCCCGTCCCTCCCGCGCCCCCTCCCGCAAGGTGCTTTTGGGGCGTCGTACGCGCCCTGCGTCACCGCGGGTGGGCCAGTTTCACGCCTGGGCGCGATTAATTCCGCAGGACGCTTGTGCAAGCCCCCTCGTCCCGGCACGCTCCTGGGTATGAACACCGCCCGGCACGCCAGTGAACGTCTGATGAGCTGGCCCTCGCTGGTCCCCAGCCGCGCCCAGTGCGGCGCCGAGCTCGGTCTGAGCACCGCGACGCACGACATCGTGCACTTCCACACCGAGCACGAGGCCGACGTCCACCTCACCCGCGCCATGATCGCGAAGCTCCGCCCGGCGCTCCTCGGGTCGAGCGCCGTACGCCTGCGCGCCGGTTCGGGGTGGGTGACGGTCCGGCTGGACATGGGCTCCGACATCGACCTGCTGGCGACCCTGGTCAGCGCCGCACTGCAGGCCTCCGGCGGCCGGCCGGACTCCGCGCCGGACGGCTGCACCCGGACCTGCCGCATCTACGCACGGACCTGAGCCCTTCGCTCCGTCGGCGACAGATCGGGTGGTCGTGGCCCGAGCCTGCACCTAGACCTGAACTCGACGCTGACCCTGACCCTGAAGTGGAGCCTGAGGTTCGCCCGGCCCCGGGCACCCTCCCTCTCCTCACGCCCCCGCCTGACCCGTTCGGCCGCATGACGGAGGTGTCCCCCCGCCCGGGCGGGTACCTCCCGTGGCATGCCCCCCACTTCCGGTGCGCCCCACGACGGTGCCCCCGCCGAGCACGGCCACTGGTTCCAACGGTTCCATCAGTCCGTCCTCACCTCCGTCGTCGGGCTCGCCTGGAACCGGGGCCGCGACGTGGAGCTCATGCACCGCGCGATGGGCTTCGCGGCGCTGAGCCTGCTCACCCTCGTCCCGCTGCTCATCGTCGTCTCCGCCGCCGACCTCGCCAGCGGCCAGGGATTCGCCCGATGGCTGATCCAGGGGCTCGGCGTCTCCGAGGTGTCGCAGGAAGAGGTCGAGATGCTCTTCGGCAAGCCCGGGGCGGCCCTGCAGCGCACCACCGCCTTCGGCCTCGCCGCCGTCGCCGCGTTCGGTGTGACCTTCGGATCGGCCGTCCAGACCGGCTACGAACGGGTCTGGGACCTGCCCACCGCCCGCTGGCACACCATGTGGCGCCACGTCGTCTGGCTCGCCGTCCTCGTCGCCGCCCTCCTCCTCTTCGTCGCGGCCCCCGTCCCGGCCGAGTCCTCGACGGCCGTGACCTTCCTGGTCGCGGTCACCGACGTCTTCGGCACCTTTCTCTTCTTCTGGTGGTCGCAGCGCTTCCTGCTCTGCGGACGCATCCGCTGGCGGGCGCTCGCCCCGGGGGCGCTGTGCACGGCCCTGGGGCTGTTCGGGCTGCGGATCTTCTCCCAGTTCGTGTTCTCCCCGCTGATCGCCTCCAACGCGGTCACCTACGGCCCCTTCGGCACCGTCCTGGTCCTGCAGTCCTGGCTCGTCGGCGTCGGGTTCGTCGTCTACGGCGCGGCCCTCGTCGGCCGCCTGATCCACGAGCACCTGGTCCTGCGACGGATCGACCGGCTCCCGGCCGAACTGCCCGGCGACGACCTGCCGTGAACCACGGGCGCGGCTCCTCGACCGGCGCCCGCACTCACACGATCCGGTGGACGTGATCGTTCCGTGCCGGGACGGAGGGGCGGGAGCTATTGGATGGAGGCATCACCCGGCCCCGTCGAAAGAGAGCTGACCCATGGTGAACACCTGGTTGCCGCCCGCCGAGTACGTCGCGACGCTGCCGAGGGCGACGGCGTACGCCTGCCTGTACTTCACCGACACCGACGGACGGCCCTTCCAGCTGCGCGCCACCTACACCACCGACCTCTGGCAGTGGCCCGGCGGCAACATGGACCCGGGGGAGACCCCGTGGCAGACAGCCGTCCGCGAGTGCCACGAGGAGACCGGGATCGTCTTCCAGGGCGAACCGAGGCTCCTCGGCACCCACTTCGTCTCCCACCGGGAAGACGACTGGCCGGCCAACCACATCGGCTTCATCTTCGACGGCGGTGTCCTGACGGAGGAGCAGCTCGCGGGTGTCGTCCTCGACCCCGGCGAGCACAGCGAGTTCCGTCTGCGGACCCTGGCCGAGTGGGAGCGGGAGATGACCCCGAGGAACTTCGCCCGGCTCGCGGAGATCGACCGCGCCCGGCGCTCCGGCACGACCGTGTACGTGGAGACGCACACCGACCTCTGACGGCGCCGCCCGAGCAACCACGAGCGGGGGCCGTCACCGGAACGCCACCAGGACGGCCCCCGCTCGCGGCTGCCACGCCGAAGCGCCGGGGCTTCGGCGTCGCGCCACGCCGAAGCCCTGACGAATCCGTTCACCTCACCCCGAGGCCGTAACCCCGAGGCGTCTCGACAGTTGACCCGGGCATGAAGAAGCGCAGCATGCTCGCCATCGCCTCCCTCGCCGCCGGTGTCGTCACGGCCCTCGTGACCCCGCCGCCGCACGCCTCCGCCGCCGACCACGCCGGGTCCGGCCCCACCGGGCTCCTGCAGAACGACAACCCGCTCGCCCCGGTCCTCGACGGGGCGGCCCCCCTGGTGACCGACAGCCTTCCCCAGTCCCCCGACCTCGGCGGGCTGGCGTGATCTTCCGACGGGTGGCCCGTGCGCGCGCCGCGTGAGTGGGAATGACAGGATGTCCCCATGAGCAACAACGTGTACTTCGACATCACCATCGACGGCGACGCCGCAGGCCGGATCGTCTTCAAGCTGTACGACGACGTCGTCCCCAAGACGGCCCAGAACTTCCGTGAGCTCGCCATCGGCCAGCACGGCTTCGGCTACGCCGGCTCCCCGTTCCACCGCGTCATCCCGGACTTCATGCTCCAGGGTGGCGACTTCACCCGGGGCGACGGCACCGGTGGCAAGAGCATCTACGGCGAGAAGTTCGCGGACGAGAACTTCAAGCTGAAGCACGACCGGCCGTTCCTGCTGTCCATGGCGAACGCGGGCCCCAACTCCAACGGCTCGCAGTTCTTCATCACCACCATCGTGACCTCCTGGCTGGACGGCAAGCACGTCGTCTTCGGCGAGGTCGTCGAGGGTCAGGACCTGGTCAGGAAGATCGAGGCTCTCGGCTCCGCGTCCGGCCGGACCAAGGCCAAGATCGCCGTCGCCGAATCCGGCGTCATCGAGGGCTGATCAGCACCTCTCCCCTCGACCGCCCCCGCCGAGCACGACGCGGGGGCGGTCGGCCGTTCCCGGGAGCTGTCAGGACGGGGACTCCTCCCCGTACCGGCGCTCGAACCTCGCGACCCGGCCCTCGGAATCCACCGTCCGCGCCTTGCCCGTGTAGAACGGGTGACTCTCGGACGAGATCTCGACGTCGACCACGGGATAGGTCTCGCCGTCGTCCCACTCGATGGTCTGCTCGCTCCTCGCCGTCGACCGGGTCAGGAAGGCGAACCCGGCGGAACGGTCACGGAAGACCACGGGACCGTACTCCGGCTGCTTGTCCTGCTGCACACGTCCTCCTCGGGCTGCCTGTTCGATGGCCCCAGCCTCCCCGGACCCGGGGCCGCCGACCAGCGCCACGCGGCCGACCGGGTGAGCGTGCGGAAGGGGACGGCGACGGGGACGGGGGCCCGGACGAGGGCTCGGGCGAGGGCGGTCAGTCCGTCCAGCGGGCGGCGAGCAGCAGGGCGATGTCGTCGGGCCGGTCACTGGTCTGCCGGGCGTCCCGGATCAGCCGGTCCGCCGTCTCCGGGAGAGGGACCGACCCCGTGGCCGAGAACGTACGGCGCAACCACTCGACGCCCTCGTCGATGTCCCGGCCCGGCCGCTCCACCAGGCCGTCCGTGTACAGGGCCAGTACCGCCCCGGGGTCCAGGTGCAGTTCGGTGACCGGATACGTGGCGTCCGCGTCGATCCCCAGGACCAGACCGCCCGCCAGCTCCAGGACCTCCGTCGTCCCGTCCGGGCGCCGCAGCAGCGGCTGGGGGTGCCCGGCGCGTACGGCCTCGGCCACGCCCGTCGCAGGGTCGAGCACCACGTAACAGCAGCTCGCGAACTGCCCGGGGTCGAGATCGATCAGGAGCCGGTTGGTGCCCTTCAGGACCTCCTCCGGCGGAAGGCCGCTCAGCGCGAAGGCCCGCAGCGCGCTGCGCAGCTGCCCCATGGTCGCCGCCGCGGCGACACCGTGGCCCTGGACGTCGCCGCACACCAGGGCCAGCAGCCCCCCTTCCGTCTCGACCACGTCGTACCAGTCGCCGCCGACATCCATGCCCTGGGTACCGGGCAGGTAGCGCGCCACCGTGTCGACGTGGTCGCGGACCGGCAGCCGGGAGGGCAGCAGCGCGTCCTGGAGACCGCGGGCGAGCGCGGACTCGCTGTCGTAGCGGCGGGCCCGCTCCAGGGCCTGGGCGATCAGTCCCGCGAGCGCGGTCAGGACCGTACGCTCCTCGGGGCTGAAGCCGCGCGGCCGGTCGAAGCCGAGGATGCACGAGCCGACCGGCCGGCCCGACGCGATCAGCGGCAGGAAGGCCCGCGCCCCGGACACCGCGTCCAGGGGGAGCCCCGGATAGGCCCGGCTCATCTGCTGCATCGACTCGAAGAAGAGCGGCCGGCCGGTGGTGAGCGTGTCCACGCCCGGCAGCCGGGCGTCGAGCCCCACCCCTTCGAACGGCTCCAGGAACCCGGGAGGGAAGCCGGTCTCCCACGCCAGGTAGAGATGCCGGTCGCTCAGCAGGTAGATCGCCAGCTGCCGGCCGCCGAACGCGGGCAGCAGCTCGTCGGTCACCACCGCCGAGACCTGGCGGGCCGTGATCGCCTCGGTCAGCGCGATGGCGAGCGCGACCGGCCGGTACAACGCCGACGCGTTGTCCGCCGGGGAACCGAGACCGACGTCCGGCAGCGAGACCGAGGCGGGCTCGTAGGCGGGGTCCCCCTCCGGCACGAGCACCAGGGTCACGCCGTCATGGCCGGGGTAGAGCGAGACCGACAGCCACTCCCGCTCGTCCGCGTGCACCAGGAAGTGCACCGGCTCGTCGGAGAGCAGTACGGCCCTCAGATGCTCCTCGTGCGCCGGTTGGCTGAACCAGGGCAGCACCTCCCACAGGCTGCGCCCGGCCAGGGAGGCGCGCGGGGCGCCGAGGAGCGCCTCGGTCAGATGGTTCACGTAGGTGACCCGGCCCAGCCGGTCGATCGCCAGGATCGCCCGGGGCAGCCGGTCGACGGCGTCGGACCCGACGAGACCGGTGCCGAGGTCGACCAGCGAGCCCGTCAGCCGTCCCGACCGGCCGCCGGGCGTGACGCGTGCGGAGACCTCCAGGAGGTGCAGCCCGCCGTCGGGGCCCTTCAGACGGATCCGGCGCGCGACCCGGGAGCCGGACTCGGCCGCCCGGCGGGCCATGGTCCACAGCGCGAAGGAGTCCTCGGGCGCCAGCCGCGCCGTCAGCGCCTCGATCGTGCCGGGGACGGTGTCGTCGTCGCCGAGGATCGCCCGCAGTCCGTCGTCGGCGCGGACCTCGCCGCTGTCCAGGTCCCAGTCGAAGGTGCCGATCCGCACCGGCCGGGTGCCCGCGGACGGCAGCTGGACGCAGACCGGCTCGTCGGGCCACTCCACGGCCGTACCGGCCTCCGCGAGGCCCTTCAGGGCCCGCGCGAGCCGCTGGGCCTCCCGTGCCATCCGGGACCGGTCCCGGGAGTTCACCGGCACACCGGGGCTCGGCGTACGCAGCACCATGAGGACCCCGAACCGCTCCCGTCCGCTGACGATCGGCGCGTACAGGGAGGCGAAGGGGAAGGGCAGACTGGCCACGAGCTGCGGGAACTGGCGCATGGCCTCCTCGACGTCGGCCAGGTGCACCGGCTGGCCGGAGCGGTGGACCTCCGCGACGGGGAACGGCCGGTTCACATGCATGCGCCACCAGGGGCGGAACAGGGAGCCGGGCAACCCGGCGAGCACCGTCATCCGCAGCAGCCCCGGGGTCCCGGACCGCAGATACACACAGCCCGCGTAGCCACCGACGGCCTCGATCGTCCGTAGGGTGGCCTCGGCGACGACCAGAGGCAGCGCGTCGAGCGGCGTCCCGTCGACGTCCGCGCTCCCGGGCGCGTCGTCGTTCTCTGCCGACGGGTCCTGTCCGGCCACGCCGTGCGGGATCACACTGTCAGCATGCTCCCGGGCCGTGGGGCCCCGCATCTCGGGCGGGCCGGGGGTGTTCGATCCGCGCGAGCCCGGCGGCTCCGCGCGACCATGGTCGGAGAGGGAGAGCGCATGGACCCGTCCGTGATGACCGCGGTGCTCGCCGCCCTGGCGCTGGTGTGCCGCGCCGCGGTGCTGGAGATACGCACCCCCGGCGCCGGCCGGCGCGCCTGGGCGTTCGTCGGCGACCGCCGGGCGCTGGGCACCGGCCTGGGGGTCGCGTGCGTGCTCGGCGCCGTGGGCTGGTCGACCGTCGGCGGCGGGGCGGTCGTGGTGTGGGCGGGCCTCGCCGGAGTGCTGGCCGCCTCCCTCGTGGCGGAGCGGGGGCGCGGGGACGGCGCGGACGAGGAGGGTCCACGGGGAGGCTGAGCGCCGAGCGGGTGCGGGGCGGCGACTGCGCCCCGGGGCGGTACGCCCCTCCCCGTACGCCCTCGGCCTCGCGGGCCGGTGGCCCCCGGAGGTCTCGTCAGGCGCTTGTCTGCCGGCCGCGCCCCTGGGGTACCTTCGGTTGCCCTGACGGACCGTGACAGGAGCAGTGCCGTGACCACCGACCCGCGCGTCTCGCCGCCCCCCGTCGGAGGGGAACGCGAGACCCTGCGCGCCTTTCTCGAATACCACCGGACGACGCTCGCGATGAAGTGCGAGGGGCTCGACGACGAGCAGCTGAGGGAGCGTTCGATGCCCCCGTCCACGCTGACGTTGCTCGGCCTGGTCCGGCACATGGCGGAGGTGGAGCGGGCCTGGTTCCGTCGGGTCTTCGAGGACGGCGAGGCGCCGATGGTCTGGTCGGACGAGATCGACTTCCAGGCCGCGTACGACGCGAGCCGGTCGACCCGGGCCGAGGCGTTCGGTGCCTGGGAGGCGGAGGTGGAGAACTCCCGGCGGATCGAACGGGAGGCGGCCACCCTCGACCTGGCAGGCCACCAGCCCCGGTGGGGCCACGAGGTCTCGCTGCGGATGGTCATGGTGCACGTGCTGCTGGAGTACGGCCGCCACAACGGTCACGCGGACTTCCTGCGCGAGGGCGTGGACGGGACCGTCGGCGCCTGAACCTGAACGGACCTCGGCGACCGGGCGGGTGTCAGTGCCGGGTGCGATGCTGCGGGGTATGGACGAGCTGATGCGAGGCCGCGTGTACGGCGCCGACCATGACGACCCCTATCCCGGCCCCCGACCCGGCCACGACTACCGCGAACTGGTGGCCGGGCCCCTGGACGGGCTGCTCCTCGACGTCACCGGCTGGACGCGCAGCCAGCTGGACGAGGGCGCCGACCTGGCCACCGAGATAGGCGCCTACGGCCCCGGGGGCCACGCCCGCTACGGCCCCCGGGAGGGCGACGCGCTGCACTGGGACTGGGAGGGCGACACCCGCTAGCTCCCGGCCCGTGGCGCGGACTCCCGTCTCCCCGTGGCGCGCCGGCTCCCGGTCCGAGGCGCGAGCGCCACGTCCATGGCGCGCGGTCACCGCCCGGCGGACTCGGCGAGCGTGTGGGCGACGAGAGCGTTGGCGTGGCCGTGTCCCAGGCCGTGCTCGGTCTTCAGCCAAGCGACGAGCTCCATGTGCTTGGTGAGGGGCGAGGTGTGGATGAGTTCCTTCCACTCGGCGATGGGGCGGCCGTACTTCTTCTCGATCGAGGGGAAGTAGCTCGCGGGTCCCTTGACGGTCTCGGTCATGGGGGTGGTGTCCCTTCCGGTGCGGTGTGATTGTGTGAAGAAGACCGCAGCGAGGCCGCGCACTCATCGGCTCCACGGGGTGATGTGGATCACCCCGTGGAGGATGGTCGGTCGCGTGGGCGCCTGAGGGGCCCACCGGGCGAGCGAGCGGGTGGCCGGCCGGCCCGGGTGGTCCGGCCGGACCTTCCGGGCCCGGTGGTCCGGGCCGGGCGTTCCGGGCCGGTTGGTCCAGCCGGTCCTTCCGGGCCCGCTGGCCCGGGCCGACGGTCAGCGGCGGACGCCGAGCAGGTGCTCCAGGGCGAGTTGGTCCAGCCGCTCGAAGGCCATCGACCGCTCGGCCGCCGCCGTGACGTCGAACTCCTCGTAGGCGCCGGTGTCCGCGAGCAGACCCGCGAGGCCGTCGGCGGCCGTGGGCAGGGCGAGTTCGGGCAGCCGGGACGCGGCCAGCGCCTCCTGGACCTCTGCGTCCGCGCGGAAGCCGGCGGCGCGCTCCTTCAGGATGAGGTAGTTCCGCATGCAGTTCTTCGCGGACTCCCAGACGCCGTCGAAGCCGTCCGTGCGCACCGGCTTGAAGTCGAAGTGGCGAGGACCCTCGTACCCCGCCGTCTCCAACAGGTCCACCAGCCAGAACGCCTGACGCAGATCCCCGGCCCCGAAGCGGAAGTCCTGGTCGTACTTGATCCCCGACTGGCCGTTGAGGTCGAGGTGGAAGAGCTTGCCCGCCCACAGCGCCTGGGCGATGCCGTGCGGGAAGTTGAGCCCGGCCATCTGCTCGTGCCCCGTCTCCGGGTTCACCCCCACCAGTTCGGGCCGCTCCAGGCGCTCGATGAACGCCAGCGCGTGGCCGATCGTCGGCAGCAGGATGTCCCCCCGCGGCTCGTTCGGCTTCGGCTCGATCGCGAACCGCAGGGCGTAACCCTGCTCGGTGACGTACTGGCCGAGGAGGTCGAAGGCCTCCTTCATCCGGTCCAGGGCCACCCGGACGTCCTTGGCGGCGCCCGACTCGGCGCCCTCGCGTCCGCCCCAGGCGACATAGGTGGTGGCGCCGAGTTCGACGGCGAGGTCGATGTTGCGGATCGTCTTGCGCAGGGCGTAGCGCCGCACGTCACGGTCGTTGGCCGTGAAGGCGCCGTCCTTGAAGACCGGGTGGGTGAAGAGGTTGGTCGTGGCCATCGGCACGGTCAGGCCGGTGCGCTCCAGGGCGGCGCGGAAGCGCTTGACCACCGCCTCGCGCTCTCCCTCCGAGGCGCCGAAGGGGATCAGGTCGTCGTCGTGGAAGGTGACGCCGTACGCCCCCAGCTCGGCGAGCCGCTCCACCGACTCGACGGGGTCGAGCGCCGGTCGGGTGGCCTCGCCGAAGGGGTCACGGCCCTGCCAGCCGACGGTCCACAGGCCGAAGGTGAACCGGTCGCCGGGGGTGGGGGAGAACGGTGCGGAGGAGAGCGGTGCGGGGGAGGAGTGTTCCGTCATGGTCTGTCTGTCCCTCTTCTGCGCGTCCACGGGGAGAAGAGAGGCGCGGCGAGGCCTGGCCCCTCTATTTGTTTTCTGAGATAACTAATACGGCACGGGGCGGTCCCGCGCCAGAGTGGTCACGCGGTTCGACGAAAGGTGAGACCCATGGCGGCGACACGCACCGCACCCCCGGTCGTGATCGGCGTGGACAGCTCGACGCAGTCCACGAAGGCGGTCGTCGTGGACGCGGCCACCGGCGCCGTGCGCGCCGTCGGGCGGGCCGCGCACACGGTGACGGGGGAGGGCGGAGCCCGCGAGAGCGACCCCGAGCAGTGGTGGTCCGCCCTGGGTGAGGCGGTCGCGAGCGCGCTGGCCGCCGCGGACGTACCCGCCCACACCGTCACCGGCATCGCCGTGGCCGGCCAGCAGCACGGCCTGGTGGTCCTCGACGCGGCCGGCCGTCCGCTGCGCCCCGCCGTGCTCTGGAACGACACCCGCTCCGCGCCCCAGGCGGCCGAGCTCACCGCCGCGCTCGGCGGCCCGGAGGGCTGGCTCGCCCGCACCGGGTCGGTGCCGGTCGCCTCCATGACCGCCACCACCTGGCAGTGGCTGAGGGCCCACGAGCCCGCCGTCACGGCCGCCACGGCGGCCGTGAGGCTCCCCCACGACTATCTGACCGAACGCCTCTCCGGCGCCGCCGCGACCGACCCCGGAGACGCCTCGGGCACCTGCTGGTACGACACGGCGGCCCATGCCTACGACCAGGAGATCCTGGACCTCCTGGGCCTCGACCCGGCCCTGCTGCCCGCCGTCGCCGCGAGCGGCGCCACCCGTGTCGGCACGCTCACCCCCGATGCCGCCCATGCCCTCGGACTGCCGTCAGGCGTCGCCGTCGCCGCCGGTACGGGGGACAACATGGCCGCCGCCGTCGGCCTGGGGCTCGGCGGCGCCGGCCTCCTCGACCATCCGGTCGTCAGCCTCGGCACCTCGGGCACGGTCTTCGCCGCCACCCGTACGCGCCCCGCCGCCGGATTCGCGGGCCTCGCCGGGTTCGCCGCCGCCGACGGCACGTACCTGCCGCTCGGCTGCACCCTCAACTGCTCGCTGGCCGTCGACCGCTTCGCCGGCCTGCTCGGCCTGGACCGCGAGGACACCGCACCCGGCGACGGGCTGGTCGTCCTGCCGTATCTCGACGGCGAACGCACCCCCGACCTGCCGCACGCCACCGGGCTCGTGACCGGACTGCGCCACACCACCACCCCACGAGCGATCCTCGGCGCCGCCTACGAGGGCGCCTCGTTCACCGTCCTGCGCGCCCTCGACGACCTGTTCTCCGCCTGCGGGCTCGACCCCTCCGACGCGGCGGTACGGGACCGGCCGCTGCGCCTGATCGGCGGCGGCGCCCAGGGCGCCGCGTGGCGGGACACGATCCGGCGCCTCTCCGGCCGGCCCCTGGTCGTCCCCGCCGCGACCGAACTCGTCGCCCTCGGCGCCGCCGCCCTCGCCGCCTCCGCCGTGACCGGCGAGGACCCGGTCGCGCTCGCCACGGCCTGGGGCACCGGTCACGGCGAGACCCTGCCGCCGGTCGCCCGCGACGAGGAGACCTGGAACCGGATCGCCTCGGTCCTCGACCGCGCGACCCCGAGCCTCCTCACCTGAGTCCGCCACGCCCCTGAGTCCGCCACGCCCCTGGGCCCGGTCGCCCGTCGTGGGCGTGGGCGTGGGCGGCTCAAGGAGCGGTGGGCGGCGGAACCACGGCGACCGGGCAGTGGGCGTGATGCAGGACGGCGTGGGCCACCGAGCCCATGAGGAGTGACGCGACCTGGTACCTGCGGTGGCGGCCCACGACCACCAGGTCCGCCTCGCGGGACCGCTCGACGAGACGTCCCGCCGCGTCCGCCGGTACGACCGTCGGGGCGACCGGCACATCCGGGTACCGCTCGGTGAAGGGCCGTAGCCGCTCCTCCTGCAGGCGCGCGGTGTCCCGGACCAGCTCGGGGGTGTCGTCGTCCAGGGGGACCGGCGGCGGCATCTGAAGGGCGGGCGCGGGCGGTCCCACGAGCATGACCGGCGACGGCGGCAGCCGGTAGGCCGTGACCACCTCCAGCGTCACGTCGCGTTGCTGGGCCGCGTGGAACGCGAAGTCGAGGACCTCGTCGGCGGACTCCTCCGGGTGCAGCCCCACGAGGACCCGGCCCGCCTCGGCGCCGCCCTCCGCCGGCAGGGTCCGTTCCTCGTGCGGCACCACGACGACCGGGCACGCCGCGGACGCCGCGAGGGAGCGGCTGACGGAACCGAGCAGCAGGCTCGCGAAGCCGCCGCGGCCACGGGATCCGGTCACCACCAGGCGCGCCGTCCGGGCCATGTCGAGGAGCGCGTCCGGCACCGAGCCGTCGAGCGACTCGTACCGTACCGGCACCCGCCTGTCCTGGCCCTCGACCCAGGCGGCGACGGCGTTGAGGACCGGGTCGGGGATGCTGGGGTTCTCGCCGAGCGAGGCGATCCGGGCGCTCCCCAGCTGGAGCGCCTCGGAGCGGACATGGGCGACGACAAGGGGAACGTCGAGCCGCTGCGCCGCACGCAGGGCCCAGGCGAGGGCCAGCCGGCTGTGCTCCGACCCGTCCACACCGACGACAACCGGCATTTCATCCATAAAGGAATGATTACCCCTCTGCCGGATCTCTGCCGGATCTCTGCCGGGCCTCTGCCGGATCGCCGTCGGATCGCCGTCGGATCTCCGCCCCCTGACGACCCCTTGCCCGCCGCCCCGTACGGCGGGCCCATACTGGGCGCGGCGGGACCCGAGAGGCGGCAGAGTTGAGTCAGCACAACGATCGGTACGACGTCGTGGTGGTCGGCGGCAGCGGAGTGGACACGGTGATCCGCGTCGACGCCCTGCCCGTCCCGCTCGCCGACTCGGTCCACGTGGGGCCGATCGAGGAGTGGCCCGGGCACACCGGCGGGAACGTCGCCCTCGGCACACGGGCCCTCGGCCTGCGCGTCGCCCTGCTCGACTGCGTCGGAGACGACTGGATCGGCACGCTCGTACGGCAGCGGATGGCCGAGGGGGACGTCGAGTTCCATCCGGTGATCTCGCCGGCCGGCACCCGCCGCGCGGTGAACCTCGTCGACGCGGCCGGACGCCGGATGTCCTTCTACGACGGCCGGGACCCGGCGGAGCTGCGCATGCCCCGGGAGCACTACCTGCCCCGGCTGCGCCGCGCACGCCACGCGCACGTCTCGATCATGAACTTCGCGCGTTTCCTGTACGACGACATCGAGGAGCTCGGCGTCCCCGTCTCCACGGATCTGCACGACTGGGACGGCCTGGCGGACCACCACCGGGAGTTCGCCCTCCGCTCCGACCTCGTCTTCCTCAGCGCGGCGGGCGCGGGCGACGGCACGACGGCGTTGATGCGGGAGATCCTGCGCGAGGGCCGCGCCGGGACCGTGGTCGCCACGGCGGGCGCGGACGGCTCCTACGTCCTCACCCGGGACGGCAGTCCGACGCCCCGTCACATCCCGGCGGTCGCCCCGCCCACCCCGGTCGTGGACACCAACGGCGCCGGTGACGCGTTCGTCAGCGGCTTCCTCCACGGCCGTCTCGCCGGAAGGCCCGTCCTGGACTGCGCGCGCCTGGGAGCGATCTCCGGCGCCCACGCCTGTACGGCTCCGGGCTCCACGGCCCTCATCACCCGCGACGAGCTCCGGGCGGCCGCGGCAGGCTGAGCGCGCGGCTCGTCCGACGGCCGCCCGCCCGTGCCCGAGTGGCGGGGCGGGCGGTCGGCCGGTGCGATGGGGGGATGAAGCAGCGCGTCGCCCGGTGGTGGGCCGAGTTGCCGCCCGCCGCGGGCTCCGCCGTGATGGCCACGGGCATCCTGTCCGTCGGCTTCCACCTGACGGGCCGTGAAACGCTCTCACGCGCCCTGCTCTGCCTGGCGACCCTCGTGTGGCTGCTGCTCGCGTGCGACTCCGCCGTGCGGCTGCTGAGCAGCCGTCGTCGCTGGGTCGCCGAGGCGGACACCCCGCCCGCGCAGTCCGCCGTCGCCGCCACGACCGTCCTCGGTGTGCGCGTGGCCGCCCTCGGCTGGACCGCGCCGGCCGCCGCTCTCCTGGCGCTGTCCGCCGTGCTGTGGGCGCCGCTGCTCGCGGCGGTGCTGACGCACCTGTGGCGCCGTATGCCCGGCGGTGTCTTCCTGATCTGCGTCGCCACCCAGGGCCTGGCGGTCCTCGGAGCCACGCTCGCGACCTCGGCGGGGGACTGGCTCGCCCGGACGGCCCTGGTCTTCTTCGTCCTCGGGCTGCTGCTCTATCCCGCCGCCCTGCTCCGGTTCGACTTCCGCCAGGTCACCGAGGGCGCCGGCGACCAATGGGTGGCCGGCGGCGCCCTCGCCATCTCGGCGCTCGCCGGATCCAAGCTCCTCGCCGCCGGTGTCTGGGCGGGCACGGCCGACGCCCACAGCGTCTTGAGGACGCTCACCCTGGTCCTGCTGGCCGCCGATCTCCTCTGGTACGTCGTCCTCCTCGGCGCCGAGCTCGTGCGGCGCCGAGGGGGCTACGACGTACGACGCTGGGCCACCGTCTTTCCGATGGGGATGACCGCGGTCGCCTGCCTGTCGACCTCGGCGGCGACGGACATCGGGTGGCTGGACGGCCTCGGGCAGGCCCTCCTGTGGATCGCCACGGCGGCCTGGCTCGTCGTCCTCGTCGGGACGATCCGGTCGATCCCCGGGCGGACGGTCGCCCCACCCGGACCCTGACGGGGATCGCGGGGGCGAGGGCGCCCTCCGGGCGGACGCCGCTATTTTCGAAACACGCCCTGGCGGAGGGACGCCTGGTGGAGCGCGTCCGGGCCGATCGGCAGGTCCGGCAGCGTCCGCGCACCCTGCCGACCCTGTTCACGCTGCGGCGGCGTGCCGCGCGGGGGAGCGGTGGTGCCGGTGAGGGCGCCCTCGACGTGGGCGGACAGCGCCGGGGTGACGGGGTCCGGCAGTGGGTTGCCCTCCGCGTCGAAGCGCTGGTATTTCATGAGGTTGTAGCCGACGGCGACCTGACGACGGCCGTCCTCGGTCGACAGAGCCCAGGTACCGGCTCCGAAGACGGCGCCGTCGTGGCCCCAGTACCAGCCGCCGCTGGGCATCTTCAGGGTGTAGATGCCCAGGCCGTAGCGCATCAACGGCTCCTCGCCCGGCGGGGTCTCGTAGGCCGGGACGGTGGTCTTCATCTCGCGCAGCTGCGCGGCGCCCAGCAGCCGGCCGTCGAGCAGCCGGCGGTAGAAGTCGTTCAGGTCGCTCGTCGTCGACACCAGGGCACCGGCCGTGCCGGCCCACGACATGTCGGCGACGCTGTAGTCGCGGGCCGGGTCGATCAGCCCGAAGAACGACTCGTACATCTTCGCGTGCGGGCCCCTGAGGGCCGGCGAGGTCGGGAAGTAGGTGTGGCGCAGGCCGGCCCTGCGGATGACGTTCCGGGTGATGTACGCCTCCGCCTTCTGCCCGGTCACCCGTTCCAGGATCAGCCCGGCGAGGATGTAGTTGGTGTTGGAGTACGCGTGCGTCCCGCGCTCCGCGGCCGGCGGGGCGGCGAGGCCGAGCCGGACGAGCTCCTCGGGCGCGATGCGGCGCAGACGGTTCTCGTCGAGCGCCTTGCCGGGGTTCTCCAGGATGCCGGGGAAGGCCGGCAGGACATAGTCGCCTATGCCACTGGTGTGGTTGAGCAGCATCCGGACGGTCACCTGCCGCCCGCGTTCCCCGGACACGAGGTCGGGGACGTAGCGGCCGACCGGAGCGTCGAGGTCGACGCGCCCGGCGCCGACCTGCTGGAGGACGGCGACGGCCGTGAAGCTCTTGGTGATGCTGCCGACCCGGTGCTCGAGGTCCGGCCGGGTGGGCCGGTGGGTGTCGATGTCGGCGAACCCGGCGGCTCCCCGCCACTGCGCCGAGCCGTCGCGGACGGCCGAATAGGCGCCGTACATCCCGGCCTTGTGGAAGGCGTCGAGCGAGCGGCGCAGCGCCGCGCGGTCGAGGCGATGGCCGGAGGCGGCCGCCGAGACGGCGGACACGGCCGCGGGGGAGCCCCGCTCGGCGGTGGTGGCCTGCGCGGGTAACGCCGTCGCGGAGAGCGCGACCAGTGTGGCGGCGGCGATGACCGACAGGGGGGCCCTGCGGGGCGTCGTCATGAACGGGACCTTCTTCCCTCGTGGCGGGCGGTCGTCCCATCCTCACCGCGCCCGGTCGGCCCGCCCTCCGCCCTCGGGAGGATCTTGCCCACAGGAACCTGTGACATTTGTCAGGAGTCCCGTCCTCGGTGCGTCGGTGGCACACTGGCCGCTGATCGTTCCAAGGAGTTCCGCGTGCCGATAATCCGCAACCTGAGGCGCACCGTCCGCCGTGCATACCGCAGGACCGTCGACCTGAGCCACCCCGCCCGCTCACCGCTGGGCACCTCGGTGGTCAACTGCGTGCTGTACGAGGACGGGGCGCGGCAGCGCGGGTCCTGCCCCGCGGAGGAGGCGGTGCGACGGGTCCGCAAGTCGGGCGACGGCTTCGTCTGGATCGGTCTGCACGAGCCGTCCGTCGAGGAGTTCGCCGGTCTCGCCGAGCTGTTCGGACTCCATCCGCTGGCCGTCGAGGACGCCGTCCACGCCCACCAGCGGCCCAAGCTCGAGCGGTACGACGACACGCTCTTCGCCGTCTTCAAGACGGTCCGCTACGTGGAGCACGAGGAACTCACGGCCACCAGCGAGGTCGTCGACACCGGTGAGCTCATGGTCTTCACCGGGCCGGACTTCGTCATCACCGTCCGGCACGGCAACCACGGTTCGCTCGGTCCGCTGCGGGAGGCCCTGGAGGCCGACGCCGACCAGCTCGCCAAGGGCCCGGCGGCCGTGCTGCACGCCATCGCCGACCACGTCGTGGACGACTACCTCGCCGTCGCCGATGCCGTGCAGAACGACATAGACGCCGTCGAGACGGCCGTCTTCAGCGAGCAGGTCTCCCGCGGGGACGCCGGCCGCGTCTACCAGCTCAAGCGCGAACTGCTGGAACTCAAGCGGGCGGTGGCCCCCCTCGACCGACCGCTGCAGGCCCTGGCGTCCTCGGGCCCGCTGTCACTGGTCTCGGGGGAGATCCAGCCGTACTTCCGCGACGTCGCCGACCACCTGTCGCGGATCACGGAACAGATCACCTCGTTCGACGCCCTGCTCGACTCGATCCTCCAGGCCCACCTGGCCCAGGTGACCGTCGCCCAGAACGAGGACATGCGGAAGATCACCGCCTGGGCCGCGATCATCGCCGTCCCGACGATGGTCTGCGGCGTCTACGGCATGAACTTCGATCACATGCCCGAGCTCCGCTGGACCTACGGCTACCCGCTCGTCCTGGGCGTGATGGCCGTGGCCTGCTTCCTCCTCCACCGCAGCTTCCGCCGCAACGGCTGGCTCTGAGACGCCACCGCCCCCGGCCGACGCCACCGCCCCGGCCGCTCACTTCCCCGGTGCGACCCGGGTGCGCAGAGAGGCGGTGTGGGCCCGTACCTGATCGGGTGTGAGGTACGCGTCCGTGTACTCGAAGTCGGCGAGCGTCCCGGACCGGGACGCCAGGAATCCCGTACGGACGAAGTCGTCCCCGGCCAGCGCGTTGAGCAGCCAGTTCGTCATCACCCGCGTCTTGGCGACGTTGGTCCGCAGCGCCGCCCAGTGGTACGCGCGGGCCACCGCCTGGGCGGGCATGCCGTGCAGCTCGATCCCGAGCGGCTTCGACACGGCGTCCCGGCCGCCCAGGTCCACGACCAGGCCGAGATCCCGGTGGTGGTACGGGTAGGTCTGCTCGCCGCGCAGCGTGGCGACGAGGTTGTCGGCGACCTGCTTGCCCTGGCGCATGGCGTGCTGCGCGGTGGGCGGGCAGACCGCGTCCTTCTCGTTCTTGGCGAGGTCCGGCACGGCGGCGGCGTCGCCGAGGGCGTGCACCCCGTCCAGCCCGGGGACCACCAGGTCGGCCCCGACCACCAGGCGGCCCCGGTTGGTCTCCGCGTCCAGCGTGCCGATCAGGGGGCTGGCGGCGACGCCCGCCGTCCAGATCAGGGTGCGACTGGGCAGCACCCGACCGTCGGTGAGCGTGACGGTCTCCTCGTCCACGGAGGCCACCGAGACACCGAGCGAGACCTCGATCCCGCGCCGTCGCAGGATGTCCAGCGCCGCGGCGCCCAGCTTGTCGCCCAGTTCGGGCATGAGCTTGGGAGCGAGGTCCACCAGGTGCCACTTGATGAGTGCCGGGTCCAGGCGCGGATAGCGCTGGACCGCGTGGTGGGTCAGCCGCTGCAGACAGGCCGCCGTCTCGGTCCCCGCGTAGCCTCCGCCGACCACCACGAAGCACAGCCGCGCCGCGCGCTCCGCGTCGTCCTGGGCCGCGTCCGCCAGATCGAGCTGCGCGATGACGTGGTCGCGGATGTAGACCGCCTCGGCGAGCGTCTTCATGCCGCGCGCGTGCTCGCTCAGGCCCGGGATGTCGAACGTGCGGGTGACACTGCCGGGCGCGAGCACCAGATGGTCGTACGGCTCGTTCACGAGTTCACCCGAGATGGTCCGTACGACGCAGACCTTCGCCTTGGTGTCCACGCCGACCGCACCGCCGGGGATGATGCGCGTACGGTGCCGCTTGCTGCGCCGCAGCGACAGCGCGACCGACTGCGGGGTCAGCACGCCGGCCGCGACCTGCGGGAGGAGCGGCAGGTAGAGCTGGTACGAGAAGGGCGACAGCAGCGAGATCTGCGCCTCGCGCTCGGTCAGCCGCCGCTCAAGGCGCTGTACACAGCCGACCCCGGCGAAGCCGGCGCCCACCACCAGAATTTTCGGTCGAGTCACGATGCCCGCCTTCCGGGTCGTCGGTGCTTGAGGCGTCTCCTAACCCCTCCGGCCGATCCGGAACCTGAATTGTGCGCCGAAGGGGTGACGGGATGGGCGGACATAACGGGAGGTACCAGATCATGGTGTGATAGAAGGGACAGGCAGGGGTGGGGGTGTGAGAACGGAGCCGACGGCCGTGGGGAGACCCGAGGACACAGACACCACCGCGCACGAGGCCGTGTTCGGTGTCGCCGATTCCGTCGTTCTCCTCTTCGACGAGGCGGGGACGGTGATGGGCCGCCCCTACGCCGCCGAGCGCCTGCTCGGCTATCCCGCGGCAGAGCTCGGCGGCCGCCACGTCGGCTCCCTCCTGGCAGGCGACGAGACCGACCGGCTCCCCGGGATCCTCGAGACCTCCGAACGGGACGGCGGGTGGTCGGGGGTGCTGCTCGCGCGGCACCGGGACGGCCGTACCGTCGCCGTCGACGTCACCGTGCTGCCCCTGCCGGGCGAAGCGGGCCCGGCCCGCTGGCTCGTCGTCGCCGTCGGCGCGGCGCCGTCCCGGCAGTGGACCATGGGCCCCGCCCTCCTGGAACGCATGGTCACCGCGATGCCTGTCGGGCTCTGCTTCGTCGACTCCGAACTGCGATGTGTCTGGTCGAACACCGCGCTGGAACACTTCGGAGGCGGCACGGTCGAGCAGCGGCGCGGCAAGCGCCTGTCGGAGATCCAGCCCGGAGTCAACGCCGACGTCGTCGAGTGGAAGATGCGCCAGGTGCTGGCGACCGGCGAACCGGTCGTCGGGTACGAACACGTGGGCCGCACCCGTGCGCACCCCGACCGGGACCACGCGCACGCCATGTCCTTCGTCCGCCTCGACGACGACAACGGCCGGGCGCTCGGCGTCTGTTACGCCGTGGTCGACATCACCGACCGCTACCGGGCCCGGCTGCGCCTCCGCCTCATGGCCCTGGCCAGCGAGCGCATCGGTCGCAGCCTGGACGTCATGGACACCGCCCAGGACCTCGCCGACGTTGCGGTCCCCGGCCTCGCCGACTTCGTCGCCGTCGACCTCCTGGACACCGTCCTCAGAGGCGCGGAACCGTCCCCCGGGCCGACCGCCGCCGGCGCCGCCCTGCGCCTGGTCCGCGGTGGCGCGCAGAACGTACATCCCGGCGGGGTGAGGGAGGTTCTCGACCCCGGGGAGCCGTGCGGGTACCGGCCGTCCTCACCCCAGATGGACGCCCTGGCCCGCGGCCGCTCCTGGCGGGCCGCCCACCTGGACGCCACGACCCGAGTGGCGTCCCTCCCGCTCTCCCTCATCGAGACCGCCGGGCCCCCCGCGGCGGGCGAATCCCTCCCGCACACGGCGATCGTGGTGCCGATCCTCGCCCGCGGCATCACCCTCGGCGTCGCCACCTTCCTGCGCACCCGGCGGGACGAGCCGTTCGACGAGGAAGACCTGCGGCTCGCCGAGGAACTGGTCGCCCGCGCCGCCGTCTGCCTCGACAACGCCCGCCGCTACGCCCGCGAGCGTGCCGCCGCCCTCGTGCTCCAGCGCAGCCTCCTGCCGCACGGCGTCCCCGCGCAGGAAGCCGTCGAGGCGGCCTCCTTCTACCGGCCCGCCGACGAACTGTCCGGACTCGGCGGCGACTGGTTCGACGTCATCCCGCTCTCCGGAGCCAGGGTCGCGCTCGTCGTCGGCGAGGTCCTCGGCCACGGCATCGACGCGGCCGCCACCATGGGCCAGCTCCGTACCGCCGTACGGACCCTCGCGGACCTCGACCTCTCGCCCGAGGAGCTCCTCGCGCACCTCGACGACCTCGTCGTCCAGGTCACCCGCGACGGCACGGCGACCGACCTCGGCGGCACGCCCAACCCCGCGGGCGTGGGAGCCAGCTGCCTCTACGCGGTCTACGACCCGGTCAGCCTCCGCTGCGACCTGGCGAGCGCGGGCCACCTCGCGCCCGCCGTCCGCGCGCCCGACGGCACGGTCACCTTCCCGGACCTCCCGCCCGGACCGGCCCTCGGCATCGGCGGACTCCCCTTCGAGTCCGTCGAGCTGCCCCTCGCGGAGGGCAGCGTCCTCGCCTTCTACACCGACGGGCTGATCGAGGCGCCGGGCGCGGGCAGGGACGGGTTGCTGCGGGTCCTGGAGTCCCGGGACCTGCCGCTGGACGAGCTCTGCCGCAGCATCGCCGACGAACTGGCGCCCACCAGGCCGTACACCGACGACGCCGCCCTCCTCCTGGTCAGGACCCGCGGTCTCGCGGCCGGCCGGGTCGCCGTGTGGGACCTGCCGGCCGACCCGGCCGTCGTCGCCCGCGCACGGGTGATGGCGGCCCGCCAACTCGCCGACTGGGGGCTGGAGGAACTCGCCTTCACCACCGAACTCGTCGTCAGCGAACTCGTCACCAACGCCATCCGGCACGCCTCCGGCCCCATCCGGCTCCGCCTCATCCTCGAGCGCACCCTGATCTGCGAGGTCTTCGACGCCAGCAGCACCTCGCCGCACCTCCGGCACGCGCGCACCACCGACGAGGGCGGCCGGGGCCTCTTCCTGATCTCGCAGTTCACCCGGCGCTGGGGGACCCGCTACACCGCCGAGGGGAAGATCATCTGGGCCGAACAGCCCCTGGACGGCGACGCGTCGGACGCATAGACCGTGCCGCCCTCCGGCCCCGTTCAAGATCGTTAATCGATTGTCCGGCCGGCGCCGCCCGTGCGAGGGTGTGGCTGCCGCGCGGACGGGCCGACGGCGTCGAGAAGGAGTCCCACCTGTGCGGAGGCGCGCTGCCGAGGCCATCGTCGTGACCGAGCGCGGACCCGTTCGCGGCACGGTCGGTGACGGACTGCGGATCACCCGGGGCATCCCCTACGCCGCGCCGCCCTTCGGCGCCGCACGCTTCCGGGCGCCGAGGCCGCCGGAGGCCTGGGGCGACGTACGGGACTGCACGCGCTACGGCCCGGTCGCCCCGCAGTCGGCGGAGCTGCCCGGCTCCCCGGTCTGGAACCCGGCCGACGAGGACGTCCTCACGCTCAACGTCTGGGCGCCGACAGCACGTTCCGGGCCGCTCCCCGTCCTCTTCTGGATCCACGGCGGCGCCTACACCTTCGGCTCCTCCGCCCAGCCCGACCACGACGGCGCTGCCCTGGCCCGGGCCGGCACGGTCGTGGTGACCTGCAACTACCGGCTCGGCTTCGAAGGCTTCGGCCATGTGCCCGGCTTCCCCGACAACCGGGGGCTGCTCGACCAGATCGCCGCCCTCGCATGGGTGCGCGACAACATCGCGGCCTTCGGCGGCGATCCCGACAACGTCACCGTGGCAGGGCAGTCCGCGGGCGGCGGTTCGGTCGCCTCGCTCCTGAGCAGCGCGCGGGCCGACGGCCTCTTCCGCCGCGCCATCGCGCACAGCGTCCCCGACGCGTTCTTCCGGCCGGAGTTCGCCCGGCGCATGGCAGGCGAGGTGGCGGAGGCGGCGGGGGTGGCGCCGACCGCTCAGGGCCTGCTCTCCGCGAGCCCGCGGGAACTCGTCGACGCCTCGGACCGGGTGGTCGCACGGTACGCCGGCGATCCGTCGTCCGGGTTCCTCCACTACGACACCGTCCTCTACGGCCCGGTCCTCGACGGGGCCCTGCTGGACCGGGACCCTCTCGACGCCACGGGCACCGGCCATCCCGTCGACCTCCTCGTCTGTCACACCACCGAGGAGTACTGGCTCATGCACCGGGTGGGCGCCATGCCGCCGGTCACCACGGACGACGGCCTCGTCCGCTTCGCCGCCGCCTACGGCCTTCCCCCGGACCTCGTCACCGCCTACCGGGATCTGATGCCCGGGGCACCGGTCCTCGACGTCTTCCTCGCCCTCGCGAGCGACGCGGTCTTCACGGCCCCCACCGTCCGCCTCGCGCGGGCACACGCCCGGGCGGGAACCGGGCGCACCTACCTGTCCCGCTTCGACCGGCGCCGTACGCGCCCCGACGGCGAGCCGGTGCGTGCCTGGCACGCCGCCGACGTGCCCTTCGCGTTCGGCACCCTGGACGCCGCCGAGGTCGCGTTCCTTACCGGCGGTCCCGCCGACGCCGACGACCGCGCCCTGTCCCGCCGTATGGTCGACGCCTGGGCCGCGTTCGCCGCCACCGGCGACCCCGGCTGGGCCCCGGTCACCGACCCGGCCGACCCCACCGTCCACGTCTGGGGCGTCCCCCGGGACCGCACCGAGGGCCCGAGCCCCGCGCACGCGCTCTGGCGCGACATACGGATGGCCCCGCCGTCGCTCCGGTGCGGCGCACGGGATAATGGCCGCGCAGAGACGACCGACCCGACGCAGAGATGAGACCCCGATGGACGTGCAGCACTTCGAGCGGATCACCGCCTTCGTCGAGGACCGTCTGCGGCCGCTGTTCGACCCCGCCAACGGCAGCGACCACGGCTTCGGGATGGACGCCACCTCCCGCGCCCTGCGCGCCCTCCTCGGCACGGTGAAGGCCGCCGCGGCCGTCAAGGGCCTCGTCGAACAGCGCGCGGCGGCCGACCCGGCGCTCCGCCACATCATCGACCAGGCCCTGGAGCACAACTGGGACGTCCTGCGCGGCGTCGCGCGCAACTGGGAGGACCACCCCGACTTCGCGCGCGACTTCAAGCGCCACTCCTGGGAACTCGACGAGACGCCTGCCCCGGCGGCCTGACACCGCCTCCACGGCCTGACGCCTCCACGGCCTGACAACCGCCTCTATGGTCTGACAGCGCTCACCGGCCTCGCGATTCGGCCCGAGGCCGGTGATTCCCCAGGCCCTCCACCCTCTCTGACGGCCGCTCAGGTCTCCTGGGCGGCCGAGTGTGATCCCTTCGCTCTGCCCCGGTCGGGTGAGTGGCGGGCTCTGCCGACAGGCCACGGCGCGGATCGGGTACGTATGGCGGCATTGCCGTCCGCCAGCGTCGGAGGATGCTGCCCCATGCCTGTCAGGAACGTCCGCCCCGGCCCCCGCGTGCTGGCCGCCGCGCTCTGCGCGACCCTCGCGCTCATCGGCTACGTGAAGGTGTCGCACGACGAACCCGCGCCCACAGCGGCGCCCGCGCCCGGTGCCCGTGCCGCCGCCAAGAACGCCGGTCCACTGGCCCCGCCCTCCGTGTCCGCCGCACCGGCGGTCCCCTCCGCGCCGCCGGGGGTCGGGCCCGCGACCCGGATGCGGATCCCGGACGGCACGAGCCAGGTGTTCGTCGTGACCGGTCGCACCAAGGACACCAACGTGGCCACCGCCACCCTCTACGAACGGGACCCGGCGGGCCGCTGGCTTCGCACGGCCGGACCGTGGTCGGCGCACAACGCCCTGCGCGGCTGGACCGACGACCACTGGGCCGGCGATCTGCGCACCCCGACCGGCGTGTTCCGGCTCGGGGACGCGGGCGGACGGCTGGCCGACCCCGGCACGAAGCTGCCCTACGACCAGGACGAGGAGTTCGTCTCCCCGGGCGTCGGCTTCCTCGGCGAGCCCCTGGAGGGCTCGTTCGACTACGTCGTCGCCATCGACTACAACCGGGTCCCCGGCACCACCCCCCTGAACAAGGAGCGCCCGCTCGGCCTGGAGCGCGGCGGAGGTGTCTGGATCCACGTCGACCACGCGGGGCCCACCCAGGCGTGTGTCTCCCTCACCCCCGAGGCCATGCGGCAGCTGCTGCGCGCGCTCGACCCCGCCAAGGAACCGGTCATCGTGATGGGGCCGGCCGCCCAGATCGGGCGGTGACCCTCTGGCACGCGGCGACGCCGCCGACAGCCGCGACCGTCCGCCGACAGGCGCCGGCCGCCCACCCCGGCCGCCTGCGCGATGCGAGCGGGACCGTCGTCGGCATCGACCTCGGCGGCCGGGTCTTCCACCGGGCCCCCGCCGCCACCGCGTGACGCACCCCTGAGCGCGCCGCCCGGCCTCCTGCCCGCCCGGGCGGAGGCCGGCGTTCGGCTGTCCGGTCAGCGGGGACACGTGTCCGGAGTGACCGGAACTCGTCCCTCCCGGCGCGGACGATGCATCAATTCTCGTCACGTACCGAAGGTATCCGGCCACCTCGTTGGCAGAATCGTCACTCTGTGGAGATCGCCGGTAACTTCATGCCGTCGCCGCCACACCAGGGGCACAAGGCCCCGACGGGACTAGCGGCCCGAAGGACATTTCTTCACTTGACGACGACAGCGACCGACAGCTTCAAGGTCCAGCCGTACACGCAGCATTGCCAAGTGATCCACACCGAAGGCGCCCACGCGGTCATCGGAATCTCCCCGGGCAACGGCTACTTCTCCGCCCAACGGGTGGCCGACCTCGCCGCCTGGGGACTCCGGGGCTTCGACCAGGTCGACCTCATCTACACCGACCTGCACGTCGCCGACATGTACGAGGCTCTCGGCTACCCGCCGGACGAAGCCCGCCGCAAAGCGGTCAAGAACCTCCGCGGCGTCCGCGCCAAGGTCAACAACGCCGTCGCCGCCATCGACCCCGGTGGCGAACGGCTCCGAGGGCGCCCCATGTCCGCGCTCCTCGACATCCCGGCCTACCGGCACCTGCGCAGCCACCTGGACGACCTGCTCGCCACCGACGCCGAGTTCCTCGCCACCTGCGAGCGGCTGGTCGCGGCCTTCCTCTCCTCCAAGGTCCTCGACGGACAGATCCCCACCGCCCGCCAGCGGGAGGTCTGCCTCCAGTACATCTGCGCCGAGGCACCGCTCTTTCTGGACACCCCCGCGATCCTCGGTGTCCCCTCCTCCCTGAACTGCTACCACCAGCTCCTGCCGATGGCCGAACTCCTCTACTCCCGGGGCTCCGGACTGCGTGCCTCCCGCAACCAGGGCCACGCCATCGTCACCCCGATGCTCGGAGACCACGATGACCACTGACACGCTGCTCGACTTCCCCTTCTCCGCCCGCGGCGACCGCCTGCCGGCCGAGATCGAGTCCCTGCGCGCCGAACCGGTCAGGCGGGTCCGTACGATCGCCGGCGACGAGGCATGGCTCGTCTCGTCCCACGAGCTCTGCAAGCAGGTCCTCGAAGACCCGAGGTTCTCGCTCAAGGACACCTCGGCGCCCGGCGTGCCGCGGCAGTACGCGCTGACCATCCCGCCCGAGGTGGTCAACAACATGGGCAACATCACCGGCGCCGGACTGCGCAAGGCCGTCCTCAAGGCCATCAACCCCAAGACGGACGGCCTCACCGACTGGATGCGCGACCACGCCGGCGCGCTGGTCGACGGGCTCCTCGCCTACGGACCTCCGGTCGACCTGCGCGGCCGGTTCACCAACCCGTACGCGGAGAACCTGCACTGCCGGATCCTCGGCATCCCCGAGTCCGACGCGCCGCGCCTGGCCGCCAGCCTGGACATCGCGTTCATGAACTCGGCCTGCCCCGTCACCGGCGCCCGGCTCAACTGGGACCGGGACATCGCGTACATGGTCGAGCGCCTGGACGACCCGGCGACCACCGGCCTGATGGCCGAACTCGCAGCCTTGCGGCGGAATCCCGACTACGCCCATCTGACGGACGAGATGCTCGCCACGGTCGGCGTCACCTTCTTCGGCGCGGGCGTGATCTCCACCATGGGCTTCCTCACCATGGCCGTCTTCTCCCTGCTCCAGAACCCGGACGTCTGGGAGCGGCTGCGCGAGGAGCCGGACCGGATCCCCGCCGCCGTCGACGAACTGCTGCGGGTCAACCTGTCCATCGCCGACGGGCTGCCGCGCCTCGCTCTCGAGGACGTCACGCTCGGGGACGTCGAGGTACGCAAGGGCGAGCTGCTCCTGGTCCTTGTCGAGGCGGCCAACACCGACCCGGCCGTCTTCCCCGACCCGCACACCGTGGACATCGACCGGCCGAACGCCGGCGCCCATCTCTCCTTCGGCGGCGGCGGCCACTACTGCCCGGCCACGGCCCTCGGGAAGAGGCACACCGAGATCGCCCTGGAGGTCCTGCTCGACCGGATGCCGGACCTGCACCTCGCTGTCCCGGTCGACCAACTCGTCTGGCGCACCCGCTTCATGAAGCGCATCCCGGAACGGCTGCCGGTCGCCTGGTGACCACCGTCCCACCCCGGTCCGGCCGCGGGCCGCACCACGGCCCGGCCACCGACTGATCCGCCGTGCACGCCGACCGCCGTCGCCCCCGGCCACCCGCCGGGGGCGACGGCGTTCCCGTGCGGGTCGGGTGTCTCCGGGCCGCGCCGCGGGACCGCCTCCGCCTTCGGTCAGCGGCGGGGGCGCAGGTCCGCGCCGTAGACCGTGCGGTAGTCCGGGACGACGACGCGCGTCGCGGGCGACTCCTGATGGACCTGGCCGATCAGCCCGGCCAGGTCCATCGACGGGTCGGGCCGCACGGGGTCGCGCAGGGGCGTCTCGAAGTTGTCCCAGTGGACGGGGACGACGATCTTCGGGTGCCCGAGGGCCCGCAGCAGCCGGGGCACGTAGCGGTGGGTCGAGGAGCTGGAGGGGACCGCGACCATCGCCACGTCGGGGCGGAGCCCGTCGGCGGACCGGTCGGCGATGTCGCTGGCGCCCATGAGGAACAGCGTCGGCCCACCGGCGCCCGCCGTCACCTGGAAGGCGAGGGTGTCGCCCTCCGGCAGGTCGGAGATGGTCGCGGGAACAGTGGCCGGCGGTCCTGTCAGCGTGCCCGGTGCGAAATAGGAGTGGTCCTTGTTACGGCTGTGCAGGCTCGCCACGACCTCGACCACCAGCCCCTGGCCGAAGTCCAACACCTCGCCGCCCTTCACCACCGAGATCTGCCCCGGATCCACCCCGAGGGCGACCAGCAGATGGAAGGTCGTCTCGGTCCCCAGCACCCGTGCGCCGGTCGTCTTCGCGAGGTACGGGACGTCGGCGATGTGGTCCCAGTGCGAGTGGCTGACCAGGATCAGTTCGGGGTCCCCCGCGTACTCCCGTACCAGCGAGGCGTCGGTCTCCGCGATCGGCGTGGTCGGGTTGAAGGGCTTCTCGAAGAGCCCGGTCCTGAACCGGGTCAGATACGGGTCGAAGAGCACCGTCCGCCCGCCGGTGTCGATCCGCCAGCCCGCCGTCCCCAGCCAGCGCAGCGACGCCGCGCCGGGAGCGGGGGAAGGGATGCGGGCGTCCGCGGCGGCGACCCCGGCAGCGGTCGGCAGGAGCGGTAAGGCGGCACCGAGGGCGGCGCCGCGCAGCATGGTCCGCCGGGCATAGGTATGCGTGTCGTCGTTCATGGCGCCAGAAGATCAGCCGGCCCGCCGGCCTGTCCAGAGCCGGGTCGGGACCCGTGCCGCGCACGGCCGCGCGCGGCTACGACGTGCGGCGAGGCTTCCCGGGCTTGCCGCCGCTGCCGCGCTTGACGCTCTTCGCACCCTTCGTGCCCTGGCCGCCCCTGCCTCCGCCGGAACCGGCCCGCGCGCTCTTCTCGCCCGGCCGGCCGCCCTTCTCGGGCCGCTTGGCCTTGGCCTTCGCCTTGTCCTTGGGCTGCGGGGGCGTCGGGGGGCGACCTCGGGTGCTGTTCACCGTCCGGCCCCGGACGATCCCGATGAACTGCTCCACCAGGTCCGTCGTCCGGTCCTGCGGCCAGGACAGGGCGACCCGTGACTCCGGCGTGTCCGACAGCGTCCGGTAGGTGAGGTCCTTGCGGTGGTGCAGCCGCGCCAACGACTGCGGGACCACGAGCAGCCCCACGCCCGCCGCCACGAGCTCGATCGCGTCGGCCGTCGTGGCCGGGCGTTCGAGCGCCGGCAGCCCCGGCGGGCGCTCCCAGCCGAGGGTGTCGTCGAGCGGGTGCAGCACGATCTCGTCGGCCAGGTCCTCCGGAGAGATCTCCTCGACCGCGGCGACCACATGGTCCTTCGGCACGACGACGACCGTGGTCTCGTTGTACAGGGGGATCGCGCTGAGATCCTCGCCGTCGACCGGCAGACGGACGAAACCGGCGTCCACGCCACCGTCCCGCAGCAGCGCGAAGGCGTCGGCGGCCTCCACCTGGACGAGGGTCAGCGGGACGTCCGGGAGCCGCTCGTGCCAGATCCGCACCCACTTCGTGGGCGTCACTCCCGGTACGTACGCGAGCCGGAACGAGGAGGGTTCTTCCTGGCCAGTCACCCCGCCAGGTTACCCGTCGTGGTCAGAGGTAGCTCACACGCTCGATACCCTTGACACCATGACGTCGCACCAGACCGCCCAGACGATGAAGCCCGCGACCGCGGCGAAGAAGCTGGGTGTGTACCTCGAGGCCACCCCCGCCGAGTTCCGGGAGGGTGTCGTCTCGCGCACCGAACTGAACGCCCTGCAGACCGATCCGCCCGAGTGGCTCCGCGAGCTCCGGCGCACCGGCCCCCACCCGCGCCCGGTCATCGCGGCGAAGCTCGGCATCTCCATCTCGGGCCTCGCCCGGGGTGGCATCACCGAGGCCCTCACCACCGACCAGATCGAGGCCCTGAAGCAGGACGCCCCCGAGTGGCTCCAGAAGGAGCGTGCCACCCAGGCCGACGTCCGTAAGGAAGCGGCCCGCATCAAGGAGATGCAGGCGGAGAAGGCCGCGAAGGCCGACCGCTCGCAGTCCTGACCTCCCCCGTCCCGACCGGTACCGCCATCAGGTCGGGACGCTTCGCCGCGCGGCCGTCCCCCGAGGAGCGGCCGCGCAGCCGCCTGCCGATCCACGGCCCCAGGAAGGCCGCGATCCACCGCGCCTCGTCGAGCGCCCTGCGCGGGCCCGACGGCGGTGGGCCCGCCGGCAGCGGATGCGTCCAGGAGTCGTCGCTGCCGGGCAGCCCGAGGGCGTCGGCCACGGCGGCGGCGATCCGCGCGTGCCCGAGCGGGCTGGCGTGCAGCCGGTCCGGACTCCACAGCCGGGCGTCGGTCACCACCGGATGGCGGTCCGTCTCGGCGACCGCCACCCCGTGCCGCGCGGCCGCCTCCCGGATCCGGGTGTTGAGCGCGACGATCCGGGAGCCGAGCGGCCGCGCCAGCGGGATGATCCGCCCCGCGTCCGGGAACGTCACCGTCGCCACCCGCGCGCCCCGCGCGGTCAGCTCGGCGAACATCGCCTCCAGGTGACCGGCCACCTCGTCCACGTCGAAGCGGGGCCTGAGCAGGTCGTTCATCCCCGCGACGACGGTGGCCACGTCCGGCCGCAACGCGAGCGCGGGCCCGAGCTGCTCCGCCCGCACCTGCCCGGCCTGCCTGCCCCGTACGGCCAGGTTGGCGTAGGTCAGGCCCGGACTGCCGACCGCCATCAGCTCCGCGAGCCGGTCGGCACAGCCGCGCAGGCCCGTGCTGTCGTCACCGTCCCCGAGGCCTTCGGTCTGGCTGTCGCCCAGGGCGACATAACGCTCGTACGGGCCGGTGTGCATACGCCTGTTGCTCCTCCGTGCGGCGGCGTGCCCCGTGCGGCACGCCTCGACGGTATTCAACACCGTACCTATTCAATTACGCGACTATGGGCCTCCGGGGTCCGGGATTCCCTCCGCCCGCCCACGCTCCGTCGGCGCGCGGCCGGGGTCACCGGGTAGCGGTGGAACGGGGCTTCCTCGACGGGCAGTTCCGGACGCCACGTCCGGAGCACCTGGGCGGAGGGCGCGAACAGCTCCCGGGGGAAGCGGTCGAGCGCGGTCCACTCCCAGCGCTCGATCTTGTCCGGCTCCGCGACCACCGGGGCGCCGCTGAAGGCCCGTACGACGACCACCGCCGTCACGCGGGTGAGCCGCGTCGAGGTCAGCGAGTCCAGCAGGATCCCGATGACGTCGACGTCGGAGGCGTCGGCCACGAGGGCGGTCTCCTCGGCGAGTTCACGCACCGCCGCCTGCTCGATGGACTCGCCCGGATCGACCTTCCCGCCCGGCAGCTCCCACGTACCGCTCGGATGCAGCCCGAGCAGCACCCGTCCGGCCGCGTCGGTCACCACGGCGCCGGCCCCGAGCGAGGCCTGCGCGGACGGCGGCCGGGCGTTGCGGTGGGGCGGGTGCGGGGGCGCGTCTGGGGGCGGGGGCGGCTGGTCGGCCGGGCGCATGTCGACTCCTCGTGCGAACCATGGGCGCGTGTCTCCCCCCAGCCAACACCATGCAACGCTAGGCGGCTTGGCGGCCGCCCGGGAGCCGGCGCAGGGCGAGCAGGCCCCCGACGCCGGGGACGATCGCCAGCCATCGCGCGCCGGACGCCGCGGCCCCGGGTGCGGGCCAGGCGGCCGCGATCGTGACGAGATACGCCGTGCCGTGCAGCGGCCCGACGAGTGTCGAGACCGCGGGCGTGTGCGTGGTGAGCAGGTTGACCAGGAGGGCCAGGAGGGAGGCCGCCTCGACGCCGGCCGCGATACGGAGAACGCGCACGTCCTCACGCCCCCGTCGTGGAGCCGGGGCGGACGATCATGAGGACCACGACGACCGCCCAGAGGATGTTGAAGGCCCCGGTGAGCATGGCGAGTCGTGCGGCGGCCGCACGCGAGGCGCCGCCGCGGTCGCTCCCGTCCTCGCCGCCGGCGCCCCGGTCGTCACCGCCGGCGTCGAGCAGCAGCCGCTGGCGGGGCAGGATCGCCAGGGCCAGGACGCCCGCGGCGACGGCGGTGAGCGCCAGCGACGTGAGCAGCCAGGCGTCGGTGAGGACGCCCAGCTCGGCCGCCGTCGCGAGCCCGAAGACCGGGACGGCGACACCCGCGACGGCGTACCCCCGGCAGATGCGGTGCAGCAGCGCGGTGACCGGTGAGGCCTGGCGTGCGTAGCGGGGAAAGAGTGACGCGGCCACGGTGATCGGTCCGACCACCAGGATCGCCGCGAGGACGTGTATCGACAGCAGCACCTTGGTCACTGCGGGCCCCTCCAGTCGATAGGTTATATGTTGGCTGCCAATAGATAGCATGTCTACGCTTCTGCTGTGTAGGCTGCCTACTCATGAGGGCGGATGCGGTGCGAGGGCACCTCGACGGACTGCTGCTGGCCGTGCTGGAGCAGGGACCGCTGCACGGATACGCGATCATCACCGCGGTCCAGCAGCGCAGCGGAGGCGTGCTCGACCTGCGCACGGGCACGATCTACCCGGCGCTCAACCGGCTGGAGCGGATCGGCCTGCTGAGCAGCAGCTGGGAATCGGTCGGCGAGCGCCGACGCCGCCGCTACGAACTGACCGACGAGGGCCGCAAGGGCCTCGCGGGGGAGCGGGCGGCCTGGAGCGAGTTCACGACGGCGATCGGCTCGGTCCTGAACCCGGCCGTGCGGCCCGGACCCGCCACATGACCGCCCGCGCGCAGGCGAACGGCGCCACGCGCCTCGTGGAGGCGACGGGCCCGACCGACCCCGTCGACGCGTACGTCGCGGAACTGCGAGGCGCCCTGCACGGGCCGCCCCGGGCCACGGCGCGCCTCGTCGAGGAGGTGCGGGGCGGGCTCACCGACACCGCGGAGGCGCACACGCACGCAGGGGCCTCCTACGAGGACGCGGTCCGGCGCGCGGTACGGGAGTTCGGCACCCCCGCCGAACTCGCGCCCGCCTGCCAGCGCGAACTCACCATCGCCCAGGCCCGGCACACCGCCCGCTCCGTCGTCCTCGCCGCCCCGCTGCTCCTCGCCTGCTGGTACGCGCTCCTCACCACGGGAACCGGCCAGGACGGGCTACTGCCCCGCACGGCCCAGTCGCTGGCCGCCGTCGCGGGCGGCGCCGCCCTCCTCGCCGCGACCGCGCTGGCGGCCACGGGCCCCCTCGCCCGCCACGTACCCACCCCGCGGCGGCTGCCGCTCCTGGTCGCCTGGACGGGCACCACCGCCAGCGTGTCGATGGCCCTGGCCTCCGTCTCGCTGGCCGTCGCGGCCTTCATGACGGCCGCGTGGCCCCTGATCGCCCTGGCCTGCGCCCTCGCCGCCGCCTCGCACGCGCTCACGGCCCCCTCGGCGCGCGCCTGCCGGCGCTGCGCCCGCCTGCCCGTCTGACGTTCAGCGGGAGCTGTCGCTCACCCGTACTTCGAGCGGCGCCCGGAACGAGAGCAGGTCCAGGACCGGCGGCGGCGCATCCGGAGCCAGTCGCAGACCGGGGAGCCGGCGAGCCGCCTCGCGCAGCGCGACAGCGGCCTCCGTACGGGCCAGCGACGCGCCCGGGCAGCGGTGGCGCCCCGCACCGAACGACAGATGGTGGCGGACGTTCGCGCGGTCGGGCCGCATCCGCTCCGGCGCGTCGAAGACCTCCCGGTCCGAGCCGCTGCCCAGGAGCATCAGCAGCAGCTCGGCTCCCGCGGGGAGCCGTACACCGCCCAGCTCCACCGCCTCAGCCGCCACCCGGCGCCAGGTCGTCACCGGCGGCTCACGGCGCAGCACCTCCTCGACCCACGCCTCCGCCAGGCCCTCCTCGTGCGCCGCGCGCCGCCACAGACCGGGCTCGGCCAGCGCGCCCCGCAGGACCGTGGCGATGAGCTGGCCGGTCGTGGACTGTCCCGCGATGAAGACGAAGAAGCACGCGCCGACCGCCGTCGCCACGTCCACCGGTTCGCCGTCCGGCAGCCGGTGACGGACCAGGGCACCGACGAAACTGTCCGGCGGGGCCGCCCGGTCGGTCACCACCGACGTCAACCACTGGTGGAACTCGCCGACCAGCACGGCGAGTTCGAGCTGCCGCTCCGGCGTCGGGCGTCCGTAGAAGAGCTCCAGCGAGGCGTCGCTCCACCGCACCAGCGTCGCGGGGTCCAGCCCGTCGATCCCCAGCAGCTCCATCATGATCCGGCACGGGAGCGTGTGCGCGAACGTGCCGAACAGGTCGCTGCCACCATGCCCGTCGAGCTCCGCGCGTACGGTGTCGAGCAGTTCGCCCGCGATCCGCTCGACGACGGGGACGGCCGCCGCGACCCGCTGGGCGTTGAAGAAGCGGGTGACCACACGGCGCAGCCCCGCGTGGCTCTCGGTCGCGTTGTTGGCCAGCGCCGGTCGCAGCCGGAAGCCCGCGCGGGCGAGCACCCGGAGCGCCGGAACGCTCAGCGCGGTGATCGCGTGCTGGGCGTTGTCCGGCCGGAACGCCGCCGGGTCGAGCAGCACCCGCCGCACGTCCTCGTACCGGCTGACCAGCCAGAGCCCGGTGGAGACGTCACGATGGACGGGAGCCCGCGCCCGCAGCACGTCGAGCCAGGGGTACGGGTCACGGACGAAGTCCTCCCCGAACACGTCCAGCTGATCGAGCGCCAGGACCGGGAAGACCTCGGTGCCGGCTGTCCCGTCACCGTACGGGCAGGAGCCGACGGGAACCGTGGCGGAAGCGGGCCCCGGCCCGCCGGGGGCGGCTGTCACGGTCGCGGACGCTAGCACGCGGCCGTCCGCCTACCGGCCGGTCTGTGGGCCGGATCACCTCCGTACGGAACCCTCCGCACGGCTCTGATCTGCGCCTTACGGGGTCGCCCGAGGACGGACCCCGGCCCATGAAAACAGCTGGAGGCGCCGCCCCGAGGCCGGACAGGATGACACCGTGACCCTTCGCGAGAACCCGGCGGAAGCCCTGCTCGTCGTCGACGTCCAGACGGCCTTCGTCACCGGCCCCGGCGCCGTACCGGACGCCGACCGCCTCCTGGACCGTACGGCCGCCCTGATCGCCCGGGCCCGCGCGAGCGGAGCGCTCGTCGTTCACGCCACGCACGACGTCCCGGCGGCCCCCGGCATCGCCGAACGGGTCCCCGGCGCCACGGTCTCCCGCGTCGCTGCCTGGGCCCTCAGCCGCGAGGCCGACACCACCACCCCCACCTCCACCGTCACCTTCACGGCCACGCGCCCCACCGCCGTGGCCTCCTGAGAGGCGGGCCCGGTCCCCGTTCCGTACCCCGGCCGCCCCGTCGGCCTCGCCGGGGCCTCGACGGGTGTGGCCTACGATGAGCGCGGGAGGTCGACAGTCGATGGTGACACCACAACGCAGCGGACAGGACCGCGTTCCGCCCCACCCGGACATCCGCACGATCAGCCTCCAGCAGGTCCTGGAAGCCCTCGTCGACCCCGTCCGGCGCCACATCGTCGGCGTGCTGCACGCCTCGGACCACGACCTCAACTGCGGGGCCATCGACCTCCCGGTCAGCAAGTCCACCGCCACGCACCACTTCCACGTCCTGCGCGAGGCCGGCCTCATCCGCCAGCACTACGTCGGCACCTCCCGGATGAACGGGCTGCGCCGCGAGGAGTTCGAGGAGGCCTTCCCCGGACTCCTCCAGGCCGTGGTCGGCAGGGAATGAGCGCCGACCGGACGCCGCTCGCCCTGCGCATCGTCGGCGACGAACTGCCCGGACGCGCCTGCGGCGGGTACGAGGACGTCCATGTCGCCGTGCAGCGCGGGCGCGAGCCCGACGGCGCGGTGCCCGGGGACGCGGCGCAGGCGGTGTGGGAGTTCACCGTGGACACGCTGCGCGCACCGGACGGCACCCGCGACTTCCGAGGAGCACACGTCCACGGCCGGCGCGGCGCCCGGTTCCTCTACCTCACCTGGGGTGAGTGGCCCGCGGGCGGCGCGTTCGCCATGTTCCGCCGGGCGAAGCTCTTCCTCGACGACCTTCCCGCGTCCGCGCTCGACGGGGGCGCCGCCGTGGGGCGGCTCGGCCTGACCGACCCCTGCGGCCTGCCGCTCTGCGCCGCCGTCCGCCCACCCCGCATCCGGTGGACGCCGAGCGACCCCGTGAACCGCTGATCCCCGTCACCCGAACGGCTTCCTCGGAGCGCGGTGCGCGATTCCCCTCCCGTACGATCGCCGTCTCGGCGCGAAGATCCAGGGAGTGGGCTCATGTCCGGACAGTTCGAGGCGACGACGGACGTCGCCCGCCCCATCGACGAGGTCTTCGCCTTCCTCGGGGACGGGCGCAACGACCCGAAGTTCAGCCCGCGGGTGCAGAAGATCGAACGCGTCCCGGACGCCCCGACCTCCGTCGGCACCGTCTTCCGCAGCACGGTGAAGGACGCCGGGATGACGACCTCCCGCGAGTTCCGCATCACCGAGTACGACGCCCCGCACCGGATCCGCTGGGCCGAGATCTCGAAGAACGTCGTCGTGGCCCGCGAGGGCGGCTACGACCTCGAACCCCTGCAGGACGGCGGCACCAGGGTCCGCATCTTCAACGTCCTGGAGGGCCACGGACTCGGCAAGCTCCTCGTCGGCTTCGCCCTCGGCGCCGCCCGCAAGGACGCCGACGCGTTCGGCCGCCGCATCAAGGCAGCGGTCGAAGCGTCGTAGCTCTCCCGTCAGGTCCGGTCCGGTGGGTGTCGCGGCGGCCGCTGTGGCGGCGATCCGGTCGTCACCGACACGTCCGGTGGGCCGTCGTACCGTAGGCCTCCGCACGTGCCGTGCACCGCGGTCCCGCGCCGCAGCCAAGCCTCGCCTCGCCCGCACCGCCGCACGCCGAACGTCCTCGACGCCTGGAGCCCGCACAGTGATCGCCGCCCGCCCCCGCCGCCCCCTCCGTCGCGCGCTGTCGGTCCTGGCCCTGGTCGGCGCGCTCGCCGTCACGGCGGCCGGATGCGGGACGCCGGGTGACGGCGAGGGCGGCGGCGACTCGGCCCCCTCGCCGCGGACCCCCTCTCCCCGTGCCGTCGTCCCGCCGGAGCCCCACGTCGGCTTCGACTACCAGATCGGTGGTCCGTACCCGCCGCCCCCCGGCGTCGGCGCCGTCTCCCGCGACCGTACGGCCGAGCCGGCGGAGGGCCTGTACAACATCTGCTACGTCAACGCCTTCCAGGCCCAGCCGGACGCGACCGCCTGGTGGGAGGAGAACCACCCCGACCTCCTCCTGCGGAAGGCGGACGGATCTCCGGTCGTCGACCAGGACTGGGACGAAGCCCTCTTCGACATCTCCACTCCGGCCAAGCGCGAGCGGCTCGCCGCGATCGTCGGCGGCTGGATCGACGGCTGCGCCGCCTCCGGCTACCAGGCCGTCGAGGCTGACAACCTCGACTCGTACGATCGCTCGGAAGGCCTCCTCACACCCGAGCACGACCTCGCCTTCGCGCGGTTGCTCGTCGACCGCGCGCACGCGGCCGGACTCGCGATCGGGCAGAAGAACGCCGTCGATCTCGCCCCGCGCGGCCGGGCCCTCGGCTTCGACTTCGCCGTCGCCGAGGAGTGCGGCCAGTACGACGAGTGCGGCGCGTACGCGACCGCCTTCGACAACCGCGTCCTCGTCATCGAGTACGAGCAGGCCGGTCTCGCGCGGGCCTGCGAGCGTTGGGGCCGTACCCTCTCCGTCGTCCTGCGCGACACCGACGTCCGGCCCGCCGGCGAGACCGGATACGTCCGCGCGACCTGCTGACCACCCCGACAAGCGCCCGCACGGGCGCCGACCTCATCCTGCTCAGGCCTGCTCGGTCCCGCTCAGTCCCCGCGCGTGCGGAAACCGCGCGAGCGGGGCCTCCCGTTGGAAGAACGTCTTGGCCCGGACGAGCGCCGCCGCGTCGTCGCGTACCTGCCCCGGCCGTGAAGCGCTTCCGCACAGCAGCCCTCCGAACCGCATCCCGAGGTAGGCGGCCGAGTGGTGGAGCGTGGTCTCGAGCCCCGCGGCGACGGCATCGTCGCGGCTCGCCATCGCCGTCACGCCCCACAGCGTTCGGCCCGCCATCCGCTCCTGGAAGTCCGAACCGGGCGCGGCCATCCAGCCCGACCAGTAGTCGAGGTAGCGCTTGGTCTGGGCGGAGAGGGTGTACCAGTACAGCGGCGAGGCCAGGACGATGTCGGTCGCCGCGAGGGTCGCCCTCCGCAACGCCTCCTCGTTCTCCCCGACCGGCCAGCCCTCGCCCTCGTGCCGTCCGTCCTGGAAGTCGGGCAACGGCAGCCGGGCCAGGTCCACCCAGTGACGGGGGACGTCGGCCGGCAGCTGCTCGGCGGCGGCGCGCGCCAGTATCTCCGTGTTGCCGTCGGGCCGGGAACTGCCGAGGACGAAGAGGAACGAGCGGTCGCCCGCGGTCCGGCCGTCATGTGTCTCGGCGGCAAGGGCTCCAATGGTCATGGGTTCTCTCCCGTGGTGCGGAATGTCGTGCTGTGGAAGGACGTTAAGCCTTCACACCGATGCGAAGGTCAAGCGGGCACACGAACGGGCAGGTCACATGCTGATCGGAGAGTTGGCACGCCGTACGGGCGTCAGCGCGCGGCTGTTGCGGTACTACGAGGAGCAAGGCCTGCTCGCCGCCGACCGGGGCCCCAACGGCTACCGCGACTACCGCGAAGAGGCCGTGACCACCGTCCGCCAGGTCCGCGCCCTGCTGCGCGCGGGACTGACCACGGAGGTGATCCGGGCGGTGCTGCCCTGTGCCCGGGGCGAGCTGCCCGAGTTCGACTGGTGCGTCGACGTACGCGCGATCCTCGACCGCGAACTGGCCGCCGCGGACGCCCGTATCGACGACCTCCGCCGAGGCCGCGACACCCTCGCGGGCTACCTGACCGTCCCCTGACCGCGCGCGCCGCCCCCTTGCCGGGCCATCGAGGCACGGGCCATCGAGGCACGCGCTACCGAGGCACGGCCGCGCGCGCCGTCCGGTACCGCCCCGGTGTCGTACCGAACTCGCGGCTGAAGGCGTGCGACAGCGCGTACGGCGTCCCGTACCCGACACGGCGGGCGATCGCCGCCAAGGAGTCCTCGGTGTCGCGCAGCCGCGCCGCGGCCAAGGTCAGCCGCCACCAGGTGAGGTACGCCATCGGAGGTCGCCCGACCAGCGACGTGAACCGGCGCGCGAGCGTGGGCCGGGACACGCCCGCCTCCGCGGCCAGCCGCTCGTTGCTCCACGCGGCCGCCGGGTCGGCGTGCAGCGCCCGCAGGGCCGCCGCCGTCACCGGGTCCCCGAGGACGGCCGACCACGCACCGCCGTCGTCCTGGGCCATCCAGGCCCGGATCATGTACACGAACAGGAGGTCGACGAGGCCGGGAACGGCGATTCCCGAGCCGGGCCTGTCCGCGCCCAGCTCGCCGCCCAGCAGGTCGATGGCGGCCCGTAGTTCGGTGTGGCCGCCCACCCGGTTCGGCAGATGGACGACTGTCGGCAGCTCCGCCAGCAGCGGGTGGACGCGGCGGTGATCGAGCCGGTACTTCCCGCACAGCAGCTCCGCGGCCCCTGCCCGGGTCGACTGACCCGTCCCGCCGGACCACCGCTCGAACGGCACCGCGCGCGCCACGGTCTCCGCGTCGGCGGGGGAGTCGGCGATCACATGTCCCGTCCCGTGCGGCAGGAGCACCGCGTCCCCGGCCCCGAGCGCCACCGCCGAGCCGTCGTCCGGCAGCAGCCAGCAGCCGCCCTCCAGCACCACGTGGAACCCGGCGCCGTCGTACGGGGCGAACCGGGCGCACCAACGCCCGCCCGCCCGCACACGGTTGGACGAGGCCCGTCCCAGGCGTACGGTCGCGATCGCGTCGCTCACCACATCCATACCGGCAGGGTATCCCTGGCATCATCCGTGAGACGCACACGTATGCAGCGGAGCATCTCAGGCATTGGGAAGCTCGACGTCCTCTCCCTAGGGTCGACTCCATGACCACCACACCGCACCCCTCGCCCGCGCAGCCCATGATGCTGGGAGACGTCGAGATCATCCGTGTCGTCGAGTGGCAGGGCGCGTTCGCCCCCGCCCGGGCCCTCGTCCCGGACGCCGATCCCGGCCTGTGGCGCGACAACCAGCAGTGGCTGGCCCCCGACCACTGGGAGCCTCGCACGGACAACGCCGTGATGGCGCTCCAGAGCTGGGTCCTGCGCAGCGCCGGACGGACCGTCCTGGTCGACACCGGTGTCGGCAACGGCCGCGAGCGGCCCGGCTCCCCGCGGTTCCACCACTGGCAGGGCGACTTCCTCGGAGCCTGGCCCGCGCCGGGGTCCGCCCCGAGGACGTCGACGTCGTCGTCAACACCCACATCCACGCCGACCACGTCGGCTGGAACACCACCCGTGTCGACGATGCCTGGGTCCCGACCTTCCCGCACGCCCAGTACCTCGTCCCCGCCGCGGACGACGACTTCTTCGGCCCCGGGAACTCGGGGGGACGCGGCAGGCAGGAACACGACCGGTTCGTCCACGAGGACAGCATCGCGCCCGTGCACCGAGCCGGCCAGGCCGTGCTCTGGGAGGGCACGCACACCATCGACGAGCACCTCACCCTGGAATCCGCACCCGGCCACACCCCCGGTTCCGCCGTCCTGAGGCTGGCGTCGGGCGGCGAGCGCGCGGTCTTCGTCGGAGACGTGCTGCACAGTCCGGTGCAGATCCTCCAGCCCCGGTGCAACAGCTGCTTCTGCCTGGACCCGGCGGCGGCCGTCGCCAGTCGCCGCCGCATCCTCGAACGGGCCGCCACGGAACGCGAACTGCTCGTCCCCGCCCACTTCGGAGGCTCCGGCATCGTGGAGGTCCGACGCGAGGGCCGCGGCGCCCTCACCCTCGGCACGTGGCACTAACAGCCCGCCATCCACGGACACGGGGCAGCGTCGGGTGCCAGTCCTCGGGTGTCAGGTCTCAGGCCTCGGGTCTCAGGTGTCAGGTGTCAGGCGTCGGGCGTCGACGGCGCGGGCCGTACCCGCTTACGGCGAGGGCGAGGCGCCCGGGCCGACGAGGTCGAGGAAGCGGTCCGAGAGGGCGCGCAGCCACTCGGCCCGCTCGGTGGCGATCTCCTTCAGCCGCGCGGTGTCGCTGCGGGCGACGAGGTGGCCCATGTAGCGCTCGTTGAAGGCGGCGTACTCCTGGTGCAGGGTGCGCAGCGCCTGCGCCACGGTGCGCTCCGGTGCGCCGACGAGCCGGGCGAGCGGGGTGGTGTACTGCTTCCAACGGCCTTCGACGGCCTGACGGAGCAGGTCGTCGAGTTCGCCGGCCCGGCCGATGACGCCCAGCAGGTCGGCCGGTTCGAGGCCGAGGGCGTCCGCGAGGAACAGCGTCTGCCGGTCGGAGCCGGTCCAGCGGTGCTCGCTCTCGGCGCGGGCGTACGCGTGGCCGTCCATGCCGATGCGCTGGGCGAGCCGGTCCGCGCTGAAGCCGCGGGCCAGCCGATGCTCCCGCAGGGATCGCGGCTGCAGGGCCATGAGCTCCGGCACGGGGCACCACAGGGCGTCGGCCAGTGCGAAGAGTTCGACCTCCGAGGGCGCCACCACCCCCGCCTCCCACGACATGACGGCCTGCGCCGCCCGGCGCACGCCCAACTGGGCCATGGCCGCGACGACCTGTTCGGGGGTCAGGCCGATGCGGAGCCGGGCGGCACGGGCATGGGCGGGAGAGAACGGTGGGTGGGACACGTGCGGATCACCTCGGTGGGCTGCTCCGCGGAGCGGCGGGCTCCGCGGAGCGGAAACGGGGTCAGCGGGCCGTGGCGGTCTGCGGACCCGCCCCGTCGTCGTACGCGGCGAGGCCGTCCCAGTCGATGTCCTGCCGCTTGCGACGGCTCTCGAACACGTGGAAGAACAGGTTGAGCAGGACCGCGCTGAGCGTGCCGAGAGTGATCCCGCTGCCCAGGACGGCCCGCACCTCGGTGGGCATCCGCTCGAAGAACGGGGCGACGGCGGTCGGCAGCATCGCGGCGCCGAGACTGACGGCGAGGATGACGGAGTTGCGCTCCTCCCGCAGGTCGACCTTCCCGAGGATCTGGATGCCGACGGTGGCGACCATGCCGAACATCACGACGGCCGCCGCGCCGAGCACCGGGTGGGGCACGGAGGCGACGACAGCGCCGGCCTTCGGCACCAGTCCGAGAAGGATCATGAGGACACCGGCCGCGACGACGACGAACCGGCTGGTGACGCGGGAGATCCGGACCAGACCGATGTTCTCGGCGAACGCCACGTACGGGAAGGAGTTGAACACGCCGCCGAGCACGGTGGCGACCCCGTCGGCGCGCAGCGCACGGCTGACCGTCTCACCGTCGACCTTCCGGCCGGTGATCTCGCCCATCGCGTACACGTCACCGGTGGTCTCCACCATGGTGATGAGCATGACGACGACCATCGCCAGCATCGGGAAGACCGAGAAGTGCGGCATGCCGTAGTGGAAGGGCGTGCTGACACCGAGCCAGTCGGCCTGGTCGACCGCCCCGAGGTCCGCGTCGCCGAGCAGCCAGGCGACCGTGGTGCCGCCCACAAGACCCAGCAGCACCGCGACACTGCGCAGGAAAGGGCCGCCGAACCGGATCACCAGCAGGATGAAGAGCAGAGTCCCGCCCGCGTAGGCGAGGTTGGCGGGGTCTCCGTAGCCGGGCCCGCCGAGCAGGGCCGAGCCGCCCGCGACATCCTGCAGCGCCACCGGGATGAGGACGATGCCGATGACCGTGAGGAGGGTGCCGGTGACGATCGGGGGGAAGTACGCGGTCAGCCGCCCGGCGAACGGGGCGAAGAGGAAGGCCGCGACCCCGCCGGTGATCACGGCGCCGTACACCACCAGCAGGCCGGCGGTGCCGCCGCCCGCGCCCTGACCGATGGCGATCATGGGGGAGACGGCCGTGAAGGTCGCGCCCTGGACGAGCGGCAGCCGGGCTCCGATCCGCCAGAAGCCCCACGCCTGGATGATGGTCGCGATGCCGGCGGTGACCAGGTCGGCGTTGATGAGGTAGACGAGCTCCTGGCGCGAGAGCCCGAGGCTGTTGCCGAGGATCACCGGCACGAGCACGGCACCGGCGTAGAACGCCAGGACGTGCTGGAATCCGTAGAGCGCGAGGGTGGGGACGGGGAGGACCTCGTCCACCGGGTGGGGGGTGGTGCGGGGTCGTCGGCGGGACGCCAGTGGTGCCATCTCTGCCTTGCCTTGAGGGTAGGTGAATGAGAGGGGTGCGCGACGCGGTCGCGCAGCAAGCCTCGACGGGTCGTCCGGGCGGCCGCGCGGATCAGGCGGTTCACCGGCTGGCGGCACGGGGTTTCCGGTGCGCGGCCAGGCGTCCAGACATGGAGGCGTGGGGGTGCCAGGGCGAAACGGCCCGGGCCGAAGACTGATCCTCGCGGACAGGTACGGCCTCACGCAAGACAAGAAGCCATGCTTCTTTAAGTAAAACCCCTCGGTAACTTACGAATCGATGGCATCGGGTCGCGTTAAGTGCGGATTTCGTCGTCAATCTCGTGGCGGCAGCAGCGGGCCGAGCGGACCGAGATCGAGGTTGAGGTCGTCGAGCGTGTAGCCGTGCTCGACACACAGGTCGGACAGCGCGTCGTGCAGCGCCATCAGCGTGGCCCCCAGCTCCTCCTCCTGCTCGTCGGAGAGGTCGCCGGCGTCGACGCGGCGCAGAGCCTGTCTCTCCATGAGCTGGCGCACCAGTTCCACCAGGGTGAGAACCAGCTTGAGCAGGTCCTCCTCCACCGTCTCGCGGTCCGCACGGATCCGGCGTGCCGGACGCGCGGGTTCGTCGGCCCGGGCGGGCGGTGCCCGCAGGAGCCGGAACGCGTCCCCCATGGTCTCCCCGACCTCGCGCAGAGGCGGGGGAGCCTTCTTCTGCCCCCTGCGCGCCCTGTCCCCGCCGCTCACGACCGACCCCGGCTCGTCGCGTCCGGCGGGCCGGCAGCGTCCCCGGCGTCCAGCGGGTCGGCAGCGTCCGGCGCGTCCGCGGCGTCCAGAGGGTCCGCCTCGGAGCCGACGGACACGATCAGGGCGCGCAGCGAGATCCGGACGAGATCGATGTCGGCGATCGACAGCACGATGTCACCGGAGAGGACCACCCCTCCGCTGAGCAGCCGGTCGAGCAGATCCACCAGGGCGACCTGGCGGCCCGGAAGTGCCTCGGTGGGCCGGGCGGCGGTCACGGTGCCGGTCCGTCCAGGGAGGCGGAAGTCCCGGGGGACGGCGAGGGATCGGCGGGCGCCGAGGGGTCGGCGGCCGGCGAGGTGTGGGCGTCGGGTGGAGACGGATCGGCGGGCGGCGCCGGCATCGCGAAGGAGTACGGAGCCCATGGCCCGGTCACCTCGATGCGTACGCCGTCGACGTCGTCGATCGCCTCCGCGAGCGCGGCGCGGAACTCTTCGGTGCGCTCGTCCGGAACGAGGTACGCGTCGTTGAGGACGTTCTCCTCCGGACCGGCCAGGGCGCCGCTCTGCGCGGGATGCCGTACGCGATGGGTGCTGAACCGGGACGCCAGGGCCTCGACCCGCTCGGCGGCCTGCTGGGCGTTCCCGTAACGGACCTCCTGCGCGCTGTGCTGCGCACGGCGCCGGCGGAGATAGGCCTTGCCGGGGCTGAGGGCTGCCGCGTCCTCGGACCCGGAGGCGGCGTCCTCGGTGGCGGTGTCGCCGCCGGACCGCGAACCCCGCGTCGGGCTGATGTAGAGCTTGATGCCGAGCTCGCTCTGGCCGCTGAGCAGGGTGAGCCGCTCGGTGAAGGCCCGGCGCTGGGCGGACAGGGCCCCCCGCGCTCGGGCGTCGTTCTGGTACACGGTCGCCAGGCGGAGCGGGAGGACGGTGCCGTGGCGCGCGACGAGCTGGACCACCTCGTGATGGGTGCGCGCGACGCCCTCCAGCCACTCCAGGTCCTCGAAGCGGTCCTTCAGCGTCGGTTCGTCGAACTCCCGCTTCGGGACGCGGCCGGCGACGAAGGCCACCGCCTGCGCACTGCCGTGGCCCGGGCCGGGATCCTCTTCCTCGTCGCGGAGGAGAAAGGGCGCGGATCCCGAGATCCCCCGGATGTCCCCGAGCGCGGCGCGGAGCCGTGGCGTGTCGCGGACCACGGCGTAGACGTACGTCAGTTCCTCGTGATCGTTCATCTCCTGCGGCCTCGTTGCCCTCGGCGGCCCGGCGCGGCGCCGTCGTCCGGTTCCTCCTCCAGCTCCTCCTCCGCCTCCTCGTCCCACTCTTCGTCCGGCTGTTCGGCCTGGACGGCCTCCGTAGCGAGCGAGTCCCGGCGCAGCGCCTCCAGCTCCGCGCGGAGCCGCCGGTTCTCCCGCTCCAGCGGGCTGCCGCTGTGCTTGGAGGAGAGCGAGGGATCGTGCTCCCACCAGTCGATGCCCATCTCCTTCGCCTTGTCCACCGAGGCGACGATGAGGCGGAGTTTGATGGTCAGAAGCTCGATGTCGAGAAGGTTGATGCGGATGTCACCCGCGATCACGATGCCCTTGTCCAGGACTCGCTCCAGGATGTCCGCGAGGTTGGCGGACGAGCCTTGCCCGTACGGCATCGGCGCCGCCCGAGGGGGAACGGATCCGAAGCGGTCGGGTAGGGGGTCAGACACGACATCGCCCTCGATTCCCGGTCATGGCATCTGCTGCCGATAGGCGTTGATCTCCGTCAGCCGGTCGATCAGCTCGTCCTCCCGCCGGTCGAACTCCTCCTGATCGATCTCTCCTCGCAGGAGCATCTCTTCCAGCTCACCGAGTTCGCGCCAGATGGGCGCGGGGTCGTAGTAGTCCTCCTCCGCCTTCTCCTTGACCCGCTCGGCGACCCAGACGACGCCGCGCACGGGAGCGAGCGGAAGGGTGAGCAGTTGGGTCAGCAGTCCCATCGTCTCGGTCTCCTTTCACGGAGCTTCCTCAGGTGGCGCGCGACGTCAGGTGGCGCGCGACGTCACTGGACGAAGCTGTACGGCGGCAGCGGGCCGCTGAGCCGGCAGTCGATGCCTCCCTCGAGCTGCTGCGCGAGGCTCGCCTGAGCGGTGAGGAAGTCCTCCTCCCGGCCCTGGGGGACCAGCAGGGAGACGTTGAGGAAGTCGTCGCCGGTCGCCGGATGGACGCTGTGCTCCCGGGCGAACGGGACCAGCGCCTCGACCAGCCCGGACGCCAGGGCTTCCTGTCGCTGCCGCACCTGCGCGGCGACGATCTGGCCGAGGGCCATCGGAAGCTGGGGGTCCTGGTCGCCGGCGCGGATCCGCTCGTTGAGCTCGTGCGCCTCGGGAGTCTCCCGCAGGATCTGACTCAGCAGGACGTCCTCGTCCTGGGAGGCCCGCAGGGCGTACTCGGAGCACCCGTCGAGCCGCTTCAGGGAGGCGAGGTGGATGTCCGCGTCCCGTTCGAGCACCTGCTGGACCGTCGCGTCGTCGGTGGCGGTGTAGCCGAACTGCAGCGGCAGCACGGTGCCGTCCCGCATGAGACGCTCCTGCACGTCCTGGTGGGTCAGGAGATCGCGCCGCTTGGGCCGGATCTCCTCGGAGATGTCGCTGACCACCGCGCACAGCGGTCCGGCGGTGACGCTGCGCACGGGCGAGGAGCGGGAACCGACGCCGGACATTCCCTCCAGGTCGAGAGGGTGGTCGCTCGCGGTGATCGCGTAGACGTAGAGAGCCATCGCTCACTCCTCCCTGCTGCGCGTCGCCCGCCGGGCGGGGCGCCGTCGCTTGGGCGAGGGCTTCTCCTCCAGCTCCTCCTCGGGCTCCTCGTCGGATTCGTCCTCGTCGGACTCCTCGTCCCGGCCCGACTTTCCGGAGAGGGAGTCGGTCACCGCTTCGACGGCTCCGCTCAGCGCGCCCTTGGACTTGCCGTGTGCCCCGTCCTCCACCATGTTCCCGACCACCTCGGGGAGTTGGGCGGGCGCCTTTCGGCCGGCTTCGAGGTCGAGCCTGTTGCACGCCTCGGCGAACCGCAGGTAGGTGTCCACGCTGGCCACCACGATGCGGGCGTCGATCTTGATGATCTCGATCCCCACCAGGGAGACGCGGACGAAGATATCGATCACCAGACCACGGTCGAGGATGAGCTCCAGGACGTCGTAGAGACTGCCTGTGGAGCCCCCGCCCCTGCTGACTGCGCTGCCGCTCTGCGGCACCATGGTCATGGCGCCTCCCTTCACGGCCGTCCGTCTCAGGTCGGCCGATCGATCATTCCGCGGTTGTAGCGGCGGGTCCGTTCGAACGAGAGCAGTTCGCCGTCCTCGTCCAGGGCGACCTTGTAACTGGCCAGCACGCTGGTCGTGTCCGGGATGCGTTCGAGTTCCACCACCTCGACCTGGGCTTCCCAACCGGACTCGGTGGGCTTCAGGGAGGAGACGGACTCGGGCGGTCTGCCCAGGAGCTTTCCCAGCTGAACAGCCGCCGAACTCATCGCCGAGGCCGCGTTCACTCCCTGGGACCGGCTCTGCGTCGACTTACGACGGGCCGGTCTGCGCTCCTGGCGGCTGTCGCCTTCGGCGCGTGAGGCTGCCCGTCGAGGGCGAGCCGGATCAGCTGCGGCCATGTGTCACTTCCAGAGGACATTTCGGCAGTAGTGACTAGAATTTCATGGTATGCGGGCAAACGCCATGTCTGAGCGGCGGGCTCGCTCCGTACCCCGTATCGCCCGAGCGGGATGTTCTCCGCGGGCCCGCACAGCGGCCCGGCTCAGGAGCCCCGAGCGAGACGACGGTGATGCCGCAGGAAATCCCGGTGAAGGGACCAAGGCCATGCAGGACACGAACAAGATCGCCCTGGCAGCCGCCGTCGCGGGCGGCTATCTGCTCGGACGTACGAAAAAGGGTCGCCTCGCCATCACTGTGGCGACCTATCTGGCAGGCCGGCGCTTCTCCCTCGAACCCGGTCAGCTCGTGTCCCAGGGCCTGACGAAACTCAAGGACCTTCCTCAATTCGCCGAGATGACCGATCAGTTGAAGGGCGAGGCGCTCGACGCCGGCCGTCAGGCGCTCAGCGCGGCGGCCAACCGCAAGCTCGCCGACTTCGCCGACTCGCTCCACGAGCGGACGCTGGCGCTGTCGAGAGGCGAGAAGGAGGACGGGGAGGGGCGCGACGAGGACGAGGACGAGGGCGACTTCGAGGACGAGGACGAGGAAGGGGAGGAGTACGAGGACGAAGAGCCGCGGGGCGCCCGGGAGGACGAGGAGGACGAGCAGGAGGACTGGGAGGAGGAGCCGGAGGAGGAAGAAGAGCCGGAGGAAGAAGAGCCGGAGGAAGAAGAGCCGGAGGAAGAAGAGGCCGAGGAGGAGCCGGAGGAGGAAGAGGCCGAGGAGGAGCCGGAGGAGGAAGAGGCCGAGGAGGAGCCGGAGGAGGAAGAGGCCGAGGAGGAGCCGGAGGAGGAAGAGGCCGAAGAGCCCGAACCTGAGCCGAAGAAGCCGCGTGCGCGCCCCCGCAAGGCGCCTGCCAAGAAGTCGGCACCGGCGAAGAAGACCGCGGCGAAGAAGACGGCGGCGAAGAAGACGGCCGCGGGCGGTTCGACGGCCCGCAGGAGCCCGGCGAAGAAGGCATCCCCGGCCAAGAAGGCACCGGCGAAGAAGGCGCCGGCCAAGAAGGCCGCACCCGCGAAGAAGGCATCCCCCGCCAAGAAGTCGTCGCCCGCCAAGAAGGCGGCTCCGTCCAGGAAGACCGGCAAGTCCGCGCCGGCCAAGAAGGCGACCGCGCGCAAGACGACGGCGAAGAAGGCCACGGCGAGCAAGAGCTCGGCACGCAAGCCGGCGGCGAAGAAGACGGCGGCCCGCAAGTCGTCGGCGCGGAGGTAGGTCATGGCACCGGAAGACCGCAACAACGAGAAGAAGTCCGGATCCGGGATGGACCGGTTGCTCGGTGAGCTCGGCGAGTACCTCTCGGCCCAGACCGGCCAACTGGCCGACAAGGCCACGGACAAACTCGGCGATGTCACCGACCAGTTGTACGACGTGGCCGACAACGGAGGGAAACTCGCGGACATCGGCGGGCGCATGCTCAAGGGGGACTCGCCGGTCAAGGCGATGGTGGGCCAGAAGCTCGGCGGCCTGAAGGACAAGGTCACCGATGCCGCGTCGAACCTGATGGGCGGCGGCAAGGGCAAGCGGAAGAGCGGAAGTCAGAAGATCACGTCCATCGTCGAGACCATGGACGTGGGTGCGCCCCTGCGCAGGGTCTACGACCACTGGACCCAGTACGAGGACTTCAGCGGCTTCACGAAGGGGGTGCGCGACGTCTCGCAGGGCGATGAGACCACCAGCGACTGGAAGGTCAAGGTCGGTCCCTCGACGCGTAGTTGGAAGGCGACCGTCCAGGAACAGGTGCCCGACGAGCACATCATCTGGACCTCCGAGGGAGCCAAGGGCTCGACCCGGGGCTGCGTCAGTTTCCACGAGCTGGAACCGTCGCTCACCCGCGTTCTGCTCACCGTCGAGTACTACCCCTCGGGCTTCTTCGAGAAGACGGGCAACCTCTGGCGTGCCCAGGGCCGTCGGCTCCGGCTGGACATGAAGCACTTCCGTCGGCACGTCACGCTCACCGACGACGAGCCGGAAGGCTGGCGCGGGGAGATCCGTGACGGCGAGGTGGTCCGCACGCACGAGGAAGCCGTCGAAGAGGAGGAGGCCGAGGGTTCGCCCGAGGAAGAGGACGGCGCATACGACGACGAGGACGAGCCTGAAGGCGCGTACGACGACGAGGACGAAGACGCGGCCGAGGACGAGGGAGAGACCGAGGACGCCTACGACGAGGACGAGGAGGAGGGCGAAGGCGAGGACGGCGGCTACGAGGACGCGGAGGACGACGAGGAAGAGGCGGAGGAGGAAGAGGAGGACGAGGACGAGGAGCCGGAGCCCGAACCGGCCGGTCGCCGACGCCGCAGGCGCTGAGCCCGCCTACCGCTCGAGCCCGCCTACCGCTCGACATCCGGCTGGGCACGGAGTCGCCCCGGCCGCCATGACGGCGGCCGGGGCGACGGGTGTACAGAGGCGCGGGCCGGCGGACGCGGTGAGCGTCAACGCTTGAAGTGGTCCTTGCCCTTCTCCTTGGCTTCGCGGGCCTTGCCGCGACCCTCGAGCGCGCTTCCCTTGGCGGCCAGCTTCTTGTCGCCCTTGACGCCGGCCGCCTTGCGTACGGCCTTGCCGGCCATCTGCTCGGCCTTGGCCTTGGCCTTCTCGCTGGCACTCATGTCAGCCCCTTTCGTACGCTCCTTTTCCTCCTCCTACCCCCCGACCCGCCCCGGAATCAGGGCTTCCCGAGCGCGCCCCGGCCGACCGGCGGCCCCGGGCCGCGCCTCGAACACCATCCCCATCGGACCGCGCCCGGGCCCCACCTCAGGCCGTACCGGCGGCCCCGTACGCCACCCTCAGCTTCGCCACCGCGCCCGTCAGGTCCCCCGTGAGCAGCAGGTGGTCGGCCTCGGCGAACGGCTTCGCCGTCGCCTCCGTGATGTGCCGGCCGATCTTCTGCTGGACGATCACCCGGGCCCGCGCGACCAGCTCCCGGCCCTCCTCGGACGTGCCACGGCCGAGCGACTGCAGGACCTTCGCCGCGACGCCGATGGCCTTCAGGGCGTGGTCGCCGCCGGCCGGAGCGGGGGAGAGCGTGGTCAGACCCCACCCGTACGGGAACTGCGGGTCGTACGCCGCGTCACCGACGTTGACCGGCAGCTGAGCCTCCGACTTCGGCCACGTCACCGGGAGCTGCCCGGTGAACGGGCGGGTCCCGTAGAGAACGTCGGCGACACCGTCGCCCTCCGTGCCCGGCAGCCACGACGCGACGAGCGCGTCGATCGTGCCCAGCCGGTCACCGACGAGCTGCGGACGCCCGGACACCACCAGGACCGCGCACGGCATCGCGGCGCAGACCGTGTCGACAGCCGCCTTGTCGGCGGCGGAGAGTTCCAGGTCGTGTCCGTTGCCCACGTCCCCGACGCCCTCCGCGTACGGCGTCTCACCGACGACGACCACGCCGACGTCGTATCCGCCCATGGCGGCCGAGGCGTCCTTGGAGTACGCGATCTCCGTGTCGGGCGCCGCCTTCCGCATGCCCTCCAGGATCGTCGTGCCGGTGGTCGTCCGGCCGGACGCGCCCTGCCAGCTGACCGTCCAGCCGCCCGCCTGGTTGCCGAGGTCGTCGGCGTTGGACCCGGCGACGTACACCTTCCGGTCCTTCTTCAGCGGCAGCAGCCCACCGTCGTTCCTGAGCAGGACCTGGGACGCGGCGACGGCCTCGCGTGCCACCGCGCGGTGCGCGGGTGAGCCGATCGCGTCCAGGTGGGTGGTGTCCGCGTACGGCTGCTCGAAGAGCCCCAGCCGGAACTTCTGCGTCAGGATCCGCGCCACGGCGTCGTCGATCCGGGCCTGTCCGATCCGGCCGGCCGTCACCTCGTCCTTCAGGGTCCTGGTGAAGTCCTGGTAGTTCGTCGGCACCATGATCATGTCGAGCCCGGCGTTGACCGACGTGCGCACGTCGCTCGGGTAGTCGCCCGGGATCTGGTCGATCGCCTGCCAGTCGCTGATCACGAAGCCCGCGAAGCCCATGCGGTCCTTCAGCACACCGTTGATCATCTCGGCGTTGGCGTGCATCTTCACCGGCCCCTGGTCGTCCCCCAGGACGTCCAGCGAGGAGTAGGAGGGCATGACCGTGCCCGCCCCGCGCTTCACCGCCTCGGCGAACGGCGCGAGGTGCACCGCCTCCAGCTCCTCCCGGCTGACCTTCGTGACGCCCTGGTCGATGGTGTACGAGCCGGTGGTCGACGAGCCGAACTCCGTCCCGCCGTCGCCCACGAAGTGCTTGGCGCTGGTGAGCACCTTGTCGTCGCGGTCCAGGTCCCTGCCGTCCCGGGCGCCCTGCATCCCGTTGATCACGGTCTCCATGGCGGTCACCAGGGCGGGGTCCTCGCCGAACGCCTCGTAGGAGCGGCCCCAGCGCTCGTCGCGCGTGACGCACACGCACGGCGCGAAGTCCCACGGGATGCCCGTGGCCCGCACCTCCTTCGCCGTCACGGCGCCGGTCCGCTCGGCGAGCTTCGGATCACGCCCCGCACCGATCCCGATGTTGTGCGGCATGATCGTCGAACCGACGACGTTGTTGTGGCCGTGCACCGCGTCCACGCCGTAGATCAGCGGGATCTGGTGGCGGGTGGCCTGCGCGCGCAGCTGGTAGCCGTCGATCATCTTCGCCCAGGCGGCGGGGGTGTTGGGGGAGGGGACCGACCCACCGCCGGAGAGCAGCGAGCCGAGGTCGTACGCGGCGATGTCACCCGGCGACCGCAGCGCGTTGCGCTCCGCCTGCGTCATCTGGCCGACCTTCTCCGCGAGCGACATCCGCCCGAGTAGATCCTCGACGCGCCGGGCCACCGGAAGTTTCGCGTTCAGGTACGGCAGACCGTGGGCGTTCACGACGACCGTCGGGTTCTCCGTCGGCGCCTTGGCGCCCGTGACGCCCAGGGTGAGCGGGATCGTCTCGGCCGCCTCGGCGGAACGGTCCTTCTTCGTGGCCACCACGATCGACCGGCTCGTCCCGGAGGCCGTACCGGCCGGGAACGTGACGGATCCGCCGACCGGCGTGTAGTCCGCGCCGGACTCCGCGCTGCCGCCCGCGGTCGTGTACGTGACGGTGACGGGCCCGGCGAGCGGAGCGGAGCCCGTCGTGGCGACGGACACCTTCACCTCGGCGGCGCCGCCCTCGTCGACCGGGTGGACGGCGGCGTCGGTGACGACCTTGGTGGTCAGGGCCGGCTCGGCCGTGCCGTACAGCTCCACGCCGTCCATCGCGAAGGCGCCGGGTGAGCCGGGCGGCAGCGTGAGGGCGTACCCCCACATCTCGTTCAGTCCCAGCTCCTGGTCGATACCGCCCACCGGCTGGTAGTCGGCGCGGTACTGGAAGTCCGAGAAGGGGATCTCGACGAGGTGCCAGCCCTCCCAGTCGTCCGTGAACGACGTGGTCCACAGCTCGGACGCCTCGCCGTTCGCCCCGCCGTCCTTGATCTCGAAGTGGAGGCGCTTGCCGGACCCGGGCGGCAGGGGAGCGGTGTTCTGCCCGTACCACCAGAAGCGGATGCCCTGGTACGCGGTCCAGTCGTGTGCGGGCTTGTCGAAGGCGAAGTCGTGGCTGAACCCGCCCCAGCCACTGATGCCGTAGTCACCTTCGAGGACCCTGTCGCCCTCGGGCGCGTCGACCCGTTCGGCGATCCGTAGCTTCGGCTGGTCGTCGGCGTCACTGCCCCACGTGAAGATGCCTTCGGCGGGCGGGCCGGCGAAGGGGACCTCCCCCTCGAAACGGTCGACGGTCACCGGCGCGGGCGCGTCCGCGCGGGCGGGCGCGTCCGCTGCGGCGCTCGGCAGCGACGCTCCGGCGAGCAGAGTGCCGAGCAGAGCGGTGACGGCGATCACCGCCGTTGTTCGTGGCATTGCGGCTCCTTGTACGGGACGAGGACGGAGACGGAGGTGGAGGCGGAGAGGAAGTGGAGGCGGAGACGGAGGTGGGGGCGGAGGCGGAGACGGAGACGGAGGTGGAGGTGGAGGTGGAGAGGAAGTGGAGGCGGAGACGGAGGTGGGGGTGGAGGCGGAGACGGAGGTGGAGGTGGGGGTGGAGACGAAGTGGCAGGCCCCGGGGAGTCATGCGCGGCCCGGCGCGGAGCGCCGGACGACGAGCTCGGTGGGCAGGACCACCGGTTCACGGGGAAACTGCTCGCCCGCGAGCCCGGCGAGAAGCATGCGCGCGGCCGTCTCGCCCATCCGGCGCATGGGCTGGCGGACGGTGGTCAGCGGCGGTTCGGTGTGCCGGGCCATGGGAATGTCGTCGAAGCCGACGACGGCCACGTCGTCCGGGACGCGCCGTCCGGCCTCGCGCAGCGCGCGCAACACGCCCGCCGCGATGAGGTCGTTGTGCGCGAAGACCCCGTCGAAGTCCCACCCCTCGGCGAGCGCCCGCCGCACGGCGGAGCGGCCGGTGCCTTCGGTGAACTCGCCCTCGACGACCCGGTCGGTCGGCAGCACCTCACGGAATCCGTCCAGCCGTTCGCGGACACAGCCGAAGTCCCGGCGCCCGGTGACGACCAGCGGCCTGCCGCGGCCCGAGGCGAGGAGATGCCCCGCGGCCGCCGCGCCCCCGGCGCGGTTGGTGGTGGCGACCGAGGGGAACGCCGGGTGGCGGCCCCGGTCGTCGATGAGCACGACGGGCAGGCCGCGCCGGTGCATCGCCTCGATCGTGTCGAGGGTGTTCTCCGGCTCGACGACGAGGAGCCCGTCGAACGCCCGGGCGGAGACCTGACCGGCGAAGTGCTGGACGGAGTCGGCCCCCCGGTTGCACGTGAAGAGGAGCAGCCCGTACCCGGCCGCTTCGACGGTGTCGACGACGCCCTGGAGGACCTCGCCCATCCACGGCCAGGTCAGCGACGGCGTCAGCATGCCGATGGTCCGGCTGGAGCCGCGCGCCAGACCCACGGCCCCTGAGCTGGGGACATAGCCCAGCACATCGATCACTTCACGAACGCGGGCGGCGGTCGCCGAGTCGACCTCGGCCCGGGTGTTCAGGACCCGGGACACCGTGGTCTTGCTGACACCTGCCTGACGTGCGACATCGGCGATCGTGACACGCATCGGAGGCCTCCGCGTCCGGGGACTGACATCGCTGTCGGAACCGCTCCCGGAACCGGTTCCGGCAGGGTGCGGTGAGTCAACCGCCCCATCGCACCGCCGTCAAGAGTTCACGCCGTCAGGGGCTCGAATCCCGCTCCGTCCTCTCCAACACCCTTCGTGTGTTCAGGATATGAATGCGCGACACCTTGACGGCCGTCCCGATGCCCAGTTCACTCTCGACGCGAGTCGGCCCTGCATGTCCACGCCACGTCACGCCGGACCGCCCCGCCCCCCACACCCTGCCGAGAAGGGCACCCACATGCTCCGTTCGACGCACCGTCACACCCGCACCCGCACCCGCCCCGGGCCGCCCCGCGGCCGGCTGATGCGCTCCCTCCTGGCCGGCGCGCTCGCCGCATCGGGCCTCACGGGCCTCGCCGGAATCACCGGCCTCTCCGCCGGCACCGCGCACGCGGCAGGGGAGCAGGTGAACGTCTGGCTGACCACCACCGACGACACCGGTGGCCGTCACGTCACGCGTGGGCTCCAGCAGCAGACCCCGATCGCCTTCCAGAGCGGCAACGGTGGCGCGGGCACCCCCCTGACCGTCGACGAGAACACCCGCTACCAGACCTTCACCGGCGGCGGCGCCTCCTTCACCGACACCGCCGCCTGGCTGATGAAGGGCTCCGGAGCGCTCTCCCAGGCGACCCGGGACGCCACGATGCGCAAACTGTTCTCCCCGACCGACGGCATCGGTCTCTCCTTCGTCCGCAACCCCATGGGCGGCTCGGACCTCGCCCGCTTCGGCTACACCTACAACGACCTGCCGGCCGGTCAGACCGACCCCACCCTCGCGCGCTTCTCCCTCGCCCACGACCTCCAGGACGTCCTGCCGCTGACCAAACAGGCCAAGCAGCTCAACCCCGCCCTCACCCTCGTCGCCTCCCCCTGGACCGCCCCCGCCTGGATGAAGGACAGCGGGCAGCTGAACGGCGGCTGGCTGAAGGCCGAGAACTACGGCACGTACGCCGACTACTTCGTCAAGTACCTCCAGGGCTGGCGCGACCAGGGCGTCCCCGTCGACTACGTCACCGCCCAGAACGAACCGACCTGCTGCTCCGGTTACCCGTCGATGAGCTGGAACGGGTCGGGGCTCGCCTACTTCACCAAGAGCGAGCTGCTGCCGGGGCTCCAGTCCGCCGGCCTGTCCACCAAGGTCCTCGCCCACGACTGGAACTGGGACACCTACGACGCGTACGCCGCACCGACCGTCGACGACGCCGCGGTGCGCAGCCACCCGAACTTCGGCGGCGTCGCCTGGCACGGTTACGGCGGCGACATCGCCAAGCAGACCCAGATCCACGACCGCTACCCGCAGTTGGACGCCTTCCAGACCGAGCACTCCGGCGGCACCTGGATCGCCAACCAGCAGCGCGAAGACATGATGAACATCATCGACTACACCCGGAACTGGGCGAAGTCGGTCACCAAGTGGTCCCTGGCCGTCGACCAGAACCGAGGCCCGCACAACGGCGGCTGCGGCGTCTGCGACGGCCTGATCACCGTCCACAACGGCGACTCCCGGCACGGCCAGGTCGACTACACGATCGAGTACTACACCATGGGCCACCTCACGAAGTTCGTCCGCCCGGGTGCCCACCGCGTCGCCTCCACCGGCAGTTCGGAGGTCCCCAACGTGGCCTGGCGCAACCCCGACGGCTCGAAGGCGCTCATCGCGTACAACGACGCGTCGACCGCGCGCCAGATGACCGTCAACTGGGGCACGAGCCACTACACGTACACGCTCCCCGGCAAGACCTCCGCCACCTTCACCTGGGCCGGCGGCCAGTCCGCCACCCAGTCCTTGGTGGGCCTCGGCGGAGCCTGCCTCGACGTCGCGGGCGGCTCCTCCGCGGACGGTACGCCGGTCCAGCTCTACCAGTGCAACGGTTCGGCGGCCCAGAACTGGGCCTTCCAGGCCGACGGCACCGTCCGCGCCCTGGGCAAGTGCCTGGACGTGGCGGCGGGATCGACGGCGGACGGGGCCAAGGTCCAGCTCTACACCTGCAACGGAACCGGGGCCCAGCGATGGCGCCACGAGACGGCCTCCGGCCAACTCGTGAACGTGGCCGCCACCAAGTGCCTGGACGCCAGCGACCACTCCTCCGCGAACGGGACGCGGGCCCAGATCTGGTCCTGCACGGGAGCGGCCAACCAGAAGTGGCGCACGACCGTCCTCTAGGTTCGTCCGCGTGACCGACCGCGACCGTCCGGGAGCGCCCGACGGGCGCTCCCGGACGGCCTTGCGTGCGACACGCGGCCGCACTCAGGGCCGAGGCCTGTCAGACAGTCAGACCTCGTCGCTCCGGCCTCAGTTGACGAAGACGGACGCGCCCCCTTGCGTGGTGTCCTTCACCGGGCCGTACTTCGCGCTGAAGAACCCGTTCGCGGGGCAGGTGCCCGGCCCGCTGAACTTGGTGAACTGCTGGTTGGCGAAGGCGAGCGAGTTGTCCGTGTTCGACGGGGTCGCCGTCAGGGTCGTGGCCCGGTAGACGCAGGTCGTCACACCCAGAATGGTGTTGATCTTCAGGGTGGTCTGGATCGGCCCCGCGCTGCCGGCGGTGACGGTCAGCGAGCCGCCGGACGTGACGGCCGTCGTGTACGGAAGGTTGTTGACGGTGATGCTCTGAACGCCGGTCGTTCCCAGGATGTTGGTCGTGCAGGTGCTCAGCGTGTGCGCGTTGAGCGTCTCGGTCGCGGTGCCGGGTGCGGCCGGGTTGCTCGTGACGGTCGCGTTGAACGCCGACGAGGTGCAGGTGATGCCGGTGCTGCCGCCGGAGGTGGTGGCGATCTTCGCGGTGCCGCCCGCGGCGAGCGAGGCGGTGAGCACGTCGCCGACCGCGACGGCCGGACCGCTCGGGCTGCCGGTCGTCAGGACGCTGCCGGCCGCGGTGGCCGGGTGCGTGACGGCCAGGACCGCGGCGAGGGCCGCTCCGGCGGAGGCTAAGAAGGCGCGCTTGTTCATGGTGGGGGTTCCTTTCGTTCCAAGGTGAGGGAGAGCGAGCGGTGCCAGGGGGTGTGGGGACACCACCCCGGCGAGGACGTGCGCGGGTGGGCCGCCGGCGGCGGCCGGTGGCGGGGGAAGACTGCGGCTCGACCGTGCGGGGTGATCGAAGGCGAGCGAAGGCGAGCGAGGCCGGGCGAGAAGCGGGCGAAGGAGCGAGCAAGGGCGAGCCGGGGCGCCCCTGGCCGGGCCGATCCGGCGCCACGGATCGGCCCAGCGCTGTCGCGGGACGCGACAAGGGCGTGATACTCGGTGCGGTGCGTGTGCGGTGTCGCTCGGTGCTGTGCGCCGCACGAGAGGAAAACCCATCAGGGTTGTAAACCTGTCGAGTATGTGACGTCAACAGCCCCGGGGGGATGTGGCCGGTGAAGGGTGCTCGTCCGACCGAGGAATGGCAGGCGCTGCCCGGCGCCCGTACGGGCCGCGACCCGGAGCGCTCCCTGCGCCCCGGCCCGCGCCGGCTGACGCCGGAACAGGTGGCCTCGCGGCAGCGCGAGCGGCTGCTCGACGGGGTGGCCCGGATGGTGGCGGCGCACGGCTACGGCGGTGCGCGGATCAGCGACATCTGCCGGGCCGCGGGAGTGACCCGCCCGGTGTTCTACGCCCTGTTCACGGGCAAGGAGGACGCGGTCCTGGCCGCGTACCGGAGCGGGACGGAGATGGTCGTACGGGCGATGGGGCGGGCGTACGAGGAGGCGGGCGGTGCGGCGTCCTGGCCGGCGGCCGTGCGGGCCGGGCTGCGGACCATGCTGGCGCTCCTCTCGGAGACGCCCGCGTTCGCCCGGATGGTCGTCGAGATCGAGTCCGCGGGGCCCGCGGGCCGCCGTGCGCGCGCGGAACTTCTGGCCAGTTTCCGACGGTTCTTCGTGGACGCGCCGCCGGGGCCGCAGTCGGTGGCACGGCAGGAGTTGGTGGACACCGTCGTCGGAGCCGTCCACGCGGCGGTCCATCGCGCGGTGGACGAGGACCGGACGGCCCGGCTCCCGCACCTTCTCGACACCCTCGTGCACGTGGTGGTCTCCCCGTTCACGCACCCCTGAGACCTGCGGGAACGATCGATCAACTGCCGTGTCTCGCACACTAGTTGACTGGGCGGTAACGACGGGTTTACGGTCCAGGCGGTTCCCTGCCACGCGGCCGCCTCCGTACGCCACGCGAGGAAAACCCGGGCGGGCACGGGAACCGACCGGAACCACCGTCCGCGCCAGGACATCGCCGCCACAGGTCTGTTTCCTCATCACTGTCAGGAGCGCCTCATGGCTCTGTCCGAAGACCCCACCCCCACCGCGTCCTTACCCGAGACCGCGGAAGCCCGCCGCAGAGGCCGCGTCCGCTTCCGGCGCGCCGGCCTCATGGCGGTACCGGCCTGCGCGATCGCCGGAACCCTCGTCGTCCTGACCGCCCAGGGCGCACTCGCCGCCCAGTTCGCCATCTCCGGCATGCCGTTCGTCGTCAAGGCCGACACCCTCAAGGGCACCGGCTTCGGCCAGTTCGGGGCCCTGGACACCATGCCCGAGGGCAGCCCCAACGCGGGTGACACCGGCGGCCAGGTCCTGGTCATCGTCACCGCCATCCGTCAGGCGGAGCTCACCAATCTCTGCCAGAGCGTGGAACTCGGCGGCACCCACCTGCTCATCCGGGCAGGGGGCAAGGGCACTCCGGTCAAGGCCTCCGGCCTCACCACGGACTCCACCGAGATCTCCGGCAAGGTCGCGGCCTTCGACAACATCGAGATCGGCGGGGACGCCAGCACCTTCGACAAACCCCCGGTCAAGGGCCCGCTCGGCAGCTTCGGGCAGCAGGCCGACACCGTCAACATCACCGACGTGTACCAGAAGAACTACGCCACCACGGCCACCCGCTTCACCCTGCCCGACCTGCACATGAGCTTCTCCTCCGAGGGCTGCTGACGATGACGCCGCCGGCCACCGGCGGCCGCCACCCCTGGCGAACCTTCGCCGGATGGCGTCACCGCCGCCCGTTCGCCCCGGGCCTCATGATCATGCTCGGGGGTGCCGAGATCCTCCTCACCCAACGGGCGAGCATCTCCGTCATCCTCACGGCGGGGGCGGACAGCCTGGCCGGCTACGTCCTCCCGGTGATCATGATCGTCTGTGGGGCGCTGATCGTCCTCAACCCGCGCCAGCGCCTCTTCTACTCGATCGTCGCCGTCCTGGCCACGCTCGCGACCTGGGTGACCTCGAACCTCGGAGGGTTCTTCATCGGCATGCTGCTCGGGCTCGTGGGCAGCTCACTGGCGTTCGGCTGGCTTCCGGACCAGCCGCCGCGCCGCTGGCGTCCGCCTCGCGCGCGCCGCGAGAAACGGGCGTAGACACGCCGAGGGCGCTGCCCGCCGACACCGACCGGTGCCGGCGGACAGCGCCCCGAGCGGAGGCGGAACGATCAGTCGGTGCCGGACTCCATGGCCGCGCGGTCGAGCAGCTCGTCGTTGGCGGAGACCTCGCCACGCGAGGCGATCGCCTCGGCGCCGCCCTGCGGCATCGTGCCGATCAGCCCGGTCGCGGCCGCCTGCGCGGCGCCGATCGCCGGGTTCGCGGTACCGATCAGACCAAGACCCGCGTACTGCTCCAGCTTGGCGCGGGAGTCGGCGATGTCGAGGTTACGCATCGTCAGCTGACCGATCCGGTCCACCGGCCCGAACGCGGAGTCCTCGGTCCGCTCCATCGACAGCTTGTCCGGGTGGTAGCTGAACGCCGGCCCGGTCGTGTCGAGGATCGAGTAGTCCTCGCCACGCCGCAGCCGCAGGGTCACCTCGCCCGTGACGGCCGTTCCGACCCAGCGCTGCAGCGACTCGCGGATCATCAGCGCCTGCGGGTCGAGCCATCGACCCTCGTACATCAGCCGGCCGAGCCGCCGGCCCTCGTTGTGGTACTGCGCGAGGGTGTCCTCGTTGTGGATCGCGTTCACGAGACGCTCGTACGCCGCGTGCAGCAGGGCCATGCCCGGAGCCTCGTAGATCCCGCGGCTCTTCGCCTCGATGATCCGGTTCTCGATCTGGTCGGACATGCCCATGCCGTGGCGTCCGCCGATCTCGTTCGCCTCCATGACGAGGCCGACGGGCGAGGAGAACTCCTTGCCGTTGATCGTCACCGGCCGGCCCTGGTCGAAGCCGATGGTCACGTCCTCGGGGGAGATCTCGACCGAGGGGTCCCAGAACCGCACGCCCATGATCGGCTCCACGGTCTCCACGCCCGTGTCGAGGTGCTCGAGGATCTTCGCCTCGTGGGTGGCGCCCCAGATGTTGGCGTCGGTGGAGTACGCCTTCTCCGTGCTGTCCCGGTAGGGCAGCCCGTGGGTGAGCAGCCACTCGGACATCTCGGTACGGCCGCCGAGCTCGGTCACGAAGTCCGCGTCGAGCCAGGGCTTGTAGATCCGCAGGTGCGGGTTGGCGAGCAGCCCGTACCGGTAGAACCGCTCGATGTCATTGCCCTTGAACGTCGACCCGTCGCCCCAGATCTGTACGTCGTCCTCGAGCATCGCCCGCACCAGGAGGGTGCCGGTGACCGCGCGCCCCAGCGGCGTGGTGTTGAAGTAGGCGCGCCCACCGGAGCGGATGTGGAACGCCCCGCAGGTGAGCGCGGCCAGACCCTCCTCGACCAGCGCGGCACGGCAGTCGACCAGCCGGGCGATCTCGGCGCCGTAGGTCTTGGCGCGACCGGGCACGGAGGCGATGTCGGGCTCGTCGTACTGGCCGATGTCGGCGGTGTAGGTGCACGGGACGGCGCCCTTGTCGCGCATCCACGCGACCGCGACCGAGGTGTCGAGCCCGCCGGAGAAGGCGATTCCGACCCGCTCGCCGGAAGGGAGGGAGGTGAGGACCTTAGACATAGAAAGAGTATGCATCAGAACGCATGACCATGCAAAGCGAGCGGGCCACGTCGTGTGCGTACAAGGGGGAGAGGGGCCAGGTCACGTCGCCCGCACCCGGGCGAGCGTGAGGACGGCCGTGGCGGACGAAGCCCCCAGCAGGGCCCCGGCCAGCACGTCCCCCGGGTAGTGCACCCCGGTATGCACGCGGGAGTACCCGACGGCGCAGGCCAGTGCGGTCAGGGGCAGCGCCGCAGGAGGCAGCACGGCGCCCACCGCGGTGGCGAAGGCGACGGCGGAGGCGGTGTGCCCGGAGGGGAAGGACGCGGAGGTGGGCATGCGCACATGGCGGTCCACGATCACCCGCGCCGCTTCACGGTCCGGCCGCGCACGCCGTACGAGACGCTTGCCGAGGAGGTTCGCGCAGGCCGATGCCACCGCGACCGCGCCGACGCCCAGGACGGCGGCGCGCCGCGAGCGGCCGGGGACGAGGGCGAGCGCGGCGGCGACGGTGAACGAGATCTTGGAGTGGTCGGCCGCGCTGGACAGCCTCCGCAGCCCCTTGTCCAGGGTGGGCGTGGGCGTCGCGGCGACGGCGGCGTACAGCGCCCCGTCGACGGCCCGGAGATCGGTGAGGACGGCGGCGATGCCACCGGGCTTCTCCTCGTGCGGACTAGTCATGACTCCTCCCACGGAGAGCGAGTTCGAGGATGCGCCGCCAGTCGACGGCAGGGGCCACGACCGGAGCTCCCGGCCGGTCGCGCGGCACGCGCACGCGCAGCGTGCGATGCCTGAGGGTGCAGGTGACGGGCGTCGCGAGGGTGAGCGCTTCGCCGTCGACGGCGACCGGCATGGTGTCGCCGTCGCCACCGACGACATCGACCCGGCGGGCGGTCAGGACGTTGAGGCTGTCGGACATCGACCCCCGCAACGCGATGTCGGCGGCTCCGGCGGCGCTGTCGACGCGTACGCCGATGACGCCGAGCTCACCCTTGTCCAGCCGGGCCCGGCGCCCGGTGAAGGGGTCGGGCCGGATGTAGGGGTTGTTGCTGACGAGAAGGGCCTGCTGCGAGGGCAGCAGGGCCCCGTCGACGGTGGCGTCGAGGCGCGGCCCGCTCTCGTGGAGAAGATCGGGCATGACGTCGAGCGCGGTCTCCGCCTTGGCGTCGCGGTACTCGGGACGCTGCACGACCTGCGCGTACACCCCGAACGACACGGTGTTCACGAACGCCCGACCGTTGACGTCACCGAGATCGACCCGCACCTCCTCCCCGTGGGTGAGGGCTGCCAGGCTGAGCGACGGATCCCCGCGATCCAGCCCGAGGTCCATGGCGAAGTGGTTCCGCGTGCCGGCCGGGACGACGAGGAACGGCAGGTCGTGCTCGGCGGCGATCCCGGCGACCTGCGCCTGCGTACCGTCACCGCCCGCCACTCCGAGCAGGTCGGCCCCGTCCGACACCGCCTGCCGCGCCAGCCCGAGCACCTGCGTGTCGTCGTCGCAGGGCTCGAGCAGGATCACCCGGGCCCCGAGCCGCTCGGCGTGCTCGACGAGCCCGAACCGCTCGACCTTGCCGCCACCGGAGGCGGGGTTCATGAGAATGACGGGGCGCCGGGGAGCCCGACGAGTCTCGCCCCGCATGACGTGGCGTCGATGCGACGGCCGAAGAGCGGCCCGCCCGCACCCCAGCGCCACGACCCACAAGGCGACGGCGGCGAGCGCCGTCACCCACAGCCCGCTGCGCACGTACAGCACGAGCAGTCCGACGGGCGCGCCGACCATGAGCAGCGCTCCGAGCCACCGCAGCGTCCCTCGCCTGGCGACGGTCCACCACACGCCGGTGGCGGAGACGACGAGCCCGGCAAGTCCGCTGAGGACTATGACCACCCCGCCGCCACCGACCGCGACCAGCAACACGACGACGGCGGCCACCACCGCGAGCACGGCCGCGCGCGCCCACCACCGGGAGCGCGTATCGCCGCTGCCGCCGTTCACCCCTGCCGCCATGCGCCCCGCCTCATCGGCCGTCGTGTCCCTACGTCCCACATCATCCAGCCACCCTTCCCGCAAGAACGGATTCGAGTCGCGCGGGACGGGCCTGTTCGGGTGAATCGCCTCACGCGGGAAGGCCCGTGCGTCGGCGGAGGGGGCGGTGCTCAGATAGTAGCCATGGCGATAATAGCTATGTACCCTATCCAGTATGAGTGACAGCACACGGGGCCCCACGCCCGGCTTCCTGGTGTGGCGGCTGGCCAACAAATGGCGCGTCGCCGTCGATCGCGCCCTGGCTCCCGCGGGTCTGACGCACGCGCAGTACGCACTGGTGGCTTCGCTGTACGGCATGCAGCACACCGGCGAACGTCCCAGCCAGCGCAGACTCGCCGACCACACCGGCCTGGAGCCGCTGTACGTGTCGAAGTTGGCGCGTGCGCTGGAGGCGTCGGGCCTGCTGGCCCGCGCCCGTGACCCCCGTGACCCCCGGGCCGTCCAACTGGCCCTCACCGAGCAGGGGCTCACGGCCGCACGGCAGGCCGTCGTCATCGTGCAGGACCTGCTGCACCAACTCCTGGCCCCGCTGGGGGGCCTCGACGCCCCGCGTACGCACGCGTTCACGGCCGAGCTGACGACGCTGCTCGACGTACCTCTGGCCGACCCCGTTCCGCACGACGAGACCTCCGAGGGGACACCATGACCACCACCGCATCCGCATCCGTACCCGCAGCCGACGCCCGCGTCCTGGGCCTGGCCCACTACGCCGCCCGCGGCGTCCTGGAGCACGTGCTCGCCCAGCACGGCGCGACGTTCCCGCAGCAGATCGCCCTACGCGCCGCCGTCACCGCCGAGGCTCCCCAGACCCCGGACGGCCTCGTCGTCCTCGTCCGCGCCTCCCTCAAGGCGGCCCCGGCCGACATCCGGACGACGCTGGACGAACTGCTGGCGCGGGGCCTGCTCGTCATGAACGGCGAGCACATCCTCCCCACCGACGCCGGCCGATCCCTGCTCGCCGCCGTCGGCGCGCAGACCGCCCCGATCTCGGCCCGCATCTGGGGAGGGCTGCCGACGGAGGACCTGGCCGCGGCGGGCCGTGTCCTGGCCCTGGTCACCGAGCGGGCGAACGCGGAACTCGCGGCACTGACGGCGTGACACGGCGTCCCGACACGTACGGTGGCCCCGGCACCCTACGGCCGCACCTTCCGCCGCCCCGGCGCGCCGGTGCAGGTCAGGGGGGCGGGTCGGGCTGGGCGGTCAGGGGGAGGTCCGAGGGGCGGGGGCGCCGCTGGTACTGCCCTCGCCGCTGGGTGTGTTGTTCCAGTTGACGAGTTCGGCGGGGCGGTTGCTGATGATGCCGTCGACGCCGTACCCGTCGTACCGGTTCCAGCGTTCGGGGGTGTCGACGGTCCATACCCAGACGCCGATTCCGGCCTGGTGGAGGTCGTCGACCACCTGGGGCCGGGCTTCGAGCGCTGTGCCGTTCGGGAGGTAGAGCGCGAGACCCAGGTCCTCGGAGACGGCGACGGGGTCGGCGTCGAGGGTGTCGCGGAGCAGCCCGAGGGGCAGCTCGGGAGCCAGGGTTCGTGCCCAGCGCAGGTGTTGGGGGTCGAAGCTCTGGACGAGGACACGACCGGTCATCTTCTCCGCCCGTACGACGTCGATCATGGTCTTGACGTCCTCGATGCCGGCGGCCTGCTTGATCTCCAGGAGCAGGCTCCCGCCCCGCGTCCGCAGATCGGCCAGTTGCTGGGCGAGAGTCGGCACGCGCTCGCCGACGAACGCGGGCGCGAACCAGGACCCGGCGTCCAGCGCGCCGATCTGTGCCGCGCTGAGCGCGCCGATGTTCCCGGTCCCGTCGGTGGTCCGGTCGACGGTGGCGTCGTGCATCAGATAGGGCACGCGATCCCGGCTGAGGCGGACGTCGTTCTCGATGAACTCCGCTCCCGAACGCCGCCCGACCTCCTGGGCGGCCATGGTGTTCTCGGGCGCCAGGGAGGACGCTCCGCGGTGGGCCACGACCGTCACGCGTGGGGTGTCGGCCCGCTGGAACGCCGACGAGGCCACGCGCGTGACGCGCACGTCGTCGAACGACACGGTCGCCCCGCCCACCACCAACGCCAGACCGTCCACGGCCTCGGCCGACGAGCGATGGGTCATCAGGACCTGCCGGTCGTCGAGGAACCACACGGCCCGCTGCCCCCGGACCTCGACCCGCAGTCGCACGTCGCCCCGCGCGGCGACCCCGACGGGAACCGGCGCGGCCGCGCTGGTTCCGTCCCCGAACGAGACGGGACGCCCCGCGCCGTCCGTGTGCACGACCCCGGCGGTCCACCGCCCGGCGCCGGTCGGGGGCACGTCGACCCCCAGCCCGAACCACGCTCCCGAACCGGCCCGTCGTTCGACACGCGCGCGAGCCTCGAACCGGAAGTCCGCGAGCCCGGCCCCGAAGGTCACCACCCCCTTGCCTCCCCCGGCGCCCCCCACCAGCCGCCCGCCGTCCACCTGCCACGCCCCGCCGACGACCCGCCACTGCCGGGGCAGCCCGCTGCCGGAGAAGTCCTCCCGGACCACGACGGCGCCGCCCGCGGGCCGGGCCTCGGCGGCGACCCCGCGGGCCGGTGAGCACAGCACGCCACAGGTGGCCAGGACGAACGCGGAACGAAGAAGATCACGACGCATGCGGGGAGGCTAATACCCCCCGCGCCACCCACCGGCGACCACCACGCCCACGACCGCGAACAGACGGAACCGGCTCGGCCCCCGCGTCACGGGCTCGGCCCCCGCGTCACGGGCTCGGTCCCCGCGTCACGGGCTCGGTCCCCGCGTCACCGGCTCGCCCCCCGCGTCACCGGCCCGCCCCCCCCCGCGTCACCGGCGCGTGCCCGCCGTCGGCCTCGGCACGGGCCGCCGTGCGGGCAGCGGTGTCCGAGGCCGCTGATAGCGTTCCCGTCGCTGGTGGATCGATCGTGGAAGGACGGGGCTCGTGCAGGAAGTGGCACACCACGACGTGAGCGACGGGCGCATGGCGCAGGCGCTCGACGACATCGACGGGCGGGCTTTCGGGCGGTGGCACAGCATGCGGTACGACAGCTTCCGCCTCGACCGCTTGCGGGAGATGGCCGACGAGCTGCTCGATCACGTCGCCGCTCGCGCGCTGACGGAGCCCGGGCTCGACGACACCTCACGGCTCGCGCTGGTGACGGCCGCGGAGTGCTGGTTGGGCGTGATCAGCCTCGGCTGCTACCCCAACGGCGACCAGGAGATCAAGTTCCCCCTCGTCCGCGAGGAACTGACCAGCGACGAGATGGCCTTCCAGCACGTCGACGACGAGGCCCCCACGGCCCGTACCTGGCTCGACACGTTCGCGGCCGTCGTGGTCAGCGGACTGGTCTGGGAGTGGCAGCGGGTCTCCGGACTGCTGCTGCGCGGTGACCTCGCCCCCGCGATCCGCGCCGGAGTGCCGTACTCGAAGCTGACGCCGGTGTCGCAACCGGCCGACGTCGCCGCGATGGAGGCGCTCTGCCCCTACCTGACCGAGGAGCGGGGGCACCTGCCCCGCGACTGGCCGACCGTGCCGCTGCGCAAGCCGGACCCGAAGGAGCTCGCCGACGCCGCCGAGCGGCTTGACGCGGCGGGTCCGCTGACGGCGGATCAGCGACTGCTGCGCGTCCTGCTCGACGACGACCGCCACGCCTTCGAGCAGGCCTTGGTCTCCCGGCTCGTCGCCCACCGCGAGAACGTCGGCACGGACCCGGCCCCGCGCACACTGCTCCCGCTCGACGCCCTCACCCTGGCGGCGCTCGCCGTCCAGGTGCACGGATGGGAGCTGGACATCCGCTCCGTCTACCTCCCGCACGGCATCGTGGGCCGCCCGGACGCCCTCCAGCGCGCCGCGGACGAGGGCGAGAACAACCTCGGTTCCTGGTACGCCAAGTAGCCCCGGCCACACCGCCCCCGGGGCCGACGACCGCCTCCCGGCCGAGGTCGCCGCCCCGGGGCCCGGCGGACGGCTCAGTCGCCTTCCGGCCCGGGCGCGGCCAGCGAGTCGACCTGGCCGACACCCCAGCCGTAGGCGAGCTTGTGGACTTCGAGGACGAAGAAGGACTCCGTGGTGAGGACCCCGTCGATGTGGTGCATGCGCTCGTTGACGAGGTCGGTGAAGTGGTCGGTGCCGCGGCAGATGACCTCGGCCATCACGTCGTACTGCCCGGCGGTCATGATGACGTAGGACGTCTCCGGCAGCTCGCCGAGTTGGCGGCAGACCTCGCGCGCCGTGCCGGGCCGCACCTTCAGGCCGATCATGGCGAAGCGGTCGAAGCCGATGGTCAGCGGATTGGCGATGCCGACGATCTGGAGCGTCCCGTTCTCCTCCAGGCGCTGGACCCGGTAGCGCACCGAGGACGCCGGGATGCCGAGGTCCTCCGCGAGCTGGCTGTAGGGGCGGCGCCCGTCGGCCTGCAGCAGGGCGATGATCCTGCGGTCGATGTCGTCGAGCGGGTTCCCCGGCTGCGTCATGGCGCTGTTCAGGCTCTCTCTTCTCGCGCCCCCGGTGGGGCAGCTGCTTCCCACGAGGCGGGTCCGAACCTCGTGCCCCCGGTCAGGAGTCGAATCCAAGGCCGAGTCGGTCGAGTGTACGCAGCCACAGATCGCGCCGGCCGGTCGTGTCCTCCCGGGCGAGGGAACGCCGCGTCGCCTGAACGCCGAGATAGCGGACCGGTTCCGGGGGAAAGGGGACGGGCGCTCTGCGGATCATCGAGGGCACCAGGCGCTCGGTGCGCTCGCCGGAGAGCAGGTCGAGCATGACCTCGGCGCCGTAGCGGGTCGCGCCGACCCCGAGGCCGGTGAAGCCGAGGGCGTAGGCGACGCGGCCGTGTGCGGCGGTCCCCGCGAACATGCAGAACCGCGTGGTGGAGTCGATGACCCCGCCCCAGGCGTGCGAGAACGGCACGTCGGCCAGGGAAGGGAAGGTCTCGGCGAACTGCGCGGCGAGGACGTCGAAGGTCTCGGGCCGTTGGGTGAGGTGCTCGTCGGTGCGGCTTCCGTAGTGGTAGATGGCGTCGTACCCGCCCCACAGAATGCGCCCGTCGTCGGTCTTGCGCAGGTAGTGGAACTGGTTGCCCGCGTCGGTGATGCCGTGGTCACCGCCCCAGCCCACGGACGCGAGCTGATCCGCCGTCAGCGGTTCGGTGACCACGGCGTAGTCATAGACGGGGATCATCGTCAGGGACAGCCGGCGCAGCAGGGGGCGGTAGACGTTGGTGGCCAGGGCGACGTGCCGCGCGGTGACCTCCGCGTACGGCGTGGTCAGACGAGCCGCCTGCCGGTCGGCGGTCAGCGCGGTGACCTCGGTGTGCTCGGCGATCCGCACGCCCTGGTCCAGGCAGGCGCGCCGAAGCCCCCACACGAGGCGGGCCGGATCCAGGAGCGCGTAGTCGGGGCTGAACATGCCGGACCGCCAGAGGGGCGAGTCGACGTAGTCGCGCAGGGCCGCGGTGTCCAGGAGGCGGGCGTCCTCGCCATGGCGCCGGGCCAGGGCGACGGACTCCGGGAGACCTGCGGCCTGCCACGGCGTGGCCGCCACGGTGACCTTGCCGGAGCGGGTGAAGCCGCAGTCGATCCCGTACGTGTCGAGGTCCTGCCGGAAGGCGTCGAAGTTCGCGGCGCCCAGGCGCTGGAGCAGTCCGATCTCCGCGGGCCAGCGGTCCATGCCGTTGGCGATGCCGTGCGTGAGACTGGGCGAGCAGAACCCGCCGTTGCGGCCGCTGGCGGCGTGTCCGCAGGTGCCCTGCTCCAACAGCAGCACGTCACGGCCGGGGTGGCGGCGCTTGGCGAGCAGGGCGGTCCACAGACCGGTGTAGCCGCCGCCGACCACCGCCAGATCGCACGTGGTGTCCTCGGTGAGGCGCGGCAGGGGATCCGGCCGGTCGGGCCGGTCGAGCCAGTAGGCGGTGGGCGCCGCCTCCCCGAGGCGGGAGCGGTGGGCGGGCGGCTGGACGGTGGCGGTCATGGGCACCTCGCGCGGATCGATGGCGGGAGCAGGGTGCGGCGACGGCCCGGCCCCGGGCGCTGTGAGCCGGGGCCGGGCCGCTTGGCGCTGCGTGGGAGGAGAGGGGGTCAGAGGCTGATGACACCGGTACGGGTGTCGGTCATGTCCATCAGCGTCCACTTGCCGCCGATGCGGCCCCAGCCGGTGCCGCGTGCGCCGGCGCCGCCGAACGGCATGTTGATGTCCCACCAGTTGTTGGACTCGTTGACGATGACCTGGCCGACCTCCATCTCCTCGATGAAGCGGAACGCGGAGGTCATGCTGCGGGTGAAGACAGCGCCCTGGAGGCCGAGTGCGTCGTCGTTGGCGAGGCGGAGGAGCTCGTCCTCGCCGTCGCCGGTGATGATCGGGACGACCGGGCCGAAGGACTCCTCCCGGGAGAGCAGACTGTCGACGGGGACGTCGTCGACGACCGTGAACTCGTAGTACAGGTCCGTCGCCATCCCGGCACGCCGCCGGCCACCGGTCAGGATGCGTGCGCCGCGGGCGCGTGCGTCCTCCATGTGCCGGTCCATCTTGGCGGCGACGCCCTCGTTGTTGACCGGGCCGAGGACGGTCTTCTCGTCGAAGGGGTCGCCGAGGACGATCCGCTCGGACTCGCGCAGGACCGCCTCCACGAAGGCGTCGTGGACGCTCCGGTCGACGAGGACGCGCTCGGTCGCGCAGCACACCTGGCCCGCGCAGGGGTACGCGCCGTCGACGGCGGCCTTGGCGGCGGCGGCCACGTCCGCGTCGGCGAGGACCACGAGGGGGCCGTTTCCGGAGCACTCCATGAGGGACCGCTTCAGGCCCGCCGCGGCCTGGATGCGGGCGCCGGTGGCCGAGGAGCCGATGAAGCCGATGGCGTGGATGCCGGGGTGGCGCACGAGCGCGTCACCGAACTCGCCGTCGCCGGGCACGATGTTGACAAGACCGGCCGGTACTCCGGCCGCCACCAGGGCTTCCATGGCCTTGAGCACGGTGAGCGGGGTGTTGGCCGGCGGCTTGACGACCAGGGCGTTGCCGGTGGCCAGGCCCGGGGCGGCGAACTCGGCGAACATCAGCAGGGGGAAGTTCCAGGGCGTGATGACACCCCACGTCCCCACCGGCCGGTGGAAGGTGAACATCCGCTTGCTGTTGTCCCGGGAGAGCAGCGTCTCACCGCCCAGGCGTACCGCGTCCTCGGCGTGCAGCCGGAAGAGCAGCGCCGTCTCGGTGACGTCGGCGATCGACTCCGACAGGGGCTTGCCCTGCTCCAGCGTCTGCAGTCGGGCGAGCTCCTCGCGGCGTGCGTCGATCTCGTCCGCCACGCGGTGACAGAGCGCGGCCCGCTCCCAGACGTTCACCCGGGCCCACTCGGCCTGTGCGGCATGGGCCGCGGTGACCGCGGCGTCGAGATCGGCCCGTACCGGCAGGGGGAAGGAGCCGACCGGCTCACCCGTCGCGGGGCTGGTCACCCGGAAGGTCTCCTGGCCCGCGACGGAGGTGAAGGCACCGTTGATGAACAGCTGGTGCGTAGGGGACGTGGTCGACATGAGGCGTTCTCCTTCGAACGGGGTGTCCTATGCCAGGATCCAACATCGACAATGTTTCCGCGTCAAGATGCACGAACCAGCAATCTCAGCTAAGAAAAGTTGTTGATCCGTGGATCTTGACGCGATGTTTTCGCTCGCTCTATAAGTGCTCGCATGTCACTTCCCCCCGACGCATCCGCTCCGTCACACGACGGTTCCGTTCCGTCCCATGGCGCCTCCGTTCCGTCCCACGGCGCCTCCGCCGCCTCCCCGGACGGTTCCCAGCAGCCCGGACTGGCCAAGAAGATCCGTTGGTACGACGGCTTCGCCATGTCGCTGACCATGCCCGCGGCGCTCATCGCCTCCCTCGGTGCCTCCATCGGCGGCCTCGGAGCCTGGGGCGCGATCGCCCTCTGGGCGGCGTCCATGGTCCTGGCCACGGCCACCAACTGGATCTACACCGAACTCGCCGCGATGTTCCCCGACTCCTCCGGCGGCATCGCCGCCTACGCCGCCCGGGCGTGGCGCACCCGAGCGCCCGCCGTCGGCCCGATCGCCAGCATCGGCTACTGGTTCCCCTGGACCACCGCACTGGCGGTGTACGCCGGAATCATCGGCTCCTTCGTCCAGGCCCAGTGGTTCCCCGGCCAGGACTGGTCGGTGCACCTCGGCCCGGCCGAGATCAACTTCCCCATAGCCGTCGGGCTCGCCGTGATCCTGCTGCTCTTCGCCGCGGCGATGGCCGGCCTGCACGTGGCCATGTGGCTGGTCTACCTCACCGGCGGTGCGCTGCTCGTGCCGCTCGCCGTCTTCATCGTCGGACCGTTCCTCAGCGGCGACTGGAGCGCCTCCGGCCTGCACTGGAACCTGCACGGCGCCGAAGGGCTGCGCGAAGTCCTCGTCTGGTTGTACGTCATGGCCTGGACCTCGTTCGGCGTGGAGGTCTGCGCCACGTTCGCACCGGAGTACAAGGACACCGTCAAGGACACCTCACGTGCCCTGCGCGCCGGCGTGCTGTTCTGCCTCGGCGTCTTCATCCTGCTGCCCCTCGCCCTGTCCGGCTACGTGGGCGAGCAGGCCATCACCGACGACCCGACCACGTTCTACGTCCAGGCCTTCCAGGACCTCGTCGGCGGCGCGGCCGACCTGATGGTCGTCTTCCTCATCGCCTCCCTGCTCCTGATCATGATCACCGGACTGGCCGACGGCTCCCGCGTCCTCTACGACATGGGCCGCCAGGGCCTCACGCTGCGCCAGGTCGGCCACCTCAACCGCCGTGGCGTCCCCGCCCGCGCCCTGGGAGTGGCCCTGGTCCTCAACATCGTCGTGCTCACCGTGCTGAAGACGCCGCTGGCCATCATCGTCACCGGCAACCTCGGCTACATCCTGACCCACCTGCTGGCCATCTCCGGCTTCGCGCTGCTCCGCCGTGACAGGCCGGACGCCCCGCGCCCGATCCGCCTGCCGGGCTTCTTCGTCCCCTTGGCCTGGGTCCTCACCGTCGTCCTCTCTCTCATCCTCGTGGTCGGCGCGACCGGCTTCTCCATCACCGGGTACGGCGGCTACAAGGAACTCGGCATCGCGCTCACGGTGCTGGCGCTCGCGGTCCTGCTCTGGCTCTACCGCACCAAGGTCCAGGACCGGCGTCAGGACGAACGGGACGGACAGCGGGCGCCGGCCCGGAAGACACCGGCGGCCTGAGGCACGTGCACGCGTGGCGCGGCGGATCGGACCGGCCGGCCTCACCCCGACGTCCGGCCGACCGCCACGCCACGCGCCCCCTCGACGGCAGCCGTCAGCTCGTGGGGGGCGGAGCCGGGCGGTAGGTGCACCGTCATGATCAGGTGGCAGGTCCCGGTCCCGGCGCCGTGGTAGGCGGGGTCGGCGTCACCGTCGAAGATGGCGGTCTCCTCCGCCGTCACGCCGGCCGCGGCCGGAATCACGCGCCGTCGGCCACGTCAGTCGCCGTCCCGCCGCTCCTCGCCGAACTTCTCGTCCATCACCGGCGGTTGGTCCTCGAGGCCGGGAACCCGGCTGCCGGTGCGGAAGCCACTGACCCCCAGCAGACCGGCCTCGTCACCCGTGATGAGAATCGTCAGCTCGGCCGCCGCCACCGGCTCGAAGGAGTGGACACGCCGCACGCCGACGGAGCTGCCCGTGGCGAGCACACGACCACCGGCGAGAAGCGTGTGGCCGGTGATGCGCTGCCCGCCGGACAGGTCCTCGCGGAGCTCCACATGATCGATGAGGACCGGCTCGTCGAAGCGCGCGATCACGCCGGTTCCCGGAAGGGGCGCGAGTGCGGCCGGGTAGGGCTGACCGAATCGGCGGGCGAGCTCGGTGGAGAGCTCCAGCAGGCGCTCCCGGTCGGCGTCGTCGATCAGCCCCCGCCGATCCGGCGGCACATTCAGCAGCAGGCCCGCGCCCAGGCCCACCGAGCGGTACCAGATGGCCAGCAGGTGGTCCAGGCTCTTGAGGGTGTGGGCGTCGTCGGGTTGCCAGAACCAGTTCCGCCGGATGGGGACGTCGCACTCCGGCGGCAGGTACCGCAAGGTGTCCAGGGCGGAGCGGCCCGCGTCGTAGATGCTGACGCCGGTGCAATCGGTGACGTACACGCAGGGGTCGGCGGCGAGACCGTCCTCGTTTCCCACCCAACGGATCGTCGGACGGCCCATGTTGAACACCATCGCGTCCGGCTGGTGCCGTTCGACGACCGCCGCGATCGCTTCCCAGTCGTACGTGCGGCCCTCTGAGCCGGCGCCGTCGAACCACAGCTCGTACAGCGGTCCGTACCGTGTGCACAGCTCGACCAGCTGTCGCCGATAGAAGGCGTCGTACGCCTCGGGATCGTCGTAGCACGCGGCGTTGCGGTCCCAGGGCGACAGGTACAGCCCGAGTCCGATGCCCGCCTCCTGGCAGGCCTCGGCGAGCTCGCCGACCACATCGCCCGCACCACCCCGCCAGGGTGACGAGGCCACCGAGTACTCCGTCGTCTCCGTCGGCCACAGACAGAAGCCGTCATGATGCTTGGCCGTGAAGACGACGTACCGCGCCCCGGCGGCCACCGCTGTGGCGACCCATTGCCGGGCGTCCAGCTCCGACGGGTCGAACGACGCCGGATCGAGGGTGCCGTCGCTCCACTCCCTGCCGTTGAACGTGTTGACGCCGAAGTGCAGGAAGAGCCCGAATCCGGCCTCCTGCCACCGGAGTTGCGCAGGCGTGGGTGCGATCGTCACTGGGGTCCTAGGGCTGGGCGGGGGCCGGTCTCGGGCGGGGGAGCGGGCGCGCGTGCCCGGCGGCGTCACGGATGGACACGTCGGCTTCCCGGAGCGTCCCGACTCCGTTTCCCGATGCTCCTCGACCACCATTGGCCGGTCAACCACCGACCGACCAATCGAACAAAAGTGAACATCGCCGCTCTCTCGATCCCGCCGGATCCTGCCGACCGACCGGCCTGTCCTATCGTGATCGATCGAACACACCGGTCCGGCGGACGGAGAACCACACGTGACGTCCACGCTGCGCCAGGAAGCGATCCTGCGCGAGGTGCGCAGGAACGGCTCCGTCAAGGTCACGGACATCGCCGTCCACCTCGGGGTGTCGACGATGACGGTGCGCCGGGACATCGCCGCTCTCGCGGACCGGGGAGCCGTCACCCGTGTCCACGGCGGCGCGATGCTGCCCCGCAGCCGGCCCGAACGCAGGACCGAGGCCCTCGCCACCCACGACCGCGGGCGCGTCCTCTCGATCGGCATGGCCGTACCCAGCAGGGGCCCCTACTACCGCGACGTGATCGACGGAGCGCAGGCCGCCGCCCAGGCCGTGGGGGCCCGGCTCACCCTCGGCGTCTCCGCCTACGGCGATGACGTCCCGCAGGTCGCGAGCATGCTCGACAGCAAAGTCGACGGCCTGCTCCTGACGCCGTCGGCGGAGTCGCTGCGGTCCGCCGCGGGAGCCGCGTGGATCCGTGAACTGCCCGTACCCGTCGTCATCGTGGAACGGCGTCCGGACCCGGCCGCCGGACTCGACCACCTGGACCGCGTCGCCTCGGACCACCTGCGCGGCACGATGCAGGCGCTGCGTCATCTGACCGACCTCGGCCACCTCCACGTCGGCCTGCTCACCTGCCCCACCCCCACGGCGCCGTGGCTCGCCCAGGGGTTCGACCTCGCCGAAGGGGTACTCCCGCTCACCTCCGCCGCACCCCGGGTCACCGACCACCGCTACGGCGACGTGGAGGCCGTCGACGCCTTTCTGGACCGGATGGCCGAGGTGGGAGCCACCGCCGCGGTCGCCCACCCCGACGAACAGGCCGCGCTCCTCGTGGAACGCGCCCGCAGGCGCGGCTGGGTGGTGCCCGACGACATGGCCGTGGTGGCCTACGACGACGAACTGGCGGCGCTGGCCGAGATCCCGTTGAGCGCCGTGGCCCCGGCCCGACACGCCCTGGGCCGGACAGCGGTGAGCCGACTCGTGCGGCGTCTACGGGAGGGCGGCAACCACGTGGTCCAGGAGAGCCTGCTCCTGCCTCGCCTCATCGTCCGCGCCTCGACGGCCGGATAGCGCTGCCTGGACACTCCGCGTACGGGGCGTGGCCCGTTCACAGGGTCCCGCGCGGCCTCCCCTTCCTTCCGTCAATGCTCCATCCAGGAGTCGCATGGGACATCGTGGAAGGTTCTACGCGCGTCAGAATTGGTTTTTCCATAGGGGAAAACACCAGTCCTAACCGGCTTAGTTGGAGCAACGGCCACAACCTGTGAGTAGGGGGCGAAATACGTCCCGTGCCAGGAGAGAATTCCGGACGCACTGTCCAGAAAAAATCAAGGATCGATACCGTGCGAGCAAGACTCTTCGGCGCGACCGCCTCCGTGGCCGCACTCGGACTCCTGGGCTCCCTCGTCAGCGCCTGCGGCTCGTCCGCGAGCGGCGACGGGACGACGCTGCGCCTGGTGGCCCCCGAGTACGGCAACAGCCCGGCGACCAGCTCCCAGGCGTACTGGGACAAACTGACCACCGCCTTCACCACCGCCCACCCCGGCACGAAGATCGAGGTCACGCTCTACCCGTGGGCCGACATCGACCGCGAGGTCACCCGCATGGTCGAGGAGGGCGACGCCCCCGACGTGGCCCTGATGGGCGCGTACTCCGACTTCGCCGCGGAGGGCCGCCTCTACGCCGCGAGTGACCTGCTGTCGATCAAGGCGGAGGCGAACTTCCTGCCGCCGCTCGCGGAGGCCGGTTCGGTCGGCAACACCCTCTACGGCCTGCCCTTCGTCGCCAGCAGCCGGCTGCTCTTCTACAACAAGACCCTGTTCGACGAGGCCGGGGCCACGCCGCCGAAAACCTGGTCGGACCTGGAGGGCGCGGCCAAGGAGCTGAAGAAGGAGGGCGTGCTCTACCCGTACGCCCTCCCCCTAGGCCCCGAGGAGGCGCACGCAGAAGCGTTGATCTGGGAACTGAGCAACGGCGGGGGATACGCCAGCAACACCGGGGGCTACAGCATCGCCTCCGATCAGAACACGCAGACGTTCCGCTGGATCAAGGACCACCTTGTCGCGCCCGGTCTGACAGGCCCGGTCCCGCCGGCCCAGCTCAACCGCCAGGACGCCTTCGACGCCTTCCTGCGCGGCGAGGTCGGCATGCTCAACGGCTACCCCTCGCTCCTCCACGAGGCGCGGGCGAAGGGCATGCAGGTCGGCACCCTGAGCATGCCGGTGTCGGACACGATGAAGGACGGGCGGACGCTGCCGTCGGCGGGCGTGGCCGACTGGATGATGGCCTTCAAGCGCGACGACAACCGTGAACTGGCGGGCTCCTTCCTGGAGTTCGTCTACGAGGACAAGAACCTCACCGAGTTCGCCGGGCGCTACCACCTGCTGCCCTCGACGGTCTCCGCGAGCCTGGCCTCCGGGGACGCGGCGGCGGACCCCAGCAGCGAACAGTTCCTTGCCGCCCTTCGGGGCGCCGAGCTGTACCCGGTCAACGAACCGTCCTGGCTGCAGGTCAGCGACACCATCAAGCGGAACATCGGCAAGGCCGTCGCCCCGTCCGCCGACCCGAAGGCCGTACTGGAGAGCATCGACCACCAGGTCCAGGAGATAACGGAGCAGTAGGGTGCACCGCCACGATGAGCACCACCCACACGGCCGAAGACATCGCCCTTGCCGACGAACGGGAGCGGAGCCTCTACGGCGCCGTCAAGGGCTTCCCTCTCGCGGCCCGCAGCGTCGTCGGCAGAGCCACCTGGCCACCGTCAGCTGAGGGCCTGCGCGTGGAGAGCCCGCGCCATGGGCGAGGACCCGTCGGTGACGAAGGAACGGATCTGCGCGAGGTAGGCGTCGCGGTCGATCCGGCCGTCACCGTCCTCGTCCAGCGCGTCGAAGGCCGCACGGGCGTTGTCGGCCGGGTTGCCCAGCGCGTGGCGCAGCCGTGTGAACTCCGCCCGGTCCAGGTGTCCGTCGCTGTCGGTGTCGGCCAGGTCGAACAGCGATCCGAGGGCCGGCCTGCACACCTCGTCGAAAGCTTCTCCGCCCGCCCACGCCTCGTACTCCGCGAAGGTCACCTGCCCGTCCCGGTTCGCGTCCATCGACGCGAACACCCGCTCGTGCGCGGTGCGCGCCAGGGCCAGGAGGGGGTCGTCGCCGGCGCGGCCCAGGGCCTCCGCCGCGCGTTCGGGCCGGGCGAGGTACTCCTGGCGGGAGATGACCCCGTCGCCGTCGACGTCCAGCATCGAGAAGATGTGCCGCTTGGCCGTGATGGTGTCCATCAGACCCTCATTCCTGCGCGAAGCCGAAGAAGCGGCGGCCGCCGCTCCCACGCTGGAAACGATCACTCCAGCACCAGGTCACTGCCCTTCCGCGGTGTCGATGCGACGGGCACGCCCACGCGTTCACTCGCCTCCGGCGCGGGACGGGGGCGGTGGCGGGCGGGGCGAGGAAGAGGCCGGGTCAGGTCCGGTCGCTCCGCGGGGCAGCCGCCTCCAGGTCGGCGACGGTCCCGGACATGATGGTCCGTACGTGCGCGGTGATGTGCTGCACGGGCCAGTCCCACCACGCGACGGCGAGGAGCCGGGCGACGTCCGCGGCGTCGTATCGGGTCCGGATGAGCCGGGCCGGGTTGCCGCCGACGATCCCGTAGTCGGGGACGTCGCCGGTGACCACGGCGCCGGCGGCGATGATCGCGCCGTGCCCGATGCGTACGCCGGGCATGATCGTGGCCCCGTGCCCGAACCAGACGTCGTTGCCGACGACCGTGTCCCCCCGCCCCGGCAGGCCCGTGATCAGGTCGAAGTGCTCGGCCCAGGAGCCGCCCATGGTGGGGAAGGGGAACGTGGACGGGCCGTCCATGCGGTGGTTGGCGCCGTTCATGAGGAACCGCGTGCCCGTGCCCAGGGCGCAGTACCTGCCGATGACGAGCCGCTCGGGCCCGTAGTGGTACAGGACGTTGCGCGTCTCGAACGCCGTCGGATCGTCCGGATCGTCGTAGTACGAGTAGTCACCGACCTCGATCAGCGGCGACTTCACCAGCGGCTTGAGCAGGACGACCCGCGGGTGCTCGGGCATCGGGTGGAGCACGGTGGGGTCGGCGGGGAGGGGTTGCATCGGGGAGGCGGTTCCTTCCGGGGGGTGGAGCACTAGTGCGACAGCTGTAGCTTTAAGAGGGTGTCACGTCCAGGCATCGTGCTCAACCGGATACCGGAGAGGGGATTCCCGATGACAGACCCGACGGCCACGACGCCGGACCGCCGTCCGGGCGGCCGCACCGCCCGCGTCCGCGCCCAGGTCCTCGACGCGGTGCGCGCCGAACTCACCGAAAGCGGCCACGAAGGTCTCACGATGGAGGGTGTCGCGACCCGCGCGGGAGTGCACCGCACCACCGTCTACCGGCGCTGGCGCGACGTCGGCGGACTGCTCGTCGACGTCATCGACGCCGCAGGCGAGGTCGACTGGCAGCCTCCGGACACCGGCTCCCTGCGCGGCGATCTGACGGCCCTCAACCAGGAGATCCAGGAATCCCTGGTCGTACAGCCGTCGTTCGCCCTCGCCCTGATGGCCGCCTCCTTCCACTCCGAGCAGGCCGCCCGGGCGCAGAGGAAGCTGTGGGCGGACCGGTACGCCCAGTGCGAGATCCTCGTCGACCGTGCCGGCGGGCGCGGCGAACTCCCCTCACGGGACACGGACGCGCGGGCCCTGCTGATCACCGCCACCGCGCCGCTCTACCACCAGCTCGTCCTCCTGCGCACCGACCCCGACCCGCGGCTCCCCGAACGGGCCGCGGCGGCCGCGGTGGTGGCGGCTGTCGCGGGGGCCTTCGCCGTCCGTCCGGAAGAGGGCGACTGAGCGAGCCCTCCCCGCCCTGTCGCTCTCGCGGGCGATCGGCCCCGGGTGTCGGCTGGACGGCTGTGGGTCTGATCGCTTCTGCGTGCGGGTACCCAGGGTTCCGGTTCCCCGAGGAGAGGGGGCCAGGGCCGGGCGTGGGCGGGGGCGGGGTCCGACGTGGGTGGCGGCCGGGTCCGCGCGGCGGTCGGTGGAACGATCCTTCAGCCGCCTTGCGAGTGACACCCGCCGGTTCCCGGCCTCGCATGCCTCGCTGTCGCGGTCCGCCTCACCAGCATGGTGTTCCGTGACTCCAACCCACCTGATCGGCGCCCTCAGCGCCCTCGCCCTCCTCGTCCCCACCACGGCGGCCGCGGCCACCGCGCCCCCGGCGCCCGCACCACCGGGCCGGCCCGTCGACTTCTTCGCCGCTCTCCCCAAGGGTGGTGACCTGCACAACCACCTGTCCGGCGCGGTCTCCACCGAGTTCCTGATCGAGCTCGCAGCCGACGACGGCCTGTGCGTCACCACCGACACCACCACCGCGGTCACTCCTCCGTGCGGCCCCGGCACCCGCCCTGCCGCCGACGCCCTCACCGACACGGCGTTCCGCCGGCAAGTGATCCGCGCCTGGTCGATGCAGGACTTCCCGGCCGACGGCAACGGCCACGACCACTTCTTCGCGACCTTCGGCAAGTTCGGTGAGGCCACCTGGCGCCACCCCGGCCGTATGCTCGCCGAGGTCGCCAACACCGCCGCCCGGCAGAACCAGTTCTACCTCGAGACCATGATCTCCCCGGCCTCCGGCCAGGCCCGCGACCTCGCCGACGAGGTCGGGTACGACGCCGACCTCGACCGCATGCACGACAAGCTTCTCGCCGACGGCGCCCTGGACACGGTCGTCCGCAAGGCCCGCGCCGACGCCGACGCCACCGACACCGAGTTCCGTACGGCCGCCCACTGCGACACCCCCCGGCCCGACGCGGCCTGCTCCCTGCCGTACCGGTGGATCTCGCAGGTCGGCCGCCTCGGCACCCCCGAGCGGGTCTTCACGCAGATGGCGCTGGGCATGCGGCTCGCCGAGCGCGACCCGCGCTTCGTCGCCGTCAACCTCGTCCAGCCCGAGGACGGCGAGGTCGCCCTGCGCGACTACCGCCTGCACATGCGGATGCTGAACTACCTCAAGACCCGGTACCCCAAGGCGCACATCACCCTGCACGCGGGCGAACTGGTGCCCGGTCTGGTCAAGCCGGAGGACCTCACCTTCCACATCAGGGAAGCCGCCCGGACCGGCCGCGCCGAGCGGATCGGGCATGGCGTGTCCGTCCTCCACGAGGACCGCTGGGAATCCCTCATGCGCGACATGGCCGACCGGCGCATCGCCGTCGAGGTCCCCTTCCACAGCAACGAGCAGATCCTCCGCGTCTCCGGAGACGCCCACCCCTTCGCCACCTACCGTCGCCACGGCGTACCCGTCGTCCTGGCCACCGACGACCCGGGCGTCTCCCGCATCGAGATCACCGACGAGTACCGCCGCGCCGGTGAGATGTACGGCCTGGGCTACCGCGAGCTGCGGGACCTGGCCCGGGCCTCCCTGGAACACTCCTTCCTGCCCGGCCGCGGCCTGTGGAGCCACGACGTACGGACCGGTTACCGGCCGGCCGGCCCCTGCGCCGGCGAACGCCAGGGCGACGGACGCCCGGGCGAGCGCTGCGCGGGCTTCCTGAACCGGAACCTGAAGGCACAGGTCCAGTGGCGCCAGGAGGCGGCGTTCCGTCGCTTCGAGGCCACCCACACCCACGCCACCCGCCCCGGCGCACGGCCCGGCACCCTCTGACCGCTCAGGGGCCGAGGGGGCCCGGCGAGCCGGGCGAGCCGGACGGGCCGAGGGGCCCGATGCGGTAGAGGATCTCCGGGGCGTGGGCGGCTCCGCCGAAGTGCTCGGGGCCCAGGAACGGTTCGCAGCGCACCGGGGCGCCTCGGCTGCGGGCGAAGGCCCGCACGTACCGGTCGGAGGCCGGGTTGTCGGCGGTGATACTGCACTCGACGTACCGATACCGGTCCGCGACGAGCAGGTCGAGCATGCGCCGGGCCAGGCCGACGCTCTGCCAGGCGGACGCGACCGCGGTCTGCCACACGAACAGGGTGTCCGGGCGGGCGGGACGTACGAACCCCGCGGTGTACGCGCACAGGTCGGCGCCGTCGCGGGCCACGGCCGAGGACGCGGCGAAGTCGCGGCACCACAGGAGGTAGAAGTAGGGGGTGTTGGCGTCGATGTGGGGGGAGCTGCGCGCCAGGCGCCACATCGGGTCTCCGTCGGTGAGCCGGGGCCGGTCGAAGCGGATGCCGCCGAGCTCGGGCGGGGTCGGGGCTCCTGAACCGGAGCGTTCGGGCGCGGGGATGGATTTCATGGCCGCCTCCTTCGCAAGGGGTGCGGTGGCGTGCCCGGAAGGCCGCGTTCGAGACTGCCTTCCGGGCCGCCTGGCCGGTCCGTGGGCTGGGCCGCCGAGGGGGGTCACCGAGTGTCGAGGGCGGAGCGCGCCAGGATGCGCAGGCCCTCGTCGAGGTCCTCGGACGTGGTGGTCAGGGGCGGCAGGAGCTTGACGACCTCGCCGTACGGCCCGGAGGTCTCCAGCAGCAGTCCGCGCTCGAACGCGCGCCTGCACGTCCTGGCGGCGTGCGCGGGCTCGGTGAACTCCACGCCCCACACCAGGCCGCGCCCGCGGTGGCCGGCGACGGCGTCGCCGAGTCGGCGGGCGAGAACGCACAACGCCTCCTCGACCTGCTCGCCACCGGCCAGCGTCTCCTTCTCGGTCTGCCGGTCCGCCCAGTAGGCGTCCAGGGCGGCGGTGGCCGTGACGAAGGCGGGGTTGTTGCCGCGGAAGGTGCCGTTGTGCTCACCGGGCTCCCACAGATCCAACTCGGGCCTGAACAGACAGAGGGCCATGGGAAGGCCGTACCCACTGATGGACTTCGACAGGGTCACGATGTCGGGGACGATGCCGGCTTCCTCGAAGGAGAAGAAGCCGCCGGTGCGTCCGCAGCCCATCTGGACGTCGTCGACGATCAGCAGCATGTCGTGGCGCACGCACAGCTCCGCGAGCGCGCGCAGCCACTCGGGGCGGGCGGTGTTGACGCCGCCCTCGCCCTGGACGGTCTCGACGATCACGGCCGCCGGGTGATCCAGGCCGGAGCCGGGGTCGCTCAGGAGCCGCTCGAACCACCGGTGCCCCGACGGCCCGGCGTCGAGGTAGCCCTCGTAGGGCATGACGGCGGCGTGGGCCAGGGGAAGGCCGGCGCCGCCGCGCTTACGGGCGTTGCCGGTGACGGCGAGCGCTCCGAGGGTCATGCCGTGGAAGGAGTGGGTGAAGGAGACGACCGTCGTCCGCCCCGTGGCCTTGCGGGCCAGTTTCAGCGCCGCTTCGACGGCGTTCGTGCCCGTCGGGCCCGGGAACATGACCTTGTACGACAGACCGCGGGGCGACAGGACCAGGTTCTGGAAGGTCTCCAGGAAGGCCCGTTTGGCGGTGGTGGCCATGTCCAGGCCGTGGGTGATCCCGTCGTCGTCGAGATAGCCGAGGAGCGCCCGCTTGAGCACGGGATTGTTGTGTCCGTAGTTGAGGGCTCCGGCTCCGGCGAAGAAGTCGAGGTAGGTGCGCCCTCCCTCGTCGGTCAGGCGGCTGCCCCGCGCGCGGTCGAAGACGGCGGGCCAGGCTCGGCAGTAGCTGCGGACCTCGGACTCGAGGGTGTCGAACACGCTCATCGCAACCTCTTCCTTCTCGTCGCCGCCCGGACGGGGCCCCCGTCGCCCCGACGCGCCACCGGAGCGATTCCTACCGTGCGGGGGCGGCGCGGGATGCCGTGCCGCGCACGGGTGTGAAGTCGCGTGCTGCGATGAACCCGGGCCTGCGTACGGGGGCGGCGAACGGGTCGCGCGGCGTGTTGTCCACGCTGTTGAAGACGATGAACACGTTGCTGCGCGGCCAGGGAGTGATGTTGTCGCCGGAGCCGTGCATGCAGTTGCTGTCGAACCAGGTCGCCGATCCCGCCGGGCCGGTGAACAGATGGATGCCGTGCCGTTCGGCGAGCCGGGCAAGGGCGTGGTCCGAGGGCGTGCCGGCCTCCTGCATGCGCAGGGAGGTCTTGTAGTTGTCCGCGGGGGTCGCACCCGCACAGCCCACGAACGTGAGGTGCGAGCCCGGCATGATCATGAGACTGCCGTTGGTGTCGCGGTTGTCGGTCAGGGCGATGGACACGGACACCGCCCGCATGCGGGGCAGACCGTCCTCGGCGTGCCAGGTCTCGAAGTCCGAGTGCCAGTAGAAGCCGCTGCCCCGGTAGCCGGGCTTGATGTTGATGCGGCTCTGGTGCACGTACACCTCGGAACCCAGCAGTGAGCGGGCGCGGTCGACCAGCCGTACGTCCTGGACGAGGCCGGCGAAGAGGTCGCTGATCTTGTGGATCTCGAAGATGGAGCGCACCTCGTCCGAAGCCGGTTCGATGACGGCGCGCTCGTCGTCGCGCAGCGCACGGTCGGCGGCCAGCCTGTCCATCTCGGTGCGGAAGGCGGTCACTTCGGCGGGGGTGAGGAGTTCCTCGACGGACCGGAAGCCGTGGCGTTCGTACGCCGCGAGCTCCTGCGCGCTCCACGGGCCTCCGCCCGCGGCGGCGTCCTGCGCCGAGGGCCACACCACCGGGTCGGTGCGGTCGATGACCCGCTCGGCGTTGCCGCGGGTGGGGTACCGGTCGGTGAGCGTGATCATGGTCAGCCCTCCTCGACGAGCAGCGGGTAGACGCCGTTCTCGTCGTGGTCCTCCCGGCCCACGACCGGCGGGTTGAAGACGCACAGGCACCGGAAGTCCGTCTTCGGCCGTACGGTGTGCCGCTCGTGGCCGTCGAGGAGGTACATGGTCCCGGGCGTGATCCAGTACCGCTCGCCCGTCTCGTCGTCGATGAGTTCCGCCTCGCCCTCCAGGCACACGACGGCCTCGATGTGGTGGGCGTACCACATGGAGGTCTCACTCCCCGCGAACATGACGGTCTCGTGCAGGGAGAACCCCACCCGCTCACGTGCGAGAACGATGCGCCTGCTGTGCCACGTGCCGGACGCCGACCGGACGTGACGGTCGGTGTCATCAAGATCGTTGAAGGATCGGACAATCACGGTGGTTCCCTTCCGTCGCCGGAGCGGTCCCGCTCACGATGGGGGCGTGCCATTCGCCGGATCACTCCACGGCGTGCACCCGAACCAGCCTGATTCCCCGCACTCTTGGCGGCCCGCTGGACTCGCCCGATCGGGTGAGTCGCGCGCCGCCCGGTGGCAGCTACGACGGGGGTGTGCTTCCTGAACGGCCGGGGCGCGGCAGGGCCGGGTCCTCGCGCACGCTCCGAGGCGCCGGAGCCGTACGGGAGGTCATAGAACTCCACCGGCCTGGTCGTGGAACCCCTCCGGCCAGTAGCGGTAGCCGTCGGGGCCGGCCGACGGACGGCGCGAGCGGGAGACTCCAGGGCCGGCCACTGACAACGAGAGTGGAGCCACCCGGGTGCGCGAGGTGCGATCGGGGGCGTCGGTCATTTCATCTGCCGTACATGGAACGGCGGTTCCGCCTCGCATACTGTCGTGGCCATGGCAGCAGGAATCCTCACTGCGCGCCGCCACGTCGACCACGGACGCACGGCGAGCGCCCTGTGTACGGTCGCCCCGGTGCGCTGAGCGCACCCTTCCCCCCGTTCGGTCGTCCCGGTGCGCCGAGCGCGCCCCTGCCCGTCCGGTGGCCCCTGGCAGGCTGAACGCGCCGCTCTCCAGCGGGATCTCCACCCGTGCCCCCACCCGTGCCCCCACCGGTCTCCTCACCCGACTCCCGCCGCTCTCCCCACGCCCCCATCGCAGCCCTCGGCCCCTAGCCGACCGTCTGCCGTGTCCCCGCACGTCGACGCACCCAGGAGGAACGGACCCATGCGCGAGAACCGACGACCCCCGGTGAGCCGTCGCGGCTTCCTCGGCGGAGCAGCCGCTGTGGCCGCCGCCACCGCCGTACCCGGCCTCGCACACGCTGCCACGGCCGGAGCCGGCGCTGCCGCCCGCCGCCCGAACATCCTGCTGATCGTCACCGACGACCAGCCCAAGCAGACCGAGTGGGCCCTGCCCAAGACCCTCGGCTGGCTCGCCGACCAGGGCGTGCGGTTCACCAACGGCCACGTCACCACCCCGCTCTGCTCGCCCTCGCGAGCCAGCGTGTTCTCCGGCCGGCACGCCCACAACCACGGTGTGCGCAACAACAAGGCCTCGTACTCGCTCGACCAGAGCACCACCGTGCAGAAGTACCTCAGGCAGGCCGGCTACCGCACCGGCCTGTTCGGCAAGTACCTCAACTCCTGGACCCTGGCGGAGAACCCGCCGCACTTCGAGGAGTTCGCCCTGCTCCAGCCGGGATTCGTCGACCGGCAGTGGAACGTCGACGGCACCGTCCGGACGATCAACGGCTACACCACCACCATCATCAAGAACCGCACGCTGAGCTTCCTCGACAAGGCCGCCACCGACCCCCGCCCGTGGTTCGCGTACGTCACTCCGTACGCCTCCCACGGCCCGCGCACCCCGGAGCCGAAGTACGCCGGAGTCCCCGTCCCCGAGTGGAACGGCCGGCCCTCCGTCCCCGAGGCCGACCGCAGCGACAAGCCGGCGTACATCAAGAACGCCACCGGCACGCTCGCCGACGGCCGGCGGATCCGCGCCGAGCAGCTGCGCACGCTGCTCTCCGTCGACGACGCGGTGCAGGCCTTCAAGGACAAGCTCCAGGCCCTCGGCCAACTGGAAGACACCCTGGTCATCTACGTCGGCGACAACGGCTTCGGCTGGGGCGACCACGGCTGGACCGCCAAGTCGGTGCCCTACCGGCAGGCCCACGAAGTGCCGTTCTACCTCTCCTGGCCGGCCGGCGGGCGGGGCGCGGGGACCGTGGACAACCGCATCGTCGCGAACATCGACATCGCGCCGACCATCCTCGACGCGGCGGGCATCACCCCGAGCGCCCCGCAGGACGGCACGTCCCTGCTCTCCTCGCACAGCCGCGACCACCTGCTGGTGGAGTGGTGGAAGCAGGGCGCCGGCACCGACGGAGCACCGACCTGGTCCTCGTACGTCGCCAAGGACAAGCAGTACACGGAGTACTACGACCTGACGACCGACGGCAACGGCACGGTGTCCGGCACCGGCCAGGTCACGTTCCGCGAGTACTACGACCTGGCGAACGACCCCCACCAGCTGACCAACAAGCTGTACCAGGCCACTCCCGCCCAGGAGCAGGCCCTCGGCATCCCCGCCCTCGCCGCCCGGCTCGCCGCCGACCGCGCGGCCTGACACCCCCTCCCCGCCACAGCCATGCCGGCCGGGTACCCGCGCCTCGACGCACCGGTGCCCGGCCGCCCCACGTCCCCACGGAGCCGCCATGTCCGGATGCTGCACCCCCGGCAACGCCCATGCCCACACGCCGACCCTCGCGCTGCTGCCGCCCGCGGCGCCGCCGTCCCGCGTGGCCCGGCAGCTGCTGGCCCTCCCCGGGGGCAGCTACCTCATGGGTACGGACGACCCGGAGGGCTTTCCCGCGGATGCCGAGGGCCCGGTCCGTGAGGTGACCGTGGCGCCCTTCCGTATCGCGGCGACGACCGTGACCAACGCGCAGTTCGCCACCTTCGTCAAGGCCACCGGCCACACCACCGAGGCCGAGCGCTTCGGCTTCTCCTTCGCCTTCGCGGCCTTCCTCAGCGACACGGTCGCCGACATCTCCCCGCCGGTGGAGGCGGTCCCCTGGTGGCGGGCGGTGGAGGGAGCCACCTGGCGTCACCCCGAGGGGCCCGGCTCACACGTCACCGACCGGCAGAACCACCCCGTCGTCCACGTGTCCTGGCACGACGCGCAGGCCTACTGCGCCTGGTCGGGCACCCGCCTGCCCACCGAGGCCGAGTGGGAGTACGCGGCACGCGGAGGTCTGGAGCAGCGCCGCTACCCGTGGGGTGACGAGCTGACGCCCGGCGGTCGCCACATGTGCAACATCTGGCAGGGCGAGTTCCCCACCCTCGACACCGCCGCCGACGGCCACGTGGGCACCGCCCCCGTGAAGTCCTACCGCCCCAACGGATTCGGGCTCCACAACGCTGTCGGCAACGTCTGGGAGTGGTGCGCGGACTGGTTCACCCCCGGTCAGGAGAGCTCCAGGGCGATGCGGGGCGGCTCGTACCTCTGCCACGACTCGTACTGCAACCGCTACCGGGTGGCCGCCCGGAGCTCGAACACGCCCGACAGTTCGACCGGCAACATCGGGTTCCGGGTGGCCGCCGACCCCGCGTAGCGTCGTCCGTCCGCTGCGGAAGGGGCCGTTCCGGAAGATCCCGGAACGGCCCCTTCGGCCTTCGGTGTCACGTCGATCTTCGGTGGACGCGCGCGGGGGTCAGCCCACGGTGACGTGGGCCAGGGCCCAGGAAGTGTGGTCGAAGGACGTTCGGTTGTCGGCGTCCTCGACCACAAGGCGCAGGACGCGGACGCCGCGCACGTCCAGGTCGACCTGGACCGGGCCGGTGGCCGCCGTGAGGGTGGGCGTGGTCAGCAACACGCGGTCGTCGCCGTAGACCTTGGCGCGGGTGGCTCCGACGGAGCTCTGCCGGGCGGAGAAGTCGTCGATGCCGACCAGGGAGGTGAACCGGACGGCGGCGCCGCCGAGGTGGTAGGCGATGTCGCTCGGAGCGTGCACGCCCAGGCCCTTGGCGTGGGTCGTCCCACCGAAGGAGATCAGCGGGCCGTCACCCGCGGCGTTCTTGCCGTTGGAGGCGTCGCGCTCCACCGGTCCCCAGCCGTTGGTGGCGCTGATCCAGGAGAGGTCGGAGAGGTAGGAGTCGCGGGTGGGAGCGGGTGGCGGGGTCGTGACGGTGCCCGTCGCCGGGTAGCGGACGGGACCGGCAGGCGTACGGGCGCTGCCCTCCACGGTGAGCGGCCAGGCGGTCGCGGCGGCGGTGTGCGCGGGCGGGGTGACCTTCCAGGAGGCGGTGAGCCTGCCGCCGGCGGCGAGCCGGTCCGCGGTGGTCGGGCCGGTGGCGGTGACGGTCCATCCGGCCGGGGCGCGAAGGCCGAGCCCGGCGACGGTCCAAGGCCGGGCGGAACCGTTGTCCAGGGTCGCGGTGACCGTGAACGCCTTCCCGGGGACGGCCAGCCGCGGCAGCGTCAGCCGGGCGCCGAACGGGGTGCGCGGGTAGGCGTCCTTCCAGGAGGAGCGCATCAGCGCCACCAGTTCCGCCGCCTTGGCCGGGTACCTGTCGACGACGTCGCGGGTCTCGCCGAGATCGGTGGCCAGGTCGTACAGCTCCACCTGCCACGTGTCGTCGGGGAGGCGGTGGTCCCGCTCGGGGGCGAAACGCACGGCCTTCCAGTTGTCCCGGCGGACCGCCTCCGCGAGCCAGGTGGCGCGCCTGCCGTCCTGGGCGTCGGCCCGGGCGGTGACGCCCCATTCGTCGCGGAACCAGTACAGGTGCCCGTGGCGCGCGGAGTCGGCGCGCCCGGCGAGCAGGGGAGCGGCGGACAGCCCGTCCAGGTCGGTGGGGGAGGGGGCGCCCCCGAGTTCGGCCAGGGTGGGGAGGACGTCGGTCAGTGGCGTGGGTCGGTCACTGGTGCCCTGTCTGACCCGGCCGGGGCCCCAGGCGATCAGGGGGACCCGTACCCCACCTTCGTAGAGGTTGCGCTTGTAGCCGCGCAGCGGACCGTTCGCGTCGAACAGGTCGGGGTTGACGCCGCCCTCCTCATGGGGGCCGTTGTCGCTGGTGACGAGGACGATGGTGTCCTGCTCGAGCCCGAGTTCGCGAAGCCGGTCGACCACCTTGCCGACGAGCGAGTCGAAGTACGTGACCTGGGCCGCGTGCCCCTTGTCGGCCGCGGACCAGCTCCGGTCGGCGTAGGCACGGGAGTCGGGGATGTCGCTGGGGGCGTGCGGAACGTTCGGCGTGAGCAGCAGGAGGAACGGCTCGGACGCGTGGGCGCGGATGAAATCGAGGGCGCGCTGTTCGAGCAGGTCCGGGGCGTACACGGCCTTCACGCCACCGGCGTTGGCGGGGATCGGTTCCTTGACGTCGTTGTGCCACAGGTACGCGGGGTAGTACTGGTGGGCGTGGCCGTGGTCGATGTAGCCGTAGAACTCCTCGAAGCCGCGGGCGGCCGGGTGGCTCTCCTGGCCGGCGGCCTCCGGCCCGAAGCCCCACTTGCCGATGACGGCGGTGCGGTAACCGCGGGCCCGCAGCACCTCCGCGAACGTGGTGTCGTCGGAGGTGAGTGAACCCTGCCCGCCGGACGAGGGGTTGGCGCGCACCCTGGAGTGGCCGGTGTGCAGCCCCGTCAGGAGTGAGCAGCGGGAGGGTGCGCAGACCGCGGCGGTCGAGTAGGCGTCGGTGAAGCGGAGCCCCTCGGCGGCCAGCCGGTCCAGGCGCGAGGTGGTGATCAGCTTCTGACCGTAGGCACCGAGCGAGCCGTAGCCCAGGTCGTCGGCGAGGACGACGACGAAGTTCGGCGGCCGTGTTCCCGAGGGCTCCGCCGTGTCCACCCCCTGCGCCGAGGGCGCCGCCTGCGCAGGCCCCGCGGGGACGGCGCTCAGACCGAGCGCTGCGGTCGAACCGGCCAGGAAGGTACGGCGGCTGGACATGGGACATGCTCCTCGGGTGCGGAGGCCTTGAGGGCGGGGGCGGGAGTGGGGCGGCGGTGGGGCTGTGCGCGTACCGCCGATCATGGGCGGAGGCCCCACGCCAGAACCATGCACGCGACATGAAGAACGTGTGACAGCGCCCGATGCCCTGCCCCCCTGCCCCCTGCTGCCCTGGCTCACGTCAGGGAGCCGGCTGCCCACGGGCATCGGAAGGGGAATGCGTCCGATCGGCTACGTGTCGGTGCGACGCGGGCCGCCACCGGGACACAGAGCTCCCCCAGACCTACGGTCAGGGCTGTTCCCCTTCCCCTTGCGAAAGGTGCAGTCATGCGCCCCGTACGCTCCGCCCTCACCGCGCTGGCCGCCGGTGCCCTCGTCCTCGTCGGCGCCGGCGCCGCGACCGCCGACGTGAACGTGGACTACCACCCGCAGCCCTCGTACACCGTGGTCTTCGGCGACTGGCTGCAGTTCGCCGCGGACGACGTCTTCAACGCCGGCCACGACAACACCGTCGGCTCGAACAACTGACACCGTCCGACGCCGTTCGGGTCCTGTGGATCCGAGCGGCGTCGCACGTTCACGGGCCGGTGAGCCGGCCGGCGCACGCCGTCCTGGTCGGAGCGCCGTCGTACAGAAGACGTGCCGGTCAGTGGACGCGTGTGTCCTGCCCGGTGATCACGATCGCCTGACCGTCGCGGAGGGTGCGGTGGGCGACGCCCCGCGCGCGGTAGTGGGCGGCGACGGTGCCGAGGATCTCGGTCTCGGGGTGGCCGGGTGAATCGATGTGCGGAACCACGACGTAGTCGAGGAGAGCCAGGCCGTCCCAGCGCGTCGAGGCGTGGTAGGCGGTGGCGACGGCGTCCGGGTCGTCGCACGGTTCCAGTCCGTGCAGCGCAGGGGCGAGCACGCAGGCGCCCGCGCTGTAACCGGCGTAGACGAGGGCGTCCCGCTGCACCAGCTCGACCAGGGCTCGGTCCGCACCGCTGCGAGCCAGCGCGTGACGCAGGACGAACACGTTGCCGCCGCGGACCCAGACCATCGGGAAGCGTTCCAGTACGGCGGCGACCTGGTCGGGGGACTGGTCGAAGAAGGTGCGCAGGTCGAGTTCGACCGGCTCCAGGCCGAGTGCGGTGAGGGCGTCGATCTCGCGCTCGACCGCGGCTTCGCGCTCGGCGGCGGGCAGGGCGTCGACGGCATTGGCGATCACGGCGACCCTGGCCGGCCGGCCGGAGCTGCCCAGCAGGGCGAGGAGCTGATCCGGGTGGTCACCGGTCCGCCAGGAGGAAAGGTACATGCGCATCCGCGCACCGTAGTCGGCGCCGCGGTGATCAGTCGGTTCATCGTCTGATCCCTGCGCGACATGAGTACGATCGCCCACGCCGGTCCGAGTACGCACACGGTCGCCCGCCGCGCGGGTCGCCAGAAAGGTGGGGGCATGCGCCGCATACTCCTGCTCGCCCCGCTGTTGCTGCTCACCGCCGGCTGCGCGCCGGCGCAGTCCTCCGAGGGCGAGGCGACGGACGCCGCACGCGAGGTCGCCAGGAAGGCGGGCGAACGGCTGCACAGCCAGCGCCCGCGCACGGCCGAGGAGGTCGGGCGCTCGGCTTCCGGCATCGACGGGGTGGAGGTGCTGCGGATGACGGGCACCTCGACACATGACGGGGACGGCGTCGACGTGATCGTCCGCACGTCCGGCTCGGCGTACAACAGTCGGTTCGACGTCGAACAGGTCACCGTGCTGCGCTGCTTCGCCGTGCGGGTCTCGCCCAAGGCGGAGTGGGGCGAGGACCCGCGCGACGTGGACTGCCCCGACGGCCCTGCGCTGATCTTCGCCCCAGCACCCGAACCGCCGAAGCTGCCGTACGAGGCCCTGCGGGCGAAGCTTCCCCGGGTACCCGTGGGCGGCCGGGTCGACGAGGCCGAGGTGCGCCGTACGCTCGCCGCCCTGGACCTGGACCCGGCGATCCGTACCGAGGTGAAGGCGGACGGCGGCCGGGTCGGCGTCCTCCTGTCGGTCAAGGGCAACGGCTTCGACGCGCAGGACTGCCTCCTGGCCCGCGTGGTCCCCGGCGACACCGAGGTATGGGTACCGACCCGGATCCAGCGCATGCCCGGAGAGGGCGGTTGCAGCATCAGCAACGCACTGGACCCGCAGCCGCCGCCACACTGAGCGGGACGACCTGGCCCCCTGGGGGCCGACGACCCGCGCGATCCGTCGGCCGCTGGCAGACCAGCCCTCACGTTGAGCAAGCGCTTACCAGACAGCGGGAGCGTAGTCAGCTCCGCGCCCGTCCAGGCGCATGATCGGATCGGATCGCAGCGGTCGGGTCCGGCCGGGGTCCTCCGCGGCAGAGTTGGCATCGAAAGGAGGCCTCGTGATCTCAGCACTCAACCAGCTTGTCGATCTCGTCGAGAAGCACCTCGCGGAGGAGCTCGACGTCCGCGAACTGGCCGGGAAGCTCGGCACGACCGAGTACCACCTGCGCCGCATGTTCTCGTCGTTGTCCGGCATGCCGCTGTCGGAATACCTGCGCCGGCGCCGCATGACCGTCGCCGCCGCCGACGTGGTCCGGGGTGCGGACGACCTGCTGAGCATCGCCGTCCGGCACGGATACAGCTCGACCGAGGCGTTCGGACGCGCGTTCCGCGCGGTCCACGGCGCCGGTCTCAGCGACGTACGCCGCGACGGAGGCCCCCTGCGTACACAACCGCAGCTCAGGTTCCACCTGACCGTCGAAGGGAGCGTCCCCATGGACACCCACATCATCGACCGCCCCGCGTTCCGGCTGGTCGGACACGCAGCCCGGGTTCCGCTCATCCATCAGGGCATCAACCCGCACATCCAGCGGCACATCACCTCACTGCCGCAGGACGAGCACCTCCGGCTGAAGACGCTCGGCGACACCGAACCGCGGGGCCTGCTGCAGGTCTGCGACGACCTCGACCCCGACGGCACGGAGGGGAGCGAACTGACCTACCTCCACGGGGTCGCTGCCTCCCGGGAGACGCCGGCCCCCGACGACCTCGACGCCATCGAGGTCCCGGCCGGCACGTGGGCGGTCTTCCGAACCGCCGGCCCGCACCCGCAGGCCCTGCAGACGACATGGGCCGCGACGGCGACCGAGTGGTTCCCGTCGAACCCGTGGCGTCTGCGGCCGGGCCCCTCGATCGTCGCGGTCCTCGACCGCGCGGACGACTTCAGCACCGCGACCTGCGAGCTGTGGCTACCCGTCGAACCGGCGTGACGGACGGCGGTCGCCTACGCTCGCCGTCCGAGCGGATGCCGGTCGGAGGGCGGGCCCGGCGCCCCGTCCGGATCGGAGGAAGCCTGCGATCGGGTGGATAGGTGTGCCGGTGCGTCGTGGTGCGGACGGTCCGGGTCAGGTATACGCGTATGAGCATTTCTCTGCGACACCGACTGCGCGGCCCGGCGGCTGTCTGCCTCGCCGCTTCCTGCGCCCTTCTGCTCGCCGCCTGCGGCTCCGACCAGAAGGAGACCACCAGCACCTCCGCCCGCATCGCACCGGCCCAGACCACCGCCAGCGCCAGCGCGAGCCCCACGGCGTCCGCCTCGCCGCGGCTCACCGATGACCAGGCCGAACGGGAGCGGCTCGTTCCGGCCACGAAGGTCACCTGGGACAAGGCGACGCAGACCGCGGTGGCCACCGTGCCCCAGGGCAAGCTGGTCGAGGCCGAACTCACCTGGGCGCCGCCTGGCGCCGGCGCCAGCGCGTCCGCGTCCGCGACCGCCTCCGGCAGTGCGAGCCCCGCGCAGAGCCCGGGTCAGCAGACACCGGCATGGCGCACGAGCGTGGCCGCGCAGGACGGCACCCTCCACGACGTCTGGGTCGACGGCGTCAGCGGCAAGGTCATCAGCGACAAGCCGGACGCGGATCAGGACTCCGAGGACAAGACCGAGCTGACCGACCGCCTGAAGCGGGCCACCGTGACGCCGCAGCAGGCGGTCCAGACGGCCACCCAGGACAACAAGGGCACCGTCACGGCCGTGGAGCTGGACGACGACTCCTGGTCCGTGGACGTCGTCGACACCAGCTCGTGGGACAAGACGACGTACCAGGTCTCCTCGACCGAGCCGCGGATCATCGCCCAGGAGGTCGACCGCGACTGACCCCGGGGCGGGGGCCGGGGCCGGGGCATCCGCGCCGGCGTCGGTCGCGTCGCCACAGCCGACGAGGGGCCCGGCATGGCCGGGCCCCTCGTCGTGTTTCGCCGCGGCCGCCTTGAGCGGGCAGCCGGCTGGTGGCGGTGGATCAGTAGGCGGAGTCGACGTTGTCGATCGAGCCGTACTTGTCGGCCGCGTAGTTGGCGGCGGCGGTGATGTTGGCGACCGGGTCGGTCAGGTCATGCGGGGTACCGGCGACGTGGTAGGCGTCGAACGTCGGCTGGATGACCTGGAGCAGGCCCTTCGACGGCGTGCCGTTCTGCGCGTTCACGTCCCAGTTGTTCTGGGCCTCCGGGTTGCCGGAGGACTCACGCATGATGTTGCGGTGCAGGCCCTCGTAGCTGCCGGGGATGTTCTTGGACTCCATGATGTCCAGGGCTTCCTTGATCCAGCCGTCGAGGTTGTCGGCGTACTGCTTCTTGGCCTTCTTCGCCGTCTGAGCGTCCACCGCCGACACCTGGGCCGCCGCGACGTTTGCCGATGCCGGGGCCGGGGCCGCCTGAGCGGGCGACTGGGCCAGCGTGAGCGCCGCCATGGCGGCACCAGCGGTGGCTACGCCTGCGACGGAGAGCTTGCGGAATCGGGCGATGCGGCTGGTGGTGTTCTGCGTGGGGGCGGTCATACGCGAGTAACTCTCCCTCTGGGGACGACGTGGGGATGCCGACGCATGTGGTGCGGCGGAAGCGGAGCAGTACTCCGCGAGGCGGCGGGGCGGTCGAGCGAAGTTGCTCTGCTGTCCGGCCCGCACCGGGATCCCCGGAACGACAGCCATGGTTAGGGGCGCTCCGAGCACGACGCAAGGGTGTGACGTACTACCCCACTCCATAGCAAATGGCTACGACGTCCCCGCCCTGGTCCACCCGGGTGCGGGATTGCGGGACCTCGCGCGTACTACCTCCGTTAGGACGTGACGTGGCTCCTGTGCGGGGCATCACAGCCACGGCCCCCGCCGCGGCGCCCGGATGACTCAACGGCCGCGCCTGATCACGCTCTGTCGGTAGGCGGAGCGGACGGCATTCCGCGGTGCTGCCGACGGCGCCTCGACCAGCGCCACGCGGGCGCGACCGACCTGGCCGGCAGCCGGCTGGGAGCCTCCGGGCCGCCTGCGGTGCGGCTACTGGCCCTTCATTTCGATCTCGACGAAGGCCAGCGGCGCGGTACCGGCGTTGACGACCTCGTGTTCGCCGCCGGCCGGGCGGGCGTAGGACTGCCCGGCCCGCAGGTGTGAGGCGCTGACCGTACCGTCAGGGGTGACCACGTGGGTGAGGCCGTCGGTCACGGGGACGACGACGTAGTCGTAGGCGTGCACGTGACGGCCGGTGCTCTGGCCGGGCTCGAAGTCCCAGCGGGTGACCCGCACCCGGTCGTCCTCGTGCTGCACGCTTGCGCGGGCCGTCGTCGTCATGGCCGGTCTCTCCTCGCTGTCGTTGACGCACCGGTGGCCCGGCGGTGGGCGGAATGTCCCCGGGTGGCACGCTAGCTGGCGGGTTTCGCGGCGGCGACAGGGGGATGTCACCAGGCCGTGGCCCGCGGGCGCGGCGGGGCGGGCCGTGGGCGTCGAGGCCTGGGCGGAGTCCGCACGCGCCACCGCGAAACCTCGCGCCCTCCGAGAGCAGGGGCCTGGTACCGGTGGGAGGCGAGGACCGCTCGCCGCGTTGGCCGCAGGGCCGCGGGACGGCACGGGCACCCCCGCCCGGGCCGCCCCGGTCACAGCAGTTCCGTCAGCCGCTGAACACTGCGGGCACCCTCCCGCCGCACGCCCAGGGGGACCAGGGCCGCACGCGTCGGCAGACGTACGCCCCCGGTGAACGCCACCCGCGTCGCAGGGCCCTGCGGCGCCGCCGCCACGCCGATCAGCAGGAACCGGCTCTGGAGCCAGCACCAGCCGGGCCGCTGCACCCCGCGCAGCCGCGCTCGCATGCCGTACGTGCTGCGCGCCACCGCTTCCACGAGTTCGCCCTGCCGACGCACCACGCGCAGCCGCTCCATGTCGGGCACAACCTGCCCGAAGGCACCTTCCAGGTCTCCCAGCAGGGCCCAGACCTGCTCGAATGGGGCGTCGACGTCCGCCTCGGTCACGTGGGCGCCGCGAATGCCGGCGGCCAGGGCGTGCAGGCGCCGTACGGGGTCGAGGTCGGTGACGGGCCAGGTCTCGTTCATGACGTCCACGCCTTCCGGAAGGTGCCGCGGGCCCGGTGCAGCCGCGACTTGACGGTGCCCGTGCGCACGCCGAGCAGGGCGGCGGCGGCGCGCTCGTCCAGGCCCTCGACGTCCCGCAGCATCAGTACCGCACGGTGCTCGGGGGAGAGCCGTTCCAGTACGTCCCTGATGTCGGCGGAGAGTTGCGGATCGCCCCGTGCGGGCAGCGCGCTGAGATCTGCCGGCACGGTGCGGGCGACACGATGCGCGATGCGGACCGCCTCCCGTACGGCGATGGCACGTACCCAACCGCGCAGTGCCGCCGGTTCCTTGAGGGTGCGCAAGGACTTGAAGACCGCCACCAGGGCTTCCTGCGCGGCGTCCGCGCCGTGGCCCAGGGCTATGGGCGCGCAGACGCGGGAGACGTAAGGAGCGAGGACGTCGAGGAGTTCGGCCATGGCGAGGGTGTCGCCGCGCTGGGCGGCTCGCACGAGCCGCACCGTCCGGCCGTCGGGTCCTTCATCGGGTCCTCCACCGGGTCCTTCGTCCGGTCGTTCATCCGGTCGTTCATCGGACACGTGCCGCGTCCTTCCACCACGCCACGCGCAGAGCGGCGACGGCCAGTACCACGCACAACGGGGTGTAGAGCAGGAGGTTGAGCCAGTGGAACGCGGCGCCGGTCTCCTTGGAGAACAGCCAGTAGATCCCCGCCGCGCCGCGCAGCGACAGCCCCGCGGCCACGACCAGGGTGCCCGCGCGCAGTAACCGGTCGCCAGGCCGGCGCGCGTGCGCGAGGACGACCGCAGCGGCGGTGAGGAGCAGCGCGGCAAGGGGAAGCAGGATCGGCGGCGTGAAAGGCACCTCCGTACCGAGAACGGCGAGCGACAGGCTCGTGTCGTCGGCAGCGGGCCAGGTGGCTCCCGTCGTCCAGTACAGGTGGAGCACAGCGTCCACGGTGAGCACCGAGGCGACCAACGCGGCGGCGCGGGTCGGGGCGGGGGTTTCGGGCCGGTACAGCATGGGTTCTCCTAGGCCGGCGGAGGATTCCGTCGCCCTGATGAGGAGCCGACCGCGCGAAACGTTCCCTCGGCGTACGTGAATTCTCCCGAGGCGGGCGCGAGCCCGGACAACCTCCTGCGATTTTGTCGCACGGACGGGCCCGCACCACGCCCTCGCCCGGACTCAGGAGCCGGCCGTGGGGCGGCGGGGGGAGGGGATCGCGCCCAGCAGTTCCCAGAGAGGTGTGGAGCCGGCGGCCCACTGGGCGAGCAGGTGCCGGTCGACCAGGTGGAGCTGTTGGGACTGGGCGAAGGCGACGGCCTTGCGGGTGAAACGGCCGTTGGTGACGAGGACGACGACGTCGCCGTGGTGGACGGGGCGTCCGGTGCCGTTGAGGACGTGCAGGTCTGGGGTGCCGACCGCGGCGCCGGCGAGTCCGGCCCTGCGATGTTTGCACTGGATGACCCACAGGCGGCCGGAAGGGTCGGTGGCCTTCACATCGGCGCCGTTGTCTCCGGCTCCGCCGACCCGGACCGCGTGGGAGCAGCCGTCGCGGCGCATCAGGTCCCGGACGGCTTCCTCGAACCGGGTGTGATGCAGGGCGTCGATCTGCGGAAGCGCGTACCGCAACCCCTGCTCCCGCACCCGGTTCCAGCGGGCGGCTTCCCGACGCCGGTACGCCCAGGCTCCGAAGGCCGCCGCCGCGCCCGACAACAGGACGACCGGCACCCAAGGGTGCGCGGCCAGCCACCGCAGCGCGCCGACGAGCAGGCTCCACACCACGACGAGCACCAGGAGCAGCAGACCGGCCCGCTCCGCACCGGACGCCCGCCTCAGGCGCCGGGACGCCGCACGACGCCTGGGCGCGGGCCGGCGGCGAGGGGTGGAAGCCGCGCGGGACCGGCGCGGGGCGGGGGAGCGGCGGCCGCCCGGCCGGGGCCGTGACCTCACGAGCCTGCCTGCGAGACGCCCTGCACCAACTGGCCGATCCCGTCGACAATCCCCTGGCCCAGCGGGGTGGGCGCGATCAGGATCCCGAGGGCCAGGACGAGGAGCGCGGTGTTCCGTTCCTCGACACGGCTCCTGGCCTGGGTCCTGCGGCGTAACCGCATCACCACGATGACCGCGAGCAGCACCGCCACGTTGATCGTCATCACGCCGATCCCATCCCCACCAGCCCTCGCGTCCAACACGCGCCCCCGTCCGCCCCGTGGCGGCCCAGGACCAGTGCAGCCGACGACGGACTCGGGTCGCAGCAGGTCGGCGAACGATGGCGAGAACCCCGCCGGACACTGTCCGGTTGCCGCCCGGACATCCGTTCTGCGGCCCCGCGAGGGGCGGGGCCGCACGGCGTCAGTTCGCGTCGACCAGCTCGTGCGCCGGCACGGTCACCGTCCGGGCGCCCGGCTTGCCGCCGAGCACGACCTTGCGCAGGGCGCTGTTGTTGGTGAGGTCGGTTTCCTTCAGCCGGTTCTCCGGGTTGGCCAGTACCTGGATGTAGTACGTGCCGTTGGGGAGGTCCGTGATGTCGAAGGACTGGCCGGGCAGGTCCTGCGTGTAGGTGTCACCGGAGCCGACGTCCAGGACCTCGCGGACGGAGATCGAGTTCTCCTGGCCGCACGCGGTGGACAGGTCGGTGTTGAACGGGTGCCAGTTGGCGTTCTTCACCGTGTAGTCGATCGCGTCCGTGTTGGCCAGGCAGAAGGCTTCCTTGCCGCTGCGTACGGTCTCCTTGCGGTCGGCCTTCAGCAGCCGGTAGCTGGCGAAGTCGGTGAAGTGCCAGTGCACATGGCCGGGCCGCGGGTCCCACTCCATCGTGCCGGTGGGGGTGTAGCCGACCTGCTTGCCCTGGGCGTCGTAGAAGTACTGGTACGCGTCCATCATGGCCTTGCCGGGGGAGCGGAACCCGTCCACCACGAGCTGCGCCGGGCCGGCGTTCCAGACGTTGGCGCTGAAGGCCAGGTAGTCCTTGCCGGGGACGTCCTGGGCGCCGTCGCTGATGGTGATGCCGTAGGCCGGCAGCGAGCGCAGGTCGGGCTTGGGCACGTTCGGGACGGACGGCTTGCCGGTGGGCCGCTTGGACATCGGTCCGAGAGCGGGCGCCTTGCGCGAGCCGTCGGTCTGGCCACGGGTGTCGCCGACCTCGGACGCACGCGCGGCCTGCTGCTTCTTGAGAGCCCACGGCAGGGCGGGCGGCGCGGCCTTCAGCGGACCGTGGCCCACGTTGTACGAGGGTCCCGCACCGCTCGTCGACGGTGCGCCGGCCTCGGCGACGGACGGGGCGTGCCCCGGCCCGTGACCGCTGTGCGCGGCCGGTGCGTGGTGCGCCGCGCCGGGGGAGGCGTGCTCACCGGCCTGGGCGGAACGGGGCGCGGCGGCACCCGATCCGTCCTCCCAGCTGCGCTCCTCCACCGTCACCTGCACCGTGGCGGGTTTGTCGGCGATGCCGAACAGGTCGCGGTACTTCTTGGCGACCCGGACCGTGGCGGTGTACGCACCGGCCGCGAGCTTGACCTGGTCGCCGTAGGAGCCCGCGTAGGTGTTGGCGGCCCACCCCTTCTCCACGCCCCACACCGACCCGAGCGTGAAGGGGTTGGTCGGGCAGCTCTCCGGGTACTTCGAGGTGGCCGGCGCGTCGGGCCGTACCCGGCCGCTGGCGTTGTTGGGGCAGAAGTTCTCGCTACGGCGGAGAACCTGCTTGCCCGTCTTGTCGGTGAGGGTGATCTCGGCGAAGCCCGGCAGCCCGGAGAAGTCCTTCACCGTCCCCGTGGGCAGCGGCTTGGCCTTCGACCTACCGCCCTCGTGCACCACCTGCGTGACGGTCACCGGATCCTTGTAGGACTTCCTCGCCACCCGCAGCTCCAGCGGCATGCCCTCCGCGGTGAGGTAGGTGCCGAGGTCGAGGAAGACGCCCGGCTCCTCCTTCCAGGAGGTGAGCGTGATGGAATTGCTTGCCGCGATGAGGCTCAGTGTGGGCCCCGCCGCGGCACTCGCCGACTTCGGCGTCGTGGCCACGAAGCCGGCCGTGACCGCCATGACGGCGATGGCCGTACTGCCGGCGAGCAACGGGCGCCGGAGGACGGAATTACGCGTTCTGGTCATCGTTCCCTCGTCCTTCGAATGCTGTGAGAAGGAAGCAGACAGCGGGTGACACGGCTCGACGCCGCACGAAGCCCGCCTGCCCGGAGGGAAAGAGGAACGGACTCGATGCCGGGTTGTCCGGAGGATCGACAATGCGGCGATACTGGCCGGATAGCACCGCTGCAAAGGGAATCAGGCCATTGTGCCCGGCACACGGCACCCTGCGACCCCCGACCTGCTAGAGCAGCCGCCGGGGCCCCCGCCCCCGTCGGCGCGGCGTGGCCCCACCATCGACGTCATGCTCTCACCACGGCACCTGGTCGCGTGGGGGATCGGCTCGGACCAGACCTCGAACAACTCACGATGGTCGGGCCGGGGTCTGAAGCGGCGGCAGCGCCGAGCGCCGATAGCATCTGGCGATCGACGACGTGCATGGTCGGCGGCATCTGCGGCCGACGAGAACGGTGGGCGCCATGAATGACATGTGGACCGGTGCGAAGATTCGTCTGAGAGGCGTGGAGCCGGAGGACTGGGAAGGCTTCCGCGATCTGGCTCAGCACACCGCCGATGTGCGCAATGCCGACCTGGTCGAGCCTCCCCGCTCGGACGAAGGCTTTCGTGCCTGGACCGCTGAGCGTGCTGGACGTCCGCCAGGTGGAGAAGCGTTCCGGTTGGTCGTCGAGGTGCTTGCCGACCGAGCGTTCGCAGGTTCTGTGACAGTGGGAGAGTCCGACAGCCGTGCGGGCCGGTTCAAGACGGGCATCGAGATCGCCCGTGGTCACCGGCTCAAGGGTTACGCGGTCGAGGCCACCGAGCTGATCCTCACCTACATGTTCGCCGAGCAGCGCTACAACAAGTGCGAAGTAGAGATCTACGCGTTCAACGAGGCGTCCCTCGCGTTGTACCGCAAGCTGGCTTTCATCGAGGAGGGCCGGCTTCGACAGCACGAGTTCATCGCCGGCGGCTACCACGACGTGGTGCTGCTGGGCATCACAGCCGCCGAGTACTGGGCTACACACCAGGCCCCCTCGGTGCGGTAACCAACACCGCCCGCCACCCACGCTCGTGGATCTGACGCCGATCCCTTCCGAACGCGTGTCCGCAGGGCGGCTGGCCCACGTGTGGACGACGGCGGACGGCGCGCGACGGCGGACGGCGCGCCGGTCGGGTCGGCGGGCCGTCCGCGTCACGTCAGGGTCAGCTCATCCGGGCGCCTGCCCCGCACTCGGAGGCGGTCACCCAGCGGTGGGAGCCGATGTGCTTGGCACGTACATGCTGCTTCCGTGGTCGGTCGGCCATGGAAGGTCTGTGATGGTCAGGTCCGGGGACCGACTGTCCTCGCGGCGCGGGCGAACGCCTCATGCTGCATCCGACGACTTGTGTCGATCGCCTCGCCGTAGCGGTCGCGCGGCTCGTCCACGTGGAAACGCTCCGCTCGGCGCCGATGGTCTTCAGGGAGGTGGCCCGCGCGCACGTCGCCTCGTCGGTGGCGATCTTCCGCTCGGCCTCGAACGCCTCGTCGGGCGAGGTCCCGGCCGTGGGCAGGGCGGCGTCGCGTCGGGCCGCGGCGGGGTCGGCGTACGGGTGCCCGGCCCGCTTCATGCGCTGGGCCCACGCGTGCAGTGCCGCCTTGAACGCGCCGGCTCCAGCGGCGGAGGTCGGCTGGACACTCGCTGTCCGGGCCCGCTGAGGCTGTTCCCAGGACGCGCGGCGGTGTCCGCGTCACCCGCGTGGACCGCTCAAGGAGCGTCAGCGACGCCGAGATGGGGAGCGTCGTGCGCGGCGAGTTCGCTGCCCTGTTCGTACGCGGCCGACAGCTCGTCGGCCGAGCGGCTTCAGGCCGGTCTGCATAGCCTTCGTCACACGAAGAGAGAAAGGAGTTCCGCATGACGCCGAAGCAGCCACGGACCGAGCTCGACCCCCGCTACAGCGCCGCGCTCAACCCCCGTCCGGGCGCGCGGAACGTCACCGCCACCGAATGGGCGGAGGCCGAGCGCCGGATGCGGGATGCCGAGGTGTTCTGGATCACCACGGTCCGGCCGGACGGTCGGCTGCACGTCACGCCACTGATCGCCGCCTGGCACGACGGGGCGCTGCACTTCAGCACCGGGCGGGGTGAGCAGAAGGCGAAGAACCTGGCCGGAAATCCGCACTGCGCGCTCACCACAGGTCGCAACTCACTCTCCGACGGCCTCGACATCGTGGTCGAGGGCACGGCGGAGCGGGTGGAGGATCCGGCGCGGCGGGATGCGGTCATCGCCGCGTTCGAGGCGCAGTACGGGGACCACATCACCTCACCGGAGGGGACCTTCTACGGCTTCGGCGACAACATCCGCGAGGGCGACGATCTGCTGTTCGCCGTGGCGCCCGGCACCGCGTACGGCTTCGGGCACGACGGTCAGGTGTTCAGCCATACGCGGTACACCTTCTAGCGGGCCGCCCGGACAGGCAGGGGCGCCCGCTGACCACGTATCTCGCCCCGGACCGCAACCGGACTGATCATGAGCGGTCGCCTCCACCCAGGAGCATCGACGAGGCCAGGTTCTGCCTTCGGCCCAGGGCACGCCTGGCCCTTCCCGTGCGGAGCCGGGAAGGGAGGCGCGGCGCAAGGGGCCGGCACGCTCTGCGGTGGCGGGAACAACGGCACGGGTCGGTGCGCAGGCTGCCTACCGGGGGACGGCCCGCGTGAGCGACGGCATGCCCGCTGTCGGAGCAATCCGGTCCCCGGGCCGGTGCGAGGCGCAGGGTGGGCGGGGTGAGTAACGGCAGCACGTCAGCGGCAGCACGGTCGGACCGACTGATCACCCTGTCCGACGGCATCTTCGCGATCGCCATGACCCTCCTCGCCCTCGACGTCCGGGTTCCGGGGAACCTGGACTCCGCGCAGTTCCGCGACGAGCTCGGGGATGTGGTGCCCGCGCTGGCGGCCTACGCGCTCAGTTTCCTCATCCTGTCCATCTTCTGGCGCGACCAGCGCCAGATCCTGCTGATGGCCGCCAGGACGGGCGGGCTTCCCCAGCACCTGGCCCTCGCCGTGCTCGGGGTCATCGCCCTGGTGCCGTTCCCCACCTCGATGCTCGCCGAGTACGGCGCCCGGGAACCTCTTGCCGTGGCCTCCTACGCCTTCACGATCTGCCTCATCGACCTGCTGCAACTCGGCATGTTCGCCACGTTGAGAGGGCGTCACAAGGTCCAGGAGGTGGGGGAGTGGGGCGACACCGCCGCAGACCTCGGAGCCACCGTCGTCGTGTTCGGCGCCTCCGTGCCCATCGCCTTCTTCGCCCCGCACGGGGCGATGTGGTTCTGGCTCGCCCTGTTCCCGGCGAAGGTCGCGCTCGGACGGCGGGAGCAACGCAGGGAGGCCCGGCGGTCGGCCCCGCCCGACTGAGGACGCGCACCGGTCCGACCCGCAGTTCTCCCGGCGCGCGCCCGGGCCTGGCGATCGGGGTCGGGCGATCGGGGTCGGGCGATCGGGGTCGGGCGATCGGGGTCGGGGTGAGCTTCTTCAGCAGGGCTCCATGGGCGTTCTCGTCGGCTGGGATCGCCCGGAGGCACGGCTTGCCCAGCACGCCCGTGTCGAGGGGTGCCTCGTGTCGGCGTCGCGGGCGCACCCCGAGGTCGCGGTAGGTACGTGCCCGCCGGGGCCGGCGACGAGCTGCCCATCGGCGTCGCCTGCGCCTGCTGGCTGCAAGGGCCCCACACCGGCTACCTGCCGGAAAGCTGCCGCGCCTCGCCAGGCACCTGGTCCGCCGTGCTGTCGGCATCGTCGAGGAAGTCGGTCCCACCGCTGAGGAAGGGTTCCAGGAAGAGCCCTTGATAGCTGGGGTGTGGGCCGGTGGGCGGTTGAGCTGCGGCGGCCGCAGCCTGCTGGGGGACCCCTCGGAACGGAACGGTGGTCATGAGTAACCCTTCACGATCTCGTGAACTGTGGTGGGACGTGGCCATCTTTGCCAACCCGCGGAATCAAGGAAGGCTGGGGCCCGTCGCCGTGATCATATGTGCGGGCACTGCGAATGACCTCCTCATAATCCAGCGATGCCTGACCGCGCCGCGTTCGCAGGGCCGAGGACATGACGAGTGGTGGTCCCGTCGCTTGATCGGGCGTTGTGTGTCCCGTTACCACTCGGGGTGGACGTCGTGGCTGTCGTAACGGGACCCGGTCGCGGTGACCCAGGGCCTGAAACGCCCGGGCCCGGAGGCCTTGTGCGCGTAGATCACAGGTTCCCCCGTCTCGTCGGTGACGATGACGGCTCCCGTCTTCTGGGCGCAACGCAGGGCGTGGGTCCAGTGTCGGCCACGATGGCCGGTGCGGTAGTCGGGGATCTTGCACTGGGTCATCAGCTCTCACCGCCGTGCGATGACGTCGCCTGCCCGGCCGTACGGAACGGGTGGGCGTCCGGCCGGCGCCGAACAGACAGGAATACCCTATTTGTGAGAGTTCTGAACATCTCGGTGCACGGGCCTTGCGCCTTGCGCCTTGCGCATGTCTGTGGCCCGCCGCCGATCACCGCAGCACGGAGAAGCGATGCCGTCGAGCGTCTCAGTCCTCCTCTACAGCAGCGACGCCAACACCCGGGCGCAGGTCCGCACGGCCACCGGGCGCATGCCTGCCGCCGACGTGCCGCCGGTCGCGTTCGTCGAGTGCGCGACCTTGCCCGCAGTCCTGCTGGCCTTGGACGCAGGCCACATCGACGCCTGCGTCCTGGACGGCGAGGCGGTCCCCATCGGCGGCATGGGCGTGTGCTGGCAGATCAAGAACGAGGTCTTCCAGTGCCCGCCGGTCCTCCTTCTGATCGGCCGACCGCAGGACGCCTGGCTGGCCACCTGGAGCCACGCCGACGCGACGACCACCCTGCCCGTGGAGCCGGTGGAGCTCGCCGCGTCCCTCGCCGGCTTGCTCCGCGCGCCCCACTGAACCGGTTCGCGCAGCGCTCCGCCCGCTGCTCGCCGAAGCGCGGCCTCGTCGCCGTTCGGCGGCGTATGGGTGTGTCGGCCGTGACCGCGCGCACCCGCAGGGGGTACACCAAGCCGGGAGCGGGCATCCGCAGCCCTGAAGGACCCCAAGAGCCTCAGGAAGCCCAAGACCCCCAAGACGCCGAGAAACCTGAAGGATGGAAGCACTGTGGACGGAATCGTCCTGCTCAAGGAAGACCACAAGACGGTGGAGAAGCTGTTCAAGCGTTTCGAGAAGGCGGGAGACAACGCGTTCGCGGAGAAACGGAAGATCGCCGACGAGGTGATCGAGGAACTCACCACCCATGCCTGGATCGAGGAGAAGATCTTCTATCCCGCCGCCCGCGAGGCCGCCCCTGGCACGAAGGACCACGTGCTGGAGAGCGTCGAGGAGCACCACGTGGTCCTCTGGATGCTCTCGGAACTCAAGGACCTCGACGCCCACGACGAGCGGTTCGACGCCAAGATGTCCGTCCTCATGGAGAACGTGCGCCACCACGTCGAGGAGGAGGAGAAGGAGTGGTTCCCCGAAGTGCGCAAGGCCATGGGACGTAACCGCCTGACCGAACTCGGCGAGCGCATGGAGGCGGCCAAACCCAAGGCCCCCGGCGACCCTCTCGCCGTACCCAGCGCGGATCTGTAGAAGAACACGCTGCCGGCGAGTCCGCCGACCGGCCGCCTCGTGGCGGGGCCCTGCCAAGGCGGCCACAGCGCTACGGCCCCACCGTCCCGATGCCCGGACGGTAGACGAAGGGTGAACGCCATGGCACAGACGGCGCTCGTCGTGATCGACATGCTGAACACCTACGAACACGAAGACGCCGACGCACTCGTACGCTCGGTCCGCGAGGCGCTGCCAGGAGTGGAAAAGCTGCTGAAGCGTGCCCGGGAATCCGATGCCCCGGTGATCTACGTCAACGACAACTTCGGCCGCTGGCGCTCCCACCACGGCGAAATCCTCCAGGAGGCGCTGGCAGGCCCCCACCCCGACCTGGTCGAGCCCATCGCTCCTGACGAGAAGTCGCTCTTCGTCGTCAAAGCCCGTCATTCGGCCTTCTTCGAAACCCCTCTGTCCTACCTGCTGGCCCAATTGGGGGTCCGCCGAGTGGTCCTGTGCGGACAGGTCACCGAGCAGTGCATCCTCTACTCCGCACTGGACGCGTACATCCGCCACTTCGACGTCAGCCTCGCCCCCGAAGCGGTCGCCCACATCGACGCCGGTCTCGCCGACGCCGCGCTACGCATGATGGAACGCAACATGTCCGCTCACGTCTGCTCGGTGGACGCGCTCAGCTTCGACGACACCGCCGAACAGTCCGGCTGAACGGCCCTGAGCCGTGGGCCAGCCCCGACTGCCGTCGTGATCATGGCGGCAGGTCTCTCCCTACGCGCTGCCACGTCGCCGAGGGGCGCATGGCCAGCCCTCCGCGTACGCCGTGATCGGCCTCTCTCGCGATGAACGCGCTCCGCAGCGGGGTCGGCCACGCGATGATCACGCCTTAGGCGTGCCCGTGGAGGGGCAGGCCGGCCGCCCTCGAAGCCGTTCCCGGCACCCCGCGAGTGCGGGCTGCGCCCGCTCGGTCAGCTCCTGGTCCGCGGAACGCTCACGCGGGGCGGTGTCACGCGGGGCGGTGTCATGCGGGGCGGTGTCATGCGGGCCAGGTCTGTGCCGATGGCGTGGCGGGGCCGAGGACGGCCAGGGGGATCGCCTCGCGCTCGCACAGGCGGCGGGCGCGTGCGAGGACGCTGAGGCAGGCGGGTGACGGTTCGGCTGTGGGCAGCTGGACCCTTACCCGGGTGTACGGACGGTGCGCGAACAAGAGCATCTCGATCTCCAGCGTTGCTGCTGCGCGGCTGGAGATGTCGAGGTTGCGCAGGATCTCAAGGTGCAGGACGCCGTCCCGCACTGCGTGCCTGATCAGCAAGTTTCCTCCCGCATTCACGGGCTGCCCCGCCGACGGGGCGGCTCATCGCGGTGGCGCGACAGAGGCCAGCCTGCTCATTGTGCCCCGAAAGGACGGAACGGGCCTGACGGGCGGCATTCGGGAGCGCGCCGCCGCCACGGAGGACCCCGTCCTGGCTTCGAAGCACGGATGAGGCGACGAGGCCGGGGGCGCGCCGCGCAGGCGGAGCCCGAGGGCGAGGGCGGGCACCGGCGGGGGCGCGCGGCCCGATCGGCGCTGGTCTGAGTCGAAGGGCGCATAGAACGGCGCCTTCGGGTAAGTCGCCGGGCCATGGAGCACACAACGAATCCAGAGCGGGGGGACGACCGCGATCCCGGCGCTGGAGAATCCGGAAGTGCGGGGCCGTCCGAGCAGGTCGAGGAGCGCGCGCCGGACCAACTCTCGCAGTTGCCGAAACAGTCCTGGAAGGCCGTGTTGCGCGGCACGCTGAAGGAATTCAAGGACGACGAGCTGACGGACCGCGCCGCGGCCCTGACCTACTACGGCATCCTCGCCATCTTCCCGGCGCTCCTGGCGCTCGTGAGCATCCTGGGTCTCGCGGGGGAGTCGGCCACCAGGCAGGTGCTGGACAACATCCAGAAGCTCGCGCCCGGCCCCGCACGCGACGTGATCACCGACGCGGTGCAACAGCTTCAGGGCAACAGCGGCCTCGGATCCCTCGCGGCCGTCGTCGGCCTGATCCTGGCCATCTGGTCCGCCTCCGGATACATCGCCGCGTTCATCCGGACCTCGAACGCCGTCTACGACATGCCCGAGGGCCGCCCGGTGTGGAAGATCCTCCCGCTGCGCTTCCTGTTGACGGTCACGCTCATGATCCTTCTCGTCGCCAGCGCGCTGATCGTGGTGTTCACCGGGGGTCTGGCCCAGCAGGCGGGCGACGCCCTCGGTGTGGGCGACACCGCGATGACGGTGTGGTCGATCGCGAAATGGCCGGTCCTGGTCGTTCTCGTCACGACCATGATCGCTCTCCTGTACTGGGCAGCTCCGAATGCGAAAGGCCGAGGCTTCAGGTGGATCACCCCCGGCAGCCTCCTGGCGCTCGTCCTCTGGATGATCGCCTCAGCCGGCTTCGCGTTCTACGTGGCGAACTTCGGCTCGTACAACAAGACGTACGGCACCCTGGCGGGTGTGATCATCTTCCTGGTGTGGCTGTGGATCACCAACCTCGCCATCCTCCTGGGCCTGGAGTTCGACGCCGAGATGACTCGCCAGCGCGCCATCAGCGGTGGCCATCCGAAGGACGAGGAGCCCTATGTCGAGCCCCGGGACACGCGGAAGTGGACGGAGGAGGATCGGCGCCGCCTTGAATAGGCCTCACCGTGGGCGACCCGCGGCCCGCACGACAGTGTGAGGGACCGGCGCCGCCGACGGGCAGGGCTTACGACATGTCGTGCTGGGCGGCGAATCCCGTCCGCCAGGTCGACCACTGAGGCTGCCAACCCCGGCCGCGAGCAAGCGCGTTGACAGCGCCACGCTCCCACTCCTGCCGACCTGCCACCCGGCCGGGTGCAGGTACGCCGAGGGCGCCGGCCAGGGACGGAAGCCACTCGTGGGCGGGAGCGGGCTCGTTGTCGACGATGTTGACCGGTCCGCCTGGCCAGTCGACCGCGGCCAGCGCGGCGCTTGCCGCGTCGGCGACATGGACGAAGGAACTCACCGCGTCGTTCGCCAGCGTGCTCCCGAGGAAGCGCGCCGATCGGTCGCCGGCCAGGGCCGCCGCGAAAGCGCCCCCCGGCGCGTACCAGGTGCCGGGCCCGTAGAGCAGGCCGTAGCGCAGCACGACCGCTGTCTCCACCTCGGCCGCCGTCTCCTCCAAGGCCCTGACGGCGGAGACCACCCCGGCTCGCGGTTGAGCGGCGGTGTCGTCGAGCGGTACCGCCTCCTCGGCCGGGCCCTCGCCCGGCGCGTACGCCCAGGCAATCGACTGTGCGACGATCCGTCCCACCTGAGCCGCCTTCGCGGCCTCGACCAGGTTCCAGGTGCCCTCCCGGCGTATCCGGCCGTTGGCGGCCCCATCCGCGCCGGACAGGTCGGTGAGCTGGTGGATCAACACCTCTGGCGCTGCCGCGCAGACCGCGTGCCGCAGCCTCTCCGCATCGAGCGCGTCCGCCTGGATTCCTGTCGCGCCGAGGCTTCTGATCCGCTCGACACCGGCCAGGGACCGTGAGGTTCCGGTGACCTCGTGGCCGGCCTCGACCAGCATCGGGACGAGGAGACCGCCGACTGCGCCGGTGGCGCCGGCGACGAAGACACGCATGAGAACTCCACTTCAAGGACCGGGCGGAGGGCCCGGTGATCGAGGACGCGCCGACCGGGGGTGCGGCCGGGGTGCGGCCGGGGCCGCACCCCGGACCGACACACCCCGGCAGGACGGCCTGGACCGACACACCCCGGCGCCGCCTCCTGACGACCCGCCACTTCCCGCCCCCATACCGAGACGGCCCCCGTACATCGTGGCGGGTCACCGGCGTCAGAGGATCGTGTTGTAGATGCCCCAGCCGTAGCCGATCTGCTTGCGGGTCGAGGCAGGGACGATGCCGGAGCCGCGGTAGACGGTGTCGTACGCCCAGAGCTTGCCGGACGTGTCACGGGCGAGAAGGTTGCCGCCCGAACCCGTCAGTGTCCCCGTCCAGGCGAGGGAGTTGTAGATGTTCCAGCCGCCGCCCACGCGAGTGCGCGGGGAGAAGCCCGGGAAGCGGGTGTCGTACGCCCACAGGACGCCGTCCTTGTCCCGCGCCACCGGGTTGTAGCCCTGCGCCTGCCCGGCGATGGCCGTGTAGATGTTCCAGCCGCCACCCATGTTCGTGCGGCCTTCGAGGGCGTACGCCGGGTCGTCGGCGCCGGTGAACGAGTACCGCCAGAGCGTGCCGGCCCTGTCCCGGGCCAGCAGGCCGGTGCCGTAGCCGGTGAGAGCGGTGTACTGGTTCCAGCCGCCGCCCACCCGCGCCCGCGGTTTGAAGGGGGCGGCCGTGTTGCCCGAGCCCTCGTAGTACCAGAGGACGCCGTCCTTGTCGCGGGCCATGAGGTCGCCCCGGCCCGCCGCGTTCCGGAACGTGACGGGCACGATCGCCGTGTAGGCGTTCCAGCCGCCGCCGATGCGGGTGCGTGCCTTCAGGGGCTTGTCGGGACGGCCCGAACTCTCGTACTGCCAGAGGACACCGGACGTGTCGCGGGCGAGGACCGTCGTCCGCAGGTGCGCTTCCGGGGTGCCCTTGACGAACTGGAAGGAGACAGGACCACGGTCGGTCACCCTCCCGGTGCCGTCAACCACTTCGAGGGTGGCCGTGACGGTCCCGAGAGAGGCCGCGTAGGTGCTGGCGTCGACACGGATGTCGTACGTCAGGGTGGTCGAGTACCCGGCCCGGGCGTCGACCTCGGGGAGCGGGGCCACGTGGTGCGGGCTGTCCCACGAGCAGGGCTGGAAGGCGCCGCCGTTGACGGCACAGGTGGAGTCGACGAAGGCGTACGGCGGCAGTTCGTTGCCGGCCTCGTGCGGTTGTGTCGGCAGGAGCAGGCGCGCCTTCATCCGGCCGCCGGTGTAATGCGAGAGCGCGACCTTGACCCGTGCGGTGACCGGACTCTCCTCGCCGGAGGGCACCACCAGCGGGCCGCCCTCCTGCACGACCGTCCCGGTCGCGGCGGTCGAGGCGGTGGTGCCCGGCGGAACCGGTGCGGCGGTCGCGGCGGTCGAGGCCGTTGCGCCCGGCGGAACCGGTGCAGCCGTCGCGGCCGTCGCGCCGACGGTGGCGACGACGCTCAGTGCCGTGGTCGCCACCAGGGCCATACGCGTACTTCGTCTCATGAACTCCCCAAACGATCTCGGTGCCTCCTTGGACCACCGAGGGACCCGCATGGTTGTACCGACACGCCGACTCCATGAGCCCCGCCTGGCATCCGTACCGGAAGCGGCCCCGCGCGCCCGGCCTCGGAGCCGGACGGACAGGGTCGGGTCGCAGAAGCCTCAGACTGCGACGGAGAGCAGGTCGACCACGAAGACGAGTGTCGAGCCCGCCGGGATCAACGGCGAGGGTGACTGGTCGCGGTAGCCGAGGCGCGGGGGAACGATGATCTCGCGCCTGCCGCCGACCTTCATCCCTCTGACCCCGCGGTCCCACCCCTTGATGACCTTGCCGCCGCCCACGGCGAACTTGAACGGCTGGCCCCGGTCCCAGGAGGCGTCGAATTCCTCTCCGGACGCGAAGGTGACCCCGACGTAGTGAACCTGGACAACCCTGCCCGGCTTCGCCTCGAGCCCGTCCCCGACGACGAGGTCGCGGATGGTCAGCTCGGTGGGAGCGTCACCCTCCGGAAGGTCGATCTCGGGCTTCGTCAGTTCGCTCATCGATGCAGCCTCACTCGCTCGCCGCCGGAAGCCCTCGTACAGGCCAGCCAGGCGCATGGTCACTCCATGCAGTAGATCATCGGCCCCTGCGCACAGTCACCCGCCGCATCCGTGCCGGGGGCTCGCTCGCCGACGGTGACATTCCCTCAGCCGGCCAAGGGGGCTAGAACCGGGGGACCCTCTCTGACCTCGCCGTATCCTTGGCCTGAACTATTGCGGTGAGTGATCGGTTCGGGGAAGATTCCGCGCCGTGACCATCTTCACCGCCGTCGTCCTGGGCGGGCTTCTCATCCTCCTCTACCGCCTCTTCGTCATCCCTCGCCGTGTCGACGGCTGGGTCGCAGAGCACTTCGTGGCATCCGCCTACGGACTTCCGCCCCGTGAGGTTCTCGACCCCCGGCGCGCCGGCCCGCCCCCGCCCGCTCACCGGACCGAGGAGCGGCAGGCCGTCGCCGACGCCGCGTGGGCAGGGGACTGGAAGTCCGCCGAGCGGTACGTCAGCGCGGCGGGCGAGGACTGGGACGAGCGCTGGGGCCGGCTGGAGCTTCTGCAGCACGTCGCCCAGGAAGACGACGCGTGGCTCGACGAATGGCGCGCCGCCGAGCCCGGGAACTGCGACGCGGCAACCCTCCACGCCAGCCTCATGGTCCACCGCGCCTGGGAGATCCGGGGCAGCGGCTACGCCCACGAGGTCCTGACCTCGGACATGGACCGCTTCCGCGCCATGCTCCCGGCCGCGATCGAAGAGGCCCACAAGGCCGCGCTGCTCGACCCCGCCAACCCGGGCCCCTGGGTCGTCATGATCACGGCGGCGCGCGGAGCGCAGTACGGCCGCGCGCAGTTCAAGCCGCTCTGGGACGGGCTCGTCGCCCGCGCGCCCCACCACTACGAGGGGCACTGGCAGGCCCTGCAGTACTGGTGCGCCAAGTGGTTCGGCAGCGACCGGCGGATGATGCGGTTCGCCGGCCAGGCGGTCCGCAAGGCCCCGGCCGGCAGCCCGCTCGCCGGGATCTACCTGCACGCGCTGAACGAGCTCACCGACAGGCCCGCCGCCGCCGGGCTGCCCGTCACACCCATGCGGAGGAGTCTGCTGAAGCAGGTCGCCGCCTCGTTCGATCTGGTCGAGCCCGACGACGAACGTCTGCCGGCACTGCGCCATCTCCTGGCGCACTACATGCTTCGGTCGATGATGTACGCGGCCGCCCTGGAGCAGTTCCGCCTGCTGGGACCGTGGTGCGGTGCCCAACCTTGGCGGAAGGAGGGGAGCCCGGTCGTGCCGTTCGAAGCTGCCCGTGGGGCGGCCGCGAAGCTGTCCCGGGCCCGGCCCGCCCCGGCGTCGCAGGTCTACGGGATGGGCCGCTAGCGCGAACGCGCCCCTGCCACTCACGCACCTCGCTGACGGCGTATGCCCCGGGGCCCCGTGGCGGGGAACCCGGGGATACCAGCTGTGCGATTGTCGGTCGAGCGTGATAGTCACTACCCCACCGGGCGGAGTGATCAATGACTCGCCCGTTCGAACATGGCAAGGGGTGGGGACATGGCGTTGCTCCGCGATCTGGGGCTCACGCTGGGGAGATGGACCGGTCGGCCCGCTGCGAAGGTGCAGCAGGACTCGGGCGATCCCGATGTGGCGCGCGTGCGCCAGGCCGCCGGCACGGGGGACTGGGGGACGGTGCGGACGGTGCTCGAGGCGCGGGCCGAGAGCGAGGACCGGACGGAACTGCTGTGGGCCGTCGGTGACACGGCGGGGGTGGAGCGGTGGATCGCCCCGATCCTCGAGGCGGAGACGGACGCGCTCCCGCGGCTCGTCGCCGGGATCCGGCACATCAGCTGGGGGTGGGAGGCCCGCACGGGCGCGTACGCGCAGGACGTCTCGCAGGAGCAGTTCGAGGTGTTCCACACGCGGCTGCGGACGGCGGAGCGTTGGCTCTACGAGGTCGCGGAACGCGAGCCCGGGTGGACGTCGCCCTGGTACGGCCTGCAGATGACAGGTCGCGGGCTGCAAGTCGGCCAGTCCACGGCGCGGCGCCGGTTCGAGGCGACCGTGCGGCGGGACCCGCACCACCTGGGAGCACATCAGCAGCAGTTGCAGCAGGTCTGCGAGAAGTGGAGCGGCTCGCACGAGGAGATGCACAGCTTCGCGCGCACGGCGGCTTTCGGCGCACCGGCCGGCACGCTGCTGGGACAGCTCGTCGCGATCGCGCACATCGAGCAGTGGCTCTCCCTCGACGCGGGGGCTGACGCCGCGTACATGGGGCGGCCCGAGGTGACGGCTTCCCTACGGGAGGCCGCCGACCACTCGTACCGGCATCCGGACTTCGTCCGCCGGGGCGGCTGGCTCCAGGTCTGCAACACCTTCGCCATGGCGTTCTCCCTGGCCGGTGAGCGTGACGCCGCACGTGAGTGCTTCGAAGCCACCGAGGGTCGGGTCACGGAGTTCCCGTGGTACTACATCGACGCCGACCCGGCCGCCGCCTACCGAGGGCAGCGTTCGTCGACCGGACGCTGAGCCGCCGCGCATCCGGACGCTGAGCCCAACCGCTGAGCCCCGCGCACCCAACCGCTGAGCTGCCGCGTGCCCGGACGCTGAGCCCGCGCGCGCCCAACCGCTGAGCCCCCCGAACACGAACGCTGAGCCGCCGCGTACCCAACCGCTGAGCCCCGCGCACCCTCAGACCGGCACCGCGCGCACCCCTCGTCCGCCCCTGCCCCGGCCCCCGCGCCAGCCCGCCCGTCCGTCTCCTCCCGTCCACACGCCGCCCACACCGATCACACTGCGGGCGCACCCACCGAAAGACGTCGCCAGGTGTCCTCTTCCGAGACCGAGACCGAGACCGCTCACACCTTCCAGGTAGACCTGCGAGGCATGGTCGACCTGCTGTCCCACCACCTCTACTCCAGCCCCCGCGTCTACCTTCGCGAGCTGCTGCAGAACGCCGTCGACGCCATCACCGCACGCCAGGCCGTCGCGCCCGGAGCACCCGCGTCCATCACGGTACGTACCGGTGACACCCTCACCGTCACGGACACCGGCATCGGCCTGACCGAGGCCGACGTGCACCGCTTCCTCGCCACCATCGGGCGCAGCTCCAAGCGCACTTCCGACGGCGCCCTCGACGGTGCCGGACTCGACGCCGCACGCGGGGAGTTCATCGGCCAGTTCGGCATCGGCCTGCTGGCCTGCTTCGTCGTGGCCGACGAGATCACCGTGCTCAGCAGGTCCGCGACCGATCCGTCGGCGCCCGCCGTCGAGTGGCGAGGCCACAGCGACGGGCGCTACACCATCCGCACCCTGCCGGCCTCCGCCGTGCCCGAGCCCGGCACCACCGTGCGGCTTGTCCCGCGGGCGGGGACCTCCGAGTGGACCAGACCGGAGCAGGTCGTCACCCTGGCCCGGCACTACGGCGGCCTGCTGCGACACGAGGTCACTGTCGTCGGACCGCGCGGCGAGAGCCACCGCGTCAACGAGACGCCGCCATGGGAGCGGACCCACCGTTCCCCGCTGGCCCGCCGCGAGTCGCTGACCGCCTACTGCCGCACCCTCTTCGACTTCACCCCGCTCGACTCCATCGAGCTCGACCTTCCCGCGGCCGGTCTGCGCGGCGTCGCCTACGTCCTGCCCACCGCCGTGAGCCCGGCCCAGCGGGCCGGGCACCGGGTGCACCTCAAGGGCATGCTGCTCACCGACCAGGCGCCGGAACTGCTCCCGGACTGGGCGTTCTTCGTACGCTGCGTGGTCGACACCACGAGCCTGCGGCCCACCGCGTCCCGGGAGTCGCTGTACGAGGACGGCACCCTGTCCGCCGTACGGGACGCCCTCGGCGACCGGATCCGTGACTGGCTCACCGGTCTCGCCGCCAGCGACCCGACCCTGTTGCACCGCTTCATCAGCACCCACCACCTCGCGGTCAAGGCCCTGGCGCGGTACGACGACGAGCTGCTGCGCATCGTGCTGCCGTGGCTGCCGTTCGAGACCACCGACGGCAACGTCACCCTGGAGGAGTTCGCCCGGACGCACTCCACCCTCCTGGTGACCCGGAGCGTCGAGGAGTTCCGACAGGTCGCCCCCATCGCCTCGGCCGCAGGACTCGGTGTCGTCAACGGCGGCTACACCTACGACCGTGACCTCGTGCACCGGCTGCCCGAGATCCGTCCCGGCACGACCGTCACCGACCTGGACCCGGCCACCGTCACCGCCCACCTCGACGCCGTGGACCCGACCGCCGAACTGCGCGCCGCCGGCTTCCTCTCCGTCGCGCGGGAGACCATCGGCGTCCACGACTGCGACGTCGTCCTGCGCGACTTCCAGCCCGTGACCGCCCCCGCCCTGCTCCTCGACAACCGGGAGGCGCGCCACGAGCGGACCAGGTCGAGCCTGGCCGCCGACAGCGACGGCCTGTGGGCCGACATCCTCGGCTCGCTGCGGCACGAGACCCCGCGCGCCCAGCTCGTCCTGAACCACCTCAACCCACTGGTCCGTCAGGCGATCACCATCGCCGAGCGCGGTCTGGCCGTCACCACCGCCGAGGCCCTCTACGGCCAGGCCCTGCTGCTCAGCCGCCGGCCCCTGAGAGCGAGTGAGAGCGCCCTGCTCAACAGGGCCTTCCTCGGCCTGCTCACCCACGCCATGCACCACCCCGGCACGGACGCCCCCGACACCGAGCCCCGGAAGGAACTGTAGATGCTGGACACCCCCGAGGCCGTGCTCGAGGCGATGCGGGAGAACCACGAACGCCCCCACGGCCTGCGGCGCACGGTCACCGCCGAGGAACTCGTCGAGGCGGCCGAGCCCTTCGACAAGCCCGACGTGCTCGTCACGGCCCTGCTGGAACTGATGTCGGCGTACGAGTCCACGGGCGAACACCGCAAGTCCCCCGTGGTCTTCGCCCGGCTGCTCAAGCTGTGGGACACCACGCCCGAATCCTTCAGCCAGTGGGAGGCCCACCAGGTCTTCTGGCGCTTCAAGTGGGTGACGACGTCGCTGCTGCAGGTGCCCGAGGTGCCACTGGACACCGTCAACAGCTGGATCGAGCGGACCCGCACCCGCTACGCGGAGGCCGATCACGACCTGCAGCCGGTGGCAGCGCTGCGTTACCACGTCGCCTGCCACACGGGCACCGGCGTCGCCGACGCGTACGACCTCTGGGCCACCCGGCCCCGTACCGATCTGAGCGACTGCGAGGCATGCGAAACCCGCCACCTCGCCTGGCACCACGTGACCGCGGGCGACGATGCCGAGGCCCTCGACACCTGGCGGCCGGTCCTGGAGGGCGGCATGGAGTGCAGCGAGGAGCCGCAGATGAGCCAGGCGCGCGCCCTGCTCCCCCTGCTGCGCACCGGCCGCACCGACGAGGCCCGCTCCCACCACCTCACCGGTTACCGCCGCGTCCGAGGCCACACCGGCATGCAGGACGAGGTCGGGCTCCACCTGGAGTTCTGTGCCCTCTCGCGCAACGAGGGCCGAGGCCTGGAGATCCTCGCCGAGAACCGCCCCCTGTTCGAGGCGACGGGCGCGCCGCTCGCCCGCCTGGGGTTCCTCACCGGTGTCGAGGTGCTGATCGCCCGTCTCGTCGACGACGGTCACGCCGACACCACCGTCGCCGGCCCGCCGGGACGGAGCTGGACCGCGGGCGAACTGCTCACCCACGTCCGCTCAGAGGCCGACCGGCTCGCCTCCGACTTCGACGGGCGCAACGCCACCACCGCCGTCGGTGACCTCCGCAGCCGGCGCCTCGCACGGGCGCCCTTGGTCGACACACCCCTGCCGCTCGGCCTGCGCATGTCCGCCACCGCCGCCACCGTGGCGGTGCCCGCACCGAGGGCCGCCGAGGTCGACCTTCCCGAGGACTTCGTCGCACTGGTACGCGAGGCACGCCGCCTGGAGAGTCAAGGACACCCCAGAGCGACCCGCCTGTGGACCCGCGTGGACGAGCGCCTCGCCGACGGCACCGCCACACACGACGACCGGCTCGGCCCGGAGAACCGGCTGCGGGCGGAACTCGCCGAGCACCGCTCGTCCAGACTGGGACAGAAGGAGCGCGTGGACGAGGGCGTCGCCGAACTGGAGCGCGCCGCCGAACTGTTCGACAGCGTCGGCATGCCCTGGCACAGCATGTCGGCCCGCACGCGCGCCCTCGCCTGGGCGGCCACCCCGGAGGAGGCCGGCAAGGACGCGGACACGGTCCGGGCACGCCTCGACGAGGCCCTGCGCGAGGCGGAGTGCTTGAAAACCACCGCCCCCTTCACGGACGAGGCCGCCGGACCGGGCGAGGCCGTGCCCGGAAGCGACGTCGGCAACGACCGCGTCCTCGCGTACCTCACCGCGCTCAACGCCTGCACATACGCTGCCTACCAGGACGTCGTACGGCAGCTTCCTGACCCCTCCGAAGCGGCTGTGGAGCGGTTCGAGGAGATCGCCCGTACGCTGCGGGCCCAGGCGGAGCACCACGGCGCCCCCCATCAGGTGGCGAGCGCTCGGAAGTACGTCGCGGATCTGTCCGGCCGACAGGGCGACCTCGTGCGTGCCGAAACGGAACTGCGGGCGGCGCTCGAGGACCTACAGGTCGCCGAACGGCCCTGGCGCGGCTCCCGCTCCCGAGCCCTGCTCGCCCAGCTCCTGATGGCCAAGCAGGAGCAGGCCGAAGCAGTGGAGTTGCTGCACCAGGCGATCGCCGACGCGGTCCGGTACGACGACGCGGACTTCCCCATGGCCCCGACGTACGCCATGCTCGGCCACGCCGTGTCGCACCTCGGCGACTTCGGCGGCGCCGTTCGCTTCCTCTCGGAGGCCGCCGCACGGTTCGATCAGGACGGGGCGCACGACGAGGCCACCGATGCCCGGCTCCAGCTCGCCGACGTGCTGGCGCGCAGCGGTCAGCAGGCCGACGCCGTCGCCGTACTGGAGTCCGTGCTGTCCGACGAGTCGACGTCGACCCTCGACGCCCGCATGGTCGCCCAGGCGCGGCTGACGCTGGCGCGCGGCCTGCGAGAGCTAGGGGAGTACCTGCCCGCGGCCGAGGAGTTCCTGCGCCTCGCGGACGTCGTGGCGTCGTGGGAGGACGACCGTCAGGTCCACACCCTCGTCGCCGCGGAGGCCGCGACCACCCTGGCGATGGCCGACCGCTGGGACGCGGCGGCCTCTGCGTACAGCCGCGCCGTCATCTCCCACGCGGAGGCCCCGAATCCGCCTGTGATCATCACCATGATGGGCGAGTTCGCCCGCCTCACCATGCTGGCGCGTCAAGCCGACGGCGTGGACGCGGCACTGGACCACCTGGCCCAGGCCGACAAGGTCCTGGCGGCTGTACCGCAGGACACCGAGGACTTCGCCCGCTGGTACGAGGACGGCTCCGTCCACTACCGCCGTGCCCGCGTCCTCGCGGAGGCCGAACGCTTCCCCGACGCCCTGGCCGAGGCGGAGGCGGCGATCGCCGCCCACGAACAGGGTGGGGAGCACGGCGAGATCCCGCGCGCCGAGGCCACCCGCATCGCCGCCCTGATCGAGGGCGACGGCCTGGGCCGCGTCAACGACGCCATCACCCGCCTCACCACGGCCGCGGCCCGCTGCCGCAAGGCGGGCCTCGACGAACCGGCCCACATCCTCGACACGTTGCGGCAGGACTACCTGGCCCGCTAGCCACCACACGACCGGGCCCCACAGCCGACGAGCCACGGGGCCCGGTCCGTACGGGGTGAAGTGTCGAAAGCGATGAGCGTGATTGCGGTACCGGGGTTGTCACGCTGATCGGATCGACGCGTCTCGATGCTGTCGTTGTAGCGGGGTGGAGGACGAGGCCAGGCCTCCGCGCGGCGACGCACGGCTGCTCGGGTGCACGGGAGTCAGCAGGACTCGTCCAGCTTGACCGAGTACACCGCCACGCGCAGCACGTCGGTGGTGCCGGGCTCCGGATCCTGGCGGCAGACCTTCCAGTTGCTGTGCAAGGCTTCGGCGCGCCAGTTCTCGGAGCAGTACGTCGCCGCACCTGATCGGCGAGAGTTCGTGGTCGGGGGACGAGTGATGCTCCCGCCTTCCGGGCCGCCGCCGCACGTAGCTCCCGTACGCGTAGGACGGCCCGCAGGAAGGGACGGTGTGCCGGGGCCGTGAGGCTGACCGTGGGCCGTGCCGCCTCAAGGGATGCGGTGGTGACGTCCGTCTGGTGCGTGACGAGGTCGGTGACGCGGCGCGCATGTGTCGTTCGTCCGCGCGAGCACGGGCGTGGCCTTGACCCAGCCGCCGCCGGTTGTCAGGAGTCGCGGGGCGTCACCAGGCCGGATTCGTAGGCGAGGACCACGAGCTGGGCGCGGTCGCGGGCCCGGAGTTTGGTCATGGCCCGGTTGATGTGGGTCTTCGCGGTCAGGGGGCTGATCACCATGCGTGCCGCGATCTCGTCGTTGGACAGGCCCTGCGCGACCAGGACGACGGCCTCGCGTTCGCGGCCGGTCAGCTCCTCCAGAGGCTTGTCGGTGCTGCGGGAGGCCGGGGGCGGCTGGCTGACGTACCGGTTGATCAGCCTGCGTGTGATCGAGGGGGCGAGGAGGGCGTCGCCGCGCGCGGCCACCCGTACGGCGTGCAGGAAGTCCTCCGGGAAGATGTCCTTGACGAGGAATCCGGCCGCGCCGGCGCGCAGGGCGTTGAAGACGTGTTCGTCCAGGCCGTAGTTGGTCAGGATGACGACGTGGACGCCGTCGAGGACCGGGTCGGCCGCGATGCGCCTGGTCGTCTCGATGCCGTCGAGGACCGGCATCTGGATGTCGACGAGGGCGATGTCGGGGAGATGCTCTCTGGCGAGCTCCAGGCCCTCCTGCCCGTCGGCGGCCTCGGCCACGACCTCGATGTCGTCTTCGAGGTCGAGGAACGCCCGGAACCCGCTCCGGATGAGCGGCTGGTCGTCGATCAGCAGGACACGGATCATGATGCTCGTTCCACGGGTAGTTCGGCCTGGACGGTGAAGCCGCCCTCGCGTCGCGGTGCGGCCTGGAGATGTCCTCCGAGGGCGTTGACGCGTTCGCGCATCCCCAGGAGCCCGATGCCGGGCTCCGGCGCACTGTCCGGCGCGGCTGTGCCGTCGTCGTCGATGCGGATCGCGAGGGTGCCCGGTCGGAAGTCGATGTGGACCGATGCCGCGCCGGCGTCCGCGTGCCGGGCGATGTTGGTCAGCGATTCCTGAACGACCCGGTACGCGGTCCTGCCCACTGCGGTGGGCACGTCGTGCCGCTGCCCCTCGATCGTCAGCGTCGCCGCCAGGCCCGTCCTGCCGGCCCGCTCCACCAGTTCCGGGACGTGGTCGAGCCCCGGTGGAGGGGCGGTGTCGTCGTCGCGCAGGGCCTCCAGAGTGGCGCGAAGCTCCCGGGACGCCTCCCGGCCGGCCTCACGGATCGCCAGGAGGGCCTCGGGGACCGGCTGTCCGCGCTTGCGGGCCACGTGGACGGCGGCCTCGGACTGCACCTTGATGACCGAGATCTGATGGGTGAGCGAATCGTGCAACTCCCGGGCGATGTGCAGCCGTTCCTCGTCGGCGCGGCGCCGCGCGGTCTCCTCGCGGGTGCGTTCGGCCTCGTCGGCCCGCTGCTCGGCCTGCCGGAGGGCTTCACCGGCGGCGCCGGCGGCGATGAGCCAGGCGATCTGGAGGGCGCCCCGGGCCTGCGCGAACGCCTCGCCCGTGTCGTGCAGGCCCGATATCAGGGCCGCGAGGGGGAGGGAGGCCAGGACGGCCACGCTCACCGCCGCCGTCACGATGCGGTGTCCGGCCCGCATGGCCGCGTACACCGCGAAGAGGAACGCGACGGCGGCCACGTCGAACCCCACCGCCTGGTAGCCCACCGCGCAGAGCCCGGTGACGGCGAGGACGGCGACCGGAGCCCGGCGGCCCGCGGCCAACGCCAGGCCGCCGACCGCCAACAGCACGTAGCCGAGCAGGGCGAGGCCCGTCGCGGAGCGCTGCCCGGAGAGACCGGTGACCAGCAGCGCCGCCGTCACGCCTACGGCGATCAGCCAGTCCCTGACACCGGCCCGAACGCGGAACCGTCCTCTGTTCATGCGCGCACCGTAGCCCGTGGCCGCCGCGAGCGAATCCCGCTCGCGGACGAGCGGCCGACTACCACGGACGCAGTAGCTCCGCGGCATCTGCCGCGTCCGTGGGAGCGCGAAGTGTCTGCGCCTGCTGGACGACCCGCCCTGTCCTGTCCGAGATGCTCGAACCACATCCAGTCGTGGGAAGAGAAGGAGCCATCTGATGTCCGCTCGTCGCCTGTTCGCCGCCGCCGCGACCGCCCCGTTCGCCGGGCTCGGTCTCGCCGCACCAGCGGCAGCGCACGCCGCCGTCCAGCCTCTCGCCGCCACCGTCACCGACTTCAGCATCGGCCGGCTCGGCGCCACCACCGGCGGCCTGCTGGGGCTGGCCGCCGTGGCCGTCGCCGTGCTCGCGATGACCCGCCCCGCCGGTCGTCTCGGCATCGCCCACGGGCGGCTCGGCGCCACGGCGGCCGTGGTCGCGGGACTGATCGCCATCGCCCTCGGCGCCCTGGTCGCGGCCACCGCCGACGGCGGACTCGGCACGGGCAACGGACTGGGCGGCGCGTACGTGGCCCTGCTTCTGGGGCTGATCGGCACCCTGCTTGGCCGGCGGGCTCTCTCCCGCTCCCGCCGCACCGGCTGACCCGCGCGGTCCCGCCCTGCCGACGTAGCGTCAGGGTACGTACGACCGGAGGCCTGGTCAGCCGCTCTGGTCACCATGCGGCGATGCCCGGCGCATCGGGGTTCGGGCCGCCGCCAAGCCTTGCGAGGCAACTGGTTCGGGCGTCTTGCACGGCAACAGCCGCTTGGCCGACCCGGCGCCGCTCGCCGACGATGTGCCGGCACTCTCGGACGAGGAGTTGACGAGGAGGCCCTCCCACCCGGTGACGGCGGCCCGTGAGGGAGGTCAGGCCCTACGAGCGATCACCGCCCGACGCACCGCGTAGGCAGTGGCGCCTACCGACAGAACCGCCGCACCGGCGATCACTGAAGAGGCCGGGAGGGCGAAGGCGAGAACGAGGCACCCGGCCAGCCCGGCGACCGGGATGATCCTCGCCGGTCGGCCCTCGCTCGGGGCGAGCGTCCAGGCGGCGGCGTTGGCGACGGCGTAGTAGGCCAGCACCCCGAAGGAGGAAAAGCCGATCGCCCCGCGCACGTCGGCGGTCGCGGCGAGTACGGCCACGACGGCCCCGACCACGAGTTCGGCGCGGTGCGGCACCTGGAACCTCGGGTGGACGGCCGCCAGGACGTGCGGGAGGTGCCGGTCGCGGGCCATGGCCAGGGTCGTGCGCGAGACTCCGAGGATCAGAGCGAGGAGCGAGCCGAGCGCGGCCACCGCGGCACCCGCCCGTACGACCGGTATCAGCCAGTCCGCCCCCGCGACCCGTGCCGCGTCCGCCAGCGGAGCGGTGGCGTCCGCCAGGCGTTGCGGGCCCAGCACGACCAGGACGGCAACGGCCACGGCGACGTAGAAGACGAACGCGATGCCGAGAGCGAGCGGGACTGCCCGCGGGATGGTGCGGGCAGGATCGCGGACCTCCTCGCCGAGCGTGGCAATGCGGGCGTAGCCGGCGAAGGCGAAGAACAGCAGACCCGCCGCCTGGAGCACCCCGCCGAAGGTCGCGTCGTCACCGATGCCGAGCCGGATGGTCTCCGCGTCGGCGGCGGTCACCGAGGCGACCACCACGGCGGTCAGCACTGCCAGGACCACGGCGACGATGACGCGGGTGAGCAAGGCGGACTTGTGCACCCCGGCGTAGTTGACGGCGGTCAGCGCCACCACGGCCGCCACCGCGACGGCGTGCGCCTGGCCGGGCCACACGTAGGAGCCGACGGTCAGCGCCATGGCCGCGCAGGAGGCGGTCTTCCCGACCACGAACGCCCATCCGGCGAGGTAGCCCCAGAACTCGCCCAGCCGCTCGCGCCCGTAGACGTACGTTCCTCCGGAGGCGGGGTACCGGGCGGCCAGGCGTGCGGAGGACGTCGCGTTGCAGTACGCCACCACAGCGGCCAGCGCCAGGCCGAGCAGCAGACCCGACCCGGCCGCGTCGGCCGCCGGAGCCAGGGCGGCGAAGATTCCCGCCCCGACCATCGACCCCAGGCCGATCACCACGGCGTCGAACACACCCAGGTGCCGTTTCAACGTTCCCGTGCCGTCAGATCTCGCCACCGCACCCATCGCCTCCCCCACACTCCGCCAGAACTACCGGCGCACCGTATAGGAACAAGATGTCGAGGTGAGTGCGGAAACACGCCGAAGGACGTACGGGAGAGGTCGGCCCAGGTCCGTGGAGTTGGCGGCACGTCGTGTCCCGGCCCCGCGCCGTCACTGACCCTGCGCCACACCGACTTCAGTGCTCACCGATCGCGCTGCTTGCCGGTCCGTTGTTTGCGCGGGCGATCAGGAGGGCCACGTCGTCGTGGTCGCCTTCGCTACGAAGGGTGCGCAGAAGCAGGTCGCACGTGGCGTCAAGCGATCGGTGGGGGTCGTCGAGGACGTCGAGGAGAATGTTCAGGCGGGCGTCGATGGCCTGATCGCGGGTTTCGACGAGGCCGTCGGTGTACAGGACGAGCTGGTCGCCCGGCCCGAGGCCGACGGAGGTGGTGTCGAAGGGGATGCCGCAGCCGCCCAGAGGTGCGCCCGTCGGCAGGTCGAGCAGCTCCCGGGTACCGTCCGGGTGGAGCAGCACGGGTGGCAGATGCCCGGCCAGGGAGATGTGGCACCGCGCCGCGCCGGGGTCGAAGACGGCGTAGACGCAGGTCGCGATGGTGCCGAGGCCGTCCGTGATGTGGTCGAGATGGTGCAGGACCTGGTCGGGAGGCAGATCGAGATCGGCCAGCGTCCTCGTGGCCGTGCGCAGCTGCCCCATGGCCGCTGCGGCGGTGACGCCGCTTCCCATCACGTCGCCGACGACGAGGGCTGTCTTGTCCCCGTTCAGGGGGATGACATCGAACCAGTCCCCACCGATCTCGATCGTGGCCTGAGCGGGGCGATAGCGGAAGGCGATGTCGAGCCCAGGCCGTTGGGGAGGGGGATGCGGCAGCAGGCTGCGCTGGAGGGTGAGGGCGGTGCGGCGTTGTTCCTCCACGGCGCGGTGTCGGTCGGTGACGTCGACGCTGGAGGTCGCCACGCCCAGCACCTTCCCGTTGGGGGCTTCCAGTCGGTAGAACGAGATCGACCAGGCGTGGTCGTTGTCCGGGTCCGCCGCAGTGCGGCCGACGATGTACTGGTCCAGGATCGGCGTCCCGGTGGCCAGGACCGCCCGCATGGCTTCGGCGAAGGACTCGTCGAGGGATGGCAGCACCTCGTGGACGTGCCTGCCGACATGCTCGGCTGCCGGCACACCGTTCATCCGTTCCTCCGCGGGATTCACAGAGATGTAGCGGAGGTCGGTGTTCAGCATGGCGAGTCCGATCGGTGACTGGGACACCAGCTGGGCGGACAGGGCAAGGTTCCGTTCCACCCGCCGCAGCATCGCCTGGTCCGTGGCCAGCCCCAGGGCCCAGTAGTCGCTCTGGTCGTCCTGCAGCCGCATGTTGCGGAACTCCACCAGGTGCGTGCTGCCGTCCTTGTGCCGGACGGGAAAGACGCCGGCCCAGCTCTCACCGTCCTGCATGACCTGGTCGAACAGCGCCAGCACCGTATCGCGGTGCTCCTTGTCGATCAGCAATTGACCCGCGTACTGGCCGAGGGCCTCCTCGGCGCTGTAGCCGAAGAGGATTTCCGCCTGCGGGCTCCAGAGGTCGACCTTGCCCTCGGCGTCGAGGAGGACAGCGGCCACATTCAGCACGTCCAGCAGGCCACCCGGCGCGGACGGCACCACACCCGACGCTGCGGGATCGTCCTGAGAGGGATCGGTGGCTCCCATTCCTCAGGCTCCTTTCGGCCGCCGATGCAGAGTGCCGTCTGCCGGAGCGGACGATGGCCGGCGCCGTGTCTGCCATCCCATCGTCCTCCTACTCCGCCCGTGCGTGCATCCCAAACGGAGGTACCCCGCTGGGGTAAGCGCAGAGCGTCTACTCGGGCGATGCGGTGAACCGCGCCCTGCGGCTGGCGCCGGAAGTCTGCCCTGGGCAGGCGCGTCCGGGTGGCGCGCACCCGCCGCGATCAAGCACTCAGTGCAGAAACGCGTAGCGGGCCAGGCGCGAGCGGGCAACCTTCTCGGTGGGTCCGAGGGCCTCGGCCACCCGCGAGTCGGGGGTGGCCGCCACGATGATCCGCCGGGTCGCGTACGGGCCGGCCCAGGCCGCGGTGGCCTCGAGGTCACCGACCGTCCTGAGTGCCGCGAGCGGCTCGTCGTTCACCAGCTCGCTTAGGCGCGCGCAGTTGCTGGAGGAGGCGTGCAAGGTCGACAGGCAGGGCGACCGTACGGGCGCGACCTGGTCCGTGTGGGCGTTCCAGTCCTCCTGCGGGGCGGCGGTGTCGTACCCGTCCGGACCGTGGTCCCGGACCTGCTCCCAGTCGATGGGGTACGTGTTCCCGCCGCGCCAGCCGCACTCGCAGCGGCCGCGCATCGACGTCGTCGTCGGCCGCAGGGCCCCCGTTCGTCGTAGAACCACCACGACCTCGACTCGTGGAACTGGCTGCCGCTGCCCATGTCGAGGACGACCGGCCTCGGCTCGCCGCCGTCGGCCGTCAGCACCCCGATGCTGCCATCGTGCGTCTCGAACCCCTCGCGTTCCCAGCTCATCGCGCATCCCCGTGGCCACCGCCGGCCGCCGACAGCCGGGGCCCGCTTCACGATGCAGAATCCGCGGTACGCCCCGTAGCAGAATCCGGCATATGTCAGGGGCGGTTGGCGCACGCGACAGTCACGCCTCCCCCTCGCCGCACACCTCGATCAGGCCGACTTCCTGCGCCGGGAGGAAGCCGGTCCCGCCCAGCCCCGGTCGGATTTGTTGGGCCCAACAAGCCCAACAAGCCCAACAAGCCCAACAGGCCCAACAGATCCGACCGGTGCCGACGTGTACCTACCGTGCTTCGGTAAAGGAGCACCCTGCCGAGCGGAACCGGGCCGGCACCCCCTGCGCGATCCAGGTCCGCCCCGCCGCACTTCGGATGTCCGCTCCGGCGGGCCGGACATGTCAGACGATCGGGTGGCGCGGAGTCGGCGTCGCCGGGTAGACGGAGCTGGACTCGCGCGGGGCGAAGGGCGACGCGGCGACGCCCGTGCCCCGGTAGACGAATGAGCCGCTCTTGCCGTAGGCGAACAGGTCGTTGCGTCCGTCGCGGTCCACGTCGCCCATGCCGACGAGGTGAGCGTACGCGCCCCAGCCCGAGCCGACCCTGACCCGGGTGGCGAACGAGGAGCCGGTCGCGCCCTGGTAGAGCCAGAGGACGCCTGCGGTGTCGCGGGCGAGGAGGTCGCCCTGCGGCGTACCGGCGACATCGCCGACGGCGGTGATCTGGTTCATCCCGCCCCAGCCCCCGCCGACCTTCGTACGGCCCCGGAAGGGCGCGGACCAACTGCCCGTGCCCTGGTACGCCCACAGGACGCCGGACGCGTCCGTGGCGAGCAGATCGGACCAGCCGTCGCCGTTGAGGTCGCTGCCACCGGTGATCGTGTTGTAGCCGTTCCAGCCGGCGCCGATCCTGGTCCGGCCGGCGAAGGTGCCGTCGCCCTTGCCGAGGTACAGCCAGAGGACGCCGGAGGCGTCCCGCGCGACCATGTCAGGGGCGGGGGCACCGGCGACGTTGCCGACGGCCTCGATCTGGTTGTAGCCGTTCCACCCGGCGCCGATGAGCTTGCTCTCCAGCGACCAGTAATCGGTGGAGGACGAGGTCTTCCTGACCTCGTCGCGCCACAGGCGGCCGGAGGCGTCGCGGGACAGCAGGTCAGGGGCGCCGTTGTCGTCGTAGTCGTGCAGGCCCGCCTTGCGGGTCACCTTGAACGTGCCCGTCCTCTTCAGGTCCGGGCCGATGCCGTTGAGCGGCTTGGCGTCGAGCTGCCAGGTGTAGTCGCCGTTGGGGGCGAGGGCGCCGTCGGCCAGGGTGCCCGGCCATTCGCGGCGGACCCCGGCCTGGTTCTCGAACGGGAACGCCACGGACTTGCCGGTGCGGACGTGGCGCAGGGTGACCTTGCCGCCCGCGTTCTCGCGGGACAGCTGCCACTGGAGCGTGACCTTGCCGCCGTTCTTGTCCAGGTCGACCGTGGACGGGACGTCAGTGGAGGTGAGGGCCAGCGCGGTGGGGGCGTCGACGCTGGCCACCAGGGTGGCGACCGGCACGCCGTTGTCGCCGGGGAGGATGTGGTAGATGCCCTCGCCCTGGGCGACCGTGCCGCCGCGCGCGTAGAGGTCGCCGTTGGGGGCGGTGGCCGTGCTGGAGACGTGGTCGAGGAGCTTCACCGTGGTCCGGGGGTCGGCCAGGGAGCGGGCGGTCAGCGGAAAGAGGGCCGAAGTGACGGGGGCGGTAAGGCCGTTGAGCTCGGTGGTGGTCACCCAGTCGCCCACCAGGTTGACGTCGACGTCGGACCGGGTCGAGGCCTGGCCGAGGTCCGTGGTGACCTCAGGGGCGTCGACGCCCCGGACGGCTGTCACCAGCTGGACGCGCTGGGTGTTGCTGCGCTCGATCCAGGCCCAGTGGGTGCGGGAGACGAACGCGTCGGCGCCCATCTGCTCGGAGTGCGTCTGGCGCGGACCGTCGACCGCCTGGCCGGTGGCGGTGTCCACGGCCACGAGGAAGGTGCGCAGTTCCGCACCGGTGCCGGTGGTGTACTGGAGGAGCGCGACGCCGGGGGTGCTTGCCCAGACGCGGCCCATGCGGGCGTTGGCGGGGACGGCGGTGACGTCGCGGATGGTGGTGGTGCCGGAGGCCCGGCTCAGCAGGTTCACGTCGAGTACACCGGTGTCCTCGTCGGTGTACGACATGACCAGCGTCTCGCCGGCGATGCCGCGGAGCGCGTAGCGCTGGTCGTTGTGGGACAGGCCGTACCGGAAGCTGTCGCTGCTGGTCATGTCGTTGATCCAGTAGACGGCTTCCGTGTCCTTGCGGGAGAAGACGATGTCGGACTGGGCGCCCATGAAGCTGGTGCGGGGCGCGGTCAGGGACTTGGTGGCGCCGTCGACGTAGTTGGTCCAGCGGTACTCGGTGCCGGACGGGTACACGACGCGCGTGAGGTAGCCGGTCGCACCGGCGCTGACTATCTCCGTGGGGTGGGGCAGCGTGACCACGTCGGCCGCCTGGGCGGTCACCTGGACAGCGGTCACCGGGGCGGCGGTCGCGGATACGGCCGTCAGCGCGGTGCCGGCCGTGACGGCCACGACGGCGGTGACGGCGGCGAGAAGACGGGTGGACGAACGGTACTGCACGGTGGATTCCCCCCGAGAACAACCGGACTGCGGCGGTCGCCGCACCTCGGTTGGACCCATGATCGACACCGATGGTTGTACGCGGGCGGCCCCCGTCCGACCGCCGCCCCACCCCACCCCGTACGAACGCCGCCGGTCCGCCTGGTCGTCCGCAACCCAATCCTGGGCCGTCATGTTGTTCGGGGCGGGGTCGACGACGAGGAGTCGGGTGATCACCCAGGGCGTGAGGATCGCAGCGCGATGCGATGCCTGCGGCGGTGTGCTGACGCGCGACAGTGCGCAGCGGTAGCGGGGGGGGAGAGACGGACCTCCTCGCCGTTCCGGCCGCCCGCGGCGAGGCGAGCGCGGCCCAGCTCGCCGCCTACGTGTCCGCTCTGCGCGAGCGGCACCGCCTGCGCGAGGCCCACGTGTACTTCGCCATCGCAGCCATGACCTCGTTCGGGCCGGCTGCCGCCTCTGCCTCGCCCCCTCCACCGGTAAAGAGGCTTGAGATCGGGCGGCGTCACGCATCGGTGGTTGTTCTGAGGACGTCGCAGGTGTTCTGGAACTCCTCCATCAGCCGGGTGGCCTCGACCACGAGAACGCCGTACGGGCGGGAGGCGTCCGACAGCGGCAGCGCGTCGTCGTGGGCCACGGTGAGCACGGTGTGCAAAGCGACCTGAGCGGTCGTGGCCAGACGGCACATCTCCTCGGCCTGTTCGGTGAGGGTGTCGGCCTCCAGTGCGGCTATGACGTGGGCGATGCCGCGGAGACTGGCGGCGAAGTTCGCGTACGCGCGCAGGGTGGGCGCGTAGGAGTAGGTGTTCTCCGCCTCGCGCCAGCGTTCCAGGCTGCGCGTGAGGGAGCCCAGCTGGTAGACGGCGCGCTCCAACGCGTCGACGCTCTGTCGGTAGCGGTCGAAGGTCAGGTGCCCGCGGTGGGCGGGGAGCAGGCGGCGCGGGTTGAAAGGAAGGCTGTCCTCCGCCGTGCGCAGCCCTGCCCGGGCTTGGGCGACCGCGCGTTGCGCGCTCTCCCCGGCGGTGCGCCACTGCCGGGCACGGTCTGCGGCGATGTCACCCGTGCACAGCCCGTCGGCCATGTCGTCCAGGAGCGCCTCCACCTCCGCTGCCAGGGCCTGAAGGCCGTGCTCGGCGCCGCGGTACCGCAGGGGCGGCGCGACGCACAGGTTCACGAGCAGGCCGAGACCGCAACCGACGAGGACCAGGACGACGATCTGTCCGAGCCCGCTCACCCTCTGCTCCGTGCCGGCTGCTGTGACATAGGTGGAGAAGGCGAAGAAGGCCGCCGTGGCGACCTGAGAGGGCTGCCCACCCAGCTCCGACCACCGCCCGACGCATACGGCGATCACGGCGACGAGGGCGAACGCGATCAGGTCCGGGCCGGCGACGAAGCCGACGGCCGCCTGCACGGCTACCCCCACGATGACCGCAGCGGTGTAGCGCAGGGCCCGCCACACGCTCTCGTAGATCGTCGCGTTCATGATCAGCACAGCGGAGAACGGCGCGAACGCCGGCGACGCCGCGTGCAGCACGTCGTACGCGATCCACCACGCCAGCGTCGCCGCCAACGCACTCTTCCCCACCAGCAGAGCCGTGTTCCGCTTATGCCCGGGCGCCTTCCACGCCCTGTTCAGCCATGCCTTGCAGGTTCGCATCCACTCCACGTCTCGTGCCCCGAACTCCCACTCGCTGTTCTCGTACGGCAGGGGACCCACCACCACAGGGTCGGCCGACATCCGGATCTTCAGGGTGTGAAGAGGACCTTGATCGCGTTGTCCTGCTTCTTCTGGAACATCTCGTACGCCGCGGGCGCCTCGGCGAGTGGGACCCGGTGGGTGGCGAAGTCGTCCACACCGAGCGGGTCGGCGTCAGTGAGGAGGGGCAGCAGGTCGTCGACCCAGCGCCAGACGTTGGCCTGGCCCATGCGGAGTTGGATCTGCTTGTCGAACATGGTCAGGAGAGGCATCGGGTCGGCCGTTCCGCCGTAGACACCGGAGAGGGAGATGGTGCCGCCACGTCGCACGAGGTCGATGGCCAGGTGGAGGGCGGAGAGACGGTCCACCCCGAACCGTTGCATCATCTTGGCGGCCAGGGCGTCGGGCAGCATGGTGGTCACGTGCTGGGCGCCCTTCGCGAGGGGCGCGCCGTGGGCTTCCATGCCGACGGCGTCGATGACGGCGTCGGGGCCGCGTCCGCCGGTCAGCGCCCGCACCTCGTCGGCGACGTCCTGGCCGTGGGTGGAGAGATCGAGCGTGTGCACACCGCGGGCGGCGGCCCGCCGGAGGCGTTCGGGAACGAGGTCGATGCCGATCACGAGGCGTGCTCCGCGGTGGGCGGCGATGCGGGCGGCCATGTCTCCGATGGGGCCGAGGCCGAGGATCGCCACCGTGCCGCCGGGTGGGATCGCGGCGTACTCGACAGCCTGCCAGGCGGTGGGAAGGACGTCGGAGAGGTAGACGAAGCGGTCGTCAGGCCCGTCGGCCGGTACGGGGATGGGCAGGGTGTTTCCGAAGGGGACGCGCAGGTATTCGGCCTGCCCGCCGGGCACCTGGCCGTACAGCTTCGTGTAGCCGAAGAGAGAGGCGCCGCTGCCGTATTCGCGGACCTGCGTCGTCTCGCATTGGGACTGGAGCCCCTGGCCGCACATGTGGCAGGTGCCGCAGGAGACGTTGAACGGGACGACGACCCGGTCGCCCGGCTTCACGCGGGTCACGTCGGCGCCGACCTCGGCCACGATCCCCATCGGCTCGTGACCGAGGATGTCGCCGGCGTCGAGGAACGGGCCGAGCACCTCGTACAGGTGCAGGTCGGAGCCGCACAGACCGGTTGTGGTGATCTGCACGATCACGTCGGTCGGGTCCTTGATGGCGGGGTCGGGCACGGTGTCCACGCGAACGTCACGCTTTCCGTGCCAGGTCAGGGCCTTCATGGTGCCTCCATGCTTCGGGATGGGGGGCGACGCCTGCCGGCTTCGTCCCTCCGCTTCTGGTCCGGAACGGATTCCGTCCTGGTACCACGTCCAACGCGGGTAGCGGTCTACGCAGCGCACTGCCTCCTGATGCCCCGGCCGCGAGATCAGGGGTCGGCGCGTCCTCGGCTCCCACGGCCGGGCCCCGCGTTCAGCCCCTCCCGGCGGGACCGCAGACCGAGCCCGATGGGCAGGGGGCGCGCCGAGGACGCCTCGCCGTCAGCCGGCGGTTTCACACGGCAAGGACGATCGCGTAGACCAGGAAGAACAAGGCGATCAGAACCGCCACTGCCACGATGATGATGAGCGGTCCTCTGCCCCAGCCTCGCTTGGGCGGACGGTACGGGCCGGCGCCCGAACTCGTGCTCGACTCGGCGGGCGGCGTCTCCCCTGGTTGCGTGCCCCCGTGGGGACGGGGCTCCTTGCGAGGATCCGGGTCGGGGTTGTAGGCGGCCATGACGCCTCCTTCCGTTTCCGGCGCGGGCGGGACACCGTGCGGCTGCCCGCAGAAAAGGGGGGCATGCCCGGCGGCGGCACGCCGCGGTCATAAGCTGCCCGCCCCCTCGGCGACGCCGAAAGCGGCGCGGCCGGCGGCGATGCGGCCGATAGGCAGCACGGTGCCGTCGAGGATCACGTACGCCTTCGTCCGCACGCGGCTCAGCGTTGTTGGCGTCGGGCGGTGCGGGCGGCCCTGTACGCCGCGGCGGGGTCCGGATGGGGAGCGGCGGCTGGCTGCCAGGTTCCGTAGCGGTCGACGTAGGGGTACCAGCGGCCGTCGGTGCCGTGGCGGAGCTGCACGCCCGCGGGCGGATCGGTGAGCTGGTTGTGATGGCGCTCGACGGGGGCGTTCGGGGAGGGGCGCAGCGGCTGGATGGCGGCTTCGGCGTCGGCGAGTGTGCCGGGGTCGGTGGTGTGCGGGGTGAGGTGGGTGCTGACGCCGTGCGGGCCGCCGTGTTCGTACGCGAGGGTGAGGTGCCGCATCTGCAGGGGCGGCAGGCCGAGGTGGTCGGCGGCGGTATGGAGAGTGGCGCCGCTGGCCCCGGTGGTGAACCGGACGATGTCGGTGAGGGTGTCGAGGGCCTGGGGGGCGTGCCCCTGTAGGAGCGATGCCGCGCGCTGGGCGGCGTCCTGGGCGAGCGCCCGCATGGTGGCGAGGGCCGGCAGTGGAGCCGGGGGATCGTCGCTGGCCACGTCGAGGAGCGGCACGGCGCTGCTCGTGTCGATTCGGGGCAGCGGGGGCAGGGCGGCGGTCCGGATGCCCTGAGCGGGAAGGACCGGTACGTCGACGGTCGCTTCGGGAGGCGACGCTTTGGCGACGGTCGTTTCGGGAGGCGAGGCTGCGGCGACGGTCGTTTCGGGAGGCGACGCTGCGGCGATGGTCGCTCCGGGAGGCGAGGCTGCGGCAACGGTCGCTTCGGGAGGCGACGCTGCGGCGACAGTCGCTTCGGAAGGCGACGCTGCGTCGATGGTCGCTCCGGGAGGTGCCGCTGCGGCGCGCGGGGGAGAAGGCGGTGCGATGGGCACGCGGCCATCGCCCGCCGCGGCGGAGGCCGGGCAGTCTGCGCTCTGGGGCCCGCCGACCGACGAGGCGTTGTCGGTCGGCCGTGGTGGGGCGGCGTGCCGGCGCAGGTAGGTGCGAAGCCGGCTGTGGGAACGGCCGCGGAGGGTGAACAAGAGGCCCGGCGCGGTACGGGCTCGGTCGGCGATGAGGTAGCCGACCGCGGCGGTGTGGGCGCACAGGGCCCTCCGGCCGCACGCGCAGGTGAAGTTGAAGCTGCTGGGTGAAGGGATGAGGGAGACGCCGCCTGTGCGGGCGGGGTCGGTGAGCAGGTCGGTGACGTTGCTGGTGCTCGCGGCGTCACGGACCAGCGGGTCCGCGGCGATCGCGGCGTAGGCGGTCGTCCACTGCTGCTCGGTCAGTACAGGGACGGCGAGCCGCGGGCGGATGGTCGCTCCGTCGTGCTGGACGACCACGGTGGAGGCGAAGCCCGCCTGAACCGCGATCGGGCCAGTGGCGCCGGAGGCGACGAGCCGGCGTCCTTCGACGAGGACCGTCGTGGTGGTGGCGGCTGCCTGGAAGGCGCCGGTGAAGGCGGTGGCCCAGCCGGCGGTGGTGTGCTGGTGAGGCCGGGCCAGGGTCATGCGGGTCCTCCCAGACGGACGAGATCGGCGAGTTCGCGGTCGGTGAGGCGGGCCAGGCCGGTGTCGCCGGAGGCGAGGACCGTGCGCTGAAGGGCACGCTTGTGGTCCAGGAGCTGGTCGATACGGTCCTCGATCGTGCCGCGGGTGATGAGGCGGTGGACGGCGACGGTCTGCCGCTGTCCGATCCGGTGGGCGCGGTCGGAGGCCTGGTCTTCGACGGCGGCGTTCCAGCTGCGGTCGAAGTGGATGACGTGGCTGGCCCGGGTCAGGTTGAGGCCTGTGCCGCCGGCTTTGAGGGAGAGCACGAGCAAGGGCGTCCGACCGCTCTGGAAGGCGTCGACGAGGTGTTGGCGCTGCCGGATGCCCAGGGCTCCGTGGAGGAACATCGGACGGTGGCCCAGGTGACTGAGATGCTGCTGGAGGAGCTCGCCCATGGCGACGTAGCTGGTGAACACCAGCGCGGCTTCGCCGCGCTGGACGATTGCCTCGGCGAGTTCCGCGAGAGCTTCGAGCTTCGCCGACCGCCCGGCGAACTGCCGTACGTGTACGGGGCCGGGGTGGGATTCGCCGAGGTAGTGCGCCGGATGGTTGGTGATCTGCTTCAGTGCGGTGATCAGCTTGAACACCAGTCCGGAACGTGCGGCGTCGGCGGAGTGGGCGATCTGGTCCATCGTCTCGCGGACGACGGCTTCGTACAGGGCGGCCTGCTCGGGGGTGAGTTCGACGATCCGTCGGGTATCGACCTTGGCCGGCAGTTCGGGCGCGATCCCGGGGTCGCTCTTGGCGCGCCGCAGGAGGAACGGCGCGATCAGCCGGCCGAGGGCGTGCGCGGCAGGGCCGTCGGGTTCGCGTTCGGCTGCGGCCGCGTAGCGGGAACGGAAGGTCTTCAGTGTGCCGAACAGGCCCGGGTTGGCCCAGTCGATCAGCGTCCACAGTTCGGAGAGGTTGTTCTCCACCGGGGTGCCGGTGAGAGCCAGGCGGGCCGTGGAGGTGAGGGAGCGCAAGTACCGGATGGTCGCGGAGGTGTGGTTCTTGGCGTGCTGGGCCTCGTCGGCGACGACCAGGTCCCATGTACGCGCCGCGAGTTTCGCGTCCTGGCGCAGGACACCGTAGGTGGTGATGACGACCGTGTGTTCGCCGACGGAGTCGAGGCTCCTGTGGGTGCCGTGGTAGCAGATCACGTGCAGGTGGGGGGCGAATCGGCCGATCTCCCGCTGCCAGTTGGTCACCAGCGAGGAGGGGCAGACGACCAGCACGGGGCCGGTGTGCCCGACCTCCTGCCGGTGGAGGGTGTACGCGATGGCGGTGAGGGTCTTGCCCAGGCCCATGTCGTCGGCGAGGACGGCTCCGAAACCGATCTTGCTGGTATGGGAGAGCCAGGCCAGCGCCCGCTCCTGGTAGCCGCGCAGCACGCCCTTCAGCCGGTCAGGAGGGGCGACGGGGGAGATGTGTTCGCCTTGGCGCAGGGTGGAGACGATGCCGCCGAGCTCCCCGACGGCCCGGCACGGAATCTGCTGACCTTCGACGGTGACGGTGCCGGTGAGCGCGGCGGTGAGCGCGTCGATCCCGGCCAGACGGCCGATCGAACGGTGCCGTACCCGTGCGTACACGACGGGGTCGAGCAGGACCCACCGGCCGCGAACGCGGACCAGCGGGCGGGCGGCCTCGGCGAGCTCGTCCATCTCGGCGTCGCTCAGGGTGTCGTCCCCCAGGGCGACCTGCCAGCGGAAGTCGAGCAGGGCCTGAAGGCTGAACCGCGGTACGCCCGCGACGGGCGTTTTCGGCGTGGTGCCGACGACGGCGTACGTGGACAGCCCTTCCCGGAGGGAGCGAGGCCAGCGCACCTGGAGACCGCGGGCGGCCAGTTCATCCTCAGCCTGGAGGAGCTGCAGGATCCCTGCGGCGTCGAGCTTCAGCGCCTCGGGCGACGAGATCAGCCCCGCGAGTACGGCGCACCGTCGCGCGAGTCGTTCCAGCCGGCGCTGGACCTGCTCGCGCGGCTCGTGACGATCAGCACCCCGCAGGTAGGCGCGTCCCGCCCACAGCAGGTGGGCCGGGACCTCGCCGGCTGGGCGCTCCTGCCCGGAGGCGAGCAGGAGCCGCCCGGTCAGTCGCCCGTCCGGGTTCTGGCCTTCGGCCGGTTCGGCGACGTCGAGGACGAGGCCGGGTAGCGGGCCGTCGTCCAGCCGCTCCTCCAGCGCCTCGAGCCACGGCCGTACGGCCTCGACGTCGGTCCCCCGCATACGGAGGCCGTCGGTGGTCAGGAACGGGCCGGAGCCGAACATGGCCGCAGCGGGTGTACGCACCATGGTGTCGGCCAGCGCGTGGAGGAAGGCGTACACCGCTTCGTGCGCCTGCTGGGTTCGTCCGCTGACGGCGACCGCGTGGGCATGGGGCGACATGCGGTGAGCGAGCTCGCCGGCCGCCCGGCGGGCATCGGCCGGAAGGGGGCCTACCCTCCACTGGTCGACCCCGTCGGCGGTGAGCGCCGGGTAGATGAGCCCGGCGGCGACCAACTGCACGCCCAGGCGCGCCGCCTGCTCCCACTCCACAGCCGTCGGATGCCACGCGGCGATCCGGTCCTGTCCGAGGAGGACCGGTACGGCGTGGCCGAGGGGAAGTGTCCACCCCGCAACCGGGATGGGCCTGGCGGCAGCGGGCACCATCAGCGGGTGGAGGGTCGCGGTGAGCGGGGCGGGCAGCCGCACCTCCGGCATCGGCCCGCCGTCGGCCCGGTACAGAAGCACGCCGGCCGGTTGCCTGTCGGTCGCTGGGACCAGAGTGAGAGCACAGCCGGCCGCGAGCGCCTCACTGATCACGGCGGCGGCCGCCAGGGCGCCCTCCGGTGCCGAGGTCGCCTCGGCACCTGGCGGGGACGGTGCGGGAACCTGCCGCGCGGGCCGGGGGATCGCGGGCGGCGCGGGCGGCCCGTCCCCATCCGGGACCGTACTGTTCTGAAGGCTTGGCGTCATGAGGATCCCCGACGAAGGCGCGGCAGCACCCGAAGGCGGCGGGGAAGCCGGGGGAGTGGAGGGCGGTGGGGAAGGATCGACGGGCTTCGCGGTCTCCTGGGTCTCCAGGTGAACCAGCTTCACCAACAGCGCCGCGGCCGCCGCCCTGCGTGCCTCTCCCTTCCCCTTCGCCGCCGCTGTGGCCCGCACCGTCACGCCGGAGGCCACATGTCGGCACGTGTACGTACAGGTGACGGCCCCCGGCCTGCCAGTGAAGGTCGAGTCCGGTTTCGTGATCACCTCCAGCTGCGTGTACTTGTTCACGTACTTCACCGGATCCTGGCCCTCGGGCACGGGCTGGATCGGTGCCGCCGCTTTCGACGCCCGGTCCCGGACCTGGTCCTGCGGCTCCGGAAGCCCGCACAACTGCGCGAGAAGGGCGACTGCCGCGCTGTGCAGGGCCGTACGACGGTCTCCGGCGGCGCGCTCGGGTCCCGCGACGACCCGCCCATCGGGCTCCTCCCAGCTCCACGCCGACCTGAACCCCTGGGGGCAACTGGACGTCGTGTGTTGGGGCTTCGCGCCACATTTCTCGGCCTGCCAGTGCAACAGAGTCGCCGCCGCCGGAGGCATCCGCGCCGCCTGATCCAGCGCGAGCAGCCGCATCTTCTGCCAGCCAGGACCCTTGGCGGAGAAGAGCAACCGCAGCACGTCGCGGTGTCTCAGACGCGATCCGGCCACCCGACGTTCGAGCTCGGCCTGTAGCTCGTCGCCCGGGTCTTCGAAGCGGTCGACCCGTACGGTGAGCAGACCCTCGAGCACCTCCGTCCGCATACCCGGCAGCCGCACCCGCTCCGGCCCGTCACCGCCGGACGTGGACTCCGCGCCCCCGACGCCGGCCAGGACCCGGAGTATGGCGTCGGCCGCGGACTGGCGTGCCCTCGCCATCAGGGGAGCCATGCGTACCGGCCCGGTCAACAGAGCGTCCGCAGGCCCGATGCGGATCGCCGCTGTGTGAACGACACCGCCATGCGGCAGCTGCTCGGATGACTCCCTGTACGTCGGCGGAGGCCAGACCTCCATCTGCGTATGCATCGTCAGCACCTGCTGCGGCACGTCGGGCCGATCGCCCAGGCCCTCGATCGCACGACGTCGGGCGGGCAGCCACCCAGGGTGATCTCCCGTCACGAGCAGGAGGATCCGTAGATCCCTCAAGGTCAGCTCACCTGCTCGCGCGAGGTGCTCCGCCTCAGCGGCGAGGCGGGAGTCGAAGCCGCCGAACGCGACCACATCCTGCGCCCGTTCGTACCACAGCGCTCGGGGCATACCAGCCGAAGACGATGTCACGTCGGCGAACGGAGACTGCACAACCAAGAGAAAGCCTTCCTGCACGAAGCGTGACGATGTGAGTGCGTACAGGATACGAACGCCGACGTCCTCCGTCGCACCGACGCGACAGATCGCCTCCCTCCCCCGATTACCCCATGGCGAGGCACCGGGTCCGCGGGCGACCGTGTTCCCAGGCGCCGGTGGGGAGGGCCGCGAGTGCTTGTTCCGGGACGCGGGTGAGGAAGCCGGAGGGGGCGACTCAGCCTGCGCCCGCCTCACCGTCAGTGCCCCTCGCAGGTGGCCCTCAGTCCGTGAGAAAGGCTCCCTCCCGACAAGGGCGGCAGACGAAGACGTAGCCCAGCTGACCGCCGAGGTTCATCGCGGTCTCCCGGGTTATCCCCTCCTCCAGGTGTGCCGCGAACTCCATAGTGCCGGTGCAGGAGGGACACACGGGCAGGCGGTCGTCGTCAAGGTAGGACGGACTGCCTCCGAGCGACCCGAGCACTTCGCGCTGTTTCCCGAAGCGTTCTTCGGGTTCCCGCTTCCATCCCGAGCGGGCAAGGTCGTAGGCGTCAGGCTCGATACCCTCCTCGCAGGCATCCTCGGGGTCGACCGTCACGACGTGGGTGCGGATGGCCGAGGTGGCGGGCAGCAGCGGCAATCCCGCCTCGGGTACGGCTACCGGCCGAAGTTCCTCCCGGGGAAACAGATAGACCCTGTTCGCGCTGGAGCTCGCGTCCCAGAACTCACACGCCCCGGGGTCGTTCTGGCACAGGAACACCGACAGGACACCGTCCTCGACGGGGAGATGGGCGAAGAACTGCAGCGGTCCCCCGCAGCCGCACAGGGGCCAGGCGAATCCGGCAGGAGCCAGCGGGACGCCCCCGGTACGCAGGACACCGGAATCGGCCGGTGTGGTGCCGTCGTAGATCATTAGCGCTGTCCGCATGGCGAGAGGCTACTGGCCGCCTGTGACAGGCCCGGAGGGAGCGGACACCCTGCGCGGGACACCACGGATCAGCCCTGTCGACTGCCCTTACCCGGCAGTCCGAGCACCTCCCTGACCTCTTCGCGACGAACAGATGCCGATAGACCGTCACCTGGCGCCGAGGGCTGCCACAGAGTGTCGCCTCATCCGCTTCGCGTGAGCGGGCCGGTTAGGGTCGGTGTCATGTCTGCTGAGCCCGCCCTCGTTCTCACACTGCGTCCCGCAACCCGCGCCGACCTGCCTGCGGTGCTCGCTCTCCTCGCCGATGAGGAGCGGGTGGTGGACCCGGCGGCTGTCACGGTCACGGTGGCGTACGAGCACGCCTTCACCGCGATCGACGAGGACCCGCGCAACGAGATGCTGGTCCTGGTCGAGGACACCGACGGCCAGGATGGGGGTGGAACGGTCGTGGGCTGTCTGCAGGCGACGTACATCCCCGGCCTCGGCAAGGGAGGTGCCGAGCGAGCCCTGATTGAGGCCGTGCGGATTCGCGCGGACCGGCGAGGCGGCGGGTTGGGTCGGATCTTGATGGAGCGGGCGATCGCGCGGGCACGCGCGCGTGGCTGCGAACTGGTCCAGCTGACGAGCGACAAACAGCGCGAGGACGCGCACCGCTTCTATGCCGGGCTCGGATTCATCCGCAGCCACGACGGGTTCAGGTTCGGGCTGTGAAGTCGCCGCCAGGAGCGACCATGTGGGCCTCAGGCTGCGGAGCCAGATCACTGCCTCCGCGCAGGTGGAGACCGGCAAGGCAGCTCTGGGGTGACTCGTCGTAGCGCGTGGCGGGCCCTCGCCACGCCTTGATCTTGTCGCACTGCCTTGATGTTCCGAACGCCCACGGAGGCGCGGTTGGCGGGCGAGGCGTACGCCTTGCCGCCGGCGACTGCGTGGGGCCAGGTGCGCGTACGTCCGACGGGACCTGGGGTCTTGACCTTTTGAAGAACCGGCATGAAGCGGGGCTGTCGGCGGCGTGGCCCTCGCTCAGGACGAAGGCGAGTCGGCGGCAATGCGGATCGGAAGCGAGGTGGATCTTGGCAGTCAGGCCGCCCCTCGTCCACGGTCGGTCGGTGTTGTCGAGTGAGGGAGGCACGGGGTCTCAGGAATCGAGCACGGCGGCGACGGCCTCGATCTCGACGAGTTGGTCCTTGTAACCGAGCACGGTGACGCCCATCAAGGTGCTGGGGACGTCATGGTCAGCGAACGAGTCCCGGACTACCTGCCAGGCAGCCACCAGGTCCTCCTGCCGAGCCGACGCGACGAGAACCCTTGTACTGATGACGTCCTGGAGCGACGCACCCGAGGCAGTGAGAGCAGCCTGCATGTTCTCGACGGCTTTCGCCGCCTGGCCCGCGTAGTCCCCGACCGCTGCCGTGGAGCCGTCACCGTTCAGCGGACACGCCCCGGCGAGGAAGATCAGGCGGGACTCGGCGGGCGCCGTGGCCGCGTAGGCGTACTCGGCGACGTCGGACAGGGAGGCGGAGCGGATCAAAGTGATAGCACGAGCCACGGTTGTCGGGGTCCTTTCCTATGGGGGTGTCGAGTACGGGCATCCTGCCAACGCCTCGTCGATTCCCGCTCTCCCTTTTCTTCGCCGCCCTATGGCGGTGCGTCATTTCTGACATCCCCCGCTGCGGCCCCGCAGGCGGTTCCGCACAGCTCGGGCCGCGTCGACGTGTCTCCGGACGCGTGTCGATGGCGGGAGTACCGTCCGGAGTGGGTCGACGGCTGCCTTGCCGGCGCCGGCCTCATCCTCGACTGACCGCCGAGACCGTCGACCCCCGCATTGCCGGAGGCGACGGTCACCCCCCAACGACATCCCTCTCTGACGTGGGCGGATAGAGGTCGAGAACGACGTCGAGCCCCAGCCCGCCGACCTCGGCGAGCAGGTGGGCCGGCAGGACGCAGCCTCCCTGACCGTTCTCACTGCCGAAACCGAGGCACAGTTCCAGATCGCAATCGACAGACAGGCGCGTCAGCTCCTCACGACACCCGTTGGCCAGTCGGACCAGCGCCGCGAGGTGCTCCTCAAGCCGGCTGTCGCTGCCCAGTCCACTCCGCCGGATCCAGACGCTGGTCTCCCGTCGGGCGCTGCTCGGGTTTCGGGGACTCATCAAGCTCCCCTGCTCGAACTGCTCGTCGGGGGCGATCCCCAGGCAAACCGAGATCTCCTCGGCGCGGACCGTCCGGCTCGTGATCCGGATCGATCCGGCCGACCACTTCGTGTCCGGCAACGGCGAGTGCATCGTCAAATGTTCTGGCACGTCCTCACGATCGCAGGCCAGTCAGCGGCAGGCCAGCGCAATTCTCAGGCTCCCCATGCAGCCTGCCCACCCGACATCACCCGATCAAGTTCAGTAGCAGGACGCTGGACCGCGCGGCTGGGGTCCGAGGAGCTCCAGCGGTAGAGACCGCTGACCGGCCAAGAGGACGACTGCGGGGTCGCGTTCCACGACGCCCTGGATGCCGTCCAAGAGGGGTGGGCCGGGTGCGAAGCGCAGGACGAGACCGGCAGGGCCACGAGGGAAGGAATACCCCGGCTCGCCGCAGGCGCCGGAACATCTCGGCTCGACGCCCTCTTCCCGGTAACGGCCCACGTCCGGTCAGCAACGTGGCGCCGTCAGGTGTGCCCGTGCTGAATGTGCCGGGGCTCCGGTGTCTGCAGGGCTCGTGGCACGAACGAAGAAGAGGGCCCCCGTGGACGCGGGAAGGGGTGAGGGCTCGATGGCGTCGGTCCGAACACCCGCCCGAGCACGTTCACCCGTACTCGCCTGGGCACTGTGACCTGTACGCCGCCACGAGCTTCGTTGGTGGCGTTGAGCGTTGCTCGAAATAGGCGGCCCGTGAACGCTCTGTGGTCCTCAGCTGTCGCTGTCCTTGACACCTCCTCCTCGCAGGCCCCACTCATCCAGGCCGGAGTAGATGAACGCAGTACGGCCCCGGGAAAAGGAGAGGGCCTCGGCCTCCCCTGCGTAGACCGCCATCAGCGAGTCTGCTCCGCGCCACCATGTGTCGGACAGGGCCAGCACTTCGCGCACCGGCTCGTACCCGTCCAGAACGATGCCATCGGCATCGTCACCGGTGACCTTGACGATCTGCTCCGCCCACGGTGGCGTGGTCACGCCGCTTCACCGCAGTACGACGGCGGGCCCAGATACCTCGACGCGGACTCACCCGAAGGCTCGTGTTGGTCGGAGAACCGCCCTCCTCATTCTGGGATGCGCACTCGTCTGCCCGGGGACGCCTGTCACAGCCGACCCGTGCCCTTGCCCTCCCGCAGTTGCCATCCCCTGACCGGCGTGGGGACGACGTGAAACCGCTCGGAACCTACTCGAGCAGGGACGTCGCACGGGCCCGGATCGAAGGGGCCCGTCCTCTCCCAGGCTTCAGCGGCGAGCCGGACTGCTTCTCCGTGCAGGAGTTCGTCGTGGACAAGGATGAATGGACTGAGGGGTACGCAATCGACCGAGCCGCTCACTCAGGAGCGGCCCACCAGCGATTCCTGGTGGGCCGCTCTGCTCGTGAGGTCCAACTGTCGACGCCGCGGTGGGGAATCCACGGAACCGAACGGCAACACGATGAATACGGCCAACAGCCCGGCCACCTCTGCCGCGCGATCGAGCGCCGCCAGGACGCTGCCCCTTCGACCGCCGGCCCGTTGCTGCTCGTGCCGGCCGTTGTCGTATCGCTCGGGTGTGCCGGCAGCCGGTGCGACAGTGGCACATCGGCGACCGGGGCGGCCTGGGTCGCCGCGTCTCTCATGACCGGGAAAGCCTCGAGCACCTCCCCAGCCTGCCCAGCCGCCGGGCGTTCCCGCGGACACGCGGCGAGCATGCTGAGGGCGAGCCGGGCCGGCGGCCCGACATCATAGGCGCGCCAACTTACGCCGACCGCATGGAACGTAGGCGGGAACGGTCGCTCTCGTGGCCGTCAGTGCCTTCGCGGATGGCCTGCGCCCGGTCCATCTCTGCCCACCCCGCCCCGCCCTGGGCCTGCGTTTCCTCGCGCACGGCCCTGATTCCATAGTGCTCGAACAGCCCCTGCTCCTGGGCCACGGTCAACACGCCCTCAGGCTCCAACCCGGCGCAAGGCGCATCCTCGATGAGGGCACCGGGATACGGCACCGTGAGGCACCCATCACTCAATACGGCTTGGCGCAGCGGGACGAAAACCCCGCCCGGACCGGACCCCTGCTCAGTGATCCGCGCCCACTCGGGCCTCCCCGTCGTGTCGTCCACGAGGAAGTAGCCCACCACGCCCACTGACTGCCCTTGCACGGTCTCGACCCGGCATCCGCCCATGGCCGCAAGCTGCTGTTCGGTGATCACTACCACTCCTTGCCTGCCCTGCCACGCACCCTGTCACTCGGCGCCTACCCGGGCACACCCGAGACAAAAGCCCCAAGGAGCGTCAGTCGATGTTTGTGAACACCAGGCAGTCCTGCCAGCTGGTGGTGGCCCCTCCCGGTCGCGAAGCGGAGGCGGTGAACGATGACGGACGTGCCCACCCTGCGCGCGCCCGCCAGCTGAACCCACATGGCAGGAATGTGCGGTCATCTGCCGAGCAGGTGACACCACACACCTCACGCTGGGACATGAGATCTGTTTATGCGGGCACAGACACAGCTCCACGGCGCACGCAAGGTGTGGCGCGCTCCGCCCAACGCAAAGGAGCTTCCAAGTGAGCACCAGCCATATTCCCGTCCTCAGCCGGCTTGGCGACTCGGACCAGACGGTCGCCTCACCCGAGGAAGACGTGCGCGGCCGCAGGGTGAGTTCCGCCGACGGCGAGGTGCTGGGAAAGGTGGCGGATCTGCTTATCGATGCCGAAGAGGGCAAGGTCCGCTTCCTCCTCGTGGAACATGGCGGCTTCCTGGGGCTGGGGGAGAAGAAGACGTTCATTCCCGTGGACGCCATCATCCGCATCACTGACCAGCAGGTGTGTGTCGGCCAGTCCCCCCACGAGGTGGCTGGAGCCCCGGCTTACGACCCCGACCTGGTCGACCAGAGCCCCTACTACGACGAGGTCTACGCGTACTACGGCGTCGCCCCCTTCTGGGGGATGGGTTATGGGCACCCAGTCTCGACCTTCCGGCGCTGACGCCTCTGGTCCGAGCCCGGCGTCCGTTGAACGGGTCGGCAACCCGATACGACAAGACCGCCGAGACGTACGAAGCTGCCGTCGCCCTCGCCTCACTTCTGAGCGGGCCTGACATGTGACGACAGAACCGGACGTCGCTGTCAGGAGCGACATGAGGGTGACGGCCAGGGGGCGACGATCAGCGGCGTCCGTAGGACGTGAAGGGCCTGCTCCGTGACCCGTCCGACTCGAACCGGGCGCCGATGAGCCGGCCCTCGTCCACGAAGAGCGTGTCCACCGGATCGGCAGGTCGTCCCCCCGAAGGAGGACGGCGTTGCCGCTGCCGGCACACCGTGCGGGGCTGCAGGCGGCTCGCCCAGGTATCGAGGGCGGGAAGAGCGGTGGGCCAGATCTCGCGGCCGTTGTTCATGTCGATCGCGACGAGATGAAATCCGCGCGCGAGAACGACACGTGAAGGCACGCACGCGCCCGACGTGGAGCGGATCCGTCCGGCCGCCAGGAACGGCACCGCGCTGCAGCGTCTGTCCCTCAGCACGGCGGGTAGGCGAACACGGCCCTGTCGACGTGAACTGGTGAAAGCGGCCCGGATGATCCCCTCTCGCCCCCGCCCATCGGGACGTTTGACTCTCCTGCGGACCCGAACCTCCAAGACTTCCCAGAGCGTGCGAACCGTCCGGCACTGGTGGCCGGCGCTGCGGACGGTCCCCGCAGCGATGTGGCGTGACGACGTGGCCGACTGGGCCGCCGCCTTGACCTACTACGCGATCCTCGCCCTGGTACCTGCTCTGCTCGTCGCGGTCACTCTGACCGGCCTCGTGAGCCCGGAGGCGACAGATCGGCTGATCTCCCAGATAGCTTCATGGGCGCCGGCCGAGTCCGGCGCCACTCTTCAGGAGACGCTGCGGGGACTCGCGAACGAGAGCTCCGCCGCCTGGATGCTGATTGGCGCGGGTAGCGTCAGTTCGCTGTGGTCGGCCTCGAGCTACCTCGCCGTGTTCCGTCGCGCCCTGCACACCATGCACCGTGTCGACCACCGGCGCCCAACCCTGCACACGGCACCGCTCATCGTTCTCAACGCAGCTCTTCTCCTTGGCCTGCTGGTGACCAGCGCCGCCGTCGTCGTCCTCACCCCGCCCATGGCCTCGGCTCTCGCCGACTGGCTGCCCACTTCCGCGGCCGCCTGGACGCTGCTGAAGTGGCCGGCGCTGCTGGGCCTGGTAGCTCTCCTGGTCCTCGTCCTCTTCCGCACCGGCCCGACACCTGCTCGGGCCTCCTCCCACGCCCTGCCGGGAGCGGTGCTCGCCGTACTGCTCTGGCTGGCCGGATCAGCGGCCTTTGCCCTGTACGCCACCAGCCTCGGCACCTACAGCAGGCTCTACGGCTCCCTCGCCGGAGTGATCGTATTCCTCGTCTGGCTGTGGAGTTCCCACCTCTCCCTGCTTGCCGGCGCACAATTCACAGCGGAACTCGCCCACGGCCCTGAGCGGCAACGTCCGGCGTGAGGTGTGCCGGAATACGATGCGGCAGCGGACCGGAGCCGCGGGCAGGCCCCGGCACCGGGCCGCATGCACCGCACCGCAGGCACCGCACCGCATGCACCGCACCGCAGGCACCGCACCGCAGGCACCGCACCACAGGCACCTGACCGTCTCCCACCGCCATCGGCATCACCGCGACCCGTCACCGGCTCTCCCTCCCGGGCCCCGAGTGCGGGCATGGTGTGGCCCGGACCGATACTTGCCATTTGACAAGTGTCCTCATCAGGCGGGAATCTGACGCGGCAGCCGTACGGTGGGGCGACCGTCCTGCGGCAGTTTCAGAAAGGGGAACCGTGGACCGGTCCGGCAGACGTCGGCCTCAGGCCGAATCCGCCTGCGCGGGGGCCTCCGTCGCATGGCTGCGCTCCGCGTCCTCGGCCACACCCCGCACCGCGAGCAGGCCGCGCATCAGCATGGCACGGTCCCTCGGGGCCATCCTGCCCAGCAGCCCGCCCAGGACCTCCTCGCGCCGGGCACGCAGCCCCGCGAGGTAGCCCGCGCCACGGCGCGAGATACGCAGCTCCAACTCCCTGCGGTCGGCACGATTGTGGCTCCGGTCGATGAACCCGGCCGCATGCAGCCGGTCGCACATCCGGCTCGTCGACGACGGCGTCGAGTTCAGCTTCTCGGCGAGCGTCCGTAGGTTCACGATCTGCTCCTGCTCCAGCACATAGAGCACCCGCACCTGCGAAACGGACAGAGGAGCGGGTGAAGCGTTCTCCGCCTGGGACCACATCACTTCGAGCAGCTCCAGAACCTCGCGGGCCGTACTGGCAGCGGCATCCCCCGCGCTGCTCTGCCGCAACGCTTCCTCCGGTCGCCGTGACATGGACGGAGTTCCCCTTCGCAACGCGTTCTTCAACATGAGGCGGTAACCGAACGATGGACAGATTCACCGCGGTCGAGCGCGCCCTGCGCTCCGCCACGCCCGACGCTCTCCCGCACGTCCTCAGCGAGGGCCTGGGCGTGCACTACGGGGCTGCGGACGTGACGCTGCTCATGGCGGACTACGCGATGACCATACTGCAACCGGTCACCACCTTGCCCTACACCACGGAACCCCTCCAGATGCACACCAGCGGCGCCGGCCGCGCGTTCAACTGGCAGCAGCCCCACACCGAGGATTCCCCCGAGGAGGACTCCGTCACCGTGCACCTGCCGGTGAGCGTCCGTGGCGACCGCATCGGCGTCCTGTCCGTGACCCTCCCCGCGGGAAGGCTCGACGCGGACACCGAGCGGGAACTCCTGGAGATCGGTGAGGTACTGGGCCACGAGATCCTGGTGAGCGAGCGGGACACCGACCTCTACCTGCAAGCCCGGCGCGCCAACCGGCTGACCCTCGCCGCCGAGATGCAGTGGCAGCTGCTGCCGGGCCGATCCTGCACGCGGCCCGAATACGAGATCGGCGCCCAGCTGGAGCCTGCCTACGCCATCTACGGAGACAACTTCGACTGGTCGACCTCGTCCGACCACCTCACCGTGACCGTCACCAACGGCATGGGCGAGGGCATCGAAGCCGCCTTGCTGACCAACCTGGCAGTCAACGCCCTGCGCAACGCCCGGCGAGCCGGACTGTCCCTCACCGACCAGGCCTACCTCGCCGACCAGGCCGTCTACGGCCAGCACCGAGGCCGCCAGCATCTGTCGGTCCTGCTGCTCCGCTTCGACCTGGCCACCGGCGCGACCGAGATCGTCGACGCCGGCTCCCCCAGGATGTGGCGGCTGCGGGAAGGCAAGGCCGAGCAGATCGAACTGGACTCCCAACTGCCACTCGGCGCGTTCGAGGACACCCTCTACACCGCCGAGACAATCCAGACCGAGCCAGGAGACCGCCTCGTCTTCGTCAGCGACGGCGTCTACAACGTCGCCTCGCCCGCCGGCGAACGGTACAGCGAACGCGCCCTCGCCCGAGCCCTGGCCCATACCCGCCTGCTGCCCGCCTCCCAGGTTCCCCGTGCCGTCCTCCATGAGCTCGCCGGTCACCGCGGAGTCATCGAAGCCGATGACGACGCCATGGTCGTCTGCCTCGACTGGCACGGCCGTCCCGCCGGCGCGCCGTAGCCCGACACGCCCGGAGCGGGCAGGCCCTCGACGGACCTGACACCCCGCGCCCATGGAGCCCTGGTCCACGGGGGCCGCTCGCAGCCGCTGTCCGCACACGTGGTGTCAGCCGTCCGTGGTGTCGGACCGGATCGATATCGGCTCCTCGGCACCCACGGAGCGCTGGGTCGACGTCGCGACGGTGCCCTGCGCCTCTGCCTCGGGGGTGGTGAGGTAGTCGAGCGTGCCGGTCAGTTCCAGCAGCCGGTCCATCCGCGACGGCCGGTCCTCGAGGTGCAGTCGCACCCCTGCCGCACCGGTCCGACGGCGGATCATCAGCAAGGCCGACAGCCCGGAGGAGTCGACCGCGGTCAGACCCGCGCAGTGCAGGTACACATCCAGCAGGCCGCCGCGCTCTGCCAACACCCGCTCCACCGCCTCCTGCAGGACATCGGCCCAAAAGTGGTCGAGATCCCCGTGCAGTTCGAAGCGCGCGGTATCCGGCCCGTCCACATGCGTCAGGCGGAGCGGCAGCTGAGACGGGTGAGGCAGGCTGGTCATTCGGCGATCCCGGAAACAGTCAAAGGGGTACTGGTCAGGCAAGTGGCACCGGCGAGGAGGGTGCCGGTGGCTCGGGGGGAGTTCTTCAGTCCCCGGGCGGCAAGGGTGTACTCCTGGTCGGTCGGCTGCCGCAGGTCGTCGATCGGCCGGTGATCCGGTTGCGGCCGCAGAAGCGGCCGACCGGCCGGCTCGTCGGCCGCGGCGCGGGCATCCGGGGCCCAGGCGTCAGCGCGGAACTGGCGCGCATACCGGCCGCCGGGGCCAAAGACGGCTCCGCCGACCAGTACAGGAACTCCGACAGCCTGGCGGGCGGTGATCGTCGTGTGCGCGGTGGGCAGACGGGCGGGCAGCACGTGCCACTCGCCGTCCACACACCCGACCGTGATACGCCCGCGGACGGCATCCCGCAGCTCGATGAAAAGCTGGTCGGGTGGGCAGACCGTCACGGGATTCACGCGGTGAACCTGCCCCGCGTGCGGCCGTCAACGGCGCTGAGGTGGTTGGTACGGGGAGCGGCGATCACCACGACCGCCATGTCATCGTGCTTGCCATCGCCCAACCACTGGGAGGCGAGCATCTGCACCCGCTCCACAACGGCCTCCGCAGGCATCCCCGTGCACTCGGACAGAGCCCGGCGCAGACGCTCCTCGCCGAACATCGTGTCGCCCAGCGGACCACCACGGGCCTCGCTGATCCCGTCCGTGTACAGAACGCAGGTCTCGCCGGGGGCCAGAGTGACCCTCGCCGTCTCCGCAACCAGACGGGGAAGCACTCCGACCAGCGTGCCGCGGGTAGGCGCCTCCTCCACCCGGCCGTCGGAACGCAGAATCAAAGGAGCAGGATGACCCGCACTGGTCAACCGCAACTCCACCGAACTCCCCGCCCGGGCCGCGGAGGCGAGCACCATCGTGGCGAAGCGAGCGTTCTCGGTGTTCAGCAGCGAAGTGTTGAGAAGGCTCAGCATCCGCTGATGGTCGTCCGCCATCGGCAGCAACGCGTGCATCGTATTGCGGATCTTCCCCGTCATCACGGCCGCCTGCAGACCCTTGCCACAGACATCACCAAGTACAACGAGGGACGCGCCGTCCTCGGTGACGGACGGGTGGACATCGTAGAAGTCGCCACCGACCCGCTCATGATCCTTCGAGGGCCGGTAACCGCCCGCATAGTCGACGCCCGAGACCTGGCGCAACGCGGGAGGCAACAGGTCACGCATCAGGATCTCAGTTATCGACGCCTGCTCCGTGTACAGGCGGGCGGCCGACATCGCGGCGCCGGCGCGGGCCGCGAACAGTCGGGCGAAAACCTCCTCGCCCTCCGTGAACGCCACCCGGTCGCCGCGCCGCAGCAGCACCAGGGCACCGGCCGGCACACCGTGGCCGGGCAGCGGAGTGATGACGATCGAGCCGACCGCACCGAACCCTTCCGGAACCAGCCAGGCAGGAGCGGCCTCGCGGTCGATCCAGCGGGACGGGACCGGAGGAAAACCCTGCAGCGCCTCAGCCAGACCCGGCACCTGAGCGGGGTCGACCGTCAGCGACGATGCCTGAGGCACACCGCCGCGCACACACGACACCACCGGCAGCACGCGACCCCGGGCGGGCGCGATGACCAAAGCCGCGTCCGCGAGATGCGCCGCCGCCATCTGCGCGGTCACGTCCATGCACCGATCCAGATTCAGCGACGACAGCAGCACATTGGACGCCTGGGTCAAGAACGCGGTGCGCTCCCTCTCCATGTGCAGGGCCTCCCGCGCCAAGCGATGGTCGGTGTCATCGACCAGCCACCACACCACCGTGCCATCGTCCTGGGCGATCGGATGCGCCTCGAAGACGCGCTCCCCGACCGGACCCTGCGCCGTCGGATGCGATCCGGTATCCGGGCGGCGACGAAACGACCTGGTCACTTCCGCGTGGGCCGATGCCAACCAGTCAGGCAGGGCCTCTCCCACGGGAGTGCCTGGGGAGACGCCGGGAAAGACCAGGCCGACCGCGTCGTTGACGAACCGCACAACCGCCCGGTCGTCAGCCACCAGTACGGGATAGGGAGCCTCGGCCCACGGGAAACCCTTCGTGGACGAAGCGGGAACTGCCTGGATGTCATTCACCACACATGGAAGGCCCGCTGCGCGAACCCCTCACCTCATCGCGTCGAAACACTTGCACTCAAGCAACTATCTTCCACCTCGCCCCACGATGGCAACCAGGCTTCCCACAGCGAGCGCCTCCGGCACCTCCCCCACACCGAGCACGCACACCCCCCACACACACACGGACGCAAGCCAGAAAGGTCAACGACCCGCCACCGCACACCGTTTCGGAAGCTCCCGCCACCGACTCCCCACCGGAACGTGACTGCCTCCGGGTGTCGACGGGACAGTCTTCCGGCGTGCTCGCCACGGACTTCGGGGGGCCGGCCAGGACGCTCAGCAAGGCCTCCAGTGGCGCGCCTCGGCGCTCGGCGCGCGACGCCTCAGCCCAGGGTTGCTGCCAGGGGAGTCTCGAGAAAGGGAGCCAGGCGGTGGGGGCGGGGTCGCGCGGGAGCGCCCTCGGAGGTGCCGCGCTTCTCCGCGCCTTCCTTGATGTGCTCGTACTGACTCTCACGCTTCTTGCTGGAACCCTGCGGCATGACGTACTCCTTCCAGACCGGATGCGGTCCACCGGACGGGCTGCCCGACGACCTACGCGGACCTTCCGGTGGGCCTCTCTTTCAGGATCCGGAGTGGCCCCAGCTGACGCGGAGTCCTGGTAGCTGTGCGAGCAGACAGCGACCGAACGGATGAGCGGGGCCCCGGCCGGGCACAGAGAGGGCTGCGGGCGCGCAGCGAGGGCGGCCATTGGCCCCTGGCGCGCCATGCACTCCGCTGGGCCCCAACTCCATTGCAGGGGGACGCCGCCCAGCCCACCCACGTAGGCGACGCCCATCGGCGGCCAGAACAGAGTGCTACTGCTGCGTCGGGTTGCGAGGCGCGAGCGGTTGGGTGGCGGGGCCCTGGAGGACCGATCCGTCCGTGGCGAACCGGGAGCCGTGACACGGGCACTCCCAGGCTGTCTCGGCCGCGTTGAAGGAGACCAGGCAGCCGAGGTGGGTGCAGCGGGCCGAGACGGCGTGCGCGGCACCGGACTCGTCACGGTAGACGGCGCACCGGCTGCCGTCGATCCGTACCACCGCTCCCGTACCCGGGGCGATCTCGGCGACCGAGTCGACGTGGGTGGTGGCGAGGCGGTCACCCACGAAATGACGCGCCACGTCGGCCTGTTGCTTCAGCAGAGCGGGGGCCTCGCGCACCGCGCTCCAGAGCCTTCGCGGGTCGTACAGACCCGCCCACACCGGCTCCTCGCCGTGGATGAGCCGGGTGAGGAGCTGTCCGGCCAGCACCCCACCGCTCATGCCCCACCCACCGAAGCCCGTGGCGACGTAGGTGTGCCGGGCGCCCGGGTGGTAGCGGCCGATCATCGGCACGGTGTCGCTGACGTCGTTGTCCTGGGCCGCCCAGCGGTAGGCGGTGTCGCCCACGGGGAAGCGAGCGTGCATCCACGCGTCGAGGCGCGCGAAGCCGGCGGCCGGGTCACCCTCACCCGGGGTGAAACTCTCACCGGTCACGATCAGCAGCCGTTGTCCGTCGTCGCCGTGAGGGGCGGTGCGTACGGACCGTTTGCCGTCGTCCTGCGTGAGGTACATGCCGGCCGGATCCTGGTCAGCGGCAAGGGGCGCGGCGACGACGAGTTCCCGGCGTGGTGAGAGACGGGCGAACAGCAGGGCCCGGTCGAAGACGGGATAGTGGGTGGCGACGACGACGTCCCGCGCGGTCACCGTGTGCCCCGCCTCGGTAGTGACCCGGCACGGGGTCCCCTCGTGCAGGCCCGTCACCCGGCTCCGCTCATGGATCACACCGCCGCGCGACCGGAAGTCATCGGCCAGGGCGAGGAGGTAGGCCCGAGGGTGGAACTGGGCCTGTCCCTCGACCCGCACCGCTCCCGCCACGTCGAAGGGCAGCCCGGTCTGCTCGACGTACCGGGCGTCCAACCCCGCATCCCGGGCTGCGGATGCCTCTGCCTGAAGTGCGGAACGGTTCTCGGGCCGAGTGGTGTAGGTGAAGGCTGGGCGTCGCTCCCACGCGCAGTCAATGTCCAGCTCGTCGCGGACAGCGGAGATCCGTTCGACGGCACCTTGTTGTGAACGGGCGTACATGCGGGCTGCATCGAGCCCACGGGTACGCAGGAGCCGGCCGTAGACAAGGCCGTGCAGGGCGGAGACCTTGGCGGTGGTGTGGCCGGTGACGCCGGCGGCGATGCGGTCGGCCTCCAGGACGACCACACGAAGCCCGGTGCGGACGAGTTCCCAGGCGGTGCTGAGCCCGGCGATGCCGCCTCCCACGACCACTACGTCCGTCTCCGTGTCCGTCGGAAGCGGGGGCAAATCTGTCGGCGGGCTCGTGGCCATCCAGTACGACTCGTCGAGCCCCGGAAGCGGCTCAGGGACGGCAGCGTGGTGTGCGTTCATGCAATGCGTGTTCCTCGTTCCGTGGGGAAGATGCCGACAGCCACGGGTACGGGGACCACATGGGTGTACTTGTACGCCGTGGAGGCAACTGGGGTTCGCCTCTCACGACGGCGGTGAAGGACCCATACGTGTTGTGCTCCGTCATGGCCGACGCAGCCTCGGGTCCGTCGTGGTCGCGTCGGTTCCGGTGGGCGGGGCGCGTTCCCGACGTGCGGTCGATCGGCTCCAGCGGATCAGTCCGCGGTCTGCGAACGCGTCGAGCCAGTCGGCCATGGGCCACCACCCTCAGCGGCGGTGGAAGATTTCGGCGTCGCGCAGGACGTCGTCGAGGTGCCCTACCGGCGAGCTGAAGACCGGGTGGTGCCGGTGGAAGGCTGGTCGCCGCCCACCCAGGCCAGCGGGGCGCCGGCGGTGCGGGCCCGCCGGCCGTAGTCGGTGTCCTCTCCGCCGTACCCCTCGTACTCCTCGCTGAAGCCGCCGACGGCGTGCCAGGTGTCGGTGGTCAGGGCGAAGGACAGTGACCAGAACAGCGTGTGGTCCGTGCCCTGGTGGGTTTCGTCGGGCGCGGGGGCCGGACGGGCGGGGTGGGGCCCGGCGAGTGTCGGCAGGTCGGTCAGGCGGTAGCCGGCCGGGGGGCGGGGGGCGGCAGGTAGGCGACGGCATCGCAGAGCAGGGAGTGCCGATGGGCGGGGTCGCGGGCCATCTGTGCGTAGCGGTCGAGAAGCCGTTCACCGGGAACGCCGTCGACATCCAGGAAGGCCAGTATTTCGGCGCCGTGCTCCAGGGCGTGGACGGCACCGAGGTTCCGCGCCCGGGCCAGCGGCAGGACCCGTCGTGCCCCGGGCAGTCGACGATCGTCGCGGCGGGCCGCCGGTCGGCGAGGACGGCACGCAGGCCCGCGTCGTCCATGGCGCGACGATGGACTGGTCCGGCGGGCGTGAGCCGGCCGCCGGCCCGGCCTGTTGCGGGGCGAGATGCCGGTGCCGGCCGGCGGCAAGGGTGATCACGGCGGTGCGCATCAGAGGGCTCGCTCTCCTCGGGCTGCGGCGGCAAGGACGGTCGCGGCCTGGGCAGCGCCGTCGCCCCGGCGCCCAGCGTGACCACCGGTCCCCGCCCAGGGCGCGGGCCAGTTCGAGCAGTGCGGGCCACTCCTCGGCCGCCTGCCGCCTGCCGCCTGCCACCTGCCACCGGTCGACGACCGCGGCGAGTCGGCCACGCGTCAGGGCGCGCCCCCTCGCTGTCCGTTCGCCGAAGGGCCGCTCCTGCGAGACGACGATGGCCGGGCGGCGCGCGGCGGCGCACTCGGCGACGGCTCGCGCCGCTCAGGGCATTCCGCCCTACGCGGAATCGGTCGCGCAGCGGGTCGCTCGCTCCGAGCCGGGCCGGCGAAGCAGGTCTAGGGGCGGCGCCAGTCGCCGGAGGGCAGGTGGGATCCCGCCTGCGGCCCCATGCGCAGCATGCCGCCGTCGACCACCCAGGACGCCCCGGTCGTGTAGGAAGATTCCGGGCCGGCCAGGAAGGCGACGACGGAGGCCACCTCCCGGGCATCGCCAGGGCGCCCGAGCGGAATGCCGGGCCGGTCGACAGCCTGAACGTCCGTGTCCTCCTGGCCAGTCATGGGAGTAGCGATCTCGCCGGGAGCCACGGAGTTCACCGTGATGCCGTACTCGGAGAGTTCCAGGGCCATCACCTGCGTCAGCAGGCCCAGCCCGCCTTTGGCTGCGCAGTAGGGGGCCGCGCCGACTCTCGGCTGGTGCTCGTGCACGGAGGTGATGTTCACGATGCGGCCTCCTTCGCCCTGAGCGATCATGCGACGTGCGGCTCGCTGTGAGCAGAGAAAGGGACCGATGAGGTCCACGTCGATGACGTGGCGGACGGTCGTGTGGTCAAGGTCGAGGAAGCGGGTGGACGTGCCTGTACCCGCACAGTTGACCAGCACGTCGACGCGCCCGAGTTCGTCCGCCAGCGCGTCCACCACCGCGGCGGCGTCCGGCAGATCTGACAGGTCCAGAGGGGCCATCGCAGCGCGCCTGCCGGCGGCACGTACCTCGACCGCTGTGCGCTCCGCCCCACCATGGTCGCGATGCCAGGTGATACCGACGTCCATGCCCTGTTGCGCCAGCCGGACGGCTACGGCTCTGCCGATACCCGAATCCGCCCCTGTGACCAGGGCTACAGGGCTGACAGCTGGGACTTCCTCGCTCACGTGCCCTCCTGGCTGGCGTCGACGGTGCTCCCGGATTGCCAGACAGATGGATACCACCGACTCGCAGCGCCAATCCTGACGTCCACCCCGCCGGCCCAGGCTCCCTCAAGACCCGATGGTTGGCACCTGCTAGGAGCCCGCGTGAGGCCGATCCGCTTTTCGAGCGCATTCGGCGAACCTGCCCGCGATGCGGCCCATCAGGCCCTCGAACGCTTCCCACCGGCGGGCCGCGTCCACGCGGTGACCTGCGGCCCACCGCGTGATTCCCGCACTATCTGGAAACCCACCACATCTCGCTGCCCGAGAGGTTCCTCGAACACGTCCGCAGCGCAAATTGTCACGTCGCCACCACCACCGTCGCGCAATCCGCTCCCCACTACGACGAGACCGTGCCCCTGGGCGGCTGGGCATCCGCTGTCCCGTGGCGATCGGCTGCGACCACACTCGTACCTGAGCCACGAGCAGTGACCAGCACAGCCCAGTTCGACGCGGTGATGACGGCCCAGGACCGGAACAGGCCGCACGGCAGCTGGGGCAAGCGGCGCAAACCACCAAGATCGTAGGCTCCAGCAGCCCGGGGACGCTTCGACCGGCCCGCCGGGCTGTCCGGCTACAGTGGGTGAGCCCGTTGAGTGGCATAGCGAATCCGTGCAGATAGGGGCAGCGGGGGAATGAGTGTGGTGGAGAGCTGGTCCCGCGTAATGAATCTCCTCCGGGAGCATGCTCCGGCCGATCACGCGGACCTGCCCGGCCCGGCCACGGAGCGGATGCTCGCGGCCGCCGAGGAGCGTATGGGTGTCTCCTTGCCTCAGGACCTGCGGGTGTGGCTGCTACAGAACAACCTGGATCTTCCCGAGGACGATGTGGACGACGACGTGGCCTGTTGCGGTTACGCCGGGTTCCCGGACGAGGGGAGCTTCTTTCTGGGCATCCGGGCGATGGAGAGGCTCCACGCGAACCACCCCTTGTCCGGTGGGGGCGATTGGCGCGAGGAGTGGATCCCGTTCCTGTCGGATCAGGACGCCTGGACGGGGAAGTTCATCGATGCGACGGACGGACGTATCGGCAGATGGTTCGTGGGCTCGCCCACGATCATCGGCGAGTACGCGTCACTGGCTCACTACTTCGACTCCGTGGCGGACATGCTGACGAGGATCGGCGCGGGGGACCGCCGTGAAACAGAAGTGCCCTCCGAAACCGAAGAACGGCCGGGGGGCACTTCTCATGGTCCGGTTACGGAGTGGGTGCGGTGAATCCGTCGAGGTCGACCCAGTAGCCGTCGTCCTCCATCAAGATCTCGCGGACGGCGTTCATCGACCGGAAGGCATGAGACATGGCTACAGGAACTGTGAAGTGGTTCAACGCGGAGAAGGGCTTCGGCTTCATCGCCCAGGACGGCGGCGGCCCGGACGTCTTCGCCCACTACTCGGCGATCAACTCCACGGGCTTCCGTGAGCTCCAGGAGGGCCAGATGGTGACGTTCGACGTCACCCAGGGCCAGAAGGGCCCCCAGGCGGAGAACATCAACCTCGCCTGACCCGCCCGACACCCCGCCGGGGGCACCGGGTCAGTGCGCGCCGCTGCTCCGCGCGCTCCCACTTGAGTGCGTCCGGCACGCACTCACGGTGTTGTCGACCCCGTAAAAACAGCGGACGGGCGGGGCCCCGCGATGCCTATGTGACCTGACGCAGAAGGCGCTGGTCGAGGCGAGCGTGCGCCGGTCGCCGAGCTGCATCGATGTTTTCCGCGGCCCTACACGCCAGTAACCTGCCGCGCCGCGCTGCGGAGCGATGCGGCAACCTGTGGCCGCCTCTCTCCGGGTGGATGATGTGTAGGTGAAGAGCCTGGCTGGTAGCGCTCACCCCGGCGGATCGCCGGGTCGGCGCAGGAGGGGCTCGTCGAAGGGACCGTGCCGGTGAGCGATGGGCAGAGTGAGCTTCCCCGGCTTCTGACCGCAGCGGAGACGGCCGCGCCGGTGGAGGCCGTCGACGTCGTCGCGCGGGATCTGCGACGGCGGTTCGGGGCCGTCGAGGTCTCCTTCCTCATCGTGGACCTGACGGGCAAGGCGGTGGCCCGGCTGTCCACCACCACTGTGGGGGAGAGCGGCCAGGAAGCGGAACGGATTCCACTGCTCGGCAGCGTGTACGAACATGTGATCCGTACCCAGCGGCTGTACCAGGAGGTGACCCCTCGCGGACACCGCGTGATCGCCCCGGTCACCAACCGGGGAGACGCGATCGGACTCCTGGAACTCCTTCTGCCGGCCGGACCCGGCGAGGACACCCTCACCGCGGTCGGCGAGGCCGCGCACGTCCTGGCCTACGTCGTGATCGCCAACGGCCGCTTCACCGACCTGTACACCTGGGGCAAGCGTTCCAGGCCGCCCACCCTGGCCGCGGAGATCCAGTACCAGCTGCTTCCCCCGTCCCTGTCGTGCGAGGCGGCCCAGTTCACCCTGTGCGGGAGCCTCGAGCCCTCCGAAGACCTCAGCGGCGACACCTTCGACTACATCCTGGACCGCGACACCCTGCACGTGTCGGTGACCGACCCCATGGGGCACGACATCGACGCGGCCCTGGCCGCCACCGTGCTGGTCGGCGCCTTGCGGGGCGCCCGTCGCGCAGGGGCCGGCCTGGTGGAGCAGGCTCATCTGGCGGACCAGGCCCTTGCCGACCACGGCCAGGGCCACGCCACGGGGCAGCTGTTGCGCATCAACCTCCACACCGGGCGGGCCCAGCTCGTCAACGCCGGCCACCCCTGGCCACTACGACTGCGCCAAGGGGTCGCGAAGGCGATCACCTGCGAGGTGGACCATCCCTTCGGACTGTCCGTGCCCATGCCCCACCCCTACCGCGCCCAGGACATCGACCTGTGCCCCGGCGACCGACTGCTCATGTTCACCGACGGCATGCTCGAGCGCCATGGAGAGAAAGTCGATCTCCTCGACCTGCTGGAGCGCACCCGGAACCTGCACCCCCGTGAGACCGCTCTGGCAATGACTTCAGCGGTACGGGGCGCGGCCGGCGGCCGGCTCGAGGACGATGCCACCGTGATGTGCCTGGACTGGCACGGTCCGCAGGAGACCCAGCGGCACGTCAGCTCCGGGGCGGACACCCATCAAGCCTCGGCCGACCGCCCAGAGCCGTAGGCTCGGCCATCCGCTGCCGTGGACGCTCCGGGAACGGAGGTCGCCTTCGAGCGACTGGCGGTGACCGAGCAGCAGACCGCCGACCACGAGGTGCCCACCGCGCCGCCGAAGGTCAGTGATCATCGCTCGTTCAGCGGCACCCCCACCACCAGGCCGAGGCCCTGCGGACCGACGTCCTCGCCGGCGTGCTCAGGACCGCGATCACCCCCCACTGAGACGTGCGCGTCCTGGCGGCACTCCTTGAGGGCGAGGAAGACGAACGGGTGTCGACGCAGTATTCGTACACACAGCCCAGCGAGCCCGCGAGTCTCCTACGACGACGGAACGCCGTACTACGCCTGGTGGGTCCGCCTGCCCTGCAGCCGAGCATCCCGACTTGCCACGGACGGCCTCCCGCAGGCGCTTGGCCCGCCGCGCCAGTACCTGACCACCCAGCTTCCCGACGGCCTCCTCCTGGTCGGCACGCTCGACCTGTTGCTGTGCAACGATCCGGACCGCCCGCACACATGGCTGGTGGTCACCGTCGGGCTGTGGACCGAGCCGCAGCTCTTCGACGAGAAGCCCGCCGCCCGCCTGGGCCACTTCGATTTCACCCCCGCACCACCCCTTGCTGTTCCTGCTCCGCCCGCCCGGCCCGGCGACCTTCACCGCCCGCGCGGAATCCGGCCCGTTCCCCAGCCAGAGCGGCTCCAGGCCGAAGGCCCCCGGCGCCATCGGGACAGCTCACCAGTGGACGACCCACGACCCCGAGGTCCTGGCCGAGTGGCCCACCCACGACCTCAAGCTGCTGTGGCCACACCTCACCGGCCCGGAAAAGAGCTGACAATGGCCTCGTACGCGAAGGACCCGCGCTGCACAAAGTGTGGGGCGAGCAGGGCCCGGCCCCTGTCCAGCGCGGCTCGGTCGCCCTGATGACTCAGGAATCTCGGGCGGCCGTGGCCACGGGCAGCGCCTGACGCTGTTCGGGCACCCACCGCGGTCCTGGTCGCGGTCTGCAACAGGATCTCTGAGACACGGGGGACCACAGTGTCCGCGTTGCGCCCCTGACCTGCGAAAACATCAAACCGAGTGGGACGGTGGGGCGTGTTGGACGGCGGTGTTGCACGAGGCCTCACAGGCCGGCAGCCAGCACGAGACCCCGGGAACGTACGCCGTGACGTCCCGGGATCTCTGTGTACTTCGCTTGACCGTCCGATTGAACGACCGGTCGTAAGCCGTGTCACGCCCGCTCCAGGCTGAGGAGGTGATTTTGAAGGTACGGGGTCCTGCTGTTCGCTGATGGCTCCGCCCGCGTTCTCCACCTGCTTGAATGCGAGAGTGATCGAACTAACGATTGGTGTGGTCGCTGCAGCCCTCGTGGGATGACTGATGCGTCGGAAGCGACAGCAGAGGTCGACCGCGATATCCGCCGAGGAGTCGGCCGGGGTGCCTTGCATGCTCAAGTGGCCCACTCAGGGCTCTCGCTGGCGGGCGGGGCACCTGCTGATCGGCGATGGCCCCCTCGTCTGGAAGCCTTCCTTCGGTAAGCGGGAAGCCGTTCTGCCGGCCGATCTGTGTCAGGCCGGGGTGCGCTCGCCCTCACTGCGTGAGACGGTGGCGGTCAACCCGGGATCCCGGATCGTGGAATGCGATTCGTCCGTCGGGGAGGTTCTGATCGCGGTCATGCCGCTGGAACTGGACCATGTGATCAAGGCTCTGGAGAGCGCGTAGCCTGCTGCTCATGCTGTCGGCTGAGGAGTAGTCAGCCGGCGGGCCGGTTCTTCTTCGTCCAGCTGTCGGTGCGGGGGCCCTTCCGGGACAGGCGCCGGGTCATGAGGGTGATGAAGGGGCCAGTTCAGATGGGCTTCTGCGTGCCGGGGCGGGCGCTCGAAGTCCCGGCAGTTGCGGCGGCCGTTCATGATCCAGCCAATGGACCGTTCGACCTTCCAGCGCCGGGGCAGCACGGCAAACCCCTTGACGCCTCGGGGGCGGAGGACGGGCCGCAGGGTCAACCACTGGTGATCCTGCGTCCAGGAGGGCAGCAGGAGGCCCGTGGGTTCAGGGAAGCCGAAGTCTGTTCAGCGGGAACTCGCGGGCCGGTCCGTGTGCATCAGCCCGGCGAATCCGTGGGTTCGGCACGAACCGTGGGGTGGGCTGCGAGGCGGCGCGCTTCGACGGTGACCTCGGCATTGACCTGGTCCACGGTTCTGTCGCCGTATTCGAGGGTGTCGTACTTGTCGTCGAGTTCGGCGAGGCGCTCGGTCAGGGGCAGCTCATGTCCGTGGCGCTGGTGAATCCGGAAGGTGAACTCCCGAGGCGTGAGCTCTCCGGCGAGCATGCGGCGTGCGAGGGCTCGGGCGGCGGCTTCCTGACCGGCCTCGCTGCCGACCGGATAGAAGGCGAGGCCGAGTTCGTCGAGTGCTGGGGGAAGCAGGTCGTGGACGTCGTAGTCCGCCTCGGCGCGCGTGCAGGCGGCGAGCATTCGAAGGCCGGGGGTGTCGAGTCCGGCTACGAGCGCATCACAGGCGGCATTCACCACGTCGCTCGCGCGGATGTCCCCCATGCTCCAGAGAGCGGCATGGTCCTGTAGAGCGGATGCTGCTGCTTCGGTCGACGTCACTCGCCCATGATTTCCTTCACGGTGCGTCCAGGTCGAGCAGATTTCATCGACGGTGCTGTTCAGCGGCCTGTTCCAGCAGGGCTCGTGCGGAGTCCGCGTAGCGCATCGCGGTCTTCTCGCCGAGCCCGGAGACCTCGGCGAGATGCAGTGGGTCAGGCCCGTGGGTCAGGGCCTCTTCGAGCTGCCGGTCAACACGGAGCCTTCAAGGGTGGCGTCCTGTCCACGCCCTGCGCCCCATGACCAAGGTGGCGGCACAAGGTCGCGGGGCTGGCCCATACCCGTGATCACGGCCCCATCCAATACCTGCCCGCACGCAAACGTGCAGGTCAGCGTATTGAATGGGGCCATTTCTCTGTCCATGGTGGGACCGCTTGCCCAGGAGCACCGGGGCAGCGAGGGCTACATGGAGCGGACGGGCGTGCTGTGGCCGGCCCCGAAGGGCTGGCTGGCTGACCTCCTGGTCGACCCGCACGGCGGCCACGGCGACGGGGCGCCCGGGTCCGCCTGGCGTGCGCCCTCGGGATGGCCTTCGGCGGCGGGCTTCGGCGATCGCGACGCCGGCTCGGGCGGTTGCCGTTCGCTCAGGGTTGCGGTGGTCCCCACTTGCTTTTAATTGACAGTTGCCCATTAATAGAACCGGGGGGTGGGTGACCGAGGACCCTCAGCGTGCGCGACGCACGCCGACCGACAGTGAGGTGCAGACCGTGCCCCGTACCGAACCGTGCCGTATGGCGGACAGGCCCGCCGAGTACCAGCGCCTCGGCCTGGCCAAGGGAGATATCGCCCAGTGGGAGGACGGGTTCCGTTCCGCCCCGGGGGGCCCTGGCACCTTCGAGTGGTGGTACTCCGACTACGTCCTCGACGACGGCTCCACCCTGGTGATCAACTTCATGGCCAAGGACTTCCGCAGCGCCAAGGGCGTCAACCAGCCCGCAGCCCCGGTCGTCACCTTCGAACTCGACCGACCGGACGGCACCCGCATAGAGCACACCTCGAAGCCGCACCCCGACGACTTCTCCTTCGCCACCGACCGGTGCGACCTGCGGATCGGGAAGAACACCTTCGCCGGCGACCTGCACACCTACCGCATTCACGTGGACCTCGACGGCATCACCGCCGATCTCACCCTGACCGGCCAGGTCCCCGCCTGGCGTCCCGAGACCGGGCACATCCTCTTCGGCGACGGGGACAGGCAGAAGTACTTCGCCTGGCTGCCGTCCGTGCCCCAGGGCACGGTGGAGGCGACGTTGACCCTCGACGGCGTCACCGAGACCAGGACCGGCACCGGCTACCACGACCACAACTGGGGCGACGCCGACATGGCCCGCCTCATGCACCACTGGTACTGGATGCGCGCGGAAGCCGGCCCGTACACGGTGATCGCCTCGCACATCACCGCGGCGAAGAAGTTCGACTCCGCCGAGGTCCCGATCTTCGTACTCGCCAAGAACGGCGAGATCCTCGCCGACGAGGGCTCACTGGTCCGCTTCACCAAGAGTGACGAGCAGACCGACCCGGTCACCGGCAAGCCCGTCGCCAACACCGTTGTCTACGACTACGACGCGACCCAGGCGGGCGGTGACCGCTACCGGGTGACCTTCCGCCGCCAGTCCACGATCGTCCAGGACCGAATGATCGAATCCCTCAAGGGAGCCAAGCGTCTCCTGGCCGCGGCCGCCGGCTTCAACGGCGCCTACCTCCGCTTCACCGGCCAGGTCAGCGTCGAACACCTCACGCCGGGCACGGCCCCCGAGAGCCTGGAAGCACCCGCCCTGTGGGAACTCATGTACTTCGGCAAGCACTGAACCAGTAACGGAGAAGAGATGAAGAGAGCGATGCGAGCGGTACGGATCAGCGGGTTCGGCTCTGCCGGGGGCGTCCTCGACTACGCCGACGTGCCTGTCCCGCGCCCACCGGGCAAGGGCGAGGTCCTGGTACGCCTGCGGGCCACCTCGGTCAATCCGATCGACTGCCGGCGCCGCGGCGGCTACGGCCGTGCCCTCCTGCGCCTTCGCGGCATCGGAGGCTTCCCGCAGATCCTCGGCAGCGATATTTCCGGCGAAGTCGTGGCTGTCGGCCCCGGAGTCAGTGAACTCCAGACCGGTGACGCCGTGTTCGGCGCGAAAAGCCCGTCCATCCACGGCACCTATGCCCAGTACTGCCTGGTCAAGGCTGCCGAAGTCGTACGGAAACCTGCCTCGCTCTCCTTCGCCGAAGCAGCCGCTCTGCCCTATGCGTTCCTTTCCGCGTGGGCGGGGCTCACCGACGCGGGCTTCCGCGCGGAAGCCGCCACAGGCCGACGGGTCTTCCTCCAGGGCGGCACCGGTGGCACCGGCGTCGTCACCCTCCAGGTGTGCAGGGCGCTCGGCGCCCACGTCGCCGTCACGGCAGGCCCGCAGGGCATCGATCTGTGCCGCCGTCTGGGCGCCAACGAGGTCTTCGACTACCGCACCCAGGACTTCAGCCAGCACCTGGACCGCTACGACTTCGCGATCTGCCTGGCCGACCAGGCCGAAGAAGCCAAGATGATCTCCATCCTGCGTCCCGGGCCCGGCGCCGGATACGCCACGCTCGTCCATCCCCTGATGAGCCTGGTCGACGCCAAAGGCCTGCTGCGCGGTGGAATCCAGGCAGTCCGCATCTTCCTGCGGGAACGAAGCAGTCAAAAGCGCCACCGCCGCGCGTACGCATGGAGCCTGTTCCGCCCCGACCGCGCGGCTCTTGAGCTGCTCGCCGAGCTGGCCGAGAAGGGCACCGTCCAGGCGGTCATCGATCGCACCTACCCTCTGTCCGCGATGGCGGAGGCCCATGAGTACTCCGAGAGCGGCCGCGCCAAGGGGAAGATCGTGATCGAGGTCGAATGACGACTGACCGGAATACCCGGACCCGGCCATCACGTGCCTACGATGAACCCATGGTCAAGGCAGCACGCACCCGGGGTCGCCCGCGCAAGGACGAAACCCCCGCCCCCGCGGAAGAGGTGCTCCAGGCCGCGCTGCAGGCGTTCGCCACCCATGGGTTCCAAGGCGTTTCGCTGCGCACCCTCACCGAGGAGCTGGGCGTCAGCCACAACCTGCTCCACCAGAGGTTCGGCTCCAAGCAGGCCTTGTGGAAGGCCGCCGTCGACTGGGGCTTCGGGCTCCTGGTCGCCGAGCTCCTCGCTTCCGACGACGAGTCGGCGCCGCCGCCGGACCGCCTGCGTACCTTCGTCCGCACCTTCGCGCGCTTCTCGGGCCACCACCCCGAGCTCCTGCGCCTGATGAACATCGAAGGAGGGCACCCCGGCGAGCGACTCGACTACATCACCGACACCTATACCGTCCCCGTCGTCGCACGCTTCCTGCCGATCCGCGACGAACTCGTCCACCACGGTGAGATCCGTCCCGTTCCCGCCGAAGTCATCTTCTACATGATCACTTCCGGCGGCGGCGCGATGTACGCCAGCCGTGCCCAGGCCGAACGCCTCTTCACCGCCGCGCCACTCGCGCCCGACCACATCGACGCGTACGCCGACACCGTCGCCGATTTCGTCATGAACGCCCTGCGCCCCTAAGGCGGACGCTGCCCGCCCGAACCCCGCGTCCTCATCACCCCGCCCCGCGGCGGCGCCGAGCGCCCCACGCGGGTCGAGCAGCAGCCCTCGACGACCGCCCGGCCGCGGTCGCATCCCGTCCGCTCGAACAGGGATCCGCCGACCCCGAGCCCATCATCGTGAACATCGCCCTGCCCTCACCCCAGCAGGACGTGGGCCTCAGCGACGGCAACCGGGCCCTTTGCCGAGCCGCACCGCTTGCGCCTGGCATGCGCTCGGGCCGACCGGCCCTGTTACCTTCTCCCGCCGGCATTCGTCATGGGTGTGACGGCCGAACACGAACGGTCGTTGCCAACGAGGGAATTGAGAACAGGATGCTGACCAACATCATGTACGTGACGATCTACGTCACCGATCAGGACCGCGCGCTGGAGTTCTACACCGAGGGACTCGGCCTGGAGAAGCGGCTCGACTTTCCGGGGCCCGACGGACGTTTCCTCACCGTCGGCGTTCCCGACAGCCCGGTGGAGATCATCCTGTGGTCGCATGCGCCGGCCGCGGGACAGCCGGGCGGCGCGGGCGCGCCGGGCCCGCTGATCCTCGAATCCGAGGACTTGCGAAAGGATTTCGAGATCATGCGCCGACGCGGCGTCGTCTTCGAGGAGTCCGGACCCGTGGACTATCCGTTCGGGGTCCGCGTCGAGGCGGTGGACCCGGACGGCAACCGGATCTCGCTCCGTCAGTCGCGCAAGCCGTGACCTCCCATCCGTCCGGCCTCGTGACCGAGGCGTTCGAGGCCCAGCGCGACCGGCTGCGCGCCGTCGCGTACCGCGTGCTGGGCTCCCACGCCGATGCCGAGGACGTGGTCCAGGAAGCCTGGATGCGCCTCGCACGCCAGGACGCGGCCACCATCGGCAATCTGGCAGGCTGGTTGACCACCGTTGTGGGCCGAATCAGCCTGGACCTCCTGAGATCCCGTCAAGCCCACCCTGAAACCGCCTACGAGGGCGGCGATCGGGATGATGATGACCGAGCGCGGCTTGGTCGCCCCGGCTGCCGGCGGCAGCGTCCTGGCCCAGTGGGAGACCATCCGCACCACGGCCGCGCCCGAGCTCACCGGGCACGTGAAGGCCGTGTCGTTCGACGAGGAGACTGGCCGCCTGGACGTCGTTTCCTCGGCGGCCGCCGGCGACCCGGCCCGGCGAAAGCGGCCGACGCGCTCTCCCGCGTCTTCACAAGCCCAGCCGGAACGACCCGCTGCGCCCGCATACCCGGAGCAGTGACCCCGCCGGTTCAGCTCACCAGCCGCCGAACACCGCCCGGAACCAGACAATCGCACGTCAGAGGCATTGTCAGTGGGGCCCTGTAGGGTCCGCGGTCTACGCGGAAACCACTCTTTGATCAATGACGGAGCCCTCGTGCCTCTCATCACCGAGTACAGCACCAGCGCCCGGCCGGATCATGGGCTCGTGGAGGTGTACGACTCGGACGCCTACGTCGGCAGCGACGAGGCGTACTACCGGTCGAGGACCCAGGTAGTCGCCGGAGACGGCTATCACCTCTACTTGCAAACCCGCCAGCCCGACATCGCGGTACAGGTGACCATCAGGGTCTGGGACACCCCCCAGCAGCCCCCGGAAGACGCGGAGGGCACGGTCCCTGTCTCTCTGGAATCGGAGACGGGCCAGCTCGTCATCAGCCAGGTCACTTTCGGGCCGGCGGGCGAGATGGCCTTGCCCCGACCTGGCGTCTACGACGGCCACGCGGCATGGAGCGGGCGAGAAGCCACAGCTGCCTACTACAACACGTGTACCCAGCGCGGTTCCCAGGAGCAATCGGACGCGGAACAGATTGGAGCAGCGTGGAGACAGTGCCCTACGACTGAGCAGTACATCCTCGACCTGTGGTTCGTACGTGAATCCGAACCAGAGGACGACGGGGACCAATAGCCTGCGCCCACCAGCGCGTCGAGCGCCCTTTCCAGCCCCTCCGCGCCTGCGGCCGCGTCCGGACCAGGGATCGGCGACGGGCAGGAGTTCGGGTCGCGGGTAGGTCCGCTGCAACCTCGCCCGCATCGTCGGCGAGACGGACGCGTGATCGGCTGCATAGCCGACAGGTGTGGTGGCACGCTGAGCTGGGATGAAAGGTGGGGGTCCGTGCGGAGTGACAGGCGGCAGATTCAGACGGCAGTTCTGGGTAGCGCGGGCTCGGAAGAGCCGCTGATGCTGCCGCTGGAAGCGATCGAACTGGACGCCTTCCGCCGGCAGGACGACCACGACACGTTCTGGTGCGGGCTGCTGCTCGGAGGCTGTGGTCGTCTGGTGACCACCAAGCTGTATACCGACCGCGTCTGCCACTTCTCTCACTTCCGGAACCCTGACGGGCACCCTCACCTGTGCGGACGAAGCACTCGTGGCGTGGCGAGCGCCGACCATCTTTACTTGCGCGGCCGATGGTCAGGGAGGCCAGGCGGCGGGTGCGCAGGAGGTCGTAGGGCGGAGCGGCCGATCTTGAGGCGGGCCATGACCTCGGGAACGGTGAGGAGTTCGTCGTCACGCACGAGTCGCTACCTCCTGTTCGCCCGTCGGGCCGCCGCCGATGAGTGCGGCGAGGCGTTCGAGGTCAGGGGCCAGGCCGGTGCCGTCGTAGGCCCAGTGGGCCAGGACGAGGGTCGTCGGGGCGGCCGGAGGGGTGTGGCGGCGATGCCAGGCGGCGCGGGCGGCCCAAAGGGCGCCGAGGGTGGTGGAGTAGGCGCGGGTTGTGGTGGAGAAGTGGCCGCGGAAGCCGAGCATGTGGGCCCACTTACGCAGGCTCAGGTGCTTGAGGTCGTCGCGCGCGCCGAGGGTCCAGGCAAGGCGGATCATTCGGCGGCGTGCTCCGGCATGGTCTCCAACCAGAGTTCGGAGACCCTCTTCAGTCCGTGGTCGAGAGTGCCGGTGGCGGCTTCGGAGCCCTTGGTTGCGTACTTGGCAACGTATCCGTCGACCTTGCCCTCGGTGAACATGATCCCGCCGTGGAAGGCGGAGGACCGGATGCCCCTGGTGTCGATCTGCTCGCCGAAGGCGAAGGGGTGGGCACGCCGTCGACCTCGGGCCCGTCGATGTGGGCCGGGTAGCCGCGAGACGGATGGCATCGCCGAGGAGATCGAGCGTTACCCAGCCGGGCGGCGGGGTGTAGGACCGTCGTTGCGGATAACGGCGTGGAAGTGGATCAGTCCGCGCTGCTGGTACTCGGCGACATTGGCGTACGAGACCCGGACGACCTTAAGGAGTAGTTGTTGCGGGACACCGGCTGCGGCGGCGATGGTGCGGGGCGGATGGAGCATGAAGGGGGCCCACAGTGCCGGGGCGTGCGCGTTCCAGCCGGTGTATTCGTGCCGCTCGGAGCGAGCGGGGTGCCGAGGAGCGGGTCGCCCTTGGTGTGGGTGCGTCCGCAGCGGCAGTGGGCGGAGCCTCCGGTGGGTCGGCCGTGGACCGGGCCGTACGACGGTGCGGCGAGCGCCTTGTGACGGCGCTCCGCGCTGGGCTTCGCCCATCCTGGGCAGCTCGCCCCGCCCCTGGACCTGGCTGGCTATCGGGCGGCCCCTCCCGAGTGGCGTCCGTCCGCAGGCCAGTGGCTCGGGATGGGGAAGCAAGGTGACGGGTGGGACGTCTGTGAGAACCTGCCGCGTCTCGCTGCGTACGCTGCGAGCATCGAGGTGTTTTCGAGGAAGAGCTGCGGATGACTGAGAAGGCGTCTGTTCCCGGGTCGCGCCGGGACTTGGCGATGCACAACGACTGGTGGGTGTCGGGCTGGGAGCACGTCCTGCCCCGTCAGGGCTTCCCGCTGACCATGCTGATCGGGACGGCGTGCCAGCCCGGTTTCACCGGCTCACTGGACGACCTGGTGCACGAGATCTTCGACGGGCACTGGGACATGATCGGCGGCAACCTCGACGGCCCCCTCACCTTCTCCTGGCCGGATGAGGAATGGGACTACGAGGCCGCGCCGGAGGGCCGCGAGGCGTGCGAGGCGGCCCGCTGGGAGCAGTTCAGCGCCATGCTGACGACAGCCGGGTTTCCGGTGCCCAGCACCGTGCGGGAACTGTCCGAGCTCTACCTGACGTGGGGCCTGGCCAGCCGCGAGGAGATGCCGGAAGGTACCCGGTGGTCGATGCCCGCCGCGCTGCCGCTGCCCGGCGATCTGCTGCCCCTGGACCCCGAACTCACCGAGCGCCTCGACGGGATCCGCTGGACGATGCGCACAGGCCCGCTTGTCAACACCCTCATCGTCCACCTGGTCGATGATCTGGGTGAACCGACAGAGACCCTCACCTCGCTGGACCGGCTTGCGGCAGCCACGGACCAGGACGTCGACGACGTTCGGCTCGCTCTCGCGGAGCTCGTGAAATCCGGCAACGCCACTGTCCAGCGCGGCGAGGAGCCGGCCGACGCGGAGCGCCTGGAGGCCCACCGCCGCTTCCGCCTGGTCATGGACTGGGAGCACTTCCACGAGAACCGCATCCAGGTCAGCCGCGGTGACTGACTGATCGTTTCAGAATGAAACGCTTGGCCAGAGAGTTGCGCGCTGCGATGATGCGGACTCGACTGGGTCGTGGGGGATGGGGACACCAGATGACGCGATGGCAGCTCTTGCATGGAGACGTCCTGGTCGGTGAGCTCAGCGAGTACGGCTGTGATCAGCCATTCTTCCTAGCGCGCTTCGCTTCGGGGCCGGGCTGGGAAAGCGTGAGGTCGTTGTTCGAGGCATGGGCGGCCTACGAAGGCCCTGACCCTGATGGGCTCAGGTTCGTCGCCCTGGCCAAGCCGTTGCAGGATCTGGGGCTCACGCTGGCTCCAGTTGACGGCCACCCTCCGTTTCAGCTCTTCAAGGACTGCATCGTGCGTATCAACGGGTCTGAGGCCCGTCTCCGCTACTGGCGCGATTGACCGCCCGCTGGAGCCGGTGCAGGCATATGAGGCTGCAGGCCAGTTCGAGCAGGCCCTGGTGGAGATCGGCGCGTCGTTCGTAGCGGGTGCGGAGTCGCTTGAACTGGTGCAGCCAGGCGAAGGCTCGCTCGACGACCCACCGCACTTTGCCCAGTCCGGAGCCGTGGGCGACGCCACGTCGGGCGATCACGGGTTTGATGCCGCGCTTCCACAGCAGGCGGCGATACTTGTCGAAGTCGTAGCCACGGTCGGTGTACAGGCGCCGGGGCTTGCGGCGGGGACGTCCGCGCAGTCCCCGGATCGAGGGAATGGCGTCGAGTAGCGGCAGGAGCTGGGTGACGTCGTGCCGGTTGCCGCCGGTGAGCGTGACGGCGAGCGGGGTTCCGTAGCGGTCGACGATCAGGTGGTGCTTGGAGCCCGGGCGGGCACGGTCGACAGGCGAGGGGCCGACATGATCCCCCCTTTGAGGGCCCGAACATGAGAGCCGTCCACGGAGCAGTCGTCCAGGTCCAACGAGTCCGCGCGGCGGAGTTCGGCCAGCAGAACGGCGTGCAGGCGTGGCCAGACACCGGCCTCGGTCCAGTCCCGCAGCCGGCGCCAGGCCGTCACCCCGGAGCAGCCCACGGCCTCGGCCGGGACATCGCGCCACGTGACACCGGTCCGCAGCACGAACAGGATTCCGGCGAGCGCCACACGGTCGGGAACACGCAGCCGTCCGGGATACCGGCGGCGCCGTTCGGGAGCGGGCGGCAGGAGCGGAACCACCCGCTCCCACAGGACGTCAGGAACAAGATCAGCACGCACCCGGACACCCTGCCGACCAAGATCGTCGGACACAAGACCCACAGCTCAACTCATTCTGAAACGATCAGTAAGGCGGGCAAGGCAAGTGAACGAGTCGGAGGTCCCGTGGCAGGAACCGGTCAGGCTGGTGGCGGCGAACGTGGTGGCCTGGCGCCGGTGCGGGACCGGCGGCCAGGAACTGCGCCCGGGGACGAAGTTCTTCAAGGGCGGGGCGAAGGTGTACGTGACCGGCGTGTACTGGGGGCCGGGAGGCGAACGGGTCACGGTGATCGGACGTGAACGGCATACCAGCCGGTGGATCGTCATCGACACGGCGACACGCCACCTCCACACCTTCCGGCCTAAGCTCGTCCACACTCCAGGCCTCCTGAAACGGCTGCACGAGACAGGACACGGGCACGGGCTCGACGCGGACCACGCGGCGGACGTCTCCGCGACGCTGGAACGGTACGCGCACCAGTACCGCGCCGCTACGGCGCCGGGCAGTCCGCACCCGGACCGATGCCCGTGCCACGCCTGCCTCACAGGTGAGCCCGGTGGTCGAGGGCACTGCGCTTGATCGACTGATCAGTGGATTGAATACACCCGCACGGTCAGTGATCACTGATGCGATGTGGGGCCAAACCTCACGGACGCGCAGTGGGCGGTGCTGGAGCGGCTGTTGCCGACGGGCGCCAGGGCGGGACGGCCGCCGGTCTGGCCTCGGTGACAGTTGATCGACGGCATACGGTTCGGGTCCGGACCGGAGTTCCGTGGCGGGACGTGCCCGTCGCGTACGGTCCGTGGGGCCGGATCTGCGACCTGTTTCGCTGATGGCAGCGGGACGGCACCTGTCACCGGATTCTCACCCGTCTTCAGCCCCTGGCCGACGCGGAAGGTGCTATCACGTGGACCTGAGCGTCGACTCCACGGTGTGCGCTCATCAGCATGCGGCCGGGCCCGCAAGCAGGGCGACCTGCAGAAGGAGCCGCCGGGCAGCGTGTCTACCGAGCCCGGTGATCACGGGCTGGGACGCTCGCGCGGCGGGTTCACCACCAAGCTGCACCTGGCCGTCGAGCAGGGCCAGAAGCCCATGTCGATCGTGGTGACCGCCGGACAGCGCGGGGACTCGCCGCAGTTCGAACCCGTGCTGGAGAAGGTCCGCGTGCCTCGCATCGGACCGGGCCGGCCACGCGTCCGCCCCGACCGCATGAGGGCCGACAAGGCGTACGCCTCCCGCGAGAACCGCGCCTACCTGCGCCGCCGCGGGATCCGCTGCACCATCCCGGACAAGGCCGAACCAAGCCCGCAATCGCCAGAAGCTCAGCTCCCGTGGAGGCCGGCCGCCGCGCTTCGACCCCGCCGACTACCCGAGCGCCATGCGGTCGAGCGCGGGATCAACGGCCTCAAGGGGAACCGCGCTGTCGCCACGCGCTACGACAAGCTCGCGGTCCGCTATGAGGCGACGGTGCTGGTCACAGCGATCAACCGATGGCTATGAGCCTGTCTCGCGCGTCATCACGTAGGTGTTCCCGATGTCGGGCTCGCCGTAGAAGAAGAACAGCTTCAGCTCGTCGTTCTGATCGCGGTCCACGTAGAAGGACCACGAGTATGTCGATGGGGGTTCAGGAGTCGAGGTGTCAGTGGCCGTCGCGGGGGAACGGCTCTCCACTCGGGTCCGGGCTGTCAGCGCGAGCCGGACGACCTGTCCGCCGTCGTCGTCAGCAGTTGCCAGGTTCCCGTACCGGAGAGGCGCCACCCGTCAACACGGCCTAGGCTTGTTCTTTTTCTTCCGGTCTCGAACGGTGTCTCGAACTGAGTCGCTCACCTGGGGGTTCGCCGGACGTGGGGGCGGCCTTCGTCTGATCACGTGCTCCGACCAAGGTGCACGTGACCAAGACGAAGGCTGTGAGGGGGAGTCTGCTGCCTGATGCTGTTCGGAGGGAAGCGTTCGCGGAAGCGTCACGCTTCCGGGGAGAGGTCTACAGGTGTCTGACCGCCCGGCGTGACGAGTTGTTCGACCTGGCGGACGCGGTGCTGTGTGCGGACGGTGCGGTGAAGTCGCCGGTGGACTTGACGCTGCTGCGGGAGCATCGTCGTGGGCATGGAGCGATGTACGGCGGCCTGAACCACGGACGGGTCGACGTCGTTCGGCTGCGGAGGCTGCTGGCCGGGCTGTCGTTACCGCGTTTCGAAGGCGGGCGCCTGGTCCTGGCGGTCGATGTGTCGCCGTGGCTGCGTTCGGACGCTCCGTGCTCGGCGGAGCGGCTCTTCTGTCACGTCTACAGCCGGGCGAAGACGGCCTCGCAGTTCATTCCGGGCTGGCCGTACTCCTTCGTGGCCGTGCTGGAGCCGGGTGCCACGTCATGGACCGCGATCCTGGACGTGGTCAGGCTCGGCCCGGTGCCGGTGGACGACGCCACCGCAACACCGCGGGCCAGCTCCGCGGAGTCGTTGAACGGCTCATCGCCGCGGGCCAGTGGCAGGCCGGGGACCCGGCCATCGTGATCGTGAGCGATGCCGGCTATGACGTCACCCGTCTGGCCTTCCTGCGCGATCTGCCGGTCGAGCTCGTTGGCCGGGTCCGTTCCGACCGGGTCATGCGGCTGCCGAAGCCACCGCGGATGCACGGCGTCAATGGCCGGCCGCCCAAGCACGGACCGGAATTCCGCTTCACCATGCCCGAGACCTGGCCCGAGCCCGCGATCACCACGGTCACCGATACCACCAACTACGGCAAGGGGAGACCCAGGCGTGGGACCGGTTCGACCCCCGGCTCACCCACCGCTCCTCCTGGCTCGACTATGACGGGGAACTCCCGTTGGTTGAAGGCACGTTGATTCGGTTGAAGGTCGAGCACCTGTCGAAGGAGCGGGATGCCCCGCCCGTGTGGTTGCGGTCCTCGAAGATCGGTGCAACTCCGGACGATGTGGACCGTTTCTGGCAGGCATTCCTCCGCCGCTTCGATCTGGAGCACACCTTCCGCTTCGCGAAGCAAACCCTGGGCTGGACCACTCCAAAACTCCGTACTCCCGAGGCTGCGGACCGCTGGACCTGGATCCTGATCGTCGCTTATACCCAGCTCCGGCTTGCCCGGCCGCTCGCCGCGGACCTCCGCCGGCCCGAGGGTTCAGGAACGTCCGCGCTCACCTCGCCTGCCCGACCCGTGTTCCCAAACCCCGAGGCGCCGGCCCCGGACGGCCACCCGGCGCCAAGAACAACACCGGGCACCCCGCTACGACGTCGGCAAGACCGTCAAACGACCCGAGACCCTCAAGGCCACCGGCAAGCCCGGAAGATGTTGGTAGATGACCTCTCGCAGTGAGGGTTGAGCGTTCTCACCGAAGGTTGGTGAGAACGAGGTGTTCGCGCCCACGGTCGAGTGCCTGGAATCTCTTCTCTTGTACCGGATCCGCGAAGATAGGGGACATGGAAAGCTTTGCGCCGCTGAGCGTCCTTATCCTTCGTCCTGTCCTTCCGCATCCGAAGGCGATGAAGAAGGGGGCGGGTATACGTCCGCTGATCGATGGCCGCGACGTGTTGCAGGAGAGCCACCCGGATGGCGATTCGAGTTGCTATCAGGAGAGGTGGTTCGGTTCGCCCGAGACGTGGCCGCTGTGGGCCGGCGACGAGCCTCGGCGTGTCGAGCTGTCGAACAACGACTGCGACACCGGCTGCTGTGGAGGAGTGTTCGTCACCATCCAACGCTTTGGCGATCTCGTCGAGTGGACAGACTGGGAGAACACTAACGACAACCGGGTCCCGGTCCCGCCCGAGATCCACTTCGACGCCGCGCAGTACGACGCCGAATTGGTCAGGGTCGTAACGGACCACGGCTGGGAGGAGCCCGTCGACACCGCAGCACGCCTGCTGGCCGAACGGATCGCGGCCTCCGACTGGTGTGAGCGGTGGAACTGCGAGCGGTTCACGCTCGGCATCCGTGTCAGTGAGCGCGGGGATTCTCCTAAAGTGATCATGCACTTCGTGACCGACGGGTTCGGTCCGGGCGGGGTGTCCCGCTGGCATGTGATGCCAGTGTCCATGCAGGAGCCCGTCGGCGACCAGGTGCGGCGCTTCGTTGAGCAGATCACGGCCACGGACCCCCGCGAGAGCGCACAAGGCCGCTGACACATGGCGGGTGGGAACCGCCCGCCGACCGAGGCCGCCAGGTCACAGCCACTCAGACTGCGATGAGAACGCTCAACCTGCGAGGGCAGAGTAGATAAAAAAACAAACTAAAAGAGCGTTTTGTCCCGGCAGGGGTGTTCGAGAAGTTGACGGGTTGGTCGCCGTTCGGGACTGCTCTGACCCCAGGAGGGGCACTTCTGACAGGATGACGTCATGTTCGATTTCAGCATCGCGGGCTACCAGCCAGCATGGTTGGACGGCCGTAGTGAAGTCGTGCAGGAGCATGGAGTCGTCTGCGCGGTCTTGCTGGCCGGAGGCTCACGAGAGTCTGGATGGTCTGGGACCTCAGGGATGACGAGTGGTTCTGCGACTGCCCGGTGCTGTTCGACTTCGATGGCGAGCAGGTCGAGATCAATCATCAAAAGCTCGGCGAGCTCTCCCTCACGTTGAACATGATCGACCCCACCCGACCAGTCCGGTGGCCTGGCTTCGACCTGCAGTAGCGCCCCGAACCTTTCCCCGGACTGCACGCTCTGCTGGGGCTGCCCCTCAAGGGGGCCGAACTGCTCGAATGGACAGGCGGGGATGCCGCCCAGGGAAAGGTCGACATCAGCTTCGCCTTCGGTTCGGGTCGCGTCACCGTCTTCAACGCACTCGACGAGAACGGGGTGAGCTTCGACCCTCCCGGTCCGAGCCACCGGTCCCACCCGTTGCACCGACGCGGTCGGTGTTCAGGCATCACGCCAGTTCAGGGTGGATTCCCTAGAGTCATTCCGTTATGAGTTCTTACTGTGAGAACGCGTAGGTTCGGACGGGGTCGAGGTGCAGTTCGTAGGGCCCGAAGCAGTCGGCCGCGAGGGTCGCGACCGGAGCGCCGCAGGGGCAGGCTCGGTTGAGCCCCTCGTCGCCTGTCGGTCCGCAGCACCCATTGCTTTTCTCCCAGTTGGGCAGTGGCTGAAGGCCGGCGGCGTCGTCGGGGTGCACCAGCACTGTGTGTCGGCTGCCCGCCGAGATGACGAAGCCTTCTTCACGGCAGACCACTGGCCCGCGCGACTGAGCCGGCTGCGGGTGCTCCTGATCGTCCTGCACGACGTAGGGAGGTCCCCAGGGCTTGGGATCGATCGCGTAGTGGCCCCGCGGAACGGTGGAAGGTGCCCGGCGTCTCTCCTCGTTCCGGTCGCGCTCGTCGTCGGAGACGTCAGGGATGGCGGCAAGCTTGGCCAGCTCCGGCGTGATCGCGGTGCCGCACTTGGAACAGAGGAATACGGTCATCCCCTCGTTGTAGTGCTCAGGACTGCCGCTTCGCATCCTCGTTTCGCTGCTCGGAGTCGCTGCGCGCGTGTGGCGCTGGCGGACCGGGCCGCTGCCGTCCGCGCATCCCGGGCACGTCATCAGCGGTTGGCAGGAGCCAAACTCGATTCTTTAAACGGAATTCTTTTACAGAAATCAATTTTGATGGCACGTCAATTAGGCGCCCTCTACTGGTAGTATTTGAATTGCAGTTATGGCTTGCTTGGTGGGAGGGCGGCGGGGGTGCCGGAGCGGAGTATTGAATTCGGTAAGTTTGGTGCTCGTGGTGTGAAGGGGCATGAGTTGGTTGCCCGTCAGTTGGATGAGTTCGCGGGTTTTGTGGCTACGCCTGTGGAGCAGCGTCGGGGGTTTCTGGCGCGGTTGAATTATCTGACGCGGAGTGAGCATGCGCGTCAGGCGGCGCGGGTGGCCGGCCTGACGGTCACGGACCGCACGATCAAGGCTTGGAAGGCCGGCGAGCGTGCGCCTTCCCGGCGGAACCTGGAGCGGGTGGAGGCCGCTTACCTGGCTGTTCGGCGTCAGAATGTGGCCCGCTACCTTCTGGCTCGGTTGAACCGGCAGGGACGCGGTACCAGGGTGGAGCTCCACCCGCTCGTGCAGTCCCAGGTTCCGAGGCCCCATCAGAGGTACGTAGAATACCGGCACTTGAACGTTCGCCGCTGGGACCGAATCGTCTCAGCCTGGGCCGATAACGATATTCAGCGCATGGATGATGTCTGGGTCAGCGATGTGACCCAGGATCTCGGCTCGCAATGGGGCCAGTACGAATACGTTTCCAGTATCGGCTTTTCCGCCTGAATTCCAGAATTCGGAAAACCGAAGCACCGAGCCACCCCACCCCTAGCCAGCCGCTTTTCTGGAATTCGCGGAGCGAATTCCAGCGATCGGATCGCGGAGCGATCCGATCCAGCGTCACGGAGTGACGCTCTATCAACTGCCCTGCGGAGCAGGGCAGTTGAACCGCCGCGTAGCGGCGGCGCGTCGCGTCTGCGGAGCAGACCGCGCG